>CAIWCD010000024.1 GCA_903911145.1 uncultured delta proteobacterium | reverse complement strand
GTCGAGTAACGCCCCGCCACGCTGCTCGCCTCAGCTCACGTTCGTGTCGCGGATCCCCGCGCCGCGGACGCCTGCCTGACGGCTCCAGCGATCGCGCTCGCCGCGATCGTTCCGCCGCGGTTCTTGGTGATCGCTTCCACCCTGAGAGTCGCTATCGCCCTACGTTATTCATCTGATTTGCAGTCCGATCGCTCAAACGAAGATCAAGAGCGCATCTGCAGGGTCTACGTCGAAAAGCAGCCTGGTTGGTACGTCGTCGAGGATTGGGTTGTCAGAGACGCCGCAAAGAGCGGAGCAACAATTGCCGGTCGAGAAGGCCTGCTGCGGCTTCTTGAGGGTGTGCGCCGCAAGCCGCGGCCGTTTGATGTCTTGGTTGTCGACGATCTGAGCCGTTTAACCCGCGAAGCGGATCGGACAATCTCCATCCTCAAGGAATTGAAACTGCGAGGTGTCCGACTAATCGGTGCTTCCGACGGTTTTGATTCGGACCGGGAAAGTGCCAAGTTTGAAGCGGGATTTCGAGGCTTAGTGAACGAAATGTATCTCGATGACCTTGCCAAGAAGACGCACCGGGGACTCGAGGGTCAGTTCCTCCGTCACTTTCATCCTGGCGGGCATCTATTCGGCTATCGCACAACTCCAGTGTACGTGGACGGCGCGCCGAAGGGGCCACGGGATGAGCGGAGGGTCGACGGATACAAAGTCGGCATCCACGAAGAAGAGGCCGCCATTGTGCGCCGCATCTTCGACCTCTACGCAAACCAGCAGGTGTCGGTGAACGAGATCACGCGGACCCTAAACGCTCAAGGCACCACGTGGCCCGGGGCGACCACGATGAAAGCGAAGAACCGGAAGGGGTGGGCCCACTCGTCGATCGTTTCTATCCTCGACAGCGAGAAGTACCGGGGCGTTTGGATCTGGAACAAGAAGCGGTGGTTCAAAGATCCGACGGACGGAAAGCGACGGTACGTGAAGCGCGAAGAAGGAGAGTGGCAGACGAGCGACATGCCTGAACTCGCGCTGATCGACGCCGAGACTTGGGCAAAGACGGTCGCGCGCAGAGAGGCCGCCAAGAAGAAGTTCCCTCACTTCGGGTCGAAGCCGGCCTCTGGAAACCTTGCGGGAACGCCGACGAGATATCTCCTCAGCGGTCTGCTCGTCTGCGCCGAGTGCCGAGGCTCGATGTCCATCACCGGTGGCGGCGGTAAGCGCCGGGCAGATGGAACTCGCGCCGAGTACAGCAACTACTCATGCGTGAACGCGAGCAGGAAGGGGGCTTCGTTCTGCACGAACACCTCTTCAATTTCTCGGCGCAAGATCGAGAGCGTTGTCGTGGAGGGGATCGCAGAGAAGGTGCTGCACCCGGACGCCATCGCAACGTTCAGGAAGAAGTTCATGGCGGAGGTCGACTTGCAACGAGCGGAGAACCGCTCGGCGAATCGGCTTGTCGAGGTCGAGCGCGAGATCGCGAAGAGTGAGCGGACCGTCGGTCGCCTGATCGAGCTGTTTGCATCTGACGTCGGATCGATGGACGAGGTCCGCCAGGCGCTATCCAAGGAGCGGAGCCGCCTCGCCCTGCTGACGAAGGAAGCCGACGACCTGCGAGCCGCCTCTCGCCCGGAAGACTCGCTACCGAGCGCCGCCATGATCGACGGCTACCTCCAAGATCTCGCGGGCACGCTCGACCGCGATCGCACCAAGGCTCGCGCCCTGCTGGAGAAGCACGTGGGGAAGATCACACTCCGAAAAGAACTCGGCCCGGGGCGCTTTCGCGCCTCGGGCCGTTTTGAGTTGGGACCTAGTCTCAGGTCCCAAGTGGTTGCGGGGACAGGATTTGAACCTGTGACCTTCGGGTTATGAGCCCGACGAGCTACCGGACTGCTCCACCCCGCGTCATCGGATGGAGCGGTCGTATAGACTCCCGCACGCTCCGCGTCAACCGCAATCGCTCTCGGTGACTCCGTAGTCGCGCAGGATCTCCTCTCGCTGCGCGCCTGGCTGCGGAGCGGAACGTCTCGGCAGGTGCGCGGCCTGAACCAGCGCGGGCTGCGTGCGCAGCATCTTGAGCGGACCCACATCGACGAAGAGGTCGCGCGCGGCATGCTGCGGATGCGCCGAGAGCTCGTGTGCCTCGAGCACGGGCTCGGCGCAGCAGTCGAGCGGGCCGAGAACGGCGCACCAATCGTCGCGCGTACGAGAGAGAAAGAGCGCGTCGAGCTCCGCCGAGAGCGTGCGATCGAACTGGCGAGCGACCCACTCCGGATGCGCGAGTGCATCGCAGAAGCGCTGCCAGAACTTCGGCTCGAGCGCGCCCAGAGCCATCGCGCGGCCATCGGAGCACGCGTAGACGCGATAGAACGGATGGCTGCCTGAGAGCATGTCGTCGCCACGCGCTTGCGGCCCGTGCCCGGTCTGCGCGCCGAAATACGGCAGCAGCGCGCCCATCGCTCCCTCGGTCATCGAGATGTCGAGAAGGCGCCCGCGGCCCGTCTGCGCGCGCTCGAGCAGCGCCGCGAGAATGCCGATGGCCGCTGACTGCGCGCCGCCCATCACGTCGGCGATCTGCACACCGGGAAGCTGCGGAGGAAGCAACCCATCGGCTCCGCAGCGCGCGAGCGCACCCGAAAGCGCGAGATAGCCGATGTCGTGCCCTGCCCGTTCGCGCCACGGGCCGGTCTGCCCAAAGCCGCTGATCGAGCAGACGATGAGTCGCGGAAACTCCTCGAGCAGCATCTGCGGCGAGAGACCCAGTCGCTCGAGAACGCCCGGACGAAATCCCTCCACGAGAACGTCGGCCTTCGCGCACAGCGCACGCAGGAGCCGCGCGCCCTCGGCAGACTTCAGATCGATCTCGATGGAGCGCTTGCCGCGATTGAGCGCAGCGAACATCCCGCCCGTTCCATCACTGGTGAGCGGAGGAAGGTGGCGCAGGAAATCGCCACCACCAGGCTCCTCGACCTTCACGATGTCCGCGCCGAGATCGGCCAGCAAGAGCGTCGCGAGCGGCCCCGGAAGGAGCCGCGTCAGGTCGAGGACGCGCACTCCCGCGAGAGGTGCGGGAGCGGCAGCAACGGGCAAGGTGCTCAGCCGATGACCTTCTGGAGCTTCATCGCGAGACCCATGTCGCCCTTGATCTTGATCTTGCCGCTCATGAACGCCATCTGCGCGTTCATCTTGCCGGAGACGATGTTGAGAAAGTCGGCCGACTTCGCGCTCACGGTGCACTTCGCCGCGCCGCCCGAGCCCGCCGCGACCGTGCCCGGCTCCTTGGTGAGATCGACCGTCCAGATCCCGCCGCCGTCGCCGTCGATGTTGAATTCGTAGATCGCGTTGACCGCCTTCGAGAGCTCCGGCTTGTCAGACAGCTTCTTCGCGATCTTCTCCTCGAAATACGACTTCACGTCGGACATCGGCGGCTCCAGTGCTTTGAGGTGCAGGAAAAACTGAATGACCATTCATTCAGCGGGCGGAATCTAATCGCCTTCGATACGCTCCGCGAGCGAAATCGGCTCCCCGGCAGGCGCGGCCGGCAGCCGCACCGCGCAACGCTCAGAGCCTGGAAACGACAGCGCCTCGGCCCTTTGCAGGAGCCGAGGCGCTCTCAGCGCATCATGCTTCGCGCTCTACCGCGACCCCTCTACCCTCCCTAGTCGGCAGCGGAGAAGTTGAGCAGCCCGAGCGTCGAATCGCAGCTGTCGCCCACCGGCGTGGAGACGTAGGTATTGCTGTCGATGGAGACGTGCGTGAAGGTGACGTTGTTCAGGTGTCCAGCGAGCGTTGGCGTTACCGACGTGATGGTCACCGAGCCGCCCGTGGCCATGTACGCATCCGTGCCGGTGCCCCCAGCCGGGTAGATCAGCACGCAAAGGCCGCAGGTCGAGTACTGGACCTCAGCGCCGGAGAGCGTGTACGTCCCGGCCGTCACTCCGTTCAAGAACACGCCGACGGTGTTGTAGAGCTGGAGTTCGAGGTAGTTCGTCGCCAAGTCGATGTCGCCATCATACAGATACGCGTCGTAGTTCGCATCGTAGCTGGCCGTCTGGTTTGCGGGGCTCACGGTGCCGAGGCTGGAGCCGATCGCGCACGATCCGCCCGACCCGCCACCCGAGCCGCCCGCGCTGCCGCCACCCGAGCCACCGGCGCTGCCGCCGCCCGAGCCACCGGCGCTGCCGCCGCCCGAGCCACCGGCGCTGCCGCCGCCCGAGCCGCCGCCGCTGCCACCACCCGAGCCGCACGTGTCGTTGCAGACCGTCTGGACTTCACCGATGCAGATGGTGTCCCAGGCGCTCGTGCAGCAGTAGGGATCTGCCGCGCAGATCGACGTCGCACAGGAATAGCAGCCGCTCGTCAGCGTGCCACCAGCGGTGCAGACCGAGTGGCTGCAAGTTCCGCTGGTGCCGCCACCAGAGCCACCGCCGCTGCCGCCACCAGAGCCGCCTGCGCTGCCGCCACCAGAGCCGCCTGCGCTGCCGCCGCCAGAGCCACCTGCGCTGCCGCCGCCGGAGCCGCCGCCGCTGCCGCCGCCAGAACCGCCGCCGCTGCCATTCACCAGCACGGAGGCGGTGTGCACAAGCGAACCCGCCGTCGCCGTCACAACCACGACGAGGTCCTTCGCCGACGCCATCGAGTTGCTCGCCGCGATGTGCAGATTCGTCGAGCCCGTCGAGCTGATCGACGAGGAGTCGAACGTCGCCGTCAGGCCAGTCGGCAGGTTGGTCGCCGTCAGCGTCAGCGTCTGCGCACTGCCCCCGGTCGTTACCGTGGTGATCGGCACAGCGGCCGAGGCGCCCGGCGCCACTGTCGCAGTGTTGGGATTCAGGTAGATCTGGAAGTCCTGCGCGGCGTGGCGAGTCACCTCGCAATTGTTATCCGTGCGCGAATAGATCTCCTGCACCGTATAGGTCTGGCCGTCGAGGCCGGTAATCGTCGAGTCGGTGGCGCACATATCGCCGACCTCGCCCTGCGAATTGCTCTCCGAGTCATACCAGCCCATCGGCGCGCCGAGGGAGGTGCCCGAGGCGATGCCGATCTCCGCATCGGTGACCGCTTCCGCCAGCTCGTGCGTCGAGGCCGAGCACATATTCTGGAAGAGCGTTCCGCTGCCACAGCCGCCGCCGCTTGCGCTGCAGCCGCCGCTTGGGCCGTAGTCCGGGAAGACTCCGTAGTAGACGCTCTTGCCGCCGCGCGACCAGGTGCTGTGATAAGCGCAGAAATCGGTGCAGGACGTGCCGCTGCCCTGCGAGATCGACACGCCGGGCGGGAAGTAGGTCATGTAGATGGTATTGGCGTCCGGCGTCGGCAGGTGGCCGGCCGTGATCTGCGCGTCGAGTTCGCTGGAGATATCGGAATCCGCGATGCTCGTGCCGGTGTTCGACGGCGTAATGGTGAACGAGCCGGCGTAGGTGCCGCGGCCGATGAACTGGTTGGTCCCGCCGTTTGTATTGGTGTTGTATTCGGCGAGTTGCTCGAAGAGAGACGAGTTCGTCATCGCCTTGAGGAAGGCCGGATTGCCGCTGGTGACGCTGCTATCGACCGAGCTGCCCCAATAGACCGCATAGACCTTGGGGTTCGAGATGACGTGCCCGCCGTAATAGTGCATCTGCACCGAGCAGCTGCCGCCGCTGCACGACACCGGATGCGACCAGCTCGTCAGGTCGGGCGTGGCCGCGTTGGGCTTGCGCATCCGATAGACACCGCGCGGAAGCTCGGCCGCCGACAGGGGCGCCCGGTCGACGACCGTAGATTGGGGAAGATCGTTCGCGCACGCGGCGATCAGAGTGAGCGCCGACGCAGTCAGCAGGGCCTTCGCGGGAGACAAACGCATCGTGAACCTCCAGTTGCGCGGCACATTGATGGAGTGGAGCGCGCCTCTGAATCGGTCAAGGGGATGTGGGATATCGATCGAAATCCGGGGCCTTGACATCTCAGCGGGTTAGCGGCGGGGCCCCGGGCGGTCGAAATCATCGCGACCTGAACTCGTCCATGGGCACCACTGTCGCAAAAAGCAGTGGAGCATCGATCCGGGCGTCTCCCTCGGACAGGGCGTTGTGTGAGATCTGCGGCAACTTCATTCAAGGCAAGCAGGAGTCGGCCAGCCCCTGCGCGTCTCGCCGCGCCCTTCAGCTGACCAGCGAATCGAGTGGAGGCGTCAGGAGGCGCATGAGCGCTGAGCGGCGCCCAGCCTGATCTTCCGCGTACGGCCCCGGGCCGACTACGCGCACGCCCGTCATCTCAGCGATCACGCGCGCGTTCGATCCGACGGAGACATCGTCAGGCGCGGTGGTGCGGTTGAGGACGACGGCGACGACCTTTACACCTTGCGCGGCGAGAGCCTGAAGAGAGAGCGCGCAGTGGTTGATCGTGCCGAGGCCGGCCCGCGCCACGAGCAGCGTGGGGAAGCCAAGTCGAACGGCGAGGTCGAGATTCGTCTCTACACGGCCGGCCTCGCGCCAGAGAGGAACGAGCAGACCGCCGGCCGCCTCGACGATGAGCGGCTCCTGCGCCTCCTGCGCGGCCTGCACGCACGCATCGATCACGTGTGGATCGACCGTGCGCCCTTCGGCCTCTGCAGCGACGAGCGGCGCCGCGGGGATTTGATAACGAAACGGGCAGACCCGATCGAGCGTGAGCGCATCGTTCGGCGAACCAGACGCAGCTCGCAGCGCGAGCGCATCCTCGGGATGGTCGGGGGAGCAACCGGTCTCGATCGGCTTGAGCGCGCGCGGATGCAGGCCCCGCGCAGCCAACAACGACAGGAGCGCGCAGGCCACCTCGGTCTTGCCGACTCCTGTGTCGGTGCCCACCACGAACAATCCGCGCATCGCGCCTCGTCTCCCGCCGTTATCGAAAATTTGTGATTCGCAAATCCAGCATTATCGAATCTCAGACCTGCCTGTGACCTCGGCGATGCTCTCGCGCACCGCCTCCACGAGCAGATCGACCTCCTGCGGCTGGATGGCGAGCGGCGGCATGAGCACGACGACGTTGCCGAGCGGCCGCAGCATCACCTCTCGCTTGCGCGCCGCGAGACAGACGCGATGGCCCATCCGCTCGTCGTAGCCGTACTCCTCCTTCGTCGCGCGCTCGCGCACCAGCTCGATGCCGATCATCAGCCCTCGCTGGCGGATCTCGCCGACGTGGGGAAGCTGGGCCACGCTCGCGAGTCCCTCAGCGAGGCGCGCCGCCATCGCGTTCGCATGAACGAGCGTCTGCTCCTCGTCGAAGATCTTGAGGTTCGCGACAGCCGCGGCGCAGGCGAGCGGGTTCCCTGTGTACGTGTGGCCGTGGAAGAACGTCTTCTTGCTCTCGAACGGCCCGAGGAAGCTCTGGTGGATCTCCTCGGTGGCGAGCGTAGCCGCGAGCGGCAGATAGCCTCCCGTGATCCCCTTCGCGAGGCACATCAGGTCGGGCACCACCTGCTCCTGCTCGCAGGCGAAGAGCGTCCCGGTGCGGCCAAACCCCGTCGCGACTTCGTCGCAGATCAGCAGCACGTCGTGCGCGCGGCAGATTTCCGCGAGGCGCTTCAAGTAACCCGCCGGGTGCGTGATCATCCCGGCCGCGCCCTGCACGAGCGGCTCGACGATGAGCGCAGCGATCTCCTCGTGGCGTCCGGCGATGAGCGCCTCGGCCGCGAGCGCCGCTGCCTCGAGACAATGCTTCTCTCCCGTCGGCCAGCGATACGCATGCGGAGTGGGAATGCGCAACACGTCGAAGAGGAGCGGACGGAAGATCTCGTGGAAGAGATCGACGCCGCCGACGCTGACCGAGCCGAGCGTGTCGCCGTGGTACGCGTCGCTGAGCGCGACGAACTTGCGTTTCTTCGTCTTGCCGCGCTGGCGCCAATGCTGAAAGGCGATCTTCAGCGCGATCTCCACCGACGTCGAGCCGCTGTCTGAATAGAAGACGCGCGTCAGCGTTGGCTGGCCCGGGAAGCGCGGCGCGCGCTGCACCAGTTCGGCGGCCAACTCGATCGATGGCGGCGACGCGAGCCCAAGCAGCGTCGTGTGCGCGACGTTGGAGAGCTGCAGCTTGATCGCCGAATCGATCTCCATCTTGCGGTGGCCGTGGACGTTGACCCAGAGCGACGAGACGCCGTCGAGGTACTTGCGTCCCTGCGTGTCGAAGAGCCACGAACCCATCGCGTGATCGATGATCAGCGGCTCGTCGCCGACCGCCGGCTCAAGCCAGGTCTGCATCTGCGTGAAGGGATGCCAGACATGCGCGCGGTCGAGTGCGGCGAGGCGGGCATGGCGGGCGTCGCGGTCTGCGTCGGACATTGGGCGGCTCACGGGCGGCGACAAGATGAAGACAGATTCTAGAAGATGAATCTTTATTCAGAGATTGAATCTACGTTCAGATTTCCGCACGAAGCGCCTCGAGCGCTTGCGCGATCTGGGTCTCGGTGTGTGCGGCGCTCAGGGCGAAGCGCAGCCGGCTCGTTCCCTCGGGCACCGTCGGCGGACGGATCGGCTTGACGAGCAGGCCGCGCGCGCGCAGGCGGGACGCGGCCGCGAGCGCTTTTTCGGGCGTCCCGAGCACGACGGGAAAGATCGCCGAGCGGGCCTCTGCGGGATGGCCGAGCGCGCGCAGGCCGGCCGCGAAATGCTCGATGTTGCGCCAGAGACGCAGCCTTCGCTCATCGCCTTCCCTGCCAGCAAGCAGCGCGACTGCAGTGCGTGCCGCGCAGGCGAGCGCCGGAGGGAGCGCCGTGCTGAAGATGAGCGGGCGCGCCTTGTTGATGAGCAGATCGCGCAACACGCGCGAACCGGAGACATGCGCGCCGACCACGCCCACGGCCTTCGAGAGCGTCGCCATCCGCGCATCGACGCGCGCGCCGAGGCCCAGCGCGCTCACCAGACCGCGGCCTTGCGGACCCAGCACGCCGGTCGCATGCGCTTCATCGACGACGAGCAGCGCGCCGTGTCGATCGCAGAGATCCGCAAGAGCTACGAGCGGCGCGAGATCGCCGTCCATCGAGAAGACGCTGTCGGAGACGACGAGGCGGCGCTGCGCGGGAGATGCTTTGCATAGCAACGATTCGAGCCCCGCGACGTCTGCGTGAGGATAGACGTGGATCGCCGCGCGGGAGAGGCGGCAGCCGTCGATGAGGCTCGCGTGGTTGAGCGCGTCGGAGAAGATCGCGTCGCCCGGACCGACCAGCGCAGGGATGAGTCCGCAGTTGGCCGCGTAGCCGGAGTTGAAGAGCAGCGCCGACTCGGTGCCTTCGAAGCGCGCGAGCTCCTCCTCGAGTTGGTGCGCCTCGGAGAAGTCGCCGCAGACCAGCCGGCTCGCGCCTGCGCCCGCACCCAATCTCCTCGCGCCTTCTGCGAGAGAGGCAGCGATGCGCGCGTCGGAGGCAAGGCCGAGATAATCGTTCGAGGAGAAGTTGATGAGCCGCTCGCTGCCGCGCGGCCCGGCGACCTCAATCTCCGCTCCTGGCGCACTCGACAGCGGCTCGAGCGTGCGCAGCAGCCCACGCGCCGCGATTGCCGCAAGCTCTGCTGTCGCGAGCGCATCTACTCCCGCCATCGTCCACTCCTCAAGAAGCGGCCTAGAGCACATCTCATCACTGCGGACCGCGCCATTCGGCGACCGAGGCGCAGCGCCAGCCATCGGTCGGCCGGGAGACGGGAGCGGTCATGCGATGTGCTCTACTGCCACGGCGAGGCGCGCGCGCTCAAGTTCGCACGACTCCTCCCGGACATTCGGCGGGTGCCAGAGGATGTACCGCTGGGGTAGCGTCGGGCGCATGGCGAAGGAAGATCACGCGCAACTCGAGGCATCGCTCGCAGCCGCACTCGACGGACAGCAACTTTCCGAGGCCGCGACGCTCTGCATCCGCGGCTACGGTCCGCAGATCCTCGGCTACCTGAACGGTCTGTTGCGCAACGAGGGACTCGCCGACGAGGCCTTCTCGCGCTTCGCCGAGGACCTCTGGAAGAGCGTCGGATCGTTCCGGCGCGAGAGCAGCTTCCGCACCTGGGCCTATCGGGTCGCGTGGAGTGCCGCGCGCGATGTGCAGGGCGAGGCGTTCCGTCGGCGCGGTCGGCGCCTCGAGACGGCGGAGATCTCGCAGCTCGTCAATGAAGTGCGCGAGAGCTCGGCGGCCTGGCGCAAGGAGGACGCGCAGGACAAGCTCGACAAGCTGCGCGCACAGCTGACGCCCGAGGAGCAGACGCTGCTGATCCTGCGCGTCAATCGCGAGCTGTCGTGGAAAGAGGTGGCCGAGGTGATGACCACCGACGAGGTTCCAGTCGATGAAGCGGCGCTGCGCAAGCGGTTCGAGCGGGTGAAGACGCGCCTGCGAAAGCTGGCCGAAGAGGCGGGAGTCCTCGGGGCCTGATTGATGATCGACGACGACGCGGACCACCCCACAGACGCACAGCGCGAGGAATCAGACGAGAGCGCAGCTGCGACTTCGGCGGAGTCGACGGGTGCTGCCAGCTCGGATCCCTTCGATGCGCTCCTCGCGCAGCTCGCTGAGGCGCCCGAGCAGCAGGTCGACCCAAGCCCGCTGCGGCACCTCGAGTCGGGTGAAAGAATCGGTCGCTACCAGGTCGTGCGCGAGCTCGGTCGCGGCGGATTCGGCGTCGTCTACGAGGCTCGCGACGGCGATCTCGGCAGGCATGTCGCTCTCAAAGCGCTTCGCCCCGATCGCCTCGGACGGCGTGGCAAGAACGGCGAGAGCCAGCGCGCGCTGCGACTCTCACTCCTGCAGCAGGAAGCGGAGATGGTCGCGCGCCTGCAGCATCCGAACATCGTCACGCTCTTCGATCTCGTGATCCAGGACGGACTGCCGTTTCTCGTCCTCGAGCTGCTCTCGGGCGAGAATCTGCAGAGCGCGCTCACGCGCGGGCCGCTCGCTCCCGATGCGGTGATCGACATCGGCGTGCAGATCGCGCGCGGCCTCGCCCACGCGCACGCAGCCGGCGTGATCCATCGCGACTTGAAGCCGAGCAACGTCTTTCGCACGCACGACGGACTGGTGAAGCTGCTTGACCTGGGACTGGCGCGCGGGCTCGCCGGAGACGCGCTGCTGCCGCGCGCGGGAACGCCCGGCTTCATGGCTCCGGAGCAGTGGCGAGGCGCTGAAGATGCGCGCAGCGACGTCTATGGAGTCGGACTGCTGCTGCATGCGCTCCTTGGTGGGCGCGTCCCGCATGCATTTACGGGAACCGGCTCGCAGGCGGCGTCGGAGCTGTTTTCCTCGACGGGACAGCCGCACCCGGGCCACCACGTACACGCGCTGCTCGAGGTTCCGCGGTCGGCGCCCACGGAACTCTCGCTGCTCATCCAGCGGACCTGCTCTGCCGATCCCGCTCTTCGTCCGCAGTCGGCGCGCGCACTGCTCGACGAGCTGCTCCTGCTCCAGCGCGGCCCGAACTCATCTCCGCTCTTCCTCGACGGCCCATCCGCGCCGCTCACGCAGCCTCAGCGAAAGCCCGGGGCAGCGCGCTTGACGATGCTGGCGATTGTGCTCGGTGCCATCTGCTGGCTCCCGTGGCTCGCCACGCGCAAGTCCGCGCCAGATGCGGCCGCCAGGACGCCGGCCAGCGCGCATGTGGCCGATGTGCCCGACACGTTTCGGGAGGTCCAGACGATGAGCTGGTCGCGCGCGGGAGCGACGGCGACGGTCCTGCGCACGGGAGCGGTCCTCGTGGCGGGAGGCGCGGACGAGACAGGGCCGCTTGCGCACGCGGAGCTGTTTGAGCCCAACGCCGACGCCGGCACGGGCGCGTTCCGGGGAACCGCGCCACTGGCGAATGCGCGACAAGGAGCGACGGCGACGCTGCTCGGCGATGGGCGCGCCGTCGTCGTCGGAGGAGAAGGCCACAGCGGCAGCGTCGCGCAACTTGAGCTCTACGATCCCGCGGGCAACTCTGGCCACGGCGCGTTCTGGAGTGGGCCGCTCTTGCACACCGCACGCAGCGGGCACTGCGCGGCCAGGCTCACGGATGGTCGGGTGCTGCTCGTCGGAGGTGAGCACGACGGCAAGCCTCTCGCGGACGCCGAGTTGTTCGATCCTCGCGCCGCCGCTGCAGACGGTGCGCTCGGCGTCCTGCTCGGGCCGTTTGCGCTCTCCGCGGCGCGCACGCATCCGGCCTGCGCGCTCTTGCCGGACGGACGCGTGCTCGTCACCGGCGGACTCTCGTCGAGTGGCGCGCTGCTCGCTTCGGCCGAGATCTTCGATCCCGCCGAGGGGCAGGCCGGCGCGATTGTCACGACCGGAGCGCTGGCCACCGCGAGAGCGTTTGCCTCGATGGTTCGCCTCGACGATGGCCGCGTCTTCGTCGCCGGAGGGCTTGGCTTCGAGGGAGAAACCAAACAGGGCACCGGCGCGAGTGTGCACGCGCTCAACTCGGTGGAGCAGTTCGATCCCCTCGCCAACAGCGGCCACGGCGCATTCACTCCCGCGCCTCCACTGCTCACTCCTCGCAGCGCCGCAGCCACCGTCGCGCTCGCGAACGGCTCCGTGCTCTTCGCGGGCGGCATCGGTGACAACGACAATCGACTCGCCGCAGCCGAGCTCTACAGCCCCGACGCGTCTCCTGCCGCACGACCCGCTTCGAATCTTTCGACACCGCGCGGAAACGCTGTCGCCGCGCTGCTCGCAGATGGCCGCGCGTTCATCGCCGGTGGGGATCAGCGCACCGGACGCTCTGTCGCATCCGCCGAGCTGTTCACACCGCGCGGCGTCTCTCGCACAGCCATCGCCGCGAGCACGACTCCACTGCGAGAAGCGCGCGCTTTCGCCTCTGTGATCCGGATGGGCGACGGCTCGGTGCTCATCGCCGGCGGGCGCGCGGGCACCACGCTCTCCTCGATCGAACGGTTCGAGCCGCGCACGCGCGAGTTCACTCTCGCCGGCCAGATGCAGGGACCGCGCACGGGCGCATCGGCCGTTCTCCTCGGCAGCGGCGACGCGCTGCTCGCAGGAGGCCTCGACGGCTCGGGAGCGCCCGTCGCGAGCGCGGAGATTCTCTCTCTGCAGAGCGGCGCGGTCCGGTCGCAGCTCGCCGCGCCGCTGGTCGCTGCACGCGCCTTCGCTGGCGTGGTGCGCCTCCCCGATGGCCGCACGCTGATCGTCGGAGGCAGCGGCAGCGAAGGCGGCGCGCTCGCCTCTGCGGAGCTGTTCGATTCGACGTTCAAAGAGAATGGACGGCGCGGCCGATTCGTCTCTACCGCGCCGATGTCGAGCCCGCGCAGCGAGCCGATGATCTCGCTCTTGCCCGACGGCCGGGTGCTGGTCGCGGGAGGCCTCGCACTCAACGGATCGCCGCTCGCCACCGCCGAGATCTTCGACCCCGCGGGAAACGGCGGACAGGGACTCTTTCGCGCCACCGGATCGATGGCGCAGGGCCGCAGCCGCGCTGCGATTGCGCTGCTTCCCAACGGCCGTGTCCTGGTGGGAGGAGGCCTCGGACAGGCGGCGCTCGCTTCAGCAGAGCTGTTCGATCCGCAGGCCGACAGCGGACGTGGCGCATTCGTGCCCACCGGCGGACTGAACTCCGCGCGCCAGCGGGCGTGCGTTCAGCGTCTCGCAAGCGGCCTTGTGCTCCTCGTTGGTGGCGCGGATGCAGAGGGCGGCGCGCTCGCGTCGGCAGAGCTGTTCGATCCGCAAGGCGAGGACGGAATCGGCTCGTTCGCACCCGCAGCCGGCCTCTCCATCGGTCGCGAAATTCCCCTCTGCGCGCGGCTTGCGGACGGCCACATTCTCGTCGCAGGCGGACGCAACAACGGTGTGCTCGCTTCAGCCGAGATCTGGTCGCTTGAGTAGCCAATGGTGCTCGCTTGACCGACTGATCCACTCAAGATACTGTGCCGCGCGAGCGCTCGATCCACCAGGATCTGTTTTTCGTCAAGAGCGCGCGGATTGAGGTGGGCGTGGAGGAGCGCGCAGCGTCGACAACAGCGGGGATTCGGGAGCGGGCGGGCGCGCCAGTCGCGTCGGAGCTGCTTCGCGCTGCGTTGGAGAAGATCGTCTTCTTCGAGTGGCGACTCTCCGAGTTGTCGGCAGAGCTGGCGGGCGCCCAGACGCGCACAGCAGCGGCCGAGGCCGAGCGGCAGCGCGCGCACGAAGAGGCGCGCAAGTCCGCGCTCGAGGCCCAGGAGTCCCGGCGGCGTGCGATCGAACTGGAGGCCGAGAGGGCGCGGATGAGCACGCTGCTCGCGCGCCCGGAGACGACGCCCGTGATCGACGAGGCCGCGCTGGTGGCCGAGCGCGATCGTGCGGCGCAGTTGTCGGCAGAGCTCGCCGAAGCGCGCCAGGAAGTGGCGCGGCAGAAGGACGAGCGCGCGCGGTGGCTGCAGGAGATGATCGAGCAGGCGCGCCAGGGAGATGAGGCACCGGCAGCGCTCGCCCAGTTCATCAGCGAACTGCGCAGTGAGGTTCTGGCGCTGCGCGATCGGCAGCGCGCGTGCGATGCGCTGCTGCTTGCGGCCAACATCGAGGCGCCTCCTGCGGCGACGCCCGAGCCCGCCCCGCCTGCTCCGGAGCACGAACACGATTCGATCGCGCGCGCTCGCAAGCTCTGGGCCGAGGGTCGCCTCGGTGCTCATCTGCCTGACGCGGCAGTCCCGACACCGACCGATCTGCTCCCCGGCCTCGCTGCCCTTCGGCGCGCGCCGACCACAGAAGCGACGCGCCCCATCCGCGCTGTCTCGGCAGCGCAGCGCGCGCTGGTCGAGCAGTGTCTGCGTGGCTTGACCGCGCACGATGCCTCGAGGCGGGCGCAGGCCGCACGCCATCTGGCCGCGCTCCCCTTGCCCGCTGCGGCGCCCGGACTTGCTGCCGCGTTGGGACGGGAGACCGATCCGCGGGCACGCGCTGCGATTGCCCGCGCGCTCGCGGCCTGCGGCGGAGACGGCGCGGCGACGATGATCGCGCAACTGCAGAATTCATCCGAGCCAGCGCTGGTGCGGCTCGCCGCGCTCGACGCACTCATCGGCATGGGCGTAACGCACGCGCGCGAGGCGCTCGAGACCGCCTCGCATGATCTGACCGCTGCAATCCGGCGGCGCGCTGCAGGACTCGCGCTCGCGAGCGGAGAGAACCTCGGGCTGATCGCCCGCCTCTCGATCGATCACGATGCAGGCGTGCGATCGGCGGCAGGCGCGGAGGGCAACGTGCCGGAGGCGCCGCTCGCTGAAGAGGAGATCCTTCGCGAGACCGCGCCTGGTGCGGAGTTGCCACTCGCGGCGGCACCGACGCAGGTTGCGCCGCCCGCGCCGGGACCGCTTGCGCCTCTCGCGCAGGAGGCGCTCTTCGCCGTGCGCACGGCCATGCTGGGCCTGACCGAGAGCGATCTCGCCAACGCGCTCGGCGTCGAGCTTTCCCGCGCCGAGTCGCTTGCCGCAACGCTCGTGTCGCAAGGCGTCCTCGCACGCCGCGGACGCCGCCTGATCGCCGGGGCGACGCTCGAGAACGCGCACGCCGAAAGAGGAGCTTGAACATCATGGAGTCGATCCGCTATTCCGCACGCCGCTTCGCGCAGGTCCTCGGAATGACGCCGCAGGAACTCGCGCGCGCCGAATCCAGCCACGCGCTCGAACTCGAACACGCCGGAATGCCAGTGCCCGCGCCCGGCAAGCCCGCGCTCTACGGCGTGGCCGATCTCGCCGCCGCCCGCACGCAGCTCGGCAAGCTCCCGGCGCGGCGACTGATGCGCCGGCAGCTCTTCCTCAACTTCAAGGGTGGCACCGGCAAGACGTCGGTCTCGACGAGCTACGCGTTCCGCCTCGCCGAGATGGGCCACCGCGTGCTGGTGATCGATCTCGACTCGCAGGGCCACGCGAGCAAGTGCCTCGGCGTCGCCGGCGAGGAGTCGACCGCGACGCTCTTCGACGCGATCATCAAGAAGCAGCCGCTCAAAGAAGTCATCGTTCCCACCGGCATGCCTGGCCTTGATCTCGTGCCGTCGAATCTGAGCATGAGCACGATCGATCTCTCGCTGATGCCGCTCGCGGCGCGCGAGTTCCGGCTGCGCAATGCGCTCAAGGAAGTGGAGAACCAGTACGACTACGTGGTGCTCGATGCACCGCCGTCGTTCGGGCTGCTCAACCTGAATGCGCTGATGGCGGCGAACGATCTCTTCGTCCCGGTGCTCGCCGACTTCCTCTCGTTCCACGGCCTCAAGCTGCTCTTCGAGACGGTGCAGTCGCTCGAGGAGGATCTCGAGCACGTCCTCGATCACATCTTCATCGTCATCAACGCCTACAACGCGACCTACAAGATCGCGAAAGAGGCGCGCGAAGCGCTCGAGAAGCACTATCCGGATTTTCTGCTCAAGCAGGTCATCCGCCAGTGCACCAAGTTCGCGCAGTCGTCGAGCGAAGGAATCCCGATCTTCGCGTACGATTCCGAGAGCAAGGGCGCAGAGGACATCCAGTCGGTCCTCGATGAAGTGGTCGGGCGCATCGGCGAGCCGGTCAAGTTGAAGCTGGCCTGATCCGGCCTTTCGGCGCGAAGAGTCGCAACTTGAATTTTCTGTCAGGAGCAACATGAAGCGCGGCTTCGAGGAGAACGTTCCCAAGGTGCGGCCCCGCGTGCGGCTTGGGTCTGCGCTCGCCAGCATCGAAGCGCAGATGCAGGAGTCGACCGCCCCGCACGCGCAGGTCGAGAGCGCGCCCGTGCAGGCCCACCCGGCACCAGCGCCTGTGCCGCCGACCAGCGTTCCGGCGCCGACCTCGCCGACAATGATGAGCCGCCACGAAGCGCAGGAGGCTGGAATGCGCGCGGCGCTTGCGCGTGAAGCAGGAGAGAGCGCACGAAACGAGCATCGGGCGCAGGTGCGCGCGCGCGCGGAAGAAGCGGCGGGGCCGCTGCACTCCGCGGTGATCTCGAACGACGCGGGCGAATCGGAATTGATTGGCACTCAAAGCGATTCGCGCGGGCCCGCCACCCGCAAGGGCGCGGCGGCGCAGAAAGTCGCGCTGCTCGCAAAAGAGCTGTCGGCGGAACTCGATCTGGCCGCGGATGCGAACGCGCGCCTCAAGAGTGATCTCGATGGCGCGCTCTCGGCGCTGCGTCGTGCTGCAGAGGAGTCGCGCGAGCGGACCGACGAACGCGATCGTCTTGCCCATGAGATCGAGAAGCGGGCCGCGGCGGCGCGCGATCTGCTCGCGGAGCTTGAGCTGCTCGAGGCGGAGCGCGATGGATCGCTGGCGCAGGCCGCCCGGCTGTCGCGCGAGCTGAGGGATGCGCGCACGCAGAGCGAAGAGCAGACAGAGATCGCCGCTGCCGCGCGAGCGGAACTCGATGCTTCGCGCGGGCAGCTGCAGCGCCTGGCGGGAGAGCTCGAGGCCCGCGTGGCCGAGCGGGATGCAGCCCGGGCGGAGCTCAACCGCGTGCGGACCGAAAAGGACGCGCTCGCGGAGGCGCTGCTCTCTGCGCGCGCCGAGGCGGATGAGGCAATGGAGAGTCGGACTGCGCTCGAGGAGATCGAGCGCGCTCTCGGCGCGGCCCGCACGCGCGTCGCGGGGATCCGCTGAACGACCGACCGGTCTGGGTTGCGCTTGCTGGACCAGACCGTGCGTGCTACTCGACCGGCCGTCTTCGTTTTCCGGCGACCAGAGTTCTCTCCAGCAACTGCATCTCTGATCACTCAACCTCGATCTTCTTCGCTCGAACATCTTGCACGGCAACAGCGTCGCCGGAGCTTTCCTAGAGCGGGTACCTTCGGGTGCCCGCTCTTTTTTTAAGCACGCGCCGCCTCAGGTCTGCGCGTGCTGCGCGAGAAAAGAGACCGCCCTCGCCTCTGCCCACGAGCGGGCAAGCCCGGTCGAAGACGAAACGAAGCCGACGTGTCCTCCCTGCGCTGCGACTTCGAGTCGGACGTGCGAGAAACGGACCGCTTGAAGAGCGCGCGTAGTAACCGGCGGCGCCGGAGAAGCCATGCAGGGGTGCTGCGACGCGCTCGTCGAATTCAGTCAGTGTATGGATCCGATCGAGGGCGTTCACGTCGAGCGCGCGTGGAAATCGCGCGGCCTTCGCACGCGTCTTGGCGAGCAGTGTTCGCAGGAATCTGCCGCGATAGATGCGCGCCCAGAAGCCCGGTCCGTCGAGCGCGCTGGCGCAGAGCGAGAGATCAAACGGCGTCGAGATCGCGGCAGCCGCGCGCAGCTCTCGCGGCACCGAAGCTCCGATCTCCCCGAGCCACTTCACGAGAACGTTGCCGCCCAGCGAGACTCCCGCGATCAACAGCGGCGCACCGCTCCTCTCCTGTAGCAGCCGTTCGACGACGAACGCGAGGTCGGAGGTTTCGCCCGAGTGAACCGAGCGCGGCAATCGATTGAGCTCGCCGGAACAGGAGCGGAAGTTGAGCGCGGCGGCCGACCAGCCGCGGCTGCGCTCGGACAAACTCCGCGACGTGACTTCCCGACGCGGTGAGATCGTTTGCACTCCAATCATTGCTATGCAAACGATCTGCAGGACGGGACTCTCCGATCATCTCCCGACCGCACCCGGCGCGGGTTTGCTGATGAACGCCGCGATCCGCCGGAGCACCGCGCGCGGACGCTCGATCTGCGGGAGGTGTCCTGTGCGCTCGAGCAACTCGAACGAGCCGACAGGCAGCGCGCCGCGAAAGTAGTCGGCCCCGCTCGAGGGGAGCACTCCATCGCTGTCGCCCCAGAGCACCAGCGTCGGCACGCGGATCGCGCGCAGCTCATCGGACGATGGGCCTTGCGCACCTGCGCGAATGCCGCGGACGATGTGCTGCACCGCGCGGCTGCCGATGTGCTCGCCGAGCCCGCGCGCGAACATCCGCACCGCCCACGGAGGAGAATGAAACAAGCGCCGACCGAGCTCTGCACCGCTTTCGGCGCCGCCGCGAA
Source organism: uncultured delta proteobacterium (assembly GCA_903911145.1). Lineage (GTDB taxonomy): Bacteria > Myxococcota > Myxococcia > Myxococcales > 40CM-4-68-19 > CAIWCD01. Next base: position 273,992 of record CAIWCD010000024.1, on the reverse strand, counting down.
AGACCCGACGCAGCTCTTCGGACTCGGCCCGACTCAAGGGCGCCCCTGCGGGCGCGAGCGCGATCACCCCAGCGACCTGTTCAGGCCAGAAGAGCCCGCAACTGAGCACGAGCGCACCGCCGAGCGAATTCCCGACGAGCAGCACAGGCTCGGCGAGCACCTCGAGCGTGCGTCCGAGCGCCTGCGCCATCTCCAACGGATCGGCCGGCTGATCATCCGCGGCCAGCTCCGCAGTGCCATGACCGGGCAGATCGATCAGCAGCACGCGCTTGCAGAGCGAGCAGAGCTGTCGCGCGATCGGCGTGAACGACGTCGCGGAGCCGCCCAGGCCGTGCACGAGAAGCGCGGTCGGACCGGCTCCGCTGCCGGCTCGCTCGTAGAGCGAGAAACGCCGCCCCTGGCCAGTCTGCTCATCGCGGCGTGCGAAGCCCTGCGCGCGGAGCAGCGCGTGTCCCATCCATTGCAGCTGCGCATATGCGGAGGCCATGAATCCATCCCTTCTACACGATGCGCCGCCGGCAACAGAGACTGCTGGAGTGCCAACTCCGCGATGCACCGCGCGCGGCCTGCTACTGTCCCCCTCGCTCCACCTGAACGCACGAGCCCATCGCCTATGCCCAAGCTGGTCCTCGCCTCCACCTCGAAATATCGGCGCGCCCTCCTCGACCGCCTCGGGTTGCCCTACTCGGCGCTCGCGCCCAAGGTCGACGAAGAGGCGGTCAGCGGTCACCTTTCGCCCGAGGAGATCGCGCTCCAGCTCGCGCACGACAAGGCCGCGAGCGTCGCGGACGCGGCGCCCGATGCCTTCATCATCGGCTCCGATCAGCTGGTGGATCTCGATGGCGAGCGCCTCGGAAAGCCCGGCACAATCGAGCGCGCCGAGGCCCAACTGCAGCGCCTGTCCGGACGCAGCCACCGGCTCATCACCGCGGTGGCGTTGCGCCATCCCGACGGAACAGTCGAGACCGCCGTCGACCTCCACGCCATGCAGCTGCGCGCGCTGACGCCCCACGAAATCCGCCGCTACGTCCAGCGCGAGCGACCGCTCGACTGCGCGGGCTCCTACAAGATCGAGAGCCTCGGCATCTCGCTGGTCGAGAAGATCTCCGGCGAGGATTTCACGGCCATCGTCGGTTTGCCGCTCATCGCGCTCTGCCGCCTCCTGCGCGGTGCGGGCTTCGAGGTTCCCTGATGCAGTTCTTCTCGCACCATGTTGTACGCACGATCGTGGCTGTCTTCGTTGCGCTTGCGCTCTATGAGTTGCTGCTGCGTGCGTGGCTCCTCGGCAAGCTGCGCGAGTCGCTGCACCGCCGCTCTCGGCGATATGCCGAGAAGCACGACGTGCGCGTTGACCTCTTCAAATATGGAGGCCGGCTGCTGGTTAAAGAGGAGTTGCTCAATGACCGGGTCGTCAATGAAGCCATGCGCGAGGCCGCACGCGGAGGGCCTCCGGCACGGCCGGGACAACCTGCGCGTGCGCCGCGTGCCCCCGAAGATGTGCGCCGCGACGTCGAGAGTTATATCGACGAGATCGTCCCCGCCTTCTCATTAACCGCTTATTACCAATTCGGAATGGGACTCGCGAAAGCGGCCATTCATGCGGTCTATCGGCCGGTGATCGATCGCGCCTCGCAGGACCGCCTGCGCTCGCTTCCCAAGGATGCCACCGCGGTATTCCTGATTAATCACCGCAGCAACTTCGACTACGTCGTGGTGGGTTGGGCACTCGCCCGGCAGGTCGCCGTCAGCTACGCCGTGGGCGAGTGGGCTCGCGTCTTTCCTCTCGACGCACTCTTCAAGGCCTTCGGTGGATTCTTTGTCCGACGCGGATTTCCCGACCCGCTCTACCATCAGGTATTGCGCCGTTACCTCCAGTTAATCACCCGTAGAGGTGTGACGCAGGGAATCTTTCCCGAGGGAGGATTAACCCGCGACGGCGCTTTGCGCACACCCAAGGTCGGCCTGCTTGACGCCATTTTGCAGTTAACCTGCGAGCCGGATTTCAAGCGCGAGCTCTATTTCGTTCCCGTCGGGATTAACTACGACCGCGTTCTCGAGGACGAGCAACTCCTGGCGGAAAAGCGCGGGCGCGACAATCCACCGACGCTCGTTGAGAAGCTCCTCGGGGCTGCGAAGATGCTCGCGCTGCTCCCCTTTCGAATTGCCCTGGGTATCGTTCGCGCATTGACGGGCCGCCTCCAGCGGAGCGGATATGTCGCGGTGGCGTTCGGCACTCCCGTGCGTTTCTCCGACTGGGCGCGTTCGCACAACGTCGATCTCGCGCAGCAGACCGACGAGCAGCGGCGAACCACAGCCAAGCAGGTCGCGACCGATTTAATGAGCGAGATTGCACGGGTCATTCCGGCGACGCCGGTGCCACTGGTCGCGCGCGCAATGCTCGAATTGGGCGAAGCAACAACCGAACGGCTCAATGACCGCGTGCGGGAACTGCGCGCACAACTCGATGCTCGCGGCGTGCCCGTCGCGCTGGGAGAAGAGTTCGAGGGAACTCAGCAGGCCCAGGCGGCACTCGACGCCGACAGCGACCGCAATCGGGATATGGCGCGGTTGACCGGCGATGTTCTCGCCAGCGAGGAGGCCGAGGCGATCGCGAGCCTGGGAGTCGAGCATTTGATTCGACGCGGGCTCGTCTCACGCGCGGGCACACAACTGCGAGCTGCAACCGGGACCGCGCAGCGGGAAGTTCTCGCCTACTATTCCAATTCCCTGCCCGCGCTCAGTTAAGCGCGCCGCCAGCTAACGACCGCTCTTCGCCAACGCCAATAGATACTGGGTCGGATTATAGAGCCGCGCCCTCGCCAACTTGCTCTTCGCCTGCTTGGCCGCATCCGGCCCATCTGGATAGAGATTGCAGTTGGCCGTCGTTCCACTGCGGTAGTTCTCGAAGTGCAACATCGCCGACGTATCCATCTTTCGAATCGTACCAATCGGCTGGCCAGCGACGACAGACGAGCCGACCTTGAGTTTGTAATCCTTGAGCGAGTTCGCGTCGACCTCGCTATAATTAATCACCAGCGGCGAATTCGTGCACTGGATAATGATGCACCAGGCGTTTTGATAGAGCCAATAGAAGTTGACGATCTTTCCGCTCTCGCAAGCAACCACCATCGAGTTGAAGGCATTGATGCTGACATCAACGCCGACGTGCTTGCGCGTCCCGTTGGAGCGGTTGGCGAGAAAGTAGGCAGCTCCGCCGCAGCCAAGGCCGCCCGGACCATAACTCTGGCCATCTTCGCCGATGTAATAGACCCCGCGACCCGCGGGCAGTTTTTCAGCGCGAATCGGATAGTAGAGACCCGTCGGCTTGGAGAACTCGAATCCGTCAAGAGCCTTGGGCGCAATCTCGCCAGCAGGATTCACCCACGGCTTCGCTGCGGGAGGAATATTGAATTCCCCGCCAGAGACATTCGCCGTCGGAGTCGGCGCAGGAGCGGGAATCGGCGCCGGCGCCGGAACCGCCGGGGCCTCCAGCGCCATCGCCTCGAGCAGCTTCTTATCGGCCGCCGTCTGCGCATAAAACCGCGGCAAGGCCCACCAGGTCCAGCACGGCAGCGCATTGGCGTGATTGCCTTGGTCAACAACGCCATATCCGCCAGCCGCACGCCAGAGGGTCACGAACGTGCTGAGCGGCTGCTTCACTTTAATGCTGACCCGCGCTGGCACCGCGTCCTGGTTGTCCCAATAATCCTCGCAGGCATCGAGGCTCTCGTCGGCCACTTCGCGCGTCTTGTTCGCATTGGTCGCGCCGAGCGCCGTTGCAAATGGAGCGCTGCCGCCATTGGCATTGTATTCCGCCGTTGCCCAGCCACCCGTTCCGCGGTGAAGCGCATAGATCACCGTCGTATCGTTCGCCGACAGGCCTGTCTTATAGAGCGTAGCGGTCGGCGCGATGATCTGCGTATCCGCCAGGCCGAAGACCTTGAGCTTATGTGTTCCAATCATCGCGTGCTGATCCGCGAGCTTGTTCATTCCGCGCCCGGGATATCCACCGGCGCCGCTATGTCCGACGACGGCGATCTGATCGAGGTCAATCTCGACACCAGCCTCCTTGAACTTCTGCTCGAGGAGATTCACCAACTCCTCATAGTCAATCTTGTCCCACGGCGCGCTCTGCGCGTTGGTCGGCGCCGCCATTGCGAGCGGCGTGACCTTGCCTGCGGTTATCAATTGATGGGCCAGCTTGCCCATATGCATCCAGCCGCCGCTCCGCTGGCCAACGTTGCTTGAGAGCGCCGGATGCTCGACTCCCGAAGAGTTAATCCCGTGCAGATAGATAATCAACGGCCGCGGCCCCGAACGCGCGGCGCGCGGATGCGCCCAGATGCGGGTCGGCTCGCCTTGGTAGGCGATATCAACACCGGCATCGAAGAGCGCGCCGGTCCCGATCGGTCCCGTGACGTGCTCCAATCCCGGCGAATCCGGATGAGGCTTCGCATCAACCTTCTGCGGTCCGTTCTCCGACTCATCTCCAGCGCTCGACTTGCTATCCGAACCCGAGGCCGGCGCATCGCCCGGCGCGCCGGTCGGCGAGAATGAGGCCGCGGCGACGCTGCCAGCGCCGATATGAAGGTAATTAACCTCTCCGCCCCCTTTCTGGATCAACGCCTGGAGCATTCCCCACGGCGACGACGCATCGCTGCCGCCCCAGATGAGCTGCGTCCCCTTGGTCGGACGGGAGACCGCTCCAGTACCGCCAGGCGCGATCTGGATGGGAACCTTGCTGTAGTCTCCGCTCGCGTGCAGTTCGGAGTCGTTGTCAGAGCCGTCCGCCATCGTCGCCTCACCTTCTTGCCGCTCAACCAACATCAAGGATTACGCAACTCGAAGTGCATATCGTCGTACGGCGTGCCCTTCTTGAACTTGCCGCCCCAGACCCAACCACGGTCGGTAAATGCCTTGACGAAGAGCTGGCCTTGCTTGGTCCGCATCGGCGCGATCTTCAATGAATCGGCCTCGGAGATATCCGGCACGGTCCCTTGGTCGTTCAGGTCCGCACCCTTCTTCCCGCGCTCCGGGCTGTTTCGTGAAGCATCGAAGTCAACCGCGATCCCGAAGGAGTGCAGGCTGAGCGTCTTATTGCCGCTTTGATAACGCGGATTAAATGCAACCGCCGACGGACGGTACCCACTCGCTGCCACCGCCGCCTTGAGTGCTTCGGTAAACGACTGCACGACGAGCTTGTGCATATGCACGGAGATCGGCTTCGGCCCCCCGACATCGACGGTCACGGGCACGATGCTCTTATCGAATCCGTTGGTGATCTTGACCGTCCGCTTATCTCCCTTGGTGGGCGCATTCACATATTCAAGGCGTCCGAAGGGCGGCAGATCGCGGTAACCGGGCTTATCCCCGTCGGGAAGCGCAGCGCTTCCCTTCCCTGGCGCCGGATGCGGCTGGTGGTGCTTGGTCGGCGGCGCAGTGGTCGTCGTGGGATGCGGAGCAGCTGTCGTCGTGGTCGGAGCCGCAGTTGTCGTCGTCGCTGGAGCCGCAGTCGTCGTCGCCGCTGGAGCCGCAGTCGTCGTCGTCGCTGGAGCCGCAGTCGTCGTCGTCGCTGGAGCCGCAGTCGTCGTCGTCGCTGGAGGCGCAGTCGTCGTCGTCGCTGGAGCCGCAGTCGTCGTCTCCGCTGGCGCAGCGGTCGTCGTCTCCTCGGGCGCAGCGGTCGTCGTCTCCTCGGGCGCAGCGGTCGTCGTCTCCGCAGGCGCAGCGGTTGTCGTCTCCGCAGGCGCAGCGGTTGTCGTCTCCTCCGGCGCAGCGGTTGTCGTCTCCTCCGGCGCAGCGGTCGTCGTCTCCTCCGGCGCAGCGGTCGTCGTCTCTTCAGGCGCGGCCGCGTCATCCTTCGCGTCGCCGCCCCCCGAGTCATCCGCCGAAGAGTCCGAGCTCTTCGCATCCGCGTCGCCGCTGCCAGCGCCGCCGCCTTTCGCCTCGGCGGCCTCCTTCAAATCTCCGAGGCGCAGCTCGCCGGCGCCATGCTCGTCGAACCAACCTTTAATCTCGCCCGAGGGCTGCAGCGCCTGGCCATCGGTCCCGTCACCGTCCTTTAATGCGAACTTATGACTCCCCTCAGCCAGCTGCCAAGTCCCCGCGCGGTCCTGATCGGTCCCGGGATTAATCGATGCGCGCATCTCGATGCAGCACTTGTTGCCATCCTCATCGAGATAAGCCGCAAATACGGTATCGTTCCAATCATTCTCCTTGGGAAGAATGACCGAACGGTCATGCATGTTCTTCACACCGACGAGATTCACCTTGCCTTTCTCGTCAAACCAATCGGCGCCTTGCGCCTGCGCGATCTGCTTGAGCGCGTCGTAGCGCGGTGCAGGCGCCGCCGGCAGAACCGCGGCCGAGCCAATCGCTCCAGCCTGTGGCGCGGCCCCCGGATGCTCAACGTGCTCGGTGTCGGTCCCGATGTCGTGGATATGTGACCAGCCGGCGAAATGCTCCGGTACGTCCGCGATATGAATCACCTGAACCGCATCGCCCTTCGGCCCGCCATCCGCGATGGGACCAAGCACGCGCGCGCCACCGAGATAGATCATCGGATGCTGCTGTGCATCGACGTCGTGCGTCCCTTTTCCAAACCAGGCGATATCACCCGGAAGGATATCTTCGGGCACGTGATCGGCGGTCCCGCCGTGGTGCTCGAACATTCCGTTGAGACCATCAACCGTGAGAGGCGGTGCGTCTTTCGCCAATACACCCACGCGCCGCAAGCAGATCGAGAGCAGCCCGACACCATCGAGGCCCTGGCTGGGCTCGACGGAATTGGCGAGATAAGGAGTGCCGAGGAACCCCATTGCTGCCCGAATGAATGCATCGCGCTTTCCATCGGCGTTCGGCGCTGGCGCGTCTCCCGCCGGAGGACAGGTCGGCAGCGGCTCGCCCGGCCTCTGGACGGTGAAGCCAACGCGTCCCGCATGCTGGCCGATGCGCAGTTGCACCGTATGCGGATCGATCTGAATCGGAGGCGGGATCTCGTCGTTGTCAGGCGTGGTCAGCGGCGCGGCCGCATCATTCGAGGCACCCGTAGCCGCAGCCGGAGTCGATGCCGCGACCTGCGGCGCCGTTTCGCCGAACGGAACGTCCTGGATTGTCCCATCGCCCGCGTGTTGCTTCGCCGCGCGAGAGAGCACCGTGCCCGGCGTAACCTCCGCATCCCCCTGCTCGATCTTCAGCTTGGTGCGCTGCGCAGCGGTCATCCCGTCAACCGCTGCACGCTGAACGCGACTGGTCCGAATCAATCCGACGACCCACGCGTGCCCGGTCGATGGGCGCGTCTCCGCGTCCCGCCAGGCCTGCAGCGGTTTGCCGCCTTGCAGAGTTGACGCATCAAAGTCGCGCGGTGGCGCTTCGAGCGCATGCTTTTCAATCACCACCTGTTGCTTCGAACCGGACGCCGACGCGACCCAGACATTGCCTGAGTCGGCATATTCGCCATCGGCGACAAGAACCATGACAACCCGGCCGCAGCGCGGACCAGCGCCGTTCACCAGAGTAATCGTATCGCCGGGAAGCAGCTTGACTGCGTGGAACTGATCCGCCGCCTGCCCGGGATCATCCAGCGACCAGGCCGCGCCGCCCGTGAATGTCCAACCATGCGCAGAAAGAGAGCGCGTCAGAGCCGTGCGTACCGCAGCCGCGCCCAGTCCGCCGGTCACGTTCTTTGCGACCGGGGGTGTGTCAGTCGATGCATCCGCAGCGCCCGCGCCGGACGTGGCAGGAGCCTGCGACTTATCGATGACAATCCCTTTTAATGACTTGAAGACGCTCGTCAGCGTCGCCGTATATTGCGTCTCATCGGCGGTGTGATATCCCTGCTGCCGCAGCGCGTGCGAGAACGCAGCAGGAGATCCCGAGAGGACCGAAGGCCACGAGAGCGTAAACCGCTTATTGAGGATCTTGATGTAATCCTTCGCGCCATCGATTGCAGTGCGAAACGCGCGAAACCGCGTAACCGGGCTTGGAGGATCGTACCAGACGGTCTTTCCGCCGACGACCTCATAGCAACGGAACATGCAGTAATCGTATCCGTCGCCGGCGCGGCTCTTGACGTTGCCGAAGTTGAAGTTGTGCATTGCCTTGCCCCAGCCCGTCTCCAGGGCCCATTGGGACATCAGCACGCGCAGGGAGTCTTCGTTCTTCGGCGGCTCGCCAAACTGGGCACACCAACCGGCATAGAGGGCCGAGAGCGCCTCCTGCTTGGTGAGCTTGGTCAACTTGTCTTGGAGAAGGTCAGGCATTTTGGTCTCCTGGCCTTACCCGCCGTACCGGCCGGTCGCGCTGCTTGGACCATGGATCTTCGGATCGGGCGACGGACCCTCCGGCTGCACTTCGCCGGGATCGCCGAAGTCGCTCTCCAGCATGCGCCCGATATAGTTCATGCGAAAAAAACCCTGCCTGGTTGGCGCGGAGAGATCCCACTGGTGCGCCGACGCCTTGTCGCCGAAATTACCCTCATAGGTAACCAGCGTGAAGGTATCCGGATCATATCCACCGACCATTGCGACATGCGACATCGGCTTGTGGGTATCGACGACGAGCAGATCACCCGGCAGCGGCTTATATGAATTGAGATTCGCCTTCAGCCACTTCACGCAGTCGTCACGCTTCCACGTCCCGATCTTCTCTCTCGGGAAGCGCAGGTTCTGCGACTTCGCGGCATCCCAATAGAACTGCAGTCGATAGGTCGACCAGAAGACCATCACGCGCTTACCGGCGACGCCAGTGTATTGGAACTTCTTATCGATCTTCTCGTCGGCTTTAATGCCGGCCTTGCGATAGTTCCAGGCCTGGAAGATTCCGCACCAGGGGGCCCCCGGACCGGGCGTTGAATAGGCTGCCTTCTGATACTGGTCGATGATCGGACCGGTATTGGGACCGGTGGTCCACTTGCCCTCGCCATACTTGGCGACGCCGCGAGCGATCTCGATTCGCGCGGAGTGCCAAGCCGCTCGCATCCGGCGCTCGAGTTCCGTTCGCGGCGGAGGCGGAATGAGGAGCACGTTCGAGCTGCCGCCTGAAACGGCAGCGGGTGCTGCGTTGTTCGGCGTTGCCGTCGCGCCAGCCGCGCTCGGCGCGTTACCCGAGCCATCGGTCCCATCGAGAGGCAGCGCATTCGTCGCATCGAAGGTCGGCGCCACCTCATGGGCATCGGGCGGCTTCGCGGTCTGCGACGTTACCGACGGAGGCGACTGCGGCTCCCAGGTCGCGCCCTTGGCGAAATCCTCGGCGCGGCCATTCACGGTTGATTTGAAGAGCTCCGCAAAGAACTCATCGGAGGCTTCAGCATAAGCAACGTTCTGCTTCTTGCACTGTCCGCGGAAATACCAACGCAGGTATGCCTCTGCAACGCCCGCGCGGCCCTGGCAGCCCGCGTCCCAGGTATCCGCCTGCGGCACCTTTGTCTGCCACGTCGACAGCCAGAGCGGAAGGCCGCTTGAATCGGTCTTCGTCACGTCGACGCCATCAACCTCGCAGTAATGCTTCAGCAGCGCATTGAGGTCGGGATCGATGAAGCCCCGCCCGTCGGCATAATCGCCAACGAGCTTGAACTCGTCGTGGATGACCTTGATCTCGAGGTCGGCAGGATTCAGTGGCGTCGTCATGGGTGCCTCACTTCAGCTCGAAGCCGGCCTTCTTCATTGCCGCGAAGATGGTCTCGCAACGCCATTGGAAGAGATCGCCGTAGGGCTTCTGGCCGCTCACCGCGCGTCCGGTATCCGCCCAGACCGGCGGGTCCTGGTTCACCTTCGCGAACTTGCTCGCGATGGTCTTGTAGAAGGACTTCACCATGGGAAGGCTGACCTTCGGGTCCGTCTTGATCGCGGCCTCCAGCTCTTCCGTCGTCATATCGTCGCACGTCTTGCTATATCCCGCCGCCTTCAACGCAGGATCGACGTCTCGATGGAAGTTGTTGCGCCACGTCGTCTGGATGAATCCGTGTCCGCGATACTTATAGAAGTCACATTCCTTCAACGCGGCCTGCAAAGACGCAGATACCGTCGCGGGATAGGTCTTCCCATTCCAGAGCGCAACGTCCGCGTCGCTGCTAATCACGCCCTTCGCCTTGAGCTGATCTCCAGCGAGTCGATTGGGAGCGATGTTATAGGAAGGCTTCCCTCCCGGCGTCGCCTCGAACATCCATTTCAGACCACCGAGTTCGGCGATCGGCTGCATCGTGCCGCCGGTCTCGTTATAGAAGATCCCGAAGAATCCGAAGAACTCGGGAATCGTCAACTCGTCCGCCCAGAGGTAATGGACGTTATCGAAGACGGTAACGAAGTTGGCCTTATTGAGCTTCGTCGGGAACATCGGTGCCGGCTTCTTCCAGAGAAGAATCGTCGGGTGATTCCCGGGATACTTGGGTCGGAGATCTTCATTAAACCAGTCGACGAAGTGCTTACCAGCGACGCGGATATTGCTGCTCGTCACCTTGGTCTGCACTGCCTGCGTCGTGGTGATCGCAGGTGCCTCGGTTGTCGTGACAGGAGGCGCTGCGGTCGTCGTCGCTTGAGGAGTGGCCTCGGCCGCAATCGTGGGCGCAGCGGTCGTCGTCGTCTCGGGCACCGGCGCGCTCGCCGCTTCGCCGCTGGACGTTCCCCCTCCGTCACCTGCTGCCGCATCCGCACTCGGCGCGGCATCTGCGCTGGTGTCGTTTCCTGACGCAACGGGCGCAACGGCCGCATCGGGCGTCGCCACTGGGCCGGCATCGGCAGGCTCCGCTGCACCCGAGCCATCCGCCGCGGCCCCAGTTCCCGCTGCAGGCTCATCGGCACCAAGCACGCTCGCCGGTGCAGACGCCGTCCCAGCACCGGGAGCGGTGAGCTCGTCCGAATAATCGGGAGTATTGAAGCAATCACCCTGGATGAGTCCAGCGCTGTGGATCAGCCGAGCCCAATCGATATATGGGCCGATATCAACCCGATTGGCCGGATTGACCTGGTAATGCGTCATGACACCGCGAAACCTTGCAAGCTGGGCAGCGGGGAAACGCGTCAACGGCTGGAAGCGGTTCTGCTCGTCCTGGATATATCGCGGGATCTGCTGCTTATGGCATATCGCCTTGATCAAACGCGCTGTCACATCATATTGAGCCGAGGTCCAGGAAGCCCAATACTTGATCCCCTGGAACGTCTTCTCGACGAAGACTCCCGCATCGCTCTTCGCGCAATAGAGATCGCTCGTGCCATAGGCCGAATAGAGCTTGCCGTCGCCATTGTGCTCATAGAGCGAGGCGATGTTATCAACTTCGATTCCAATCGAGTTCAGGCTCCACGCGTTCGCGTGCCAGGCAACCCGATCGATCGGGCAGAATTGATAGACGTTCCCATCGCGGCCGGTGAGAAAATGCACGCTCACGGGCGTCGGATGGGCCGGGTCGCTCCCGCCCATCAAGACGGATAGCGTTCCATATCCAGCCGTCTCATGCAGCGTGATCGACTTCGCGTCGAGATGTCGCGAACTGCAATAAGACGAGAGTGGAAATCCAGTCCGCGTGCAGACGCGCACCGGCAGCGGATCCTCACCGGGGACGACCCAGTTCTCGATCGTATAGGTAATCCCGGCTTCGAGCGGCTGCCCCGGCTGGCAAGCACCCTTCCTCGCCCAGGCCTGATCGACGCGTGTCCAGTGCATATCGTCGCTTTCCTAGGCCACGAAGGTATCGGGTGAGAGGCGATAATAGTGCGTCACGTCCGAAACCTTGCGCGTGCGCGATTCAATCGTCTGATAGGGACCATCGCCGCCGACGGTCGAAAGCTTGTCGCCACTGCGGGCAGTCAGCACGCAGAAGGTCGCCGGGCTGCCCTTGAGCACCAGGATATCGCCCGGCGAGAAGCCACTATCCGCACGAGTCGCGCCCAGCCCGCGGATCTCAGCCTTGGACAGATCCCAGGTCGCCTTCAACCCGGCCTTCTGCGCACACCAGACGGCGAAGATTCCGCTCCACGCAAGGCCTCCCGCGCGCCGCCCCGGCGTCTGCAGCGCCTGCGCCCAGCCCTCTTTCGCGGCCGTCGTTTTCAGCGCCGCCTCGAGATATCCCTGCAATACCTTCCAACCCTTGCGCTTGCCGCCGTCGCCACCGCGATCGTCGACCTTGCCAATCTCGCCCGTGGCTGCGTCGACGAGCTTCTGGCGCAGCTCGATCAGCTTGCGGGTCTCCGGCGCTGGAGCCGCTTTCGACTTCGGCGTCGGCGCGGGCCCGGGAACAAGCTGCTTTGAAGCGGCACCATTGGTCACTGCCTCGTCCGCCGCGGTCTTGCGAGGAACAGCGGGCGCGTCGAGTTGATCGGGAACTGCTTCGAGTCCGAGCAACTGCGGCTTCGTCACCTGTTTGCGCAACGAGAAATCAAGCTCGGCGCGCACAGGCCCGAGCGGCGTCGCGCTGGAAACAAACGCCAGCATCACGACAGGATCTCCGGGAGCATTGCGATTCAAGCCAAGCTTCCACGCGGCTTCATAGGAGAGCCCCGCGACGCGCGCCTTGCCCTTGAAATCATCCGCCGCGATGCCGAGGTTATCCACGGCAGCATTGCCCGGCGAGAGCGACGTCGGCCCACGATCCTCCTGCGAGCAGACGACAGCATCTCCCGTGATCGGATTCACCACCAGGACGCGCAATATCCCTTGATATGGATAATCCCCGCCCGCGTCCTTCGCGCGCAGCGGCAGCGCGATATGCCAGCGCTCGCGCTCTTCGCCATTCGCACCGGGCACGGGCTGCGCAAGGAAGCACTTGCTCTTATCGTGATTGGCCTCGCCGCATTTCCCCGGTTCTTGCGCGCAGGTCCCAATCACCTTGAGTCTGGTCTTACCGCTCGCAGGCTGAACCGCGCCCTGGCAGGCCGCATGGTGCGCGTTCTTGCACGCCGAGAGATTGCTCGTGCGAATCTCATCGTTGCAGCCGCTCGCTTTGCCCCAATCCGAGAGCTTATCCTTGCAATGCAGCGCGCAGATACCCATCGCAATGCCGTTGTCGGCCGCGGCAATCCCGTCGCCCTTGGTAAACAGCCAGGCCGGCGCGCCCGGAAAAGCAGCCAACGTCGCTGCCTGCTGCCCGCGCAGCGCCTCGAGCGGCGCCTGTCCGCGCTGCGCTTCGAGCGCGATATGCTGGCTGGTTGTCACCGGCCCAACCACGAACTGATCCCAGCCGCCTTCGCTGATGAACCGCGCCTTCAAATGACTATCGGCGATATCCGCGAGCGTCTTGGTGCTGGCCGGCTGGTTATCCCAGGTCGTGGGCTTATCAACCTGCCCATCGCGTGAGATCTGGAAATAGGTAACCAGCTTGCTCCCGCGCGCGTCGGTCGAAGGCGCCTCGGGCGGAACATCGGGCAACTGCGCGCCGGCCGCATAGATCATGATGGCCTGGTTGCGCAGCGAGATCAGCTTATCTCCCGCCTTCACCGTGGCGAATACCGGCCGGGCTGAATTGAGCAGATCCGTCCCCTGTGCAAGCGGAGCCGGATCCATATCGCAGGCAAATCCCCCGGCCGCGACCGTTGCCTTCCGGCTCGTCAACTGCTCGTCATGCTCGGGCGATTGCAGCGAGCGCATTCCATAGAACGTCACTTCGAGCTCGGTGCCGTCGTCGATATTCAGAACGCGGCCTGCAAGCACGGGATGGTCATTGACGTGCGCCATCTCTGCCGACCAGGTTGCGATCACCGCCGGGTCGCTGCCTGCGGCCTGCGTCACTGCGGTATCGGGCTGGGCCGTGAGATTGGCGGTGCCGTTATCAATCGACCAGAGATAGACTCGCGCGCCCGCCGCGGTGGTCGCCTCGACCGCTTCATACTTGCCGTCGTCGCGGCGGAAGACGAATCGCTGCGCCGTCACCGTCGCGTTGGTATCGAGCGTCGTCGTCAGCGGCTGCTCAAGAGCGAACACCTCTTCATCCCACGCACCATAAAGGGTCGGAGTCACGCCGTCGCCAAGCTTCATCGGCAATAGCATCGTCGGCTTGGCCACAGTCTCGTTGGCATTAAACGGCTGCGCCGAGGCGGGAACTCCCGGTTCGAGCCGCACCGGCCCACCCGTCTCATTCACGATGCTGATGAATCGCGCGCCGGTCCCGATATCGTCCTGGCTGACCGAGACCTGGATATCCTTCCCCTTGATATCCTCGATCTGGAGCAGGATATCGCCCGACGCGTCCGTGGTCGCGTGGCGCACGATATCGCCATCCAGTGTCACGGTGACCATCAATCCCGCCATCGCGCCGCTCTTGTCGCGTACGGAGAGAATCACATCTTCGTTGGCATTGAGCCGATCGTCGCCGCCCGTCGCCGCCGGATCGTCGACGTCGCGCGGAATCGCCACCGACGTCATCAATCGAATGGCTGTAATCGGGTGAACGAAGACCGCAACGCCGTCGGTCGGGAAATCATCCGCGGACGAGAGATCCTTCCAGAAGAGGAGGTCCTTCGTCCCATCCTTGAACGCGGTGACCTGCTCCGACGGATGCGACTTGTAACGGTCCTGCTTGGTCAGCTTGTCGATATCGAGGTTGAAATCGACCAGGCCCTTGATTGATTGATAACGGCTTCGCCAGCTGTGCGTCGGTGCGCGATAGAAGACGCGCAATTCAGTTGGATCGACGATCGACTTGTCGTCGAGCTTGCCGAGAAAATCGTTTCTCGGGTCGAGCGCACTGATCAGCGCCGTGGCCTGCTCGGGCGTCCCAGCATCCTTCGACGAGATATCAACGGCATTCAGCTTCGGCGCGTCATAAGGGCCATATTCCTGATCGGGAAGCGCGCCCTCGGGAAATACCGCGTCGGTGCTGAATACAGACAGGTGCAGCGATGGCGCGCCGAGATAGGTCCCAATCGCGCCGACCACCTCGCCGGATTCAACCTTCCATTTGTGATTTCCGTCGGTGTCCTTCTCGGAATCAAAGACCGCCGTCTTCCCATCGGCCAGCGATGCGACCAGAGTGCTGTTCGCCTTCGCCGTCTCGAGGTCGAAGTCGGCCCAAGGCGAGATCTCCTTGATCCGCTCCGCGTCGCCATTGCCGCCTGCGCCGCGCACCCACTTGCCGCTCAGCTTGACGTAATGCTTATGGTCAAGAATCAGCTCGTCGTCCTGGTCATAGACTCCGACGTCGAGCCGCTGATCGTTCTGCACGTTGGTCGGCGAGAACTTCCCCTTCGCGTCGTCGGTCCAGCTCGGCAGCGATTGCAACACGCGCCACTTCGGCTTCTTATCCTCTTCGTTCATTGCGGCAATCAGCAGCCGCTTCAGCCATCCCGATTCAGTGGTATCCGGGTTTAATGGCTCTCGCTTCAACTGCATATAAAGCGAATAGATGGTTTTTGCGGCGCCACCGACCTTGACCGGGTGCCGGAGAATCACGAATCCGGTGTCGCCCCACGGATGCTCGCCAGGGCTTCCGCTCAGTCGAGCAGCGACGATCTCGCCATCGGCGATCGAATAGACCTCGTCGCCCGCCGTGCCAACGATATGCGCGCCGCAGTGGAACAGCTCGCTATCGCCGAGAGGGAAGAAGCCGCCATTGCCGCGTTCCGTGCGGTGATAAAGCGCAGCGAGCGCCTCTCCCGTGATCTCAATGCCGCCATTGAGCGCGACAGGAAGGCGAGCCGCACCGGTCGCAGGCGGCGCGGCCGCGGGCGCTGGCGTTTGATTGCTGGGGGCGCTGCTGCTCGAATTGGGCATGGCCTCTCACTTCAAAACAATGCCGGCCTTCTTCATCGCCGCATAGATGGTTTCGCAACGCCACTGGTAGAGATCGCCATAGGGCTTCTGGCCGCTCACCGTGCGCCCGATCGGATACCAGTTCGGCGGCTCCGTGTTGATTGCCGCCATCGATTTGCTGCAGCCTGCCTTATAATAAGAATGCACCATCGGGAGGCTGACATTCGGGTCGCTCTGGATGACATTCCCCAGCTCCTCCGTCGTCATCTGGTCGCACGTCTTGCTATATCCCGCGGCCTTCAGAGCCGGATCGACCGTCGAGAGATACGCAGGCCGGAACGTGGTCTGGATGAATCCGTGTCCGCGATACTTATAGAAGTCGCATTGCAGCGCGGCCTTCTTCACCGCATCGCTCGCCGAGTCGGGGTAGACGGTGCCATTCCAGGCCGCGACATCCGCCGCGGAGCTGATCGCGCCCATCGCCTTAAGCTGATCGCCCGCCTTGCGGTTCCCTCCCGTGTTGTACGAGGCCTTACCGCCAGGGGTGGCGTTGAACATATATTTCGCGCTGCCGACCTCGCCCGTCGGCACCATCGTCCCGCCCGTCTCGTTGTAGAAGATCCCAAAGAAGGCGAGAAACTCCGGCACCGTTAACTGCGGCGCCCAGAGCTTATCAAGCTTATCGAATATTTTAATGAAGTTGGCCTTGATGACCTTGTTCGGGAACATCGGCGCTGGCTTCTTCCAGAGCAGCAGCGTCGGGTGATTTCCGGGATACTTCGGACGGAAATCTTCATTAAACCAATCGACGAAGTGCTTGCCGCCAACCGTGATCGAGCTTCCGGTCATCTTCCCGGTCGGCGCGTGCGTCGTCGTGGTCGGCGCATGCGTCGTCGTGGTCGGTGCATGCGTCGTCGGAGTCGGTGCGTGCGTCGTCGTGGTCGGCGCGTGCGTCGTCGGAGTCGGTGCGTGCGTCGTCGTGGTCGGCGCGTGCGTCGTCGTGGTCGGCGCGTGCGTCGTCGGAGTCGGTGCGTGCGTCGTCGTGGTCGGAGGCGCGTGCGTCGTCGTGGGCGCCTGGGTCGTAGGGGCGGGCGCCTGCGTCGTCGCCTCCGTTGGCGCGGCGGTCGTCGGCGCTGGGACCGCTTGCGTCGTGCTCTCTTCCGGCGCCTGCGTCGTGCTCTCTTCCGGTGCGTGCGTCGTCGCGGCCTCTGGCTCTCCCGCTCCAGACGCATCCGCTCCCGCTGCGGCGCCACCGTGCGGGCTCGCTGCCGGGATCCGCCCCGGCTTCGAGCCCGGGGTCTCCTGCGGCGGCTGGCGCGAGATCCCAAGCTTGTTCAATTCGCTCTCGCCGAGCACGCCGATCTTCGCGGGCATCAGCACCGAGCAGCGCTGGTCCGCATAGACCCAGACCTTGCCCGCGCTCGGCTTCTTCTCGCCGGGCTGCCACTTGCCGATCAGCTTCCCGTCCGCGTCGGTCTTGAACGGGTTGAACTGCGGATTGCGCGGCTCGAGCTCAATCGAGTCGACGGCGACGTTCCCTCGCGGCCCGCAGTTGCCTGAGACCACCCAGATTGAACCGGAGTCCCAATCGGTCGCGAGCGAGACAATCACGGTGACGACGTGGCCCGTGCGCGGCATTCCCTGCACAGCCGAGACGATCGAAAGCACATCGCCCGGCTGCGGCGAGACTCCCTTGAGCTTGCTGAGCACGCACTGCTGCGCGACTTGCGTGCCCTTGGCCATCGGCACTTTGTAACCGACGGCAGCAAGCGCTCTCGTGAAGCCCAGCGTCGAGGCGGCCGCGCAATACATGCCGCCGGGCCCGCCCATATCGCCCGACTTGCCGTTGCCGTTCGACTTCCAGAGATTGGCGAAGAATTCGTCCGCCGAGGGCGGATAGACCGCGCTCTTCTGCTCGCAGAGGTCGCGGAAGAATGCGCGCGAAAACGCCTCGCCGATGCGCGAGCGGGCCTGCGCGTAGCGATCCCACTTCGGACGCTGCGCGACCTTGACGCGCCAGTTGCAGTACCAGGTCGGCAAGCTGTCGTCTGCGGTGACGGGCAGGTCGCCGCCCTTGGCATTCTTCGAACTGCCGCCGTCACCCATCGCCGCGGGGTCGAGCTTGTCGTCGCTGCAGTAATGCTCGAGCAGCCCCTGCAGATCGATGTTGGTGAACTTCCCGTCCTTCCACTGGCCGGCGTCCTTGAAGTCCCCCGCGATCACCTCGGGCTCGACCTCTGCCCACGGACGTGGCTGCGGTCCCGCCGTGGTGGTCGTTCCAGGTGCATGCGTCGTGGTTGCGGGCGGAGCCGTGGTGGTGCCTCCCGGCGCAGCGGTGGTCGTGCTTCCGGGCGATGCAGTCGTCGTCGATCCGGGCGCATCCTGCGTTGCGCGGGGAGCGAGCCGATGCACCAGCTCGTTGTCGTCCGGCACCGGCGCGTCCGGGACGATGAACATGAACTTGCCCGGATTGCCGACGTACGCGTAGAGCCGCGCCCCTTCGATGGTCGGGTGCGGCACGAAAAGCGATGTCGCCGGAATCCAATACTCCGAGAACATCTTGTCCGGCGCCGTCGGTGTCGTGATCAGCTCGACGTCCGGCAGGTAGTCAACGCGCGGCCCGTCCGAGTCGGTCACGCGCAGCCAGAGATCTCCGTTGCCGATCAGCTTGTAGCCAGAGATGACGATGACGTGCCCGGGGCCGCGAGACAGCAGCGTGAAGAGCAGCACCGGATTGTTCAGCTTGAGCTGATCGACGATCGGCTGGAAGCGCAGCGCGGCCTGGGAGGGGAGCCCGATCTCACCCGCGGCAACCAGCGAACCTGCGTCGTACTGCATGCCCGCCGTCGTGAAGATCTGCGTCAGGTCGACAAGCCCGTCGGTGAGCCCGGCGAGCGTGCCCTGGTTGGCGCCACCGAGCCAGCGCAGGTTGTTCTTGATCCCGTTCGGCCCGGGCGCGGTGTCCCCGTCCGCATGGCCGATGTACTCGTCGGCCTTGCCCGCGAACTTGGAATAGTAGTTGTAGAGCATCGCCGCCGCTGCGCGACCGCTCCAGAAGCTGGTCTGCGCTGGAGCCTCAGCGTTCTGCTGCTGCAGGCGCGGCACGTCGACCCAGCGACCTTCGTTGCCCTCGAGGTCCCACGTCTGCAGGTCGGCGCTGGCCCGCACATCGTCGACGGGAGCGATCGTCGCTCCAGCGGCCCCATCGGTCGTCGTCTCGGGCGGAGCCGTCGTCGTCGACTGCGGCGCGGTGCTGTCCGATCCGGCCGCATCCGCCGGGGCCGCGGTCGTCGAATCCGTCGGTGTGCTTGCACTGTCGCCCGAAGACCCGGCATCGGCCGCCGCTGTCGTGCTCTCGTCCGGCGGAGCAGTGGTCGAGTTCTCGGGCGCAGCAGTGGTCGAGTTCTCGGGCGCCGCGGTCGTTGAGTCGGCCGGGGCCGCCGTTGTTGAGTCACCCGGAGGCGCAGTTGTTGAGTCAGCCGCGGCCGCCGTCGTGCTCGCAACTGGCGCAGCGGTTGTCGTCGCGACGAGCGCCGTGGTCGTCGTCGGTACCGAGGGCGCTGCCGTGGTCGTTGTGGGCGCGGCGGTCGTACTGTTCCCCGGAGCGGCAGTCGTCGTCTCCTCTGCAGAGGCCTTCGCGACTGGCGCGCCTCCCGAATGAGCGTCCGCGGTGGTGGTGCCGGGCGGCGATGCAGTGGTCGTCGTATGCGCCGGTTGCGCAGTCGTCGTGGTTCCAGCGTGCGCAGTCGTGGTGGTCGCCGGATGCGCGGTCGTCGTGGTCGGATGCGCCGTCGTGGTCGTCGCGACCGCGTTGCAGCGATACCCTTCCATCCGGATGATGCTCGCGAGGAAGTTGACCTGCGATGTCGTCTGGTTCGGCGCGTGCCCCTGCGTGACCGTATACGTCCGCGCGGGATCGATCAGCACGTACGCGCGCGCGTCGTATTCACTCCCCGCCGAAGGAGGGCCACCGTTGGGCCACTGGCTCTGTGGCGGGCGCCCGACCGCGCCGGCAGCCTCGGCAGCCCAGGCATTGTGCAGCTCATTGCCCGGGTCGGTGATGACCAGCTTCCCATCCCGATAGCCGGTGATGACGACGAAGTGACCCGGATGGGTCATGTTGGCCACGATCGGCCCGTGCGCGAGCGCGGCCTGGATCGTCTGGAGCTTGTCGCCGTGGGTCGAGAGGAGCACCGAGCTCGCCTCGATGCCGAGCGCCGCGGCCGCCTTGTTCATCAGCCCCGTGTGATCGACGTTGTTGCCGGTCGCGTTGACCTTGCCGCCGAGGCTCGGCCAGAACGCCTCGCACATCCGCTGCGAGTAGTGGTCCGCCGCGATCCGCGAGCCCGCCTTGGTCGGAAACTGAAACGTCCCGCGCGTCGCCGCGTTGTCTTCCGCGAACCAACGCAGCACCATCGCGACGCTGCTGGGATGGCAACCGGACGCACGCCACGTCGTGTCGTCGTGGAGGATCTGCGCACCCCAGCGGGCATCCCACTGGGGCAGGTTTCGAACCGGCGGATCGCAGAAGACGTCACTCATGGCTGGCCTTGATGGTGCCCGCAGTCAGCACAGCGCTCGCCATGGTTCGCCTCCCCCTTCAGATCAAGCCCGGAATGCTGGGGGCGCAGCTCCGGGGAGCCGCACTTTAGCATGGCCCTATGAGACATGGAAGCGGTGTCAATATAGTGCCAATTGCCGTGAGGTTACACGCCCCCCGGCAGCCTACCTGACGATGCGGAAGCTGCGGTGGGCTCGACGGCGGTAGTCGGGCGGCAAGGTCTCGTCGGTGACCTCACGCACGCTCTGCGCAGGCAGCCCGTCGAGGCGCGGCTCGAACCGCTGGTGGTTGGTCGAGAACCAGAGGACACCGCCGGGGGCGAGCACGGCGAGGGCCTGCGCGATGAGCGCGGGATGCTCGCGCTGAATGTCGAAATCCTCCTCCCCTTCGCGGGTGGAGAACGACGGAGGATCGAGAACGCAGAGAGTGAAACGGCGGCTCGCGCCCGCGGCCTCGGCCAGGTAGGCACGGGCATCGCGGCGGACGAACTCGTGCGTGGGACCGGCGTGGCCATTGAGCGCGAGGTTGTCCTTCGCCCAGTCGAGGTAGCGGCCGCTGACATCGACGCTGACGCTCTCCTTCGCGCCGCCCGCCGCCGCCGCGCAGGTGAAGGTCCCGGTGTAGCAGAAGAGGTTGAGCAGGGATGCACCCGCGGCCTCACTTCGCACTCGTGCGCGCGTCTCGCGGTGATCATTGAACAGCCCGGTGTCGAGGTAGTCGTCGAGGTTGACGAGCACGCGCAGCGGCCCCTCGCGCACCTCGAGTCGCTCGCCCGCGGTCGCGAGTCGCTGGTAGCGCTCCCCCTCGACCGGACGCGTGCGCCGCTTGCGCAGGTGGATCTTCTCGGACTCCACCTCGAGCGCGGCCGCGCAGGCGCTCGCCATGCTCTCGAGCCAGCCAGGAATCGCGTCGGTCTGCGTGCGTGCGTACTCGGCGCAGACGAGATGCCCTTCGTACCAGTCGACGACCATCCTCAGCTCGGGGATGTCCCAATCGTAGAGGCGATACGCACCGATGTTCTTCTTCTCGAACGGCCCGCGCAGCCGTCGCGCGTTTTTGCGCACGCGGTTGGCCAGCATCGCAGCCTGCTCTTCGACGGAGGTCACGCATTGAAGTTAGCAGGATCTCGGCCTCGAGCGGGGCGCTGATCGTCTCGCAGATCGGAGCGCAACGCGAACCCGCCTCGCGTAAACTCCGCGCCTATGCAACTTCACGTCGCGCACGAGCCGGTGCACAGCCCGTTTTCGCCGCTTCAAGAAAGGTGGATGAACGAGCTGTTCGACGGACCGCTTCCTCCCGAGCCGCTCGCGACCTGCTCCGCGTGCGCGAAGCTTCCGAAGCCGGGTGAGCCGCCTCCCGCCGACGCGTATCACCCCGACACGAAGTGCTGCACGTATCTGCCGATGCTGCACAACTTCCTCGTCGGCGCGCTGCTGGCAGATCCCGACCCGGCGTTCGCAACGGGCCGGGCCACGGTCGAGGCACGCATCGATTCGGGCGAGGGCATGACGCCGCTCGGGCTCTACGCGACGCAGGAGTATCTCTCGCGCTACGACGCCGGCGCGCGCTTCGGCAAGGATCTCTCGCTGCGATGCCCGCACTATCTGCACGACGAGGGCGGACGCTGCGGCGTCTGGCGCCACCGGGAGTCGACCTGCTCGACCTGGTTCTGCTTCTACGATCGCGGCGAGGCCGGCAAGGAGTTCTGGCGGGACGGTGTCGCGCCAATGCTTCGCGCCGCCGAGCTCTCGCTGGCAGCGCACTGCGCGCATGCGCTGGGAGCGGACGAGATCAACTTCGGGCGCTGGGAGGGCCAGCCGCGAGAGCTCTATCGAGCAGCCGCGGAGCTGGTGGTCGAGCTCACCTGGGCGGAGGTCGCGGCGCTCGCGGGGAGTGAAGTCCAGAAGCTTGCGCGCGTCTCGCGAGAGCGACTCGCGGCGCTGCGCAGATAGTTTGCATACCAACTATCTCTACTCGGTGCTCGGAGGCGGACGGCTCGCCTTCACCACTCCCGGCGGCGCGAACACCTTGCCGAGCCCGAGCAGCGAATCGAACACAGCGAGCAGGAGCAACACGACGACAGGCAGGAGCATCGCCGGGCTGCCGATCATCAGATAGAGCGCGGGTCCCACCGTAGCTCCGGAGAGAAACGAGAGCCAGATCGTCACCAGCAGCTTGAACCTCTCCATGTCCGGCGCGACGCGCGCAGGCTTGCCACGCCAGCGATCGATGACGTCGTACAACACGCGCACCAGCTTGATCCCGATGTCTGTGGTGATGCCCGTCAGGTGCGTCGTGCGCACGATCGCTCCCGACAGGCGCGTCACCATCGCGTTCTGCAGACCCATCGCGAAACAGAGCGTCGCCTCGAGCTCCTGGTGCTGGAAGCGCCAGGTCGACTCGGAGTGGATCGACAGCAGAGCGAAGAGCGAGATCAGGAGCGCCTCGAGCAGAAGCGGAACGACGTAGCGGCGCGCGCGCCCATCGCGGTGCGCCTGCTCGACGAGCGCGGTCGCGGCCATCGCACCGAGGAGAAAGAAGCCGACCACCAGGATGGTCTGCCAGGCCGCCGAAAAGTCTCCCTGCGCGAGCATGTCACCGACGTGGGCGACGTTGCCGGTCATGTTCGAGGTGTAGACGCCCAGCGCGATCACTCCGCTGGCGTTGACAGCGCCTGCGACGCCGGGGAGCAGCATCGCCAGCGTGAACGTCTCCCACCAGGAGCGATTGCGCTCGAGGGTCTGCACCATCTTGGCCTTCGCTCTGGCGCGCCTCATGCGCGGCACTCTTGGGGCGACAAGCCACGCAACGCAACTTCGCGGCCGCCGCCCCTCCCGCTGACCGCTTGACACGGCGCGCAATATTCTTAGATTGCGCCGGCTGCGAGCGGACGACCCGCGTGCAGCAAGGAGAGACACGATGGGCCTGCTCGACAATCCCTTGCTGAAGAAGATGATCGCCACCGGTGAAGAGCGCATGGGCAAGGTGGCGGCAAATCTGCTCACCAATGAAACGCTGATGGGCGTGGTGCAGAAGACCTTCAGCGCCGCGATCGATGCGAAGGGGCTGGTCGAGAAGAACGTGCAGTCGGCACTCTCGTCGCTCAACGTCCCGACCGCCTCCGACGTCAAGAAGCTCGAAGGAAAGATCGAAGAGCTCGAGAAGGTGTTCGAGGCGCTCTCGTCGCGCATCGGCGATCTGCATCGGCACGAGGCGAGCGCCACGCCGCCGAACGGAACGCCGCGCGCGTAGCTGATCGCTAGAGTGCGCGTCGAGGATCGGGCGGAGGACCGCCGATGATCACGCGCGCGATCGGTGCTCGATCGCGCCCGAAGCCGTCGAGCGCGCGAAGGAGCACGTCGAGCGCAGCGGGCGGGCAGCTGCCGAAATCGTAGAGCGCGGAGATCGACGCGCCGTTGACCAGCACCGAGAACGAGTGGATGCGGCCAGACCAGACCGCAGCGTCGCGGCGCGCGATGAAGGCACCGTGGTGCCCGAGTTCGGCGAAGGCGCGCAGGAGCGCACAGAGCGCCACCGCATCTTCGGGAACCGGCGGGCCATCGAAACGGCAGTCGATGCGCAGCGCCTCCCACGAGCCCGGCTTGAGCTCGACTTCGAGCGCACCAATCAGCAGCCGCGACACCAACGGCGCATCATCGTGCGCCGAGCGCACCTCGAACGTCGCGCTCGTCTCGTCGTCGGCCAGATCGAACCGCAGCGCAAACCCGTCGGCCCCCGAGACGAGCAGCCCCGCTTCGTCGCGCGTGGTCGGCTCGCGGAGCAGCGCCTCGGGCTTCACCCGCGCAGCCATCTCGTCAAGGCGGCGCAGATACTCCTGGTAGAGCGGCGCGAGAGCACGCGCAACTTCGCTCTGCGCGACCTCGTCTGCGCCGCTCACTTGGTGAGCTGCTCGATCTTCTTCTCGAGCGCTTCGAGCTTCTTCTGCAGCTTCTCGACCTCGGCCATCAGCGCCGGCGCGTGCACTGCGTCGAGCGCCTGCTTGACCGTCGCGTCGACCTTCCCGCGCAGATCCTCGATCGCCTTCTCGCCCGCGGCCGCAGCCTCCTTGAGCGGCGAACCATCCTCGCGGCGCAGCATCGACTTCACGCCCCGCACGCGCGTCTCGACCTCATCGCGCAGATGCTCCGCGCGGCCCTTGACCTCGTGCAGGCGCTCGCCGAGCTTGGTCGAGACCTTCTCCTGGTAGAAGCCGGTCACCGCGTCGCCGCCGTTGCGGATGATCTCGCGCAGGAAGCCCAACGGCATGTGCGATCGCTTCTTCTCCTCCTCGAAGATGATCTGCGCGAGCGTCACCGACGTCAGATCCTCCTTCGAGCGGTTGTCGATGATCTTCACCTCGGCGCCGCCTTTGATCATCTGGGCGATCTCGTCGAGCGTGACGTAGCGGCTCTCCACCGTGTCGTAGAGTTTGCGATTGGTGTAGCGCTTGATGACTTTCGGCTCGTGTGCTCCGCCTTCGGCTGCGCCCTCTGCGTGCGTCTGTTCGTCGATCATTGTCGGAACTCCAACCCAGGTGGCTTGCGCACGAATCTTCGCGATTCGATTCGCGAGCTCGATCTGGCGCACCGCGCCACCCGCGAAGGCGCGGATTACTGCAGAGCAAATCGGGGGTGTCAAGCGGTGTGGAGATCGGTCATTTCGCGGAGGCGCGGGGCGGGAGAAAAGTTGCGGCGAGTGCTGCGGGAGGAAAAGAATGCCCGGTGATCGTCCAATGCCCCAGCTGCGAAACGAAGTTCCGCATCGCCGATGAAAAGGTGACGGAGCGCGGCGTGCGGGTTCGCTGCACCTCATGCAAGAGCGTTTTTCAGGCGAAAAAGGACGGCGCCGAGCTGGCCGCGTGGACTGCTCCCACAGGCACGACGCAGGAGCTGCAGTCGCTCTCGGGAAATCCAGCGCTCGCAGCAAGCGGCGCCCACGGCGCGGCGGACAATCGCGCGACGGCTGACGACCTCTTCGGGATGGATGAGCTCACGGGAGAGGCGAAGCCACTGCCTGGCTCGGCGCTCTCTTCGGATCCGCATCTGAGGCCTGCGCAGCGAGCGGTTTCGGCACCTCCTCCGCCTCCTCCCGATACGACTCCGAGCGAAGTTGCGCCCGACTTTGCTGCCGCTGCGAATGAGTTTCGCCAGGCGATCGCCGATCCGTCGCCGGTGAAGCTTGCGACGATCAAACCCACGAGGCTGGAGGTTTTCGACGAGGCTGCACTCGCGGAAGTGCGCCCACAGCCAGCGCGCGCGCCAGAGCCTGCGGGCCGCAGCCCGTCTGCAGCGGTGCCGAAGAAGAGTCCGATCAGGCGCGAGCTGGTTGCAGTGGCGATGACCGGACTCATCGGAGCCGCAATGGGCCTCGCGGCGATGGCGCTGCTCAACCTCTCGCCGAAGTGGAGCGCGCGGCTCCACGGGAGCAAGGAGGAGCCACTCGTCGCCACGGTGCTCGCGCGCGGGCTCTACGACACGTCAGCAGGCAAGCCGATCTTCTTCGTGCTCGGCAAGGTGGAGAATCGTGGCTCGCAGGCAGCGGGGCCGGTTCGCCTCGCGGCAGACCTCTCTGGCGCGGCCGGACTTCAGCTGCACCTCGAGGGTGTCGCGGGAACCGCGCCAAGCGCCGAGCAGCTGCGCGCGCTGCGCTCGACCAGCGAGGCCGATGCGCTGGTGCGCCAGTTGGCAGAGTCCGGTGCAGCTGTGCGGATCGCGCCGAAAGCGAGCGCGCCCTTCTTCCTGCTGCTCACCGATCCACCCGCGGCAACCGAGCGGGCCGAGCTGCGGCTGCACATCATCAAGCCTGACACGCACTAGCGGATGCCGTGGATTCAGCTCGGTTCGTCAAACAGCTCGCAGCGATCCACGACCTGGAATTGCGTGCGCATCGCGCGGCAGCGCTGATCGCTGCACTTCCGGACGGCGACGCTATCTCGCTGCTCTGGGCTCTCGTCGATCGCGGGCAAGGTCGCTCCCGGGCCGCCTCCTCCGCGCTCGAGGGCGTGCTGCGCGGCTGCCATCTCCACCTCGACGCCGCAACGCTCGCGCAGCTCTGCACAGCGGCCGAGGTCGCCGAGCGTCCTGAGCTGGTTTCGCTCCTGCGAGATTGCGCGGCCGCGCGAGACATCGCGGGAGAGCGAGAGGGCTTCGTCGATCGAGAGATGCGAGCGCGCACACTTGGAGAGCGCAAGCAGCTCGCGCGCTCACACGATCGCGATCTGCTCGCCCGACTCGCCAGCGATCCCGAGCCGTCCGTGCTGCGTGCACTGCTGCAGAATCCCCGACTCACCGAGCGAGAGGTGCTCATCGCCGCCTCACGACGACCCACGCGCGCGGCTCTGCTCGAAGAGATCTACCGCGCTGCTCGTTGGTCGCAGAACCATCGCGTGCGCCGCGCGCTGGCGCTCAATCCGTACACGCCTCCGACGCTCGCGGTGACGCAGCTCTCGTCGCTCACCGCCCCCGACCTCCAGGAGATCGCCCGCGATGCTTCGCTCTCGACGGTGGTGCGCGTGCAGGCGCGGCGGATGCTCGCGGCGCGATCAAGCTCGCCAGACGAGAAGCTTTGAACACCAATGATTCGTCCGCACGCCCGCCACCAGAGCGGTCTTGCGCGCTCTACTTCGCGTCGCGAGGCTTGCCGCGCACGAGCCGGCCGACCGCATCGCCGAAGGATGCGAGCCGACCCGCGCTGAAGATGATCAACAGCGCGACCGAGACAAGCAGCAGTTCACCGGGCCCCAGCGCGTTCATGAGGAGAGTTCTAGCATGGCGAGGCAGAGAGAGTTCTGTCGTCGGCCCACGGGTCCGCGATAGTGTCTCGAGCCAATGAGCCGCCGATTTGCCCGCGACGATCGCCCGCTCATCTGGGCCCACCGCGGCGCCTCGAAAGATGCCCCGGAGAATACGCTCGCGGCGTTTCTCCTCGCCGCGCACCAGGGTGCCGATGGAGTCGAGCTCGACGCGCAGCTCTGCGCGAGTGGAGAGGTCGTGGTGTTCCACGACACCTCACTCGCGCGCACCGCAGGCGCCCCCGGCCTTCTTGCCGAGGCGAGCTGGAGCGACCTGGGCAAGCTCGACCTCGGTTCACGGCGAGGCCCGGAGTGGCGTGGGGAACGGATTCCGCTGCTTGCCGCCGTGCTCGCCGAGACGCCGCGCTCGCTGCTCATCAACATCGAGCTCAAGTGCGAGCGGCCCGACGATCGCGGGCTGACCGCCGAGGTGGTTCGACTGGTGCGCGAGGCTGGCGCTGAAGAACGTGTGCTGCTGAGCTCATTCAATCCGCTCTGTCTCGCCCGTGCGCGCTCGCTCGCGCCCAGCCTGCCCCGTGCGCTTCTCTTCGAGCCCGAGCAGAGCTGGCCACTGCGCCACGCGATGACCGCGCCAATGCTCGATCTCATCGCGCTCCATCCCGCGCACGAGTTGGCCACGCCGAGCGCCGTCAAACGCTGGCGCGCGAACTACACCCTCGCCTGCTGGACGGTCGACGACCTCGTGCTCGCGGAAGATCTCTGGAAGCGTGGCGTCAGCGGCCTGATCACGAATCGACCGGCCGCGCTGGTCGCGCAGTTCGCAGGCCCGCAACCGCGCTGAGAGAGCTCTCTAGAACTGCAGACCGAGATGGGCGTCGATGCCGATCTGGTGCGTCGTCTGCGTCGGTGTCGGCGGAACAACGCCACCGGAGGCCGGAAGCGCGTTGTGCTGTACCGGACTGGTCCCGAACGCGTAATCACCTTCGAGACCGATCACGGCCGCGCCCGCCACGATCCGCAGACCAGCGGCAGCGCGGTTGTAGCGATTCTCCAGCATGTGGATGTCGCCGAACACTCCGTCCGCAGAGGTCGGATTCTTCAAGTCCTGGTGCGCCGGGTTGAAGTCGATCACACCAGACGTGGCATTGATGAGCACGACGCCGAACTGGCCGTACGGCTGCAGCTTGACCGAGCCCGAGACGCCGAAACTCTTCGAGAGCATCGCGTCCGCTCCCGCCATCGTCAGGTCGAGCTCGCGCGTTCCCACGACCCGCGCGCCCCAGGCACGAATCGACAGGTCAGGCGCGTAGTCGATACCGTCGATCAGCGCCCCGCGCACCTCGGCTCCAAGCGCGAACATCTGCGACTCGGCGAGGTAGGTCGCGAACGCGCCGATGTCGAACGATCCGCCGATCCCCTTGCGGATGGTCAACGAGGAGAGCATCAGCGCGCCAGGCGGCTGGCTGAATTGCTGCGCCTGAGGAAGTGCGGGCGAAGACGCGTTCCACGATCCGTCAGTCGCCCACTCGTTCGCATTGATGCTGAGAATGCGCGCCGATTGAGTGAACCCGATCTCGAATCCGGCCTGCCCGATCGACGCGGCGGTTTCGCCAAAGCCAGGCACAAACGCAAGGCCCAGCGCAGCCGTCATTCGCGCAAAGCGCGTCTGCGCCAGAGGGTCTCCCGCCACGCGCGTGTTGTCGCTGCCATCGCAGATCGTGCAGGTGATCATGCTGTCTGGATTGCCGAGCGTCCAGAGGAGGAGATCGTTGTCTCCCGCGCGTGCAGGCCGCGCCGCGAGCAGCGCCACGATCGCCGCGCCGCTCGCAACCGACAGCCGAAATGAACCCGCGAGGGAGCGCCGCACGCGCAATCTGCTACCAGCGCGATCGGGGCGGGTCAAGCAACTGCCTCTCTGCTGGCGCCGCCGCACGCCCACGTCAGTTGATGTTCACTCGCTGCGCCTTGATGTTGAGCGTCTTCGAGCACTTCATGTTGCTCGTGTCGCCCATCTTCAAGTCGAACGTGGTGCCGATGTCGATCTTGCCCGTCTTGTCGGTGTGAATCTCGAGGTCCTGGCAGGAGATGATGATCTTCTTCTCCGCCTTGATCTCGATGTCCCCTTCGGCCGCCTCGATGAGGAACTTCTTGGCCTTCACATCGAACGTCACGGTCCGCTTGCCCGACTTGTCGGCGATGATGATCTTCTCTTTGCCGTCCTTGTCCTCGAAGACGATCTTGTGCCCGCTCTTCGTCTGGATCATGCGGGTCGAGTTGTCGTCGTTGTACGCGTCGGACATCGGCTTGTCCTTGCCGTTCCAGAGCGCGCCGATGACGTAGCACTGGCTGGACTCGCCGCGCTCGAACGCCACCAGGACTTCGTCCTCGACTTCGGGGATCCAGTAGAAGCCGCGCCCAGCGCCGGCCGCCGGCTGCGAGACGCGTGCCCAGTTGCTCTCAGGCGCTCCGTCGAGGCGGGGGAACTTCACCTTCACGCGACCCAGCTTGTCCGGGTCCTTCGTGTTGGTGACGATCGCGATCTCGACGCCGTACTGCTTGGCATCGCCAGTCGCGGCCGCCTCGTGCGCCGTCTGCATGTGCTTATAGAAGTTCGCCATCAGCTCATCCTCTTCGAATCGTTCGCGGGTGCGCTTAAGGCTAGAGAATCGGCGGCAACGTCAGCACCGTACCGGGCTTGACGTCTTTCGGATCGGTGAGTCCATTCGCGTCGGCGATGCGGCGCCACTCGGCCGGGTCGTCGTACTCCTCATGCGCGATCAGCGCCAGCGTGTCACCGTGCTTCACCGTGCGGCGCTTGGTGTGGTCGGGCGAGTTTCGCGGCTTCTCCTGCACCTGCTCGGCCGCCGTCTGCGCCTCTTTGATCGTCATGCTCGCGACCGCGCGGCACGGCTTTCCATCCGAGAGGAACATCGTGTAGCGCAAGGTCAGGCTCTCGACGACGCCCTTGAACGTGAAGCCGCCCCACTGGAACATCACGAGCGGCGGGCGGTGCTTGTCGGCATTGACCAGCGTGAGGCCCATGACCTTGTCCGTGTGCGTGGTGCGCACGTCGGTCTTGGCCTCATAGGTGTCGAAGAAGAGCTCGACGCTCAGGACCGACGCATTTCCGGAGGTGAACTGCTGCTCGGGCAGGTCGAGGCCGGGCGCCTTGTGCGGCTCCCACTGCACACTCTTCTGGACCGAGTACTCCTTCGGGTTGAAGAGCACGGAGTACGAATCGCTCGTATCCACGTTGATGAGCTGAGCCTTCTCGAGAGCCATATCGTTCTCCTGGCCTGAATATCCTGCTGCAGAAAGAGTGGAAGACTACCCGCCGAACCGCTCGCGATCGGCCTCGAGGCGGCGGACGATGCGGTGATAGATGCGCTGGGCGATGGCGTCGACCGAGCCTTCGATCTTCGCGCGGCTCATGCCCTCTTCGCCCTTCTGCTCGTCGCCATGTCCATGGTGACCGGGAGCGCGGACATGGCGGGGGCGCGCCTCGACGTTCGTCGACGAGGCCGCGGCCATGTCGGCGAGCGGCGGCGGCGAAGGAGGAATCGCAGCCACGATCCTCATCGAGAGTTCGCTGGGAGAGAGAGACTTTGCGCCGCCGGTCGTTGTCCCTGCACGGCCTGCGGAATCCATCGCAACGTAGACCGTCTCCGGACCTGCGCTCGAGGAAGCAGCCGCACCGTCGGCTGCGGCTGCCGCGCCGCCACCGACGCCGACAGCGATGAGCGCCATCCGACTAGACAAAGAGGCCATGCTGTCGGCGCTGCGGTCCCACGTCTGGTCGATCGCGCCTGCGTCGCTGGCGCTCGCGCCGTCGGACCCGCTCGTCCCACCGGGCCCCTGACGTCCGGGAGAAACGAAGATCGAGCGCCAGATATTCGCTGCCGAGTTGGCTGCACTCAATCCCGAGCGCAGAGACCGCCCGAGCTGACTACCTCCGACGTCGCTGGTGTTGTCGCTGCTCGCTCCAGCGGCCCAACTGCCCGTCGTTGCGGACCACCAGAGCGGTGCGCCGATGTAACGGAAGCGGAGCATCGCGGGCAGCGTCGGATAGTTCGGCCGATTGAGGCGGGAACCCGAGAAGAGATCGACGCCGCCGTGGCTCTGCTCCGACGGAGAGAATCGCGAACCATAGACCCAGGGCGTGTAACCGCCCTCGGCGCGAGACGAGCCGCTCCAGGCGCCTGCGCGGAGCCCACCGATGGATCCAGTCGTGCTCGATGAGCCGTTCGCGAAATTCGACGCGCTGCTGCCAATCGCACCTGCGCCAGACGCGACCGCCGCAGAGGGAGCGACGACGGAAGGCGAGATACCGCCAGACACAAAGCTGCCTTGCGGTGCTTCCGAGACGAGCGAAGAGGTCCCGCCCGTCACGAGACCACTCTGCGATGAACCGGAGACGAGCGAAGAGGTTCCGCCCGCCACGAGGCCACCCTGCGATGAGCCGGAGACGAGGGAACTCGTTCCGCCCGCCACGAGGCCACCTTGCGGCGCACTCGAGAGGAGAGAATTCGTTCCGCCCACGACGCCGGACGTGCCGTTGAATCCCGACGGTCCAGCCCCGGAGAAGCCTTGCATCCTGCCGCCCGAGAAGAACGACGGGCTCGACGAGGGGGCGCTCGACGACATGGCGCTGTCGGCGGGCATCGTGCGTCCACCGACGTCATCGCTCATCTTCAAGGCTGAGCGCAGAGCACTCGCGAACGGCCGGCCGCTCGACGACGGAGCGATCGCAGGCGTGTCGAAATCGGGTACCTCCGGCATCTGCATCGAGGGCTGGGCCGCGACCTGCAGGCCGCCACTGCTGCTCGAGACGAGTGCGCCAGACGGGGCCTCGCCGCCGAGTAGGTTGGCCCCGCCAGCGAAATAGGGCGCGCGCGCAACTGCGTCTCCTCCAGCGCCCGAGATCAGCGCAGCATCACCACCGAAGACAGGTGCACCGACCCGCATACGGCCGCTCGAAGTGACTGCCGTCTCGCCGTCCGCCAGAGGGATCCGTCCGAGAATAAATCGCCCACCGAGCTGGTTCGCTTCGACGCCGCCCGCGAGAGACCGTTGCAGCCCAAGCTCCGTCGGCCCCTGTAGATTGACGATGCCCGGCGTCGACTCGGGCGCGCCCGCGGTGAAGTCAACCGGCTCAGGAGAGACCAGACGATAGACGCCGAGGGGCGGCGCAAGCCCCGGAGGCATCCGTGGCGACGCCATGATCGCATCGGTCGACGAGAGACGGCCCCGTCCCATCTGCGTCCAGAGCGGCATGGGAATTTCGATCTCTTCCTCGCCCGGATTCAGCACCCGAGTCGGGACCGGTGCACCCGCGTCGCGCTCCGGTATCGGGCCGATCGCGGCAAGCTCGGGGAGATCAAACGGTCCGGAGAGCGCAAAGTCGCGCACTGGCTGAGGCAGCGGGGTGCCCGCACCTGGCATCCAGCTACCGGAGGCGCCAAGGGCGCGGGAGAGCAATCGAGGGAGCCGCGCCAACGCTGCGCGCGAGGCGAGGCTGTCCGCTGCACCAGGGATCTGCAGAGCAAAGAGCGCGCGGTCCGCCAGCGCCCGAGCTGAGCCATGTTGCGCGGCCAGATCAATCGGACTGTCGGAGAACACCGTCTGGGTTGCACCAGCGGCGGCAACGACAAACCCTGGGCCAGAGAGCGACGGCACGGTCAACGCAGCCGCGTCGAGACCGGACACGGAGCCACCAGACGCAGCACCGCCCGACACACCATCGCTGCTCAGCGATTCGAACGACCCGCCATTGCCGCTCGACACCAATTCGGCGTTCGAGAGCGCTGGTGCGGAGTACCCTGAGGATCCGAAGCTTTGCAGCGCGAGGCCGCCAGCGACTGCTCCGCCGACTGCCCCGCCCATGAAGCTCGCGCCCGGAGTGCTCACCTGCGAATAGCCGCCGCTCGCAAACGCCGACGCGGTGTCTCCGACGGAGACGGCCGGAGCGACCATCCACGCCTGGAGCGCCTCGTCGAGATCGGCGCCGACGACAACTTCGCCAGCGCTCGGGAACGGAAGAGACAGGACCATCCGCCCAACCGATCCGGTCAGCTGTGGCGTTTCCGTGAGCATCGCCCGCGAGCGCTGCGGCGCGTACTCCGAGAGCGAGGAGGAGATGGCGCGCCCCACGGGAATCGCATCCTCAGCGGAATCCAGCGAGAGGACGCGTGGGAGCTTGTAGCCACTCGCGGCGGCAGTGCGATTGAGCGCCGTCGCGAGGGCTGCAAGCGCCGTTGCCGGGAGTGCACCAGACCGCGTACCGATCGAGGCCGAGAAACGCCGCGGAGACGGCGCGAAGGCAACGGCGCCGCTGGGAAGGTCGTCTGCATCACCGACCGAACGGTGGACGGAAGCGAGGCGGACCTGCGTGTTGGCCTGCGGCTGGAACACCAATGCACCGTCGGGCGCACGGAACGCAATTACGCGCTCGCTCGGCATCCGAATGGGAGCACCCTCGCCCAGCGCCGAAAAAGCGGCCGACGAGCTGGCCGCGTCGACGCCAGCGCCGATCTCGCGGTCTCGGCGAGCAAAGCGTGTCAGAGCGCTGGGGTCCGTCGGAACCGAGACGCTGCCGCCTTCGACATCGCGATTCCGCAGCGCCGTCGAGGCGACCGCAGGATCAAGCTGGCCTCCGGCTTGAAGCGCCCAGTTGGACCATGGATCGCTCGTGGCTCCGCTCGAAATGTCGCTCGTCGCGCCCTGCGCGGAGACGAACTCCTGCTGCGGGGCTGCCAACTGGTTCTCAAGCGCGGCGTTGGAGTAACCATCGGAACGCAGCGACACCTCTCGCGAGGCATAGTCGCGATCGCTGCTCGACGGCTGGAAGTAGATTTCTGGCTGCAGCCAGAAGCCGGTGCCGGTCCGGGCATCGGCAATGATCGGTGCGGCCAATCCAGAGACCAGCTGGGCCCCGCCCAGAA
Source organism: uncultured delta proteobacterium (assembly GCA_903911145.1). GTDB lineage: Bacteria > Myxococcota > Myxococcia > Myxococcales > 40CM-4-68-19 > CAIWCD01. The sequence continues at coordinate 240,067 of CAIWCD010000024.1, read as the reverse complement.
CGGCCTGCGCGAGGTCGTCGTCGCCGAGGACGCGAATGTTGGCCTGCAGCATGCGCGCGGCAGCAATCGCCTCGCCTCGCGTCTGCGAAGTAAACCCGAGTTCGCCCGGTGCGTCGTCCGATTCCGCAGACGTGCGCACGCCCGAGAAGATGGCGACCACGCGATCGGTCTGGATGGCGTAGCGCCGCTCGTCCATCACCGCGTCTGGGCGCGCAGACGCGTCGACCGAGATCATCGCAGCGCGAGCGGTCCAATCGCTCACCATGTCGCGCCAGCGGCTCCCCGAGCCGATCACCGGTCGAGCAAGGGTCCCGTCCGGCAGGAGCAGCAGCACTGCGGTGTCAGCGTTGGCAGGCGCGTCAAGCCCCGCGCCCAGCGCCGAGACGGGTCCGCTCACGAGACGCTTTCGCGGAGGAGGCGCTATCCAGGTCGAGATGCGCGGCTCCTTGCGCAACAGTTCGACCTCTCGATTGGGCATCATCGCCGTGCGCGTCGGATTGAACGGCATCAGACGGTCGTTCACCTGCTCGAGGACGGGCGCGAAGACCGGCTTGAGGTCGCGCTGCGCCTGCTGAACCGTCTTCGAGAGCTGCTCGACGTCGATAGCAAAAATCTCCCCGGAGCGGCGCACGAAGTAGGCGCGCGGCGTCCCGTCCTGCTTGCGCGAATAGGGCCCGCTGCTGTTGAGCGGCTCCTTCGTTCCGGGGATGATCGCGCGCTCGATCGCGCGCAGAACGTAGTCATCGTTCGGCAGCGCGAACTGTCCGTCGTCGCTGACGAGCACGACCTGTTCCGCGTCTTCGATCACCACGTACTCGAGCCGGTTGAGGTCGAAGTTGTACGTGTGCATGCGGCTGCGCGATGCACGCGAGACCGCCTCCGCCATGTCACTCGGACGGGCGATTGTCGGGTCGCCGTCGAAGAAGCGCGATACGAACTCCTCGCTCGGGGAATCCGCGCCCCAGGCGTCGAAGATGTAATCCGCAAACTCCGCGCGATCGACCAGCCCTGGCTCGTCGCTCCAGCGCTCCGCGGCGGCCCAGAGAATGCTCTCCAGGGACACTCCGCTCGTCGTCGTCTCGACCGTGCTCTCGGACATCTTCGCCTCTTGGTCTCGCAAAGCCGCGCTTCGAAACCGCTTGCCCTAAGCCTTGACGATCCGCTCGACAGCCAGCTCGATCGTCTCGATGGTCGCCTGCCCCGACGAAGTGTCGAAGTCGCTCATCTCCCAGCGCACCGGCCAGGCCTTCTGGAAGTTCCAGCGGCTGATCTCGGTCTTGCCATCGCGATCGAGCTGCACGATGGAGCCATTGCGACGGGAGATCTTCCCGCTGCCACCGCTCGTATGCACCTCATCGCGCCACTTGAAGAACGACGGGTCTGCGGTGAAGCCGATCGAGAGGATCACGTTCGAATACTTGGTCTGCCCAATGAGCTTGTAGATCGTCTCATTGTTGCCTCCCTCCTGGTACTCGAACACCTCGGTCTCGCTCTTGACGCCCGAGACTTTCCGGAACGTCGCGACCTCGATGTTGTCGATCTCAACCTTGAACGAGGAGGTTGTGTGCGGATCGCGTCGCTTTCCAGGCGGGGCCATGCAGTTCCTCCGGAGCGCCCCGAAGCTGCGCAAACGCGCACGACTTGAGGACAGCCCTTCAGCTCGCGACAGTCTACCATGGATGGAACAGGCTGACTAGGGGGTAGCCGCCAATGGACGCGGCCACCAGTCGCAACCGCTTGCCCAGACACAGGTTCTCTTGAGTGTCAGCGACCCAGACAAGCCGCCGTCAGCCCACCACGCCGCAGGCCGAACGGAATCAAGCTGCCGCAACTCGACCCTCGGCTAGCCTTCCGCCGCCGCCCGCGCTGCCTCTGCCGCCCGCGCTGATTCCAGTTTGGCCTCTTCATCCGAGGCCTCCTTGTCGGCGTCCGTGTGCTCGCGCGTGAACTGGTGGATGCGCACGATGATGTACTCCGCGGGACGCACGGGCGAGATGCCGATCTCGACGATCAGCTGCCCGACATCCCGCGTCTCTGGAGGATTCGTCTCCTCGTCGCACTTGACGTAGAAGGCCTCGCCCTTGCTCGCGCCGAGCAGTGCGCCCTCCGTCCAGAGGTCGCCGAGAAAGACTTCAATCGAGCGGGTCAGCTTCTTCCAGAGCGACGGCTCGTTCGGCTCGAACACCACCCACTGGGCGTAGATGTCGATGCTCTTGCGAACCAGAATGAAGATGCGGCGCACGTTGATTTGCTTCCACTGCGCGTCGCTCGAGAGCGTTCGGGCTCCCCAGGTGCGCAAGCCGCGACCGGGAAAGGGCACGAGCGTGTTGATCTGGTGATCGAAGAGGTGGTCGCGCTCGCGCTTCTTCAGGCGGGTCGCGACATCGACAATCCCCTCGAGCTTCACGTTTGCAGCGGCGCGGTGGACGCCCTCGCTCTTGTCGTACTGTGCGAACAGGCCCGCGACGTGACCCGATGGAGGGATCGGCTCGCCGACGTTCTCCCCGATGCGCACTTTGATCCACGGGTAGTAGAGCGCCGCGTGCGAGCTATCGAAATTCTTCCGCCACGCCAGGACCTCGTCGACGGACAAGTTGCGCGGCGCATCGAGGATGGCGAACCGGTCGTGGAGAAGTTCGCAATGATCGACGATTGCGCGCTGGACGGCGAGCACGTTGGAGCGCTCGGGAAATCCGACTGACTTGCCGTACTGGCCAGCGAGATCGGGAGCGGCGATCAGGTCGACGTCATCGAGGCGCTCGAGCTTGCGCAGCCCGCGCTCTTCGCTCCCCTGGTTGCCGATGTAATCGTCGGGCACGGGGTCGAGTCCGCCGGCCGGCGCGATATTGAGGACGTATGCTTCGCTCCCGCCATTGGCGAAGAAGCCCCGCACGCCCTGCGCCATGTGACTCTCGTCATCGCCGAACAGCTTCTTGTACTGCTCCCACGAGCCGATCTTGGTGGGCTCGTTGCGCGCCCCCTTCGACGTGACGCCAAGAAACGCGCAGACACCCGTGCGCACGCGCTCGAGCGGAATGTACCGGTCGCCCGCCGACTCGATGTGAACGCCCGGCGATTTATAGAGGCTCGACATGCGTCCGCGCTCCTAGCGCAATGCCTGCTGTTCTGGAGCGGCTCAACGGTCCGTAAGACGCTAGAGCGGCGTCTCTTTCGAGGACTCGTTGATCCGGTGATTGATATCGCTCACTTCCTGGATCCACATGTGGCGCTCCTTGTGCTCCATCGCAAGGATCTCCTCGAGGCCCCAGTGGAAGTGATACGCGATATACGCTACCTCGCTGGAGATCCGATCCAGCGGGTAGCTTACGATTCCCCCAGCGCGGTCGCCCCAGTGCCGATGTCGACCTGGAACTCCTGACCGCACGAGGGGCACTTGGCGCCAACGTTCGCCGTGCCGCTCTCGTTGATCTGGCGATAGAACTCTTGCAAATAAGAGAGATCGGCGGAGAAGAGCGACTCGACAGTGCCAGTCGTGAGCTCGCCTTCCTTCATCGTGCCGAGCTTGGTGATGACGCGAGAGAGCAGAATGATCACGAGATAGGCGCGGTTGTTCTTCACGCGGAAATCTTGCAGCGGGACGATCTCATCCTTGGCCGTCGCGAGGCGCATCGAGCCCTTGCGGTGCAGATCGCCCTTGTCGTCGACGAAGCCCTTGGGAAGCGTGAATTCGAATTCGGTCTTGAAGGCCATCGCGGATGTATCCTCTGGATGTGGCGAGGGTGGAGCGCACAAAATTGAGTCGATAAGTCTAGCCCCGAGAGCCCTCCCGACTCAAGCGGGGAACTCTCGGGGCCAGATGAATCTTAGCTGCGCTCTTTAAAGAGCGCGTCCGACTACTTCTTGTAGTCGAAGTTCTCGTAGACGCACGTCAGCGACTCGATCGCGTGCGCGGAACCCATCGACTTGAAGCTCGGGAAGGCATACGTCTCAGGATAGGCGTTGTAGAAGTTCAGGCCCATCGTCGCCTGGCCGCTGTCCGAGAGGAGCGAAACCGTGATCGTGCGGCGATCGGTGTTGCCCTGCACGACCGTCTGATACCAGTCGATGAAGGTCGTGTCGTTCGACCACTCACGCGTGATCTTGATGCGCGTGGTCTTGTTGTTACCCGGGCGGTACCGGGTGGTCATGTCCTCGGGGTCCTTGTACTCGACCGTCTCGTGCGAGTGCTCGAGGCCGTCAACCGAGATGATCGAGCCGACGACGCGGCCGGCGATCTCGACGGAGAACTTGGTTGAGAGATTGTAGTCGCCCGAGTTCTTCAGACGGCCGCCGACGTTCTGACGATTGTTCAACGGAGTTGCCATGTGTGATTCTCCTCGTTTGGACACCCCGTCATGGGGTGTATCGTGCACGGCATCCCGGTAGGTTTGTCGCCTCCGGGACCACCACTACACACTGCGCAGAACCGCCAGGATGGGGACTCGCTCCAAACCTGCCGAAGCGAGCCCCATCGCAGAGTCAGCTCTGATTACTTCGCCTGGCCTGCCATCTGGCCGATGCGGAAGATGACGAATTCCGCCGGCTTGACCGGGCTGATGCCGATTTCGCAGACCATCTGGCCGGCGTCGACAACCTCAGGGGGATTGGTCTCGGCGTCGCACTTGACGAAGAACGCCTCTTCCGGCGTCTTGCCCATGAGGGCGCCCGAGTTGTAGATGCGGAGCAGGAACGCCGTGATGTCGCGCGTGACGCGCTTCCACAGGGTCTCGCTGTTCGGCTCGAAGACGACCCACTGCGTTCCGATTTCGATCGACTGCTCGATCATGAGGAACAGGCGGCGGACGTTGATGTAACGCCACGACGGGTCGCTCGAGATGGTGCGCGCGCCCCACACGCGGATGCCACGGTCGCCCATGTTCCGGATGCAGTTGATGCCGCGCGGGTTGAGGAAGTCCTGCTCCGGGCGCGTGATGTTGTAGCGCAGGCCGAGGGCTCCGCGAACGATCTCGTTCGCCGGGGCCTTGTGCACGCCGCGCTCAGAGTCGGAGCGAGCGTAGATGCCGGCCATGTGGCCCGAGGGCGGAACGAAGATGTTGCCCTTCTCCGGGTCATAGACCTGGATCCACGGGAAGTAGTAGGCGGCGTACTGCGAGTCGCGCGGCTTCGGCATCTTCGCGATGCCGTCCTTGCCGAGCTCTTCCGCCGCGTCGAGAATCGCGAAGCGGTACTTGTTGTTCTCGCAGTGCGAGATGACCGCGTCCTGGATCGCCGGCTCAGACTGGCCAGGCGCCATCACGAGGCTGATCTCGGAGATGTCATTGAAGACGTTCAGGCCCGTGCGGCGGCCCGGACCCTCATCCTTGCCGATGAAGAGCGCGGGATTCACGCCAGCGGCGGCGGCAGGAGCGGCGGCCGGAGCAGCTTTGCCAGCCGGAGCGGCCTTCGCCTCGGACTCCTTCTTCTCGGCCTCCTTTGCGGCCTGCTCAGGCGTCATCGTCTTCGGCGAGACGTTGCAGATGAACGCCTTGGTTCCGCCGTTGTTGAAGAAGCCGTAGACCGCGTGGGAGAGGTGGGTCGAGTGCGCGAAATCGCCGAACGTGCGCGTGTACTGCGCCCAGTTGGTGACGAGAACGGCCTCGTTGGTGGGGCCGACCGATGACTCGCCAATGAAGGCCGCAGTCGATGTTCCGACGGCCTCGATGGGCTTGGTTCCGCGGTCAACTTCCTCGATGTAGACGCCAGGGGAGAGATACGACGTTGCCATGTTTACTGCTCCTTCGCTTCAGTGGGTGGAAACCGCACAAGGGAGGCGGCTTCGCGTGGGGACCTACTGTTGAGATGCAGACGCATGATGGCCACAGGTTTCTCCAAGGATGTTTACTTCTTCGAAACCAGCTTCGGTTTCGCCTCCAACCCCAGCTCCTTGGCGGTCACGCTGCCTGGGGGTGGACGAAGTGGGTCAAAGACATCGATATGTCGCTGCCGGACGCGCTTGCTGCGCGACAGTTCCCGCATTGACGCAAGGCGAACCTTGGAGCGATAGCCGACGGCAACCTTCGGTCCGGCGCCGAATCCGCCGAAGACCGCGCGGCAGGTCTGCAGGTCGAACTCCTGGTCGTGGACAACGTGAAGCTTGTCCTGGTCAGTCCACGAATCGCCTGACAGATTGGCCGCCGTGATGAGCTGGTTTTCGAGGAGCGCCTTCATGCCGATGGCGAGCAGCTCATGTTCGTCGGCCAGCTCTTCGCAGTTGGCGCAAAGCAGATAGCGCAACTCGAGTTCGAGCGGCCGCTCGTAGACGACGATGTGCGCGTCGCCGTTATCGTCGACGATCTCTTCTTCGCGCTGCCAGTGCTCACCCTGAAGCGTGTGCTGGTTTCCGCGCAAGTCGTACAGGTACAGCACCAGCGCCGGCGCACTCTTGCGCAGGAACTCCGGCGTCGGCGTAGCCAACAGGGCCTTCGCCTTCGAGCGCTGGGCCGACAACTCGGCGCGAAGCACGCCAAGCAGTGTCTGGCCAACGTCGCGGATGATCTGGTGCTGGGCCATCGGTGGACGCTTCTCGACCTTCTTGGGATCTCTCCCGAAGGCTAGGTTCGAAGTGAGTGGGGTAGCCACGACATTTTGAAGAATCCAGCGAAGAAGTCAAGCCCCCTGGCTGACGAATCTTGATCGCGCAGCGCGTCGTCGAGTGGGGGAGTCCGACGACGCGTCCATTTCGGATGATTATCCGAGGTCGCTCCCATCGTCCGGGCCCGGAAGCTTGGCCTGATCGGAGGCATCGCTTGCGCTCTTCTGCGCGTCGGCGGCGCTCTTCTGCCCGTCAGCGGCAACCTTCTGCGCATCCGCGGCACTCTGCTGGGCCTGCGCTGCCGTCTGTTGTGCGCTCTGGGCATCCTCGGAAGCGCTCGCTGCGACATCGGCCGCCTCCGATGTGTCGGGAAGCTCGAGTTCATTGGCGTCAGGCAGCTCGAGCTCGTTCGCGTTCGGAAGGGGTAGCTCGTTCGATGCGGCGGCCGAGGCCTGAGCCGATGCCGCACTGGCGTCGGGCAACGCGGGCTCGCCGACCGACGATGCCGCATCCGCAGCGACCTCCTCGACCGACTCGGCGGTGTTGACCGCCTGGCCTGCCGCCGACTCTCCTGACGCTGCGTCGCTCGCAACCGACTCACCGCTCGCCACATCAGAGGCGACGGAATCAGGCAGCGGCAGCTCGTTGCCGGCCGCGTTCACGGCACCATCGGCCGACGGAATGTTTGCGCTGGCGCCCGCCGTGGCTGTCGCGATCGGTGCGCCCGGGTCTGGCAGCGGGAGCGTGCTTGAGCTCGAGGAAGACGACGCAGAGGCAGGGCTGGCCGTTGTGGAAACCGGTGGCGGGGCCGCTTGGGAGACGGCACTTGGTGAAGCACTCGAAGGAACCGCGGTTGCCTGGCGCCCAGCCGACGGACCGGCTGCGGCCTCCGGGAGAGGGAGCTCGTTCTGAGAGGCCATCGGCGCGGGTTTGCCGGGCGTCGCATCTGGCAGCGGGAGCTCGTTCGACGACGCAGCAGAACTCGCAGAGGATGCTCCTGGTGAGCCAGAAGTGGTCGGGGCCGAGGGAGCGGCTGGAACTCCGGGTGCAGAGGGAGCCGCAGGAACTCCAGGTGCAGAGGGAGCCGCAGGAACTCCGGGTGCAGAGGGAGCCGCAGGAACTCCGGGTGCAGAGGGAGCCGCAGGAACTCCGGGTGCAGAGGGAGCCGCTGGAACTCCGGGTGCAGAGGGAGCCGCAGGAACTCCAGGTGCAGAGGGAGCCGCAGGAACTCCAGGTGCAGAGGGAGCCGCAGGAACTCCGGGTGCAGAGGGAGCCGCAGGAACTCCGGGTGCAGCGGGAGCCGCTGGAACTCCGGGCGCGGCAGGAGGCTGTGGAATGGCGCCTGCCGCAGCTGCTGCGGCGGCGTCAGAGGAGGGAACCGACGGCGGTTGCTGCGACTTGGCCTGCTCGGCGATCGCGGCGGCGGCTTGCGCATCGCCGACGGCTCCCGAAGCGGCCGCATTCGCAGCATCCGCAGCAGAGCCAGGGGTCGCGCCAGCGGCGGTCTGCGCCTGCCCCGCCGCTCCCTCTGATTTCGCGGAAGCGTCCTTCGCTTTCCCTGCCGCGGCCTGCGCATCGCCGGCGGCGCCGGCCGCGCCCGGCGCTTGACCCGCGGCAGCCTTCGCGTCCGGAGCGGAGCCCGCGGCTGCGCCAGTGGCACCAGTTGCGCCCGCCCCCTGCCCCGCGGCTCCCGCCTGACCACCCTTCGACTGCGCATCAGGAGCAACTTCGTCTCGTGGAGGCTCCCTCTTTCCTTGCGCGGCGCTCGCCTGCTGCTTGGCCTGCGCCGACGTGGCGCTCGCGTCCTTGCCGGCGTCCTCGGCCTTCTTCTGCTGTGCGGCGGCGTTGCTCGCGTTCTGCTTGGCGCCGGAGCCATCCTGGTTGCGCGCGCTATCGACGGCCTTCTGCGCGTGTTCAATCCCCTCGTCGGCACTCTTGGTCGCCTTCTCGGCCTGCTCGAGCGAGTTGAGCGCGGCCTCATGCACGCTCTGGTCGTCGGGGACCTTGCACGCTTCTGTCGCGGTATCCTTGGCGTCGCTGGCGCTCGACTTCGCCGAACTCGCCGAGCCGATCACGCTCTCCACCGCGGCGACTGCGCCTTGGATGACATCTCCGGCGCCCGCGCGGAACGGCAGATGTGCCGCGAGCTGCTGTACACGCGCAGCCTGCTCCTTGGCCTTCTGGAGGAACTCCTCGACCTTCTTGGTGGCCGCCTCGGCCGCAGCGGTCAGCTTGACCGCCTCTTCGGCGAGCGCCCCCTCGTGCGTCTTGACCGTCGCCTTGGCCTGCGCGAACGCCGACTCGGCATGCTTCGCAGACTCCTCGAGATGCCCGGTCGCGTCCTCGACATGCTTGGCGATCTCGGGGATGCGCGAGGCCAGCGACTTCATGCTGTCCTTGTGCGTCTGCACTTCCTTCCACGCAGCCTGTCCGTCCTCGTAGGCCGCCTGGATCATGTCGACTGCGCCGCGCGCCTCGGACATCAGCACGCCGGCGCTCTTGCCGATCGCGGTGTCGCTGTTCTTGAGAATCGCGTTGAGCGGCCCCTGCAGCTTCGAGCCGGCGTCGTGCAGCTTGCTGTAGGTGTCCTTCATCGTCGAGAGGACCGACTTGGTCTGGCTCTCGTGCTTGTCGCCGTCGGCCGTGTGCGCATCCTGCCCGGCCTTGTGCGTGGCGCTCGTGTCTGCGTGGTGCGCGTCGGCCTGCTTGACGGGATTGTTCTGCACCTCATCGGACGCGGACTTGCTCTTGTCGGCCATCGAGCTTGCGCCGTCTGAGCCCATCATCATCTTGCCGAGCATGTCCCCGCCGGCCGTCTGCAGCTCTCCCTTGAACTCCTTCCAGAGCTCGGCGAGCTGATCCTTGCAGTCGGCGAGCGCCTTCTTCATCAACTCCTTGAGCTGCTGCGTTCCCTCGGCCTTCGTCGCGGAGGCCGCCTCGTCGAGATCCCACGAGCTCATCGCGGTCTCGAGGCCCTTCTCCATCGTCTTCTTGATCGCGTCGAGGACTTCGCTCTCGAGCTTCTTGAGGAGCGCGTTGACGTTGTCCTCAATCTTCTTCTTCATGTCCTGCGCAATCTTGTCGACCTCGCCCTTCGCGGCCTCCCAGAACTTCGAGAAGAACTTCTCGACGTCGCTCTGGTGCGACTGGGCGTCCTTCAAGCCATCGCCGTCCATCTCGTCGACGGCCTTCTTCGCTTGATCGTAGAGCGACTGCGCGTCGGCGAGCATCTGCTTGGCCTGATCGACGAGCGGCGGCCCGACCTTCTGCGCAAGCTGCGGCGCGGACTTGATCAGCGCCGTAAGATTTCCGTTCGCGGCGTCATACGCTGCCTGACACTGCTTGACCGCGTCCTCGGCCATCGCGAGCGTCTTCTTCGCGTCGTCGGGCGTGCGCCCCAGCGCCTTCGCTGCGATGTCCTTGGCGTGCTGCACGAGCTGAGTGAGCAGGTCGTTCGCCGACTGAACCTGCTTCTTGGTGTCCTCGACGCGCGTGTTGATGTCGGTGCTCGCAGCGCCGCCCTTGTCGGCGTACTGCTTCTGCGCATCGTCGAGCCCTGTCGTTGCTTCGCTCTGCGCCGCGACGGTGGCCTTCTTCACTTCATCGAGATTGCTGTTGTCGAGCTCGCCCGCGGCCTGTTTCGCCTTGTCGAGCAGCGCCTTCGCCGTGTCGTAGGCGGTCTTCGCCTGCTCGAGGATCGGTGCCGCCGCCGCCTTCGCGTTCTCGCCCATGTGGTCAGCGAGATCCCCTGCTGACTTCTGCGCCGCCTGGTAGGCCGCCTGGCACTCGCTGAAGACGCTCTGCGCATCCGCGACCGCCTTGGCCGCGTCGTCCTTCGACCAGTTGAGCGCATGGTCGGTTGTCGTCTGGGCGTGCTGCTGGAGCTCCTGCGCCTTCGCCAGCGCGTGCTCGACCTGCTGCTTGACACTGTCGATGAGGGTACCGGCCGTGCTCTGGGCCTTCTGCGTGCTCTGCGCGAGCGTCGAGCCCACGTCGTCCATGCCGGCCCGTGCGCTCTTCTGCGCGGTCGTGGCGGCATCGCGCGCGGCCGCAAGTTCGCTCGCGCCGAGATCGCTGACGGCGGCCTCCGCCTTCTGCGCGAGGCTTTTGGCCATGTCGTAGGCGGCCTGCGCCTGCGCGAGAATCGGATCGCCGTACTCCTTGGCCTGGCCCGGAACGTTGTTGACCAGTTCGCTGCACTTGGCCTTCGCGTCCTCGAACGACTTTTCCGCATCAGCGAAGCCATTCTTCACGTCAGCGAGCGCGTTCTGCGCCTTGTCCTTCGCCCAGGCATCGGCGTGATCGATGAGATCCTGGCCGTGCTGCTGCAGCGTCTGCACCTTGGCGAGCAGCGCCTCGACGTCGCTCTTGGCGCCGTCCACGAGCGTGCCGACGATCCCCTTCGCGTCCTCGGCGCTCTTGTCAAGCTGCGCCTTCACGTCATCGATGCCGGCCTGCGCGATCTGGCTCGCCTTGTCGGTCGCGGCCTGCGCGTCGTCGAGCGCACTCTTCGCGAGGTCCTCGACGGTGGCCTTCGCCTTGTCGACGACCGACTTCGCGGTGTCGTAGGCTGTCTGCGCCTCGGCGAGCACCTTCTCGCCGAACGCCTTGGCCTGGGCGGGAACCGTCTTCTCGAGCTCTGCGTACTTCGCCTTCGCGTCGTTGAACGCCTTGTCGATCTCCGCGAAGACGCTGTTCGCGCTGTCGAGCGCGCGCTGCGCCTCGTCCTTCGACCAGGCCGCTGCGTGGTCCGCGACATCCTGGCCGTGCTGGACAAGCTCCTGCGCTTTCACGAGGAGCGCGTCGATGTTCGCCTTTGCTCCATCGACGAGATTCGAGACCATCGTCTTCGCGTCGTTGGCCGTGGCATCAACGTGCTGCTTGGCCTCATCGATTCCGGCCTGCGCGTGCTTGTTGGCCGCGTCGACGGCGGTGCGCGCTTCTTCGAGCGCACTCTTGGCAAGATCTTCGACGGCAGCCTGCGCCTTGTCGACCATGCTCTTCGCGGTGTCGTAGGCCTTCTGCGCCTGCGCAAGAACCTGCTCGCCAAACTGCTTGGCCTGAACGGGAACCTGCTTGAGCAGCTCCTCGTACTTGGCCTTCACGTCGTTGTAGGCCTTCTCGACCTCGGCGAACTTCGCCTTCGCCTGATCGAGTGCGCTCTGCGCCTTGTCCTTGGCCCACGCGTCTGCCTGATCGACGACGTCGGTACCAAACTGCAGAAGCTGCTTGCCGCCGTCGAGCACGGCGTCGACTGCCGCCTTCGCTCCATCGACAAGCTGCGTGATGATCTCCTTGGCCTTCTTCACCGCTGAATCGAACTGGGCCTTCAGATCGTCGATGCCGGTCTGCACCGTCTTGCTGGTGGAGTCGACCGCGCTCTGCGCCTCATCGATGCTGCTGTTGGCGAGATCGGAGACGGCCTTCTCGGCCTTCGCGACGACGCTCTTCGCGGTGTCGTACGCGCTCTGCGCCTGCGCGAGAACCTGATCGCCGAACGCCTTGGCCTGCGCTGGAACCTGGGTTTTCAGCTCGTTGTACTTGGCGGTCGCGTCGTTGAACGCGCGCTCCACGTCGGCGAAGACGCTCTTGGCCTGATCGAGCTCCGTCTGAGCGCCCTCTTTCGACCAGGCGCTGGCCTTGTCCGCAACGCCCTGGCCATGCGTCGCCAGCTCCTTCACTTTCGCGAGCAGCGCCTCGACGTTCTGCTTGGTGCCCTCGACGAGATTCGTCACGTTCGTCTTCGCGCTGTTGGCCGTCGCGTCGAGCTTGCTCTTGAGGTCTTCGATGCCGGCCGTCGCGGTGCTGACGATGCCGTCGACCGAGGTGCGGGCCGCGTCGATGTCACTCTTGGCGAGATCGGTAACCGCGCTCTGCGCCTTCTCAAGCAGATTCTTCGACGTGTCGTAGGCCTGCTTCGCCTGCGCCACGACCTGATCGCCATACTGCTTGGCGAGCGTCGGAACCTCCTTCGTCAGCGTGTCGTACTGGGTCTTCGCGTCGTTGTAGGCCTTCTCGACATCGGCAAATGCGCTCTTGGCCGCGTCGAGCGCACTCTGCGCGCCGTCCTTCGACCAGCCGTTGGCCTGATCGGCGACCTTGGCTCCCTGCTGCTGCAGGCCCTGCGCCTTGCCGATCGAATCCTCGACGCCCTTCTTGACCGAATCCATCACGCCCGTGACGCGCGACAGCGCCTTGCTGGCCGCATCCTCGATTAACTTCTTAATGCCCGACGAATCCCCTTCACAGAGTTGAATAAACGCTTCAACGTCGGCCGCGATCGCCTCGATGTTCGCACTCGAGAGCTCGTCGACCGCCTTCGAGGCCTCGTCGATCAGCGTACCCGCCTGCGTGGCCACTTCCTGAATCTTGGCGAGGATCGGATCGAGCTTCGTCGCGGCCTTCGCGAACGAGCCCTTGACCTGCGCGACAGCATCCTGCGCGGTCTTGACCGCGCTCTGCACCTCGGCATCTACCGTCTTCGCCTCGGCCAGATACTGCTTTGCCTTATCGAGGATGAAGTCCCACGAACTCTGCGCCGACTGCGCCGACTTGTCCTGCGCGCCAGCGACCTTGCCGAGCGCACCCTCAATCTGCGTCTGAACGGACTGCAGCTTGCCGCCGATGTCGCTCTTGGCCGCGTCGGCCGTACTCTGCACCGTGCTGGTCGCGCCGTCAGCCGCAGTCGCTGCTGCACCGACGTTGCTCGTCGCCGCATCCGAGGCCTTCGAGGCCGCATCCGGATTCTGCGCCTGGATCGCGCTCGTCGCGTCTGAGGCCGCCTTCTGGTGATGCGCGACGAGCTCCTTGACCTTGTCCACGAGCGACGCGAGCGCCTGCTTCACCGAGTCGGGAAGGTCGTTGTAGGCCTTCTGGCCCGCGGCCTCTGCCGCCTGCCCCTCGGTCGCGAGCTCCTTGCCCTGCGCCTCGATATCGGGGAGCGCAGCCTTCGCACCATCCCAATCCTTCGCCTTCGCCTTGGCGAGCGCGTCCTTCACTTTCGGCAGCAGCTGCTTGGCGAGATCGATCGCCTTCGCCGCGTGATCGCGCGCGTCCTTCGCGTCATCGATAAAGTTCTTCAACTTATCGATATCGCCCTTATGCGCGTCATAGAACGACTTCGCCTCGTCGACCTTGGACTTCACCTGCTCGGCAAGCTTCTTCGCCCCATCAGCAATCTGGCCAATCTTCTTTTCCACTGCGGCGAGCGTGCGCGAAAGCGCGGAGTCGCTGCTGCCGCCCGCCTTATCAACCATCGCCTTGATCTTATTGACTGCGCCCTGCAGCACGTCCTTTACGTCCTGCGGCAGATCCGCATAAGCCTTCTCGGCCGAAGCATAGCAAGCCTCCGCTTCCGTCTTGCACTCATTAAACGACGACTGCGCAGCCTTGCCATCGCCTTCCGCACCAGCATAGTCGTGCTTCTTGGCCTTATCGAGCGCCGACTTGCACTTTCCGAGCAGGTCCTTCGCCTTATTATATGCCTTGACGCCGTGGTCCTTCGCCTCCTGCGCGTCCTTGACGAACTCCTTAATCTTATCGAAATCGCCCTTATACTTATCGTACTCACTCTTGGCCTTATCGAACGCGCTCTTAGCCTCCTCCGCGAACTTCTTCGCCTCGGCAATCGCCGCGCCAACGCCTTTCTCGATCTCAGCCAGCAGCTTCCCGAGCGCGGAGTCGTCGCTGCCGCCGGCCTTCGGCATCAACTCCTTGAGCTTGGTCACGATCGCCTGGATCGCGTCCTTCACGTCCTGCGGAACATCGGCAATCGCCTTCTCGGCCGCGGCATAGCAGGCCTCGGCTTCGGTCTTCGCCGTCTCGTAAGAGCTCTTGGCCTTATCCGCGTCGCTCTTCGCACCGTCGTAATCGTGCGACTTATAGAGCTTCTCGAACGCGCCCTTGACCGTATTGACCGTATCCTTCGCCGCGTTCCACGCCTTCTCACCGTGATCCTTGGCCGCGAGCGCGTCGGTCACGAACTCCTTAATCTTATCGAAATCACCCTTGTACTTATCGTATTCGCTCTTGGCCTTCTCGAACGTGCTCTTCGCCTCGGTCATCAACTTCTTTGCTTCCGCGATGGCCGCGCCAATGCCCTTCTCAATCTCCGCAAGCAGCTTGGAGAGCGGCGAATCATTCGAGCCGCCAACCTTGCCGACCATGTCCTTAATCTTGTCCGCGAGCGACTGCAGGACGTCCTTGATGTCCTGCGGCACATCCGCGATCGCCTTCTGAACCGACGCGTAGCAGGCCTCGGCCTCGGTCTTTGCGGTCTCGAACGAGGTCTTCGCCTTCTCCGCATCGGCCTTCGCGCCGTCGTAATCCTGCGCCTTATAGAGCTTCTCAACCGCGCCCTTGACTGTATCGATGGTCTCCTTGCCCGCGGCCCAAGCCTTCTCGCCGTGGTCCTTCGCCGCCAGCGCATCCTGGACGAAGTCCTTAATCTTATCGAAATCGCCCTTGAGCTTGTCGTACTCCGCCTTCGCCTTGTCGAAGGTTTCCTTTGCCTCGGTGGCGAGCTTCTTCGCCTCGTCGATGGCCTTGCCGACGCCCTTCTCAATCTCCGCGAGGAACCGCGAGAACGGTGAGTCGTTCGACCCGCCCGTCTTGGCGAGCAACTCCTTCACCTTCGCGACAATCGCGGTGATGGCGTCCTTGACGTCCTGCGGGACATCGGCAATCGCCTTCTCGGCCGCCGCATAGCACGCCTCGGCCTCGGTCTTGGCGGTCTCAAATGAAGTCTTTGCCTTCTCTGCGTCGGCCTTCGCGCCCTCGTAATCGCGCGCCTTGAATAACTTATCGAGGCCGTCCTTCACCGTCTCGACAGTCTGCTTGCCCGCGTTCCAGGCCTTCTCGCCGTGCTCCTTGGCCGCGAGTGCATCCTGGACGAAGTCCTTGATCTTATCGAAATCACCCTTGAGCTTATCGTATTCGCTCTTGGCCTTATCAAACGTAGTCTTCGCCTCGGCGACCAACTTCTTCGCTTCGTCAATCGCGGCGCCAACGCCCTTTTCAATCTCCGCGAGCAGCCGAGACAAGGGCGAATCAGTCGCGCCCCCGGACTTATCAAGCAGGTCCTTGACCTTGGTTACAATTGCGTTGATCGCATCCTTCACGTCCTGCGGAACATCGGCAAGCGCCTTCTCTGCCGCCGCATAGCAGGCCTCGGCCTCGGTCTTCGCCGTCTCAAAGGACGTCTTGGCCTTCTCTGCATCCGCCTTCGCGCCGTCGTAGTCGTGCGACTTGAAGAGCTTCTCAAATGCCCCCTTGGCGATCTCGATCGTCTGCTTGCCGGCCTCCCAGGCCTTCTCGCCGTGCTCCTTTGCCGCGAGCGCATCGCCAACGAACTCTTTAATCTTATCGAAATCACCCTTGAGCTTGTCGTATTCGGTCTTGGCCTGGTCGAAGACGCCCTTCGCCTTCGCGACCAGCGTCTTCGCCTCTTCGATCGCCTTGCCAATGCCCTTTTCGATTTCAGCGATCGCGCGACCCAGCGCGGAATCCTTACCATCGCCCGATGACGCAATCAGCGCCTTCACCTTATCGACGACCGCCTGGATCGCATCCTTCACGTCCTGCGGCACGTCATTGAGCGCGTCTTCAGCCGCCTTATAGCAGGCCTCTGCTTCGGTCTTTGCCGTCTCGAAGGTTGTCTTCGCCGCCTCGACGTCGGCCTTCGCTCCATCGGTATCGTGCGCATTAAACAGCTTATCGAGCGCGTCCTTCGCCTTCTCGATCGTCTGCTTGCCCGCGTCCCAGGCCTTCTCGCCGTGCTCCTTGGCTTCGAGCGCCTTGCCAATCAGGTCCTTGATCTTATCGAAATCACCCTTGAGCTTCTCGTACTCGCCCTTGGCCTTTTCGAAGACGTCCTTCGCCTTCGTCGCGAGTTCCTTGCACTCCTGCGCCGCCGCGCCGATTCCCTTTTCAATCTCCGCGAGGAACTTGCTGAATGCGCTATCGCCGCCGCTGCCGCCTCCTGCGGGGATTAACGACTTCACCTTATCAACGATCCCCTGGATGATATCCTTCACATCCTGGGGAACGTCGTTAATCGCCTTCTCGGCCTTTGCATAGCAATCTTCGGCGGCGGTCTTCGCTTCATCGAAGAGCACCTGCGCTTCAGTCGCCGTCTTCTTCGCGCCATCGACGTCGTGCTTCTCGAGTTGCGCGACTCCGTCTTTCACCTTATCGAAACAGGCCTTTCCCTTTTCATAAGCGAGCTTACCCGCATCAACTGCGGCCTTGCCCTCTTCGATCACTTTTTTAATCTGATCAAAGTCCTTCTTGTACTCATCGAACTTGGCCTTGTACTCGCCGACCTTCTTCTCGACCTCGCCGGCGAACGCTTCGGCCTTCTGGGCCATATCGCCGATCTTCTTTTCAATCTCGGCGAGCGTCTTGGCGAGCGTCGAGTCACCCGTCGACATCAGCCCCTGCAGCTTATCAACCAACTGCGCGAGCGCGTTCTTGACCGTCTCGGGAAGCTTCTCGTAAGCCTCCTTCGCCTTCGCATAACAGGTCTCGGCATCGGCCTTCGCGGCTTCGAACTGCGTCTTGGCGTCCTCGCCATCCTTCTTTGCACCATCGAAGTCGCGCTTCTCGACCTTGGCGAGCGCATCCTTGCACTTCGCAACGGCGGCCTTGCCGTCATTCCAAGCCTTCTCGCCGTAGGAGTAGGTCTCCTTCGCCGCCTCATAGAAATCCTTCAACTGCTCGAACATCCCCTTATACTTATCGTAGGCAGCCTTGGCCTGATCGTAGAGGGCCTTCGCCTTCTCGTAATACTCCTGCGCCTCCTTCGCGAGCTTGCCGACCTTCGCGATGATCGCCTGCAGCGTCTTCTGGACGGTGCCATCGCCCTTCTCAACCCAATCCTTCACTCCCTGGACAATCTTCTGCAGCGTCTCCTTGACGCTGTCCGGGAGGTCATTCACCACCTCCTGAAGCTTATTGGTTACGTTCTCGGCTTCAGTCTTCGCCGTCGCGAAGTTCGACTTAATCGTATCGGGCTGCTTCGCCGCATCGTCCCACTTCTTCTGCTTCAGATCCTCAATTGCGGTCTTGCACGCATCGAGGCACTTCTTACCGGCGTCATAGCACTTCTGCCCGTGTTCCTTGATGTAGATACCAGCGGCAATCCACTTGCCGCCGTACTTGTTAATCGTGTCTTCAACCTTGTTTTTAATCTCCTCGAACTTCTTCTTGTACTCGTCGATCTTACCCTTGACCTGGTTCATCAGGCCCTTGGCTTGATCGATATATCCCTTCAGCTTGTCGCCGATGGTGTGCTTCAAATTATCCATCGCGCCTGTGACCGCGTCCTTCGCCTTCTTGACGGCATCGAGCGCGTTGCTGACTGCGGTCTTCGCCAGGTCGAGCGCGTGCTGGGCGCCAGAGGCAATCGCAGAGGTCACCGACGTGAGCGCTGATGCGCCCGAGGCCGAGACGGTCGACATGATGCTGGAAAGGTCGCCACCGAGGCCGCCAATCAGGCCCTGTGCCATTGAGACGGCCGACGCGGCGCACATTTCAATCGCGCTCTTGCCCTTGATCAGCGCGGCCTGCGCGAGCGTCATTCCGGCCTTACCGATGGTAATTGCCATCTCGGCCGCGGTCGTCAGCGCCGATTTAATCACCTGGACGGCGCTTGAGATCTCCTTGCTCGCAGTCTGCACGGCGTCCTGCGCCGCGGCCTTGACCGCATCGAATCCGTCGAGCAGATGCTGAAACGCGTTCTGCGCGATCTGCACGACGCTGTCTGCAGCCTCGTGCGCAGCGGTCAACGCCTTCTTTGCGTCGTCCTGCGCCGCATTCCCCGCCTCGGTCGCAGCCTCGGAAACCTTTGCGACCGCATCCCCGAGATGGGCCTTGATGGTCGATATCTGCGCCTCGAGGCCTTTCAGCGTCTTCTCGGCATCTGCGCCCGCCTCCTTCTTGACCTGGCTCAGCGCATCTTTAATCGTGTCCATGCCGCTCTTGGCGGCATCGAACGCGACCTGCGCCTTCTTCGCGGCCTCGCGCGCAGCCTTGAGCGTCCAACTCGCGGCGTCCTTGATCTTCTCTGCGATCTCCTCAGCCTTCTTCGCCGCGTCCGCCAGCTCCTTCGTGAACTTGGTGAGATCCTTCACCGGCGCCGCGCGCTTGTTAATCGTGTACCGGCGGGCATTAAACTCGGTCGCGTAACCCGAGTCGGAGAAGAAGATATGGTTGGTGCGAACGATGTAATACTGTCCGTCGACGCGCTTGCCGGCCTTCTGGACGTCGATCACCGAACCGGCGCGGACCGACGGATCGCCGGTGATGCGCCCTTCCGCAGAAACGAATGCGCCGGCGCGCTTATTAAACTCAGCCTTGGCAACCGCCTCGAGAAGGTTCTGCTGGCCCGACGCGGTGGTATTGAACTTCTCCGCCTCGCCGAACATCTTCTTCACCAACTCGGCACCCGTCATGGTGCCGCCCATCGTGCCGAACTCGTCCCCCTTCTTGCTTTTCTGCGGCGTGGGCGCAGCCTTCTTCGTCATGTCCCAACCGGTCGGAGTTACCTTCGACACCTGGTCGTAGGTATTCACTTCCTGGATAAACCGCCCGATGTTCTGCATCCAGGTCAGCGTCGCAACCGCATCGCCCTTGACCTGCGGCGTCTTGAATATCAGCTTGGTATCGTCAACAAAGAATCGATATCCAACCAGCGCCGCGCGCTGGGCGAGGAAATCGTAATCGGTCAGGTTGTTCTGCAGGACGTAATCGTGGACGACCTTGCTATCCTCGACATCGCATTGCAGGCCGTTGCGCTGCGCGATCTGCTGCGCGAGATCGGAATCCTTTACGTCCTTATAGGTCTTGGTAACCGTGCCCTTCGAAAAGGTCTGGCCTTGATCGAAGCCCGCAACCACAAGGCGTGAGGGACCATCCGGCGACAACACCATCTCCAGCGTCGCAACTTCGGCCTTGCAGACGCTGGTCAGTTTTCCCTGATAACCGAGCTTGATCTCGATCTTGGTGCCGACCTTGAACGTGTCGCCCTTGGAATACTTGTTGCCCGCATCCGAGAGGTGGATCTGGAACTGCCCCGCCTTGTCCATGTCGTCGGTGACGCGGATGCCGATGACCGATGCCTTCATCTCGGGATCGGCGGCAGTGCCGTCGACCGAGAGTTGGAAGTCAGGCACCATCGACGAAGTGTCATTGGCCAAGATTAAGCTCCCGTCGGGCGGCTACAGCGGCGCTACCACTGCACTTTGAGGACAGTCGTGGGACGGCCGCATCATCTATGACCGGAGCGGTGTCGGTCAAGGGGATGGCCAAAATGTGGCGTCGTCCCATCCGGTTGCGCTGGTTTTCAGAGAAAATGCGCTTTCGGTGGTTTGGGCCAGAGGGAGCGCTGCTGCTAGAGTTTGGCCTGCGTGGGCACCAACGAGGAGTTCGATCCGGTCGGGCAAGGGACGGCGATGGAGCCGCCGCTACGGCTGCCGGTGCGCGCGAGCATCTACATCGACGTCGACGGAACCGTGCATTTCGGGGCGCTCTTCGATGAGCTCGTGCCCGTAGCGGATTCGCTGCGTGGACAGCGCCAGACAGGGGAGCCGTCGAGCGCGAACTCGCGCGGCGCAGCGGAGCAGCACGGGGCAAGCGCGGAACCCGTGCCGAAGCGACGCGGTGACGGCCCGTGATGCTTCCTGGTCCGTTGCGGTGGTTCATCGAGCGGCTCACGCAATGGCTCTCCCGTAGGACCGCGCGACATCTGCTTGCGGCTGCGCTGCCACGCGCACGGCAGGCCGTCGCGGGCGAGCTTTCCGGCGTGCGCCCGTCTCTGCCGATCGCGCTTCGCACCCCTGGCCCGCTTGAACCAGAGGCATCCTCGCGCGATTGCTGGTCGCTGCCCCTCGGCGCAGATGCCATTCGTCGCCCCGGCGCGCAGCCCGCGCTGCTCTTTCGCGCTGCATCTCTGCCGCGGCAACCGGCGCTCGCTTCGCTCCAGTTCTCTGCGTTCCGGCTCGACGCCCGTGGCGCGCCGCTCGTCCTCGCGAAGCCACCATCGCGGATGCTCGGCAGGCCGCTGATCTGTTCGACCGAGCGGCTCCTACCCGCGCTGGTGCGGCCGATCGTCTTCGCGCTGTTCAAGGAGCGACCCGATCTCTCTGCGCTGCGCCCAGCCTCGCTCGGACTCGACGCGAACTTCGCGCCTCCGCCGCGCAACCAGCAACTGTCCGCTCCAGATGCGTCGCGCTTCACCTGGGCTCGTCCCGCGCGTCCGCCTGCAGCGCCGTTGCCAATCGAGTTGCAATCGCTCGTTGAGTTGGATGTCGCGCGCCCGGCAAATTTCCGCATCGACGATGCCGGCCTGACGCCAAGCGAGCGCGACGCGCCCAAGACAACCTGCGATCGCCCGCCACCTCCTGCGCCGGGTCGCTATCTTCGACCGCGCACGCCGATCGGTCGCGCGCCGCTTTCTTATGTCGACGGGAGTGCTTTCCGAATCGATCCGCGCACCGGAGATCTGCCCAACGAGCGAATCATCGAGGCCCGCCCGCAGCCGCAGTTTCCCAGCTGGTATCTCGCAGATTACGACCGCGATTTCTATCGACGCTGGACGCCCTTTATCCGGCTCTGGGGATTGGGCCCTCTGCAGAATGAATGGTTCAGCTATTGGTGGGTCGAATTCCGCGAAGCCAGGCTGGGCGCGTTCTATCCATTTCCCTTCCGCGAGGACCGCGAGATTAAATGGTTAATCATTCTGCGTTGCCGCGCGCAGATGATGATTCGCCGCGACGTGAAGAAACTCGAGACGCCGCCGGAGCTCGGCGAGTTCCAATACTGGATTCACGGCGTCGGGATCCTGCAGCACGAGCGGCAGCTGCGGCTCGCCGAGTTGGTTGAACGGCCCGAATGGATCGAGATCACGCAGCTTGGCGAGGCTCGGATCGAACCGCTGCATCCGTGGCGCGATGCGTACTCGGATTGGCGCACGCTCGTCGGCGGGCTTGAGGAGCGGTAATCCCCCCAGAGTCAGTCGACGGACGTCCTGCACAGACCCATGTCGAGTGAACAGTCGGCCACCTCACGCAAGTACACGCGCGCTGGGTCGCGTTGGGAGAGCAATGTGATCGGATACGGCTTCGACTCCTGAGGCATCGCGCCAATACGCGGACCGCACTCCTCCGGGTCTCGCGTGTAGATCAACCACTGGCGTACGCCGTCAAAGGTGACCACGGCGACAACTGCGGCGCGCGCGTCCTGCTCGAACGCCTCGATGAGGCGACGCTCGAACACGTACATTCGCGCCAGCAGGTCCTCGGGTTGAGTGCGCTGTGCCTCGCCCTGCAAGGCATAGCGGCACATTGCCTGATTTAATGCCTTAATCGTCCGCGTCTTCGTCGCCCGCGGTCTGGATGGTGCTCTCGAACTTGAGCTCCGTCGTGCCGAGCGTGACGATATCGCCGTTGCGCAGGAAGCGGCGCGGCGTCTTCTTGCCATTGACGAGCACGCCGTTCTTCGAGCCGAGATCGACGACTTCAAACTTGTTGTCGTCGATCGCAACGCCCGCGTGCTTGCCCGAGATCGCGCCGTCCATCAAGCGGATGCTCGTCTCCGGGCCAGACCCGATGCTGACGATCTTGCCGACAAGCGGATAGACCTTGCCCTTCTGCGCGCCCTTCTGAACCTGGAAGCGGGCCTTCGCCGCCTTGAGGCAGAAGAGGCAGATCTCCCAATCGGGCATCTGCTCGCGCTTGCAGACCGGACAGAAGCGCGGCGGGATCGGCTTGGGGCGCGTGAGGATATAGACGACGACGATGATGATGATGACGAGAAGGATCGAGCCCGCGATGATGCCGATGAAGATCCAGTCGATGAAGTCGGGCGTCTTCGTGACCAGCGATGCGCGCAGATTCGCGCCGCCATCGGTCTCGAGCGCGATCTCAATCTTGTGCTCCTTGCCATCATGAGGAAGGTCGGTCTTCCACTCGACGACGTACATTTTGTAGATGTAATCCTTGATCGCCGTGAGCGACTTGTTGATGTCGTCCACGCCCGGCGCGGCCTTGTACGTTCCGCCCGTGCGGTGCGCGATCTCCTCGAGCGCGTGCAGGCTGTCGTCGCCAAGCTCCGAGTGGCCGACACAGTGGACCGGGATCTTGCGCTTGACGGCGTCGTTAATCACCTTCTCGACGTCGGTGGCGCTGCCGTTGTCGCGGCCGTCGGAGATGACGATGATCGCCTTCGCGACGGGAAGCAGGCTGCCTTCGGTCGATGCGGCGCCCTTGCCCGGCGCGGCTGCGGAGGCATAGAGCGACAGCGCCTGCGATAATCCGTCATAGAGAAGATAGCTGCGTCCATTGGCGGTGAGTTTGGCGGCCTTCCCGGCCACGTCGCCCTTCTCGGCGGAGAAAGGCGCGAGCGTCTCGGCCGACTCTGCGTAATCGACGACCGCAACTTGATCCTTCTCGCCGAGTCCGTTGACGAAGGCCGCGACCGCCTTCTTCACGTCCTCCTGAATTCCCATCCACGCGCCGGACGCCTGCACGACGACGACGATGCTCGCGCCGGTCTGCGCGGCCTCGAGCGTATCGACGTGGAGGATCTTCGAGGTCCCGCTGTTGCCGCCTTCATAGACCTTGAACAGATCGGCGGAGAGGCCCTGAAACGGAGAGCCAGTGCTGCCGATCACGTTCACGTAGGCGCGGCCGTGAGGCCACGTCTTCTGGCGCAGCTCGACCTGCTGGATGGTGAGCGCTGCGCCCGCAGCGAGCGCGAGCGTCGGGGAAAGAAGGAGCGCGGCCAATGCAACGAGGCCAAGCCGGAAGGCACGAATGGAGCACGTCATCACGGATCTCTTCTCAAAGCGAAAAGGTGCTTAATCGCGACGCGCGCGCATCGCACGGCACTTGAACTCAAACTCGATGTCGCCCAGCTTGATGATGTCGTTGTCGATCAGGTCGTGCTTCTGCACTTTCTCGTCGTTCACGTGCGTGCCGTTCGACGAGTCGAGGTCAGCGATCTGAAACTCTCCGCCCTCGTAGCGAATGGTCGCGTGCTTGCGCGAAAGCTTCTTATCCGAAAGCACGATGTCGCAATCAGCAGCGGTGCCGATCACGTTCTTGCCAATGCGCAGGCGGAAGTCCTCGCCCTTGTGCTGGCCATTGAGCGCGACCAGCCAGCCGCAGACCTCACGCGACTTGTCGGCCGAGCCGCGGCCCTTCTCCGCGCCGGAGCTGCTGATCTCCGACGCGTTGACCATCACGGTGCCGCCGCCGGCCGCCATCGCGCCCATGCCGCCGCTCATATCCATCCCGCCACCGCCGCCACCGCCACCACCACCACCCCCGCCGCCAGCGCCACCAGCATTGCGCATCGACTCCTGCATCTGCTGGCAATAGGGACAGATATCCCACGAGGGCTGCATGACGTGGCCGTTCGGGCAGACCTTCCCCTTACCCGAACCGCCCTGGCGGTTGGTGAACAGCGACAGCACTCGATCGAAAATCATTACCATCATGGGCGGTCCCCAATCCTTTCAAGCAACGAGCTAAGCAGCTTAAGCCGGCTGATAGAACCAGAGCTGGAACATGTTGATGTCGCGCTCTGCCGAGACGGCTTTGGAAACCATCTCGATGGTCTCCGCGGTAATGAACGTGCCCGGCACGAGGAAGTAGTGGTTGCGCCAGCGGTGCTTGCGATCCGCCTCCGTGACCTTCCACTGCCCGACTTTCTTGCTATCGACGAGGATATCGCAGATCTGCTCGCCCAAGATCGCATCGAACCGCTTGATGACGATCATATCCTTGCCGGGCTTGAGGTTGTGCACCTGCCACTTCGCCTGGCCGCCGATATAAGCGACGCCTGAGTCGGCAACCGACTCCTTATCGGGATAGGTGAAGGTCTGGCGGCTCTTCCACATATCCTTCTGGCCTTCGATGGCGAACTTGTGCGCCTTCTCCGACTCGTCGTTGACGAGCTGGAGATGATCGACGCGCGTGAAGTTCGAGCCGTCGATGTTGAGCTCTTCCGGGAAGTCCTTCGAGCGGACGACGACGTCCTTCCAGGTGACCTGCTCGCCCTTCGCGTTCGTCTTCTGCGTCGGTGCAAGCTTCTCCTTGACGATCGGCGTGAGCGCCTGGTTGCTCGCGTTGAGGAAGCGCGCGACACCCATGCATCCGTCCGCATCGCGCGGGCGATCGCGGACGACCTTGGTGAGCGCCTCGAGCGCCTTCTTGTAATCAGCGAAGCCCTTGCGCGCGGCGATCTGCGGGAAGTCCTTCTCGATCGCTTCGATCATCTCGCGCTCGAGCTCGACGATCGCGAGCAGGCAGTCGGCGAGATTGAACGGGCCAATGCCGTTGCTTGAGTTGAGCAGCTCCGCGGCGAGAACAGCCTGGCGCAGATAGTTCGCCGGGACCACGCCCAGCTTGGCCAGGAGCGCCGAGAGCACGGCCTTCTCGGAGAGGCCATTGGCGATCTCATTGCGCAGCTGCGGCGTCGCGTGGCTGCCGGCATATCCCGCGATGGGAACGAAGCGCAGATCGATTTCGCCCGGGCCGGGCACGCGCGGGTCGAGCGCGTCGCGGATTTCGCGCACACCCTCCTCGAGACGGATGCGACCGAGCTCGAGCGCCTCGACGCCGTCCGGCTCGCGCATCATGACTTCGATCTTGACCTTCTCCTCGATGCGCCGGTGACCCTTGAAACGCGGGTTCTCCTTGTACGCAATGAAGTCGGTCGGCTCCTCGAAGTACTTGATGGCGATGTAGATGGTCTGCGGCAGCTTGAGCTTGTCCGCCTCGACGACCTTCACGCCCGGATCGCGGAGCACCAGCTCATTGCCGCGCCCGTCGATGCCATAGCCCGGCGCAACCTCGAACGAGAGATCGCTGCGTCCGCGCGCCTGCACGCGAAGACCGCCTGCCGCGACGGGAACGACGCCCGGCGTGTGCAGAACGCGGTTATGCAGTCGACGCTTCTCGAGGTGATACGCCTCGGCTGCGTTCCAGTCTTCGTCGGTCGTGAAGAAGCCTTCGAAGAAGTTGATACGCTTGAAATTGGCCTGCTCCGCCATGTCCGTCCTCCAAAATCGTGGGCACCCTCACAACATCAAGAGGGCGTCTGTGTCAAACGCGAAAAGGTCTAGTTGCGCCGCCCCTGTTTCAACTGCTGAAGCTCTTCATCGAGCACCGGCGGAATGTCTTCCGTTCCACCGATGCGCGTATCGACGCCAATCCGGGCCGCCTTGCCAATGTGCAGGAACGGAACCGCCTCGTAGACCGGCTCCGTCTTCTCGAACACCACCGCGTAGTGCGCGTGCGCTGGCTTCTCCGTCTCGACGAGCGCGTGCACCGTGCGCAGCTTCTCGCGCGGCACCTCGTTCTTCTTGTCGGGCAGCAGCACCGAGAAGCACTGCGAAATGAAGACGGGAGGAGAGAGCGTCGTATCGATGCCGATCGTCGAGCTCTTGCCGATCACCATTCCCGGATAAGGCCATTCGCCTTCTTTAATCTCCGCCTTCACGTCAGCGAAGAGCCGCAGCGCAAGCTTCAGGCCCTTTGCCGTCCCGCGCAGGCGATAGAGCTCCGGCGTGCGCTGGAGGATCTCGCGACGCTTCTCCTCGTCCCAGCCCTCGAGCAGCGGCATCGCCAGCCACGAGCCGAGCCAAGGGAGAAACTTCTCGGGCGTCGTGCGCGGGCTGAAGAACTCGTGGAGAAACTCGAGCCGCTCTTCAATGCCCGACGTGAGCTGCTGCGAGATCAAGAGGAAGCGCTGGAGGAAGTCCGCGTTCTCTTCATCTGCGTCTTGATAGATACCGGGCAGGTATTGAATCCAGGGCCGCGTCGCGATCTCGAGCTTGATGATCCGCTTGTCGTTGAGCTCGTCGCCCTCCTCGGGAAACTGGCGAACGACGGTCAGCGCCGGCCCTTCGCTCTCCACGAGTTTAATCTCGATGGTGGCGCCCGCGCGCTTCTTCGCCACGCGCCGCGCCTGGCCGATCGGCAGACCGATCAGAGGCGGGGCGATGGGCGGCAGGAGCTCGAGTTTCTGTTCAGCCATATCGATGGGACCCTGGATATCTATGGATAGTTCGAACTATCGCGTTCAATTCGAAGGAAGGAACTATCCCCGGTCGTAGATCTCGATGCCGATCAGCTGCGGCAACTCATCGTCGTCCAGCTTCAGCATCTCCACGCGCAGCCGCTTGCTCTCGTCGATGATCGCCAGATCGGTGATGCGATCGACGCCCTCGACGCCTTCAACGACGGGATAGAGATCGGCCTTGCCGACAGCGCGGCCAAAGGGCCAGCCGTCCGCCTTGGGGCCGCCCTTCAGCGGATTGAGCAGGCGCTTGACCTTCTCCTTCACGTCGCTCTTCACGCGATCCGCCGTTGCGCCCGGCTTGAGCGAAACGACGAGCTCGAGCGAGAGCGGAACCTGCTTCGGCTTCCCGACGTTCACGCGCGCGGTAATCAGGCGGCGACGATCGATATATGCCGCCACGCGATCGATCAGATCGCGCGAAGGAACAGCGCGGGCATCACCATCTTCACGCTCCGCCTTGGGAACGAGCAGCAGCGAGATCGATCCATCCGAACCCTGCACGCACTTGGCGCGCGCCACGCGACGGCTGGCCGCGAGCGCAAGCTGCTCGTAATCCTCCGAGGTGATCGCGCGATCGCGATTCTTGATCGCATACGTGCCGCGCTGCTTGGCCTCGTCGATCGTTTCCGGATCCGCGCCGCCCGAAGCAGGAAACGGATTGTCGACATTGGAGACGAACGCGACCGACTGCTTGAGCACCGTCAGCGTGTGCGGCCCGACGTTGCCCGCGACTCCGCCACCCATTCGATATTCGATCTTGACCGAATCGCGGCTCTTGGGCGGGACATATCCCTTGCGCCCATCGCCGAAGGTAATATCGCCTTTAATCGGATCGCAGAGGTAATGGCGGCTGTTCGGCTCCGAGTCGAAGAGATTCTCGGTCTCGTGCCAGCGCACCCAGGTTCCGCGACCATCCTCGTCGGCATGGATGGCATCGAAGCCTTCCTGCTCGAGAATGACCTTGCGATCAGCCGGCGTCGGCGCGTCGGGCTCAAGGATCCAGACTTGCGGACCCGCAAGCAGCGGCGCATTGGCGGTCGTGAATTTCTGATCCTGCGCGCCATCGCTGGAACCGAGGATCTCCTCGATCGTCACGCCGTTAATCGCGTCGACTGCATTCACCAGAACGGCCTTGAGCTTGGGCGGGAGATCGTAAGCACCCGACTCCAATCGAGCGCGCAGCCAGAAGGCCTCGGTATCAAACACCGAGCGCTTCTCGAGCCCCTTCGGGCCGTCGAAATCGAGATATCCCGAACGGGTAAACCCATAGGTCCCGTCCTCGGGGAGCAGATCGGCCCAGCGGCCACCGTCCCAATACTCCCAGACGACGCGCGGACCCTTCTTCTCCTCTTCGCCCTCGGCCGCACCAGGAGCGGAGCCGCCGAGCTGCGCACTGCCCGCGCTCTCGAGATCGTCGAGCGCGAAATAGAGATGAATCGTGCGCTGGGGGAGCTTCTTATCAAACCCGAGATAGAACGCCGGGCTCTCGTCCTGCTCGGGAAGGAACGGCTGGAAATAGACGTACGGCGTCGCCAGATCCTCGCTGTGATCGCGATACTGGAAGTCGTTGTAGCTCATGCAGTACTGCATGGGCTTCGGCTCGCGCACATACTTGAAGACGAGGCTCTTCAAGCAGGGCGGACGCAGCGGGCGGTCTTCCTTGAATACCCAGTTCTGCCCGACCATTTCATACGAGCCCGGCGCGCCATAGTTGCCCGAGTTGATGCGCGCGCGGATCCACATGTTCTTCACGCCGCCGACTTCAACCTCGGACATATCGACGGGGCGATCGAACGTAACCGAGCCGTTGCGCGTGAACGCACCGGTGCTGTCGAGGAAATTATAAGGCCCCTGGTTTCCCGAGACGCCCATGCCACCCGTGCGGCCCAACTCGCCCCACTTGCGACCATTAAAATACTCCCAATGAATCATTAAGTCGGGGCTGGCCTCGGGCGTCTGGACAATCGACGGTTCAACCAGCTGCGACTCGATGCGGATGCGCGCTTCCGGAGCCGAGAAGAGCTCCTTATGTCCGAGATAGAGCGCGCAATCAAACTTCGGCTCCTCCCCGAAAGGGTGGAAGCTCTTGCCCTGATCGACCGGCAGGAAGATGTAATTACCGATATTGACGAACGCGGTCTCCGGCGCCATTCCCTCGCCGAGAATCTCCACGCGCAACTGGATCGAATCGATCTGCACCGACGCGGGATCCTTGAGCGGCTCGGCGAGCTTGCCGCGCACCCAGAAGGTCTCCTTGCCGTTGACGATCTGCTTCTCGATGCCCGGGTGGCTGCCGAATGCGATGCGGCGCGCGTCGCTCTCGGCGCGGTTAATGGTCATCTCGCGCCAGCGCTTGCCGTCGAAGTATTGCCACTCGGTAATCGACGGAATGCTCGGACCAGACGAGCCGGGCATCATCTCGAAGAGAAGATCGACTGCGGCCTCTTCATTGAGCGCGTTCAGGCGATCATCGCCGACGTAGAGGAACCGCTCGACCTCCTGCACTCCCGCGAAGAGAGATTCGTTGGCCTCGCCCGTGAAGAGCGCTTCGGTGTGATCGGCCACAGTCGTGCGGTGGCTCGACACCGCGCGCGTGACCTTGACGGCCAGCAGCGTGATATCGCGCAGCGTCTCGAACGTGACCGGATCGCCGCCGCCCGCCTGCAGCGTCGCGATCTGCGTTCCCTTGCGTACGACCAGCTCGCCCTCGACGCCGTCGCTCGCCGTAAACTCAAGCACCGCGCGCGCCGGCTCGGGCGGTTGCAGCCGCACGCCGATCAGATCGAGGAAGGTGAGGAAGTTCTTCTCCGGCACCTTGTTGAGTCGATAGATGACCATTTCGGTCATCCACGCGTAGAGCTCGAGGAGCGTGACGCCGGGATCGCTCGCGTTGTGGTTGGTCCACTCGGGGCAATACCGGGGAATGAGGCGCACGGCCTCGTCCACGATCTGCTTCCAGGAGCGGTCGTCGAGATTCGGTACTGGGAGGCTCATCGAAACCCTCGGATACGTTCTCTAAGAGCTGCACTCGCGCCGCATATACCGCCCCGCCGCGCGCGAAAAAAGGCTCTCTAGCTGCCAGTCAAATAGAAGGGGAAGACCAGGTTGTGAATGCTGTTGGTGGCGCGGATCATGTAGCGCACGTCGACGAGGATCCGCTCGAGTTGATCGGGATCCGGCATCGCCTCGACCTTGATGTCGCGGATGCGGAACTCGTGCTTGGCGAGCGCCTCTTCGACGTGGTGACCGACGAGAGTCTGCGTGCTGGTGTTGTTCGGCGCGAATACGAAGTCGTGGATGCGGCAGCCCCAGTCGGGGCGCATCTGCCGCTCTCCCAGTGCGGTGCCGATGATGATGCGCACCGCCTCTTCGATGTTCTGCTCATACTTCGACAGCTGGATCCCGCCGTTGGGACCCACGCAGATGGGAAACTTGAAGCCGACGCCTAGAAAGTTGCTCATCAGGAAGAGCCCGTTCTCGAGACTAAGCGGTGTTGACCTGAACCTCGACGACGCGGTTGCAGCCAGGGCAGCGAAGGATCACCTTGCCGCCCGTCTCCTCGACCGACAGACCATCGGGGTGATTGCACTCGGGGCACGCAAGCCCGTTGGTGCGGCCGGCGTTGACCGCCTCGATCACCTCGTACCAGACCGATTCCAGCTCGGCCAGGCGGTCTTCGGGTTCCGTCACAGCCACCCCTTTCGACATTCGTGCAACACACCAGCTTCCAGCTGGGAGTCTCAACCTGGATCTGATTCGGAGTGTGGGGTTTATAGCACGCACGCGCGCGTGATCAAGGGCTCGCAGCACTCCGCGTGCGGATGCGTTCCCGAGCGCGTCAATCCTCGAGGAAAAGGAGGCTGACCGCGCCGAGTTTGACGACGTCGCCATGCTTGAGAAACACCCGGTCGACGAGCTCGCCGTTCACCTGGCTGCCGAGCGACGAGCCGCAATCCTCGAGTTCGATGCGATCGCCGACGCGATGCAGGCGCGCGTGGATGCGCGAGACGCTCGCGTGGTCGAGAACAACGTGGTTCGAGTCGATTCGTCCGATCAACGTCTCGCGCAGGACGAGCGGGAAGACAACGCGCGTAGCGCCGCTTCCCAGCTCGATGCGCGGCCCCTCGCTGCGCGATCCGTCCATGCGCCGCTTGCCAGCTAGTTGCTGCCGCTGAAGCGAAGCCGGATCTGCATGCCCGTATCCTGGCCCGGCTTCTTGAGCTCAACCAGCGTCAGCTTGTCCCCGATGTGGACGTCGGACACTGGCGTCTTGGCCTTGCTCACCTGATCGACGAAGACGATCGCCCACGGAGCGCTCTTCACCTTGAGCACGAGCTCCTTGTCTGCGCGCGTGTACTCGAGCGTAACCTTGTAGGGAGTCGTCTCATCGCCAATATCGACCGTACCGGTGTCGCCGGTGAGCGCGAGCCGCTGCGCACCCGAGACCTTGCCCATCGAGGAGCCATTGAAGGAGAGCGCGGTGCTTGAGCCGACGTTGACCAGGAACGTCCACCCCTTTGCCGCCGGCTTCTTCTTATCCTCCTTCTTCGGAGGCTCGATCGAGCTCTCGTCTTTCTTCGCCTCCTCCTTCTTCGCCTCCTCCTTCTTCGGCTCGTCCCTCTTGGGTGCCGGCGCCTTTTCCTCTGCCTTCACTGGTTCCGGAGCAGGAGTCGGCTTGGGTGCAGGCTGAGGCGCGGGGGTCGGCGTCGGCGCGACCGGCTCCGGCGCGGGCGGCGCCGTGTCAGCGACTGGCGCAGGGATTGGAGACTTCTTCTTCGGATGAGCCTGCTCGCCACCGCTGAACGCGACGACGAGAGACGTGACGATGATGACGACCACGAGCGCGACGCCCATTCCGACGAAGAGCTTCTTGCGGCTGATGGGCGCCGACGGTTCTGCCGCGGGACGCGCTGCGGGAGGATGCGCACGCGCACTCGGCGGCGTGTGGCCCTGACCCGACATCTTCGCGAGCGCCTCGCGCTGGGCCGCCTGAGACTCTTCCGGCGTCATGATGTTCGTGCCGCCAACCCCGACGTTGCTCGAGGAAGGAGGCGGCGCCACTGGAGCCTTGCGCGGTGTCTGTGGACGCGGCGGCGCGGTACCGAGAAACGCGGTCTTGCCCTCGCCCTCCTCGGGCGCCGGAATCTCCGCATCGGGCATCGTCTGCGTGACCTTCTTCGCCGCAGGCGCCGCCGCACGCGGCGGAGGCAGCGGCGTCCCGGGCTTGAGCATCGCCGTAGCGCCAGGATTGTCGTCCATCGGCGGAAGAATCGGCGCCTGCATGTCCATCAGCGTGTCGCCAGCGCCCGCCGGCTTCTTCGGCGGCTGGGGCGCGGGAGCACGCGGAGCAGGACGGGGCGCAATCTTGACCGCCGCTTTCGGCGCCGGCTTCGCGGCCTGCGGCAACATCATCGTCGCGCCCTCGGCGGGCTCGGCAGGGGCCGCGTGCGCGGGCGCAGGCTTCGCGGGAGTCCGCGAGGCCTTCGCTGCCGCAGTCACACGAGCGGCATCTGTGTCCTTCAGCAGCTTCTGATCTTCCTCAAGCTGCTGCCGGAAGATCCGGCTCATGAAGACCGAGAGTCGCTCAGGCGCGGGCGGCAGGATGATACGCCGCAGATCGTCCTGCATCTCGGTGGCGTCGCTGTATCGACGGTCGCGATCCTTCGCGAGCGCCTTGGCGATGATCGGATCGAACGGCGCGTAGGCCGGATCGTACTCGCTCACCGGCGGCGGATCGTAGCGCTGCACCGCCTCGAGAGTGAGGACGATGTTGTTCTTGTGGAACGGGTTGATGCCCGTCAGCATCTCGTAGAGCGTGATGCCGATGGCGAAGATGTCCGAGCGCTTGTCGAGCTTCTTCGCGAGCGTCTGCTCGGGGCTCATGTAGACGAACTTGCCCTTGATCATCCCCGCTTCGGTCTTGACCGTCGACATCTCGCTCTTGGCGATGCCGAAGTCGATGACCTTCACGTCGCCGGTGTAGCTGACGAGCACGTTCTGCGGATTGAGATCGCGGTGGACGATGTTGAGCGAGCGTCCGCCGACATCGGTGAGGTTGTGCGCGTAGGCCGAACCGTCGCAGATCTGCTCGACGACACTGCGGCAGAGCTCGCCCGCGATCTTCTCCTTGCGCTTGATCGCCGCGTCGATCACGTCACGCAGGCTCTTGCCCTGCACGTACTCCATCGCGATGAAGTAGTTGCCGTCCTGTTCGCCGAGCTCGAACACCTGCACGATGTTGCGGTGGTTCATCCGCGCCGCGAGCCGCGCCTCGCTCAAGAAGAGCTCGACGAACTCCTTGTTCTCGGTGAGGTGCGCGAGGACCTTCTTGATGATGAGGATCTTCTCGAACCCGGCGGGACCCTGCTGCTTGGCGAGAAAAACTTCGCCCATGCCGCCGGCGGCGAGCTTCTTGAGCAGGAAATATTTCCCGAAATACGACCCGACGTCACTCTCAGGCATGTACCGATCCGCCTATCGCTTTGATGTCTGGCCAGGCCGCTGGCACACGAACGCCGGAAACTACCGTGCGTGAGCAAGGAGGGTCAAGCGATGTGAACGTGCGGCGTGCAGGTGCGCGGTCGAGCGGAACGGTTTGAAGGGACATCGGGTTTGTCCAATCACGCGACGGGTGGTTGGCGATTGACGTGTGGCCACCCGGCTGGCTAATTTCCGCCCCTCGCAAAGAGCGCGCGTCGCATGGCTGGTTCGCCGCGCCCTTCTTGAAGCCCAGCTCTCAACACCGGGGACGACGATGGCGTTGCTGCGCATTCTGACTGGCTCGCTCGAAGGACAGGAATTCGATCTCCCGCCGGACGAGTCGTTCATCGGCCGCGCCTCGAGCTGCGCAATCAAGATCGGCGATCAGGGTGTCTCGTCGAAGCACGCCAAGATCTGGAGCGAAGACGGTGCCTGGCACCTGATGGACCTCGGCTCGACGAACGGCACGTTCGTCAACGACAAGGACATCGATCGCGAGTCGCTCAACGACGGCGACGAGATCACGTTCGGGATGACCAAGGCCCGATTCGTCGGCGACGCGCCCAAGCCCAAGCCCGTGGCCCGCGTCCCTGCCTCGCAGCCAGGACGGGGTGCGATGCCCCAGCGTCCGATCACCGGCTCGGCGCGCGTCGGTGGAGGACTTCCTCCGCGTGCGGTCTCTCCTGCGGCGGAAGCTCCCGAGCCGCGCCGGCCCTCGGGTCCTGCGCTGCGCGCCGAAGTGCGCACCGCGGACGAGGCCGAGCTCGTCACGGTGAAGAACAAGCTGTCGTTCTTCGAAGAGGAGAACCGCAAGCTCAAGGCGCAGATGAAGCAGGTGCAGGAGCAGGCCGCGCACGAAGCGGCTGCCGGTGCACGCAGCGATGCGGAGAAGCTGCGCACGCTCCTCAAGCAGCGCGACGAGGAGATGAAGCGCATCCAGAAGGAGCTCGACGAGAAGGAGACCTACTACTCGCCGGCCGAACTCGAGCGCGAACGAAAGCGCATGGAAGCGGCGATCGAGGCCGATCGGCGGCGCGAGACCGAGACGCTGCATCGGCAGATCAAGGAGATGGAGCACCGCATCGCCATCCGCGGAGCCGAGAGCGACACCGTCGCGCGCCAGCTCAAGGAAAAGGACGACCTCATCAAGATGCTCTCCGAGCGCGAAGATGAGGTGCAGAGCGAGATCAAGTCGCGCGATGAGAAGAACAGTGCGCTGCAGGAGGAGCTGAAGGTTCTGCGCGAGGGCGCGAACGCCGCGGCCGGCAAGGAGAAGGAGCTCAACGACAAGGTGAAGCAGAAGAATCTGCAGCTCGCGCAGCTCGGAAAAGAGCGCGGCGATCTGGTGCAGGACATCGCAAAATCGCGCGCGATCATCGCCAAGCTCGGCGGCGGCGAGGAGGCCGCGGCGGCGGTCGAGCAGCAGATGAAGGCCACCAAGCAGATGCAGGACTCGATCAACAAGCTCGAGGCCGAGGTCGCCAAGACGAAGGACGAGATGAGTGCGCTGCAAGGCAAGGCGCACCAGTCCGAGGGCGCGACCAAGGATCTGCGTCGGCAGCTCGAAGAGGCCGAGACGGCGATGACCGACGCGATGGATGCGCGGGCGAAGCTCGAGGGGCAGCTCTCGGAGCTTCTGCGCAACACCGGCGATCGCGATTCGCACGAGAAGCAGCTTGCGATGCTCAAGGCAGATCGCGACGCGCGCGCGAGCGGCGAGAAGGACGCGATCGATCGCGCTGGAGAGCTCGAGGCGCAGCTCTCGAAGATCCGCGGGACGTACGACGACATCATCCGCGAGCGCGATGATCTGAAGGCGAAGGTCGACAATCTCGAGGGAGAGCAGCGCACATCTGCGGCCGGCTCACAGCTCTCGAGCGATTGGGAGGCTCGTTACAAATCGGCGCAGGACGAGATCGCCGATCTGCGCAAGCAGCTCGCGAAGCTCAAGAGCGAGCTGGCGGCCGCGAAGGATCTGGCAGCGAAGGGCGGCGGCCACGAGGGTGCGGTCGATGAGAGCCAGCTCAAGCTCGCCACCGCGCGCGGCGACATCCACCAGTCGATGGTCTCGCAGATGATGGAGCAGGTGAACAACTCCGTCTCGCTCCTGCGGCGCAACTCCGAGCTGATGAAGGGCTACGTCGAGGATTGCGGACTGCTCGCGAATGCGATCCGCCGCGTCGACTACACGCGGCTCGAGTCGGAGCAGCAGCAGATGCTCGTCGAGCTGATCGACCAGACGCAGCCGGACGTGATCGTGAAGAACATGCAAGGCATCTCCGAGGAGAACTCCGAGAGCATCATCAAGGCGAAGAAGCTGCTGCTCGACTACTCCGAGGCGTTCAAGAAGGAAGAGGGCGCGGGCGTCGAGGTGGAGTCTGCCTTCGCGAAGGCGCAGGGGCTGATGCACGCGACTGACGCGAACGTCGACATCCCGCTGAAGATCGAGGCGGTGCTGCCGGCGATCGAGGCGACGAAGGACGAGGCGGTGCTCTTCGCGTTCGCGCTGCTGAGCGAGGCGAAGCTGAATGCCGAAGAGGGCAAGCACCCGAGCGTGCGCATCGACACCGACGGACTCACCGTGACGATCTACGTCTCGTGCATGAACGAGAAGATGCGCGACCGCTACAAGGAGCCGCCGGATGCGCAGTCGCGGCTCGTGCGCGGATTCGCTGTCGATCGCTGCGGCGGCAAGGTCGAGGTGAGCGAAGAGGACGATGGCGCGCAGCTGCGCGTCACGCTCAAGGCGAAGATCTGATGCGCGCGGCGCTCACGACTTTTGGCCGCAGCGCGTTCGCGATTGTCGCTGGCTCGCTGTTGGTGACGAGCGGATGCGCGGGGCCCAGGCCGCTGCCGTCGTACGTGACGAGCACCACGGACGATCCGAAATATCCGCGCTCGCGATTCATCGTCGAGGTGGCCAGCTCGACGCAGTCGGAAGGCGATGCCGAGCTGCAGGCACGCGCGAAGCTTGCGGCCGACATCTCCGCGGAGCTGACGGCGGAGACGAGTTCGTTCCTGCAGGAGAGCGGCAACAAGGAGTCGCAGAGCGCGTCGGTCGAGGTGAAGCAACGCACGCGCTTCGAGCGGGCCGATCTGATCGCCATCAGCGATCACGCCGAGGTGAGCGGGACCTACTACGCACGTGCGGTGCTCGAGCGGGCGAAGGCGGACGCAGAGTACTCGCGCGCGCAGAAGGCCGATCTGGTGACGTTCACGCAGTACAGCGAGACCGCGCAGCAGGCGGCCGATCACGGCAAGCCCGGCGAGTTCGCGACCGCCAAGGGCCACGCGATGAAGCTGCGACCCGCGCTGGAGGCGACATTCATCGTGCGGCGCGCGTTGCTCGGGCACCCGTCCGAGGATGAGCGGCAATATTTTGCGACGCGAGATGCGCTGCTCAAGGCGGCCGCGCAGTCGGAGGCCTACCGCGTCGTCGAGGTGCGCATCGAAGGCGCGCCCGCGCCGGAGCTGCTCCAGCTCACGGTCGCGGCGGTGCGAAAGCTCGGGCTGCGCGTCGCGGAGAACCAGACCTGCGCGCAGGTGACGGATCACGCGGCCGATGCGACAGAGCTGGTGGTCTCGCCCGAGGAGACGTGCAGCGAAGGTTCGCTCGGCGAAAAGTGCGAAGTGGCCGTGCGCCTGCACGCGCGCGGCTGCCTCGGTGGCGGCGAAGGCGAGGGCCGCACGCAGCAGATGCGCGGGATTCATCCGAGCGAACGCGAGCGGGCGCGTACGGCGGCATGGAAGCACGTCAACGCCGAGGTCGTCGAGTCCGCAGTGGGCGCGGCTTTGCGCGGTGCACAGGTGGTCGACTGCTCCGCTGCGAGTGGCTGTTAGCGGGCTGCACGATTGCTTTGAGTACAAAGCATATTGATTGGCATAGCAACGATCTGGAGAGTTCGATGATCTCGATGAAGATGGGCGCGGCCTTCCTGCTTCTCTCCACCGCCACAGCGCAGACGATCAAGCTGCAGGAGAGCGGACAGATTCACATCGGTGGCGTCGCCCCGTCGTTCGGCGGCTGGGATCTGGCAGGCAAGTCGGTGCTGACGTTTGACAAGATCCTCAAGACGCCAGCGCCCGCGCCGCTGCTGGTGACGTTCGGCGCGAGCTACTGCGCGCCCTGCAATCTCGGGCTGCCGCGGATGGTCGCGCTGCAGAAGAAGAATCCGCAGATGAGGCTGGTGCTCATCGACGTCGAGTCGGATCAGGCCGCGGCGCAGGGCTTCGCGAGCAAGCACGGCATGGAGGGTCCGGCCGTGCTCGACAAGTTCGAGGGCATCGCCAAGAGCTACGGGCTTCAGGAAAACGGGAAGCTTGCGATGCCGCGCACGTTCCTCATCGACGCGAAGGGCCGCGTGCGCGCGATCTATCGCGAAGAGGGCGCGGACCTCGAGACGGTGATCGAAGCGGATCTCGCGGCGACGCTCGAGGCAAACGCGCAACCGGCGGTGCCCGGCGCAGCTGCAGCAACCACTGGCGCAGCGACGGCGACACCAGCGAAGCCGTAGCGTTG
The DNA here is from genome assembly GCA_903911145.1 of uncultured delta proteobacterium. Classification (GTDB taxonomy): domain Bacteria; phylum Myxococcota; class Myxococcia; order Myxococcales; family 40CM-4-68-19; genus CAIWCD01. The sequence continues at coordinate 202,451 of CAIWCD010000024.1, read as the reverse complement.
CCGATCAGCTTGGTCGTCGCTGCCGCCGCGAGGATCACTGCGCTGTCGCTGCGAAACCTCGGCGAAGAGTGCGACTCGGCTACTTGACCCTTCGAATTCGATCTCGCGGAAGCGTGAGCATAGATTCGCGCTGCGCCGCATCGGCGGTCCAGTTGCCGGGCAGCACGTAATCGCTCACCAGATAGAGCGCCACGTCGATGCCCGGCAGCGTGGCGCCAAACCAGTCGAACCCGTCGATGTAATCGTTGCTCTGCACCAACAGAGGGGCCGGGCTCTCGGGGATCGAATAGACGGGCATGTGCAGCGCGCGCAGCGGGACGGAGAGCAGCGCCAGCGCGCCTCCGAACGTCCCCACCGAGTTGCAGCACAAGTGGCGCGCACGAAGAATGGTCACCACGTCGTCAGCCAACGCGCCTGTCTGGATGCGACAGCGCGTGGGATAGGCAGCCTGCAGCGCCGCCGCGCACGGGTTCATCCGAGACGATTCAGCGACGAGTAGAATTTCGTCAAACGGGTTCTCTTCGATGACCTGCCGATAGAACTCGAGAGGCGGCTGCACATACTTGGCGTTCGGCCCGGGTGCGAAAATGTCTCCACCGCGCAGGTGAATCACGAGGGTCGCGTCCGGGAGTGGCGGCCTGCCCTGGTCGAGGCGCAGATGCGGGCGCACGTGCGCAGCGAGCAACTGGCGTCGCTCTGCGGCCGGCACGCGCACGCCGTAGAACCAGGTTCCACGACGAATCCGCACGGGCGCATCGCCAGCTTCGCAGAAGCGCACCACGAACGGCTCGAGGAGTGGATGCGGCAGATCGAGCACGAACTCGCCGCGGTCGCGCTGCGCGAGCGAAAGCGCGTTGGAAATCTGGAGGAGATTGTTCCCGAGCCGACCGCTCCAGCTCTGGATGCGATAGCTGTCCACGGCGTTCGTGCTCCCGTTGGGTTCTCTGACTGTCCACGAAGCGGCGAGGGCGACCTCGGCACCCGCCGAAGTCGCCCTGCCGTCACTGCCCTGCCCTTCTCTGCTCGATGCGACTGCGCGACTACTGCGCGGCGATCTGCACCTTCGCGCCGCTCGAGGGCAGCGCGTTGCAGGTGCGCGCGTTGAACGGACGCACCTTCGAGAGATTCGGGAAGGCCTGGTCGATCACGCCGCTGTCGACCGGCACGTTGTTCGTGCCGACGATCGTGACGGATGCGCCCGCGCGCACATTCTGGTTGGTGCCCGCGTTGACCGTGAGCATGCACGGCTTGCCCACTTCGACGACATCCGCGCCGATGAAGTTGTCGGGCTGGAAGATCGTCCCGAGTGCGTACTTCGCCGCGTCGCCCGCATCTGGCGCGACCACGCGGATGAAGTACTCGCCCGCATCGAGCGTGCGCTGGAACGTGCTGCCCGAGATCTTCTCTCCCTCATCATCGGAGGCCTTCATCAAGTATCCCGCGACATGCGAGGTGCGCGGCTGCGTCGCCTTGAAGTTGATGAGCAGCTTGCCCTTCTCCTTGAGCGTCACCTTGTAGAAGTGGGCCGCCTTCGCCTTCGAGAAATCGACCTCGCCCGTCTTGCTGTCCGACGGCACCTTGAGATCCTCGGCGCCATCGACCGTGCAGGCAGGTCCGCCGTTCTTGCAGACGTCGCCAGTCTTGAATCCCGTGGTGAGCGTGTACTTGCCCGCGTCGCCCGCGTCGTCTGCGGTGACCTTGATGTAGTAATCGCCCGCCGCGAGATCTTCCTTCTTCAGACCGACCGCGGGATCGATCTTCTCCGGCGCGCCCGACGGCGACTGGAACTCAGCCGAGAGGTGCGCGGTGTCTTCCTTGGTGAACTTGATCGCGAGCCCGCCACCGCCATCGAGCGTGACCTTCCAATAGTTCGTGCGGCGCATCGCCGAGTAGTCGACGGTGTCGCTGACCATGCCCTTGTCGGCCGGCAGATCGCGCGCCCCCGCCTGGGTCTTGTACGCGCCGTTCGCGCCGTCCGGCTCGACGGGCTTGAAGACGGTGTTGAGCTTGAAGCGCAGGCTCACCGCGTCCTTCCAGCTCTCGGTCACGACGACGTAGAGATCGCCCGCCTGCAGATCCTGCACGGTGAGCTTCTTGTCGGCCTGATCCTTCGTCGTCGCGAACGGCACGTTGCCGTCGGTGAAGACGTTGATGTCGAGCGCAACCGAGCCGAGCGACGGCTTCGCAGTCAGCACGAGCGAGCCGGCCGCCGGGATCGTGTACTTGAACGCCCCGCCGTATCCCGCGCCGTCGTCCGAGAGCGTTCCGTCGGCCGTCTTGCCCAGCACTGCATCAGCGGCCGTATCGCGGAAGTGGATCGTCGGGGGAGTTGCGAGCGGAAACCAGCGCGCGTGGCAGCCAGCGAGGAGTGACGCGGCCGAGAGAACGAGTGCCGCACGAGAGAACTTTGCAGACATGATCGAGATGTCCTTTCGAAGATTTTGCATCGAAGATTTTTCGGAGGCCGTGCCTTATACCAACTTCAGGGCGTGAGGCCGTACTTCTGCGGGTTGTTGCCGATGATCGCCGCCGCCAGAATCTGCGGGACGTACTCGAGCGTCTCCTCGGGGAGCAGCTTGAGTCGATAGAGGTGCCAGAAGTCGCGCTGCTCTTTGTGGAAGCCGACTTTGTGGAGAATGCCGCGCATGCCGTTCTCGCCCTTGTTGTAGCTGGCGATGGCAAGCATGAAGGAGTCGGAGCCGAACTCCGAGAGCAGATCGGCGAGATACTTGGCGGCGATCTTCGTCTCCTTCGCCGCGTCGGTGCGCTCGTCGACGCCGCCGTTGCGCCAGTTCTCCGCAACGTGCAGCCCGTACTTGCGCGCCTGGAAATCCATGAACTGCCACATCCCGCGCGCGCCCACGCCACTCTGCGCGAAGGGATCGAAGTGCGACTCCTGCCACGCGACGTAGGCCATCTCCTCGGGCATTCCGAGAGCGGCAAACTCCTTCTGGATGGTCGGCCAGTACTGCTTCTTGCGCGCCCAGACCGCCTTGGTCGACGGCGATTTCGCCATCTGGTCGAGATAGAATTTGAGCCGCTCCTTGAAGATCGGCGGAACCGCGTAGGTGTCCGCGTCGAACTTGCGGAGGATCGCGCGGATCTGGTGGTCGAGCTCGTCGCCGCCCTCGGCCATCTCGGCCGCCTTGCCCTTGTCCTTCTGATCCATCTCGCCGATCGCCTGCTGCGCCTTGCCCGTCAAGAGCGTGAGCTCCTGATCGAGCTGCTCGAGCTTCGCGGGATCGGTTTCCATCTGCTGCTGGAGGAGAATCTTCTGAATCTGTTTGTCGGCGTTGGTCTTCTTGTTGACGATCTTCTCGAGCTGCTGCTTCTGATCCCAAATCACCGCGCCCATTCCGCCGGCGACAACGAGCGCGACCACCACGACGATGCCGATGATCTTCCCGTAGCGCTTCGAGGCGCGCTGCGTGGTGCTCGTCTGAACCTTCTGGAGCGCGTCGGCCATGATGAACATGGTCTGGCCCGATGGCTGGCCTCCGCTCATCGCGCGCGCAGTCGCGATCTTCTGTTGCGCCTCCTGCGCGAAACTCTTGGCGTCCTTGTCGGGCTGCGCGGCCATCAGCGGCGCGCCATATTGCGGAGTCCCGCCGTACGGCTGCTGCTGCAGCGGCTGGCCGTAGGAGCCACTCTGCGGAGCCTGTCCGTACGCGCTCTGCCTCTGCGGCTGCGCCATCGGCATCGGCGTGTTGTGCATCGAGTTGTCGATCGCGAACGTCGCCTCGGGGCCCCCCGCGCCGAACGTGATGCGGTCACCGTTGCGCAGCTTCGTAGGCTTGCTGATGCGCTTGCCGTTGTGGAGCGTGCCATTCGATGAGCCCGTATCGACGAGCTGGTAGGCGTCGCCGTCGAAGCGGATCTCGGCGTGGTGCGTGGAGACCTTGGTGTCCATCTGCGCGTTGAAGCGCACGTCGCAGTCCGCGCCGCGACCGATGCGAATGATCGCCTTGGGCGAATCCGAGGACGTGCCCTGCAGGCTTCCAGAGAGGTGCGTGAGTCGAATCATTGCCGGTCTAGCTCGTCTTGTTTCCGGCGATCACTTCGGCTGACTCGCTCGACTCCTGGTAGAATTCAGCCGTGCGCTCCTTGGCCTTGACCGAGCCAAGCGACGCCTCCAGCGCGGCCGAGACGCTCTCGCACGACGGCCCTGGAACGCAGAGCACCTTGATCGAAACCTCCCCGTTGGGAAGGATCGTGATCTCCATCTTCTGCTTGTCGGCCACGAAGACTCCCTTCTACCAGCGCGAGACGCCGAGCTTGATGGAGCCGTCCGCTTCGACCGTCTCCGCGTCGAGCGTGAACCCCTGCTTCTCAACCTCGATCTTCACTTTGTGCTTGGCGTAGCACTGAATGACTTTCTGCTGCAGCTTCTCAGCGGCCTCGTTCGTCTCCTCCTCGATGCCCCACCAGTCGGCGACCAGCTTGTAGCTGCCCTCCTCGGTGAGCTGGAGGCCGATGTCGTAGGTCTTGGAAGCCTTGATCTTCGCCTCGGCGGTGAGTGTCGACCCCTTCCAGCCGCGCACTTTCACGAGCGAGTCCGCCGTCGACTCCTCGAACTCCATGTTGAGTTCGGCGAGCGCAGCCTTGAGCGCGACGAGATCGTTGATCTTCGTCTCAACCTGCGTGAAGTGGCTCACGGCTTGACTCCCCCGCTCTGATCGAGATCGATCGCGCGCCCGGCCTGCTCGGGATTCTGCTCGGACTCGTAGGCGGTCGAGGCAGCCCGCGCGCGCGTGCGGCACCAGTTGCGCAACGCCGCGATCTTCTCCTTCATCGTGCGCGAGAGCGGCACTGTCTCGACGAGCGAATGCACCACGCCATCGGTCGTGAGCACGCCGGCGGTTCCATGCTTGTCGTACTCGTCGAAGAGCGCGGAGACGACCGCCTGCTCGATTTCGGCGCCCGTCATGCCATCGCTCTTCTGCGCGAGCAGATCGAGATCGAAGCCCGCGGGATCGCGCCCACGGCGCTTGAGATGGATCGCGCAGATCTCGCGACGCTCAGGAAGGCTCGGCAGGTCGACGAAGAAGATCTCGTCGAAGCGTCCCTTGCGCATCATCTCCGGCGGCAGCTCGTCGACGTTGTTCGCCGTCGCGATGACGAAGACGGGGCTCGTCTTCTCCTGCAGCCAGGTGATGAACGAACCGAAGACGCGCGCTGCGGTGCCGCCATCCGAGTTGTTCGAGCTGCCCGTTCCCGAGAAGCCCTTCTCGAGCTCGTCGACCCAGAGGATCGACGGCGCGACTGCCTCGGCCATCTGGATGGCGCGGCGCATGTTCTCTTCCGACGAACCCACGATTCCCGCGAAGACCTTGCCGACGTCGAGACGCAGCAGAGGCAGGCGCCACGACGCGCCGACGGCCTTGGCGGTGAGCGACTTACCGCCGCCCGGAATGCCGAGCATGAGAATTCCCTTGGGACGCGGCAGACCGAACGCGCGCGCCTCCTCGGAGAATGCGGTCTGGCGCTTCTTGAGCCAGCTCTTGAGCTCGTCGAGGCCGCCGATGTTGTCCATCGTCTCGTGCGTCGAGAAGAACTCGAGCACGCCGCTCTTACGAACGATGCGCTCTTTCTCCGAGAGAATGACGTCGATGTCGAACTGGCCCGTCTGCACGAGCGACTTGGCGAAGACGTTCTCGGCCTCGTCTGCGGTCAGGCCCAGCGCGGCCTCGACGATGCGCTGGCGCTCGATGCCCGACGGCGCGGCCTTGCCTGGCACCATCGAGAGCACGCGATCGAGGATCGTGCCGATCTCGGAGAGCTCGGGCAGCGGGTACTCGACGACGGCGATCTCCTTGTCGAGCTCAGGCGGAATCACCAGCACGGGCGAGATGAGGAAGACCGTCTTGGTGGTCTCCTTCAAGTTGCGCGCGAGATCGCGCAGGCGGCGCACGACCTCGGGGTTCTTCGTGTACGGATGCAGGTCGCGCAGGATGAACACCGCGCGCTCGTCCTTCTTCGCCTCGAGCACGAACTTGAGCGCCTTGAGCGGATCGTTCGAGTCGCCCTGCTGCTCGGTGCCGATGCGCATGCCCTCGGTGACCGACCACGTGTACACCTTGGTCTTCAGCGTGCGGCCCTTGTCGGCAGCGGCCTTCTCGCGATCGGCGAGCACGCGGCGGATCGACTCCTCGACGCGCTTCTCCTCGCTCGAGAGCAGATAGATAAGCGGGTATCGGGCCCGCATCAGATGTTCGATGTCCTTGTCGACCTTGCGCAGCTGCGCCTGGCGAGCGACCTCCTCGGCGATCTCCCTGGGCTGGCCGGGGACGACCGGCACGCCGGGATTCGAGAGTGTGGCCAGTTTGGGGAGCGCGCGCGGGGCGCCGAACGGGTCTGCTTCGGTTGGTGTCATGTCGGTTTGCGAGCCTAACACGCACGAAGCGAGTCGGGCAAAACTCCACTCGGAGACCGCTGCGCCGAGCCCACGAAACAGCCGCGCGCGTTGCTCGCACTCGGGCCTCTGCGTTAGCGTCGAGTCGTGGACTTCATCATGCACCAGGATCAGATGGCGCAGGCGCGCTGCCGCGAGACGGGCGGCTTCAACGGAGATCGCATCTCCGACTGCAGCCTCGCGACTCTCTATGCAGCGGGCACCGACTGGCTGAAGGTCGTCGTCGAGAAGTCGGATCTCTCGCAGTCGAACCTCTCGGGCGCTCGCATCCGCGAGACGACCATCGCGCACACAGCGCTGCGGCGCGCACGCCTGACGAGCGCACGGCTGGAGCGCGTCGAGTTCTATTTCGACGATCTCAACGAGCTCGATCTCTCGGGCGTGACGGCGCGGCGCTGCAAGTGGCATGGCTGCGAAGCGATGAACGCGAATTTCACCGGCGCGCAGATCGCCGTCTCGCGCTTCGAAGAGACGAAGCTTTATCGCGCGAAGTTCGAAGGCGCGCTGCTCATGCGCACGGTCTTCCTCGACGCCCGCCTCGGCGGGGCCTCGCTGGAGAAGGCCGACTTCGCGGGCGCACGGCTCGTCGATGTCAGCCTGCGTGGCGCAAACTTGATGGGCGCGAGCTTCCGGGACGCGACGCTGATCGGGGTGGATCTCACCGACGCAGCGCTCGCCGGTGTGTCGTTCGCAGGGGCAAAGCTCTTTGGATGCCAGCTCCCGCCCGGCCTGGAACTGCCTTGAGCCGCATGAGACATTTTGGACCGATCTGTAACATTGCTGAGCAGCTCCACCGAGAAGCGACGAGGCGACAGTGAGCGATTCCACCTTGCCTGAACGCAACGATGTCGATCCGGCCGCGCAGGTGGCGGGCGAGCTGCGTGCACGCCTGCGCGCGATGCCGGCGGCCGAGCTCGTCGAAATGGCCGCGCAGCTGATCACCACCTACGTCGTCGAGGGAGTCCAGCCGCTCGCTCGCGCGGGCGAAGGCGCGGACCTCGCGGCCGACACGGGAGGCGAGGAGTCGTTCGCGCAGATGCTCAAGCGGCTCAAGGCAGCCAAGCGAGACCCGGTGCTCGAGAAGTTCATGATCGACGGCGAGAACATCTCCGTGCGCATCGATGGCTACGGGATCCTGCCGGTGACCGAGTATCGGCGGCCCGTGAACGCCCCGACCGCTCCTGGCGCGGCTCCGGCAGCCCCGGCACCGCGGCGAGAGAGCACGCCGGGCGCCGCGGGGAGCATCTACAATCGTGCGCTCTACCAGCCCGATCAGGCACCAAGCGCACCTCTCGGCGCAACGCCCGCACGAGGAGCAACGCGTCCTGCAGCGGCGGCACCGACGCCCGTGAGCGGGACGGCGCCCACACAGCCAGGCCAGGCCGCGCCCAAGAAGGACGACCCGAACAAGGCCGATCGCTTCACGCTGATCGAGCTCGATTAGAGCGCCGACCGACAAATCCGGCGCCCCCCGAGATAGTTGGCACTCAAACGATCGATCGTTTGAGTGCCAATCATTATCTACGCTGGCTCGACCGCGAAACTGGCGTCAGTGCGCGACCGGCGCCGGAGCAGGTGCGGCCTTCTGGGCCAATGCCGGCGCGCCCTTGCGATGGATCACCAGCGTGCGCTGCGTGAGCAGATCATCGTTCTCGCGCGCCACCAGGAAGATCGAGTTGTTTCCTGGCTTGAGCGGCAGTTCGGCCGTGAAGTCGAGCGCCGTCGGGCCGCGAGCCGAGGAGAGCTCGCCCTGCTTCTGCGCGGTGCGGAAGAAGACCTTTCGGTACTCGGTGTCGTGCTGGACGAAGATCTGGAGGTCCCGCATCCCGTCCGCGTCGCTGGCGACGCCCGAGAGCGTGAGGTGATCCGCATCGACGTCGAGGCCGCCCTTGCTGGTGTCGACATTGCTCAGCTTGATCTGCGGCGCCGCGCCCGGGAAGAGCGCTGTCACCTTGAGGTTCGGCTTCCCGCTCGCCGCTTCCTTCCCGGCCACCTCCGGCAGGTATCCATACTCGCCCTTCTGCCACTCAACCTTGAAGAATGCGCCGACCTTGCCCTTCGTCGCCAACACGGCACCCTTCTTGACGTCAGCAAGCGTCTGGGCCGCGCCCAGAGCGGCCGCGAGGATGTTGCTGTCCTGCTGCACGCGCACGACTCCTGGGCGATCGCTCGACACGGTCGCCCCATGCTCGACGGACGCAACTTCAGCGCCGACGGGGAGCAGGAGCTTCTGGTGAACCGTGTCCCAGAGCAGCCGATCGCCAAGCTCGAGCTTCACGGGCACCGGCCCGTCGGCCTCCAGCGGCTTCTTCGCCTCGAGGATGAACGTCACCGAACGCGTCTCGCCCGGCTTGATGGGGCCAACCTTGCTGTGCCCCTTCTTCACGTTGATGCGCTCTTCGGCAAGATTCTTCAGGCCCGCATAGGCGTCGAGGGCAGCCCCCGCGCCGATGTTCTTCACATCGACGATGAGCTCAACAGGCGCACCCGGGCGCAGGAGACCATCGGATGAACCGCCCGCGAGGTGCCAGTTCCAGACCAGCGTCGGGCGCGGCAACTCGGAGACATCGGTTTCGCCCTGCGCGTCGTCGAAGGTCATTCCCGCGTCATCGTCGAGCTTGATCTCGACATCATCCCGGCGCGACGGCGTGTAGCGCGGAACCAGCACCGGCACGGTCCAGCTGCGCTTCTCGCCAGGCATCAGCTTGCCGAAGACGAACTCGCGCCGATCGAGGATCGCGTCCTCGCTCTTGGTCGCGGCGCGCAGGCGATAGAGCGGCTGCGTGCCGTTGTTGCGAGCCGTGAGCACCAGCTCCATCGACGCGCCCGCGTTCGTGTGCGGCGCGCGGAGCTCGGCCGTGACCTTCGCCTTCTGGCCCTTCTCCTGCGCCGCGACCGCTGCGGGTGCTGCGCTCCAATCAAGACCGAGCCCCTCGAGCGCGTGGCTCACCTTCTCCTGCTCAGCTGCACGCTTCTCGGCGACAAACGGCGTCATCTGCTTGAGCTGCTCCACGCGGTTGGTGCTCGTCGCGCGCGAGAGAAGATCGCGGCAGAATTCGATCTGGTAGTCGAGCGTGACTCCGTCGTCGTCGACCGGCTCGGCGTCCTCATCCTCCTCCGGGATCGTTCCCGCTTCAGCAGCTTCGCGCGCCTTCTTCTCCTTGGCCGTCTCCTCCTTGAAGTAGCGCAGCGTCTCGAACGGCTTGCCGCCTGCGCGCGCGCGCAGATCCTTGGCGGCCTCTTCATTCGCGGCGAAGGCGTTGAAGAAGTGCTTGTCGTAGTCCTGCTCGCGGAACGTCTTCGGCGTGGAGAAGAGATCGATCCGCTCCTTGGTTGCGCGCGCCGGGACCAGTTCGATGTCGGGCGTGATGCCGACTTCCTGGATCGAGATGTCGCCCGGCGTGAGGTACTGCGCGATCGTCAGCTTGAGCGCAGCGTCGCCCGCGTCCTTGTCGGGAATGTCGTAGAGCAACTGCACCGAGCCCTTACCGAAACTCTGGCGACCGACGATGAGCGCGCGGTTGAGGTTCTTGAGCGCGCCCGCGACGATCTCGCTCGCTGAGGCGCTCTCCGAGCTGATCAGCACCGCCATCGGAAACTCGCGCTCGCCGCCATCGTTGCGCGCCATCTTCGGATCGCGCTGCTGCCCGCCAGGACCGACGGTCGTAACGATCGTGCCCTCTTCGACGAAGACGTCGCTCACCTGGATCGCCTGATCGAGCAGACCGCCCGGATTGCCGCGCAGGTCCATGATGAGGCCCTTGAGCGAGCCGCCGTTCTGGCTCTTCATCGTCTTGATCGCCGCCTGCATGTCGCGCGTGGTGGTGCCAGAGAAGCTCGCGAGGCGCACGTAGCCGACGCCGTTGTCGAGCAGCTTCGACGTCACGGTCTCGTAGGTGATGAGCGCGCGCGTAAGGTCGAGCTTCTTCGTCTCCTGCCCTTTGCGCTGGAGGAAGATCGACACCTTGCTGCCAGGCTTTCCGCGCATCCGATCGACTGCTTCCGAGAGGTCCATCCCGCCGACCGCGTCGTTGTCGATCTGCGCGATCACGTCGCCCTTCTTGATTCCCGCGCGATAGGCCGGCGTGTTCTTCAACACCTTCATCACCGTGAGCCGGTCCTCGCGCATCGAGATGACGAACCCCAGGCCGCCGAACTCACCGCGCGTCTGGACCTTCATCTCCTTGTACTGGTCCGGTTTGAGCAGCCAGCTGTGCGGATCGAGCGTGGTGAGCATGCCGTTGACCGCGGCGTATTCGATGTCGCGCTGGTCGCTCTGCGAGACGAGGTTCTCTTTGATGAACGAGAAGACCTCGCGCATCTTCAGCGGGATCTTCCAGATGTTGTCGACGTCGCGATAGTCGAACTCGTGGACGGCGCTGCCGACGGTGATGCGGACGCGGCCCTCGGCAACCTTGGTCGGCGAGGCGGCCGTGCAGTTGGGCGCGCTCGGTGCAGTGGGCGATGCCGCCGACGTTCCCGGCTCCTTGCCTTTGCTCGCATCGCAGTCGGGCGTGCCCGGCTCGACCATCACCTCGGGGACCTGCTTCTCGACCGACTCGAGCGCCGAGACGAACATGCCCTTCGGATCGATCCGCGACGGATCGACGTAGTTGTCCTTGATGAAGACGACCGACTTGCGAAAGACGTCGAGCCCGGCCAGGTCGTAATTCTTGTCCTTCGCCGGATCGATGGCCGCCTGCGCATCAGAGGCGAAGAGGCCGCGCAGCGCGCGCGGGGCGCGATCGCCCGCGAGAGGAAGAGTGATGGCGACGAAGAGAGCGAAGAGAACTGCTGGACGCTTGGGCATGGGCCGTCTTGTGCTTGAAGAGAAGAGCGCGACGCGGTCGGGCGGGGATTTTTTCAGAGGGCTGGGGAGAATAACGGCTTGTGTGCGCAATCGACAACTAACGCGCCTCACGCCCCGAAGATTCCACTCTCGAGCACGAGGCAACGCGCGTCACCAGCGCTGCGCGACCTCGTAGCCTTGCGCCGAGAGAGCGGCGGTCAACTCCGCGACGTGGGACGGGCCGCGTGTTTCGAGTGTGAGCTCGAGTTCGGTGTCGCCGATCGGTCCGCGAAGGAAGGCGCGGTTGTGATGCACCTCAAGGACATTCGCGCGCAGGCGGGCGACGTGGCCGAGGACGGCAGCGAGCGCGCCGGGTCGGTCGGTGACGCGCAGGGAGAGGACGACGCGGCGGCCCTCCTTGACGAGGCCGCGCTCGATGATTCGCGAGAGGAGATTGACGTCGATGTTGCCGCCGGAGATGACGCAGACGACGCGCTGGTCGCGGCTGAGCGAGAGCTTGTGTTGCAGCAAAGCCGCGGCAGGCGCGGCCCCGGCACCCTCGGCCACCGTCTTCTCGCGCTCGATCAGAAGCAGGATCGCGTTGGCGATCTCCTCGTCATCGACATCGATGAGCTCATCGACATAGCTCGCGAAGAGAGGCAGCGTCCGCTCTCCCGCGCGCTTGACCGCGATGCCGTCGGCGAGCGTCGTCGCGGCCGGCAACGTCACGAGCGCACCGGCATCCCGCGCGGCCCGCATCTTCGGGAGCGCCGCGGCCTCGACGCCGACGACGCGCACCGAGGGCTTGAGCGCCTTGAGCGCGACCGCCATGCCGCCGAGCCAGCCGCCGCCTCCGACAGACGCGACGACGACGTCGACATCGGGAACCTGCTCGAGGATCTCCAGCGCGCACGTCCCCTGCCCTGCGATCACCGCGTCGTCATCGAAGGCGTGCACGAAGACGAGCCCGCGCGACAGCTCGAGTCGGCGCGCCTCGTCATACGCATCGTCATACGACGCCCCGTGAAGAATCACCTCTGCGCCGAACGAGGCGGTCGACTGCACCTTGATGAGCGGCGTCGACTCCGGCATCACGATCGTCGCGTGGATTCCCAGCCGCTGCGCATTCACGGCCACGCCCTGCGCGTGATTTCCGGCCGACGCCGCAACGACTCCGCGCGCGCGCTCCTCGGGATTGAGCAGCATCAGCCGATTGGCCGCCCCGCGCTCTTTGAATGAACCGGTGCGCTGCAGATTCTCCAGCTTGAAGTAGACGCGCGTCCCGCAGAGTTCGCTGAACGGCTCTGAGAGAGGACAGGGCGTGACTGCCACCAGCGCGCGGATCCTCTCGCGCGCGGCCTGGATATCGGCGAGCGAGATCATTTCACCGCGCTCACGTTCTCGCCGAAGAGCCGATCGACCGCCGCAAGCAGCTCGTCGTCGGGCGCCACCTTGCCGCTCTTCACTGCAATTCGCGTCTCGCAGACGCCCGGCTGGACGAGCAGCAGCGCGGCCGAGCAGTTGCCGGGATGCTTGAGCATGAGCGTCTTGAGATCGGCGAGCTTCTCGCGGGTCGCGGCGTCGGCATTCAAGCGGAACTCAACCTTGGTGCTCTTCTGCGCGCGCACGTCGGCAAGTTTCTGCACTTCGTCGACGCGGATTTCCGGCTGCGGCGGCGAATCATCCTGCTGCGCGTCTGCCCCGAATTTCTCGGCGAGCCGCACCGTGCCTTTAATCAATAAGGGCTCATCGCCTTTCAATAAGGCCTCATACTTCTGCACGGCGTCGTCATAGATGACGAGGTCGCGCGCGCCCGTCAGATCCTCGAGGGAAGCAAACGAGATCTTCTTGCCCGTCTTGGTAATCCGCTCGCGCCAACCCGTGACGATTCCCGCCACCGCGACCTTCTCGAATCCGCGCGCATTCGCCAATGATGCGCAGGTATGCGTCGCCCAGCGCTTCACATCGGCCTCATATCGAGCCAGGGGATGGCCGGTAATATAGAAGCCGATCGACTCCTTCTCCTTCGCGAGCCGCTCGCGCTCCGACCACTCCTCCTTTCCAAACACCCGCTCTTCAACCGCGGTCGGCGTTGCGCCCTTCTTCGGCGCACCAAACAGACCGAATTGCCCCGAGTCGCGATCCCTCTGCGCGGCCTGCCCCTGCGAGAGCGCGGCCTCAATGGAATCCCAGAGCGCAAGGCGCGGCTTCTTGGTGAAATCAAACGCGCCCGCAGCAACCAGCGCTTCCACCGTCTTGCGGTTGATCTTCTTGGTATCGGTGCGGGCACAGAAATCGAAGAGCCCGCGGAAGGGTTGAACAGGCGCGGCCGTTCCGCCGGGAGTTGCGGGTTTCGGCTCGCGCACCTGAATAATCGCGTCGATCGAATTCTCCCCTACCCCCTTAATCGCGCCCAGACCGAATCGCAGGACGTTCTTATAGGTCTTCGGGCCGCGCTTGGCTTCGGGCTTGTATTCGGGATTTGGCGACACGCCGAACGCGAGTTCCGAATCATTCACGTCAGGCGGAAGCACCGTAATGCCGTCACCGCGCGCCTCGGCGATATGCGCGACGACCTTATCGGTCGAGTCCTTCTCGCTGGTGAGCAACGCGGCCATGAACTCGACCGGGTAATGGGCCTTGAGCCACGCGGTCTGATAGGTCACCAGACCATAAGCGGCCGAGTGCGACTTATTAAACCCGTATTCAGCGAACTTCTCCATCAAGTCGAAGATCGCGTTGGCGACCTTCGGATCGACGCCGCCCGCGCTGCAGCCCTCGAGGAAGCCCGAGCGCTCCTGCGCCATGACCTCCGCCTTCTTCTTGCCCATCGCGCGGCGAAGCAGGTCGGCGCGGCCGAGCGAATAGCCGCCGAGCACCTGCGCGATCTGCATGACCTGCTCCTGGTAGACGATGACGCCGTAGGTATCTTTTAATAAGCCTTCCAGCTTCGGGTGCGGATAGCTGACCTTCTCGCGCCCGTGCTTTCGATTGATGAAGACGTCGACCATTCCGCTGTCGAGCGGGCCGGGGCGATAGAGCGCGCCGGCGGCGATGATATCTTCGAAGACGCTGGGCTTGAGCTTCTTCACCATCTCCGTGAAGCCGCTCGACTCCATCTGGAAGATGCCCGCGGTATCGCCGCGCGAGATCAGTTCGTAGGCCTTCTTATCGTCGAGCGGGAGGAGCGAGATATCCACGGGCTCGAGATTTTCGCGCGCGCGCTGGCGGTTGACCAGCTTCACCGCGTCACTGATGACCGTGAGCGTCTTTAATCCAAGGAAGTCGAACTTCACCAACCCAGCAAGCTCGACTTCGTCCTTTGCGAACTGCGTGACGAGTTCACCGTTCTGCCCGCGGCAGAGCGGGACATATTCCCAGAGCTCCTTCTCGCCGATGACGATTCCGGCGGCATGCATGCCGGTCGAGCGGGTTAATCCCTCGAGCGCACGCGCATAGTCGATCACCTGCTTGAAGATCGGCTTCTGCTCCTGGATCGCCGTCAGCTTCGGCTCGACGGCAAGCGCGCCGTCGATCGTCGGCGGATGGCCATCGATCAGGTTCGGGATATTGCGGGTCAGCTCATTGACCTCCGCGAACGGCAGGCCCATGACGCGCGCGACATCCTTAATCGCGCTCTTCGCCGAGAGCGCGCCGTAGGTGATGATCTGCGCGACGTTATCCCGGCCGTACTTATCGGACACGTAATCGATCACCTCGCCGCGGCGATCCTGGCAGAAGTCGACGTCGAAGTCCGGCATCGAAACGCGCTCCGGATTCAAGAAGCGCTCGAAGAGGAGATTATAAGGAAGCGGGTCGATATCGGTAATGCGCAGCGAATAGGCGACCAGCGAACCAGCGCCGGAGCCGCGCCCAGGGCCGACGGGGATATTGTGCGTCTTGGCCCAGTTGATGAAATCCTGGACGATGAGGAAGTATCCCGAGAACCCCATCTTGATGATCACGCCGAGTTCGCGCTCGAGCCGCTCGCGATAGGTATCGCGATTGATGCTGTCGATATTCGGCATCTCGCGGAAGCGCCGGTCGAGTCCTTCGCGCGCGCGACGCTGGATATAGGTATCGAGCGATTCATCGTCGGGCGTGCGGAACTTGGGAAGATACTTATCTTTGAGATTCAGCTCGACGTTGCAGCGCTCGCCAATCAGATACGAGTTGTGAACCGCCTCGCGCCATTCGCTGCCGACGCCAGTGACACCATCGAGGACGCCCGCCATCTCGTCGGGGCTCTTGATGAAGAGCTCCTCCGTCTCGTGCTTCATCCGCTTCGGATCGTCGAGCGTCTTGCCCTGCGCGATCGCCATGAGGATCTCATGGGCTTTGGCATCCGAGCGCTTGGCATAATGACTATCGGCCGTAGCCACGAGCGGGATACCCATATCGTGGGATAGCTCGCAGACGCCGTGATTGACCGGCAGCTGCTCGCGCAGCGCATTGGATTGCACCTCGAGATAGAGACGATCGCCGAAGATATCCTTCAGCTCCTGCGTCTCGCGCCGCGCCTCATCCATATCGCCGCGGCGAATCGCCTTGGGCACCGCGCCCGCCATGCAGGCCGTCAGCGCAATCACGCCCTCATTGTGCGTGCGCAGCAGCTCCTTGTCGATGCGCGGGTCGTAATAGAACCCCTCGGTAAAAGCCTTGGTCGAGAGATATCGGAGGTTGCGATATCCCGCGTTGTTCATCGCCAGGAGCACAAGGTGATTGCCGATGCGCTGGCTCTTATCCTTGCGGCCCTTATCGCCGGCGACATAGGCCTCAAACCCAATGATCGGCTTGATGCCAGCCTTCTTCGCGGTCTGATAGAAATTGACCACGCCGAACATATTTCCGTGGTCCGTAACCGCGACCGACTTCATGCCGGTGGCGACGCACGTCTTCATCAGATCGTCGAGGTGGATGGCGCCGTCGAGGAGGCTGTAGAGCGTGTGCAGATGGAGGTGCGTGAAGTCAGCGGGCATGGGCGGGAATCTGGCTGCGTGGAGGAGCCTGCGTCAAGCGACATGAAGGTGCGTCACGACGGCACGCAGAGCGATCGGGCGCGTTTTAGCCAAGTAGCGCGGCGAGCGCGCGAGCGAGGTCCGGGAAGCGGAACTGGAAGCCGCTCTCGACGAGCCGCGAGGGGACCGCGCGCTGGCCGGTCAGAAGCGCCTCGGAGAACTGGCCAACCGCGAGGCGCAGCGCCGCCGCGGGCACGGGCAGCCACGATGGGCGATGGAGCGCGCGACCCAGCTGGACGCAGAGTTCCCGCATCGTGACGATGCCAGGAGAGACCGCGTTGACCGGCCCGCGGAGAGCATCGTGATCGAGCGCCCAGAGAAAAGCGGCGACCTCATCCTCGAGGTGAATCCAGGGAAACCATTGCTTTCCGCTCCCGACAGGGCCGCCGATGAAGAGCTTGAAGGGAATCAAGAGAGGATCGAGCGCGCTTCCCTTCCCCTGCTGGGCAAGGACGATTCCGGTGCGCATCTGCACGCAGCGCACCGAGAGTGCCTCCGCGCTCTTCGCTTCCGCCTCCCAGGCCGCGCAGACGCCGGCGAGAAAATCGCTGCCCGCGGCCGTTCCCTCGTCGATCGGCTCGTCGCCGCGCGGGCCATAGATGCCGACGGCAGAGGCGCAGATGAAGGTGCGTGGCCGCAAACTGGCCGCGCGCATTGCCGAGACGAGCACGCGCGTCGAATCGATGCGGCTCGCGAGGATTTCGCGTTTGCGCGCCTCGCTCCAACGATGCTGGCCGACATTCGCACCCGCGAGGTTGATCACGGCGTCGGCCCCCTCGATGTTCGAACTCCAGGGCCCGCTCGAACGCCCATCCCAGAGCACCTGCGTGATGCCGCCCGACGCTTGCGGGCCATGCACTGCGCGGACGAGCTGCACCACCTCGTCTCCACGCGAGGCGAGCGCCCGGGTGAGCTGCTTGCCAATCAATCCGTTCGCGCCACCGATCACAACCTTCATGCAACCTCACTTTCGCGCTCTCTTCTAACCAACTGCGCGCCGTCCCGCTTGCCGCAGGCTGCTATATTCGCTCGCCTGATCGACCTGCGAGGATTGCGTGAGTGAGCTCTGCTGGATATCGCTGCAAGTCGCCGACCTGCCGCGCGCCCGCTTCTTCTGGCGCGACGTGATCGGCCTTCCCGAGCAGTCGGCAGCGCCGGAGTGGGTCGAGCTGACGCTGCGTCCGGGACTGGCGCTCGCGCTCCATCCGGCCTTTCATCCGCCAGCACTGAATCGGCGCGGATATGATCGCGGCGGAGCAATGCTCGGAATTCGCGTCGATGATCTCGCGGCGAAGATCCGCCTCGTCGAGCAGCACGGCGGCCGCGCGCTCGGTGCACCGCATGAAGTTCCCGGGGGTCGGGCGCAGGATTTCGAATGCCCGGACGGATATGTCTTTGAATTGGCGCAATACATCTAACGTCACCGTTTGTGCCTGAACTTCCCGACGTCACAGTTTATATAGAGGCGATTGACGCACGAGTGCGCGGCGCGACGCTGCTTGGGATTCGCGTGGCCAGCCCATTTGTCGTGCGCACGTTCGACCCGCCCATTTCAGCCGCAAAGCAGCATTCGGTGCGCGAGCTGCGGCGCATCGGCAAGCGCGTGGCACTTCGGCTCGACTCCCTCCCGACCGCGATGGGAGCGGACGCGCGCGACAGCGGTGACTCTTCCGAAGATCTCTGGGTCGTGATCCACCTCATGATCGCCGGCCGCTTCCGCTGGGCTCCGCTTGGCAGCAAGATTCCCGGCAAGCTCGGTCTTGCGGCCTTTGATTTCGGGCCGAGGCCTGAACCAACCGCGGGCGAGCCGGCGATTCCCCGCGATGCCGCAAATGGCGGCACGATGATCCTCACCGAAGCGGCGAGCAAGAAGCGCGCGTCGATCCACCTCGTACGCACCGAGGCGACGGCCCGCGCGATGGATCGCGGCGGCATCGAGCCGCTCGATTGCAGCGCTTCGGAATACCGGGCCGCGCTGCAGAGCGAGAACCATACCCTCAAGCGCTCGCTCACCGATCCGCGGCTCTTCTCCGGAATCGGCAACGCATACAGCGACGAGATTCTCCATCGCGCGCGCCTGTCGCCTGTGCAGCTCACGAGCAAGCTCGACGATGAGGAGATTGCGCGACTGCACCAGGCAACGCGCACGGTATTGATTGAATGGACCGAACGATTGCGCGCACAGGCCGCAGGCGGCTTTCCGGAGAAGGTGACAGCCTTTCGCCCCGAGATGGCTGTGCATGGGAAGTATCGGCAACCCTGTCCTGATTGCCAGACAGCGGTGCAACGAATCGCCTATCAGTCGAATGAGACCGACTATTGCCCGCGCTGCCAGACCGGCGGTCGTCTTCTCTCGGATCGTTCGCTTGCGCGCTTATTAAAGAGCGATTGGCCGAAGACGATCGAGGAGCTTGAAGAGAAGATGCCGACGCGCGCGCCAAAGAGGTAAAGAACCCGCGCGATATCTGCCTCGGCGGGATTGGCAGCGGTTCATTGCAACTCAGGCGTATAGGAGAGGCTGAATTTCGCGAGCAGCTTGTCGCCGGCGCTCAGCTCGAAATATGTCTCGCTCCTCGCGTGAAAATGTTCGTCGACGGATACCACGTGTTCGTTCGTCTTGAGCGATATCCCGGCGGGTATCCTTGTCATCCAATAGTCGCCTTGCTGTGGATCGGGTTGCAATACATAGGCGAACTCGACCTCGCCCACTCGAATGGTCCCTCGGCCAACAGCGACGTGCGCCGAGAGCGGTAGCCAACTCCGCGCCGACTGAGTCGCGGCGACGTGGTTCACTAAGACGGGCAACGCGGGGGCGGGGCTGCTCTCCAATACCCTGCGCTCCGCGGCGGATTTGAGAGTCATCGTGATCGAGCCATCGGCATTGGTCGTGCTGGTGAAGCTCGACTCCAAGCGGGAGAAGTCTATTTGCCAAACGCCTCCACGATGAGCGACCTTGCCTCGCGCCGCCGCGCAGAGATCGACCTCGAGCTGCTCTTTGCAAGAGATCGGCGCGCCGGTGAGAACGTGTTGGCCGTCGTCGCTCCACCACTGTGTTGCGACCAGCTCGCCGACCGTGTCGAAATACTCAGTGAGCGCGGTGTATCCGTCCGAAAACTTGGTGTAGCGCCATTCTCCGCAGCGCCCTTGTTCGGCTGTGGCGCAGCGCGATTCACGCCTCAGCAAGTCCAGCGCCCTGAACTCGACGGCAGCGATGCTTGGTTCGTACCGCGAACCAAGTGACTGAAGGCCCCCGTCGGCAATCGGCGCGAGCAGGATGAGGGTGATTGCAACGATCATGTCGACGCATCCCGATACGCGAACGTGTTTGGCGATGAGGAACTTCGACCCTCTTCAACACAGCTACCAACGACCGACGATATACCGCGCGAAAGGCCGAAGTCGGAGCAGCGAATCGGGACACTCCCTGCTCCTCGCCCGATCAATCGCTCTTGCGCGCACGCTTCGCCGGCCGCGGCCCCACGCCCGCCTGCTCGCGCGCCTGCTTCGCCAGCTCCCGATATTGCGGCAGATGCGGCTGCAGCAGCGCGCGCTGCATCACCTTCTCGTCGGCATTGTTCGGGATATGCACCGGCTCGCCCGTGTTCGGGTGATATCCCGAATAGTACATATCGGTCGCGAGCGTCATCGGCGTCGGCGTGAAGTCCTGCACTTGCTGCGGCCGCCAGCCGTTCTCGTCGAGATAGTCGGATAGCTCGACCATATCCTTCACTTCGCAGCCGGGATGACCCGAGATGAAATAGGGAACGAGATATTGTTCCTTACCGGCGGCCTCGCTCTCCTTGTCGAAGATCTCGCGGAACCGCTCGAACATCTCCTTGCCCGGCTTCTTCATCACGCGCACCACGCCCGGCGAGATATGCTCGGGTGCGATCTTCAGATGGCCGCCGACGTGATTGGCCACCAGCTCGCGGATATATTCGTCGCCGTTCTTCTCGTCGTCGAAGCAGAGATCATATCGAACGCCCGAGGCGACAAAGGCCTTCTTCACGCCGGGCGTCGCGCGCACCTTGCGCATCAATTGAATCAGCGGTCCGTGATCGGTGCCGAACTTCTCGCAGACATTCGGATAGACGCACGAGGCGCGGCGGCAGGCCTTATGCCAAGCCTCGTCGGTGCAGACCATATGCCACATATTCGCGGTGGCACCGCCGATATCCGAGACGACTCCGGTCCAGCCGGGGATATCCTTTAATGACTCGATTTCGCGCAATACCGATGCTTCGCTCCTCGATACAACATCGCGGCCCTGGTGCTCGGTGATGCAGCAGAATGAGCAGCCAGCAGCGCAGCCGCGCAGGATCGTCACCGAGAAGCGGATCTGCTCCCACGCCGGGATCTTCGCATCGCCATACATCGGGTGAGGCAAGCGCGTGAAGGCCAGCTCATATTCGGCGTCAATCAACTCCGTCGAGGGAGGCGGCGCCGGCGGGTTGATATAGACGAGATGTCCGCCGTGCGGCTGAATCAGAACGCGGGCGTTCTCGTGATTATGCTCGAGGTGATAGAGGCGCGAGAATTCGGCATAGACCTTCTTATCCGCGCAGATCTCCTCATAGCTCGGCAGCCAGACCTCGGCGCGATCGGTCTGCGCCGAGAGAAAACGCCACGCATCGCCGGATTCCTTCGTGCGCGGGAGGCGATTGTCGTACTTGAAGCGCACGGCAGTGCCGCGGACATCGGTTAATCCCGAGATATCCTCGCCGGCGACCAATCGGCGCGCGATCTCGAGAATCGGCGCCTCGCCCATTCCATAGACGAGGATATCCGCTGGGCAATCGACGATGATCGAGCGGCGGACGCGATCGCTCCAATAGTCGTAATGCGCGAGGCGGCGCAGCGAGGATTCGACGCCGCCGATAATCACCGGGGTATCGGGGAAGAGCTTCTTCAATCGGCGCGCATAGACCGCGCTGGCGTAGTCCGGGCGCTTGCCGGGCGCGGCATCGGGAGTATAGGCGTCGCTATCGCGGCGTTTTCTACCGGCCGTATAGTGATTGACCATTGAATCCATATTGCCGCTCGAGATGCCGAAGAAGAGGCGCGGGCGGCCGCAGGCGAGGAAATCCTTTCCTTCGCTCGCGTCGGTCCAATCGGGCTGGCAGATGATTCCGACGCGAAAGCCGCGCGAGGCGAGCAGACGGCCGATTAATGGAATTCCGAAGGTCGGGTGATCGACATAGGCATCGCCGTTGACGAGGACGATATCGAGTTCGTCCCAGCCGCGCGCGCGCGCCTCTTCGAGATTGGTCGGGAGGAAGGCTTCTGGGCCCGGTCGAGGAGGAGATTGCCCGGCGCGCTTGCCCGAGCCTCCCTTTGATTTGAGTTGAACCAGCCCGGCCATTCCAACGTCCTTCGACTGAATCGAACGCCACGCGGACTGCGGGGCGGCCGGCCAGAGTATCAGAGTGGGGCGCTCAACCGTGAATCGGGCTACTCTCTGCGCGCATGAGCGAACCCGATCAGAGCCCGCAGAGCGCCGCCGCCGGCGAGCCGCCCGAGCATTTGGACGAGGCGGGGCGCGGCTCTGCGCTGCTTGCATTCGATTGGGCAGAAGGACTGCGCGGACCGAAGAAGGCGAATGGACTGCCGCGGCCACTGCGGCTGGGCGAGACCGCGCTCGTCGACGAAGCGGTGCTGCTTCTCTCCGAGGAAGAGCTTGCCGACGACGCGGCGCCCCCGATGGACGCGCTCGAGGAGCCAATCCTCCTCGAGGAGTCGGAGCTGCTCATTCCTCTCGACGAGAACGGCGAAGAGCCGCGCTAGCGGTCGTCCCGATCAATGGAGATAGTCGTCGCTGCCGCGGCTCGCGCTGCGCGGCACCCGCGGCGCTCCATCGCTGGAGAGTCCCGGCACCACGCGCAGCTTGCGGCTGCGCATCTTCCTCTCGATCCAGAGCACGCGAAGACGCAGGAGCAGCCCGCGCGGTCCGCGCGCGTCGTGGAGCAGCACGCCCGCGCCGAGCGCGAGCACGGGCACCACGAAGGGCAGCACGCTTCCCGTCATGATGACGAAGAGCAGCGTGATGCCGAGCGAGATGGGAATCAGCAGACGGGCCTGGATGGGGATGACGAACGCGAAGAGGATCTGCGCGGTCGGGAAGCTGAGCGCGAAACCGGCGCAGAGCGCTTCCACCGAGGTCCAGCCGCCCGCCGTCGGAGTGGTGCCGATCGAGTGGATGGCGAGCCCGATGATCGCGGCCGCGGCGCCCGCGAGTGCCGTCGAGGAGAAATAGAAGGTGAGAAAGCGGCGCGTGCCCCACGCCCGCTCAAGCTGGCTGCCGAACATCCAGAGCATCAGGCCATTGAAGAGCAGCCCCAGCGGCGTCGATTCGAAGAGCGTGAAGGTGACGAGCTCCCAGACGCGGCCCTGCCAGAGGTCGTGTGGATGGAGCACGACGAGATCGGCGAGGCGCGCGCCGAGATCTCCCGAGCCCCACGCGACCAGTGCGTCGATGCCGATCGAGATCACCGCGAGCGCGATGAGGAGAGCCCGCACGCCGGGAAGAATGCGCGGCATCGTGAAGGAGACTGCGCTCTGCGGTCGTCGGGGCATGAGGTGGAGCCTAACGCGTCAGGCCTGCGCGCGCAGCTCACGCACGAGATTCTGCAGCTCCGCCTCGCTCAGCGTGCGCGAGGTCTCCTTCGCCCGCGAGAGGAGCGCCTTGGCGAACGCGTCGTCGCTGTCGACGCCGTGGCGCGCGAGCCAGTGCCGGACATTCGAGAGACCGCTCATCGGCCCGACCTCGATCTCCTGCTCCTTGCCGAACTCGCCCGCGGGAACGCCCGAATAGATGCGGTCTGCGAGCCAGGCATCGCCCTTCTTCTGCGCCTTGATGATCGCCGCCGCGTGCACGCCAGTGGCGGTCCGGAACGCGTCGGCACCTGCAAGCGGATAGTTGACCGGGATCTGATGGCCCGTCGCTCGCGCGGCAGAGAGCGTGAACTCGACGAGCTTCTGCATCGGCCGCTTCGCATAGAAGGGATGACCGAGCAGCTTCAGATTCATCAGCAGCTGGTCGGTCGCGGTGTTTCCCACGCGCTCGCCGATCCCCGCCGCGCAGCCGTGCAGTCGCGTCGCGCCGGCCTCGCCCGCCGCCAGCGCATTCGCCAGCGCGAGCCCGCGATCGTTGTGCCCGTGCCAGTCGAGTCCGACCTCTTCGCCGCTCTCCTTCACGACCTGTTGCGCGAAGCGCACCAGTGCGGTCGCGCCCTCGGGAGTGGCGTGGCCGCAGGTGTCGCAAAGGCACAGCCGGCGCGCTCCGGCGCGTATCGCGGCGAGAAACAGTCGGCGCAGATCCTCGGGACGTGAGCGGGTCGTGTCCTCGGTGACGTAGGTGACGGCGAGGCCATCCTTCACTGCGGATGAGATCGCGTCGACCGACTGCTTCTCGATGAACGCGAGGTCCCACTCCTCGGCGAACTGCCGGATCGGTGAGCTGCCGATGAACGCGTAGACCTCGAGCGGAACGCCCGTGCGCTGGACGATCTCGGCGACCGGCGCGATGTCCGAGATCACCGTGCGGCAAGCCACGGTGGGCTTGATCGCGAGCTTGCTCGAGGCGATCTCGCGACAGAGAATTTCGATCGCCTCGCGCTGGTTCGCGCCCGCGCCGGGCAGGCCGACGTCGAGCCGCTCGACGCCCAGCTCATCCATCATGTGCAACAGCGCGATCTTCTCATCGAGCTTCGGATCGATCGCGCTCGGACTTTGAATGCCGTCGCGCAGCGTCTCGTCGAGCACGCGTGCGTTGCCGAGCAGCCCAGGCGGCCCCGCGGCTGCACGCGCATCAGGAACCCCGAGATTCCAATCGTAGAGAAGTGTCGTCATCGGGGCTCCGATCGTTTGTATGCAAACTAAATCGACTCGACCAGAACGGCGATCCCCTGCCCGCCGCCGATGCAGGCCGAGCCGATCGCGCGCTTGCCTCCGCGGCGTGCGAGCTCGTGCAGCAGGTGCGCCGTAATGCGCGCGCCCGACGCCGCGAGAGGATGACCGACCGCGATCGCGCCGCCGTCGACATTCGTGCTCTCGCGAGGCAGCCCCAGCTCCTTCTCGACCGCGAGGTACTGCGGCGCGAAGGCCTCATTCACCTCGAAGAGATCGTAGTCGGAGAGCTTGCTCTCGCTCTTGGCGAGAGCCGCGCGAATGGCCGGCGCGGGACCGATCCCCATGATGCGCGGATCGCAGCCCGCGATGCCCCAGCCCGCGAGCTTGCCGATCGGCTTGAGGCCCTTCTTGTCCGCATACGCGCGCGTGGTCATCACGAGCGCACCCGCGCCGTCGCAGATCCCGCTCGCGGCGCCAGCGTGAATCACGCCGTCCTTCTTGAACACCTTGGGCAGCTTCGCGAGCGACTCAAGCGTCGCGTCGGGGCGGTTGTGCTCGTCCTTGCTGAACTGGATCGTCGTACCCTTCTTGCCCGGCAACTCCACCGTCGCCATCTCCGCGGCGAGACGTCCGCCCTCCTGCGCGGCAGCGAACCGCTTCTGCGAGAGGATGCTGTACTCGTCGACCTGCGCCTGCGTGAGGCCGTACTGCACGGCGAGATTCTCCGCCGTCATCGCCATCGGGAGATTGCAGTAGGAGTCGGTCAGGCCCGCCCAGAGCGCATCCTCGAGCGCTGGCGACTTGCCGAGCGGAACGCCAAAGCGAAGACCGCGCGCGATGTGCGGCGCCTGCGACATGCTCTCCGCGCCGCCGACGAGCGCCACCTGCGTGTCGCCCGCGATCATCTGCAGCGCGGCCTGGATGATCGCCTCGAAGCCCGAACCGCAGAGGCGGTTGAGCGTGAGCGCGGGCTTTTCCTGCGGCACGCCCGAGCGCAGCCCGATGTGGCGCGCGAGATAGATCGCGTCGGCCGAGGTCTGCATGACGTTGCCGAAGACGACGTGATCGACATCGGCTGCGTCGACCTGCGCCGCGGCGAGCGCCGCCTTCGCCGCATGCACACCGAGGTCGGTCGCGCTCTGATCCTTGAGCGCGCCGCCGAGCGTCCCGAACGGGGTGCGCTTGGCAGAGAGGAAGACGATCTCGGTCGCAAGAGGCTTCATGTGATCTCCGGGGTGGTTGCTCAGCGCGCCCTTGTGCCACGGGGCTGCGCGCGAAGGAAGAGCGCGGCCGCTCTACTGGCTATTTCGCCGCAGGCACGCGCGGGTCGCGGTTCTGCCAGTCGACCATCCAGCCGGGATATTCGGAGGGCAGCGCACTCGCGTCGTCGAGAGTCTTGAGCTGCGCGGGCGTGAGCGTCACTCCGCTCGCGGCGAGATTGTCGTCGAGCTGCTGGCGGTTCTTCGCGCCGATGATCACGCTCGTCACGAACGGCCGCGCGAGCACCCAGGCAAGCGCGATGCGCGCCACCGAAAGCCCCGTCTCACCGCTCACTGCACGCAGCGCCTCGAGCACGCGCGGCAAACGCGCGCTATCGACCGGCGGAAAATCAAACGACGCGCGCCGGCTCCCCGCAGGTCCGCGCTTGTCGCCGTCGAACTTCCCCGAGAGCAGCCCGCCCGCGAGCGGACTCCACGGCAGGATCGCGAGGTGTTGATCGATGGCGAGCGGCACCACCTCGCGCTCGAGGTCGCGCCCGGCGATCGAGTAGTACATCTGCGCGCTCTGGAAGCGGGCGAGGTGCTGCTCGCTCGAGTGGCCGAGCGCCTTCATCGCCTGCCACGCGGGCAGATTGCAGAAGCCGACGTAGCGGACCTTCCCAGCGCGCACGAGGTCGTCGAGCGCACGCACCGTCTCCTCGATGGGCGTCGTCTGATCGACGCCGTGGATTTGGTAGAGGTCGACGTGATCGAGCTGCAGACGTTTGAGGCTCGCGTCGATGCTGTCGAAGATGTGCCCGCGCGAGAGGCCGACCTGGTTGGGCCCCGGACCTGTGCGGCCGCGCACTTTCGTCGCGACGACGATCTGCTCGCGCGGACGGCCGAGCGACTTCAGCGCGCTCCCGAGCAGCCGCTCCGACTCGCCTTCCGAATAGACATCGGCGGTGTCGATGAAGTTCACGCCCGCGTCCAGCGCGGCTCCCACGAGTCCCTCGGCCTCACTGACACCGAGCTTGCCGACGACCTCCCAGAAGCCCTTGCCTCCGAACGTCATGGTGCCGAGACAGATCTCCGAGACATAGAGGCCGGTGCGAGCGAACGGGCGGTAGCGCATGAGAGCTCCGAGGTGGGGGTCAGACCGCAAGGCGCTGCGGACGGGCGCGGGTTGTAACCGGTGAGCGGAACGCGCGCTCGGCGACAAGGATCGCTTGCAACGCGCGGTACAAACGTACCGATCGGTACAATTGTACCGGTCTTCGCGAACACGATCTCTCCCGCACGGCGATTGACCGAGCGCGAGTCGATCCTACCCCTCCGCCAGCCGCCGCTCGACGCGCGCGAGCAGCTCCGCGCTGACCTCTTCTGTGCTCGAGGCCGCGCCTCCGAGGAGAGGCACCAGATCGGCCGTGTGCTTCCCCTCGCGCACCTGCTCGACCGTCGCGTCGTGCAGCAGCTTCGCCTCGCGCAGATGTCCGAGGTGCTCGAGCATCATCGCGCCCGAGAGCGCCATCGCCACCGGGTTCGCCTTTCCCTTCCCCGCGATGTCCGGCGCGCTGCCGTGCACGGGCTCGAAGAGCGAGACGCGGTCCGGATGGATATTCCCGCTCGCCGCGATCCCGAGGCCGCCCGTCAACGCCGCGCCGAGATCCGTGAGGATGTCGCCGAAGAGATTGTTCGTCACGATCACCCCGTAGCTCTCGGGCGCGCGGATCAGATCCATCGCCAGCGCGTCGACGTACATCGCCTTCGCCTGGATCTCCGGGTAGCGCTTGGCGACGATCGCGAAGACGCGGCGCCAGAGGCCGTGCCCGTGGAGCATCACGTTGGCCTTGTCGGCCATACAGACACGTGTCTGCTTATTCGCCCGCGCGAATTCGAACGCGGCGACGATGATCCGCTCGACTCCCTTGCGCGTGTTGACCTCGACCTCCTGCGCGATCTCGTCGGGCGTGTCCTTCTTGAACGTGCCGGCCGTGCCTGTGTAGAGGCCCTCGGTGTTCTCTCTGAAGACGGTGAAGCGCAGCTCGTTCGTGCCCTTCCCCTTCAGCGGGCTCAAGCGATCGTCGAAGAGAATGCACGGTCGCAGGTTCACGTAGAGGTCGAGCTCGAAGCGCATCGCGAGCAGGATCCCTTTCGCGTGCTCGTTGCCCGGCACGCGCGGATCGCCGACGGCGCCGAAGTAGATCGCGGCGTACTCGTCGCGCAGGCGCTGCATGAATCCGTCGGGGAGGATCGTGCCGTCCTTCAAGTAGCGCTCGGCGCCGAAGTCAAACCAGTCGAACGTGAGAGGAAGTGAGCGGGCCGCGGCGATGCGCTCGAGGATGCGGACCGAGGCGCGCGCGACTTCAGGACCGATGCCGTCGCCGGGGATGACTGCGATCTTCTGCTGGGTCGTCATGGGGCGCGGGAGCGTAGCCGAACTCAGGGTCGCGCGCGGCCCGCGTTACTTTGTCGCGCGCGAAAGTTTCGCGAGCCGGCTCCCGGCCTCGTCGAGCGTCGCGTCGCGCTTGCAGAAGGCGAATCGCGCAAGTCCGCGCCCAGCCTGTGCGTGCGCTGCCGTGTAGAACGCCGAGGGCGGGATCGCCGCGACGCCAATCTTCTCCGTGAGGTGCCGGCAGAAGGCGAAGTCGTCGGCAAAGGGAGCGCCGTTTGCGTCGCGCGCCAGCGAGATATCGGCGAGGAGAAAATAGGCGCCATCGCAGCGATGCGTCGGCAGGCCAGCAAGCGCGAGCGCGGCCGCGAGGCGATCGCGGCGGGCGACAAACTCGCGCGCAACCAGTGCGAAGTAATCGTCGGGAAGCCGCAAAGCCGCGGCCACGGCGGTCTGGAACGGCGCCGCACTCGCAAACGTGACGAACTGGTGGACGCTCTGCACGCCGCGGCGCAGCTCGGCGGGCCCCATCGCCCAGCCGATCTTCCAGCCCGTCAGCGAGAAGCTCTTGCCCGCCGACGAGATGGTCAGCGTGCGCGCGTGCATGCCCGGCAAGGTCGCAAAGCGCAGATGGCGCGCCGGCGCGTAGACGAGGTGCTCGTAGACCTCGTCGACAAGCGCGAGTGCGTCGTGCTCCTCGATGAGCTGCGCGATCAGCTCGAGTTCGGCGAGCGTGAAGACCTTGCCGGTCGGATTGTGCGGCGTGTTGAGCAGCACCAGTTTCGTGCGCGGCGAGAAGGCGGCGCGAAGTTCGTCGGCGTCGAACCAGAACGTCTCATGCGTGGCATCGGGCGGCCGCAGCAGCACGGGTCGCACAACGCCGCCCGCCATCTCGATGCCAGCGAGATACGAATCGTAGAACGGCTCGAAGACGACCACTTCGTCGCCCGGATCGACGAGGCCCAGGAGCGCATCGAAGAGCGCTTCGGTCGCGCCGCTCGTCACCGTGATCATCGAATTGGGATCGAGCGACTGGCCATAGAAGCGCGCGGCGTGCTCGGAGATTGCAGTGCGCAGCGCAAGCGAGCCGGGCCCCGGTGCGTACTGGTTCTCGCCCGCGCGGATGGCGGCGATCGCGGCCTCCTTGATCTCTGCGGGTCCGTCGAAATCTGGGAAGCCCTGCCCGAGATTGACGGCGCCACTCTTCTGCGCGAGCGCGGTGAATTCGGAGAAGACGGTGGTGCCGAGAGAAGCGGCGCGGGCGGCGATGGACATGGCGCGCGGACTCTCCGACTGTCGGCCCGTCAAGGCAAGGCGCGCTTGACACACGGCGCGCATCGCTTATGGAAGGCTGCCTGTGTCCAAGACGATCCTGCTGCTGGAAGACGATCAGAAGTTTCGCGCGCTGCTCCTGCCGCTGATGGTGCGCCGTGGACTGCGCGTTCTCGAGGCAGGCCGGGTGGCCGATGCGACCCGCCTGCTCGCGGAGAAACCGGACCTGATCGTGGTCGATGGTCTCCTCCCGGACGGCGACGGCACGGCCTGGATCAAGAAGCTGCCTCCGAGCGCGCGCGCTGTTCCCGTGGTGTTCATCTCGGCGTTCTGGAAGAGCCTCAAGGATCACCAGATGCTGCAGCGCGACCTGGGCGTGGCGCTGATTGTCCACAAGCCGGTCGCACCGGAGACGCTCGTCTCGCAGCTCGATCGACTCCTCGGTGAGCGCGAGGCGCCGCCGCTGCCGCCCGAAGTGCAGGCGGAGATGGACAAGCTCCACGTCGAATACGAGCGCGAGCTGCCGGGCAAGCTCGATGAGCTCAAGCGCGCGGTGCGCTTCGCGCGGGCAAATCCGCTCGAGGAGAAGGCGCGCGCCCAGGCGCGCACGCTCGCGCATCGGCTCTCGGGCACGGCCGGCTCGTATGGATTTCCCGACGAGAGCACGGCCGCGGCGGTGATCGAAGCGCAGGCGATTGCAGCGGCCACAGCGACGGGTGCGGAGATCGATCGCTGCTGGGCCGCGGCGGAAGCGACCGCGAGCGAGGCGCTCGCCGCACGGATGGGAAAGTAGCGCCTCGTTACTTCGCGCGCGCACTGGTGAGCGCACGCAGCCGCTCGGGAAACAGCCGCCGCGCCTGATCGCTCTGCAGCGTCCCGCGCGGATCGACCTTCGCCTTGAGCGCAAAGAACTCATCGAGCTTCGCGCCGTACGCGCGCTCGATCTGGGCCGGCTCGAGCAGCTGATCCTTGGCGAGATAGAACTTCCCGCCCGCGCCCAGAGCCAGCTGCGTGACTTCGCGCGCCGCCGCGCGCAGCCTGGCTCCACCGTCGCGGCCGATGGGAAAGTCCATCGCCAGCGACCATCCGTCGAAGCCGTGCGAGAGGAGAAACGGGTCGGCCTTGTGCCGCTTGAGCACACCCAGATAGCTCGGCGTGCCGTGCTTCTGCAGCAGCCGCAGCACCTCGGGGAAGACCGTGCGCGCCGCCGGATCGGGGACGAAGAGCTGGTGCTGGAGAAAGCCGCGCGGATCGTACGCGCGTCGCCAATCAGGGACGTAATCGAGGAGAAACGCGAACGCTGCGTGCGACTGCAGATAGGTGTGCTTGCGACCCGCGAGCCGCGCCGCGAGATACTTCGCGAGGCAGACCGATCGCCACGCGAAATCGTTGGTGAACAGCTGCATCACGCGCCAGAGCTGCGACTTGGGAAAGCCGAGAATGTGCGCAGGGAGAGTCTGCTCCTCGAGGCGCAGGCTCTCGACCGCGCGCGGATCGTCATTGGCGTGCAGATGGTGCGCGACGTGGATCTGCCCGCGGCCGAGCGTGGCTCCGCTCGCGAAACAGTCGATCCAGGAGACGAGATAGTCCGCGCCCTCGCGCAGCTCATCGAAAAGCGCGAACTGCTCCGCGAAGGACGAGACGGGGATCGAGCCGACCTTCATCCGTCCGCTCTCGACTGGCTTGAGCTTGAGCGCAATGCGAGCGAATGCGCCGAGCAGGCCCGCGCCGCCGAGCGCCGCGTGGAACAGCTCGGGATTGCGCTCGCGGCTCGCGCGCACGGTCGAGCCGTTCGCCGTGATCAGATCGAACCAGAGGACGTGCTCGCCGAAGACGCCCGCCTTGAACTGGTTCTTGCCATGCACGTTCATCGCGGCCATGCCGCCCATCGTCGGGAACATCGTGCCCGGCACGACCGCGGGCCAGTAGCCGTCGGGCAGCGCGCGCTTCCAGAGATCGGCGAGCTGCACTCCCGCCTCGACTTCCGCGACTCCGCTCACCGGATCCCACGAGAGGATCTGATTGAGCCCGCGCGCGTCGATGACGAGCCCATCGCTGCCGAGCGCAGCGTCACCGTAGCTGCGCCCAGAGCCGCGCAGCGCGATCGAGAGGCCGGCGTCATTCGCGCGCGCAAGCATCTGGGAGAGCTCTTCGCTGGTGCGCGGCGAGAGCGTCCGGCAGGCCGCGCGCATCGAGCCGCCGAAACCGTCGAGCACACGGAGCGGAGCGTCGGTGCGAACGAGCGCTGAACTGGTTTGCATAGCAACCATCTCGGCAGCCACGTTTCCCTCTAGAAATTCATGCGACGGAAGATGAACGACGGGATCGAGCGGACAACCAGCGCAACCAGCGCCCAGCGGCCCGGGACGAATCCGGCCGCGGAATTTTCCTTCGCGGCGAGAGCGAGCGTCATGCGTGCCGCGTCGTCTGCGGAGACGAGCCAGAAGAGTCCCTTCTTGCCGCGCGTCATCGCGGTGTCGACGAATCCCGGCTTGATGGTGACGACGTTCACGCCGTCGCGCGAGACGCGGTTGCGCATGCTCTCAAGCCACGTCGAGAAGGCCGCCTTGCTCGTGCAGTAGCCGGGATTGCCGCGGCGACCGCGCTCGCCCGCGATGCTCGAGATGCCAATCAGCGTGCCGCTCTTCTGCGCGGAAAATCTCTGCGCGGCAGGCCCGCACCAGGCGATCGCGCCGAGGAGATTCACCTCGACCATCGCGCGATCTTTCGCGAAGTCGAACTCGCCCTCGACGATCTCGGGCATCACGCCCGCAGCGTAGACGAGGCAGTCGAGGCCGCCCAATTCGGTGACAATCGCGTCGAAGAGCGGCGCGGCTTCGCTGGAGTGCGCGGCATCGTGAACGTGCACGAAAGCCTTGCCCCCGGCGGTCCGGATCGATTCGGCGACCCGATCAAGCTCCTCTTTGCGGCGCGCGACGAGCGCAACCTCGGCCCCGCTCGCGGCGAGCTGCCTGGCGATCGCCTCGCCAATCCCCGACGACGCGCCGACGACGATCGCTCTCTTCACGGACCAGGCCACAGGAGACCTCCTCAACGCTTGCGGGCGCGGAACATAGCAGCAGTGTCTATCGCTGCGACGCGAGCAGCTCGCCCGCGCGCTGCTGCAGCTGCGCATCGAGCTCCTCGAGCGTCGCGCCGCTCGCCACCACCGCGGAGATCAAGCGACCGCTCTTCGTCTCGTGCAGGCGCAGACTCACCTTGAAGCGCGCGCCGAACTTCAGCACGTCGCCGCTCACCACCGCGTCCGCGCCGATGCGACGACCCGTGTCGACCTCGCACTCCCCTTCGCACTCGGCGACGTCCTTGCCCGCGGCCTGCAGCAGCACGAGCAGATTCTCGCGCGTCATCACGCTCAGGCGCGGCACGTTCGAGAGCACCGCCGCGCGCACGACATCGCAGAGATAGCGCGCATCGGCCGCAGAAAACTCCGCGCTGTGCTTGAACTCGAGCACCGCGAGCTGCGCGCCGTCGGCGAGGCGAGGCTGGTTGCTGCGCGGATTCGCACTGGGCTGCGCAGTCGCAACTGCGGCCGGCTCATTCGCCGCGATCATCTGTGCGGGCCGCCACCAGAGCGGCATCGGCGCGCTCTTGAACTTCGCGAGCGCCGTCTCGATGAGCGCGGGCGCATCGTGCCCGAGCTTCTCGGAAAGCTCGGGAAGTGTCGTCGCAGTCTCGAGCGAAGTCGGCAGTGAAGAGAGATCGTGAAAGCCCATCGCCGCGATGGCGAGCCGCACCTTGCCGTCATCGCGCGTGAGCACGGTGAACCAGACCAGCTCGACGTCGAGCTCGCGTAGACGCACCAGCAGCGCGCTGTTCGCGGGCGAGTTCATCGAGGCGTGCAGCTCGCCTTCGGGGATGCCTTGCGCGCGAAGTGCATCGTGCAGCGGCGCGAGCGGCTCGAGGAGAAATCCGTGCGTCGAGAGCGGCGGCGCGAACGATTTCCAGAGCGCCGCCTCGACCTGGCCCGCCTCGGCGTCGGTCACGCCATCGCCCGCGGAGACGCGCAGCGCGGCATTGCGCGGGGCGGCTTGCGCGGGCACGGCGAGAGTTGACGCGAAGAGCGAAACTGCGAGGAGGAGAGCGAATGAGCGCGGGTTCATCGAGGGAGCGAGCATGCCTCAATCGAGGGTTGCGCTCGTTGAAATTGGCTGTCGCCGATCGCGGAAGGTCATTCGTTCTGATCCCGCCTCTTCGCGCGGCGCGCTTCCAGTTCCACTTCTGTCAAGCGCGGCCAAGCGTAGCGGCCCGGCGCGATCAACTTTGCCGACGAGGGTTCGCCAATCGATCTCCAGAATCGCTCGTCGACGACCATCCCTGCTGCACCAGCTCGTGAGGGAGCGCTCGTCCACTCCGCAAACAGATCCTTCTCTTCTTCACCGTCGACACGATTTGCCGACGCCGACCATGAATCCCAAGCCTCGCCACCGAAATCCGCGACCATGAACGGCGGCGCGATGCGAAGGAGAGCGCAGACCTGCGTCTCGGCACGCGTGCGCGTCTTGAGAAAGAGGTTCCAATAGACCGCCATGCAGGCTCCCCGCGCCGCGCGCTCGCGATAGCCGACGCTGCTCTACGCCGTCAGCTTCTCGAACACGCTCGTGCCGTGGTGCTGAATCGCCGGCACGATCCCGCCCTCGCCCGCGAGCGCCTGGATGATCTTGCTCGGCGTCTGCGCCTGGAACGCCACGCCGCCGAGGAGAATCGACCCGCGCGACAGATCGATCTCGATCTCGCCGCCTTCCTTCGCGGCCTCGTAGAAGGCCGCGTCGCGCACGAGGAGAAACGGCAGCGCTTCATTGACGAGATTGCGCTTGTGGATGAACGCGTAGCTCTTCGCGATGATGCACTTGATGCCCGCGCCTTTGAGCGCCAGCACGGCCTGCTCGCGCGAGCTGCCCGAGCCCCAGCCGTCGCCCGCGACCACGACCTGTGCGCCCGCGCGCGACTTCGCGGTGAAGTCGGGACGAACGAAGTGGAAGCACTTGTCGCCGAGATCCGCGAGCGAAGTGAGGTGGCAGAACTGGCCTGGAATGATCGCATCGGTGTCGACGTTGTCGTCGAAGCGTTGGATGCGCGAGTGGAGGATCGGATCGATCGGGGCCGCGCTGGTGGCGGCCTTCATGCTCGCACCGATTGTTGCACTTGCTGCAAGAGTCGCCTGATCTGCCTTGCGCGCAGCAGGTGCCGACGCGGCCTTCGCACCCGCCCCCGACGCGCCCTTCGCGACCGCGGAGTTCGTGTCCGGCTCGATGATCTCGATGCGGGGCGCTGCGCCATTGAGCTCCGGCGTGCGCGCGTGACGAGCGCCGAGCAGCTTGGCGAATCGCGCCGGATCGATCTGCGAAAGCAGCGCGCGCGGGTCGGCGATCTTCATGCCGTGCGCGCTCGCGGCCACCGTGGCCGCCGAGGAGAGATGCGCGAACGAGCCATCGCCCATCCGGTTCTCGAAGTTGCGATTCTGCGAGCTGAGCCACTTCTCTCCGCGCGATGCCTTGCGGCTCGCGACGCCCAGGCACATCGAGCAGCCGGGCGGATCAACGCGGAAGCCCGCGCGCTCGTAGATCTCGAGCAGGCCGCCGCGGCGCAGATTCTCCTGGATCGCCAGATCACCCGGAACGACGATCTGCTTGTCATTCGGCGCACGCCGCGACTTCCCGCCGCTCGCGCGCGCCTGCGCCTCGAGGACGAGCGCGCCCATCACGAGCTCCTCTTCCGTCGTCGTGCACGCACCGATGAAGAGACCTTGCAGCTCAATCCCCGCGGCCTCCGTCACGCCCACGACCTTGTCCGGCGAGAAGGGCAGCGCGACCTGCGGCTCGAGGTTCAAAAGCTTGATCGGATATCGCGCGATATATGGCGCATCGATATCAGCGCGATATGCCGTCATTACACCGTGGGCGCGCGCATCATCCGCTTCGCTTCGGCCCGCAAGCCACGCTGCCGTGACCTCATCTGCCTCGAAGATTCCGTTCAAGCCGCCAAACTCAGCGGTCATGTTCGCGATGGCAAATCGCGCGTCGGTCGATAGTTGCTTGATATCCCCGCGATACTCGACCGAACGCTCCATCGCGACGCTGTTGCGCCCGAGCAGCGAGAGCGTGCGGAGGATGACGTCCTTGCCCGACAGGCCGAACGGAAGCTGACCCGAGTAATCAACCGCAATCGCCTCTGGCACCTCGATCCACGACGCGCCGAGCACCATCGCGACCGTGATATCCGCGCCGCCCAGACCGATCGACACAGCGCCCATGCCGCCGTGCGAGCTCGTGTGCGAGTCGGCGCCGAGCACCAGATCTCCGGGCCGCACCAGATCTCGATAGAAGCGCGTGTGCAGGATGGTCTGATTCGAATCGTAGAAATGCTTGATGCCGCTCTCCTCGGCGAACTTCCGTGAGAGCTGCACGAGCTTCTGCGTGCGCGCGTCGTTCTTCAACGTCTCCGGATCGACGGTGTGATCGACGGCGAGAAAAAACTTCTCCTTGTTGTGCAGCGCCGGCCGGCCGAGCGACGCGTACGTGCGATCCATCCCGTTCCACGCCAGCTCGCTCGCGATCGTCCAATCGACTGCGACTTGAAGGACGTCGCCCGCCTGCACCCACGGCCGCGGCAGGCTCTTGGCGTGCGCCGCGAGGATCTTCTGGGTCAGCGTCATCGGTTTGGACATGATCGGTTCCTGCCCCCAGGGAGGGCGGATGGTTTGACCCGAACCGGATCTCTGCGCAAGCCACACCGCGGCATGAACGGGACTTTCGGCACAGCGGTGTTAGCTTCCCGCGCATGACGCCCTGGTTCGAACGGCTCACCACGCTCGATGCGCTCTTCCTTGATCTCGAGAACGATCGCAACGCGCACATGCACGTCGGCGCGGTCGCGCTCTTCGAGGGCACAGCGCCGCCCTACCGCGAACTCCTCACGCTGATCGAATCGAAGCTCGCCCAGGTTCCGCGCTATCGGCAGCGCCTCATGTTCGTGCCGTTCAAGCAGGGTCGGCCCGTCTGGATCGACGAGACGCAGTTCGATCTCGAGTTCCACGTCCGGCACACAGCGCTCCCCGCGCCGGGCGGAATCGACGAACTCGAGAAGCTCGCCGGCCGGCTCTTCTCGCAGCGACTCGATCGCGACAAGCCGCTCTGGGAGATGTGGCTTGTCGAAGGATTGTCGAATGGTGGTTTCGCGCTCATCTCCAAGACGCACCACTGCATGATCGACGGGGTCGCGGGCATCGACCTCGCGGGTGCGCTGCTCGAGATGGACCCGGATCACGTCCCGACCGCGCCCACGGCCATCTGGAAGCCGCGGCCTGCGCCGAACGTGACCGAGCTGCTCGCCCGCTCGATGACCGATCAGCTCGCGCATCCGCTCCGTTTTCTGCGCGACGCGGTGCAGAGCGCGGGCAACGAATCGAGCGAGGCGCGGCAGATCCTCAAGGAGCTCGCCACGGGTCTCAAGCCGCTGCTCTCGTTCGCCGGACGAGGCCAGGCGCCGGCCTGCTCGCTCAACGTGCCGATCGGTCCACACCGCCGCTTCGCCATGCTCGAGATCGCATTCGACGAGGTGAAGTCGGTGCGCGCGCATCTCGGAGGCACGGTGAACGACGTCGTGCTTGCCACGGTCGCGGGCGGCCTGCGCGACTATCTGCTCGCGCGCGGAGAGGCTGCCAGCGCGGACTTGCGCGCGATGGTGCCCGTGAGCATGCGCGCCTCCGGGGCATCGGGGGAGATGGGAAATCAAGTCTCCGCGGTCTTCTGCACGCTGCCCGTGAGCGACCCCGACGCCGCCTCGCGCCTCCTGAAAATCCGCGAGGAGATGAAGGGCCTCAAGGAGAGCGGGCAGGCGATGGGCGCGCACGCGCTCTCGCGCCTCGGAGATTTCGCGCCGCCGACGATGATGGCGCAGGCCGCGCGCCTGCAGTCGGTGACGCGCTTCTTCAACCTCGTCGTCACCAATGTTCCGGGGCCGCAGTTCCCGCTCTATCTGCTCGGCCGCAGAATGCGCGCGGGCCATCCGCAAGTGCCGCTCGCGGCGCAGCAGGCGATCGTCATTGCGCTCCTCAGCTACGACGGCCGCATCTGCATCGGGCTGACCGGCGATGCGGACGCGGCGAAGGATCTCGATGAGCTCTCGCGGGCGCTGCGTCGCTCTCTCGACGAGCTGCTCGCGGCTGCCGGCCAGCCGATTCCGCTGCACGCGTCTCCTCTGTAGCCAGCGAGCGACACCATGCCGTTCATCACGCGAGACGGGCAGCGGATTCACTACCGGACCTATGGCGATCCGCGATCGCCTGCGCTGCTGCTCATCATGGGGATGGGGCTCTCTTCAGAGGCGTGGGACACGCTGCCGACCCAAGCAGCGCAGAAGAGATTCGTCATTACGTTCGACAATCGCGGCACCGGTGAATCGTCGCTGCCGACGCGTCCGTATCTCATCCGCGATCTCGCCGACGACGCCGCGGCCTTGCTGGGCGCGGTCGGGATCGATCGCGCAGATGTCTTCGGTGTTTCAATGGGCGGCACGATCGCGCAGGAGTTGGCGCTGCGGCATCCCCCTCGCGTGCACAGGCTTGCGCTCGGCTGCACGTTCGCGAGCTGGCTGCGCGGACACAAGGCCTCACCGAAGATCATCGTCGATCTCTTCGCCACTCTCGCCGGACGCGCGACGCAGGATCGACTGGCCTCGATGCTCGTCGGATCGGCCTGGTATGCGCAGCCAGGTTCGCCAGAGGAGCTGCGCCGCTGGCACGAGCGGGCTGAGCGAGGGCGCGCGCAGAGAGCGATCCTCCAGGTGCTCGCGGCCGGCCTGCACGAGACGACTTCGCGCCTCGGCGAGATCCGCGCGCCGACGCTGCTGCTCACGGGAGACGCGGATCGGCTCGTCGATTGGCGCAACTCGCAGGAGATGGCGCGCGCGATTCCCAACGCGCGGCTGCACGTCTTCAAGGGCGCGGGACACGTCTTTCCGCTCGAGCGCGAGGAGGAGATGATCGCCGAACTCGAGCGGCATTTCGCCCCAGGTGCAGCAGCAGCGCAGAGCGCCTGAGTCCGACAAACGCGCGTCAGAGAAATGCGCGCATGCGCACAAGCGTTATCTTGCGCGCAGAAGTTCCGCGCGGTCTTGCGAAGGAGGAGCCCATGCAGCTCACTCAACTCGTCACCGCCGCTCGCGCCGCACAGGCGAGCGACATCCACCTCGAGCCGGGACAGGCCGTCTGCTTCCGCATCCGCGGCCAGCTGCGTCCGCAGGGCGCGCCGATCAGCGCGAGCGAACTGCTTGGCTGTGCGCGCGAGTTGATCGGAGAGGCGCGCTGGGGTGAGTTTCTCGAGCGCCGATCGTGCGATCTCGCCCGCACGATCGGGAGTGCTCGCTGTCGCATCAACATCTTCTGCACCTCGCGCGGAATCGGCATCGCGTTGCGCGTGCTGCCTGCGTTCGAGGCCACGCTCGATCGACTCAATCTCCATCCCGAGTTCGCCCAGCTTGCGCGCGCGCCGCACGGACTCGTCATCGTCTGTGGCGCCACCGGCTCGGGGAAATCGAGCACGCTCGCGGCGCTCATCCACGAACTCAACGCGGGCGAGCGGCGCCACATCGTCACCATCGAATCACCGATCGAGTTCGCGCTCACGCCGCGCACCTCGTTCATCCGCCAGCGCGAGGTGGGCCGCGACACGCCGACGTTCGAGCAGGGCCTCTACGATGCGATGCGCGAGGATCCCGACGTGCTGATGGTTGGCGAGATGCGCGATCCGGAGACGATGCGGCTGACACTCAACGCGGCCGAGACCGGCCATCTCGTCCTGACCACGCTGCACTCCTCGACCGCTGCAGAAGCGCTTCAGCGCATCGTCGGCGCCTTCCCCGCGGAGATTCAGAGCGGCATCTCTGCACAGCTTGCCGACTGCCTCGTCGGCGTCGTCTGCCAGCGTCTTCGCTTCTTCCCCCGGCACAACATTCTCGCGCCCGAGTGCGAAGTGCTGATGGCGACCCAGGCCGTGCGCGCGATCGTGCGCCAGGGGCAGTTCTCCAAGCTGCAGACGGCGATGGAGACCGGCGGCAGCGAAGGCTCGTTCACCTTCTCGCGCTACCGCGAGTGGCTCGAGAAGCGCACGCACTGGTTCGTCCCGTCACCCAACGAAGTCTCCGCCGCCGCGCCGCTCGACGCAGAAGTTCCGAGTGAGGATCTGGTCCCTCTTGCGCCCGCGCGCCCGCAGCGAAACATCGCAGCCGATGCCGCAAAGCCGCGCAGGGAGCGGTCGCGCGCGCCATCGAGCGAGCCGATCGACGGCGTCCTGGAGATCCAATCGGACGGCGATCTCCACGCCATCCTCTCTGAACTCGAGGAGCGCAAGCCGTAGCAGGAGCAGCGCTTACTGCTTGCGGTGGAACTCGAATCGCTTCACCGACTCCTTGCCCTCCTCGTCGACGGCCGACCAGTCCTCGAGGTGGTGCGTGGCATCGACGAAGGTGATCACGAGCCGCTTCATGTGGGCATCGCCGGGCCCGATGTTCGTGCTGTCCTTGAAGAGGAATGAGAGCTGGTTCGCTGCCTTCGCGGGCTCGGAGTACAGGCGCGGCTGGTTGTGCATGGCGCAGTAGTGAGTCGCCATCAGCGTGCCGCCATCGTCGTGGAACATCGTGATCATCTCGTGCGGCGTGCCCGCGGCGAGCGTGTTCATCAGCACCGACTTGTCAGCCACGAAATGAAACTCGGTCGTCACGGGCAATGACTTCGCACCTTCGTGCCCGACCCCTTCCCACTTGCCGGAGAGAGTCACGAGCTTGTCCCAGCCCGGAGGACCAGCGCTCGCGTCGGCAGAAGCCGCGGACTCGGCGCGCGCAGAGAACGTGACGAACAGCGAAATCGCGAAGGCGAATATCGGGAGAGCTGAACGGGTCAGTCGCATGAGGGGCTCCGGTTGAAGGCGGCGCAGCATAGCGGATCGCAGCGCGCTGGTGAGTCGACTGCCGCCTGCTCTATGGTGCGCGTCCCATGACCACACCGACGCTGCTCCCGACGCCCGCTCCCGTCGATTCCGTCACTCTCGATCGCGCCCTTTCCTGGCATGCCGCGCATGAGCGCGACGCCGTCGAGGAGCTCAAAGCGCTCGCTCGCATCCCGAGCGTCTCATTCGACGGATTCGATCGCGCGCGGGTGCGCGAGAGCGCTGAGGCGGTCTGCGCGCTGTTCAAGCGGACCGGCCTCGACAACGTCCAGATGATCGAGATGGAGGGCGTGCCGGGCGCGCATCCCTACGCGTATGCCGAGTGGCTGCGCGCTCCGGGTCGCCCGACGATTCTCCTCTACGCGCATCACGACGTGCAGCCCGCGGGCGATCTTGCGCGCTGGACCTCGCCGCCGTTTGAGCCGACCGAGCGCGATGGTCGTCTCTTCGGCCGCGGCTGCGCCGACGACAAGGCGGGCATCCTCGTCCACGTCGCGGCCATCGATGCGTGGCTCAAGACGGCGGGCGCGCTGCCCGTCAACGTCAAGCTCGTCATCGAGGGAGAAGAGGAGGCAGGCTCTGGCTCGCTCGCGGCGTTCCTTGCCAAGCACAAGTCGATGCTGCAGGCCGACGCGATCGTGCTGACCGACACGTGCAACTTCGACACGGGCCTGCCGAGCATCACCACCGCGCTGCGCGGACTCGTCACCGTTCAGGTCGAGGTGCGCGCACTCAAGCAGCCCGTGCACAG
The DNA here is from genome assembly GCA_903911145.1 of uncultured delta proteobacterium. Taxonomy (GTDB): domain Bacteria; phylum Myxococcota; class Myxococcia; order Myxococcales; family 40CM-4-68-19; genus CAIWCD01. The sequence goes on along the minus strand of CAIWCD010000024.1, from coordinate 161,809 downwards.
CGGGATGTGGGGCGGGCCGGTGCCGGACGCGGCGATGGCGTTATCGAAAATCTTATCGAAATTATCGAACGACGATGGCTCGATCGCGATCCCGGGAATCTACGATCGCGTGCGCGCGCTCACGCCCGACGAGAAGAAGAGCATCGCCGCGCTGCCCGTCGACGACGCGCTCTTTCGCAAGCAGGCCGGGATGCTCGAGGGCACGCGCCTGCTCGGCGGAAGGCATCCGTACGAGATGAACTGGCGCATGCCCTCGCTGGCGATCAACGCGATCCAGGCGAGCAGCCGTGCGGACGCGCGCAACATCCTCGTCGAGTCGGCGTGGGCCCGCGTCGGCATCCGCGTCGTTGCCGACATGGATCCGAAAGAGGTCGAAGCGAAGCTCATCGCCGCGATCCGGGAGAACCCGCCGTTCGGCGTGCAGGTCGAGGTCAAGAGCGAGGGCGCAGTCGGCTCCTGGTACACGAGCACCGAGGCGCCGGCGTTCCGCGCGGCCTTCCAGGCGCTGCGCGACGGCTACGGGAAGGAGCCGGTGGCCATTGGCTGCGGCGGCTCGATCCCGTTCGTCGAGCCGTTCGCCCGCGAACTCGGCGGCGCACCGGCGCTGCTCATCGGCGTCGAGGATCCCTACTCGAACGCGCACAGCGAAGACGAGAGCCTGAGCTTGAGCGACTTCGCGAAGGCGACGAAGAGCGCGATCCGATTTTATGCGGAGCTCGTCAAGAGCGGGGCGAGGTAGCGCAGCTTCTCTCGAGATCTCCTGAGTGCGCTGAAGACCGCGCCAGGAGCGGGCGGGCGACACGCACCTGGATGTCTCGGGCGCGGCGACGACGTCTCGCTCGGGGAGTGTGCGGAGCTGCACGAAGGCTGCTTCGACTTCACGTCTCCGCACACGCGCGCGCCTTTTGGTCCCGGACCTTGGCGCTGGCGAAACCGGAGGCGCGTGCGAGGCGAAACCGGATCGTGATGGTCGGTCGCGTCCTCTTCTCGATAGCGGCCGGCTCCGGGAGCCGAGCCGCGCTCGTCAGCGCGAATTGCATTTTCCTTGAGTGCCTCGCGCCGCGCTGACTCGCTCCGAGCACGCCCTCGATCGCGCCTCGAGAAGTACAGGTGCGTGTCGCCCGCACGCCTTCAGCCACCGCCGGCCGCCGCTCGCTACCGATACGCCTCGATTGTCTCGCCCCCACGTCCCGCTTCGCGAAGCACAAGTCCGCCCTGCGCCGCTCTGGCCGCGTGCGGCCCGACGTAGAAGCCCTGCCCGTGCGTCGGCTTGCTCTTGCGGTAACGGACCTTCAGGAAGCCGTGGATCTCGAGCCAGAGACGGCGCAGCCGATCCGGCTTGCCGCCCGTGCGCGCGTAGTCGCCGCTCGCCTCGAGCTCGACCCAGAATTTTCCTGCGCGCAGCTCACCGTTCTCGTCAGGAAGCGAGCGCTCGAAATAAATGACCGGCGAGTCAACTTCGTCGATCTTCCACATTCCGCGCGTCTTCCCGCGCTTGATTGCGTAGGCCTGCACGTCGCCGACCGCGAAGTAGTAACCCGGTCCATCGAGCTGCACCGAGGCATCCGCGAGGATCGGCTGCGAGGCAGCCTCGGTCAGCTCCGGGTAGAGGTCGAGCTTCCACGGCTCGAGCTTGCGCAGGAGCTCGAGCTCATCCTCGGGCGTCATGAAGAAGTGGATCTGGTGGGCCATGCGCTCCCTTTACGCGTGGGTCGGGAGCGGCGCGTGGCGCTCGGCGGCGTCGAAGAGCTCGACGACATCCGCATCCGCGATGTCGAACGCGCGCTGCAGCGCCTTGAGGACTTGAAGCTCGTGCGGCAGCTGCTTGCGATTGGCCATCGCCACCGAAGCGGCCAGCCCGAACGCGAGCTGGCGCGAGGTCGCCTCGGGGAGCCGCTTGGCGATCGAGGGCAACAGGTGCGCGAGATCCTTCTCCTTGGCAACCTGATCGGCCGCGTGCTGGAGCGCGTCGCGGAGGTCCTGCGTCTGGATGCCTTTGAACTCCGGCCGCTCGAAGACGCGCCGGTAGATCTCTTCGATCTCGTCTTTCGTCACCACGCCGTCGGCGCCGGCGGCGAGGATCATCGTCTCGAAGAGAGCGGCTTGCCGGCTGCGATCGCCGAAGTGGATGTGGCGGTGGGTCATGGTGGTGCTCCCTCGAATGAACTTTCGATCCTCGTCCTTGCGCACGCCCTTGTCCAGCACCGCCTCAAGCGTCCGCTCTATTTCAGCTCGTGCACGGCGGCGAGGGGCGCATGGTGCCGTGATAGACTTGCGCGGGGCGTCCTGTGAGGTGTCGCGTGGCATCGAAGCTCAATTCGCAGGTTGCGCCTCGTCGGCAATCGCTCGGAGACCGCGCGCGCGGAGTTCCGATGATGCTCGTCGCGCTCCTCGCGTGCGCTCTGGCTTGCGGCCAGGCCGGCTCCGGCGCCACTCGCCCGCGGCCGGCGAACAGCTCGAGCAGTCTGCTGGCCCCCCTGCCACTCCCGCCCGACGCCGGCAACGGCCCAGCCGCCAAGGCCGTCTGCTGCGCGGCAAATGCGTTCGGCGGCGGCGATCCGCTCAGCCAGGCGGAGACGCTCGTCAATGGTGCGACCGCGCTGCAGGTCCCGGCTACACCTGCGACCAGCATCTCCGTCGCTTCGTGGCCGCTCGGCCTGCCCATCGATTTTTCGGGCGGCGGCTCGGCGGGCGGGCTCTTCAGCCAGAATCTCGACCCGGGAAAGATCTTCGGCGCGCAGAAGAACAACTGGGCGGGACTCTTCGCGGGATATCTGCGCGTCGATCCGAGCGCCACGGCTCAGCCGATCGTAAAGACCTTCGTGGTCGCGAGCGACGACGGCTTCCGCTTCGCGATCAGCGACGGCACCACCGCGCACACGATGAGCTGCGACCAGAACCGCAGCATGTCGACCACCGTTGCCGGGACCGCCTACTACGCAGGCTGCTCGAGCCAGTTCAACCAGAGCAAATTGACGGTGACGTTCCCTGCTGCGGGAGGCCTGTTTCCCTTCGACCTCCTCTACTTCAACGGCAACGGAAGCCAGGGACTCGAATGGTCGTGGGCCGATGGCAGCGCGACGCCACCGACCACCAGCAGCCTCAATGGCTTCACTCTCGTTCCCGCCGATCACGTCTACGCGCCCGCCATCAACACGACGATGACGGTGAGCGATCCCAACACCACCGTGCATCCGGGCGACACGGTCACGTATAGCGTCTCGATCAGCAACACCGGCACTGCGCCGCTGAGCAGCTACACGTTTGCCGTCCGCGTTGATCCGACCAGGCTCACCAACCTCACACCGAGCATGGGAGGCAGCTGCTCGAACAACAACGGGCTGCTGGTCTGCACGATGGTCCAGACGCTCAACCCGGGCGATTCGCTGAGCGGAACCTTCACGGCCGTGGTGCACGCGGGGCTTGCGGCGAACACGATCATCGACGTGCAGGGCGTGGTGACGGGACTTGCGACGGCGACGGAGATCGCGAACGCCGTGGGCGGCGCGGGAGAGCAGACGGCGGGAGAGATCTACGCGCTCACCGGAGATCCGAACTCCGTCGGGAGCTCGAACTTCGCGGCTGTCGACACGGGCAATACTCCCGCGGCGCTTGCGAGCTCGGCGGCCGTGGGCCTCGCCGATGACGACGCCACCCGCCTGGTGGTCGGCGCAGCGGCAGAGTCCGCGCCGGTCGTGACCGGGCCCGCGGATCCCAGCTGGGCCGACGTGCTGCTCACCATCTCCGGAACCAGCCGGGCACCAACCGGCCAGACGGTGCAGGTCTCGTACAGCGGGCCGACCAACTCCTCGCCGCTGCAAAGCTGCACCGCGAGCACCGGCACAAACGGCTCGTGGCGCTGCGCCGCCGCCGCGTTCGGCAACGGAAACTACATCGCGCGCGCACGCATCGTCGGCGCGAGCGGCAACGTCGGCCCGTGGGGTCCGGACTATCCGTTCGTCGTCAATGGCCCCTTCGCGCCTGTGATCATCACGCCGAGCAGCGGACAGGTTCTCAACAGCTCGCGCGTCCACTTCAGCGGCACCGCGCAGCAGGTCGCGAACGGCGAGACGGTGCGCATCACCGTCACTCCCTCGAGCGGCCCCGCGATCACGTGCGACTCCTCGACCCTCGGGGATCAATGGAGCTGCGACCGCACCCTCGCCGACGGCAGCTACAACGTGATGGCGGCCGTGCTCGAGGCGAACGGATCGCCGGGCAGCGTCGCGGGCCCGCAGCCCTTCACTGTTGTGACCGGCGGGGCCTGTGGCTCGACGATGCAGCAGACCGCTTCGCCCTCGAACAACAACCAGCCGACCTTCCACGGCACCGCGACTGCCGGCCTCGCGGTTCATGTCTGCGCGGGTGGCGCATCTCCCTGCGGAGCCGGCTCGACACCGCTCTGCGCGATCGCGACAGTGGACAACAGTGGCGTCTGGCAATGCCACGTCGCGAGCCCGCTCGGCGACGGCAGCTACACGGTGGTCGCGGTGGCAACCAACGGAGCCGCGACCGTCTGCCCTTCGAACAACGACGTCTTCACCATCGACACAACGCCGCCCGCGCCGCCCGGATTCAACGCGCCTGCGTCGCCCACCGCACAGACGTCGCCAGGCTTGAGCGGGACAGGCATCGCAGGAGACACCGTGCAGGTCGGAGATGGCGCGAGCGGCGGATTCGGCAACCTGCTCTGCTCGGCCGTGGTCGAGAGCGACGGAACGTGGAGCTGCACATCGTCGGCACTCGCGAACGGCAACTTCAGGCTGGAGGCGGTCCAGATCGATCTCGCCGGAAATCGCAGCAGCGCAACCGTGCAGCCGCTGGTGGTCGACAATACGCAGCCCGATGCACCGACGCTGACCGGTCCCGGCTCGCCAACCAGGCAGAACCTGATCCCCTTCACGGGCACGGCCGATCAGAGCACGAATGTCGTCGTCTACGACGGCGCTGGCAACCTGATCTGCGGGACCGATCCGGTGGTCGCCCCAAGCGGTTCGACCGGACCGTGGAGCTGCAGCAGCCAGTCGCTTCCCGACGGGAACTACACGTTCACGGCCTTCGCGCGCTCGAGCACGACCGTGCTCTCGCCTCCGTCCGCGCCGCTGGCGATCACCATCGACACGACTGCCCCGGGCGCGCCCGTGCTCGACGCCGTGCCGAGCCCGACCGCGATGCACTTTCCGCTCTTCCTTGGCGCGGCCGAAGCGGGCGCGCAGGTCACCGTCTTCGAGGGCCAGACGCCACTCTGCAGCGGCCCTTCCGTCGGGCGCTTCTCCTGCGTGTCGCAGAGCAGCCTGGCCAACGGGAGCCACACCGTGCAGGCGAACGCGACGGACGCGGTCGGGAACATCTCCGCGATGTCGGCGACCGTGACGTTCACGATCGATGACACCATCGCTCCCGCGCCGACGCTCGATCCGCTCGCGACACCGACCGGAGGGCAGCCGGGATTCACCGCGCAGACCGAGCCGACCTTCACGGGAACCGGTGTGCCCGGCGACACCGTCACCGTCGCACTGGTCGGCGCGCAGACTCTCTGCACGGCGACAGTTCGCGGAGATGGAACGTGGAGCTGCGCGAGCAACGTGCTGCTCATCGGGCAACCCGCGACGCCCTACTCCGCGCACGCCGTGCAGCAGGCGCCGGCCGGAAGCCACGCAAGCTCTGCGCCCTCCGCACCCATCTCGTTCACGGTCGACACGCGCGTGCCGCAGGCGCCGTCGCTCAATCCGCCGAGCACGCCGACGACGAACCACTCGCCGACCTTCACGGGCAGTGCCGAAGCGCTCGATACCGTCGAGGTCGATGATCCGGGCGCCGGCAAGCTCTGCAGCGCGACGGCCGACGTGCAGGGGCATTTCAGCTGCACGCCAACGTCACCGCTCGCAACTGGCGACTACCAGCTCACCGCGCAGTCGACCTCGCGCGCAGGAGTGCAGAGCGCGCCTTCGAACCCCGTCCAGCCGCTCACCGTGACGACGACGAACCCGAACGGACTCGCGGCGCCGACGCTCGATGCACCGACCTCGCCGACCAACAACTCGCGCCCGACCTTCACCGGCACAGCGACCGCAGGGATCTTCATCAACGTCCGCTCGAACGGACGGGACTTCTGCACCGGGACACCAGCCAACGGCCACTGGACCTGCCAGCCGTTCAGCTCCATCCCGGACGGCAGCTACCAGATCACCGCGCGGGCCGCGGACCTGAGCGGAAACGTCTCGCCAGACTCAAGCCCGGTCTCGCTTGTCATCGACACTGTCGCGCCCGCGACGCCGACGATTGTCACACCCGCAGATGGTTCGACATTGGAGAACGCAGCGGTGACCGCGAGCGGAACAGCGCTCGTTGGGCTTGCTGTCTCGCTGGTGCTCGATGGAGCGGCGATCGGCGCGACCAGTCCTGGCGCGGACGGGAGCTGGACGCTCTCTCTGGGCACCGTCTCCGGCGGGAGCCACACGCTCGTCGCGAACGCGACCGATTCGCTCGGCAACGTCAGCGCTCCGGCCTCCGTCGAGTTCACCATTCAGGTGCCCGGCTCGGTGCGCGGCGGCTGCGCGAGCGGCGGCGTTCCGATGCCGCTCGTCGCGATCGCGCTGCTCCTCCTGGCCTGGCCCCACCGCCGCGCGAGGAGGCTTCGGCGCAGCTTCTCCCCTGCACGCATTGGCGCGCTCGCCCTTCTGATCGCGACCGGCGCGCACGCACAGCAGCTCGACCTCGGCCGCTTCCAGCCTCCTTCCGACGGTGCGGGCCTGCTCGGAGTCGAGGGGGCGCGCGCACCGATCGACGGCGATCCGTTCGTGTCCGCCAACCTCTGGCTCGATGGCGCGTACGAACCGCTGGTGTTCCATCCCAACACGGGCGGGCGCGAAGTCCTCGTCCTCGATCGTATCGAGAGCTTCATCGGGTTGGAGGTCCACATCTGGAGCCGTTACTCTCTCGCGGTGCAGCTGCCGATTCTCCTCTCGGAGAGCGGCGATCTCTCGGCGCTGCCTGCGGCGGCGCGGCCCGCGGGCTCCTTCGGCAGCGGGCTGGGAGATCTGCGGCTGACCCCGCGCGTGTCGCTGCTGCGCCAGGAGAGCGCCCCGATCGATCTCGCGGTGCAGGGCTCGCTGACGCTTCGCACGGCGAGCAACACGGCCTACGTGGGAGACACGCGCATGCAGGTCGAGCTGCTCGCCGCGGCGGGGCGGCACCTCTCGCTGGCGGGCGCGCAGTTCGAGCTGCTGGGAAATCTCCTCCTGCGGCTGCGCACCCCGCAGACGATTCTCGACGTCAAGCAGGGCAACGAACTCGGCGTGCGCGGCGGCATCGCCTGGCTTCCCGAGGTGAGCACGTCGTCAGTCCCGCGTCGGGTCTTCGTCGAGGCGGAAGCCGAGAGTGCGCTGCGCGGAGGGTTCGCCCCCGGCACCATCCCCGCGGAGTGGCGACTCGGCGTCTCCTTCTGCGCCACCGAGGCAATCTCGTTCGACATGGGATTCGGAACCGCGCTCACCAGCGGTGTCGGCTCGCCGCGAGCGCGCCTGGTGCTGGGACTTGCGTACGCGCCAGAGGCCTGCGGTGCGGCGGCGCGAAATCGATTCGCCAGGCGCCCCTCGGTCTCGGTGCTCTCGTTCGCTGCCCCCAAAGCCCCCGAGCGCAAGCCAACGTCCACCGCCGACAACGCCGCAGAGAAATCACCGCAGCCCGCGCCAGTCCCGCCGGTTGCGAACGCGGCGCCAGCGAGCATCATATCTGCCTCAGCGAATATCGCGCCGGCGCCCCTCGCAAGCACGAACGCTCCCGCGCAGGCATCGTCCGCACCAACGCCTCATGCGCCACCAGCACCGGATGCGAACGCAGCGCCGCAAAGCCCGGTGAGCGCGACACCTCAAGCGCGACCCACTCCTGCGCCTTCAAACATGCTCGCGCTGCCTGATGCGAACACGTTGCCGCTGACGTCTCCGCCACCGCGGGCCACCACGCGGGACGAGGCGCTCCCGCTCGCGCCGCTCGTCACCACCGAGATCACCACCAGGCAGGTCGGCATCAGTGGAAACCGTCTCGCGATCGATGGACGCATCGAGTTCCACAGCAACGAGGCCGGCCTGGAGCGGCGCTCGCTGGCCCTGCTGCAGCAGGTCGCGACGCTGCTCAAGAGCCACCCCGAGCTTGAGCATGTCGAGGTGCGCGCGCACACGGGCGGCGCGCCCTCCGAGGAGCAGGCGAAGAGCCTCTCGCAGCAGCGCGCGGACACGGTCGTGAAGTTCCTCATCGGCCAGGGGATCGAGGGCGCTCGCCTCACCGCGACTGGCGCTGGAGCGACGCAGCCGATCGCGCCCAATCTGACGGCGCAGGGCCGCAAGAAGAACGAGCGCGTCGAGTTTCTGCTCGGGAAGTAGCGCCCGCGCCGCTTAAGAGATGCGCTTGAGGCGCGCGGCCGGCTTGACGACAGGCTCGTTCGCAGAGGCTTTGAGATCGTCGTGGCCGAACGCAGCGGGCAGGAGTGCGGCGATCGTGCTCTCGACTTTACGACCTGCGGGCGAGGAGTAGACCACCGGAACGTCGGACGCGCAGAACTCCGCGAGCACCTGCCGGCAGCCACCGCAAGGAGGCACCGGACGCAGCGCGCCGCCGACGATCGCGACCGCATCGATGCGCGTGTGCCCGGCCGAGACCGCCGCGCTCACGGCACTCCGCTCCGCGCAGACGCTCAGCGGGTAGGAGCTGTTCTCCACATTCGCCCCAACGAATATCTGCCCGCCCGCGAGCACGGCCGCGCCGACGAGGAAGTTCGAGTAGGGCGCGTGGGCATTGCGGCGCACACGAGCCGCAGCGCGCAGGAGCTCGGGCAGAGCTGCGTGGGGATCGCGACGGGGAGTCTGCCTGTGTGGTTGGCTGGCCATCGACGAGAAGCCTAACACCCGCAAGAGGGAGAGCCAGTTTTCCACCGCGATCGCGCCCGGCCGCGCCAGGAGCGGCTCCGCGAGATCTCTAGGCCGTGTAGCGCGCCAGCCCGACCGTGATGTTGTCGGTGCCGCCGTTCGCATTCGCCTCGGCAATCAGCTGATCACAAGCCTTCTTCAGGTCGCTCTCTCCAGCGAGGATCTCCGCGATGCGCGCGTCGGTGAGCATGCCCGTGAGTCCGTCGCAGCAGACCAGGCAGATGTCGCCCGACTCCAGATCGAACGCATTGAGATCGACCTCGGCCGTTTCCATCCCGAGCGCGCGCGTGATGATGTTCTTGTGCTGGAAGTTCGCGATCTCCTCGTCGGAGAGTCGGCCCGTCTTGATCAGCTCATTGATGAGCGAGTGGTCGCTGGTGGCCGGGTGGAGGTGCCCGCGCCGCCAGACGTAGCCGCGCGAATCGCCGACCCAACCGAACGTCGCGCGCGCGCCCCGCAGGAGCACGCCCACGAAGGTAGTGCCCATTCCGCTCTTGCGGCGATCGGTCTCGCCCATCTCGCGGATGCGCTGGTTCGCCCACTGCACGCCGACGACGAGGAGGTTGCCGGCGTCGTCGAGCTTCTTGTTGTACGGGAACGGCCAGGTCGCGTTGCCGTCTTTGGCGATCTCGAAGAAGCGCTTGATCGTGTCGACGCCGATGCCGCTCGCCACCTCGCCCGCTTCGTGTCCGCCCATGCCGTCGCAGACCACCGCGAGATCGTGCTCGGGCAGCACGAGGAGAGCATCCTCGTTGTGGTCGCGCTTGCGACCGACATCGGTGGCACCGGCGTACTCGGTGGGCATCGTCCGCGCAGCATAGCCGATCGATTTCCGAGATCGAGAGGGGAACCGCATCGGTCGATCGGGTGAGGGAAAGAGCTTTCGCACCAACCTGAACGGTCGTTCCCGGCGACGATCAGAACCGCGTCACGCCCGGAGGCGAGAGCGGCGTCCATTGGCTGCTGAGGAACCCAGCCGACGGCCACGGCGCGTCGTGGGCGCTGGTGCTCCACTGGCCGATGCTTAAAGCAGCGGCGACGACCAGCGCACAGGCGAGGCCGATCCTGCGGGCGCGTGAGGGCGCCTCGAGAAGCAGCGGCGCAACCAGACACGCGAGGATCGCGAGCGCGAGCGCGAGGAACGTCGGCAGCGCGCTCCAGAGGCCGGGCACGCCAGCGAGTTGGAGCAGATTGCGCGGGACCCATCCGTGCGAGAGCAGCGGCGCGACGACCTCGGCGAGCGGGCCGGTCGGCTCATCGGGAAAGCCCTGGCAGACGCTGGACGCGAGTCCCGTCGCGGCGATCGCTGCGGCTGCAGAGCCGCCGAGGAGTCCGACGCCGAGAGCACGCGCGGAGGCGCCGAGACGTTGCAGCGAGAGCGCGACCGCGAGGGCCGCGAAGGGGGCGAGCGGCGTGATGTAGCGCGGACCGACCGTCCAGCCGCTGCGCCAGAGCGCGTGCGTCGACTGGAAGGCCAGGTAGTAGAGGACGACCGCGAGCGCAGTGAGGATCGCGAGGCCTGCTGCATCGAGCGAGCGCTGCGATCTCCACGTGCGCCATGCGCCGGGCAGCGCGCCGAGAGCGAGAGCGGTCCACGGCGCGAAGAAGAAGAGGCCCATCGCGGGGGAAAAGAAGCTGCCCCAGACGCGCTCGCCAGTGGGAATCGAGATGCCCATGAAGCCGGGCGCGATGTCGCGCTGGAAGCCGGCGTTCTCGAGGAAGGAGTAGCCGGTTCGCCAGGGCGCGCCGTAGACGGCCGTGTGGAATTGCACGAAGAGCGCCGCGAACGGGAGCGCGCCAAGCGCGAAGGCGACGAGCAGCTCTCGCGAGCGCAGCGGCCGCCAGCGCACGAGGAGCCACGCGGCAGTCAGGATCATCGCCGCGGGCGCGGACTGGTACTCGATGCAGACCGAGGCGGAGAGCGCGAATCCCGCGATGGCCGCGCGCCACCGCTCCTGCTTGTCGTGCGGAAAGCCTTGCTGGGCGCGGTCGGGCGGCGATGCGGCACCGCTCTGTGCGCGATTCGCGTCGGGCCAGAACGTCGCGAAGAATCCTGCCGCGAGTGCGATGCCGGTGAGCTGGTGGCTCGCGACCATCTGGCCGAACGTGTACGAGAGCGAGCCGCACGCGCCGGCGAGCACGACGGTGAGCGTGAGCGGTTCATCGACGCCGCTCGCGAGCAGAAAGCGGCGCGCGGCGAGCCAGAGCGCGATCGAGGGAAGGATCGCGAGCAGCCAGCGCAGCACGAGCACGTACTCGTCTTTGGTTGGCGGGCGCTGCAGGATCGCTTGCGAGAGCGCGTCGTGGATCCAGACGATGGGAGCCGCGAGCAGCGACACGCCGGGCGCCTTGCCCGAGTAGAGCGCGCCCGCGCAGTTCGGTCCTTTGAGGCCAGGGAGATCGCAGACGAGCGACTTGTCGTTGACCCATCCCCACTCGGCAATCAGCGGTCCGACATCCGTGAAGCGCCGGTTCGGCATCTGCACGCGCTGGCCGATCGCATAGCTGTGCTGCTCGGCGATCGCGCGCGCCATGTAGACGCGCACGAGCTCATTCGGGTTGTTCAGGCGCGGGAAGAAGACGAAGAGCCACCCGTAGGCGACGAGGAGCAGGAGGCCGAGGGCCAGCTCGGTGCGGCGCGCGCGCGCATTCATGGATGGTCGTTCTCCAGGGGGGCGCCCATGCTACGACGATTTTCTTCGTGGACTGGCTGGAAGAATCAGCGGGAGCAATCGATGGCGCGGCAGCTCGGACAGATGCTTTGCATAGCAATCATTGGCATAGCAATGATTTCGTTTACTGCCTGCGGAGCGGCGAAGCACACGGCGGTGCGCGATCGGCTCGGTGACGCGCAGGCGGAGTCGGTCTTCGCGCAGCGTGCCTCGACTGCCGCACTGACGCCCCTGCCGAGCCGCGGATGCAGGCTGGGCGCGGCTGCGCGCACGCAGCCAACCGGAGAGGTCTCGCGCGAGCGTTCGCTCACCAGCGGTGGACACACCCGCCACTTCCTCCTCGATGTGCCCGCGCAGGCCGCAACGACGCCCGACGCGAAGCCAGTCCCGATACCGCTGGTGCTCAACATTCACGGCCTGATGGAGACGCCCGGCGAGCAGCAGCTGCTCACGAAGATGCAGCCGCTGGCGCGCGAGCGCGGCTGGGCGATGGCCTGGCCCGAGGGGATTGGCTACTCGTGGAACGCGGGCGTCTGCTGCGGGCGCGCACAGGATGAAGAGAGCGACGACGTGCGCTTCATTCGCGATCTCGTCGCGCAGCTCGGCCGCGAAATGTGCCTCGACCTGCGCCGCGTCTACGCGACGGGGATGTCGAACGGCGGCTTCATGAGCTACCGCCTCGCCTGCGAAGCGAGCGATCTGATCGCCGCGGTCGCGCCCGTCGCGGGCGTCGAGGTGGTGCCGAGCTGCACACCGTCGCGGCCCGTGCCGCTGCTCGCGTTCAATGGCACCAGCGATCTCCTCGTGCCGCACGAGGGACGACCGCGGCTCAACTTTCCCTCGGCGGACGAGAGCATCGGCCGCTGGCGCGCGCGCAATCGCTGCAGCGGCTCCGCGTCGACTCTCTACCAACGCGACGATGTGAGTTGCAGCGCGAGCAGCGGCTGCACCAACGACGCGAGCGCGATCCTCTGCACCATCGATGGCGGCGGACACACCTGGCCGGGAGGAATGGGCGTCTTCTTCCTCGGCAAGACGAGCGATGCAGTCGACGCGTCGAGCGCGATCCTCGACTTCTTCGCGGCGCACGCGCGGGAGTAGTCGCGGCGCCCGCGAGCGGACGACCGGGTGTCTCTATCGAATCGCGGCTGCGCTCGCGACACGCGGCGCAGCGGGCATGGTCGCCTGCGACAGCGTGTGTGAGAGCGGCTTCGCGTGCGAGTTCGCAGAGCAGGCGAACGCGCGGCCGTTGATGATGACGCGATTGCCGAGCTGCCGGACGACATCCATCGAGAAATAGTTGCCGCCCTGCGAGAGGACATTGAACTGCGCCTCGGCGACGGCCGCGTCGTAGTTGCCGGGGAGCATCCAACCGGCATCGCTGCCCTCGACGGTGCCGAGGCTCTTGCAGCCCTTCGGGTCGGCCGGCGCAGTCTCGACGTACGACTCGAGGTCGACCATCTTCGCGAGCGCGAGGCGGCACTCTGCCGACGCGCCCATCATCGCGAACATGTAGCGACCGCCGTGGACCGACGCCGACTCGAGATAGTCGTCCGAATCGAGGAAGTAGAGCGTGCCGCTGATCGGCGCGCTGGCCACCAGCTTGATGCGCGCCTTGTTCGCCTCCGAGACGCAATCGTCGCGCTTGTCGTTGTCGACTCCCTTGCCATCGAGCGTGAGCGCGACCTCGGTCCAGGTCTGGCCGTGGGCGGGCGCGGTCAGGAGCATCGGCCCCGACGCGTGGTGATGCGCGCAGGCGGAGAGCGAGAGAACGAGAAGGGCTGCGCAGAGCGTCGACTGGAGTCGGGTCATGGGACGCGCACGTCGCATGAGCGGGCGAGGGGCGTCAAGCCCGCGCGCATGCTCCTGCCGCGCAGCGGAGATCAGTTCGTCGGGGACGTGTTCATGACCCAGGCGAGGTTCTCGTCGAGCAGGTAGACGACCTGCTTGCCGCAGCCCGTGACGCCGATCAGCGCGCCCATGAGCGTATCGATCCGCGACTTCGCCTCATCGTTCAAGGGCGTCATGGTCAGCTGGTCCGCGGGACAGCCCAGATCGGTCGATGCGTGCGGCAGCCCGTCGCTCTTGAAATAGCCCATCGACGTGGAGAAGCAGCCCGTCAGACCCACCGCGAGCAGAGCGAGAGCGAACACCGGGAATCGAAACGAGCTCATGGGGCGCGTCCTGTTCCGTCTTGCGCAGAGGAGGAAAGTGAACAACGACCGGAGCGTCTACTACCCCTTGCTCGCCTCGACAATCGGCATGCGGGCCGCGCGAATGGCGGGCAGGAGTCCACCTGCGAGTCCCATCACGACCGCGAAGATGCTCGAGCCGATCGCGACGTTCTTCGAGAAGGCAAGCTGGAATTTCGTCTCGGTGAAGCTGCCGAAATTGAGCGTCGTGAACGAGACGTGGCCGAGCATGCTCGCGAACAGGCAGCCCGCCGCGGCGCCCATCACCGAGAGAATCAGGCTCTCGATGAGGAAGCTCAAGAGGACCGTGCGGCGATAGAAGCCGAGTGCGCGGAGCGTGCCGATCTCGCGCAGGCGGCTCGCGACCTGGCTGTACATGGTGATCATCGCGCCGAGCGTTGCGCCGAACGCGAAGAAGATGGCGATGACGCTGCCGAGGCCGATGACGAAGCCGGCGAGCTTGCCCGAATTCTCCTCGTAGTAGACGTCCTCGCGCTTCGCTTCGAGGTTGAAGCGAGGGTCGGCATCGGCGGCGGTCTTGAGCTGGCCGAGGTCCGACGGATCGCGCAGACGGACGGTCATCGACGAGTAGCCACTGGTGCGGTTCATCGCTTGCGCAAGCTGCTCGACGTCGGCCCAGATCTCGCTCTCCGACGAGCTGCCGCCTGCTTCAAACACGCCGACGATGTTCCAATCGCGACGCGCCTTCTTGATCGTCTGTCCCAGCTCTGCGCCGACGTACCGACCGACGGTGGCCTTGCCGATCATCAGCTCGCTCGTGCCTGGCGTGGGCAGCCGGCCCGCGATGACGTGGATGGTCTCCTTGCGAACCGTCTCGTAGCCATCCTGCGTGTAGCCGCGGAAAGCGACGTTCGCAGGCCCCGACTTGTCAGCGCGCTCGAGTTGCTGGATCACGTACAGCTCGGGCGAGGCCATCGCCTTGCCGCCCGCCTGCGCGACGCTCTCCTGCGCCGCGAACGTCTTGGCTGCATCGCGCGAGACGAACGATGTCAGCTCGGAGGTCGAGCCTTTGCGCAGCAGGATCGCGTTGCGCGGCGAGCCGGTCGACTTGAGCGTCTGCTGCACGCCGTTGGCGACCATGAGCACGGCGGCGAAGACGAAGACGACGAGGCCCAGACCCAGGCTGGTGGCGATCGCGGTGACGCGTCGGCGGAAGATCGAGCGGAAGTTGTACGAGAGCGGAATCATCGGATCACTCCTGCCGCCGAAGAGCCGCGACCACTTCCATCTTCGAAGCCGACCAGGCCGGGATCGCCGAAGCGAGCGCGCCGATCGCGAACGTCGCGCTGACCGTCAACAGGCCCGTGTCCCAACGGAAGCGGAGTCCGACGAGGAAGCCAAATCCTTCGACGACTTTTCCAAACGCGTTGAGGAGCGGATTGGCCGCGATGATTCCCGCAATGCCGCCGAGAAATCCCAGCAGCGCGCCCTCGGATAGCGTGAGCCACGCGATGTGTTTCGGGAGGAATCCGATCGCGCGCATCGCGCCCATCTCGGCGGTGCGCTCGCGCAGTCCCATCGCCAGCGTGTTGCCGAGGATGAGCGCCATGATGACGAGGATGACGACGCTCACCGCCTGCAGCGCGCCGAGGATCGCCGCGCTGCCGGAGACGAAGCTCAGGCGGAACGCCTTCTCTGTCTCGGTGTGCGTCTCGTTGTCGGAGTTGGCGAAGTAGTCGTCGATCGCCTTCACCACGCGCGGCGAATCGTCGGCGTGCGCGACCTTGCTGGTGATGACGCCGATCTGATCCTTGCGCGCGTCGGGCAGCCCCTCGTTGAGGCGCGCCCAGTGGAACCACATCGAGCCGGCCACCGACGCGTCGTCTGCTTCGACGAGGCCCGCGACCTTGAAGCGCCAGTCGCCGGGATAGATGTCGCCCTGCAACGGAACGGTGTCGCCGATCTTGAAGCCATACTGCTTGGCAAGTTTCGTCCCGATCAGGCAGCTGTTGCGATCGGAGATGAACTCTTCCTTCGAGCCCTCGACGAAGCGGATGTCGTAGACGTCGAGACCGGAGACGGGATCGATGGCGAACTGGGCGAAGAAATTTTTCGGATCCTTGTAGATGCCGCCGAACCAGTTCGACCAGGTCACCCGTGTCACGCCCGGGATCTGCTGCACGTGCGCGACGGCCGAGAGCGGCAAGGGCTGCGTCAGCGAGATCGCGTTGCGCGTGACGATGCGATCGCTCGAGCTCTGCTCGCTGTTGGCGTACCAGGCGCCGAGGATGGTGCGCAGCATGACGAAGGCGAGCGCCGCCACCATCGTGCCGAGGACGGTGAGGAACGAGCGGGTGCCGTTTCGGAAGAGCGCATTGCGAAGCGCGAGCGTCGTCAGCGTCACGTCAAGAGCCCCTTGTCGAGGCGGCGCTGCACCGTCGCCGCTTCGGCTGCGTGCGGATCGTGAGTGACCATCACGATCGTCTTGCCGAGCGTCTTGTTGAGCGTCGTGAGCAGCGCGAGAATTTCCTCTGCGCTCTTGCGATCGAGATCTCCCGTCGGCTCGTCGGCGACGATGATGGTCGGGTCCGCCACGATCGCGCGCGCGATCGCCACGCGCTGCTGCTGCCCGCCGGAGAGCTGCTTGGGCGTGTGATCCATGCGGTCAGCGAGATTGACCAGCTTGAGCGCGGTCTCGACGCGCTTCTTGCGCTCGCTCTTCGAGAGCGACGTCAAGAGCAGCGGCAGCTCGACATTCTCCGCCGCCGAGAGCACCGGCATCAGATTGTAGAACTGGAAGATGAAGCCGATGTGGCGCGCACGCCACGCCGCACGTTGCGTCTCGGAGAGGCTGGCGACATCCTCGCCCGCGACCTTCATCGAGCCGCTCGTGGGCGAATCGATCCCCGCGATCAAGTTGAGCAGCGTGCTCTTGCCCGAGCCCGACGGACCCATCAGCGCCTCGAACGAGCCGGTCATGATGTCGAGGTTGATGCCGTCGAGAACGACCACTTCCTGCTTCTCGCGCGAGTAGACTTTGCGCAGGTTGCGAATCTCGACGATGGCCTTGCCACTTGCTGCGCTCGCTGACTCGCTCACGGCGACTTCTCCTTGACGTGCATGCCTGCGTGAAAATCCGCGGCTGGCTTCTCGACGACTTTCGTTCCCGGCGCTGGCCCGCTCTTGAGCGACACAAGCCCGCCGATGGGTGGGCCGAGCACGACGCTGCTCGACAGGAGCGTGCCGTCGGGCTGAACCACCCAGAGCACCTTGTTGTCGCCCACGCCGACGACCGCATCCGCTTGAACTGCGGGAGTGGGCGGCGCCTTCTCGGCAGCGGCGCTGAGCTCCTTCGAGAGGAACGTCACCTTCGCTCCCATGTCAGGCAGGACACCGTCCATCGGATCGATGAACGCAACCTTGACCGTGACGGTGGCCTTCGCGCGATCGACTTTCGGGCGCACCTCGTGAACCTTCGCGCGAAAGGTGCGGCCGGGAAATGCATCGAGCGCGATCTCCGCGGGAGTGCCGGGCTGCACCTTGATGACCTGGCTTTCGCTGACGTCGGCCTCGACCATCAGCGAGGAGAAATCGGCGAGCGAAGCGACGCCACCGTTGCCGCCCGCGCCTGCGCCGACTGCGCCGAAGACGATCTCGCCGATGTCGGCGAGCTTCTGCGTGATGCGTCCGGCGAACGGCGCGCGCACCGAGCAGTTGTCGAGATTGACGCGCGCGACCTCCACCAGCGCGGCCGCGGCGGCCATGTCTGCCTTGCTCGCGATGGTCTGCGCCTTCGCTGAATCGAGCCGCGCGATCGCACTGTCCTGCGCCGATGCGGTCGAGACCCCTTTCTGCTGCACGATCTGCTCTCGATCGTAGGCCCGCTGCGCGTCGCGCTGATCGACCTCAGAGCGAAGCAGTCGCGCCTCGGACGACTTGAAGTTCGCCTGCGCCTGCAGCAGCTGCGCCTTGGTGTCCTGATCTTCGAGCATCGCGATCAGCTGGCCCGCCCTCACTTCGGTGCCATCCTCGACGAAGATCTTCGCCAGACGACCACCGGTGCGCGGCGCGACGTTGGCCTTGCGCTGCGGCACGACATAGCCGGTCGCGATGAGCAGCTGCTGCGCCTGCGTCGGCGTGACGAGCGCGACCGTGGTTGTCTCGACAGACGGCGTGAGCAGCCGCTCGGAGATCTGCTGGAAGGCGAAGTAACCGCCTGCGCCGAGCACCGCGGCGAAGAGGAGCCACTTTGCCCACGAGGGAAGTCCGCGCACACGCGCATCGCGATCGATGCGCAGCGACTTGAGCTCGTCGGCGAGATTGTTGGTCGGAAGTTCTGACACGGAGCGCGGGCTTCTAACAAAACGCGACCCTCTCCCGCAAACGATCCGATGCGCGCGATCCCGACAGCGTGCATGGTGACGTGCGAATCGCTTGACTGTCTGCCGCGCTCCGCGATACCCGCGCACCCCAGAGACACCATTCGAGCGAGACGTCATTTTCGAGGTGCGCCATGAGCAGGCAAATGCAAGCTCGGCACCCCGCGCCTCCCGAGCCCTCGCTCGAAGGAACGTTTCTCTTCCTCTCTGAACTGCTCGAATCGCCCGTCTTCGCCGAGGGCACGCGCGTCGGTCGGCTCGCCGATCTGATGGTCGAGCCGACCAACGATCCCTTCCCGCGCATCCGCGCGCTGCGCATCCAGGCGCGGCCTCGCGGGCCGCTGCAGCGGGTCGAGTGGGCCGACGTGGTGCTCTGCTCGCCTGGCCGCGTCGAGCTGAAATCTCTCTCGTCGCTCAAGCCACTCATCATGCCGCCCGACGAGATCCCGCTCTCGCAGGAAGTGCTCGATCGGCAGATGCTCGACACCAACGACGCGAAGGTGGAGCGGGTCAACGATCTGCACCTCCTGCGTGCGCGCGGAGATCTGCGCGTGGCCCACGTCGACGTCGGGTTTCGCGGACTGGTGCGGCGGATGGGATGGCAGCGCGCGGTCGATGCGATCGTGCGCGCGATGGCGCCTGGCGCGGCTTATCTCACGCGTGAGCAGTTCATCCCCTGGAAGTATGTCAAGCCGCTCTCCTCGGGCGCATCGCGCGTGCGGCTTGACGTTGCGCGCACCGCTCTCGCGGATCTGCACCCGGCCGACCTCGCGGAGATCCTCGCCGATCTCGATCGACGCAAGCGCGCGGTGCTCTTTCGCGAGCTGCCGGTCGAGGCCGCAGCCGAGGCTCTCGAGGAGTCGACGCCGGGCATCCAGCGCGAGCTGATCAAGATGGTCGATTCGGCGAAGGCCGCCGACATGCTCGAGGCGATGCCGCCCGACGCCGCCGCCGATCTGCTCGAGAACCTCACGCCGAGCGAGAGCGATTCGCTGCTCTCGCAGATGGAGCCGGAAGAGGCGCGCGAGGTCGAGGAGCTGCTCACCTACGACGAGCACAGCGCGGGCGGCATGATGACGCCCGACTACATCCGGCTCAAGCCGACGCTGCACGCAGGCGACGCGCTCGCCGAGGTGCGACGACAGGCCGACACCGTCGAGCATCTGCAAGACACCTACGTGCTCAGCGCGGGTGGGAAGCTCGTCGGATGGATCCCTCTGCGCATGCTGCTGCTCGCGGACCCTGACGAATCGATCAAGGCCATGATGCAGGAACATCCCGCGCGCCTGGCGCCAGACGACTCGCCGGAGTTGGTGGCCGATCTCGCGGCGAAGTACGACCTCTACTCGCTGCCGGTCGAGTCGGCGGATGGACGGCTGCTCGGCGTGATCACGGTGGACGACATTCTCATCCGGGTGCTGCGTGACTGACGGACGCGCGCGCATGAGTTCCGCCGGGATCGCGCGCGCCGCGACGACGGGCTGGCGCGCGCGCTGGATGCGGCTCACCGCGATCTTCGCCGTCATCGGCCCCGGCATCATCACCGCCAACGTCGACAACGACGCCGGCGGCATCGCCACCTATTCGCAGGCCGGCGCGGACTTCGGCTACTCGCTCCTCTGGACGCTCATCCCGATCACCTTCGCGCTCATCCTCGTGCAGGAGATGTGCGCGCGCATGGGCGTGGTGACCGGCAAGGGCCTCAGCGATCTCATCCGCGAGCGGTTCGGCGTGAAGGTGACGTTCTGGATCCTGCTCGCGCTCTTGCTCGCGAACCTCGGCAACACCGTCGCGGAATTCGCCGGCGTCGCGCAGTCGCTGGAGATCTTCGGCATCTCCCGCTTCGTCTCGGTTCCCTTCGCGGCGGCCTTCGTCTGGATCCTCGTCGTCAAGGGCAACGCGAAGATCGTCGAGCGGATCTTCCTCGTCGCCTGCGTCTTCTACGTCGCGTATCTGATCAGCGGCTACCTCGCGAAACCGGACTGGCACGAGGTCGCGATCGGCACGCTCAAGCCGACGCTGCAGTTCACCGGCCCCGCGCTCACCATGGTCGTCACGCTCGTCGGCACCACCATCGCGCCGTGGATGCAGTTCTATCTGCAGTCGGCGGTGGTCGAGAAGCGCGTCAGCATCGAGGACTATCCGCTCTCGCGCCTCGACGTGATCTTCGGCTGCATCGTCACCGACGTCGTCGCGTTCTTCATCGTGCTCGCGTGCGGCGCGACCATCTTCAAGGCGGGCGGACACATCGAGGATGCGAAAGACGCAGCCCTCGCGCTCGGGCCGCTCGCAGGAAAATATGCGTCGAGCCTCTTCGCCTTCGGCCTCTTCAACGCCTCGCTCTTCGCCGCGAGCATCCTGCCACTCTCGACCGCGTACTACGTCTGCGAAGCATTCGGCTGGGAGAGCGGCATCGACAAGCGCCGCGAGGAGGCGCCGCAGTTCTACTTCCTCTACACCGCGCTCATCGTCGTCGGCGCGGGCCTCGTGCTCATCCCGGGGTTGCCGCTGCTGAAGCTGATGCTCCTCTCGCAGACGGCCAACGGCGTGCTCCTGCCGTTCATCCTCGTCTTCATGCTGCTGCTCGCGCAGGACGGGCGCCTGATGGGCCAGTATCGCAACGGCCGCGTCCTCTCGTGGATCTCGTGGGCGACGGCGGCCATCCTCGTCGCGCTGACGATCGCGATGCTCGCATTCTCTCTGCGCGACGCCTTCGCGTAGGGACTCTCTGCGGCAGGGCGAGCGACGTTGCGCTCCCCTCGCCAGCCCTGTTAGGGGGAGCGTGATGATCTCGACCATTCTCACGAGAAGCGCGCTCTGCCTCGTGCGCTGCACGGCCGCTGCGCTGCTCCTCTGCGCGCTCGCCACGACTGCGCGCGCGTCCGATCTGATGGGCGCCGAGAGCTGCCGCGCGTGCCACGCCGAGGCCTATCGCATCTGGAGCGAGAGCCCGCACGCGCACGCGACCGAGGCACTCGACGACAAGCAGCGACGCTCGCAGCTCTGCCTCTACTGCCACTCGCGCGACGAAGTCCGCTCCGGGCAAGCGCTGGTCCGGGGCGTCTCCTGCGAGACCTGCCACGGCGGCGGCCGCTTCTATCAAGCCGATGTCGTCATGCGCGACAAAGAGCTCTCGCACCTCTTCGGCCTCGCCGATCTCTCGGGCACGAATTCCGGCCCGCTCTGTCTGTCGTGCCACGGCGGAGAGCAGTCGCATATGAAGGCGTTCGATCTGCAAACGGCGCTCACGCGCATCGATCACTGGACAGCCGATCGCGCGGCCCGCAAGTCGCAAAGCCACGCCCAGCAAGGCCCGCACGCGTTGCACATTCCCAACACGCAGCTGGCTCGCTGGCTGGTCGCGAGCGCGCCGTGAGTGAATCTGCACCGACTCCGGCGCTCACGAACTCCGGGCCCGCATCGCAGGATTCCGCGGCCCATCCGCTCATCGAGCAGCTCTGGAATCTCTTCGCCTCCCCTCGCGCGGCGGTCGTGCAGGCCGCGCTGGTGCTGATCGCGATCGTCTTCGGCGCGCTGATCTTTCCGCCGGGCACGCTCTCCGGAAACATCGACGGGCCGACCGGCGCCGAGGGGATCGGACTGCGCGCGATGCGCATCTTCGAGCTCTACGACCCGCTCAACAGTTGGTGGTTCACGGTTCTGCTCACGTCGCTCGGAATGAGTGTTTTCGCGACCTCGATCGAGCGTCTGCCTCGCCTCGCTCGCCTGCTGCGAAATCCGACGAAGCGTCTCGAGTCCGCACTGGGCGCGGCTTTGCGCGCCTCAGTCCCGAGCGCGGGTGCAACGAAGGAAGCGCTCGATCGCGCCGAATCGCTGCTGCGCGAGCAGGGATTCGCGGTCGAACGGCTCGCGCCGGAAACCGACGCAAGCGAGCGACTCTTCGCCGAGTCTGCGCGCCACACGCTCGTCGGTCCCTTCCTCTGCGCGCTCGGGCTGCTGGTCGCTCTCGGCGGGGCCATCGCAGGGCGCTTCCCGGCCTTCTCGGGATTCACCTCCGTCGCGCAAGGAGGCGAAACCGATTCGTTCCGTCTCGTGCAGCCGAACGGCACGAGCTTCAAGCAGCGCCTCACCGACCTCGCAACCGACCAGGGGATCATCATCCGCTGCGATGCGCTTCACGTGCGCGAAGTGGCGCCAGGCAAGCTCGAGCCGCTCGACGCGAGTCTGCGCATCTTCGATCGCACCGCAGACGGCGCGGCGGGCCGGCTCCTGACGCAAGGGGCGATCTCGCCGGATCACGCGCTCTCGTTTGCGGGGCTCACGTTCCACGCGGCGGGCGTTCGCGAGGTCGACGGGCAGATGCGCGCGCGCATCACCGTCATCAACAAAGCGAGCGGCGAGAAGCACGAGGTGGTGGTCGGGCCGGGCGAGCCAATCGAAGCCGCGCCCGGACTGCACTACGAGCTCGTCGACTACTCGCCGAATTTCGCGGGACAGGGTGCAGCGATGCAGGTGGTGCGCACCGAGCAGAAGCCAGGAACGCCGCGCACGCAGGCTGGGCGCGGCTCCGCGGACGCGAAGGTGACTTCGTTCTGGATCTTCGCCAAGTCGCCGAACTTCGACAGCCAGAACCGCGAGGACCGCTTCGGCTTCTCCTTCGACAAGCTCGAAAGCGTCTATGCGATCGAGTTGCGGCTCGCGAGCGATCCCGGCCTGCCCATCGTCGCGGTCGGACTCGCGCTCCTCTGCATCGGACTCATCCTCGCACTCTCTGGCGTCCACAAGCGCATCTGGATCAAGCTGGGTGCGGGCGAGATGACGCTGGCAGGAACCTCCACGCGCCGCGCCGATGCGTTCGCGCGCGAATTCGCCGGCCTCTCTTCCGCACTCAATCTGCCTCTCTCCTCTTCGCGTCCAGCGCCATAGAGCGCCTGCCGCCGCATCCGGGACGCACCCATGATGATTCTCTCCGCCGACTTTCTCGTCTCCGCTCCGACGCGCCAGCAGTGGCCGCACGACGGCCCGCCCGAGGTCGCCTTCTGCGGGCGCAGCAACGTCGGCAAGTCGAGCTGCCTGAACACGCTCGCCCAGCGCAAGGCACTCGCTCGCGTCTCGAACACGCCGGGGCGCACGCGCCTGATCAACTTCTTCGACGTCCACGCCGCAGAGAAGACCCGCTCGGGCGCGCGCGGAAAAGAACACGTCGTGCGCCTCGTCGATCTTCCCGGCTACGGACACGCGGCTGGCTCGAAGACCGAGCGCGATGGCTGGCGCAAGATGATCGAGGAGTACCTGACCAAGCGCGATTCGCTGCGCGCGCTCGCGCTGCTCGTCGACGGCGAGCTCGGGCCGCAACCCAACGATCTCGAGATGCTCGCCTGGTCGCGCACGCTACCGCGCCGCCTGCTGATCATCGCGACCAAGCTCGACCGTCTGCCGAAGACGCGTCGCGAATCGCAGCTGCAGCGCATCGCGACGAAGCTCGAGATCCCGCGCGAAGATGTGCTCGGCTTCTCCGCGAAGGAGTCGATCGGGGAGGATGAGCTGTGGCGAGCGCTCGTGCGTGCCAGCGAAGGTCCGGCGTAGCGAGCACGGGCGCAGCCCGAACAAGGAGAAGGGCGATGCAGACGAACCAGCAGCTCATCGATCGTTCGACGTTCGCGCACGCACGCCAGCTCGCGCTCGCAGCCTGCGCCCTGCTCTTCTGCGCCTGCGGCCTCATCTCCAAGGACGTGCCGGTCGTTTCGCAGCTGACCATCGGCGGCTTTCCTCCGACGCCGTCCGCCGTCGCCGCGAACACGATCACAACGCCGCTGCAGGCGAACGCGGGAGATCTCAGCAAGCTCTCCTCGGTGACGATGACGTGGGCGACGCTCAATTCCACCGATGGACGGGACCTCTCGTTCATCACCGGCGGCGCGATCACACTCTCGGGCAACAGCCTCCCCACGGTGGAGCTCGCGAAACTGGCCGCGCCAGGAGCGGTCGGGACGACGAATTATCACCTCGAGGCCTCGACCGACTTGAAGGCCTACCTCGAGGCAGGCGGGGAGCTCAGCGTCACCGTCCTCTACAATTCGCCTCCTCCCGTCCCCGCGCGCGGGCTGCAACTGACGCTCAACATCCACGCGACGCTCTGAGCTGCCGCTCGGCCGATCTGTTCCGATCACGCAACTTCTGTGCATACCGTCTCGCCGCATTTCATTTTCGTGAGGCCGTATGCGTACCGAGATCGTTTGCATAGCAACCATCTGCGCGCTCGCCAGCGCGTGCCACAAGAGTGCGCCAGCGCCGACGGGCAGTGGGATCTTCAGCGCAGGATGCCCGGTCGCGGGTGAGTCGCGCGCGCTCAAACTCAGCAGCGCGGCGCAGAAGATGACCGGCTCGGACGTGCTCGCGAGCCCGGGCGACTACCTCCTGATGAATGAGAAGGCCGCGTTCGTCATCGACGCACCGCAGGTCGGCAGCGCGTATCCGAAGACCTACTACTATTACGGCGGCATCCTCGTTGACGCGGTTGCGGTGAACGGCTGCGCGCAGGAGAGCGTCGAGCGGTTCGGCGAACTCGCGCCGATCTTCGGCGCTCTCGACATCAGCAACTTCGGCAACTCGGTGCTGCGCGCATTCCATGGGCAATCGATCTCGGTGCTCAACGACGGCAGCGATGGCAAGGCCGCCGTGGTGCGCGTGCACGGCACCGACGATCACTTCTGGCTGCTCGAGATGACTCTGCTGCGCAATGTCGTCGAGGGCGGCACGCCGCGAGCCTTAAGCGATCCGATGGGAGTCGATCTCGATCTCGACTACATCCTCGAACCGGGCTCGCCTGTGCTGCAGCTGCAGCTGCACATCCGCAATACAGCGAACGTGGCGCGCAACATGATGACGGGCGCGATGGTGCTCAGCTCCAACAGCGTCACGCCGCGCGCGTATGCGTCGAGCGCGGAGAGCTTCGGGGGCTACGCGGTCAACGTCGGCGCACCGTGGCTTTCGCAGGGAGCAAGCGACGGGTCGTACGCGCTGGCGATGGACACGCAGCTGCTCGGCAGCCTGAACGCTTCGGGCATGGACGCGCTGGTCGATCTCGATCAGGCGCTGGTCGCGCCGCTGGTGCTCGCGCCCGCGGGCACGTCGGGAGACACGCAGACAGCCAGCTACTTCGTCGCCGTCGGCGCGACCGATTCGAACAGCGCCGTGCAGGCCCTGCAGAGCGGCGTGCCGGCCACGATCGCGCACGCGATGTTTCCCATTTCGGGGAGCGTGATCGACGATGCGACTGGCGCGCCTGCGGCGAACACGGACGTCGAGTTGCAGCGGCTCAACGGCTCGAGCCTCTGGTCGCCGATGGACGCGTTCCACACCGACGCGCAGGGAAAGTTCACGGGCAGCGTGCCGCTGTTTCACGGCGCGTCGTTCCGTCTCGCGACCGCGTTGCCGGGGCGTATTCCCGCGTACAGCGATGCCTTCACGACGGCCGCAATCCCGAAGCCCGCCCTGCACATCGCGCCCAACGGGACGCTCGCTCTGACGACTCACGACGAGCACGGCACCGCAATCCCCGCGCGTCTGCAAGTCCGCGCCGATGGCGCCTCAGCGCTCGATCTCTTCCCTGTCGATGGCCACGGAGATGTCAGCCTGCCGCCGGGCAACTACGAGATCAGCGTCACGCACGGCTACGCCTACGACGTCTATGAAGGGACGATCTCGATCGCGGCCAACACGACCACGCCGCTCTCCGTCACGCTCCCGCGCGTCGTCGACACCAGCGGCTTTCTCGCCTTCGACTCGCACGTGCACGCAGGTCCCAGCATCGACAGCCGGCTGCCCGTCGACACGCGCGTGCTCTCCGTGGCGGCCGACGGCATCGAGGTCTTCGCCGCCAGTGATCACGAGATCATCGGCGACTACAAACCGACCATCGCGGCCGCGGGCCTCACTGGAAAGATCGCGGTCGTGATGAGCGAAGAGGTCACCGCCACCAATCCCGAGCATACGAATATGTATCCGGTGCGGCCTGACCCGACGCATCTGCGAGGTGCGCCCGTGCCCTGGTTCGGGCTCGACTTCGATCACATCTTCGCGCTCGAGCGGGCGCGCGGCGCGGGCATCACGCAGCTCAACCATCCGCGCATGGGCTGCTCGTGGATGTGTCTGATCAAATGGAACCGGCTGACGGGACTTCCCGACGTCACCGATCCGACCGCGGTGGGCATGCTGCCGGGCTCGAATCTCTGGAGCTGGGACTTCGACGCGTTCGAGTACATCAACGGCACCAAGAGCGTGACGCTCGATCCCGCGCATCCCGACTCGACGGGAATCCTCGACGACTGGCTTGCGTTCGCGAACCTCGGACACCCGAAGACGGCGGTGGGCGTGAGCGACGTGCACGGCACCGACGAGGTCGGCAACGCCCGCACCTACTACGCGACGAGCGACACACCGGCGAACTTCAACGAAGCGAATCTCGTCTCAGCGATCAAGAGCGGCCGCGCCATCGTCAGCACCGGCGCATTCGTGCGGGCGAATATCAACGGTACTGCGAGCCTCGGTGACACCGTGACGGCTGCAGCAGGCACGGTCGATCTGCACGTGCACATCGAGGCGATCCCCGAGCTGTCGATCAGCCACTTCGTCGTGCTCGTCAACTGCGATCAGGTCGCGAAAGTCACCGCGACCGCTCCTGGCGCGGTCGTGAAGTACGACGGGACGATCTCGATTCCCGTCACGCGCGATGCGGCGGTGGTGGTGCTGGTGATGGGCGGCAAGTTACCGATGGGTCTCGAGCAGGGCGGCGACACCGCGCAGATGCCGCGCGCGACCACCAACCCGATCTTCGTCGACGTCGACGGCAACGGAAAGTTCGACGCGCCCGGCGGCAAGAGCTGCAGCTACGACCTCTCGGCGCCGACGCTCTAGAGCGCAGTGAACGATCGCGTGAAGACGTCTGCCTCAGCCGGGCCACAGAGCCCACTCGCAGAGCCGATCTGGTTCGGCGATCTGGCAAAGCCGCTCTTCGGATGGTTCCACGCCGCGCAAGGAGATGCGCGCGACTGCGCTGTCGTGCTCTGCAATCCGTTCGGCTACGACACGATGATCACGCACTACTCGTATCGCCACCTCGCCGAGCAGCTCGCGCGCGCGGGCATCGCGGCGCTGCGCTTCGACTACTTCGGCACCGGCGATTCATTCGGCGAGGACACGAGCGACGACCGGACCCGTGAGTGGCTCGCGAGCATCGACGCGGCGCGCACACAGGCCTCCAGCCTGAGCGGCGCGCGACAGATCGTGCTCTTTGGAATGAAGGTCGGCGGCCTGCTCGCGCTCGCCTCGGCTCAAGCCAATCCGGTCGATGCGCTGGTGCTGCTCGGACCGTCGATCTCGGGCAAGGCCGCGCTGCGCGAGTTGCGGGCGCTGCGGATGATGCAGACGCCGATCCCCGCGCCGGGAAATCCGGAGGGACGCGCGTCCGACGACGAGAATTTCGGCTTCCTCATGACCGAGCCCATGCGCGCAGCGTTGGCGCAGCTCGATCCGCTCGCGACCGCAGCCAGAGCGGGCGCGCGCGCGCTCGTCATTGCGCGAGACGACGCGCCAGGAGGCGAGAAGGCGCTGGTGGAACATCTGCGCGCGAACGGCACGGTCGTCACGGATCAAGCGACTCCCGGCTACGCGCTCGCGCTTCGCGGAGATCCCTACACGCGCGAACTTCCGCTCGAAGCCTGGAGCGAAATCGTCGCGTGGCTCTCTCTCTCTGTCCCGTTGCGCGACGGTGCTGCGCCGCCGGTGACGACGAGCGCCGATGGCTCTTCGACCAGCGGCGCAGAGATCTCCGTCGGCGCGATTCGCGAGGAGGCCGTTCGATTCGGCGGCCTCTTCGGAATTCTCACCGAGCCGGGCGAAGGAAGCGGACCGCGCGCGCGCACCTGCGTGCTGCTCATCAACATCGGCGCGAATCATCGCATCGGCAGCAATCGAATGTACGTGCGCTGGGCGCGCGCGTGGGCGCAGCTTGGCTTTCGCGCGCTGCGCTTCGACCTCTCGGGAATCGGCGACAGTCCGCGCCTCGAGGGGCAGCTCGAGAAGGACGTCTACTCCCCGTCGGGAATTTCCCAGACGCGCGCGGCGATCGACTTCCTCTCCCAGCGCGGAGCCGATCGCTTCGTGCTCGCCGGCCTCTGCTCGGGCGCGTACATCGCGTACTACGCCGCGCTCGAAGACCCGCGAGCGAACGCGATCGTGCTCGTCAATCCGCCCACGTTTCATTGGAAGGAAGGGGACTCGCTCGAGCTGCGCACCCGCAAGGCGTTCCAGGCGACGAGCTTCTACAAGCAGCGCGCGCGATCGATCGAGACCTGGAAGCGGCTCGCACGCGGAGAGATCCATGTGCGGCATGTGCTGCTGGAACTCGCGCGCCGCGCTCTCGTGCGAGGGCGCAATCGCGCGGCCGCCGCGCTCGTGCAACTCGGGATCACGCGCGAGCCCGACGACATCGCGCGGGGCTTTCAATCGCTTGCCACGCGCGGCTGCGATGCGCTCCTTCTCTATGGCTCGAACGACGGCGGCGTCGATGTGATGGAGGAGCACCTCGGCACGGGCGCCCGCAAGATGCAGCACGCCGAGACGTTCCAGGTGGAACTCCTCGACGGAACCGATCACACCTTCACGCCGCGAGATGCGCAGGAGCGGCTGCTGGCGCGGATCACCGCGCATCTCGTCGAGCGGATTGGCGACTCGAACGCGGGATAGCGTTGCGTGCGTCCGCGGTGGGCGCTCGACTACTCCGCGTTGAGCCACTCCGCGTACGCGTCGAAGCTGCTCTCCCGGCCGAGGAACGCGCGCACCAGGTCCGCAGCCTTGCGACTTCCACCCGGCGCGAGGATCTCGTTTCGATACCGCCGCGCCGTTACCAAATTCGATAATCCCGATTTGCGAAATTCGGTGAGCAGATCCTTCGCGATCGTCAGGCTCCACATGTACGTGTAGTAGATGGCCGAGTAGCCCTCGAGGTGGCCGAACGACTCGTGGAAGTAGGTTCCCTCGACGTGGGCGAAGGGCGTGTAACGGCTCTGCAGCTCAGCGGCGAGCCCGGTGGTGTCGAGCCCGCGCGGATCGCGATCGTGAAACGACAGGCTGATGGCCGCGTAGAACATCTGCTGTCGGACGCGCAGGCCTTTTCCGAATTCATCCGCCGCGCGCATCCGCTGCACCAACTCCGCGGGAATCGCAGCGCCCGTCTCGACATGCGTCGCGAACGGCTGCAGCACCGAGACATCCCACGCCCACTCCTCGAGGAGCTGCGACGGAGCCTCGACGAAATCCCACTCGGTGCGAACGCCCGACAGTCCGCTCCACTTCGTCTGCCCGCCGAAGAGGTGGTGCAGCAGATGTCCGAACTCGTGGAAGAGCGTCACGACCTCGCCGTGCTCGAGCAGCGCGGGCGCGCCGTCATCGAGAGTCGGGCCGGGAAAATTGCAGATCAGCGCAGCCTCGGGGAGCTTCACGGCAAGCTGTCCCGAGCAGAGAGTGAATTGAGCTGCGTGCTTGTACTTCCCGACGCGCGGATGAAGGTCGAGATAGAAACGACCGACGCGCGCGCCAGATTCGTAGACGTCGTAGCAGAGCACCGACGCGTGCCAGATCGGCGCATCCTGCACGGGTTTGTACTCGACGCCGAAGAGGCGCGAGGTGAGATCGAGCAGGCCAGCAAGGGTCCGCTTGAACTCGAAGTAGGGCCGCACCGACTGCGCGTCGAATGAGAAGTGCGCCCGCCGCACGCCCTCCTTCAAGACCTCCGCGTCCCACGGATTGACCGCACCGCCGCCGTTCGCCTCGACGAGCGTCTGGTGATCGCGCGCGGCTCTCGCGCTCGCAGCCTGCGCGATCTTCTCGATGAACGCGCGCGCACTCTCCGCGCTGCCGATCATCTTGTCCTCCGTAACGAAGGAGGCCCAGTTCGCGTGTCCCAGGAGCGTCGCGAGTTCGTGTCGCTTCTCGAGCAGCGTCGCGAGCACGGCGAGGTTTTTCGGATGCGCGCGCTGGCGATAGGCACGCCAGAGCGCTTCGCGCGCACGCGTCGATTTCGCGTACGAGATGAAGGGCAGATAGTCGGGCGTGTCGGTGGTGAGCCAGACCTTCCCGTCCGCTCCCGGCGCGTGCGCGCGAACGAAATCCTCGGGGAGCCCGGCGAGCTCACTCGGCTCGATCGGAACGCGGCGCACGTCCTCGCGGATGTTGCGGCTGAACTCCTGGCCGATGCGCGTGAGCTCTTCGTTGAGCGCCTGGATCCGCGCGCGCGTCTCATCATCGCGATCGACGCCAGCGCGCCGGAAGTCGCGAAGAGTGCGCGAAAGATAGTGCTGCGTCGCTTGATCCTCGTTCGAGAGATCGAGCTTCTCGAGTGCGTGAAACACTTCGCGATCCAGGCCGAGCTGCGTCGCGAGCGCGTCGAGCTCCTGCTCGCAGATCTCCGCGACCGCGCGCATCGCTCCGTCGGGATGGGCATTGCGCGCGACACTCGCGACTGCCGACGCATCGCCGATCGCGGCGCTCGCCTGATCGAAGAGCGCGAGCACCGCGATGCCGCGCGCATCAGAAGGAAGCGATTTGAGCGCGGCGATCTTCTCGCGCGCGAGCTGCATCGCTGCGCGCGACGTCGCTTGGAACTGTTCGGGCGTCGCGATCAAAGCAGCGGCGGCAATCGGACCCAGCTCAGGCATCTCTGCTCCTCGAGGACTGCGTGCTCGCACGAAAATTCTGCCACGCCTGCAGCGTTCCCTGCAGCGCGATCTTGTCTCCCGAGGCGACGCGCGTACTCCCTGCCGGATCGTAGAGAGGAACTCCGCTCGCGCCGCTCGTCTGCAGCACCGAGAGCTGGTGCTTGATGCGCAGCTCATCGACGGTGTGATTGGCCAGCCCCGCACCTGCGACCACCTCGGCGACGACGAGCAGGCGGCCGCCCATCTCGAACGAGTTGGTGATCGCCGGATCGAGCGCAGCCACAGCCAGAGCGGGCGCGGCGTGTGCGGACGTGGAGAAGGATTCGAACTGGAACGCCTCGCGCGTCTTCGCCACGAGGTCATCATCGAAGAGCCGGATGACGACGCGGATGCCCGGCTTCAGGCGGCGTGCGTCGAGCGCAATGTTGAGATTCGCCAGATCGTCGTCGGTGGCGCAGACGATCGCGCGCGCGGTCGCGAGGTTGCTCTGCTCGAGCGCGCTCGACGAACGGACATCGGCGATGAGCACGGGCACTCCCGCCGCGAGGATCGCGGGAACGAACGGCGCGTCGGCCTTGCGCTCGATCACCACCATCGGGATGTTGAGCTTCTGGTACTGCTCGAAGATGCGGAAGCCGACGCGTCCTGCGCCGCACACCACCACGTGATCGGTCATCGTTTGTGCGAGCACGGCGAACCACTCCTTGTCATCGCGCTGCTTGGAAAAAAGTAGGAAGCCGAACTGCACGAGCCCCTGCGCGACGGAGAGAATTCCGAGGGGAGGAATGATCGCGTAGATCGCCTCGACGAGCGGTATGTCGGGGACCTCGCCGATGTTCTGCGCGAAGAGAAGGAAGTAGGCGGTGACGAGCGCGCGGCTGTACTTGACCGGCGCGCCCGAGTGGAGCTCGAGCCACCAGAGCGCCGTGCCGCCGCCGAAGACAAGAATGAAGAGCGCGGCAAAGGTGAAGCGGAAGCGCCGCAGCAGGGCACGGAAGTAGAGGAACTGTGCACGCAAGCTGCGCTGGTGGCGGCGGAGCACTTTCGTCGCACGGGGAGCAGTCACAGCGCGGTCGTTAACATGCGCGCGCGGGCGGCTACAAACGTCCGCGGCCGAGCGTTGCGAGCAGCTGCGCGAGACGCGCCGCCTCGATCGGCGACGGTCCGTCGGGCAGAAGCTGCGACGAGGAGTCGAGGGCGCGCTGCTCGAGAGCGAGCGTCTCGAGCAGTTTCTGGAATTCATCCTCGGCGATGCCAGCGCGCAACAGAATCCGGTCGCGCGCTGCGCGATCACGAGCCGGGAGCATCAGCTGCTGCTCGCACGCAGCGAGCTCCTCTGGAGCGGCCTGCGTGCCGGTCGCTCGCGCAAGCCCCGCCAGCAGGAGGGTTCGCATCGCATCGCGGGCGGCATCCTGCGATGGGGGCGGGGCAGCAGATTCTTCAAGCGACTGGAGCGCGCGACGAGCGCGGACATGCGCGGAGCTCGGCTGCGCGCGTGGCTTCGGATGCAGGCTCGCGCCAGGCAGACGCTGCGCGAGGGCGGCACGCGCACTTTCGCGCAGGCAGAGTCGCGCATCCTCCGCTTTCAGATCAGGCAGGCCGCGCGCAGCAAACACATCCCAGCGCGCACGCGCGGAGCGAGAGAGCCCGGCCCGCTCGAGGAGCAGCGGCCACCGCCGTTCCTGGTAGTGGAGCGCCGACGAGGCCGCACGCAGCTTGCGCGCCTCGGCGCCGCTCACCACGCCCTCGCGCAGCGCCACGTCGATCGCGTGCTCAGCGTTCACGCTCGGGATCGTCATTGGCGCGAACGCGTGTTCCGCACCCGCATGAAGCAGCGCGACCGCGGCATCGTCGTCGAGCCCGTTGCGATAGCGCGCGAAGATTTCGCCGACGCCGATCATCCCGTGCGCAGAGAGTTCGCTCGCGCGCAGCGCGCCCATGCTCGCCGCACCGAAGACGAGCACGCCTGCGTCGAGTGCATCGAGCAACTCGTGGTGCCAGACGCTCGGACTTGCCTCGAAGACTCCATCGATCAGCGCGAGCGCGCGCGGACGCTTCTGCAGTGCGCGCCAGACATCTCCCTGTCGCGCCGGAGGTTCAATGGAGACGCGCAGGGCCTTGCTGGGCGCGGACTTCCCGACTTTTGCGAGTTCGAGTCGCGCCTCTGCCTGCGGCAGCGTCGGGCCAAGAAAGACGATCAACTCGGTCGCGATCTTCATCTAGAGAAGCTCCGACAGGCGCAACCCGGGCGCGACGACCTTGAGCACGCGCGCAGAGAGAGTTGGCGGCGCGAGATCGATCGCGGCAACTCGCGTGAAGCCCGCAGCGACGAACCGGCGGGTCAGCTGCGCGCTGTTCTCTTCGCGTCCGCGCGGCAACGCACCTGCATCGAGCAGACGCCGTCGGCCCGAGCGATTCGCAAGCGCAGCAAGGTCCCGCGACGCATCGTGATCGGTCGCGTCGATGTCTTCGCGCGCGCCATGCACATCGGTGAGTCGCGACTGCGCAGCCTCGAGCAGAGCTCCGCGCAATGCGCCTTCGAGAGTCGGTGCGCACGCATAGCCGGCCGAGAGCGGAATCGGACCCGCATCGTCGTCGATCAGCAGAGCACCCACGAGCATGAGACCCAACCAGCGCGTGCCCGACAACGCGGGTCGCAGATCGAACAGGTGCGCCGTCAGCCCACGCTCGCGCAGCTGCGCGATCAACTCCGCGATGCGCGGAGCAACCGCATTGATCGACGACGGGTCCAGTTTGCGCCGCTGCACATCCCGAGGGGTCCAACCGTGCGGGAGCGCGCGGGCGAGCAGGTCGCGCTCCGCCGCTTCGAGCAGCGCGTGACGCAGCGCCAGCTCTCCATCCGGGTGCGCGCCCATTCCGTTGCTCGTCCAGCGATGCACCGCCGGCCCCAGCCAGGGTCCGTTTGCCGAGACGCAGTGGACCAGCGCCGCAGGCACGAGCACCACGTCCGACTGCAAACGATCTGTCGTCGGCGCGGCCAGCACGCGCGCTTGGGTCCACGCAATGCGCAGCGCAGGAGAGAACGGCGCGCCGGAAAGCAGCTCGTCGGCGAACGGCCAGGCCGCGACGCCGCGGGCCTTCAACTCAAGACATGACGCGATGATGAGGCGCGAAGGATCGGGATTCTCGGCAGCCCACAACTCAGCGGCCTCGAGGAGCGCGCCGGCCCGGGCGGCCTGCGCATCGAGACCTTTTCCATTCGAGACCTGCAGCACATGACCGCCCGGGCGAATGGCGCAGGCCACCTCCACGCCTCCGCGATCGAGCCCCGTCACACGGGCCACGCGCGCAACGCCGATCTGCCGCGCAAGCGCATCCAGCGTGGCTTTGCTGATCTCTGCAGAGCTGCGCGTGGTGGAGCGGGAGCGAGGCATCGAGGGCGCGAAGCTATCAGGCTCTCCCGCGGCACGTGCGCGAGTTTGCCAAAGGCACGCGGCGCCTTGTCCCTCCGCGCGCCGGCAGATCTGGAGATAGATTCCCGCCCGATCGAACTGGCTCGGTCGAATCCACACTGCGGCAAACGCGCCGTCGGGAGTTCCATGCCGCTGGGGATCGAATCGGCGCCGCTGATCAACCTGCGTTGGATCGTGCGTCTGCGCTGGCTGGCCGTGGCCGGACAGATCGCGACGATCATGGTCGGCAGCCGGATGGTCGCCACCACCATTCCCGAGCACGCGCTGCTGCTGGTCTGCGCGCTGCTCGCGCTCGTCAACGGAGCGACCCAGCTGTGGCTCTTGCGCGGCGGCCAGCCGACGGAGCGCACGGCCGGGCTGCATCTGCTCACCGATGTCACAGCGCTCACCGCGCTGCTCGCGCTCTCGGGAGGCACGTCGAATCCCTTTTCGCTCCTCTATCTCGTGCACATCACGATCGCCGCGGTCGTGTTGCCGGCGCGATGGGTGCTCACGCTCGCGGGCGCGGCGGCGCTGGCCTACAGCACGCTCGAATTCCTGCCGGTGACGCCGCTCGATCTCAAGAGCGCGAACGGTGCGATCCTCGAGCAGCGCGGCGCGTGGATCGCGTTTCTCGTCGCCACCACGTTCATCTCGACCTTCTCGTTTCGCATCAGTCGTGCTCTGCGAAAGCGCGAGATCGAGCTGTCGCGCGCCCGCGCCGCTGCAGAAGGTGCCGAGCGATTCGCCGCTCTCGGAACGCTCGCAGCAGGCACCGCTCACGAGCTGAATACGCCGCTGGGCACGATTGCGATTCTCGCGGGCGAGCTGATCGACCAACTCGAGGGAGATCGCCGCGACGAGGCGAGGGAGATTCGCGCGCAGGTGCGCCGCTGCAAGGAGATCATCACCTCGATGCTCGCGCCGCGCGGGGCCGACATCGAGCCCGAGGAGTTCGCGCTCGACGAGGCCGTGACACGCGCGCTGGCGCTCTGGCAGGACGGGCGACGCACGCCGCGGCCCGACTTCAACATCGCGCCCGACGCAGTGGGCGTGAAGGTCCGCCTCCCGCGCCACGCCTTCGAGCAGTCGATCGGAAATCTCCTCGAGAACGCTGCGGAGGCGACCGAAGGCCGAGCAGACTGCTCGGTGCGCATCACGCTGGTTCGCGACGGTGACGACCTCCGCCTGACCGTGGCCGACAACGGCGTCGGCGTACCGGAAGCGCTGCACAACCGCATCGGCGAGCCATTCTTCACGACCAAAGGTCCGGGCAAGGGCAGCGGACTTGGCCTCTATCTCGCGCGCCACGTCGTCGAGCGGCAAGGAGGCGAAATGCTCGTCACGTCCAGCGAAGGTGCGGGGACGGAGGTCGTGCTGGTCATGCCGGAGGCGTAGGCGACTGGCCGGTTCATCTGATAGGAATCCGCCCCCACATGCGCCTGCTCATCGTTGACGACGACGACTCTTTTCGCCACGCCCTGCGCAACGCCTTCCAGCGTCGAGGCTACGACGTGGTGCTCGCGGGAAATGCCGAGGAGGCCAGCGCGGTCGCGCGCGCGACTCCACCTGACTACGCGGTGATCGATCTGCGGATGCCCGGCAAGAGCGGCCTCGAGGTGGTGCGCGAGCTGCGCGCGCTTCCCCGCCCGCCCGAAGTGGTCGTGCTCACCGGCTACGGAACGATCGGCACTGCCGTCGAGGCGATTCGTCTCGGTGCGCTCAACTATCTGAACAAGCCCGCCGACGCCGAGGAGATCGAAGCGGCGCTCAAGGGCGAGCGCGCGCCGCCGCCGGTCGATTCGGTTCCGTCGCTCGACCGGCAGGAGTGGGAGTACCTCAACAAGATTCTCGCCGACTGCAACGGCAACATCAGCGAGGCCGCGCGCCGCCTGAAGATGCACCGCCGCACGCTGCAGCGAAAACTGCAGAAGCACCCGCCCAAGGTGTGAGTCGCGCGGGGCATCCCCGAAACGTGCTACATCGCGCGGCCCCGCTCTGGCTTGAGCGGGAGTGAAGCGCCACATGGGGCGCACTTCGTGAAGCGAGATCAAGACAGATGATCCAGGTCATCGGCGTTACCAAGGCGTTTGCCGGCAAGAAGCTGTTCGAGGACGTCAACACGATGTTCCCGCCGGGGCGCCGCTATGGCCTCACCGGCCCGAACGGCGCGGGCAAGTCGACGTTCATGAAGATCCTCTCCGGCGATCTCGAGCCGGACAGCGGCACCGTCTCCAAGCCCAAGCGGCTCTCGGTGCTCAAGCAGGAGCAGTTCGCGTTCGAGGAGATGCGCGTTCTCGACGTGGTGCTGATGGGCAACAAGGCGCTCTGGGCTGCAATGCAGGAGAAGGAAGTTCTGCTCGCGAAGTCTGAACTCTCAGATGACGACGGCGCGCGCCTCGGCGAACTCGAAGGCGTCGTCGCAGAAGAAGACGGCTACTCCGCCGAGAGCGAAGCGGCGACGCTGCTGCAGGGTCTGGGCATTCCGGAAGCGGAGCAGTCGCGCCTGATGCGCGAGATCACCGGCGGCGACAAGGTCCGCGTGCTGCTCGCGCAGGCGCTCTTCGGCAAGCCGACCGCGCTCTTGCTCGACGAGCCGACCAACTCGCTCGACCTCGACTCGATCCACTGGCTCGAGGAGTTTCTGCTCGCGTACGAAGGAACGCTCGTCGTCGTCAGCCACGACCGCCACTTCCTCAATGAGATCTGCACGCACATCGCGGACATCGATTACGAGACGATCATCACGTACGTCGGCAACTACGACGACATGGTGCGCGCGAAGTCGCAGGTCCGCTCGCGCATCGAGAGCGAGAACCAGGATCGCACCAAGCGTCGCGAGCAGCTCCAGGACTTCATCGCGCGCTTCTCCGCCGGCACGCGCGCAAGCCAGGTGCAGAGCCGCGTCAAGCAGCTCGAGAAGCTGTCTCTGGCTGACGTGAAGAAGTCGAACATCGCGCGCCCGTTCATCAAGTTCGAGCAGAAGCGGCCGAGCGGAAAGCAGACGCTCACCATCGAGAACATCACCAAGTCGTTCGATGGGAACAAGCCGCTCTTCAAGAATTTCTCGGCGCTGATCACGCGCGGCGAGAAGGTCGCGATCGTCGGCAAGAACGGCGTCGGCAAGACGACGATGCTGCGCACGCTGATCGGCGAACTCACGCCGGACGCGGGCAAGGTCGTCTGGGGCCACGAGGCGCAGATCGGCTATCTGCCGCAGGACGCGAAGCCGGTGATCCCGAAGACCACCACCTGCTTCGACTACCTGCACGACATCGACGCCACCGCGGGCAACGAGCAGCTGCGCGGTCTGCTCGGGCGCATGCTCTTTCGCGGCGACGAAGGAATGAAGCCGACCAAGGCGCTCTCCGGCGGCGAGGCGGTGCGTCTGCTCTTCTGCAAGCTGATGCTCGAGCAGCCGAACATTCTTGTCCTCGATGAGCCGAACAACCACCTCGACCTCGAGGCGATCAGCTCGCTCTCCGAAGGCCTCAAGGAGTATCCGGGCACGGTGCTGATGGTCGCGCACGACCGCGACCTGATCGCGAGCACGGCGACGCGCATCTTCGCCTTCCACGACGGCGGCCTCGAGGACTTCGCGGGCGACTACGATCAGTTCCTGTCGCGCCACGGCGGGTTCATCCAGGCACGGTAGAGCGACGCAGCTCGCGCGCTCGCAACGGCGCGAAGGAGTCCGATGCGCATCGGAATCGTCGGACTCGGCCTCATCGGTGGATCTCTCGCGCTTTCGCTGCGACGTGCGGAAAGCCGCGCCCAGCAAGGCTCTGCGCACGCGACCTCGAATCAGAGCGCGCGGCGAATCGAGATCCTGGGAGTCGACACCAACTCGAGATCGCTCGCCTCCGCGAAGAGGTCTGGCGCGATCGATCTCGCTGCTCATCCGTCTCGTGCGCCCTTCGTATCGTGCGATCTGATCGTTCTCTGCACGCCGACGCCCGCGCTGCTTGAGTCGCTGCCGGGCATCGCTGCGCAGATGCACGCAGCCGCTCTGCTCACCGACGTGTGCGGCGTGAAGGAGCTCCCGACCGCACTGGGCGCGGCCCAGAAGCAGATCGTATTTGTCGGCGCACATCCGATGGCGGGACGCGAAGAGCGTGGCTTTACGGCCGCGCGGGCCGATCTCTTCGACGAGGCCTGCGTCGCGCTCTGCCCCGCCGTCGGGATCGCGAGCGGCAATCGCGCGTGGAGCTCCGCAGCCCTCGAGGCCGTGCGCGCACTCTGGAGCGAAGCAGGCGCGACCCGATTTCTCACTCTCACTCCGCGTGAACACGACCGCGCCGTCGCCTACGCTTCGCACCTTCCGGCGCTCGCCGCCGCGTCGGTTTTCGCGGCACTCGAGCAGGCGGGCGCCAGCAGCAGAATCGCGCGCGCCCTTGCTGCTGGCGGGTTTCGCGACACCACGCGGCTCGCGGCAGATGGAACCGTGGGGCAGGCCGCGGTGCACAATCGTTTCCTGCCCGAGGTGCTGCGCAGGGTTGCCACTTCGCTCAACGCGTTCGCAGCGCAGATCGAAGATGGTTTGCACTCAAACGATCTCGCGCCGCTCGCCCGCGACCTCGAGCAGCTCGCCGATCGAAGGCGGTCGATGCGCCTCCCTCCGCGGCGGTAGCGAAGGGCGCTGCGCGTTGGGAACTGCCGCGCTCGAGAGAACCCAACCCCGAAGTGGCCTGTGCCTGTGTCGACGATCACGGGTCACACGACGATCTGGTGCTAGCTTGCGCCCATGATTTTTCTGCTCGCGCTCCTTTCGCTTGCTGCGCCGGTTCCTGGATCCGCAGCGAAGCCGCCCACCGGCCCCGCCTCGACCGCCGCTCCCTCTGCGCAGAGCGGCCGCAGCGCGACCCACAAAGTCGCGGTGATGGACGTGCGGCTCTCCAATGGAATCGACCCCGCGCTCGGACCGTATCTGACGCAGGTGCTCGCCAGCGAAGTGGGTGCGCGCAACGGTGTCCCGCCCCTGGTCTCGAGCGACATCCGCACGCTGCTTGGCTTTCAAGCGACCAAGCGCGGGCTCGGCTGCGACGAGGAGGCAGAGAGCTGCGCGGCGGAACTTGCGGGCGCGCTCGGCGTCGACGAGGTCGTGCAGGCCACGGCGACGCTGTCGGGAAATCAGATTCTCGTCTCTGCCGTGCGCATGGACGCGCACCACGCGCAGCCGCTCGCGCGATTCGCACAGAGCGTTCCGCGCGGCACCGCGAACCAGTCGGGAAGCAGCGCTTCGCGCGACGGAGATCCGCTCGCGCTCTCGATGCGCGCGGCCGCGGACACCCTGTTCGCCGACGTCGCGGGAACGAGCGGTCTGTCTCGTCGCGGATGGGCTCTCATCGCGGGCGGCGGCGCAGTCGTGCTCGCGGGAGTCGCAGTCGGCGTGGGCGTCAGCGCGCTCGGTGCTGCCCACGCAACTCCACCGGATGCCTCGAGCGCGCACACGCAGGCCGCTGTCGCGGATGTTCTCTACGCAGTCGCGGCCGTCAGCGCGGGCACCGCTCTCTGGCTCTGGCTTGGCGGCAGCGCAGATCCGGCCGCGGCACACGCTGCGATCGCGCCCGCGCAGCATGGAGGCACGCTCGTCGTCGCGAGGAACTTCTGATGCCAACCTCGATGAGCTCTCCTCTCGTGCGCGCAAGAGTCCCGGCGCTGCTCGGAACATTCGCGTTGCTCGCGTCTGCGTGCTCGATTGTCGTCGACAACGCGCTCGACACAAATCGCTCAGGAGGCTCGGGCGGCGGCAGCGCAGGTGGCTCGGGCGGCGGCAGCGCAGGTGGCTCTGGTGGCGGCAGCGCCGGTGGATCGGGCGGCGGCAGCGCTG
Source organism: uncultured delta proteobacterium (assembly GCA_903911145.1). Lineage (GTDB taxonomy): Bacteria > Myxococcota > Myxococcia > Myxococcales > 40CM-4-68-19 > CAIWCD01. Next base: position 121,761 of record CAIWCD010000024.1, on the reverse strand, counting down.
GTGGATCGGGCGGCGGCAGCGCAGGTGGCTCGGGCGGCGGCAGCGCCGGTGGATCTGGTGGTGGCAGCGCCGGTGGATCTGGTGGCGGCAGCGCTGGTGGATCGGGCGGCGGCAGCGCCGGATCGGGTGGCGCCTGCGATGTCCCAATCATCAACGGCCCGAACGGCGCTGTCATTCAGTTCACGAGCGTCACAGCGATGACCACGCACTCCGCCGCGCTCCCGTTTGCAGTCGACGAGCCGATCCTGTCGTCCGTCGCTTTCATCTCGAGCGGCACAGCGTGGGTGCTGCTCGGAGCGTCCGATGGAGGTGTCACTGCATGGCCTGTGAATGGCGGCAGCGTGACCCCGACTCAGCTCGCGGTCGGCCCGGGCCGGATGGTCGACGGCAAACCGTGCGCAACGCTCCTCGGATTCTCTGACGCAGGCAGCTTCCTTGCCGAGCCGGCGAGCTGCCTCAGCAACGGCAACGTCGCCTGGTTTTCCGACGGAGGCTCGTCGAGCGGGCTCGCACTCGGCGGGCACAGCGCGGGTACGAAGGCAGCGGGCAACTTCGAGACCGCGGGCACCAACCTGATCGCGTTCGGGGACAAAGCGACGACCTGCGCCGACGCCAACTTTCCGACCTGCAGCCCGACCGCCAACGGCGTTGGTAGCAGCTCTGCTATCCAGCCTGTCGGCGGCGAAGGAACGCGCAGCCTCGAAGCGATCGGCGATTCCCAGGGCGCGACGCACTGGCTCCTGACCAGCGAGAACGTCGGCACCGCCAGCATCGTGGACCTCACGGGGCTCGGCACAGGAGCGGCGTTCACCACTTCGATCACCGCCCCGATCAGCCCGGCAGTCGCCTGGTCAGACAACAACGGCGACCTCTACATCCTGACTTACGTCAGCGCGAACGCGTGGAAGGTCGATAGCGAGGTCCTCTGGTGGGGGACCGGCAGCGGGTCCCTGACAAGTCTTGGCCACAGCAGCTGCGCCACCGGCACGCAACCCGACGGCAACCAGCTCCATTCGCTCCTGCTCGGCATCGATGGACAGTCTCGAAGCGTGGTGCGCACCGCGTGGACCGACAACAGCGAGGTCCGTTACGCAGATTGGGCGATCCCTCTGGGCACCCCCGGAAACATCACCGCTGGAGCGTGGAAGTCGGACAGCTGCGGCCAGAACGGGATCAAGTTCGTCGCGCCGCTGAATTCAAACCTGCTCTTCACGGTCGACAGCAGCAACGCCGTGCATATCCACGCAGTGCAGTGATCTCGCCCGATGGAGATGGGAGCCGGTGCCAATGAGTTCTCTTCCCTCTCTTTTCGCAGAGCGGCCCCATCGGCGGGCGAACCGATGAAAACGGGAGATCGCGCTTCTCTTGATCGCCCAGGGTTCTCCGCGCTGCTCGTCATGCTCGCGCTGGTTGCGCCTGCCTGCTCGATCGTCGTCAACAACGCGCTCGATGGAAATGGCGGTGGCTCTGCGGGCGGCAGCGCCGGCGGCACAGGCGGCGGGAGCGCTGGAGGAGCTGCTGGCGGGAGCGCTGGAGGATCCGGCGGCGGCAGCGCTGGCGGGAGCGCTGGAGGATCTGGCGGCGGCAGCGCTGGCGGCGGCAGCGGAGGCGGTGCGTGCGATGTCCCCGTCGTTGACGGCACAACCGGCGGTGCGACGTCGTTCTCGAACATCTCCGCAGTGACGTTCCACTCCGCGGCACTCCCGTTCGGCAGTGGCGAGCCCATCCTCTCCTCGATCGCCTTCATCGCCAGCGGACAGGAGTGGATTCTGCTCGGCGATTCAGATGGTGGGGTCACGGCCTATCCCGTCAACGGCGGCAGCGTAACCCCCACGCAGCTCGCGGTCGGTCCTGGCCGCATGGTCGGCGGCAAGCCGTGCGCAACGCTCCTCGGATTCTCTCAAGGTGGGAGCTTCCTCGCCGAGCCAGCGAGCTGCCGCAGCAGCGGCAACGTCGCCTACTTCGTCGACGGAGGCTTTCCCGCCGGCATCGCTCTTGGCGGACACACAGAGGGAACGCAGGACCCCGGATACGAGACGACCGGAACCAACCTGATCGCGTTCGGGACCAACGCGACGGTCTGCGGCGATGTCGCCTTTCCCACCTGCAGCCCGACCGCGAACGGCGTTGGCCCGTTCAACCATTCCGCCATTCCCGCGGTTGATCACACAGGGGCGCGCAGCCTCGAATCGGTCGTCGCGACAGACGGCACGACGCACTGGATCCTCTCCAGCTCCTCTTCCGGCGACGCCGGCATCGCCGACCTGTCGTCGCCAACTCCAGGCCCGACCGGATACATCCCCGGGCCAGCGCCCATCAGCGCAGCAGTCGCGTCGTCGTCATTGGTCGGCGATCTATACATCGCCGCATTTGTGCAGATGGTGCCGCTGACCGCGAGCCCTCCGCCTTGTTCGATCGAAAGCGCGATCTTTGCGTTCAATGTCGGTTCCAACAGCCTCGCGTACATCCAAAGCGTCTCGAATTTTATCGACGATGTCCCCGACAACAAGCTCCTCCACTCCCTGCTGGTCGGCGCCGACACGACCGCTGACACGATCCGATCCGCGTGGACAGTCCAGGGCGAAGTCTATTACTCGGATATCTCCATTCCGCTGGAGCACCCCGAAAGGCCTGAACGCATCGGTCCACCCGCGATCCCCGACGCCTGCAATACGGGGAACAGCGGGATCAAGTTCGTCGCGCCGCTCAATTCCCGACTCCTGTTCACGGTCGATCTGAACAACAACGTGCATATCCATACGGTGCAATAGCGAGGCTTCGCGACCTCGATTCTATGTGCCGATTGCCACCCAGTGCGTCTGGGCCGCGCCAGGAGCCACTTCGCGCAATCCCACGCCGGTATTGAGCGCATTGCCCGAGCAGGTCCACGGCTCGAGGCAGATGAACTCTTTCCCCGGCAGCGTCCAGATCACCCAGCGCGTAAACGCCTCGCTGCCCTCGACGCGCACAGTCCCGCGAGGCGTCGTGAGCGCGCTGTTCGTCGAGCCGTGATCAAGCAGGTGCAGATCGCTCTCGCCCGCGCCCAGCTTGAGTTCGCCGAGCGCGTGCTCCTCTTTCGTTACGTTATCGAAGACACGCGTAGCGCCCGTCTCAATGCGCGCACTGCCCTTATCTTCGAGCTTCATAACGAAGTAGGGATGGAAGCCGAACCCATATGGCATCGCGTTCGCGCCCGTGTTGAGCACGCGGATTTCGATTCGCAATTCGCGCCCCGACAGCGCGAACGTCAGCTCGACGCGAAACGGCCACGGATAGTCGCGCAGCGTCTCTGCACTTGATTCCATGCACAGCGTCACCTCGGCGCGCGTCTGCGTCTGCTGCCGCATCACCGACCAGTCGGCATTGCGCGCGAAGCCGTGCTGCTTGAGCACGCCCGAGCTTCCCGCATGAGACCAGCGATCGTTCTCGAGCTTGCCTGGCGCGGGGAAGAGCACCGGGATCCCGCCGCGGACGTTCTTGCTGCGATCCAGAAACGTCGCGCTGTCGAGGTAGAGCAGCTCCCGCTGGCCGTCGAAGAAGCGCGTCACGAGCGCACCGCGCGAAGGCGCGAGCCACACCTCGCTGCGCTCCTGCGCGTCGCGCAGAACGAGCTGCGGGATGAGTTCGTCCTTCGCCTCGACGGTAAATCGCGGAGTCGTCATTGGGCGCCAATCTACGCATGCGCCGGACCCGCGCGCGAATTGCTCTCACCCCACGAGCCCCGGACTCTGCTCTATGCTGCGCGCCCTCATGACTGGTCGTCACCGAATCTCTCCTCCGCCGCAGCCGCTCCGCGCGCTCTTCGCCTCGATGCTCGCGTGCGGGCTGCTCCATTCATTACCCGCGGCCGCGCAACTCGCGCCCGATGCAACGCCGCGCTCCGATGCACACGCTCCGGCGGCCCCGACACCGCCGCCAGCGCCGATCACGCCTCCGTCGATTCTCGGAGACGCGGTCGTGCCCGACTATCCGGCCGAGGCGCTCGCAGAGAAGAAGACCGCACGCGTGGTGCTGATCTTCGATATCGGCGTCGATGGAACGGTCAGCAATGCCACCGTCGCCTCGGTGCCGCAGCCGGGATTTGACGAGTCGGCGCTCGCCGCGGTCGCGAGGCTGCGCTTCAATCCGGCGCGCCAGGGTGAACAACCAATCCCGGTGCGCATTCAATTCGCGTTCAATTTCGCGCCGCCCGTCGAGGCGGTGACGACGCACGCGCCGACAGAGCAGCCGGTCAATTTCACAGGACGGGTTCGCGAGCGTGGCACGCGGCGCAAGCTCTTCGGCATTGAAGTCGCCATACCCGCGCTTGAGCTCACGACCATTACCGATGCGCAGGGCCGTTTCGAATTTCACGGCATCCCCGCGGGCAACCAGGAGGTCGTGATCGCCGCCTCGGGATACCAGCGCTTCAGCGCGACCGAATTGATTGAAGAGGGAAAGAAGCTCGAGGTCGCTTATCTCCTGCGCTCATTGATGACCAATCCATATGAAGCCACCGTGCAGGGAGAGGCCGAGCGCAAGGAGATCAGCAAGACCAGCATATCGATTGAGGAGGTCAATCGACTTCCGGGTACCGGAGGAGACGCGCTCAAGGTGATTGAAGACCTCCCTGGCGTCGCGCGCTCGAGCCCAGCGGGCGGCGGACTGTTGATTATCCGCGGCAGCGATCCCTTCGATTCGCTCGTCTTCCTCGACGGACTGGAGATTCCGCTCCTCTATCACTTCGGCGCGCTCTCCAGCACCGTCAATCCCGACCTGCTGAGCGGAATCGATTATATCCCGGGCAATTTCTCCTCGGCCTATGGCGATATGGTTGGCGGACTCGTCTCGGTCAAGAGCCGCGGCCTGCGCGATGAGTTTCACGGATATGCCAACCTCAATCTCCTCGAATCGAGCATTCTCCTCGAGGGTCCGGTGCCCGGCATCCCGGGATTACAATTCTCGCTCTCCGGACGCCGAAGCTATATCGACGTCATTCTCAATGCCGTCTTTTCCGGCGGTGATATCGGCCTCACGTCGGCGCCGCGATATTACGATGCGCAGGTTCGCCTTGATTACAGGCCACCGGGCACCAATCACTCGCTGCAGTTCATTGGATTAACCAGCGACGACGCAATCTCCCTGCTCTTCAAGCGGCCGCTCGATTCCGATCCGGGAGTCAGCGGCACCGTCGGCGCGGAGACGGGCTTCTCGCAGTTCCGCCTCAAGGACGTCTGGCACTCGGGCGCGTGGACGATCGATACGGTCGCGATGTACGAACACTTCCTGCTCAAGTTCGGAGTCGGAACCACGAACCTTTCCATCGTCTCCAATAACCTCGAACTGCGCTCGGTGATTGATTACCAGCTCTCGCCTGCGTTGGTCCTCAGCGGAGGGTTCGATTCGCACAACGTTCACGCGAATACTTCGGCGAGCATTCAGGCCTCGGGTCTTGCGCGCGAGGGAGACCCGAACCAGGTCAATCCCCCCCGCCCCGGAGATCCGCCGATCACCGTGAGTGCAACACCGTTCAATCGCTATTCGCCCGCGATATTTGCCGAGGTTCGCTGGCACCCGATTGAATCGATCCTGATTACACCGGGCGTTCGATTCGACTCCTATATCTATACAGCGCAGGATCATCCGGCGCGAACGATTTCACCCCGCCTCACTGCGCGCTGGAACATCACCGACGAACTCGCGGTCAAGGGGGGCGTGGGTCTCTATACCGAGGGCGCGCGCAATGGCGACCCCAGCCAGGCATTCGGCAATCCGAATATTCTTCCCGAGCAGGCGCTTCAAGTGACGGCCGGCGGCGAATGGCGGCCGCTCCCGGGGCTGTTCATCTCGATCGAGGGTTTCTATAAGAAGCTGACTTCGCTGGTGGTCGCGAGCCCGACCTCCAATATCTCGCTCGATAACAACGGCATTGGACGCATCTATGGTGTCGAACTCCTCGTTCGCAAAGAGCTGACCGATAACCTCTTCGGTTGGATCGCCTATACGCTCTCCCGCAGCCAGCGAATCGACCAGCCCGGCGAGCAGTGGCGACCGTTCGATCTCGATCAGCCGAGCAATCTGACCATCGTCGCCAGCTATAAGCTCCCGTTCGGGTTTCAATTCGGCGGTCGCTTCCGCCTCATCAGTGGAAATCCCGATACGCCGGTCATCGGCGCCCGGTACTTCGCCAGCACCGATACCTATTCTCCGATCTATGGAACGACCAACTCGTCGCGCCTTCCGCTGTTTCACCAGCTCGACCTGCGCGTCGACAAGCTCTGGACGTTCGATCAGTGGACGCTCGACCTCTATATCGACGTGCTCAACGTCTATAACCATCGAAGCATTGAAGGCACGCAGTACAGCTATGACTATTCGCAGAGCTCCTATATCCAGGGCCTGCCCGTGCTTCCCTCGCTTGGCCTGAAGGGGTCGTTCTAATGCGCGCGCCGATGAAGATTCGAACCGCGTCCTCGATGCTCGCGGCGGCCGCACTGGCCGTGGCAACGCTCTCCTGCTCGAGCAACTTCGAGGCGCAGTCGCAGATCACGAAGTTGCGTGTGCTCGGGGTTCAAGCAGAGCCGGCGGAGTTAATCCTCCAGCTTGGCTCTCCCCTGCCCGCGACGACGCTGACCGCGCTCGCCATCGAACCCTCGGGCGCGTTGATTACCACCGTGTTCTCTCTCTGCGAGCAGCAGGGAGTTCTTCCCGCGGGAAATCTTGCCTGCCCCGGAACCGCCAGCGTGCAACTCCCGGACGCGGGGCCGCTCTCGGCAACTCTCGACCTCGCCAATCCCGCCATTGCCAATCTCGCAAGCTCACTGGCACAAGGCTTTGACGGTGGCTCTGCCGACGCGGGAATCGCCGCGCTGCTCGAGCAGGGATTTCCCATTCTCGTCGGCTTCACGGCCGACGCGCCGGCTGATGGCAATCCAGACGGAGGTCCTCCAGCGACGGCGGGATATCCTGATCAGCATTTAACCGGATTTACCGACGTTACGCTGCGCCTCGCCAATGCCGCGCGGCCAATCAACCACAATCCGTCGCTGGCAGGGATCAACGTCGACCAGCAACTGCTCGCCGCAGATGGAACCAGCGTACTGCACGCGGGGATCGATGTCGCGCTCGATCCAGTGCCCGCGAGCGATGCCAAGGAGACACTGGCCGACGGCGGCGTCGAGACGCTCAATTATTCATTCTATACGACGGGCGGAACCATCTCGTCCTTGCGCTCAACCGACACCACCGCGACGGGCCAACCGAGTGATATCGGCATTACCTATTCCACGCCGAAGACGCCCGGTCCGGTGCGCTTCTGGATTGTGATCCGCGATGGCCGCGGCGGCGTCGGCTGGATCGAGCGGGACTTCACGATCGCAGAGTAGTTGCCCTTAATGGGTGACTTTCGCGCGCGCCAGCAACGCGACGCCCGAGAGAATGAATCCCATGGCCACGAGCGCGCTCGCGGAGATCGGCTCGTGCAGGAAGAGCGCGCCCAGAGCCATCGCCACGACGGGATTCACATAGGCATAACTGGTCGCGAGCGTGGGGCGGATGCGGGTGATTAAAAACGTATAAGCGGAGTAGCCGACGACCGAGCCGGCGAAGACAAGCCAGGCAAGGCCAATGAGCGCGCGGCCGCTCGGGGCCTGGGTTAAATGCTCGCCGCGCACAACGGCGAGGACTACGTCCATCAGCCCGCCGCACAGCATTAATGCGCCGGTCCCGGTTAATCCCTCGGGCATGCGCAGACGGTGGCTCAAGATCGAGCCGAAGGCCCAGCAGAGAGGGGATAAGAGCAGCATGGCCGCGCCGAGCGGTGCGCCGCGCATTCCGGAGCCGAGGTTGAGCAGCGCGACGCCGCAGAAGCCGACGGCGAGACCAAGCCATTCGCTGCGCGCAGGCCATTTGCCGAAGAGGCCGGAGACGACGCCAATCCAGAGAGGCACTGAGCCGACCGCGACGGCGGTGAGGCCCGAGGAGACAGACAGCTCTGCGATGGTCACGAGCGTGTTCGCGCCGACGAGGAGCGCGCCCACGATCGCACTCGCGCCCCACTGCTGGCGCGTCGGCATCGGGGCGCCCCGCAGGCGCTGCCACGCAAGCAGCAGAACGCCCGCGATGAGAAAGCGCAGCGCCGCGAGAGTGAGCGGTGGGAAGCCATCGAGCGCGACGCGGATGGCGAGATAGGTCGAGCCCCAGATCCAGTAGAGCGAACCGAGAGCAAGCCAGACGCGGCTCTGCGAGGGCGCGGCGATCGACGGCGTTTCGGCGCGGCTCTCAGTCACCGGAGGGAACCGATCGCACTACGACTTGTTCCTGCTCGCAGGAACCGGGCGCGGGCTCGAGCCCATCGGCCGCTCCGGCTCGCCGTCGTCCTCGATCGACTGCTGCGCGCGCGCCGCCTCGATCAGGAGATCGACGAGCATCTCCGCAAGCGCCGTGTGCTCACCGAGCGCCTCGCGATACGTGCGCCGCACTGCCGCCTCGCGCTTTGGATCAAGCACTGCGCGACCACTCTTGCGCTTGGCCGCACCGATCGCGCGCGCGACCGAGAGTCGGCGATGCACCAGTGACGCGAGCTCGTGATCGATGGTGTCGACCCAGGCGCGCAACTCGGAGAGCGAGAGACGCTTGTTCGGTTGAAGATGAAGCGCACGCGCGAGCTCGGCGAAGCGCGCGGGCACGAGAGCCTGCTCTGCGTCGGAGAGCGCGCGAGCGGGATCGTCGTGCACCTCGACGATGAGCCCGTCAGCCCCTGCGGCCCATGCGGCGCGCGCGAGTCCCTCGACGAGATCGGCGCGTCCCGCTGCATGCGAGGGATCGACCATCAGCGGCAGATGCGTGAGGGGGCGAACCGCGAGCATGCCGCCGATGTCGAGCGTGTTGCGCGTCGAGGTCTCGAACGTGCGGATGCCGCGCTCGCAGAGAATGACGCGCTCTTCGCCGCTCGCCATCACGTACTCGGCCGAGCCGAGCCACTCGTCGGTCGTCGAGCCCGCGCCGCGCTTGAGCAGCACCGGCCGACCCGCGCGACCCACTGCGCGGAGCAGATCGAAGTTCTGCATGTTGCGCGCGCCGATCTGGAGAATGTCCGAGAGCGCCGCAACGCTCTCGACCTGATCGACCGCCATCACCTCGGTGATCACAGGCAGTCCGACATCGCGGCCCGCCTCGACGAGCCAGTCGAGCGCGGCGAGGCCGTGGCCCTGGAACGAATAGGGGTTGGTTCGCGGCTTGAAGATGCCGCCGCGCAACGCGGTGGCGCCGCAGGAGGCGACGTGGCGCGCGATGCGCAATACCTGCTCGGGAGATTCGACGGAGCACGGCCCGGCAATCATCGCGCGCGCACCTGCGCCGATTTTGAACGGCCCGACCACGATCTGGGTCGGCGCACGCCGCGCTGTCGCGTGAGGAAGCGACGCAACCGCCGGCCCCGGAACCGTCTTCGGCGCGACGTGGCTGGTGTTCGCTGCCGGCGCACCGAGCGAGATCACCGTGACGTCGCGCACTGGCGCGACCGCTTGCAAGCGAGCCGCATCGGCGCCGAGAACCCAGAGTCGCAGCGGGAAGTCCGCGCTGGGCGCGAGCGGGAGCACAGTCGCGTCGGTGAGCACATCGAGCCGAGCCTGCGCACTGGCGACCTTGCCGCGCAGATACGCAAACGAGACCGTCGCGCGCGCGTGATCGGCGGGCCGCAGATGAATGAAGCGCGTGCCGTTCTGCTCGAGATCGGAGAGGTCATCGACGAGCACCTCGAGGCCCGCGAGTTCGGCCGCGCGGTGCGAGCAGATCGCCGCGTCGGTCGTCGCATCTCTGGCGACGAGCTGGGCCGCGCCCGAGGTGTCGTAGGCGAGCTGCGGCGAGATCCCGAGCTCAGCGAGCTTCTTCGTGCACTGGCGCAACGCCGCCGGATGCGAGAAGGCCCGCTTCACGTCGGAGAGCGGAGTGCCAGGACGCGCCGCCAGCGCGAGGCGCACCGGCACGCTGGTCAGTCCGACGGCAGAGAGCGCGAGATCTCCTTCGACCGCGCGAGCAAGAGGCTCGAGCGCCTCGGTGATCGGCCCGACCACCGCGTTGTCGATCGGCAGCACCGCCTCGTCGATCTCGTTCGCCTGCAGCGCGGCGAGCAGCGTCTCGAAGCTTGCGAACCCGATCGGCCGTCCACCGTGCGCCGCAGCAGCTTGCTCCCCGAACGCACCCGGCTCGCCCTGGTACCCGACGCGCGGCTCGAGGTCGCGAGGCATCTCTTGCGTGTCTGACATGGGGTGCAAGTGCTCCTCAAGCGTGCTCGCGGCCTATCCGCTGCCCGTCCGATGAGCATTCCGCGGCGCAACGAGACGCGCTTTCCCTCTTCAAGCACCTTTGCTCCAGCGACGCAGCGGCGCTACGGTCTGCGGCATGCCGCACAATCCCGCAGACGAAGGCGCACGACCGCGTTCACCCTGGAGCGCCGACCTGGCAGGGGAGCCGTTCGCCGCCGTCTTCCGCAAGCAGTACGCAGCGCTCAGGGCAGCCTGGGCTGCGCAAGGGCACGAAGGGGTGATGATCGCCGCAATCGATCGCAACGGTCTCTTCGACGCGCACGCGCATCTGCGCCTTCCCGAGAGCGGCATCGCGCACCTGATCATCGGACGCCACGAGCGATGCGACGTCGTGCTCTCTCGCGACAACGACGTTTCGCTGCGCCATCTGCTGCTGCGCGCCACGCGCGGCCCCGGGGGCGCGCTCCATCTGCGCGCGATCGATCTTCGCTCGCGCACGGGCCTGCTCTCGGAGGACGGCCGCCCCTGCGAAGCGATCGCCTCGCGAGGTCCGCTCTTCATCCAGGTCGCCAGCTACATCCTCTTCTTCTTCCCGACCGGTCCTGGCGTGCGCGCCTGGGGAAACGATCCCGATGAGACCTGGCGCAGCTTTGCGCCTCGCGATCAGGAGATCCTCCCGCCTGCGCAGCCGCTCAAATCGCGCGCGGCGCCCAACCCGAATTCAGTCCGCCTCGCGACCATCACCATCGAGAACGCTTCGCCGCAGCCGGGCGATCTCACCTCGACGCACGCGGTGACGAGCGATCAACTCGAGCGCGGCATCCTGGTCGGGCGGGACGATCGCTGCAGCCACGGTGGCGTCGAAGAGGGAAATCTCTCGCGCGTGCACCTCGTGCTGCTCTCGGTCGACGATGAGGTCTGGGCCATCGACACCGCGAGCACCAATGGAACGCGCGCGGGCAGTGCACCGCCGTTTCGCCAGATGCGCCTCTCGGGTGACACGCGGCTGATCCTCGCCGACGCGCTCGCGCTGCGCTGGCAGCCAGCGACTCTCTCCGTCCGCGCCTAGCGCAGGTTTGATCGTCATGCGCCTGCGGTTCATCGGTGCGCTCTGCTGCGCGGCGCTGGCGGCCACGGGCGCGACGCCGCACAACCCAGCCTCGACGCAGAAGCTCGCTGCGCTCGAGGCACGCATCGGCGGACGCATCGGGCTCTACGCGATCGACACCGGGACGGGCGCTGTGCTCTTGCGCCACGCGGATGAGCGGTTCGCCTTCTGCTCGAGCTTCAAGTGGCTGCTCGCAGCCGATGTGCTTGAGCGTGCGCTGCAGGCCGTGCGCGGTCGCGCGCAGATCTCTGTTGAACAGCGCGTGCCGTACACGAAGGCCGAACTCGTCGGCCACTCGCCAGTGACGCGCGACCATCTGAACGAGGGCGCGATGAGCGTGGGCGCGCTCTGCGACGCGGTGATCGAGGCGAGCGACAACGGCGCGGCCAATCTGCTCCTGCCACTCGTCGGAGGACCGACCGGAGTGACTGCCTGGCTGCGTGGCAAGGGAGACGCGACGACGCGGCTCGATCGGATCGAGCCCGCGCTCAACACGAATCTGGCTGGCGATCCGCGGGACACCAGCACGCCCGCCGCGATGGCCGCGACGATGCGCAGGCTGCTCGTCGGAGACGATCTTCCTCCCGAAGCGCGCGACCGCGTCCTGCGCGCGATGGAGCGCAGCGAGACCGGCGCTCAACGATTGCGCGCCGGGATCCCGAAGGATTGGCGCGCCGCTGACAAGACTGGCACGTGTGGCGAGCGAGGAGCCGTCAACGACCTCGCGGTCCTCTGGCCCCCGGGACGCAAACCGATCGTCGTCGCATCATTTCTGAGCGACTCGGCCTCCGATCTCGCCGTGCTCGAAGGAGCGCAGCGAGAGCTCGGCGCGATCATCGCGGCTGAATTCGCAGCGCCTTAGGGAAGCGTCGGAGCCGCGCCCAGCGAGAGATTCCCGCTCAGCGAAGAGATGAACGCCTCGAGCTGCGCGCGCTCCTTCTTGTTCAGCTTCGCGGGCTTCAGCTTGGCATCGAGCGTCGGATTCGCCACGCCGCCGTTCGACATGATCTCGATCGCATCGGCCAGCGTCTTCGCTGAGCCGTCGTGGAAGTACGGGCCCGTCTTCGCGGCATCGCGGAGCGTGGGCGTCTTGAACTTCCCGTCGTCGGCGGCGTCCTTCGTCGCGTCCATGCGGCCGTGATCGGCGAACGCCTTCTTGCTCGCGTCCCACCCAATGCCGACGTTGTGGAACATCGTGTCCGTGTAGAGCGGCGCGATGTGGCACTGCACGCAGCCCTTCGACGTGAACAGCTTCGCGCCCGCGATCGCATCCTTGCTCACGGCCTTCTTGTCGCCCGCCTCGAACTTCTCCCACGCGCTGTCACCGCTGGTGAGCGCGCGCAGGAACGAGGCGAGAGCCTGCGGGATGTTCTGCGCCGTCGCCTCGCTCGCAAAGGCCCGCTCGAAGAGCGCGCGGTACTCGAGGATCGCGTTGAGCGCCGCGGGAACCGCCGCCGGATCTGCACCGAGTTGCCCCGCCCAGGCCGCCTGCGTGACCGCCTCCAGCGTGGGCTTGCGACCATCCCAGTAGTAGCCGTTCGCGTGATAGCCGAGGTTCGTCATCGTCGGCGCGTTGCGCACGTTGACCTTGCCGCCCACCTTCGTGTCGAGCGCGTTGCCCGACGTGTAGGCCTGCGCGATGTGGTGGCAGCTCTCGCAGCTCATCGACCCATCCTTCGAGAGACGCTTGTCGAAGAAGAGCTGCTGCCCGAGCGCGACCTTCTCGGCCGTGAGCGGATTGTCCGCCGGCGCCTCGACCTTCGCTATTCCGTGCGGCAGCGCAGGGAGCGCGGGCACCTCGGGCAACGATGCGACCGCAACGTGGAGGCGCAATTTCGCGAGGTGCAGCTGCTCCTCTGCGGCCTTGTCTGCCTCGGCCTTCTGCGCTGCGAACCTCTCCGCCGCGAGCTTCTCTGCCGCGGCCTTCTCGGCTGCGCCTTGCTGTACGGCCGCGCTCTCCGGTGCCTTCACGGCTGCGGCGGTGGACGCGGCATCGGGCTTCGCGGCGTCGTGCGAGCAGGAGAGCAGAAGCGCCGCAGCGGAGGCGGACAGCAACGACAGACGAGAGAGAGTCGGGATTCGCATTCGGGTGCTCCAATCGAGATGAACGGCCGCGCACTATAACCACGGCGAAGATGAGCGAGCGGCTATCTCCACTCCACCTTCTGGATCGTCAGCTCGAGATCCCCCGCGGGCCTGCGCACCGTGACGGTGTCCCCCTCCTGCTTGCCGAGCAGCGCCCGGCCCATCGGCGCCTCGTAGCTGATGCGCTGCCGATCGCTCGCGTCCTCGAGTTCATCGCTGCCGACGATCTGGAACGTGCTCTCCTCGCCCTCCTCATCCTCGACGGTGACGGTCGCTCCGAAGAAGACGCGATCGGTCTTCTCTCTCTCGGTTGGATCGATCACCTCGAACGACTCGAGCTTTTTCTGCAGCCGGAAGATCTCGCCGTCGATCTCGCGCAGCTTCTTCTTGCCGAGCTTGTACTCGTAGTTCTCGCTGCGATCGCCGTGCGCGGCCGCGACCTGCACCTCGTGCGTCACGCGCGGGCGCTGCTCGTAGAGGAGAAAGCGGAACCGCTCGCGCAGCCGCTCGTAGCCCTCCTTCGTGATGTAGCGCTTCACCGCGCTCTTCGGCGTCTGGGCCATGCTGCGTCTCCTCGATCGCCACCTTGTAGCAAATGCCCGCTTGCCCGCGCGCGAGACGGATGGCAGCGTCCGGCGCGTGTCCACCTCCACGACGCAGGGAATCCGCATCTCCGTGACAAGCCGCTACCTGCCCGACCAGTCCGGGCAAGGCCGCTGGGCGTTCGCGTACACGGTGCGCATCGAGAACGTCGGCGACAGCGCCGCGCAGCTTCGTTCGCGCCACTGGATCATCGTCGACGGCAACGGCAAGCGCGAGGACGTGCGCGGCGAGGGAGTCGTCGGCAAGCAGCCCGTGCTGCAGCCTGGCCAGTCGTTCGAGTACACCAGCGGTGCGGTGCTCAAGGCGCCGCACGGCTCGATGCGCGGCACGTATCAGATGATCCGCGCGGACGGCGACGGCTTCGACGCGGTGATCTCGCCCTTCCCGCTCATGCAGCCGGGCGCGCTGAACTAGCGCGAACGCGCGTCGCGAGCGTCCCGTTCGCGCGCGAGGTGAAGCTGCCCCTCGAGGAAACTACGGACGCTCGTCCCCTCTGCGGCGAGCTGCTGCGGAATAAATGACCGGCGGGTCATTCCGGGTAGCGTGTTGATCTCGAGCAGCACCGGACCACGCGAAGAACAGATGACGTCGGTGCGCGAGTAGCCGTAGCAGCCGAGCGTCTTGTGCACGGTGAGCGCAAGTGCCTGGGCCGCGGCGATCGTTTCGGCAGGCAGCTCTGCAGGCGTGATCTCCAACGTGCCCTTCCCGAGATATTTCCCCTCGAAGTCGAAGGCGCGGCCCGGATCCATGCGCACCTCGGAGGCCGGCAGCGCGCGCGTGCCGTGCGGGCCGTCGACGACGCCAATGGTGACCTCGGGCCCCTCGATGAACGCCTCGGCGAGATAGGCCTCGCGGGCCTGCGCGATCTGCTCTGCGGCGCGCGCGATGTCTTCGTGATTGCGCAGATGATGCAGGCCCACGGAGCTCCCACCCGCGACTGGCTTGGCCACGGCGCGGCCGTGGCGCGCGAGCAGTCCTGCGAGAGCATCGGCGATTGCGCGCGCATCATTGCGAGGCAGCTCGATCGCCTCGGCGACGCGCACGCCCTGCTCCGCCGCGAGCCGCTTCGCCCACGACTTGTCGAACGCCTTCGCCGACGCGAGCGAGCCCGAGCCCGTGAACGAGGCCGCGCGCGCTTCGAGCAGCTTCTGCACCTGGCCGTCCTCGCCGAATGTGCCGTGATAGCCGAGCAGGAAGACCGGCCGATCGCGCGCACCCGCATCCAGCGCGGCCGAGATGCTTTCGAACGCTGGTGCACCTGGCGGCTTGAAGTCGTTTTCGAACGGCCGTTCGAATGCCGCGAGCTCCGCTTCGCTGACCGCAAAGACCGGCCCGTTCGCCGACTCGAACCAGCAGCGCGCGCCCCCGAGTTGCGAAGAGATGTGCTGCGCGGAGGCGACCGAGACGCGCCGCTCGCTCGAGGTGCCGCCGAAGAGGATGATCACGTCATCGAAGGACATGGGCGCGAAGGTAGTCGAAGGATCGCGCGGGCGCGAGAATCAGGACGCCGTCGCAAAATCCGACAGGAAGCGTCGAGCACGCGCCTGCACAGGCGTTACATTGCGCGCCCTGCAAGGAGGCACGAATGCCCGCGCTCGACATCCACGCCACCACCGTCGTCTGCGTCCGCAACGCGGGCCGCGTCTGTATCGGCTCCGACGGACAGGTCACGCTCGACAAGACGGTGCTCAAGCACAACGCGAAGAAGCTGCGGCGGCTCGGCGACGGCAGCGTCATCGCGGGATTTGCGGGCGCGACGGCCGACGCGTTCACGCTCTTCGAACGGTTCGAAGCGAAGCTCAAGGAGCACGCGAAGAATCTCCCGCGCGCGGCCGTCGAACTCGCGAAGGACTGGCGCACCGATCGCTTCCTGCGAAAGCTCGAGGCGCTGCTGGTGGTCGCCGATCGCGAGCGAACGCTGATCCTCTCCGGCACCGGAGACGTGATCGAGCCTGACGACGCGATCGCCGCGATCGGCTCGGGCGGCCCGTACGCGCAGTCGGCAGGCCTTGCGCTGCTGCGACACGCAAGTGCGCTCCCAGCGCGGGTGATCTGCGAGGAGTCGCTGCGCATCGCTTCGCAGATCTGCATCTACACCAACGATCATTTCTCCTTCGAAGAGCTGTAGGAGCCTTCCCGATGAGCGAGCGCGAAGAGAAGCAGGGACCGATCGGACTGACGCCGCCGGAGATCGTCGCCGAGCTGGATCGCTACATCGTCGGACAATCCGCTGCGAAGCGCGCCGTCGCGATCGCGCTGCGCAACCGGTGGCGCCGCTTCCGGGTCGCGCTGCCGATGCGCGATGAGGTGCTGCCGAAGAACATCATCCTGGTCGGGCCCACCGGCGTCGGAAAGACGGAGATCGCGCGCCGGCTCGCGAAGCTTGCGCAGGCGCCGTTCATCAAGGTCGAGGCCTCGAAGTTCACCGAGGTCGGCTACGTCGGCCGCGATGTCGATTCGATGATTCGCGATCTCGCTGAGCAGGGCGTGCAGCTTGTGCGCGAAGAGCGAAGGCGCTCAGTGCAGGCCAAAGCGGAGGAGCAGGCCGAGGAGAAGCTGCTCGATCTTCTCTTGCCGCAGAGCGCGCAGCCGCAGAACGCAGTGGGCTTCGCGCCCGCCACCGAGCCGCGCAAGGAGGGCACGCGCGAGAAGCTGCGGGGCGTGCTGCGCGCGGGCGGCCTCGACGATCGGCAGATCGAGCTCGAGGTGAATGACAAGCCCGCAGCGCCCGCCGCGCAGCTCTTCGGCAACCAGGGTCTCGATGGAATGGGCGAGATGGGCATCAACCTTCAAGAGATGCTTTCTCACCTGCCGTTCGGGAAGAAGAGCAAGAAGCGCAAACTGGGCGTGCCCGAGGCGAAGAGGCTGCTCGCCGCCGAGGAGGCGCAGAAGCTCATCGATGACGACGCGGCTGTGCGCGAGGCGATCGAGCGCGTGCAGAGCTCGGGCATCGTCTTCATCGACGAGATCGACAAGGTCGCTTCGCCCGGCGGTGGCGACGGACAACGCGGCCCCGACGTCTCGCGCGGCGGCGTCCAGCGCGATCTCTTGCCGATCGTCGAGGGGAGCACCGTCAACACCAAGTATGGCCCGGTGAAGACCGATCACATTCTCTTCATCGCCGCGGGTGCGTTCCACGTCGCGAAGGTGAGCGATCTGTTGCCCGAGCTGCAGGGGCGATTTCCCATCCGCGTCGAGCTCGAGTCGCTCACCGAGGCCGATCTCGCGCGCATCCTCACGCAGCCTCAGAACGCGCTCACGCGCCAGGTGTCGGCGCTGCTCGAGACGGAAGGCATCGCGCTCGAGTTCGACCCCTCGGGAGTGCAGGAGCTTGCGCGCGTCGCGCAGATGCTCAATGAGCGCCAGCAGAACATCGGCGCGCGCCGCCTGCACGCGGTGGTCGAGAAGGTGCTCGAGGAGACGAGCTTCCGCGCGGCAGAGTTGGCCGCTGCGGGAACTGTGCGACTGACGATCGACGCGACCTTCGTGCGCGAGAAGCTCGCGTCGATCCTCGCCGACGAGGATCTCGCGCGCTACATCCTGTGACCGCGCTGGTGTGCTCTAGCTCTCGTCGTTGTTGAGTCGATCAACGACCGCCCGCAGCTTCACCTCTTTGGCGATCGATCGCTTGTCCGCGGCCATCTCCGCGGCGAGCACTCTCACGAAATCGCCGACCAGCGCCTCGAGCGCCACCACCTTGCGCTTGGGAACATCCGGACGAACCATCTGCGCGATCGGCGGAACCAGCCTCAGCACAGGCCTTGTGCGCTCAGGACTCGCGGCCGTCGCGCTCTTCACAACCTTCTTCGCCGCCGGCTTTTCTACTGCCGTCACCTTCGATTTCTTCGCCCCACTCTTCTTCTTCGCCGCCATCGATTCGCTCCCCGATCGGTCACCACACGATCGCAAACGTGAAGCACACGACGGAGGCCATTCGCAAGCCCACCCCGAATCCTGCTTCCCTTCACCACGTAAGGCTATGGGGGGGAGCGAGAAACCGGATTTGCCTCCGCCCGCTTGCGAATCGCCTCCATCGTGTCTTTCACTCCCCGATCCGCCAGATAGCTGCGGATGAATCCCGGGATCTGCGCGCCGGTGTCGACCGCGCTCTGGTAGGCCAGCAGCGTGGCCGCGCCGTGATCGATGGGCCAGAGCTGCCAGCTGCCATCCACCTCGTTGAGGTCGTGCGGCACGTCCTTGGCGAGATGAAATTCGATCAAGCGCTTCGCCGGATCCCAGCTGTAGTCGAGCGCGTACTTCACCGTCTTGATGCTCGCGTCGATCGACTGCAGGCCGCGCTCGCCGTGCTCGGTGCGCCTCGAGATCTCCATGCCCGTCACGCGCGGCATGAAGGTCGCGAACGGCGCGTGGTTGGTCAGCACGGCCCAGACTGCGTCGACGGTGCAGTGGCAGACAGCCCAGCCACGCGCGATGCCGCCGTGCCCTTCGCTGTCGGTCGCCTCGCTGATGACGATCCCCGAGTGGATCTTCGCGTAGACGATGCGATCAAGTTGCGGGAGCGGAGGAAGCGCTGAATCGGGGAGAGGCGCTCCAGGAGCGGCCGGGAGCGTCGCAGACGACTTTTCCGGAGCCGCCGTTTTCGCCGTCGCTGGCGCTGCAGCAGTTGGTGCAGGAGCCGCGGTCTGGTCGGCGCGCACAGCAACGGAGGAGAGCGCAAGCAGCGCAGCGAAGATGGCGTTGAGCATCATGCCGATCATGATCACGCTGAATCCCCGCGAGCGAAAGAGCTCACTTCGCGCGCCATGTGGGTGGCGTGAATCGATCGACTCCGCCAGGCATCGAAGGGAGCGACGTGTGGCATTATCGAAAATTATCGAATTCGATAATCGAAGTTTGACACGGTCCGACCCGTCCTTACGGTTTGCCCCGGAGGTTCGACATGGACCGCACTGCGACTGTTCCCCAAACACTGCCTGACTCGCTCCCGGTGCTCTCGAGCGAGGAGATGGTGCTCTTTCCCGGCGCGCTCGTCGGCCTCCAGCTTGAGGGCGCGGCGGCGGGTGCGCACGAGGAGATCGAGAAGGCAGGCGGTCTCTTCATCGTGGCGCGGCCGCTCGAAGGCGGTCTGCATCCGATCGGCACGCTCGCGCGCGTCGTCGAGGTCGGCCAGGGGGAGCGCGGCCGGGCGCTGCTCGTGCGCGCGCTCTGCCGCGTGCGGGTGCTGAACATCCTGGCGCGTGAACCGGTGCTGATGGCGAGCGCGGAGTTGATGCCGGCGCTGGTGAGTCCGAACACGCCCGAGGTGCAGGCGCTGGTGCTGGAGGCCAAGCGGCTCGCGCGCGAGATCCTCGCGCTGCTGCCGAACGTCCCGGCCGCGCTGGGCGCGGAGTTGGAGGCGATCCACGACGCCAACGCGCTCGCCGATCTGCTCGCGTTTCGCGTCCCTGCCCCGGCCGCGGACAAACAGCGGATGCTCGAGGAGCTCGACGTCGAGCAGCGCCTCAAGCTGGTCGTGGGGCAGCTCGCGACGCGGCGCCAGATGGTCTCGATCAGCGCGGACATCGACAGCTCCGTGCGCAAGAATCTCGGTCGCGCCGAGCGGGACCACATGCTGCGCCAGCGCCGCAAGGCGATCGAGAAGGAGCTGCTCTCCCTCGATGGCGTTGAAGACGATGAGTCGAACGGCGCCGATGCGCTGCGCGAAAAGCTGGCGAAGCTCGAGCTTCCCGAGGAGGCGCGCACGCTGGTCGATCGCGAACTCAAGCGGCTTGGCCAGGTGCCCGAGGCGAGTCCCGAGCGCGGCATCTCGCATACCTGGCTGAGCTGGATCGCCGACATGCCGTGGAGCAAGACGAGCGAGGATACGCTCGATGTCGCGGCGGCGCGGCAGCTGCTCGACGACGATCACGAAGGGCTCGAGAAGGTGAAGACGCGCATCGGCCAGTTCCTCGCGGTGCGCTCGCTCAAGGGCGACATGAAGGGGCCAATCCTCTGCTTTGTCGGGCCGCCCGGTGTGGGCAAGACGTCGCTCGGGCAGTCGATCGCGAAGGCGATGGGGCGCAAGTTTGTCCGTGTCAGTCTCGGCGGCGTGCGCGATGAAGCGGAGATCCGCGGGCACCGGCGCACCTATGTCGGCGCGCTGCCCGGGCGCATCGTGCAAGCGATGAAGCGCGCGGGCACGTCGAACCCCGTCGTGATGCTCGACGAGATCGACAAGCTCGGCGATGGCTCGGGCAATCCAGCAGCGGCGCTGCTCGAGGTGCTCGACCCCGAGCAGAACAAGGCCTTCGTCGATCACTATCTCGAGGTCCCGATCGATCTGTCTCGCGTGCTCTTCATCGCCACGGCGAACACGCTCGAGACCGTGCCGGCGCCGCTGCGCGATCGCATGGAGATGCTCGAACTGCCCGGCTATGCGCTCGAGGAGAAACTCCGGATCTCGCGCACACATCTCTGGCCGAAGCAGGTCGAGGCGCACGGGCTCACCGGTGCGCGCGTCGCCATCGGGGACGAAGCGCTGCGCACGATCATCGAGGGCTATACGCGCGAGGCGGGCGTGCGCTCACTCGAGCGGCGCATCGCGGCGGTCTGTCGGCACCTCGCCGTCGAGCACGCAAGCAACCTCCTCGGCGAGCCGGCGGACCGCTTCGTCGCAGAGACGGAGATCGAATCGCTGCTCGGCCCTGCGTCGTTCACGCCCGAGCTCGTCGAACGCACGCAGATCCCGGGCGTCGTGGCCGGGCTCGCCTGGACACCGGCGGGCGGCGAACTCCTCTTTGTCGAAGCGACGGAGATGCAGGGGCACGGCAAGGTCATCATCACCGGCCAGCTCGGAGATGTGATGCGCGAGTCTGTGCACGCCGCTCTCAGTTATCTGCGCGCGCATGCGCTCGACTACGGCCTGCCTGCGGATCCGCTTACCGAGCGCGACCTGCACCTGCACGTTCCCTCGGGCGGCACGCCCAAGGATGGACCGAGCGCGGGCGTGACGATCTTCACTGCGCTCGTCTCGCTGCTCACCGGAATTCGCGTGCGCGCCGACGTGGCGATGACCGGCGAGACGACGCTGCGCGGGCGCGTGCTGCCGGTCGGTGGCATCAAGGAGAAGGTGCTCGCGGCTCACCGCGCGGGCGTGAAGCGGATGATCCTGCCTGCGCGCTGCGAGAGCGATCTGCGCGAGGTGCCGGAGAGCGTGCGGCGCGAGCTCGAGGTGATCTTCGTCGAGCGGCTCGATCAGGTGCTCGACGCGGCGCTCGAGAAGAGTCCGCGCGCGCCGCGCGAAGGCACGCCCACCGCGGTTCCGCGGCCAGAGCTGCCGCCGGTTCCGGTGTTGCGCGCGGCCTGACGGGGATGCGCAGGTCCGCGCTGGGAGCGGGTTTGCGCGCCCATCACTTCTTGCGCGGAATTCCTTCTGGACGGATCTGCGTGATCTCGCAGTCGTCATCGTCGTCCGCGATCTCGGTGATGCGATTGCCCGCGCGGCGCAGGCGGCGGCAAAGCTCGCGGTTGATGTTCTGCAGCACCAGCACGTACGCCTTCACGTCCTCGCGATAGAGCGAGTAGAGGTCCTGCGCGGTCAACTCGAGCAGGCGCGCGTCGCTCTCGGCAACCACCGAGAAGGGGCGCGGCTGCATCTCGATGAGCGTCGTCTCGCCGAAGAAATCTCCCGCGGCGAACCGCAGCAGTTTGACGGGTCGCCCCGAGGCGCTGTTCTGCAACGCCATCAACTCGCCCCACTCGACGACATACATCGAGCGGCCCTGGTCTCCCTCGCGAAACACGGTGCCGCCGTGCTCGAGATCGCTCTGACGCAGACGGGCCGCGATGCGCGCGAGCGACTCCTGCGGAAGGCCGCCGAAGAACGGCGTGCGCGCGAGAAACTCGTGGAGAACGACGCTCATTTCTTCTGGTCCGCTTTGACGACGGTGACCGAATAGAGCGCGCGATTGGCGCCCGCGAACCGCACGCCGCAGAGAGTCTGGCCGACGCTTCCAGCGACCAGCACGAGCGAGTCTCCCTGAACCTCCGCGTGGGCGACCGCCGGATCATCGCAGACCGCTTGGGCGCCGTTGCGCGCGGGGATCGCCTTGGACTCGCCCTCGTGCAGCTTGAGCGGCGTCGCGTCCGCCGGCGGCGCAGAGGGGCTGTCCGCAAGGGACGCAGCGGAAGCGAGAGCGACGAGCAAAGCAGCGAAGCAAGCGTGGCGCATGCGTCGATGATAGCCGCATGGCGCTCCGCGCGCGCGGGAAGAGCGCAGCCGTGCGATGCTCGGGATCATGCATCGACGCAAGGAGTCTCCTCTCTGCAGCGCGCGCACGAAGGCAACTGCGTTCGCGCTCGTGTTGCATGCGCTGCTCCTCGCCGCCTGCGCGCACGGAGTGAAGGTCCACTCGAAGGTCGGCGCGGTGAACGGAGTCATCGATGCGCAGCTTGTGCTCGTCGCGCCGGTCGAGCTGCGCTGGAACGAACCGTCGGCCCTGCTCTCGTACGTGCGCACGCTCGATGTCGAAGAGGCACTCTGCGCGAGTGGCCAGCTGGAGACGTTCGGACCGGGCGAGCTGCCTGCGCAGCTCGGCACGACGGAGAGCCCGAGCGAGAATGACGTTTCGCGAACCGCGCTGCGCACGGGCGTGCCGGTCGCGCAGATCCTCTTCCTGCGCGCCTCGGCTGAGCGACGCGAGCAGCGCAGCTCGGTCCACTTGAAGGACGCAGGCGGGCGTGCCGCAGGCAACGCGCTCGACGCGCTGGTCACTCTCGTCGCGCACGTCGAGCTGTCGCAGCCCGCGACCCACCTCGTCATCTCCGATGTCACGGTCGAGGCCGAGCTCGATCCCACGCTCGATCGGCCGCTTCTCGACGCGCAGCCCGAGCTCGGTCCGCTCCTCCAGCGCGCAGTCGCGGAAGCGCTCTCGGCCGCGTCCAGCAAGCTCGTGCTGCCCGCGCCGATCGAGCTGGGGCTTCGCTCGCTGGCCGCACCGGGCCCTGCGCTCAGCTATTCGTCAGGCCCGCACCGATCGTTCGCCGAGTCGCTCGGCCACGAGGATGCGCTGGAGCAGGAGGTCTCTCGCGGGGCCGCGCTCGAGCTCTTCACGCAGCGCACGTCACCGCAAAGTGGCGCGGGGCGCGTGCGCGCAGATCGTCCGGGACTTCTCGTCCTCGAGGCACACGGTCGCGCGCGCGCATCGGGCCTCGTCCCCGGCGATCGGATCGTCTCGATCGATGGCGCTCCCGCGTCGCATCCCTGCGCCGCAGTGCGGGCCACGCTGCTGTCGCGAAAGCACGCGCACATCGTCGTCGATCGCGCAGGCCAGCAGCTGACGCTGTCGCTCTGATCGCGTCCAGCGCTACTGCGCGCAGGCGTCGATGGTCGCGCCGTTCCCCGAGAGCGAGCTCTTGAGGAAGTGCATCACCTGGCAGTTGGCGACCGGGTTGTCGAACATCGTGAAGTGATCGTCGGTCGCGCCGCCGAACTGCAGCAGCGCGCCTGTGCGCTTTCCGCCCACGAGCTGGACGTTGTTGCTCAGAGGCAGGGGCAGCACGCCCAGACCATCCGCGAGAAACGCAGGCCCTTCATGCTGCATCGTGCCGCCGATGGGGAATGATGCCACCGCACCCTGCGCCTCCGCGCACTCCTGCGGCACGTACTGGTCGTGCATTCCCTCGATCAGGAGCGCGTCGTGCAGACCGCCGTTGAGCGGCTCGCGCTGGAACGCGCGGCCGTAGTTGATGGTGTCCGCCGGCTCCGAGAACATCTGCACGAGCGCCAGCACCGGATGAAACGGCTCGAGGCTTTCCAACCCCGAGATGCCGAGCAGCCCTTCCGCGAGCGCCTTGAAATCGACCGGATCCTTGCGCTCGAGAATCGTGATCGACAGCGTCCCGCCCGTGCCGCTGAAGACCGAGCCGGTCAGCTCCGGCTCCACCGCGACGAAGGGCGCGCCGGTGATGCCGCCCTGCGAATGGCCGAGGAAGGCAATGTGCGAAGGATCGAGCGTCGGCACGAGGCCATCGGGATCGATCGCCGCGGGGATGGCCAACTCGTGCGCGAGGCGGATCAGCTGCAGCCCATCCGCGCCGCCCTGCCGCGTGTTGTCGCGCCCGGCGTAGGGATTGAGAAAGTTGAAGAAGCCGATGCCGACACAGCTCTCGTAGCTCTGGCTGCTCTCGTTGCAGCTGGGATTGCGCGGCCCATGGAGCACCTGATCCATGCCGAGACCGGCCATGCCCTGCTTCGCGGCGGCGTCGGCGAGCGCGTCGGTGTTCGTGCCATCGGCCGCGGCCTCCTCGGAGAACGAGAGGTAGCTGCCGCCGGTGCCGTGCGCGTAGAGAACGATCGGCCAGCCTCCTGCGGGCGGCGCGCCTTTCGGGACGGTGAGCGCGAAACGGACCTGCTCAGTGCGCTGCGGAACGGGATTGCCGAGATCATCGAAGACGAAGTTCCCGCCCGTGCTGGTGTATGGCGGCGTGCCTGCCTGGAAGTTCATCACCGAGAACGTGCCGGTGAAGACGTGCGTCTGCGTCGTGTCTCCGCGATAGGCGAGGTTGTTGATCGTCGGCGCAGGCGCGGCCCGCACGACATTGCGCACCGCGACCATCGTGCCGGTCGCGTCCTGCGTGGTGAATACCGAGACGAGCTGCACCGGATCGAGCGCGAACTTCGCGCTGTGCGCCCAGCTCACGAACGGCTGCGTGATCCCGATCGCAATCGCGGCGGCGTCCGTCGGGTCCCAGCGGCCGAGCACTCGCCTCGTCAGCGCATCGGCGACCACGGGCTTGCCGGCCGCATCGTGGAGCGCGCTCGTCACCACCAGCGCGTAGAGGTGTCCGCTGCGCAGAGGCGCACCAGGCACGGGCCGGATCGCCAGGCTGTTGGCCGGGAGAAAGAGCGTCGCCGTGGGAACCCAATTGAACTGGAGCGGAACGCGCTCTCCCTCGTAGCCATTCGACTGGTCGATGTCGATCACCTGCACCGACGAGTCCGCAGAGAGCGTCGCCTTCGGATCGGTCGGAAGCGTCGTCGGATCGATCGGCGCGGAGAACGCGACGTACATCGTCGAGGCGGTGCCGAAGCCGGTGACGCTCGACTCAATCGCCGTCACGTAGCTGCTCAGCAGCGACGAATGCTCCGGATTGGGAAAGCCATTGAGCGAGAGCACGCCTCCGCTCACGCGCAGATTGCTGGGAAACGGCAGGCCGTAGAAATCCGCGTCGGCCGTGAGCGCAACCGGATCGAAGCGCGCGATGGTCCCGACGATCGGCCCTTCCGGCGTCGCCTTGTGGCACGCCGCGAGACTCAGCAAAGCCGCGCCCAGCAAGGCCTGGCGGCTGTTCATCACGCTTGCGGCGAGAGCATCGATTCGAATTGGATTCGCGTTCACGCGGAGTACTCCTCGAGTGGCGGGCAGGAGCAGACGAGGTTGCGATCGCCCGCCACGTGGTTGAGTCGGCCCACCGCGGGCCAGAATTTGAATGCGCGCCGCGACGGCACGGGGAAGGCGGCGCGCTCTCGCGAATAGCTGTGCGCCCAGGCATCGGCGCAGACGACCTCGGCGGTGTGCGGCGCGCCCTTGAGTACGTTTTCGTCACGTGGGGCGCGGCCTTCCTCGATCTCGCGGATCTCTGCACGGATGCCGATCATCGCATCGCAGAAGCGATCGAGCTCGACCAATCCTTCGCTCTCCGTCGGCTCGACCATCAGCGTGCCGATGACGGGAAACGACGTGGTGGGCGCGTGGAAGCCATAGTCGATGAGCCTCTTGGCGACGTCGTCGACCTCGATGCCCGCAGACGCTTTCACCCGGCGCAGATCGAGAATGCACTCGTGCGCCACGCTGCCGCTCTTGCCGCGATAGAGCACCGGGAACGATTCGTCGAGGCGGCGCGCGATGTAGTTGGCGTTCAGGATGGCGAACTTCGTCGCGCTCGCAAGCCCCGCCGCTCCCATCATCCGGATATAGGCCCACGAGATGACGAGGATGCTCGCCGAACCCCAGGGCGCTGCCGAGACCGCGCCGGTCGCCTGCGGCCCACCCACGGGGACGACAACGTGCGAGGGAAGAAATGGCGTCAGGTGTTTCGCCGTGCAGATGGGGCCCATGCCCGGACCGCCTCCGCCATGCGGGATGCAGAAGGTCTTGTGCAGATTGAGATGGCAGACGTCCGCACCGAAATCGCCCGGCCGGCAGAGGCCGACCTGCGCGTTCATGTTCGCGCCGTCCATATAGACCTGGCCTCCGCGCGCGTGGACGATCTCGCAGATGCGGACGATCTCCTCCTCGAACACGCCGTGCGTGGAGGGATAGGTCACCATTAATGCGGATAGTTCCTCTTTATATTGTTCCGCCTTCGCTTCGAGGTCCGCGAGATCGACATTTCCGCGCTCGTCGCACTTGACGACGATGATGCGGAAACCCGCCAGGGCAGCGGACGCGGGGTTCGTGCCATGCGCCGAAGAAGGGATCAGGCAGACGTTGCGATGCCCCTGGTTTCGGCTCTCGTGATAGGCGCGGATGACCAATAGTCCGGCATATTCACCCTGCGCGCCCGCGTTGGGCTGCAGAGAGACGCCGTCGAAGCCGGTGATCGCGCGCAGCATCTGCGAGAGCTCCTCGAAGAGCTGCGTGTAGCCCGCCGCCTGCGCGCGGGGCGCAAAGGGATGGATCGCGCCGAACTGCGTCCACGTCAGCGGGATCATCTCCGCTGTCGCGTTGAGCTTCATCGTGCAGCTGCCGAGCGGAATCATCGTCCGCGTCAGAGAGAGATCGCGCGACTCGAGATGCTTCAAGTAGCGCAGCATCTCGGTCTCGCTGTGGTGCGAGTTGAACACCGGATGCGTGAGGTACGCGCTCTGGCGCGCGAGCTCCTTCGGGATCGCAGCCTGCGCAGCCTTCGTGCGCTCGTCCGCTCCCAGTGCGGTCGTGCGCGATTTCGCTTCAGGCTTCGCAACGTCCGCAAAGAGCTCCAGCAGCAGCTCGACATCGGCCTCGCTCGTCGTCTCATCGAGTGCGATGCAGAGCGAAGTTTCATTGAACGCACGCAGATTGATCTGGCGGGCCGCGGCCGCAGCGACGATCGCTTTCGCGCTCGCCTCATCGAGTTCGACGCGCACGGTGTCGAAGAACGCGCCGTGCACGACCTTGAAGCCGCGCGCGCGCAAACCCGCGCCCAGAGCGGCCGCGAGCGTATGGACGTAGTCGGCGATCGCCCGGATGCCACGCGGCCCGTGATACGCCGCGTACATCGCGGAGGTGATCGCGAGCAGCGCCTGCGCTGTGCAGATGTTGCTCGAGGCCTTCTCGCGCCGGATGTGCTGCTCGCGCGTCTGCAGCGCCATGCGCAGCGCACGCTTGCCCTGCGCGTCGACGGAGACGCCGATGATGCGTCCGGGAAGATGGCGCACATGCTCCGTCTTCGTCGCGAAGAAGGCCGCATGCGGTCCTCCATAGCCGAGCGGCACACCGAAGCGCTGGCTCGTCCCGAGGCAGACCTCCGCGCCGAGTTCACCCGGAGGCACCAGCAGTGCGAGCGCAAGGAGATCGGCCGCCACTGCGACCTTCGCGCCCGCTGCGCGGCACTTCTCGATGAACGCGCGCGGATCGCGAATCGCACCGTCGGTCGCGGGGTACTGCACGAGCGCGCCGAAGATCTTCTCCGCGAAATCGAACGTCGCCTCGTCGCCGACAAGCACACGGACGCCCAGCGCGTTGGCGCGCGTCTTCACCACGTCGATCGTCTGTGGATGGCAGGCGCTCGAGACAAAAAACGCGCCGCCCTCCTTGGGACCAATCGCGCGCAGCATCGTCATCGCTTCGGCGGCCGCGGTTCCCTCGTCGAGCAGCGAAGCGTTCGCGACGGGAAATCCGGTCAGGTCGCTGATCATCGTCTGGAAGTTGAGCAGCGCCTCGAGGCGGCCCTGCGAGATCTCCGGCTGGTAGGGCGTGTAGGCGGTGTACCAGCCGGGGTTCTCGAGGACGTTGCGCAGGATCACGGGCGGCGTGATGCAGTTCGCGTAGCCCATCCCGAGATAGCTCTTGAAGAGCTGGTTCTTCGCGGCGATGCGCGCGGCCTCGGCGAGCAGCTCGTGCTCGGAGATCGGCTCGCGCAACTCGAGCGCGCCACGCAGACGGATCGAGGAAGGGACCGTCTGATCGATGAGGGCGTCGAGCGATGCGACGCCCAGCGTCTGAAGCATTCGCGCGGCCTCCTCTGCGCTGGGACCGAGGTGGCGATCGACGAACTGGTCAGGATGGCGAAGGGGCGTCATGGCCGCTTGATCCTTTGCGAATGAACGGCGTGGAAACGCGCGCACAGTAGCTCAAGCATCGCGCGCGCAGCGACCGCTCTTGCTTCATTGCGCGGGTCGCTGCGACATTTGCGCCCATGCCCTTTACTGCAACCCATATCGGCACAGCGACATTGCTTCTCGAGATCGGCGACGTCCGGCTGCTCACCGACCCGGCGTTCGATCCGCCGGGACGCACCTACTCGTTCGGCTGGGGCACGCGCTCGACGCGCACGCTCGGCCCGGCGCTTTCTGCGGACGCACTCGGGCGCATCGACGCGGTGCTGCTCAGCCACGATCAGCATGCGGACAATCTCGACGATGCGGGGCGCGCGCTCCTGCCCGGCGCTGGCGCGATCGTGACCACGCGGGCGGCGCAAAAGCGTCTTGGTCTTGCGCACGCGCGAGGACTTTCGCCGTTCACGTCCACCGAGGTAGGCGGCGTGCGGATCACCGCGACGCCTGCGCGGCACGGGCCGCCCGGCTCACTGCCCATCGTCGGCGAAGTGATCGGCTTTCTCCTCGAGAGTCCGCTGCTCGCTGGCCCCATCTACATCTCCGGCGACACGGTCTGGTTCGATGGCGTCGCCGAGGTGGCGCGGCGCTTTCGCGTCGACACCGCGTTCCTCCACCTCGGGAATGTCGGCTTTCCCATCTCGGGGCCGCTGCGCTACACGTTCGACGCACAGCAGGCAGTGACCGCCGCGACCGCGCTGGGCGCCCGCCAGATCGTTCCGGTCCACTACGGAGGCTGGACCCACTTTCGCCAACCGCGCGCCCAGGTCGAAGAGGTCTTCTCGTTCGCGGGGCTGACGCAACGCACGCGTTGGCTTGCGCCAGGAGAGCGCGCGACCTTCGACTAGCGCGTCACTGCGCGAGCGGCAACCGGACCACGAGGGCCGCGGCGAATCGCGGATCCTCCTCGAGCGCAATGCGGCCTCCGTGCGCTTCCGCGATGAGGCGGCAGAAGTAGAGACCGAGCCCGGCGCCGCTGCGATCGTCGGTGGCCGGGCCTCCGGAGAATTTCTCGAACATCACCGCGCGCGCGTCGAGGGGCACGGGCTGGCCGGTGCGCTTCACCGCGAGCACCAGTTCGTGATCGTCGCGCGCCGCCGAGAGCTCCACCGCATCTCCCGCGCGCGCCAGCAGCAGCGTGCGGGCCAGCATGTTCTCGAGAAGCCGCTCAATGAGCTCCCGATCGAGCGGCGCCGAGAGTTCACGTTCGCCACGCACAGACACCTCGATGCGAGCACTGCGCAGCGGTTGCCGGGCCACGACCGAGTCGAGCAGCGGCACCAGCGTCGTCGCCACCCGCGCGGTCGCGAGCGTCCCGTGCTCGAGGCGCGCGATGGCGAGCAGGTCGTCAACCATCGAGAGCAGCCGCTGCCCCTGCGCGCGCGCGGCCGCGAGATCCGGGAGCGCCGCCTGCGCCGCTGGCTGCTCGCGCAGATCGTCGGCGACCAGATCGATCAGGCCCAGCACGCTCGCGAGCGGCTGCTTCATCTCGTGCACCAGCCGGCTCGTCATCGTCTCGGCATCGCGCTGCGCGAGCACGAGGCGTCGGTGCTGATCGTCGAGCTCCGCGTTGACCTGCTCGGCCTGCGCGCGCGCCAACTCCAGTGCGGAGCTGCGTTCGTGCGCGCTGTGGCGAGCGACTTCTCCCTCGACAAGACTGCTCGCGAGCCGCTCGAAGCGGGAGACCACGGTCGAGGTGAACGCGCCCGCAGCCGCAATCAGGACGGTCGCCGCAAGCCACAACGGAACGCCGCCATCCGCTTGCCAGACGAGCAGCCCTTCGCAGCCGATCGCGATGACGCAGCTCGCGACGACAAAGCGCACCGAGAGGACGGAAATGGCCGCGAAGCTGACCTCGACGACGAACATGACGGCCGCGATCAGCGTAAGCCACGCGGAGTGCTCTGCGTGCGGGACGCGCCAGAGAAATCCCCAGGTGCTCAAGAGCAGCGCGAGCACGACCGTCAAGGGATGCAGCACGCGCGCACGCGCTTCCACGCGCAGCGCGAACAGAATGAACGAGAACGAGACGGCCGCGGCCGCGAACGGGATCGCGAGCAGTTGGAGATTGGCATCGTGGCGTTGCGCCCCAACCCAGAGCGCCAGACCGCCGAACGCAATCGCAAGACACAGTCGCAGCCAGAGCAACCAGCGCGCACCGAGTTCGCGCATCTGCGCGAGCACGCGCTGCTCCGAGTCGACCTGGGCCGAGGCAGCACGCGCAGAGGAGAACAACGAACTCTTCACCAGACCGACCTGCCTTCAACTCCCCCCTGCACAGACAGAGTACCCGGATCAGCGCGGCTGTGCTGCGCCTGATCGAAATTTGTTTTTGCGCAGGGCCGGTCTACTTCTTCAGCGCGCGCGGATGGGCCTGGTCGTAGATCTGCACGAGCCGCTCCGACGAGACGTGCGTGTAGCGCTGCGTCGTCGAGAGCGATGCGTGTCCGAGCAACTCCTGGATCCCGCGCAGATCGGCCCCCATGTCGAGCAGGTGCGTCGCGAAGGAGTGGCGCAGCGCGTGCGGATGCAGATGCCGGCGCGTGGCGCAGATGAGCGCGTAGCGATCGAGATGGCGCGCGACGCTGCGCGCAGTGAGCCTCCCGCCGCGCCGGTTGAGAAAGATCGCGCGCTCCTGCTTCTGGCCGCGCAGCTCGTCGCGACGAAGCAACCACGCAGAGAGCGCTTCGCGCGGCTTGGCGATCAGCGGAACGATCCGCTCCTTGCGACCCTTGCCGCGCACGCGCAGCGCGCTCATCCCGTCGATCAGATCGCCTGTGTCGAGACCGACCAACTCCGAAACGCGCAGGCCCGCGCCGTAGAGCAGTTCGAGGCAGGCGCGATCGCGCAGACCCGCGGCAGTGCTCTCGCTCGGCGTCAAGAGGAGCGCGAAGAGGTCATCGACGGAGACGACGTTGGGCAGCGAGAACCGTCGCCTGGGCGCCACCAGCCTGTGCGCGGGGCTCGTCGTGATCGCGTCGGCGCGGCGGAGATGCTCGTAGAACGCGCGCATCGCCGACTGCTTGCGCGCAAGCGTCGCGGGCTTGTCGAGCCCGTAGCGTGCGCTGAGGAAGGCCCGCAGATCGTCGCGCGTCACGGCGGCGAACGGCGTGTTTCTCTCGAGAAGAAAGCTGTGCAGCTGGCGCAGATCGGAGAGGTAGGCACGGACCGTGTGCGACGACGCGCGCTCGACCTGCTCGAGGTGGCGCGCAAAGGCGGTCAGCTCGGGCGGGTCGCTCGGACGCGGCGAAGAGGGCGGGGACGCGGGCTGCATCGCTCCATGCTCTCGCGTGCAGCGGGAAGAGCAAGTTTTGCAGGACCGACTTTGGACCTTGGGGAGCCTGGACGCCTTGAAGTGAATCTCGATTCAATCAATGAATTTTAATTCATATTTGCATAGCCGAATGATCTCGGTCGCTCATTCTGCGGCAGTTCCCAGAGGCCAGAGCCCGAAGTCCGCCTAGGGCAGATCGATCAAGCGCACGCTCGCGGCCCGGCCGGTGAGGCGCGGCGCGATCACGCGATGTCCGCCGTCATCGAGAAACCGCGACAAGGGATCGACCTCGGTGATGAACGGCTGCGGCGCGTGCTCGGGCGGCGGACCGAATCCATCCTGCAACGTCAGATCGACCGCGCGGGCCGCGGACTGGTGCGGATGCGAGATGAGCAGCCGCCCCGTCTCGGGCGCGAGATCGAATCCAGCCACGAGCGTCGCGAGCTTCACCGGCTCGGCCGCGACTGCGACCGGCGCGCGATAGAGATTGCACGAGCGTGAGCCGATGCAGCTGGCCTTCCAGAAGAGCGTCGCGCCGTCGCGAGACAGTTCGTAGCCATAGACCCCTTCGTCGATCTTGCGTGGCGCGCGTGCGAAGCCGCCCTGCTCGGCCAGCTCCGCGGTCCAGAGCTCGATCTTGAAGTCGGTCCGGGTCGCGACGGGCGTGAGGTAGAGCACGCGATCTCCGCTCGGCGAGATCTGGAACGTCTGCACACGCGGCGCGATCTCCCGCACGGGAGCGCCCGACTTGAGCGCGACCATCAAGGAGCCGGCGCGCGCACGCGTGTCGTAGTTGGAGAGGAAGAGCAGATCGCCCTTCGAGGAGAAGCGGAACTCGTTCACCTTCTCGCCGAGCGGCGTGGCGGTACCGCCCGTTCGCCGGACGCGAGAGAAGTCACCGAACGAGGCGCCGCGCGAGGCGTCGGTGGCGATGAGCAGCACATCTTTTCCCTCGGGAGAGAAGCCGAACGAGGTCGCCATGCCGATCTCGTGCAACTCCGTCGCGCCTGGCTCGAGGATCGACAGCGGCCGATCGCCGCCCTTGGGGCCGGGTGCGCCGAGCAGGCCGATCGCACCGTCCGGCGAATATTTGAAATCGCTCGAATCGCTCGCCAGCTCGCGCGCAGTGCCACTTTGCGCATCCAGCAACAGAACCCGACCGCGACCGCGCGCACGCAGCACGAGCGACTTTCCATCGGGCGACCAGGAGAAGGACTGGGCGAGTTCGAGCGGCGCGAACGGCGTACCGCCAGCGTTGAGGGGATCGGCGGCGACGAAGAGATGCGACTGTTCGATCCACGCGAGCGCGTTTCCATGCGGGGACCAGGCGAAGCTCGTCGCGGCGCTCGCGAGCTTGCGGGATGCGCCTGCGAGGCCAGCGACCGTCAGTTCGCCCTCTCCGCTGCGAAAACGAAACGAGGAGAGAAACGCCAGCGCTGCACTGTCGTCGCGAAACACCGTCGCGCTCGGAGTCGTCGGCACGCCCGCACCGATCTTGTGCGCGCTCTCGGTGCCGCGCAGATCGGCGAGCCAGAGATCTCCCGCGAAGAGATCTTCCGGCACCGAGCGATCGTCGGGATGCGCGGCGTTGAGAAAGAAGGCGACTGCGCGGCCATCGGGAGCAGCGACGACATCGCGGCCGAGTCCAGGCGCGAGGGCGCGCCCCGGCTGCTTCTCCTCGCACGCGGAGACGAGCGCGGCGCAGAGTGAGAAGGCCACGACAGAAAGCGCGACACGAGAGGAGCCGCCCGCGGCGCTGCGTGCGCAACCAGGCGAGAGACGATCAACGTTCGCGTTCACGTTTCCTCCGCGGTGCACGTCGGTCGATTGCTCTCGCCCGCGCCCAGAGCGGCTGCGCGCTCCGCCTCGGGAGCAGAGATACTTTGCATACCAACGATCTCCTTCGGCGCATTCACGACGCCGGCAGGCGCAGTCACTCCACCGATCGCGCTCGCCTCGCTTCGACTCTCTGCGCGCGAATCGCGTCCACCGCGATTCCTTCTCCCTCGGCCTCCGCGACCTCCACGCTGCGCGAATCCATCACCCGCGGGCTGCGCCGCCCGCTCGGGAACCGGCCCGAGTTCCAGCCGCGCGCCGCTCGCCCACGCTGCCAACGCAACGCGCGCACGCTGCATCATCAACGTCTTGCGCTCCGTTTTCGAGTGGCGATCAGGGAGCGGCGGGAAGAGCGCGAAGACGACGTTGCTCGGCTGGTAATCGTAGTCGGCAGGATGGGCCGCGCCAGTCACGTGCCGCAGCAGCGCGCCCAGCGCGGTCTCGGCGGGCGGCTCACGAAACATCTCGTGGCGCAGTTTCGCCAGCAGCCGGCGCGCAACGAGGTGCCCATGGGCCGCGCTCTCGACGTAGCCCTCGACGCCGGTGATCTGTCCAGCGCAGTAGACATGCGGCATCGCGTGCAGGCTGCCTTCGGGCGAGAGAGCGCTCGGCCCGTGCAGGAACGTATTGCGATGCACCTGCCCAAGCCGCACCCACTCGGCCTTTGCGAGACCGGGCACGAACGTCCCGAAGATCCGCTTCTGCTCCGGCCAGGTCAGTCGAGTCTGAAAGCCGACCAGATTCCACGCTGTGCCCGCGACGTCTTCGCGCCGCAGCTGCACGACTGCATGCGGCTGCTGCCCGGTGCGCGGATCGACGAGACCGACCGGCTTCATCGGACCGAACGCGAGCGTGTCGCGACCGCGCGAAGCCATCACCTCGATCGGCAGGCAGCCCTCGAAGTAGCGCGCCTCCTCGAAGGCATGCGGCGCGACCTTCTCTCCCGCGAGCAGCGCCTCGATGAACGCCTCGTACTCGGCGCGCGTGAAGGGAAGATTGAGGTAGTCGTCGCCGCCGCCTTTTCCGTAGCGGCTCTGCGCGAACGCGATGGTGCGGTCGATCGAATCGCCCTGCACAATCGGCGCGAGCGCATCATAGAAAGCGAGGCGCTCCTTGCCCACGGCCGCCACCAGCGACTGTGCGAGCGACTCTCCCGTCAGTGGCCCGGTCGCGACAATCACCGGCTCTGGCCCCGCGG
Organism: uncultured delta proteobacterium; assembly: GCA_903911145.1. Taxonomy (GTDB): domain Bacteria; phylum Myxococcota; class Myxococcia; order Myxococcales; family 40CM-4-68-19; genus CAIWCD01. Next base: position 87,156 of record CAIWCD010000024.1, on the reverse strand, counting down.
GCAGCGCCAACGCCTCCTCGTGCACGCGCGTGATGTTCGGATGCGCGTCGATCCGCTTCGTCAAGCCACCGCTGAAGATCTCGCGATCCACCGCGAGCGCATCCCCTGCCGGCACACGCGCCAGATCAGCTTGGGCCAGCACGGGCGAGCCGAGACGCCGCAGCTCTTCATGCAGGAGCCCGACAGCATTCTCCGGATTGTCCGAGCGCAGCGAATTCGAGCAGACGAGCTCGGCGAGAAAATCGCTCTGGTGCGCGGGCGAGCGCCGAATCGGCTTCTGCTCGACGAGCCGCACCTGCACGCCGCCATCCGCAAGCACGAGCGCTGCTTCGCATCCGGCGAGTCCGCCACCAATGACCGTGACCTTCATAGGGCGCGTCGATACACGCCCGCCACCTGCGATGCAATGAAGGATGCAGCGGACCGAGGTGCTACTGGCCCTGCTTGAGCACGACGAACTTGTACGTCGACAGCTCCGCCTGCCCCGCCGTTCCCAGCACCGAGTAGATCAGCTTGTAGGGAACATCGCGGTCGCCGACGATCGAGACGAGTCCCTCGAACGGCTGCCCCTTGTTGTACTGGGCGATGAACTTCTGCTGCTTCACGGACGCCTTGAGCAGGTCGAGCACCGGCGTGATGATCAGCGGCGCAACCGGGTTGGTCGCGGACGCGGGAACTTCCCAGTTGTCGAGCTGCACCGCGAGCTTGTCGCCGACCGAGATGGCGCTCTTGCTGATGTTGATCATCGTCGTTTCCGACGGCTCAAGCGTGGTCGTGCTCTGCGGAGGCAGCAGCTCGTTCGACATCGTCGGGGCGAAGCCCGTGTTGTAGCTCTTGAGCAAGAAGACGAGGATGATCGTCATCATGTCGAGCATCGGCGTGATGTTGAGATCCTCGATCTCGCCTTCCTCTTCACGCGCCTTGCGACGCAGCCGCCGGAACTTCGACGCCTGCCGCTTCGCCTCCCAGGCCTCGCGCTCGGCGTCGCTCATGCCGTGCGACTCAGCGGCCTTGGGCACCTTCGCCAGCACGGGCTCCGTCTTCGGCAGCGTCGGGTCGCTCGTCATTTAGAGCGCTCCGAGCTGAACCAGATCGAACAGCTTCTCTGGCCCGTCATTGCGGACCGCGTCCATCGTCTGCACAAGGACCTCGTACGCCACCGCCTTGTCAGCCGAGATGGTGACCTTCCGCTCGTCCTTGAACTGGTGCTTGATGTCGACCATCTTCTTGGTGAGCGTCTCGTAATCAAACTTGCCGTCGGCCTTGAGCGGAATCGTCGGAGCGGCAACCTTCGTGTCGATCGGCGCCTTCGGATCGCCCTTCGAGTCGGCGAGAATTCCGTTCGCGCTCGCGAGGAAGAATCCCTTCGTGCCGATCAGCACGGAGAGCTGCAGCTCCTTCTTCGGCTGATCGGGCGAAGCGGACGCAGACGCCGCGGCCGGACCAATCGGCGGTGCAACGACATTGAGCACGCCGAACTGAATCACGCTGGTCATCGAAACCAGCATGAACATGGTCAGGTTCACCATGATGTCGAGGTACGGGACGATGTTCAGCTCGCCCGTCTTCTCGTGAGGATGTACCCGACGCTTCATCTGGATGAACCCTTGGCGTTCAGTTGATTAGTGATTGGGGTTCAAACTATTCGGCCGGATTGATTTCGCCCGCTGCGCGCCGCGCCAGCAGGTTTTCCAGCTTCATCGCCGAGAGCTCCATCTCCTCGATCATCGCCTTGCTCCGGTTGGTGAGCAGAACGTGGCCGACGATGCACAACACGGCGATCGAGAGACCGAAGGCCGTGTTGTTCATGGCTTCAGAAATACCTTTGGAGAGCAGTTCGGCCTTCTGCGCCGGAGCGGCCTTACCGAGCGCCTTGAAGGAGCTGATGAGGCCGGAGATGGTGCCGATGAGTCCGAGAAGCGTCGCGATGTTCGCGAGGCTCCAGAGCGGCGCGATGCGCTTCTGCAGAAGCGGCGTCTCCTCGAGGATCGCCTCTTCAAGCGCCGACGCGACCTCCTGCTCGCCGCGGTTCGCCCGCGAAAGACCAGCCTGGAGAACGCGTGCCAGCGATGCACGAGGAGCGGCCGCGCAGAGCTTCTTGGCGCGATCGATCTGGCCTTCACGCACCTGCTTCATCAGCTGGCCCATGAACGCACTCCCCGGCAAGCTCGCCCGGAACAGCGCGATCGTGCGCTCGATGATCAGCGCGAACGCGACCGCCGAGGAGAAGCAGTTGACGTACATGAAGGGGCCGCCAGTGGCGAGGAACTCTTTGATCGTATCGAGAGCGCTGCCCATCGCGAGTGCTTCCTTTCGGTATTGCTTGAATACGAAGTTTCGAGCCGGGGGACGCTAGCAGGCGATGCCCGCCAGCGGCAAGACGAATGCTTTGAGTCAGGAGATCGCACCCACGGAGGGGGGCGTTGCGGACGGGTCGGGAAGCGGAGCGGGCGCGGTCCCTTCCTCGGGAGCTGCGCGACGGTAATCGCACTCCTTGTTCGGGCAGGCGATGAACGCGCCGTCGCGCTTGCTGTACCTGGAGAGCAGATACTTGCTCGCGCACTTCGGGCAGACTTCAGCGAGCGGGCGGTCCCACGCGACGAAGTTGCACTTGGGCCAATTCACGCAGCCGTAGAAGAACTTGCCGAAACGCGACTTGCGCTCGGCCAATCCGCCGCCATCCTCGGGGCAGACGATTCCCTTGAGCGTGATCGGGCGCGTCGTCTTGCAGGTCGGATAGTCGCTGCAGGCGAGGAAGCGTCCGAAGCGGCCCCGCTTGTTGATCATCGGCTTGCCGCAGGTCGGGCAGATCTCGTCGGTCGGGATGTCCTCGACGATCTTGATCTTCCCGTCCTCCTCGATGAAGTCCTTCGTGTTCTTGCACTCGGGATATCCCGAGCAGGCGAGGAAGCGGCCCATGCGGCCCCACTTGATCACCATCGCGGAGCCGCACTTCTCGCAGTTCAGATCGGTCTTGGTCTCCTCGCGCTTGACGTCGCGCATCTGCGCATCCGCCGCCGCGAGCGTGATCTTGAACGGGCCGTAGAAGTCGCCCATCAGCTTGACCCAGTCGAGCTTGCCTTCTTCGACCTCGTCGAGCCCCTCTTCCATCTTCGCGGTGAAGCCCGCGTCGAGCACGAGTGGGAACGCCGAGATGAGCAGCTCGGTGACGAGCTTCCCGAGCTCCGTCGGATAGAAGCGATTCTCCTTCTTCTCGACGTACTCCTTGTCCTGGATGGTCGAGATGATCGACGCGTAGGTCGACGGCCGGCCGATGCCCTTCTCTTCGAGCTCCTTGACCAGCGAGGCTTCGGTGAAGCGCGGCGGCGGCTGCGTGAAGTGCTGCTCGGTGACGAGCTGCGCGAGCGCGAGTTCCATCCCTTCTTCGAGCGGCGGGAGCTGGCGCGACAGATCACCCTTCTCCTCGTCGGCCCCTTCCATCTTCTCCGCGCCCGCCTCGTCGATCTGATCGGGCGACTGCTGCGGCGCGACGGCCTCTTCACCGTAGACGGAGAGGTAGCCCGCAAACTTCAGGACCTGTCCCGTCGCGCGGAACGTCGCACGGCCCGCGGCGATGTCGGCCGTCGTCTGATCGAAGACTGCGGGAACCATCTGGCAGGCGACGAAGCGATTCCAGATCAGCTCGTAGAGCCGGAACATGTCGCGTTCGAGGAACGGCTCGACCTTCGAGGGCGGGTAGTCGAGGCTCGTCGGGCGGATCGCTTCGTGCGCGTCCTGCGCCGACTTCTTCGTCTTGAACTGCACCGGATCGGTCGGCAGATACTCCTTGCCGTACTTGCCCTCGATGAACGCGCGCGCGCCTTCGATTGCCGTGGGCGAGAGGCGCACGGAGTCGGTACGCATGTACGTGATGAGCGCGGTCTGGCCTTCGGCGCCGAGCTCGACGCCTTCGTAGAGGCGCTGCGCGAGCGTCATCGTCTTCTTCGCCGAGAAGTGGAGACGATTGGCCGCGTCCTGCTGCAGCTTGCTGGTGATGAACGGCGGAGGCGCGTTGCGCTTGCGCTCCTTCTTGTCCACGGTCGCAACGCGGAACTGCTCGCGCTTGATCTCCTCGGCGAGCGGCAGCGCCTGCTCCCCGTTCGTCAGCTCGCTCTTCTCGCCATTCACCTTGATGAGCTTCGCGCGGAACTGCGGCGGCAGCTGCGCCTTGAGATCGGCCTCGATCGACCAGTACTCGACCGGGATGAACTTCTTGATCTCATCCTCGCGATCAACGACGAGCCGCACCGCGACCGACTGCACGCGGCCCGCCGAAAGTCCGCGCCGGACCTTCTTCCAGAGGATCGGCGAGATCTGGTAGCCGACCAGACGATCGAGCACGCGCCTCGCCTGCTGCGCGTCGTAGATCTCTTTGCGCAAGACGAGCGGATGCGCGATCGCCTCGAGGATCGCGGGCTTGGTGATTTCATTGAAGAGCACGCGCATCGGCGGGACCTTCATCTTCCCGATCGCGTCGGAGATGTGCCACGCGATCGCCTCTCCCTCGCGATCAGGGTCTGTTGCGAGGAGCACGCGCGCGGCGCTCTTGGCGGCGCTGCGGATCTCGGCGAGCACCTTCTTCTTCTCGGCGATCACCTCGTAGACCGGCGCGAAGTCGTGCTCGACATCGACGCCCATCTTCGACTTCGGCAGGTCCATCACGTGGCCGACCGAGGCCTTCACCGTATAGCCCGAGCCGAGATATTTCTTGATCGTCTTCGCCTTCGCGGGCGACTCGACGATGACCAGCGTGCCGCCCTTCGCGCGCCCGCCGCCTGACTCCTCTTCTTCGCCGCCCTCGTCGAGAGTCTCCTCATCGACTTCGGCCGACTTGCCCTTCTTGCCCTTCGCTGCACCCTTCACGCGCGCGAGCTTCGCCGCCGCCGGCTTCTTCTTCGCCGCCAGCTTGCCTTTGGTCGCTGCGCCCTTCTTCGCCGCACCCTTCTTCGGCGCCGCAGAGGTCTCTTCCGTCTCGACTTCCGCGGCCTTCTTCTTCGCGCTGCTCGCCTTCGTGCTCTTCTTCGTGGCCATGTGTTTCCTCTGGGGCGGCTCTTGTGGAGAACGCCGTCACTCCCGTGGATCCCGCTTTCACGAAGCGGGGCGCAATGGATGCTTGACTTGAATTTTGGTTGCGCCGCCCTAGACCAACTAGGCGATGCGACGCAAGAAGTACTTGCCGGGACGCTGCGTCGCGAGCCCCTTCATTTCCAGCTCGGTCAGACGCGTGAGCGCCTGCTCGACCGGGATGCGCGTGCGCAACGAGAGCTCATCGATGTGCAGCGGCGACCGCTCGTCGAGCGCCTGAAAGAGACGGACCTCCTCGTCGCTGAGCACGGTCTCTTCGAGAACGCCGACCTTCTCGGGCGGCTTGACGACGGGCTCCATCACGCGCGCCCGCTTGCGCGTGCTGCGCTTCTCCGGCTCGTTGAGTGCATCCGGGATCGGCCAGCCGAGATGAAAGAGGATGTCCTTCGCGCTCGTCACTGCGCGCGCGGCCTCGGCGGTCAGAAGCGCATTCGGCCCCGCGGAGAGCGGCTCATCGGCCGCACCAGGCACCGCAAAGAGAGGACGCTTCTGCTGCGCGGCGTGGTTGGCCGTGATGAGGGAACCCGAGCTGGTGGCGGCGCGAATGACCACGACCGCCGAGGAGAGTCCGCTCAGGGTCCGGTTGCGACGCGGGAAGTTGCGCTTGTCGGGAGGCGTGCCGGGAGGGAACTCGCTCACCACCGCGTTGCCACCGCGGCCGAGCCGATCGAAGAGCGCGGCGTTCTCTTGCGGATAGACGACATCGATCCCGCAGCCGGTCACCGCCACAGTCGTGCCCTGCGCCCAGAGCGCGCCCGCGTGCGCCGCTGCGTCGATGCCGCGCGCACCGCCCGAGACGATCTGCACGCCCGCGAGAGCCAGCCCCTCCGCGATGTCGCGCGCGAGCTCCAGACCATACGCATCGCAGTCGCGCGCACCGACGAGCGCCACGCGCCGCACGTCTGGATCGAGCGAGCCGCGCACGTAGAGGATGGGCGGAGGATTGTCGATCTGCCGCAGCAGAGGCGGATACCAGGGATCGCCAAGCACGCAGATCCGCGCGTGGCAACGCTTTGCGGTCGCGACCGCCTCGAGACCAAGCTGCTCGAGGTCCGGTTTGCCGACGAGAAAGTCGATCGATTCAGTGCGCAGCTGCAGCTCGGTCGCGAAGCGGAGGATCTTCTCCGCGCCGCCCTCGACCGCCGCAATGTAGCCGCCGAATTTCTTGACCACCCGCGCAAGCGCTGTCGCTCCCACGCCGGGGATCGCCGACAGGCCGCACGCCGCGACCACATCGGGCCCGACGATGCCGCCTGCATCAGCGGCGCTCGCGACTGCTGGATTCACGGACTCTAGCCGCCGCCCGCTGGACGCATCTGGATCCGATCGCCCGCCTCAAGCTCGCGGATGCTGCGAACGACCACCGCGGTGCTGACGTTGTCTCGGGTCTCGATCACCATCAGCATGCCGACCGCTTCGTCCGGATCGGTCTTGCGCGTCGCTGAATCGCCGAGGTCGCCCTGCGTGTAGCTCAGGCGATTCGAGCCGGTGCTGCCGAGTCCGTCGCCGTGGTGGATGACGAGGAAGGTGTTGCCCAGCTCGACGCCATCGTTGGTGCCCTTGTCGATGAAGACCTGCTGGCCGGCCCCGAGCTCCGTGGGGCCCACGACGACCGAGCTGAGGATGGTTCCGTCGAGCTCGCGTTCATTCTTCTTCGGCGCGAGCCGATGCGACTCCTCGACCCACGGACGCACCAGATCTCCGCGCGAGATCTCCTCACGCTCGCCGGTGATGCGCACGGTCGCGACCTGGCCGTCGAGCGCGATCACCTTCGCGTCACCGACCGTCTTGGTCTTGCGCGCGAGCTTCTCGCCCTTCGCGTTCTCGATGTCGCCGTCGGGCCGGAACACGGTGAGCCGATCGCCAATGTGCACCGAGTTGTCCTGCTTGAAGCGCGCGTAGGCCGTGTCGTAGGTCGCGATCATCTGCTTCTCTTCGAACGAAGCGTCGAGAGTGCCGGCCTTGTCGATCTCGTCCTGCCCGACCAACCCGACCGCGCGCACGCTCAGCACCGCAGGCGGCTTGTAGGTCATGCGGCCGCCCGAGACGGAAACCATCTGCGCCGAGGCCGCGGCCTCGCCAGCAGTCGATCCAACCCCGACCTCTGGCGTCGCATTCTGTGCCGCGACCGCGACTCCGGACTTGTCTTCTGCAGCGACCGTGTCTGCGGCGTCGTTGGTTGCAGGTGCCGCATCAGCAGGCGCCTCGACCTGTGCGGGCCCGCCTCCTGCTCCGGCTTTGATCTGCAGCGTCTGCCCCGGATAGATCCAGTGCGGATTCTCGATCGACGGATTGAGGCTCCAGATCTTCGGCCAGTACCAGGGATTGGCGAGGAACTTCTGCGAGAGGTCCCAGAGCGTGTCGCCACGCTGGATCGTGTACTTCTGCGTGCCCGCTGTATCGGGCGGCGCGGCGGGAGCGTTCGTCGCCGGGATCTGGGCGTTCTCGCTCGGCGTAGCCGCATCGGGAGCGGGCGTCGCGACCTGCGCGCGAACCGGGAGGGCGAGCGAGGCCGCCGTGGCCGTGGCAAGCGCCGCTCTACGCCAGCGAGAGATGGTCTTCGTCCGCATCAGGCTCTCCTTGCAGTGCTTCACTAGACTTCAAACAGCGATTTACCCGGTTTTGCAAAAAATTATCGAACCGTCTCCGCATGTGGAGAGTCGGCTGCGTGAGACGAAAGCAGTGCGCGCGCCTGCTGCGACTCCAGCGAATCGGGGCTCTCATCGACGAGCCTCGCAAGCGCCGCGCGGGCTTCCTGGCTGCGGCCGAGCATCAGCAGGCAGCGCCCCTTCTCGAGGCGTGCCGGAACGCGCGCATCGCCCGCGGGATAGTCGTGCATCACCCGATCGAACAAGGGGAGCGCGCCCGCGCAGTCGTGAGAAGCGGCGCGCGCAAGGCCCGCAAAATAGACCGCGTTGTCGGCCGAGGCATCGCGTGGCCAGCGCTGTGCGAACGAGAGAAACGAGGTCTGCGCCGAGAGGAAATCGCCCGCGTTGAGCTGCTGCACGGCCTGCGCGAAGGCGTGATCGCCCTCGGCCTGCGCGCGGATGTTCGGATCGACGGGCAGCGGCTGATCGAGCTCCGCGAGCCGCTCTTCATCGGGCTCCTTGAGCTGCACGGTCGAGGGAAGGCGCGGGGCCCGCTCGACCGGATTCGGACGCGGCGCGCGCAACGGGAGGCGTCCGCTCTGCGGGTGCAGCTTGACGGTCTGCAGCGCTTTCGGCGGCGCGTCGGCCGGGTCGCTGCGCGGCGCGGGCGCGCTGGGCGCGGGCGCGGTCTTCGCGGGGATGGGTGAAGAGGCGGCTGACGCAGGTGCGATCGGCACAGCGCTCGACTGCGCTGGGGCTGATGCAGACGAACGCGCGGCGACCGCGGAGAGACGCAGCTCGAGCTCCTCGATGCGCTGCCCTTGCTGCCTGAGCTGCTCGGCCTGGGCGGCAAGCTGGGCGCGCAGCTCTTCGACCTGCGGCTCGCGCGCCGAACGCCCTGTCGCGCACGAGAGCGCGCCGAGCGCGAGCAGAGCGCAGAGCAGTCGCGTCAGATCGCGGGTCGACAGCAAGAGAGGCCTCGTCTCGATTGGAGGATGGAGCGCTCCGACGTCATAGCGCGTTGACCGCCATGATCGCGAGCGAAGGAGCGGGTGTCAAAGAATCAGGGGAGGTCCGACGATCCACCGACGTCACAGGGTTGCGAGAGGGCAGTCCATCGGGAACACCGCATGCGTCTGCCGCCCGACTGGATGTTCGGCCGCTCGCGACACGCGTCGGTCACATCTCCGCCGCGGCCACCGTGGTGGTTCCGGTCCAGAACTCCGGCGACTTCTCAAGGCGCGATGAACGCGAGGTGGCGTCCTGTGCGTCCCTGATCGCGGCGGTGGCTGAAATAGTTTTCGCTGTCGCACGAGGTGCAGCCGCCGACCTGCTCGATCTGCGCAAGACCAAGCCCAGCGCGGCCGAGCGCGATCGCAGCGCACAGACGCAGGTCGAGATGGGGCGCTTCTACTCGCGCTGGATCGTCGGCGACCTCCGCGCCGAATTCAGCGCGAAACGAGAGCGCCAATTCGGCGGAGACGACGTAGCAGCAGCGGCCGATGCAGGGTCCGATGGCCGCGAGGATGCGCGCGCGATCCGCGCCGAGAGAGGCAAGCGCCTGCACGCCGCGGCTCGCGATCGAGAGCCGCGCGCCGCGCCAGCCAGAGTGAACGGCGCAGCCTGCGCGAACGTCGGGAGCTGAGAGGAGAATCGGCGTGCAATCCGCGACGCGCACCGCGGCGGCGAGGCCGGGCGTGCGCGAGAGGATCGCATCGGCCTCGGGCTCCGCTTCGCTGCGCGTGGACTGCTCGCCGGAGACCTGCGCCGCCTCGGGTTCGCTCGCCGCGAAGAGTTCGTCGAATTCGATGCGCGATGCGCTCGACCGCACCAGGAGCAGTCGATCGCGATGCACCTGCTTCGCGGTGGCGAAGGCCTGCGCTCCCGAACGTCCGGCCGCCTGCGCGAGTCGCCGCAGATTCTCCTCGACTGCTTCGCGCTCATCCCCGACCGCGCGGCTCACATTCAGCGACGCAAACGGCCCGGTCGAAACGCCTCCCGTGCGCAGCGAGAAGCCGTGCACGACGCCTGCGCGAGCGAGCAGCGCCGAGGTGACGAAGAGCGTGCTCATCCGCCGGCGAGAACGTTGAGGCGCGTCAGCGAATGAGCAGAAGCAGTCGCGTCATCCGCCGATTCCCGCGTCGCGATCGCCGATGCTGCGTCGCTCGGGATCGGCACATCCAGCGCGCTCGGATTCGCGGGCCGATGCTCGACGCGGCCATCTGGATACCAGATGGCGTCATATGCCACTGCGCACTCTTTCTCCTCTGGCTCTGGATAGCTGTAATGCTCTCCGCGATAGTTCCTCAATATGGTCTCGGTATCCCGCTTTTCGACGACGTAGTCGGGCTGGATCGTCACCTTCCCGCCGCCATCCGGCAGGTCGATCGCGAGGTGTGGCACGGCGAGTCCCGAGGTGTGGCCGCGCAGTCCACGCAGCAGTTCCACGCCAAACTCGAGCGGCGTGCGCAGATGCTCGAGCCCCTGAGCGACATCCATCTGGTGCAGGTAGTACGGGCGAGCGCGCATCGTCAGGCACTGGTGCATCAGGTCCTTGATGGCGATGAGCGACGAGTTCACGCCGCGCATCAGCACCGCCTGGTTCTCGACCGGCACTCCGCGATCGACGAGCGTTTCCACCGCCACGCGCGCGTCCTGCGTGATCTCTTTGGCGTGATTGAAGTGCGTGATGACGAAGAGCGGCGCAAACGAGCGCAGCATGCGCGCGAGCTCATCATCGACGCGCATCGGCAGCGTCACCGGAACGCGCGTGCCGATGCGGATGATCTCCACGTGGGGAATCGCGCGCAGCATCGCGAGCAGCTCGGCGAGCTTCGCGGTCGTGAAGAGAAATGGATCGCCGCCCGAGATGAGCACGTCGCGCACTTCGCTGTGCAACGCGACGTAATCGACCGCGCGCTGCAGCTCATCGCGATTGAAATCCCCCTCGCCGCCCGAGGTGATTCGGCGTCGCGTGCAGTGGCGGCAGTAGGTCGAGCAGCGGTCGAGCGCAAGCAACAGCACCCGATCGGGATACTTGTGCACGATGCCGCGCACGGGCCGGTTGTGATCCTCCCCGAGCGGATCGCGCAGCTCGCCCGGACGCACGCGCGCCTCGGCCTGCACCGGGATCGCCTGCTGCCGCACCGGACAGCTCGGATGCTCGGGATCGATGAGCGAGAGGTAGTACGGGCTGATACCGAGGCGGAAAATCCCCGCAGTATCGACGCAGCCGCGCCGCTCGTCCTCGGTGAGCTTGAGCTTCTCCTCGAGCTCCGGAAGCGAGCGCACGAGGTTGCGCGCCTGCCAGCGCCAGTCGTTCCACTGCTCGTCGCTCGCGTCGGGATAGAGCCGCTTCCACGCGGGCAGATCGGTGCTGGTTCTGCTCATGCGGCTTCTTGGTCTCGGGCGCATCGCGCGCGTGTGGGGGGAGACAGCGAGGCATTCGTCTGCCCGATCGCGAGCGGCCCGGTCAAGCTGTGCGCGGCGATCGGCCCACCGATTCGAACCCCGAAGCAACTCGCGCGGCGCACCCGAACAAGGGCGACGCCGCGCGAGACCAGCACACGTGATGAGCGCCTACGGAGGCGCGATGTACGTCGGCGCGTACGATCCAAAGAAGCCGGAGGCGTTGGTGTCGGTTCCGCTGCCGGCCGGCTCGGTCACACCGACCTCGACAACAAACGGGACGGGCATCTGCGGGGCACTGGGGTGGAGTCCGCAGGCGTTCAATGCCTTCGTCGTCGTGTTGCTGTCCGAGAAGACGACCTCGTTGCGCAGGCCCGAGTCGAACGACTGGAAGTGGACGTTGTAGATGCACGCCGTTCCATTTTCAGTCGAGCAGGGACCGCCAGCCACGGCGACCGGCCCGTACGAGAAGCCGCCACCGAGCTGTCCAAACGAGCCGTAGTGGTCGAGTTCGACTGAGTTGCCGAACAGCACGGCAAATCCGCGCGCGGTCGCCGGCGAGGTGGCAGTGATCGAGTAGGTCGAGCCAGTCACCGGCGGGTTGAACCAGCGGTCGTAATAGTAGACCGGCGCGAAGATGGTCGACGGATTGCTCGAGTCAGCGTAGTCGGCGCAGGTCGCCGGTCCGAAATAGACGTCGGGCGTCTCGGCGCCCGCGGGCGTATTGCTCGGATGGGCAGAGCCGCCGAAGACAACCCACGTCGGCGTCCAGATCGTCGTCTGCGAGTCCCACTTCCCGTTCGGCGGATTGTAGGCCGGGCAGGTGCCCGACGCGGTGCTCCCGCAGAAGCGCGGCTCGTATTGCCCGCCCGGCACGACCTGGTCGTAGACGTTGTCGTCATTCTCATCGAGGAAAGGGTCCCCTTCGTCGATGAAGAGCTCACCCGTGTTGTACGCGCCGTCGTGGTTGGCGTCGACGAACGCCTCCTCGCCCTGCGTCCACGCGATGATCGTCACGAGTTGATCGCGCGGATTGTAGGTGAGCTGCCCGAAGGTCAGGCTCGGCTCCGCCTCTGTGCGCTGCGACGGGTATTGGTTGACGCTCTCATCGGGAGCCAGCGGGATGACATCGGCCGGCGAGTTGCCGTTGCCGAGGTCGCTGGAGAAGGTCACGTCGACCGTGCCCTCGAGATCGGGATGGGCTGCGTCGAAGGCGGCCGTGGTGGCAGACGCCGTGATCGAACCGGCCTCGGTGGCGAAGTTGACCGGCGTGGGAATGCCGACGCGGTTGCCGAAGCGATCGGAGAGTCGGACATGGCAGGTCATCGTCGCGAGTTCCGTGATCGTGTCGTAGACGCGCAGTTCGCCACGATCGCACTTGAAGTAGAAGCCCGACGCCGAGGGCTTGGCGCCGCGGACCGCGACCTGGTGGCTGCCGCTCACGCCGGGAAGACCGTGCGCAGTGGCGATCAGCGTGGTGACGCCGACTTCCGCGCCCGCGGTGTAGGAGATTGCCACTTTGCCGTTCGCGTCGGTCGCGCCGCTCGTGGTGTTCAGCGAAACCAGCTGGGGCTGCGCCTGCGTGAAGTCGACCTCCGCGCCGGGGACGGGCGTGCCGAACGCGTCGGAGACGAGGAAGGTCATCAGGCCCTGCTCCTGGATGCCGGACCCCATGATGCCGAGGACGCTCGGCGTCACTGCCGTCTCGATGATGCTCGCAGGCGGCCCGAAGATCACGACCTGCGCGGTCGCGACGTTCGCCGAGAGCGCGAGGCTTGCGATCACATGCGCGATGCCGGTGGTGCCCTTCGAGCTGACCGTCAGCGAGACGAGGCCGTTCGAATTGGTGACCGCGCTGGTGGCGGAGAAGGTCAGCAGGTTCTCGCCGATGGAGGGCGCGAAGGAGACGTTGGCGCCCGCGAGTGGAGTCCCGTTTCCGAGCACCTGGAAGAAGATCACCGACGAGGTGGGAAGCCCGTTTGCCGCGGCCGAGCTGGTGCCGATGCTGGTCGGACTGACGGTGACGAGCTGGACGGTCTCAGTGATCGGCGTCGGGCCGGCGTCACTGATCGGTCCCGCGTCGGGCGTGCCCGCGTCTCCGGAGCCGCCGCCGGAGCCACCACCAGAGCCACCGCCGGAGCCACCGCCGGAGCCACCGCCGCCGCCATCCGGAATGATGACCGCCGGCTGAAGTGTCAGACGCGCGCTCCCGGTCACGCCGCTCCAGCTCGCGATGAGCAGCGTCGCAGTCGCGCTCGCGCAAGCCGCGGTGGTGGCGACGTCACACGCATAGGTCGCGGTGGCCGCGCCCGTCGAGTCGAGGACGACATCCTCGGAGGCCTTTCCATCGACCTTTCCGACGAGAGAGGAGACGTGGACCGAGCCCGAGGCAGGATTGCCGCTCGCGTTGGTCACCACGATGGTTGCCGTCGCCACGCTCCCGTTGGTGGCGAGCCTGGTCACGTCGAGTTGCACCTCGACCCGGCCCCCGGGGGCTGACGTACCGCTCGAACAAGCAGCCATCGCGACAGCGGAGAGGAGTCCCAAGACGCGAATGCGGGTCAGCATGCAATTTCCTCCAGCCGCCGGGAAAGGCGTTCAGGCATCGAGCGGGACGCGGCGTTCGCGCAGTTTCAAGCGACGCGGGCACACTTGGCAAGTTATCTCGCGCAGGATTCTGCACGCGGCCAGTCACTGCGCGTGCAATCGAGCGCTACTCGAGGGCGCCGAGCTCCGCGTCAGCACGCAACGCCTCGACCGGAGCGCCGGTTTCGAGCGCGCGCTTGAGCCAGGTTCGCGCGATTTCCTGCTGGCCGGCTCGCAGCGCTGCACGCGCCGCCACCACTGCGGCCTCGGGGTCGGCACAGAGAGAGAACGCCCTGCCCGCCTGCCGACCGGCCTCGACGTTCTCGCCGCGCATCAAGGCGACGCCCGCGCGGATTCGAGCAGCCCCGGCCTGCCGAAATCCGTCGGGCTCGGCATCGAGTGCCGCCGCCGCCCGCAAGGCTCCCTCGATGTCCTGCGCCTGCAACGCAGCGCGGGCCGTCTGCAGCGCGGCCGCAACCTGCGCGCGCGCGGAGCCATCGGGACCTTCCACCTTCGCGACTACGGGGGCTGCGCTCTGCGCCGCGCGAGCGCGCGTGACGTTGCTGAGCGCCATCATGAGGAAGAAGAGCCCGGCCATCCACCAGCCGGACGTGCCGAGAAAGATCAGGCCCGCGAGCGACCCGGCAACGCCCGCGGAGATCCAGCTCGCGAGCACTGCCGACGGCTTCTTGCGCGCCGCCGTCAACGCGATCTCGAGGACGTGTCCGCCATCGAGGGGCTGCACCGGCATCAGGTTGAACACCGTCCAGATCACGCTCATCTCGGCGAATGTCGCGCAGAGGCGATCGATCGGATCGGGCGCGAACGAGAGGTTCACGGCGTGCCGCCAGAGGTGGCTTGCGTCCGCGCCCAGCGCGGGATTGCGCACGATCAGCACGGCGACTCCGACGATGCCCGGGAGAAGCCCCGCGAGCGGTCCGGCCACCGAGAGCCAGATCAGCTGTCCCCACGTCGGCCGCGTGCGCAGCTGCGAGAACGTCACGCCGCCCATCCCGCGCAGGACGATCTCCGGACGACCGCCGAGGCTTTTGCCCACCATCGCGTGGCCGAGTTCGTGGACGAGCACGCTGACGAAGACGACGAAGACCCAGCTCGCGATCTCCGCGACGCTGCGCATTCCGAGCCCGCCAAGGACGACTGCCGCGAGCAGGAACGATCCTTCGACGCGCACGGGAAATGGGCCGATTCGAAAGTGGAGCACGAGCCGCTTATAATCCGTGCAACGCTCTGCCGCAGGATTTCGGCGTCGTACGCCGCGCCTCACCTTGACCTCGATGCGAGCGCGCAAGTAAACAGCCCGACCTTCTCTTGAGGAGCAGCCTTTGAGCCTCGTGCCCACAACCGGAACATCCAGCCCGCACTCTTCGCAGCCTTCCGCCACGGGCAGCGTCGCTGAGCAGCCGTTCCGCTATCCGCTCGAGCGGGCGTTCACCGAGCCCGATTGGACCCGCTTCCCCGGCTATCGCGGCGTCACGAAGGAGGAGTGGGAGAGCGCGCTCTGGCAGCGCAAGAACACGGTGAAGAATCTGAAGGAGTTGAAGGAAGCCCTCGGCGGGCTGCTCTCCGACGAGCTCGCGCTCGACATCGAGAAGGATCAGGCCGAGCGCGCGACGATGTCGATCCTCGTCACGCCGCACATGCTCAACACGATGAACGAGCACGATCTGCGCAACGATCCGCTTCGGCGCTACATGCTGCCCGCGTTCAGCGATCGCCGCACCGATTGGGCGAGCCACCCGCGCGCGTCGCGAGACAGTCTGCACGAGCAGGAGATGTGGGTCGTCGAGGGGCTCACGCACCGCTACCCGACCAAGGTGCTCGCGGAGATGCTCTCGACCTGTCCGCAGTATTGCGGCCACTGCACGCGCATGGACCTGATCGGCAACAACGTGCCGCAGGTGAAGAAGCTGAAGTTCCAGGTCGCGCAGAAGGATCGCCTGTCGCAGATGCTCGACTATCTGCGCAAGACGCCGAGCGTGCGCGACGTGGTCGTCTCGGGCGGCGACATCGCGAACCTGCCCATCCAGCAGCTCGAGCCGTTCGTCAGCGCGCTGCTCGACATCGAGAACATCCGCGATATCCGCCTCGCCTCGAAGGGGCTGATGGGGATCCCGCAGCACTTCCTGCAGGACGAGGTGATCGTCGCGCTCGAGCGGCTCGCGAAGAAGGCCTTCTCGCGCAACGTGAACCTCGCGCTGCACACGCACGTCAATCACGCGAACCAGGTGACGCCGCTGCTCGGGCGCGCCGCGAAGAAGCTGCTCGAGATCGGCTTTCGCGACGTGCGCAACCAGGGCGTGCTGCTGCGAGGCGTGAACGACTCCGCGAAGAACCTGCTCGACCTCTGCTTCATGCTGCAGGATTTCGCGCGCATCACGCCCTACTACTTCTACATGTGCGACATGATCCCCAACTCGGAGCATTGGCGCGTCAGCGTCGGAGAGGCGCAGAAGCTCCAGCACGACATCATGGGATATCTGCCGGGGTTCGCCACGCCGCGCATCGTCTGCGACGTGCCGTTCGTCGGGAAGCGCTGGATCCACCAGGTCGCCGAGTACGATCGCGAGCGCGGGATCTCCTACTGGACGAAGAACTACCGCACGGGAATCGAGCTGCAGGATCCCGAGGCGCTCTCGCGCCGGTATGAATATTTCGATCCGATCTTCCTCCTGCCCGAGAGCGGCCAGAACTATTGGCGCGAGCAGGCAGCGGCGCAGGTGAAGGCGTAGGCGGAGCTCCCGCGGCGGCGTTGGTGGTTGGGCCTTGGGAACTGCCGCACCACCGTGGATTTGAGCTGGATCAGATCGTTTGAGTGCAAACTATTTTAGTTTGAATGCCAATCATTGGCATAGCAATCAAATGTGATCCAGCAGCGCCAGCTCCGCGCGCGAGTTGACCGGGATCTCAGGCGCCGACGGGAGGAGCGGCGCGATCATCGCGATCGAACTGTCGCGCGGCGCTGAGGGGAAGAGGCCGCGCAGTTGGTGGGTCGGCCAGTAGCGGACGGTGCTGCGGCCTGCGCGAGAGAGGCGCTCGCGGATCGAGCCGAGCAGCGCATCGCGCGCCGCTCCCGTGTCCCATGCCGCGTCGAGAATATCGAGACCATCCTTGGTGTGGCGGATCATCGCCGCCGCGCTCGCGCTGTTTCCCGGACCATCGACGACCATCCCCCAATCGGGCTCGCCAACATCGCGGGCGCGGGCGAGCTCGCGCAGTCGCCGAAGCTGGAAGCGCAGCGACCATCCATCGCGCAGAAGAGTGAGCCCCGCCGAGTTGGCGCGGTGTCGCGCGAGCGCCTGCGAGATGCGCATTTCGTCTCCGGGAGCTGCCGCGCGGGCACCGCGGCCTTTCGGAAAGAGGCTCGCGTCGACCTTGCAATCGGCGCTCTCGAGCACGCGGAACCCGACCTTCTCGTAGTAGCGCGTGCCGATATCGGAGAAGAGCAGCGCGGCCTGCGATCCCTCGGAAGCAAAGCGCGCGAGAGACAGGCGCATCATCTTCTCGGCATAGCCATGGCGGCGCAGCGAAGGCGGCGTGAAGACCGCGCCGACTCCGCGAATGAGCATCGGCGTGCCCTCAAACTGCCCCTCAAGACGATAGGCCTTCATCGCCGAGAGCAGGCGCGCGCCATCGAAGAGTCCGAGCAGATCGAAGCGCCACTCGGCCTCGGGCGAGTTCGCGAGGCGGCGCTGGTAGGCGACGAACGTGTCGGGTTCGAGCCCGCTGCCCCAGAGCGAGTGGACGCCGCGAAAATAGTCGGCCCGCTCGTCACCCGTCAGCGCGCGGAGGCCCGACTGGCCGGGCGGAGGTTGAGAAGAACGGGGGCGAGGAAGTTCCACGCGCGCACGGTAGCAACCAAGATTTGCGCATTCAAATTCGCGCACGCGCTTTTCACCCCGCACCAGGACGTTCGCGCTAACGTCGCCGACGTGGACTCCGCGATTGTGCCTCCCCGCCTCTTCTCGCTGCGCGAAGCGAACTCGCTCGTGCCGACCTTGCAGAGCACGTTCACGCGCGCACGCGGGCTGCGCGATCGCATCACGAAGCTCCAGCTCGAACTGACCGCGGAGGGCCATCCTCTCGACTCGGCGCGCGTCGAGATCGATCCCGCGGCGTCGAGGCAGGTTCAGGGCCTGCAGCGGCGCGCAGCCACACTGGTCGCGGAGCTGATCGAGTTGTTGCGCGGCGTGACTGACCTCGGCATCGAAGTGAAAGCGGCAGACGGACTCTGCGACTTCCGCTCGCGCCACGGCGGACGCGTCGTCTACCTCTGCTGGCGTTACGGCGAAGAGGGAGTGAGCAGCTTTCACGAGCTGAACGCTGGCATCGCGGGCCGCAAGCCGCTCCCCGAGGACGGCGCCTTCGAGGGCGACTGGCTCCATTGATGCGCGGTCGCTGGGATTACCTCTACGAGACGAAGCCGAGGCCGCTGCGCGACTGGGCGCTCGACGAGCTCGCGGCCGAGCTTGCGCGCGAATTGGGCCAATGGCCGCTCGCGCAGCTCGAGTGGATCGACGAGACCCAGCGTGCGCGCCTCGCTCCCGCGCTCGAGAGAACGTCAGCTCCTCCGCGCGAGACCGTGCGCACGGCACTCGCGCTCGCCCGTCTGGAGTTGCTCCACGAGGTCGAACGCATCGACGCCTTCCTGCGCAGCGCCGATGCCCGAGCGCATCTGCCCGACGCGCTCGAGGAGACGACCGCACTCTTCCTGACCCACTGGCTGGTTGAGTCATGCCTCGCCCTGCAGGAAATCACGCCCGGCAAGTTCAAGCGGCGCGATCTCGCCGAACTCGTCGCGCGCGTCGAACGACTGCTCTTCCCAGGAAAAGCGCCGCTGCCGATTTAGTTTGAGTGCCAATGATTGGCATACCAATGATTGGTATACCAACGATCATGCGGCCCGCGCCTATCGCTCTACGGGTGCCCCTGGAAGCAGGCGGTGATGGCCGCGTTCTCGAACGGTGAGCAGTAGCTGTTCCCGGTGCCGTAGCTCACACAAGAGAAGCCCTTGAACGGGCACTGCGAGTTGTCGGTGCACGCTTGCAGTTGCAGGGTCCCCGCGCAGTAGGTGCTCCCCGACACAGGCACGCAGGTCGTGTTCGGCAGATCAGAGCAGTCGTTGGTGCTGTTGCAGGAATGGCCGAACTGCTCGAGGCAACCGGTTCCGAGGCTCAAGCTGCAGTGGGTGTTGTTGCAGACCGAGGAGAAGCTCGCGCTGACGCAACAGTTGTTGGCGCTGCATGACGCGCCGATCGGGCAGACCGCCGTGCTCTGGCAGACCTGCGGGCAGGCGGTCACCGAGCTCGCGCAGGCGGCGTTGTTGCAGATCTGGTTGAGCGGGCAGTCGCGGTTGCTCTGGCAGCCCGCGATGCACTTCGGATGCGAGGGATCGTTGTTGCAGCCTTCGCCGATCGGGCAGTCCGTCGGGTTCACGCAGCCGGGCTTGCAGCTCTTGCTCCCGTCTTCGTTGGGCGCGCAGATCTGCTGGTTCGCACAGTCGCTGTCGCCGTGGCAGGTGGCGCGCTGGAAGCAGGCGTTGTTGCGGCACTGGTATCCGGCTGCGCCCTCGAGTTGCGTGCAGTCGGCGTCGGTGGCGCAGGCATGCGTGCAGATCTTCTGCTGCGGATCGCACGAATCGCCCGCCGGGCAGACGCGATTCTTCGCCACGCAGGTATGCGCGGTGGCGTCGCACTGCTGGGTCGGGTCGTTGCAATTCGCGGACGTCTGGCAGATGGCGAGAGAGTCGGGAACGCAAGCGTTGTTCACGCCGCACGCGCCCGACGCGGGGAAGCAGAGCTTCTGGGCGTTGACGGTGGAGTCGCGCGCCTCGCAGACGAGGCCCCCCGGGCAGGCCCCGCTGGCGTCGACCGCGCTGCAGGCGGGAGAGCAGAACGTGCCCGCCGTTGGATAGTTCGGATTCGCCGCGCAGAAACTGTTGGTGCCGCACTCCGCGTCGGTGTGGCACTTCCCGCAGAGAGGGGTGAGCAGCTCGCAGGTGCGCAGCGCGGCGTCGCAATACTGTCCGGTGCCGCACGCAGAGTTCGAGGTGCAGCCCGGCACGGAGCTGACGCAGAGTCCGGTGAACGCGTTGCAGAAGAGCCCCGCCGGGCAGGCCGCGTCGCCTGTGCAGTAGCACTGGCGCGTCGGCACATCGCACTTGAAGCCGGTTTCGCACTCGGCGTCAGTCGAGCAGGTCCCGGTGATCGGGCCGGCATCGACAGTTGGCGAAGACGTGCTGCTGGTGCACGCGGCGAGCACGAGCGCAGCGAAGAGAACAGTGCGGGCGGGCGCGGACAGAGTCATCTGCAGCATGCCTCGCCGCTTACCGTGGCGACCCAAGCCCCGTCAACCGCACTACTTCCGCTTGCACTCCGCAGCCTTCTCGCGGGCGATCTTCGCCGCCGGAGCCTGCTTGTGGTCGGTCATGACGGTGTCGAAGAACATCGACGCGTTCGCGCAGTCGCCCATGTTCTGGAACGACAGACCGATCTTCAGCAGCGCGTCGGGAACCTTCTCGCTCGTCTTGTACTCCTTGATGACCTTCTGGAACTCGACGAGCGCGTCGCTGTAGTTCTTCTCCACGTACCAGGTCTCGCCGAGCCAGTACTGCGCATTGGGAGCCAGCGCGTCGCCCTTGAAGCGGGCGAGAAAATCGGTGAGCAGCTCGCGCGCGCGCACGTGCTCGCCGCCCTCGAGCTTCTTGAGAGCCAGCGTGTATATGGCGGCCTTGTCGGTCGGATGCTCCGCGGTATCGACCGTCTTCTGGCGCGAGCCGACCAGCGCGATCAGCTGGTCGATCTTCTTGTCGCGCTCGCCCGCCTGCGACTCGGCCACCTCGAGCCGATGCTGCAGCACCTCGATGGTGCCGCGCAGCTGCGCGATGTCGTCCTTCGCCTTGTCGAGATCGACGGAGAGATCCGCGCCGCTCTTTCGCGAAGCACGGTTGAGCGATTCGAGCGCGTCCTGCAGCTGCTTGGCGCGCTGCGCACTCTCGTCCGCGAGCTTCTGCCGCTCAGCCGCGGCGGCGGTGCGATCGGCCTTCCCCGCTGCGTCGAGCGCATCGAGCTGCGTGTGGATCTGCTGCCCCTCTCCCGCCGTAACGCATGCGGGAGTGAACGCCGCGATCGCACCGACCGCACAGAGGGAAAACAGATACTTGTTTTTGACAACCATCGCCATTCTCGACCTCACTTTTGCAGCTCGATCTCGACCCGCCGGTTGCGCGCCCAGGCGCCCTCGTCGTGCGCGACGTCGGCGGGTTTCTCCTTGCCGAACGAAACGGTGCGCAGCTTGCGCCCATCGCCGCCGAGCCCGACGAAGTATTTGCGCACCACCTCGGCGCGACGGCTGCCGAGCGCGAGGTTGTACTCGGTGGTGCCGCGCTCGTCGGTGCTGCCGGAGAGGATGATGCGCCGAAACCCCTCGTGCGTGATGCATTGCCACGCGGCAGTGAGTGCCTCGCGGGCGCGCGCGTCGAGCGAGGCGTCGTCGTAGGCAAAGAAGATCGGCCCGGCCGTGCACGACAGCTTCGCGCCCTCACTGGCCGCGAGCTGGCCCTGCGCGCGGCAGTGCGCGTCGACGCAGGCCTTGCCGCTGCCGCACTCGTCATCGCCCGAGCACTCCTCGTCCGCGACGCAGCGGCTGTCCATGCACTTGCGTCCCGCGCCGCAATCGCTCGCCGAGGTCGCGGCGCTGCACTCGGGCGCACACTTGTTGTCGCGGCAGACGAGCCCGGCCGCGCAGGCGATCTCGGCGCTGCACTCGGGCTTCGCGAAACAGCCGCCGTTGACGCAGGACTGCCCCACCTTGCACTGCGCGTCCTCGCGGCATTGCCGGCAGAAACCGTTCACGCAGATCTGCGCGTGCGCCTTGCACGCCGTGTCGTTCTTGCACTCGGGATAGTTCGGCTGCGACGGGCAGGCGGTGAGCGCCAGCAATCCCAGAAGAGGGAGCAGCATTGCGCGCGAGCTGCGCAGTGCGCAGTCGAGGAGCGATCTGATCAGCGGGTCCACGCAGCTCCTCTTCAACCGACGAATACAGAGAGAGAGCGCGGGTCGTATCGGTCACGACGCCGACGTGTCAAGACGCACGAGCGGACTTGCGCTTCGGGCGCGCGGCGCGAACGAGCGCCAGCTTCTCCTCGCGGGAGAGCTGCTTGACCGCATGCTCGCGAGACAGCGCCGCCGAGCGATCCGCCGCGCGCTCTTGATAGACAAGGCGCAGCGGGCCGCGACCGCGCGTGTAGCGGGCGCCTGTTCCTGCGCGATGTGCCGAAAGCCGCTTGCTGAGATCGTTGGTCACGCCGCAGTAGAGAGAGCCGTCGCCGCAGCGGAGCAGATAGACGCACCAGGCGTCGCCATCTCGCACGCTCGCGGGGCTCACCGTTCGCACTCCTTGCCCCCCGGACGATTCATTGTTTGCCCCGCGGCATGCGCGACTCTCGCACGTCCGCTCTCTTTCGCACTAAGCTGCGCGCTCCATGGCACCGCCCAAGCGCCCGCCCCAGAGACCGAACAGTCCCTCGACCGTCGTCATTGATGGCGCCGACGAGCCAACAGAGAGCAACAGTGGAGCCGGCGACGCGATAGCCGGCGCGACGGTGAACATCTCTCCCCCACCAGCGGACGAGAGCGCTGGAGCGACAGCCTTCGTTCGCATCGATGCGCCGAAGGCGGCTCCGCGAACGGCTCCGCGCAGCGCGCCCACTGCTCCGCCCGAGGTGGACGGCGCAACAGCGTTCGTGCGCGTCGATCGTCCCGCCCGCGCCCAGCGCGGTCCCGCGGCTCCTCCTTCGCGCAAGGCACCCGAGCCAAGCGCGCCGCGCAAGGGCCTGCAGGTGCAGCTCCCAGACGAGGAGCCCGCGCCCGCACCGAAGCCCAAGCCCGTGCCGGTCGCTGCCGCGCCCGACAAGAAGGGGCGCCGCGGCGCCTGGTGGGACGAGGAGCACGCCAAGATTCCTGATGAGCCCGAGCCGACGCTGGAGGAGCCGGAGCCCGAGCCGGAGCCCGAGCCGGAGCCGGAGCCCGAGGTTTCGCAATCGACGTTGCTCGACGTCGAGGCCGATCAGCCTGCAAATGACGGCGCGACTGCGTTCGTGCGCGCACGACCTGCGGACGAGGAGATCGGCGGGACGGTGATGGTCTCGGGCGGACGTGGCGCGCGCAGCAGCGGGCCCGCTGAGCCGGAGGTCGCGCCGCCGCCGAAGCGGGAAGCAGAGGCATACAGGCCCGTCCCCGCCGATGACTACGAGGGCCACCTCTCGTCGGGCGCGCCGCGCTGGCGCATCTGGCTGCGCCGCGTCGCCATCGCCAGCATCGGCATCTTCCTCATCGGCATGGTCGGGCTCGTCGCCTGCTACGTCTGGATCTCGCGCGAGACACCTGCGATGGAGAGCGTCGCCGACTACAAGCCGGCCGTGACCGCGAAGGTGGTCGCGCAGGACGGCACGGTCGTGGGCGAGTTCTTCCGCGAGAAGCGCACGCTGGTGAAGATGGATCAGATCCCGCGCACGCTGATCCAGGCGGTCACTGCCGCCGAGGACAAGGACTTCTACAAGCACACCGGCGTGAACATCCTCGCGATGATGCGCGCCGCGGTTGTCGACGTGCTCTCGGGCCGTCGCCGTCTCGGCGCCTCGACCATCACGCAGCAGGTGGTGAAGAATCTGATGCTCACGCGCGACAAGAAGTTCAAGCGCAAGCTCAAGGAGATCCTGCTCGCCTGGCGCCTCGAGCGGAATCTTTCGAAGGACGACATCCTCTACCTCTACTTGAACGACAACAATTTCGGCCGCGCGCACTACGGCGTCGAAGAGGCGTCGCTCTACTATTTCGGCAAGCACGTGCAGGACATCGATCTCGGCGAAGCCGCGCTGCTGGCGGGTCTGCCGCAGAATCCGCAGCGGCTCAATCCTCGTTTGCATCCGGAGAATGCGAAGCGGCGGCAGACCTACGTGCTCGATCGGATGCTCGCAAACCACGCGATCGATCAGGTCGATCACGATCGCGAAGTGGAGAAGCCACTCGCGCTGCCGCCGACGCCCAGCGAGCCCGCGGGCGCCTGGTATCTGCAGGAAGTGCGACGCCAGCTCATCGCGCAGTATGGCGAGGCGGCGGTCGACACCTCGGGTTGGACGATCGAGGTCGCGATGGATCCCAGACTGCAGGCGGTCGCGGAACTGGCGGTGCAGGACGGGCTGCGCGCGGTCGACAAGCGTCAGGGCTGGCGCGGGCCGATCTTCAAGATCGACGCCGCGTCACTCTCCGATCTCGCAGTGGCGATCGGACGTCGCGTGGGCCAGACCGAAGCGCCCGAGGGTGTGGTGCTCACGGCAGACCTCGATGGCGTGAACGAAAAAGCGCAGGGCACACCAGAGTCGATCGCGCGCGCCGCGGCTGTGCGCACGCTGACGCAAGGCGGGGTCTACGCGGGCGTGGTGACGTCGGTGACGCGAGCCGAAGCGCACGTGCAGCTCGCGCCTGGCGTCGAAGGTCCGGTGCCATTCTCGTCGATGACGTGGGCGCGCCCGTTCAAGCCCGAGTCGAAGACGCCCTCGCCAAACTCCGCGACCGACGTGCTTTCGGTGGGTGATGTCGTCTCCGTGCGCGTCTACAATCTGCGCCTGCAGCGCACTGCGATGAGCACGCGCGTCGCGCATATCGACTTCTCTCTCGAGCAGGATCCCGCAGTGCAAGGCGCATTCGCCGCGATCGATCTCAAGACGCGCGGCGTGCTCGCCATCGTCGGCGGCGCGGACATCGCGAAGAGCCAATTCGATCGCGCAACCCAGGCGAAGCGACAGCCGGGCTCATCCTTCAAGCCGTTCCTCTACGCCGCCGCGATCGAGAGCGGGAAGTACACGCCGATCACCAAGGTCGACGACTCGCCCGAGGTGATCACCGACCCGTGGAGCGGCAAGACGTGGAAGCCGCAGAATTTCGAGAAGGACGAGTTCGACGGCCCCATCACGCTGCGTCGCGCTCTCGCCGAGTCGAAGAACACCGTGGCGGTCAAGCTGCTGCTCGAACTCGGCCTCGACAAGGTGCGCGCGCAGGCTTCGCTGGCGGGACTCTCGAGCACGATTCCGCAGAGCTACACGGCGGCGCTCGGCACGGGCGAGGTCGGCATCCTCGAAGAGATCAACGCCTACGCGACGATCGCGACGATGGGGCGCAAGGGCGAGCCGATCTTCATTCGCCGCGTGATCGCGCGCGGAGGGACCACGGTGCAGAAGAGCGAGGCGAACCCCGAGCAGCAGATGCGCGCTGACGTGGCGTACGTGACGGCCGACATGATGCGCTCGGTGATCGACGATTCGGACGGGACCGCGCACTCGCTCTCGGCTCTCGGGCGTCCCGCTGCGGGCAAGACCGGCACGGCAAGCGAGCATCGCGACGGCTGGTTCATCGGCTTCACGCCGTCGATCGTCGCGGGCGCCTGGGTCGGCTTCGACGATCACCGGATCATGGGAGCGCTCGAGACGGGTGGCCACTGCGCGGGGCCGATGTGGCTTGCTTTCATGCGCGCCGCGACGGCAGGACAGCCGCCCGAAGAGTGGCCGCTGCCGCCGCCAGGAGCGATCGCCGTGAGGGTCAACAGCCACACCGGTACGCTCGCAGCGCCGGATGATCCCTACGCGGTCCGCGAGGTCTTCATCTCCGGCACCGAGCCCGCGCCAGCTCCCGACGAGACGCTCGAGCCGCCCAGCCAGGAGCAGTTCTACCAGCAAGGGCAGTGAGCGCCCGCGGCTTGAACCGGACGTTCGTGGAGTTCCGTGCCGTCCAGAGTCTTGTCCAGCGGATGGGGCAGAGGGGAGCGGCTGGCCAACATTTCGCTCCGGCCCATCACGATGTGCTGCCGCGAATCGCGCAACTGGAACCGAGCGCCAGGTTCCGGGAACCAAGGCGCGCTCGTCGGCGTTGCCGGGACGAATGAACGGCCGCCGTGTGAGCGCCGACTCCACGCCGTGCAGCCGAGCATCGCGTACGAGGTGCAGCGGCGCGTGTTGGCCAACCGCTCTCCCCGCTGCCCCGATCCGCGCCCCGCTACCGAAGGGCGGATGCCTTGATCGCTGCGCGTCCGTCCTTGATGTAGACGCTGAAACGCACGCCGCGCGCGCCGTGCTTGGCGAGCAGCTCGTCGCGGTTACGACGCAGCTTGGCGGTGAACTTCTCGTAGCTGACGCGATCGGCGGGCTCGCCTGTCTGGCTGCGCATCTCGATGAACTGTTGGTACGTCTCGAGGAAATGGGCCTCGTCCGGATCCTCGGCGTACGCGACCTCCGCTTCAGCAACCTCGGAGTCGGCAGCCGGAGCTTCCGGCGGAGCCTCGCCCTCCTGCGCATGGGGCGCTTCCGGCGCGGCTTCGCCAGTCTCGGCGGGCACCGTCTCGGCCGCTGCGGGCGAGGTCTCTTCCTCTGCTTCGACCGGCGACTGCGCAGGCGGCTCGTTCTCGTCCCGCTCGCGCAGCTTGTCGAGGAGCGCCGCGCTCACGGCCTCGACGCGCGTCGGCTCGTCACTCGCCGCGTGCGTGTGCTGCTGATCATCGTTCGACGCGGCAGGCTCGCCGAGGCTCGGCATCTCGTCATGGTTCGCGGGCGCCTCGTCGACAGCCTGCGCGTGCTCGTGCTGCTCAGGCCCCGCCTGATCGAGCATGCTGGCGAAACTGAACTCTGCGGGAGACGCAGGCGCCTGCTCGGCGTGCACGTGCTCCGCAGTCTGCCCAAGCTCTCCCGTCTGCGCGAGATCATCCATGTGCGGCGCAGCAGGCGGAGTCGACTCCGGCTCAGCGTGCGGCTCGTCGTGCGCAGGCGCAGCCACGAACTCCGGCACAACCGCAGCGGGCGCGATTGGCGTCTCGATCGGCGCGGGAACCTCCTCGGGAAGTGGCTCGAGTTCGGGAAGCTGCGCGGCGGCCGCAGCCTCGAACTCCGCAGGGAGAGAGGGAATGGCGGGCGCCGGAGCCTCGAATGCGAAGGGATCGAGATCCGCGGCGAGGGGCGCAACCGGGGGAACGTGCGGCAGCGACGCCTCGTGCAGTTCCTCCTCGCTGGCGATCGGGAACGGAAGCGACTCTGGCGAGGGCGCTGGCTTCTCGACGAGGTCTGTCGCCGACTCCTCGTGGTGATCGTGCGGCATCGGCGCCGCGTGCAGCTCCACGGGCTCGGCGCGGGGGCCCACTGGCGGACGCGACACGGAACCAGCGCTTCCTTCGGTCCAGGGAACTTCGCTCGGCAGGCTCGGCTTGGGCCCGGCATCGTTGGCGCCCGCGATGGTGGCGGCCGCGCGCGATGCAGCAGCGGAGACGCGATCGGAAATTGCCGGCGCGGCGGAGATCGCCGGAGCCTTCACCTTGCGGCTCGGCCAGAGCGCGCAGACCACGCCGAAGAGGAGAAAGAGGGCGACACCAAGGATGTAGAAGGCCTGGTAGCGGCCGAGCCAACCGAGGTACGAGCGCGAGGAGAGAGTCAGCGCCGCCATCACACCGCTCTCGAGAGGAGCGCGCGCGGCGCGAACCGCATAGCGCGCAGCACCGCGCGGGAGCTTGCCATCGAGCGCACTTCCCACGAGAGGCAGACGCAGCTGGATTGTCCCGTACCCGAGGCCTGGCGCCTTCGCCCACGCCGAGAGAGGAGCGCGCGCGTCGTCGGGGAGCGAGCTCGCGGCGATCGCGCCCTCGCGGAAGAAGGTCACGTCGACATCGGTGGCGGCGCGCAGCTGTGTCGCGAGGCGATCGTCGACGAGCAGGCCCACGACCACCACGCCGACGCTGCCGGGGATGCGCGCGGACTGGACGCGGTAGAGCCCGCCTTCGAACATCGCGAACGCGGGCGCACCCTGCTGGCCGTCGAGCGTGCTCTTGACGAGCGGGAGATCCTTGACGTCGTCGAGCTGCGTCGCCGCCTTGCCTCGACGCGA
Source organism: uncultured delta proteobacterium (assembly GCA_903911145.1). GTDB lineage: Bacteria > Myxococcota > Myxococcia > Myxococcales > 40CM-4-68-19 > CAIWCD01. The sequence goes on along the minus strand of CAIWCD010000024.1, from coordinate 59,552 downwards.
GTAGACCGCGCCATCTCCGGTCGCGACGATGAGCAGATCCGGCTCGCGCGGCTGCATCGCGGCAGCAGCGGCCCGCAGCGCTTTCTCGTCGGGCTTGGGGACCGGCAGCGTCGGGTCCGCGGGAGGCCGCAGCGCCTCGACGAGTTCGGAACTCATCGTCGCCTGCCGCGGCGATAGCTGCACATCGCGCAGCTCGAGCTGGGCGTGCAGCGCATTGGTCGACGAGGCGAGGCGTGCGCGAATGGAGTCTTCAGCGCTCTGCGCGATGCGCGGCGAGAGGCGGCCGAAGTTGAGGCCGAGGGCAGCAGCAACCAGCGCAATCAATAGCCACACGCGAATCCGGATCATGGATTGGAGCTAACCTACGAGGCAGGGACGGTCAATCTTTCGCGCGTCCTGTGCGACGCTTCCTTCGGTGCGCGGCTACGTTTCCGGCAGCGCGTCGAGGTCGGCGCCAAGCTTGGACACCTCTCGCAGCAGTGCGTGCGCGAAGCTTCCCGGCGGCAGAGAGAACGACAGCCGCAGCGCCTGATCCGCAAGCTCCTCGAGCGCGACCTCGCCGAGCGGAATCCGATACGGCCGGCGCGCACCTTCCATCTCGCCGCCACCAACCGCGAAGCTCAAAGGATCGATGCCCGCCTCGAGGAGAACTGCCGCCTCGCGCGCGAGCGCCTCGTCTGCCGCGGAGAAGAAATCGTGTCCGGGAAGCGGACCTGCGGGATCGATCTCTGCTCGCGCGACGCGCGCGGTGTCGGCCTCGGGATCGGTGCAGAGAAAGAGTCCGCCCGTTCGCTTCTTCATCACGTCGCCGAGGATGGCGCGGCCGAACAGTCCGTCGCGCACGCGCGCCGAGAGGCAGCGATTGAACAGTTCGGCCTGCAGCGCTGAGAGCGCAAAGCGGCGCAGGAAGCGGTCGCGCGAGGCCCGTGCTGCCTCGGGCGCGCGACGCAGAATGGCCGCGCCCAGAGCGGCATTGTCGCCACGCTGGCCGAATCGTTGATGTCCGAAGAGGTTCATCAGACCCGTGCCCGCGAGCCGCTCGAGCACCGCGCGCGCTCTCTGTCCGGCATCCGGGCTACAGCTGCGAAGCACGACGATGAAGCGATTCCCCGCGAGATGTCCGGTGCGCAGTTTGTTGCCGTGCCGCTCAGCCGAAATCACGCGCCAGCCGCGCCCAGCGCAGGCAAGCGCACGTTCGAGAAACGCTGATGCCTTCTCCACTGCGGCCGGGCCTGCGCTCCCCGCGGGCAGCGGCACGCTCATGCGCTGCACCGTGACCGCCCGCTTGTCCTTGAGACCCGCGACCCCGACGTCGCGCGGCTTGAGCGCGAGAGCCGCGGCCAGCTCTTCCCCGACCTCGTGCGTGGTGCGCCCGACCTTCTCGATCGTCACATAGAGGTGATCGCCCTGCCCGCTCGCGGGATAGAGCGGCAGCTCCTCGACGCGGAAGTCCTCCTCGCTCAGCCGGACGATGCCCCCCGTGCCGGGAAGATCGGGCGTGAGCAGCGGCAGCGTTCGGGGAGCGAGCGGGTCGGCCATGGACAGGCGATCTCGAATCTGCGCGCGAGAGAAACTCTCACGGGCGAGAATAAATGACCGGCGGGTCAGAAATAACTGACCGGCCGGTCAAAAATGAGGAACTCGCGACGCGAGACCAGCCGGCGCGCGGGCGAGCGTCTAGTGCGCGCCGCTCTTCGCAGACGAATCGGGCTGGTCGAAGAGGTGCCGATCCGACTCCTCTTTCGACGCGATCGCGATGGCCTCGACGGCGCGTGCATAGAGACGCGTCAGCGCTGCGGCCTGCGCAGGAGCGGCCTTGGAGATGAACTCCTTGCGCTTGCCCGGCTCGCGTCCGCCCTTGCCGACAACAGCCGGTGCGACCTTGGAGAGATCGAGACCGGGCGCGGGCACCAGCTTGAGCACAGAGAAGTCGTTGGCGAGGCCCATCGCGAGCGGCTGCAGCTCACCGTGCGCATCCTTGAGCGCGCCGAAGACAACGAAGCCTTTGCGATCCTTCGGAGAGAGCGCGTCGAGCGAAACGGGATCCTGCGCGATGAGACGCGCGCCCATCGGTGGACGCTCGTTTCCGTAGACCATGAAGACCGCCAGCTCGTGCTCCTCTGCGGAGAGCTCGCCGCCCGCGAGATTTTCGGCGCGGGTGAGCGCGGGGCCGCTGAGCGTGTAGCGCTTGTCGGTGAAGGCGGCGGCGTCGGGAAAGACCTCCTGCAGCGAAGGGAGTCCGGCGCGCAGCCACGCGATGAGGTCGCCGGCATCGAGCGCGTTGTAGTGGCTGAACGCAGGGCTGCCCGCGCCCGGACCACCCTTGAGGATGACCGCGATCAGATCGTCATCGCTGCGCGCCTCGAGCAGCTCGGGATCGCGCAGGCGGTGAGCACCAAGCGCGCGACCGATCGCCGTGGGCTCGGCGAATCCGTGGCCATCGCCGTGGCAGCCCGCGCACTCGAGGCGCCAGAGCTGCGCGCCGTGCGTCTTGTCGCCAATCAGCGCCGGCTCGACCGCGCGCGACGCTGGCGCGAGCAGCAGCAAACCCGCGAGCAGCGCGGTCCGCAGACGCTTCGACTCAACTGCGCTGTGCATCAGCGAGCCCACGGCTTCACCTCCGGCCAGTGCGAAATATCCTGGACGACGCCATCGCGGAACTTCACGTGGCAGCGAGTGCAGGAGTTCAGCTCGACCGCGCGCATGGCGGCATCGCGGCCCGCGAACGGCGTGTGGGCAGCGGCCTCGGCGGCAGTTGCGGCACTCTTGGCGAGTTCGTCGAACTCTGCGCTGTCGGTCGCAAACGCCTGCGGCACCCGACCCGGCATCGTCCGCAGCAGCGCCCCGATCGCGTCACCTTCGCGCGCACCATCGGTGCCGCTCTCGAGCAGCTTGAGCCAGCGCATCGAGAGCTGGCGCATCATCGGCGTCAGCGGCTGCGCAGGCCGGGCGCTTCGCGACCCAACCACAGAGCGCGTCTCCTGCACTTCCTGTCCCTGCGCGGAGGCCGGCATGGGAACACCGACGCCAATCTCGAAGGAGAGCGACGGCCCCTTCCCCGCGAGCGGCGCGAGCGTCGCCGTCCAGAGCCCCTTGTTCACGGGCGTCCAGTGCACGCCGTAGCTGCCTGCATCCGAGAGCGGACGGACAGAGCTGCGAACCTTCGCGCCCGGCCCGGTGAACGTCAGCACCAGTTGCGCGTTCTCGACCGAGGCGTCGTCGCCGTACATCGGATCAGAGATGTCGCGCGCCTGCGTGATGTCGAGCTGAAGCTCGACGAGTTGGCCTGGCTGCGGCTCGCCCGGACGCACTGTCGCGCGCACGCGATAGTTGCCCTGCTTGAGCTGGAACACCGCTTCGGCGAGAGGCGCTTTGGGCTTCGCAGGAGCTGGAGCTGGTGTCGCTGCCGGAGCAGGCGCCGCAGGAGTCGCGGGCGTTGCCACGGAGGGAGCAGTCGCGCTCGCAGCCGGTGCAGGCGCTGGTGTCGCAGCGGGCACTGGTGCCGCAGCAGGCGCGGTGGCCGCAGCAGAAGCGGGCTTGGCGGCGACAACAGGCGCGGTGGCCGCAGTTGGGGCGGGCTTGGCAGGCGTCGCGGACTTTGCAGCCGCAGGCGCGGGCGAGGCTGGCGCAGCAGTCGGCATCACTGGCGCGCGAACAGGATTTGCGGGCGCGCCAGCAGGTCCGCCAGGGACGACGGCGGCGGAGACCGGCGCACCGGCCTGGGAAGGAGCGGCCGGATCATCCGCGCGCGCCGCAGAGGCCAGCGCGATTCCGGTCAAGAGCAGAGCCATCGAGCGCATCGTCACTCCTTGTCCCAGGCGCCGCCGTTGCGCTGCCACTCGGCCTCGTCTTCGGCGCTGAACCCGAGAAACTGCATCCCCGGCAACGTCAGCAAACGGCCATCGAAGAAGACCGACGGCGTCGACGCCACATTCGCGTCGATCGCCTCCTTCTTGTGCCGCTCGATCAGCTCGTTGAACTTGCCGGCATAGATCTGCTTGAGCATCTCGTCGCCATCGAGGCCGAGCTTGTGCGCAATGGCCTTGAGATCCGCGTCCTCGAGATGCTCCTGCTCGGCGAAGAGCAGTTCGTGCATCTGCCAGAACTTCCCCTTCGCGCGGGCGTACTCGGCAGCACCGGCGGCCTGCATCGCGCGCGGATGGCCAGGCAGCGGGAAGTATTTCGAGCAGAGCTTGACCTTGCCCTTCATCTTCTCGACGAACTCCTGGAGCGGAGCGGCCGCACGCGCGCAGTGCGGGCACTGGTAGTCGCTGAACTCGACGAGCGTGACGGGCGCTTTCGCCTCGCCGAGGATCGGGCAGTCGTCCGCGCGCAGCTTCTTGCGGTGATCCTTCGCGAACGACGCGTAGTACTGGTCGAGGAAGAACTTCACCTGCGTGTCGGTGTAGCCAATCTGGATCATCTGCGCGGCGAGCTGCGCCATGCGCGGCGCGTGCTTGTCCTTGACGTCCGCGCGCAGGCAGGCGGCGAGCGTCGAGTTGCAGCCGGCGTAGTCGAAGGTGTCGCCGGCGACGTCGAAGAGGATCCCGCGCTGCTCGTCGGAGAGGCCCGCGAGGTTGGCGCGGGGCATCAACTTTTTTGCCTCGTCCATCGAGAGCGGGCGCACGCCGCCGTTGGGCTCGGCTGCGCCAGCGCGAAAGGCAGCGCCCGAGAGCACGAACGCCGCGAGCAGAGCGGATTGGAGCGGAAGGATTCGGGTGAAGAGGGCCATCGTTTTTTGGTCTCGCCGCCGCGCTTGGGTTGGGGAGCAGGGCGCGTTACGGCCGTCGAAAGAGGTGGCGGACCCTAGTTGACGAGCGGGAGCGGTGCAAGCGGACGAGCGCGCGGGTTGCAGGACAGACCCGCGGATCTGCGCAGCGGTCACTCGCCAGGCGGCAGGCGTGCAAGTCCGAGGATCTCACGCACGTCGGGCCGCTGCCGCAAGCCACGCAGATCGGTGTCGTTGCGTCCGAGCACCTGCACGCGGCGCCGATCCTCCTCGGCAGCGCGGCGCAGAAGCGCGACGGCGTCATCCGCGCGCGATTCGAGCGCCGCGACCGACGCGGCGTTGTAGAGCGCATCGACGAAGCGCGGATCAGCCTCGAGCGCGCGCTCGAACTCTCTCTTCGCAGACGTGAGTTCACCGGCCCCGTAATCGGCAAGGCCGTGCTGGTTGTGCAGCACCGCCTCGCCGCGCGTGAGCGAGGCTCGCCGCAGACCGACCATCCGGTGCAGCGGACCGCGCCCCGCACGCACCGAACCCGCGAGCAGCCACGCAATCCCGCTCTGCATCCAGAGCTGCGGTTCGACCTGCGCGCCCGAGAGAGGCAGCTCGGCGAGCTGCGCTTCGTCACCATCGGAGACGCCGTCCGGAGATCCGGAGAGCAGCAGCAGCAGCGAGGCCGGGCCGGAAGCAGTGGAAGACAACCGCAGGTTGAGCGGGAGCGCGCCCACACCCCGCAGAGTCCAGCGCAGTCCCTCGGAGGCAGGCGGGTTCGGCGGAAGCGACGGGTACGAATCGCGCGCGGCCGCCACTGGCGCGGGCCAGAGCGACACCACGAGAGTGCCGAGCAGCGGAGCCAGCCGCGAGCCCTGCGCCTCGATCTGCGCGGCGACGGCACGCGCGATCTCGTCCGGCGCAACAGAAAGCGTCCGCGACGGGCCTCCCGCCGCATCGAGCACGAGCAGAGAAAGGTGCGCGTTGCCCTCAGCGAAGAGCAGCTCCGCGGCGAGCGCGTCCCCAGAGTCAGACAGTCCGAGCAGCGCCTGCTCGGCGATCACCGGCTGCTGCGCGGCCGCCACGGGAAAGGTCGGGCGCACGCGCGCATCGGAGCAGCCAGAGTGCATCGCGAGCAGGAGCAGGCAGAGAGAGGCGCACAGCGCGTGATGCGAGGCGTGAACAGGAGCGACGACAGAGACGGGCACGCGCGAGTTCTACTCCGCGCAGGCCGCTGCGAGCGAGATCTCGCGCGCGCCCGCTCGCCACTGGCGCGGCCCTGTGCTACTCGCGGGCGCCAATGCAAAGTCGCTGGTCTCTGCTCGCGCCCCTGCGCGATCGCCTCGCCGATGAAGTGGGCACGCTTCGCAAAGAGGCCTCCGTCCGCATCGCGCTCTGCTATCCGAGCCCCTACGCGGCCGGGATGAGTTCGCTCGGATTCCAGACCATCTATCGCGAGATCCACCAGCACCCGCACGCGACGGCCGAGCGCGCATTTCTTCCCGACGACGCCGCGGCCATCGAGGCCCACCGCGAGCAGCGCCTGCCCGTGCACACGATCGAGACGCAGACGCCGATCGACGCGTTCGACGCGCTCGCCTTCAGCGTCGCCTACGAACTCGAGATCACCGGTCTGTTCGAGATGCTTTCCCTCTCGAATATTCCGCTGCACGCGCAGGATCGCGACGCGCGCCACCCGCTCGTCATCTGCGGCGGGCCGCTCACCTTCTCGAATCCGACGCCGCTCGCGCCGTTCGCGGATCTGCTCGTGATGGGCGAGGCGGAAGATCTGATCCGCGAACTCATGGATGCGATCGCGGCTCGTCTGCCGCGTCATGAACTTCTCGCGCGCCTGCATGGTCGGCCCGGCTTCTTCGCGCCCGCGCTGGGTGAGCTCGGGCCCGACGCGGTCCTGCCTGCGGTGGCGAAAGCAGGAGATGATCGACTGCCGGCGCGCTCGCAGATCATCACGCCGCACACCGAGCTGCGCTCGATGTTCCTCATTGAACCGGAGCGCGGCTGCTCGCGCGGGTGCACCTACTGCGTGATGCGTCGCACGACCAACGGAGGGATGCGCACGGTCGAGCCGGAGCGCGTCTTCGAGCTGATCCCCGAGCACGCGCGCAAGATCGGACTCGTCGGCGCCGCAGTCACCGATCATCCGCGCATCGTCGATCTGGTGCGGACACTCGTCGACAGCGGACGCGAAGTCGCGATCTCCTCACTGCGCGCAGAGAGGCTCGTCGCCAAGCCCGAGCTGATCGCGCTCCTCGCGAAGTCGGGCGCGCGCTCGATCACCACGGCCGCAGACGGCGCGAGTGAGCGGCTTCGCATCGCGCTCGATCGAAAGACCAACGCGCAGCAGATCCTCGGTGCCGCGCAGCTCGCGAAGGCCGCGGGGATGACGCGCTTCAAGCTCTACTTGATGGTCGGCGTGCCGGGTGAACTCGACGCCGATCTCGACGAGCTGGCCGAGTTTGCGGGCGAGCTGTCGCGCGTCTTGCCCCTCTCGTTCGGCTGCGCGCCGTTCGTCGCCAAGCGCAACACGCCGATGGATGGAGCGCCGTTCGCCGGCGTCGCTGAAGTGGAGCGCAAGCTCTCCTATCTGCGCCGCGCGCTCAAAGGCCGCGCCGAGCTCAAGCCGACGTCTGCGCGCTGGGCCTGGGTCGAGTACATGCTCGCGCAGTGCGGCCCGGAAGGCGGTCTCGCGGCCGAGGCAGCGTGGCGCGCGGGTGGCAGCTTTGCGGACTGGAAGCGCGCCTTCAAGGAGAACGGCGCCGTCCCGTATGCCGCGAGGCGCGTCGACGACGGACGCCGCAGACTTCCGCAGCTCGCGCAATGGCCGAGCGTGTAGTTCGCAATCGTCTTGATCACGCCAGGAGCAAAACACCCATGACCCGCCCTGCTCTGCAGCTCTGTTTCCACGATCACTGCTTCGATGGCGTCGCGTCGTCGGCGACGTTCCTGCGCTTCTACCGAGAGAAGATTCGCGCGCTGGATGATGCGCAGCTCGGCTTCCGCGGGCTCGCGCACAAGGCCGGCGCGCTCTTCGATGCGGACGTCTTCGGCGGCGAGGAGAATGTGATCGTCGACTTCCGCTACGCGGCAGATCCGCGCCTGACCTGGTGGTTCGATCACCACCAGAGCGCGTTCGAGACTCCCGAGTTGAAGACCGACTTTGAAGCGAACCAGAGCGGCCGCGTCTTCTGGGATCCGGCGGCGAAGAGCTGCACGAAGTTTCTCGCCCGCGTCTGCGCGGAGAAGTTCGGATTCGATCCCGCGCCGATGAAGGAGCTGATCGACTGGGCCGAGGTGATCGACGGCGCGCTCTTCCCGAACGCGCAGATGGCGGTCGCGCTCGCCGAGCCGGCGATGCAGCTGATGCTCCTCATCGAGGCGACCAAGGACGCGCAGCTCGGGCCGCGCCTGATTCGCGAGCTCTCGCACCGCACGCTGTCTGATGTGCTGCGCGAGCCGTGGATTGTGACACCGCTGCAGCCTCTCCTCGAGCGGCACCACAAGATCGTCGCGCAGGTGGGCGAGCGTCTCGACGTGCGCGGCGGCGTTGCGACCTTCGATGTCGCCGATCTCGATCTCGACAACATCAACAAGTTCATCGCCTACGCGAAAGATCCGAGCGCGCTCTACACCGTCTCGGTGACGCGCTCGCCCTCGCGCAGCAAGATCTCTCTCGGCTCGAACCCGTGGAAGCAAGAGCTGAGGCGCCACAATCTCGCCAGGATCGCCGAGCGCTATCACGGCGGCGGGCACCCGGCGGTCGCGGCGATCAGCTTCCCGCCCGAGAGGCTCGACGAGGCGCGGGAAGTGGCGAAGAAGCTCGCGGACGAGCTGCGCGCGTAGGGAGCGATTCGCCGCGTGATGCGCGCAAATCCGCGCCCAGCAAGGCCGCGCGCGATCACGCCCGCAGAAACACACAAGCGCGCCGCACCATCATCCTCGCGCGGTACAGTCTCGCGATGATCCGTCGACTGCTCCCAGCCCGCGCGCCCGCACACGATCCCATTCGCTGGCGCGGCGCAGAGCCATCGCGCATCGAGAGCTTCAGCGATGCCGTCTTCGGATTCTCCATCACGCTCCTGGTCCTCTCTGTCGAGATCCCCAAGAGCTACAGCGGCCTGATCCACCTGCTGCACGGCGTGCCGGCCTTTGCCGCTTCGTTCTCCCTGCTCGCGACGCTCTGGTGGAGGCAGTGCCTCTTCTTCCGCCGCTACGGTCTGCACGATTCAATCACCGCGGCGCTCAACACGATCCAGCTCTTCGTGATCGTTCTCTACATCTATCCGGTGAAGTTCTTCTTCGACGCCTCGTTCGCGGTCATGTTCGGCGATCCGGCCGGGCGAACGATGATGGAGGGCCATGACGAGAACGGGCTGCTCGCCATCTACTTATTCGGCGCGGGCGTGGTGCAGCTGCTGTCGGGCATGATGATCCTGCACGCGTTCCGCATGCGCACGGTGCTCGAGCTGACAGAGGAGGAGGAGAGCGCGACGCTGGGGAGCGGCTTTGACGCGTTGACCACCGGGCTCGGATTCGTCGGCGCGCCGCTGGTGATGCACTGGCTCGGTCTGGGCAGCGGGCTCGCGGTGTTCGGCGTCGCCCTGGTGTTGATTCGTGGCGCGAAGTTTCTTCGCAAGCGCGCCGCGTCCAAGCGCAAGGCTTGAACGCGGCGCGGTCCTCACCGAGCTGTGCTCGAGAGAAGAACTACCCCTTGCGATTGGCCTCGATGTCGATCACGACCGGGATCTCGTCGCTGACGACCGCGTTCGGGCCGTAGCTGATGCCGAAGTCCTTGCGGTTGATCTTGCCCTTCGCCGAGAAGGCGGTGACGAGCGTGTTCGGGATCATCGGGTGCTTCTGCTCGGCGGCCGGCCCCTCTGCTTCGAGCGTGACGGCCTTGGTGACGCCGTGGAGCGTGAGGTTGCCGACGATGGTCAGCTTGCCCTCGCCCGACTTGGTGATGCTGGTCGACTTGAAGGTCGCCGTCGGGAACTTCGCGGTGTCGAAGAAGTCGGGGCTGTTGAGGTGCGCGTCGCGCTTCTCGTTGCGCGTCGAGACGCCCTTGACGTCGATGGTCGCATCGATGCTGCTCTTGGCGAGATCGGCCGCGTCGAAGGAGATGGTGCCCGAGACCGGGCCGAGCTCGCCGTGCACGGTGCTCAGAGAGAGGTGCTTGACGGTGAAGGACGCGGCGGTGTGCGCGCCATCGATGGTCCACACGGTCGGCGCGGCGACGACGGGGAGCGCGAGGAGCGAAACGAGCGAGGCGAGGAAGAGCGAGCGGAACGACGTCATGTGTTGTTCTCCAGTGTGAAGGTGCTGCCGGAGCAGCGGGGAAGCGTTGACCGGCATCGATTCGAGCCGCGAGGGCCGTGCCAGCGATGCCGGTGTCGACGCTGTTGGCGGCTTAGATGACCGAAGCGCGCGAGCGATTCGCATACTTCCATTTTGATAGCAACTCTACAGAAAGCGGGTGACCTGCCGCGGCCAGCTCCTGCACCGGAGCGAGGAACGACCTCTCGTCGCAGCCGCTCACCCGCGCCCAGCCTGCGAGTCCGCGCTCGGCGATGGCGAGAAGTTCGCGCGCGAGCGTCAGCGCAGAGATGCCACCGGGACCTTCCGCCGCGAGTGCGCGCCTCGCGACATCGGCCTGGAACGCGAGCCGTTCGCGAAAGCTCCAGTGCGCCGTCAGTTCCCACGCGGCACTGCGCGCATCGCGATCGTAGAGCAGGCCCAGCCAGATCGCCGGCAAGGACATCATCAGCGGCATCGGCACGACATCTGCGCCGCGCAGCTCGAAGACACGCTTGATGCGCACTTCCGGAAAGAGCGTCGTGAGGTGATCGGCGAAGTTGTCGATCGTCGGGCGCAGCTTGAGTCCAGCCAGTTCGCCGCGCTTCATCCACTCGCGGAACGAGATGCCTCCACCGTCGAGGTAGCGGCCTTCGTGGCGCACGAAGAGCAGCGGGACATCGATCGCCCAGTCGACATACGCGCGGTAGCCGAAGTCGGGCAGCACCATCGCCTCGAGCAGTCCGCAGCGCGTGGCGTCCGTCTCGCGCCAGACCTGGTAGCGATAGTCGAGGTAGCCGCTCTCCTCGCCGTTGACGATCGGGCTGTTGGCGAAGAGCGCCGTCACGATCGGAGAGACGCCGGTGGCCGCGCGCGACTTCTCCGCGAGATCCTGCTCGTCGCTCCAGTCGAGGTTCGCCTGCACCGTCGCGGTCATCAACATCATGTCCATCGCGAGGCGACCCTTCGTCCCGAGCGCCGTGTGCATCTTGTTGTAGCGAAGCTTGGGCATCCACTCGCCCGTCTTCGGCGTGCCGAACGGGCGATAGCCGAGCAGGGCCCAGTGCTGCCCTTTTGCGCTCGCGGCGTCGACCGCACGCAGGTGACGCTCGATCTCCTCAGACGCCTCGCGCAGCGTCCGCACAGGGGCGCCCGAGAGCTCGAGTTGCCCGCCTGGCTCGAGCGTGACAGACGCCATCTCCGAGAGCACGGCGATCGGATTTCCCTCCTCGCTGTGCAGCCGCCCCGCTCCGCTCGCAGCGAGCTTCTCGAGCAGCGCGCGCACGCCGCCCGCTCCCGCGTACGGGATCGGATCGAAGGATTCGGTGAAGCCGATCTTCTCGTGCTCGACGCCGACGCGCCACGCAGACACGGGCTTCTCGCCGGCGCGCAGATAGGCGACCAGCTCGTCGATGCTCGTCAGTGGGGCAAGTGCGGCAGTGCCGCCGAGATCGAGGGACATGGTTTACGAAGATGCCCCGCGCGCGAGATCGGCGCAGCGCGATTCGACCGATGCCGAACCACGCCGCGCGAAGAAGCCAGACGACTACTTGAACTTCGAGAGTTCCGGCTTGCCCTCGAGCGCACGGTGCGCAACCTCGAGGATCACCTTCTCGAGCTCCGCCACGTCCTTGTGCGGCTCGGCCCCGCCGATCTCCTGCTCGAGCTGGTCGGCGAGGAACGTGAGGTGCTTGACCGACGCGGCGTTGAGCGCGTGCTTGATGAGGTTCGAGGAGAAGTCGGGCGCCTGCTGCGCAATCTCACGGGCGAGCGCGAGCAGCTCGTGCGCGCCAGTCGGCAGCGGCTTGTCGGCGTGAAAGAATTTCTGGAACGACGTGTTCCCCGGGAACTCCTTGCGCATCGCCGCCTGGAACGCATCTGCCGCGCGCGCGATGTCCTTCACCAGCACCTGCGCCGCCGCGCCCAGCTCCTTGCCCTTGCCCTCGATCGCCTTGAGGAGCTTCTCGTACTTGTCGATCGTCGAGCCCTGCAGACCGGCCGTCTGGAGCGCGTCCTGGTTCGCGCGCGCTGCATCGAGAAGCTTGTGACCGCCCTTGCTCCTGCCTGCTTCGATCTTCTTGGCCATGTGCGAACCCCGCGCGACGATTTAGTTTGTACTCAAACGATATTGATTTGCACTCAAAGCATTTTACTTTGCACTCAACACATCTACACCTGCATCAGATCCTTCTCTTTGTGCGCGATGATCTCGTCGACCTTCTTCACGCCCGCGTCGACCTCGATCTGCACCTTCTCGAGCGCCTTCTTGCCCTCGTCCTCGGCAAGCTCGCCCTCCTTCACCGACTCCTCGATCATCTCCTTGGCGTCGCGCCGCTCGTTGCGGATGGCGATCTTGTGCTCCTCGCCCTTCGCCTTGACGAGCTTCACGTACTCCTTGCGGCGCTCTTCCGTGAGCGGCGGCATCGGCACGCGCACGATCTCCGAATCGCTCATCGCATTCACGCCGAGACCGGCCGCGTTGATCGCCTTCTCAATCGCCGAGAGCAGCGGCTTCTCCCACGGCTTGATGACGATGAGGCGCGGGTCCGCCACCGTCACGTTCGCGATCTGGTTCAGGGGCGACATCGTCCCGTAGTAGTCGACGCGCACGCCCTCGAGCAGCTGCGGATTGGCGCGCCCGGTGCGCACCTTCGCGAGCGCCGTGCGCAGGCCGTCGAGCGTTGCGTTGATGCGGCCATGCAGGTCCGAGATCACATCTTCAGCGAGGCCCATATCTGTCTAGCCTTCCGTCTGTCGGGGCTTGAGCGTGCCCACTGTTGTGCCGATCTCCTCGCCCATGACGACGCGGGTGATGTTCCCGTGCTGTCCTAAGTCGAAGACGATGATCGGCAGTTCGTTGTCCATGCAGAGAGAGATGGCGGTCGAGTCCATCACCTTGAGGTTCTTCTTGAGCACGTCGATGTAGCTCACCTGCTTGAAGCGGGTCGCCGTCGGGTCCTTCATCGGATCGGCGCTGTAGATGCCATCGACCTTGGTGGCCTTGAGGATCACCTCGGCGTGGATCTCCATCGCGCGCAGCGAGGCCGCTGTGTCGGTCGTGAAGTACGGGTTGCCCGTGCCGCCCGCGAAGATGACGACGCGGCCCTTCTCGAGGTGGCGCATGGCGCGGCGACGGATGTACGGCTCGGCCAGCTGTTGCATCTCGATTGCGCTCTGCACGCGCGTGTAGACGCCGATCTTCTCGAGCGAGTCCTGCAGCGCGAGCGCGTTGATGGCGGTCGCGAGCATGCCCATGTAGTCGGCCGAGGCGCGGTCCATGCCTTCGGTCGACGCGGAGACGCCACGGAAGATGTTGCCGCCGCCGATGACGATGCCCATCTCGACGCCGAGTTCGACCACCTCGCGGACTTCCTGCGCGATCTGCTGGAGGACCTTGGGCGAGATGCCGTACTTGCCATCTCCCATCAGCGCCTCGCCGCTGAGCTTGAGCAGGATGCGCTTGAATCGCGGCGATTGGGTCGCAAGAGGGGCGGTCACGGGGCGCGGAAACTAGCTCGCACCACCGGGAGGGTCAAGGCGCGCCATTCGCGAATCGAGAGGGAGATGCTGATTCGCCAAACGCGTCGAATCGCCGTATGCCGTTGCGCCATGACGAGTGCGCTCGCGCCCAATCCCGACAAGCCTTTGTTGCGAGGCGTGCTGCACAAGTGGGCCGCTCCGGTGGCTGCGGGAGGCGGCATCGTTCTCGTCGCGATGGCGACCACGCTGCGCGCGGCCTGCGCGAGCGGCGTCTTCGGGATGAGTCTGGTGGCGCTCCTGACGATCAGCGCGACCTATCACCGAATCAACTGGAAGCCCGCGGCGCGCGCGTGGATGCGCCGGGCCGACCACGCAGCGATCTTCATTCTCATCGCGGGAACGTACACGCCGCTGGCGCTGCTCGCGCTTCCCGCACACCTCGGCACGCGGCTCTCGCTCATCGTCTGGATCGGCGCGCTGATCGGCGTTCTGCAATCGCTCTTCTGGGTGCACGCTCCGAAGGTGATCACGGCGGCGCTCTGCGTGGCGGTGGGCTGGAGCCTCGCGCCATATCTCGGCGAACTGCGCGCGAGCCTCGCGCCGAGTGTGCTCTGGCTCATTCTCGGCGGCGGCCTCGCCTATACGCTCGGCGCCTGCGCGTATGCCTTCAAGCGGCCCAATCTCAAGCCGGGCGTCTTCGGCTACCACGAGGTGTTTCACGCGCTGACGCTGATCGGCGCAGGGCTGCATTTCGTCGCGATCATCCAGATGGTTCGCAACGCGAAGTAGCGACACCGCGCGGTGTCGCTTCGTCTCCGAGTCACTGCCGCGTCCCGGCCGGAACTGCCCCTAGTTCGCAGCCGGAGCCTCTCCCGTTTTCTCCCACTCTTTCGCTTCCAGGAGATCGTCGCGGCAATGCCCCGTCTTGCACTCGCGCAGCCGGTCGTGGAGCGCCTCCACGCGGCTCTTGTTCACCTTGTAGTTGCACTCGACGTCGATGTTCCCCGCCGATGAACAGGCGTTGTTGCGATACTTGATCCAAGCCCGCTGCGCGCCCTTCAACTTCTCCATCTGATCCTTGCTCAACACCTGCTTCAGATCCTGGTACGCCGTGTTCAACTCATCATCGGCAGCCATGAAGAGCTTCACGAAGCAGTAGGTGGCGTCGTACGAGTTTTTCGGATTCTCGCAGCCGTCAGCGGCGCTCGCCCGCGTGGTGAACACCAACGCAGCCAGGACGGCAACGCAGACAAATCTCCACATAGGAAATGCTCCAGGTTCGATGCGTGGACCCCGTTTCTATCTCTGTGGGGATCGGTGTCAATGCAGCCACCCACGCCGGGCCGCTGCGGTGTGCGCCAGCCTCCACACGACAGCCGCGCGGAACAAGACGACGTTGCCGCCCAGCTAATTCGCCGTCTCGGGCAGCTCCTTCGCGAGCAGCTCAGGGGCCTGGATCTCCCGCGGTGAAGATTCGATCTCCGCGAGAACTGGCAGCTGCGCGTCCTCGGCGACCGCGCGATACTCTTGGAACTTGCGAGCCGCCGGAAGCACGCGCAGCTCGAGAGATCCGACCGTCTTGTTGTAGGCCTCGACGGCTCCTTTCAGCTGCTTGCCGACGGAGCCGAAATGGTCCGCGAGCGTCGCGAGGCGCGCGTAGAGCTCCTGCGCCTCCTCGGAGATCTTGCGTGCGTTCTGCGCGAGCGCGTCCTGCCGCCAGCCATAGGCGACCGTGCGCAGCAGCGCGATCAGCGTCATCGGCGTCGCGAGCACGACCCGCTCGGCCATCGCCAGTTCGTGCAGCTCGGGATCGGCCTCGAGCGCTGCGCCGAGCACCGCTTCAGTCGGAAGAAAGAGCACGACGAAGTCGGGACTCTTCTCGAACTGCGCCCAGTAGCTCTTGCGCGCGAGCTGCTCGACGTGCGTGCGCACCTGCCGCGCATGGGCGCGATAGAGCTCCTTGCGCTGCGCCTCATCGAGCTGCGTCGGGCCACCAGACTCGTGCGCCTCGAGCCAGGCCGCGAGCGGAGCCTTCGCGTCGATCACCACCTGCGAGCCGCCCGGCAGCGTGACCACCATGTCAGGACGCAGCGTGCCCTCCTCGCTGGTGACGCTCGCCTGCTCGACGAAATCGCAATGCTCCTGCATCCCCGCGAGCTCGACGACGCGGCGCAGATGAATCTCGGCCCAGCGACCGCGCGTCTGCGGAGCGCGCAGCGCGGAGACGAGCCGCTGCGTCTCGGTGCGCAGCGCGCCCTGCGTCTCGGCGAGCGAGCGCACTTGCTGGCTCAATCCCTCGTAGGCGCCGCCGCGCGCGACCTCCATCTCCTGAAGCCGCTTGCCGACCTCCTCGAGTTGCGTGCGCACGGGCGTGACGAGCGCATCGATCGCCTGCTGGCGCTGGGCGAGATCACCGCGCGAGCCCTCCTGGAGTTGGTTGAAGCGCGCCTCGGCCAGCTTGAGCAGCTGCTCGCTCGACCGCTCGAGAGCCGCACCCGAGAGGGATTGGAACGATTCGCGCAAGCGGGCCTCGGCGTTCTCGACGAAGGCGAGCCGCTCTTTGGCCTGCGAAGACTCGGACTGCGTGCGCGCAGACAGTGCCGCGAGCTCCGACTGCGCCGCCGCCAGCGCCTGCGCCCCGTTCGTCACCTGTGCGCGGAGCGTTTCGAGTTCATGAACTGCCTTCGCCTCGCGTGCAGCCAACTCTCCGCGAAGCTCCGAGAGCCGCGCATCACGCTCTTGCAGCGAGGCCGCGAGCACCGCCTGCTGCGCACCTGCTGACGAGGCCTGCGTCTGCGACTGCGCGAGAAGTCCGCCAAGCCGCGCTGCGTCTGCTTCCGCGCGCGCCTGCGCATCCGCCGCACGGCGCATCTCGAGATTGAGCGACTCGAGCTTTCCGCGCGCGAGCAGCCAGAGAGAGAGCGTGGCGACGGCACAGAGAACAGCCACGATGGCGACAGCGGCGAGCAGCATGCGACCTCCCGGGAGTTTAGTACCAGCTTAGCGATCGGGTCCGACACCCCATCTCGTTCGCGCAGCCCACAAGAGTGCGAACCGCCTGCGTGGCAGGCCAGCCAGACGCAAGCTCTGCGGCGCGGCGCACGCCGTCCCAACACTCGTCGGAACCCGACGCGCGCGAGAACAGGCCCCTCCCTCTCGTAAGGGACCGCTGGCATCGGCGATGCACCGTGTGATGGACATGAGCGCCAAGACCTATCGGCGAATCGCGCTGTCGCTCTGCTGCGCGGGTGTGCTCTTCTCCGGCTACCTCGCGGGCACGCGCTATTTCACCAACGAGTGCGCGTTCGGCGACCCCTGCCCGTTCTTCTTCGGCTACCCCGCCTGCTACACAGGCTTCACGCTCTTCTCGACGGCGCTGCTGATCACGCTGGCATCGCTGCGGGCCGCACTGGGCGCGGCCTGGCCGATGATCGCGAACCTCGTCGTCGGCACCATCGGCTCGCTCTTCGCGGCGAAGATGGCGCTCGAAGAGTTGGCCACGCGCTCGTCGTATCGGATGGGTCTGCCGACGTGCGCCTACGGCTTCTTCTTCTTCCTCGCGCTTGCGGAGATCTCCGTGATCGCGTTGCGCGCGCGGCCAGGACACGCGGCGCCACGGGCCTGAACCCGCCGCTCATTCGCTCCGCGTGCTCACGGCCAATGCCCGCGCGAAGAAAAGCACTCCAGCCGCGAGAACGAGCGCGGCCGCCACCAGAGCGCGCCAGACGACGAACGAGGCGCCCGACCATCGCCCGGCAACCTCGGCAACGACGGCGATCGGCGCGGCAAGAATGAGAGATGGACGGAGCAATGCCGCGGAGGCGAGCCGGAACGCGCGGCCCGCGGTGTTCCCCGTGCGCAGTGAGGCCAGAAGCAGCAACGCACCGAAGGAAACGGCGGCCCCGACGACAAAGAAGAGGGCGAGCCGCCCGTCGGTGAACCAGACGAACGGCAAGACACTCACGAGCCCCGCGACCGCCAGCACCGCGGGTTTGCGCGCGAAGGAGGGAATGAATATCTGCGTAAGCAGATATGCGCAGCAGAAGAGAATCCACGCGATGCTCAGAGACATGGCAGACCGTTATCACGCCCGTTCGCGCAGCCGCTCCGCCTCGTAGCGCGAGCCCCAGAAGCCACGCTCCGCCTCGTCGATCGCCGCCGCGTCGAGCTGGTAGAGCGCATAGACCTCCCGATCGATCTCGCGCTCGAGCACGTGCGCTCTGTCTGAATTCGCCTCTGCCGTGCGCGCGCGGGAGAGCTGCGCGAGCCGTATTCGCCTATCCGAATACCCAAGCAGGCTGGGCACGGGGAGCAGCGCGAGCGCGCTGGGCTTGACGTTCACGTCGGTCGTCCGCAGCCGATGAAAGCGATTGAGCGCCACGGACCCGCAGAGCGCGAGCAGCGCGTGCAGCAGATCGTCGTCGCCCGGAGCGAGCGCCGAGAGCGTCGAGAGCGAATCGAGGCAGACGATCTCGGGCGGCACGGGTGCTGCCTCGAGCCAGCGCACCCACGGCGCGGCCGCGTTGGTGCGAATGCGCTGGATGGCCACCCGTGCGGTCCCGCGCTGTTTCTGCACGAGGCGGAGCAGCTCTGGCGTCGGCTCACGCAGCCACTTCGGGCGCTCTGCGCGAAGCTGAAACGGGACGAGGTCCTCGCCGCCGCACAGCGGGATCGCGCCTTCCGGCAGCGGACCGCGCGCGACATGGAGCGGGTTGTTCCCCGTGCGCAGGCCGTAGCCGACCACGCAGAGTTCACCGAGAGGAATCGAGGCGCGCTCCATCGCGGCGCAGAGGTGAAGCTCCGCGTGCGATCGATAGGGCTGCCAGCCGCCCTTCACGCGCTCGCGCAGCGTCGCCTCGTCGATCCTCGCGAGCGAACGCAAGACCGCTCCATCGAGCCGCGCCGTGTGCGTCTGGACCGCACTGGGAGCGGCTTTTCGCGTCTTCGGGACGTTCTCGCGTGCAGCCGATTCTTCGCGACGAACCAGCACGATCGCCTGCACGCGGGTGTCCTTCGCCGCCGCGAACGGCTTGCCGAGATCGGCGACGCAGCGCAGCTCGGCCGCATCCAGCACGGCCTGGCGCAACGGAGCCGAGCGCGCGTTGGTCATCCAGGTGTCTGGCACCAGCAGCGCCGCGCAGCCGCCCGGACGCACCAGCAGCAAGCTGCGCAGGATGAAAGCCGCATAGAGATCGATCTCGGCGCCGCGCAGAGCGGGAAACGCCTTCGCCAGCTGGGCTCGCTGCGACTCGTCCGCGAGATGTCCGTAGGGCGGATTCGAGACAAGCAGGTCGGCGGGCGCGTTCGGCGGCATCGCCACGAGTGCATCGAGAGTATGCAGTTGCAGATCGCGCAAGACCGCGCCAGGAGCGGACGAACTGCGCGGAGACGAGAGCAGCGCCAGCGCCGAGCCAGCGATCGAGAGCGCCGCAGCATCAATGTCGCTGCCCGCGCAGTGGCGCCACGCACTGCCGCCGAGCGCACGCGCGGCCGCGAGGAGAAAGACGCCAGCACCCGCGCAAGGATCGAGCACGAGAGGTGCCGCGGGGAACTTCGCGGCATGGGAAAGCGCCAGCGCGACGACCTGTCGGGCGATCGCGGGCGGCGTGTAGAACATCCCTGCGCGACGGCGTGCTGTGCGACCTCGTGCACGGGCAGCGAGCAGCTCATAGGCGATCGGGAGCGTTTCGGGCGGGCCATCAAGAGCAAGCAGAGACTGCACCGCAAACTCAAGCAGGGCGCGGTCCGCAGCGACGTCGAGCGCGAGCGTTCCCGCCGGCAATCGGCCTCCGCTGCGCAGCGAGAGCGACGCGATCTCGCCCTCCGCGGACCAGACGTGCGCAAGCTTCTCCAGCGGGAGACGGCTCCAGTTCGCGCAGCTTCCCCGGGCCAGCCAGCCTGCTGTCTCCGCCAGCCGCAGCGAGAGAATCCCCAGCGTGCAGGAGTCGCCGAGCAGCTCGGCCGCGCGGACGATCACGCGCAGATCCGCACCAGACAAGGGGTTGCGGAGATGCTTTGTATGCAAATCAATATCGTTTGTGTTCAAAGCATCTGCGCGCGGCCCGTCGCTCACGAACGGCGCGCGACGCGAACCGCTCACGACCTACGCGCTCCGCGACGGCCGAGGGAAGGCCTTGCGGTGCTGCGCGCGCAACTCGGTGAGCGCGGATTCAGGCAGAGGGTGGGCCCCTCCGAGAGAGCGCGCGGCGTGGAGGATCTTCGCCAGGTGCTCGACAAGCTCCATGCGCAGAAATGCCAAATCGACGTCGGGGCCGAGCGTGAGCACGCCGTTGCCCGGCAGCAGCATCGCCTCGGCCTCGCTCGCCCCGCGCGTGATCGCTTCGGTGGCCTGCGGCGTCTTCGGCATCGCGAACGGCAGGAGAGGAATCGAGCCGAGCGAGACGACGACCTCGGGCAGGCAGAGCGGCTCGAGCGGCTCGCGCGCGGCGCCGAACGCGGTCGCGAACGGCGGGTGCGCGTGAACGATCGCATTCACGTCCGGACGCGCGCGATAGGCGGCGAGATGCAGCTCCGTCTCCCCTGGCGGCTTCATCCGGCCCTCGAGCACCTTGCCCGCGCCATCGATGATCACCAGCGACGACTCGGTTACCTCGGCCTTGCTGGTGGCGGTCGGCGTGATGAGGAAGCGATCGCGCCCGAGTCGCGTGGAGACGTTGCCGTCGTGGTTTGCGACCCAGCCCGCGGCGTGCAGCCGACGCGAGATGCGCACGAGGTGCGTGCGGGCCATGGGCGAGAGCGCCATTTAGCGACTCTCGTCGACCGTCACGGTGTCGACCACGGCCGCGATGCAGACCTGGATGGGCAGCTTCGCCTCTTTGGGCAGTCCGAAGAGCTGGCGCACTCCTGTGCCCTCCTTGAGCAGCAGCACCGTGTCGCCCTCGCCGGCCGAGGTGATGCGATCGACCGCGAGCAGGCTGGTCCCGACTGCTTCGCCCTGCTCATCGATGGGCTGCACCGCGAGAAGTTTCAGGCCCGAGTAGGAAGGATGCTTGATGGTCGAGACGACCGGCCCGAGGACCTTGGCGAGAATCATCGCGCGCTCCGCTTGGCCGCGCCAGGAGCGGACTTGCGCTCGCTCGATCGATCGGGAACGCCGACGTGATCGACGATGCCGACGATGGCCGCGTCGACTGGAACGAAGCTCTCCTCGAGCGCCAGCGCCGCTTCCCGCGAGCCGACAAGAAAGACGAGATCGCCGCTGCCCGCGCGCACGGTGTCGACCGCGACTTCGAGTCCGCCGACGGGAGCGCGCTGGTCATCGAGAGGCTGAACGAGCAGGAGCTTCTGTCCCGCAAGCCCCTCCACCTTCGTCGAGGCGACCACCGTTCCCATCACGCGACCGAGATACACGAAGGACTCCTCGAGATGCCCGCGAGAGCTTCTACGGGCCATGCGCCACACACGCGTGAGCGCTCTATACCTAATCGCCCGCCGTGACGAGGATGGGAATGTCGACTTCGAACGCCTCTCCCGCGAACGATGGGAAGACGATGCGGCGCGTGGCCCGCTTGAGGCATCCACCGAGCGGGCTGTCGTCGACGTTGCGCTTGTCGATCTTCGCGCTGGTCACCGCTCCCGAAGGGGCGATGGTCGTGGCGATGTGGATCTTGCCGACGCGCAGATTCGGCTCCTTGCGGAGCGCGTCGTCGATGCAGCTCTGCAGCGCACCCTTGTTCTCGCCAAGCTTCTTCTTGATGTCGTCGGCAGAGAGGCCGGTGTCGCCCTTCGACGTGTCGGGAGCCGCCACGGCCGCGTCGACCTTGGGACCGTGCGTGCCGATGCCGCGATCGTTGTCGGCGAGCGCCTTGAGCGCCTCGACGTCCTGCGCGCTGGCCTGTGCCGCGGCCTTCTCCTGCGCGATCGATTCAGCCGTGCGCGCGTCCTCCGGCCTGGGCTTGTCGGTCTGCGCGACCGCCACTTTGCGCGGCCGGTTCGTCGCCTGACCACCCTGCGCCTCGCTGCCGCTGGTCTTGCCCTGAAGGAGTCCGTTGATCGACTCGCCGGTGCCACCAAGAGCCTTGCGCTCGGCCTGCGCTTCCGGCGTGCCGAGGTTTTGCTCGCGCCGCGCGAGCAGCGAGACGAAGAGGCCGATCACGGCCACCACCGCCACGATGCCCATCACCAGCTTCGGCGTCTGGCTCTTCTTCACGCCGAGCCGCTCGATGATCGCGCCCGTCGACTCGCGCGGATCGGGCTGCGAGAGGTGAGGCGAATCGGGGACGCTGTCGAACGGGTCCGGCTGCCGCTCCTGCGCGGCTCCACCGAGCTTCGGCGCGGACCGCTGCGCCTTGGACATCAGCGGCTCGGTCGGCACCGGCGCCTTTGCCAGCACAGGAAGAACCTTGTCGACGCGGCGTCCGCCGAGCTCCTTGCTCGCCCAGGTCGCCAGGTCCTTCGCCGAAACCGAGACCGGGTTCGACTCGTCGCTGTTGCTGAAGAGCTCCTTGGCGACCTCTTCCTGGTGGATCCGTTCACCCAGAGGCAACGGCTCGACGTGCGTGCGATCCTCGTCGTCCGCCTCGGAAGCAGGCACGAGAGGATCGGAGGAGAACGCGCGCTCGGCCTTGACTGGCGCGGTCGAGGTCGCCTTCGGCGCGGGATTCGCCGCGGCCTTCTGCACGGGAGGAGCGGCCGCGACGCGAGGTGCGGGCTCGCCGAGATCAAGCGGAATGTCGATGCCGCTGTTGCTGCCGGTCTGCGAGTGCTCGCTGCCCCCGCCGAACTCGTGGCGGGCAAACGCAGGCTCCATGCGCTGGCGACCGCGGCCCGACTCTTCGTCTCCCGCTGCATCCCCGAGCTTGAGTTCGCCGAAGTCTCCCGAGCTGAACTCGCGCATTCCGCGCGCGCCATCGTCATTGCCCGGCGACGGGGCACGCGCAGGCGCCGCAACCGGCGGCGCAGACTTCTCCGGAGCAGGAGCGAAGAGCGACGCGAACTCCGTCACCTCGAGAGCGCGCACCCAGCCGGCCATGCCCTCTTTCCAGAGGTAGGTCCGCGGCGTCGCTGTCCCCTGTGCAACCTTGATTCCCAGCTCGGCCCGGGTCATCGGACCTTGCTGCTTCCCAGCGATCATCGCGAACCAGACGGAGGGATCACGTGGGCGCGTCGCTGCGGGCTCGGCGGCGGGAGCAGCCGGGGCAGGCTTGCTGGCGGGCTCGGCAGCCGCTGGGGCGCGCTTCTGCGGCGCGGCCATGACCGGATCGAGACCGGCGCCAGGCGTCGCGTCCTCCCCCTTGCTGACGCGCAGCGCCTTCGCGAGGACGTTCGAGTCGATCGCCTGCGTGCTCTCGATGTCGGTGTCACGCTCAACCGGCGCGGGTTCGGCGGCCGCCGGCTCGCTCGCCGGAGCAGGTGCAGACGATGGCGACAGGGGCGCCGCACCGGTCGGCGCAGGACCGAGCGCCGGGTCCGCGATCTGGATGCGGGCGCCGCACTTCTTGCAGCGGACGACAAGGCGTTTGCCTCGGACCTTCTCGTCGGCAATGCGAAGTGTCGCTTTGCAGCTCTCGCAGCTGAATTGCATGACTTGATCACTCTACAACAGATGCTGCGAGGTGCACGGATTTCGCCACTTTTACCGTCGCCCAGAGGGAAGCGCAGCCGGATTCGGCCCCGGTTGCGGCCGCTTCTTCGCCCCGTCGCTCTTCTTCGAACGGTAGCGCGCCTTGTAGTAGTGCGACCGGCAAAGGCTCCGCGCGAGCACCGGATTCGCGCAACCGGGAGACGAGCAGTCGGTCGCTTCTGCGTCGAGCTTCTGGCCGCGACGACCACCGGACGCGCCCGCGAACTGCTTGGCGACCGCGCCCAGGTCGACGGAATCGGCGAGCGTGGCCTGGAGGTGCTTGGCGATGGCGCGGCCAAGCTGGACCCCGATCGAGTGCCCGAGTGATTCGATCCACACCGCGTCAACCGCGACACGACGGCTGGCCATTCACGCCTCCAGAAAACTGTGTTGAGTGCAAACGATTCGATAACGACGACTATCGAAAACGGTAACAAACCGATTGTCGAAGGTCAATCAACGCACGCGGCCAGTTTGTTGACCCGCTGCCACCGCGTCTTGATGATGCGCCCCTATGGCATCTCCGTCCGATTCGCGCCCGCAGCAGAGTTCCTCCCCGACGAAGGATCCGGCGCGCACCACCGTTCGCGCCTTCGAGCTTCCGCAAGCGCTCGAATTCTTCGCGCCGCTCATCGGCGCCATCACCCTCGACTGCTTCGACACCCTGCTCTGGCGGCAGACCGGCAAGCCGATCGACGTCTTCTTCGATCTCGCCAAGACGCCGGCCGCGCGCGCAGTCGGAATGACGGCGTTCGATCGAATGACAGCCGAGACCTCGGCGCGCCAGTTCGCGCGCGTGCGCAGCCGGACCGTCGAGGTGAAGCTGGCCGATATCTACCACGCAGATCATCTCCAGTTGCCGATGACCGAAGCGCAGCGCTCGGCGCTGATCACCGCCGAGCTCGCCGCAGAGGAGCAGGCCTGCTTCGCCTTCCCGCCGTTCGTCGAGCTCGTCCGCGGTGCGCACGCGAAGGGGCTTAAAGTCTATATCGTCAGCGATACCTATCTATCCGAGCCGCAGCTGCGCCATCTGCTCTCGGTAACCCTGCCCGCGGGCGTGCTCGAGATGATCGATGGGATCTTCTGCTCGAGTGAATATCGCCGCGGAAAGACGGCAGGGCTCTTCCAGGACGTCCTCGCCAAGACCGGGTTCAAGCCCTCCGAGCTGCTGCATATCGGGGATAATCTGCTCGCTGATTTCGACGGGCCTCGCGCGGCGAAGATCCAGGCGCTCCATTTCATCCAGCAGGACGCCTATATCGAGCAGATCCTTCGCACCGAGGCTCTCGCGTACAGCATGCAGAGCGGCCAGGCGCGCGGCTCGGATTCGCTGCAGAGTCCATTTCGCGCCCTGCTCGCGGCAAGTCCGCAGCCGGCCGATCCGCCGCGCGTGCTCGGATATGTCGGGATTGGTCCCCTCCTCTATTCGTTCGGCAAGTTCATCCTCGATGAGCTCGCGCAGCTGCGCGCAGAAGGAAAGAAGGTCAAGCCAGTCTTCCTTCTGCGCGACGCCTATCTGCCGCTCAAGGTCTGCAATGCAATTGCTGGTGAGGAGGTCGGCCCGGCGGTCTCGATCAGCCGCTTCTCCGCGCAGGCCGCGGCCTTCCGCTCGCAGCATGAAGTTGACGAATACCTCACGCGCAACGCACACAATCGATTCGAACCTCTCGCCAAACAGCTGCAGATCCCCGGGCCGCTCGCGAAAGAGATCATCCGCAAGGCCGAGCGGCACGAACAGCCGTCCGAAGAGTTCGCGCGCCAGATGCGCAAGCCTGAAGTTCTCAAGGTCATCATCAGCCGCTCGCGCACACACCGCGAGCGGCTCTTCCGCCATATCAACTCACGGATGCCGATGGAGCGCGGCGACACGATCGTCTTCGTCGACCTCGGTTATGTCGGAACGGTGCAGCGATTGCTCGAGCCGGTCTTCCGCGAGGAGCTGGGAATCGAGATCGTCGGCCGATATATGATCGCGGCGCCGACGCAAGGCTGGTCGCGCGCGCGCAAGGGATTGGTCGACGGGAGTATCGTCGATACTCGCGCGATCGCCGCGATTCTGCGCAATCACACCATCGCGATGATTGAGGACCTCTGCACGACCGATATGGTCAGCGTGACTCAATACGAGGAGAACGGCGAACCGGTCGTCGAGCAGAACGAGATCTCCTCGGCGCAGCATGCCCGCCTCGAGCCGATCCAGCAGCATTGCATCCAGTTCGCGCGCGACGCCGAGGAGTTCTTCCGCAAGATCGGCCGGCACCCATCGATGACAGCATTGCGCGCGACCGCTCTGGGCGCACTCACGCGGATCCTCTATTTCACCAGCGAGATGGAGGTCGCATGCCTCGAGGGATTCCGCATCGACTTGAACCTCGCCACCAAAGATACCTTCGCACTCTTTGATCGCGAGCAAGGACTGCTCGGCCTGCAGCGACGCGGCCTCTTCTCGATGCTCGATAAGACCGACAATATGCGGACGAACTATCCGACCGAATTGCGCTCGGCCAGCTTGACGCTGTCGCTCTCTCTGCTCGCGGCCAATCGATATTCACTTGAATTCAACCAGCACGACCTGACGCTGCGGCACGAGAAACTCCGCGTGCTGTTCATCCTCGGCAATGACACGACCTCGAAGGACTTCGACGCCATTGCTACCTATGATGGTTACTATGCCCTCGTCGTCCCACTCAGCGACGGCACCATCCATCTCGGGATTGCCTTTGGTGCGCGGTATTCCTGGGTGCAGATCGAGAGCGTCGAGGCCGTCCGCACCGATTATCTCCATTCGGAGAAGGAATCGATCTTCGCCAAGGATATCCGCGCCGACGTGAAATTCGATGGAATGGTCGAGCGTGGGCCAGGCGTATTTGAATGCACGACGGCCTCGGGCTTCATGATGCCGACGCCGCCGAAGCTGTCGGAGATGCCCAAACTGGTGCACGAGAAGGCGGCCACATCAATGGTCTGCCGCATCGTCTTCCGGCCACTGGCAAAGCGGGGATAACAACCCGGTTTCGAATCGAGGAACGAACTATCCCTCGTGCACTTCGACCAGTTCGAGAAGCGTGCCGCCGAGCGCCTTGGGATGAAGGAATGCGACGCGGTGACCGCGCGCGCCGGGCCTGGATACCGAATCGATTAACGGCACGCCCCTGGCCGCCAGCCGCTCGAGCAGCGCGTCGAGGCCGGTCACGCGCAGCGCAAGGTGATGCAGGCCGTCGCCGCGCTTGGAGAGAAATCTCTCGAGGCCGGCGTTGCCACCGAGTTCAACCGCAGGCGAGACCAGTTCCAATGACGCGCCGTTGGGAAAATCGAAAAAGGCCGCCGAGACTTTCTGGCTCGCGACGACTTCGCGATGGGAGACAGGCGCACCGAACAGCTCTTCGCAGAGCGCAATCGTCGCGTCGAGATCGCGCACGCAGAGCGCAGTGTGATCGAGCCGGGTCGCGCGGATGGCTGCGCTGGGCGCGGGCGCGCGCGATTCTTGTCGCGTGCTCGCATGAGGAACGAGATTGCCAATCGCGGCGACGAGCTCTTCGATCGAAGCCTGCGGAGCATGCAGCGAATGGATGCCGTGCGCAGAGAGCGCTGCGCGTTCGTCGTCGGAGATGATTCCCTCCAGCATCAGCGCAATCGCGCCGCCGCTCACCGCCAGCGCCTGCTGCAGCTGCTGGCAGAACTCGCCAGCCGCGCGCAGGCTCACCAGCGCGATCAGATCGACCCTCTGCTCTGCCGCAGCGAAAGCAAGGGACGAGGGCGTCGCGCGCGGCCCCGCTTCAATCACGTCGATCCCCGCGCTGCGCAGCCCGCGCGCAATCGCACGCGCCCCGCGATCGAGCAGCTCTGCACCGGGCGTCGCGAGCAGCACGCGCAGCGTCTTCGTTCCCGACTCGATCTGATTCACGGCCAGACTCTCCTTCGAATCAACTGCGCGGGCGCGAACCTTGTATTTAGTCGCGCGCGGCCGTCAACCGAGCAGGCGGAAGCCTTCGGCCGCGGCGACCCTTCGCAGCGCGCGACCGGGATGCACGGCGCAGGGCCGCCCCACTGCACGCAGCATCGGAAGATCATGAAGCGAGTCGCCATAAGCGCGCACCTGGTGCAGCTCGATCTGCTCGCGGGCGGCCCGCTCGGTCACGAAGCGCGCGCGCCACTCACCCATTAAAATCGGCCGATCGATATCGCCGGTAATCGCTCCATTCGCATCGCGAACCGCCTCGGCGCCGAGGCAGAACTCGGGCGGGATCCCCAACTCGCGACCGATGCGGATCGCCATCGTGCGCAGATTGGCAGTGATGAGAATGACCTGACCCTCGCGCTGCGCGTGCGCGACCTCAGCGCAGGTATCGGGCCGCAAGCGGGGCCTTAATACCCGCCTGAAGAAATCATCATAAGCAGCCTCCGCGGCCTGCTCGCCCAGCCGCAGCCAGATGCGCAGGAGCTGCCTCTTCGCTTCGGCGACGACCGGCTCACCAACCCCTTCGCGCGCCGCACGCACAAGCCATCCGACCCAGGCCGCGAGTTCGCGAGGAGGGATCAATCCGCGCAGCGTGCAATCGCGCACGAAGAGCAGCCCGCAGTCGCCGTCGACCAGCGTGCCGTCCATATCGAAGAAGGCGAGACCGCGCGCAGCGCTCATATTTGCGCTTATCGCTCCCGCCACATGACGTGATAACCGAACTTGCTCTTGACGATGCCGCTCTCGCCGACCTTCAGGCGCAGCGCGAGATCAATGAAGTCGCCGGCCATCCGCGAATCGGGCGTGACCGGATAGGCCATTCCATTCTGCGCGCTTCCTTCGTCCTCGGAGAACTCACGCATCAACGGCTCGATCCGCTCGCCCGCGCGCAGCCTGGCCAGGATGTCGGTGACCAGCTTCTCGGCATCGGCCTGCGTGCGCCCTTCCGCGCGCCGATCGAGCTTCAGGCCGATCTGCCGATAGGTCTGCGCAAGCCATGCCCAACTGATGAGGACATGCTTCACCGAGACCGATTTCTCCGTCTCCTTGCGATCGAGGATCTCGACCGACTGGGGCCCGCCACGGGCGAACAGAGTCGCGCAGCCGCCGAGCGAAGTCGCGGCCGTGAACAACGAGAGGAGCAGCGCGATGCGGGCCAGGGATTTCATCGAGGAGACCTTTCAAAGGATCACGGGACGAACGAAATAGTTCGAGCGTGCTGACAGTGCCATGACAGACCGCCGCTAGATCACCCCGGACATTCAAGCAACTGCTGGAGGCTGTCGACATGTCCGAACAAACCGCCGCAACGCCGAAGACAGAAGAGATGGCCTCGCCCTTCTCCAGCCTGATCATCCCCTTCGCCACCGTTCATCTTCTCGCCTTCGCAGCGCCGCTGATCGCCCACTGCAGCTGGAAGCTCGCCGGGCTTGCGCTCGGTGTCTATTACGCGCGGATGGCGGCGATCACCATCGGATATCACCGATACTTCGCGCATAAGACGTTCCGGACGAGCCGCGCCTTCCAGTTCGTGCTCGCGTTTCTCTCGCAGACATCGATGCAGCGGGGAGTTCTCTGGTGGTCGGCGCACCACCGCGATCACCACCGTTATTCGGACACCGAGAAGGACGTCCATTCGCCGATGCGCGGCATCTTCTGGAGCCACGTCGGTTGGATCCTCTCGAGCGAGCACACCGCGTTCGATGAATCGCGCATCAAGGATTTGATGAAGTATCCCGAGCTGCGCTGGCTCAATACCTGGCACCTCGTGCCGCCGGCCGCGCTGGGCGTGGCCCTCTTCCTTGTTGGCGGCTGGGACTATCTCGTCTGGGGCCTCTTCGTCTCCACCGTGATGCTCTGGCACGGCACCTTCCTGGTGAACTCGCTCAATCACCTCTGGGGCACCCGCCGCTATGCGACGACCGATACCAGCCGCAACAACCCGCTTATCGCCGTGCTGACGATGGGCGAGGGCTGGCATAACAACCACCATTACTATCAGTCGTCGGCCAATCAGGGATTCCGCTGGTGGGAGATCGACGGCAGCTTCTATTTAATCCGCCTCTTCCAGCTCGTCGGCCTCGTCTGGGATGTCCGCACCGCTCCCCGCAAGATCGTCGAGAACACCATCAAGGCCGCCGCACAGCGTGGCGAGCGCGTCATGCCCATCGGGCCGATGCTTGAGGCCGATTAGATTAACAGGCCGTGGATGACGATTAGATTCGATTAAGTCCGGCCAAGCCCGGGCAGCGCCCGGACGCGCATCCACTTGATGCGTCGGCCGCCAAGTCCCAATAGGCCGGCGGAGCACGAAAAAGGCGATCGGGTCCAGCGGCCGATATATCGCCACCAGCCCGCGCATCAATAAATGCGCTCCGGCGTCGCCCCCGAATAGTACCAGCCTAATATCTGCCGATAACTCTGCCCGCTCTGCGCCCGGCCGATCGCGCCCGTCTGGCACATCCCGCTGCCGTGTCCCCAGCCGCCGCCGGTGAAGACCCAATCGTCGCCTTCGCGCGCGATGACGAACATTCCGCTCGAGAGCATCTGGAACTGCCGGCGGATGGAGAGTTCGCTGAAGATGCGCGAGGTGGTTAGTGTACCTTCGACACGAAGCGCGCGAGCGCGACCGGAGATGCCGCGGCCCTCGACGGCGAGCGCAGTCACGTGGCCGACACCGAGAGGTGCGCAGAGCGTGTCGACCTGCGCGCTGGTGAACGAACGCCGCCAGCGCACCTTGTCCTTCGGGACCAATCCCGAGAGAGCGCAGTAACTGGGAATGGGCGCGAGGTGGACGAAGCGATCGACGAGTGCGTCGCCGATGCCGTCGGCGAATTGGGCCATGCCGGGCGCCCGAGGATCGAAGTCGGGGCGACCGCGCAGAGAGGGATCGGGCGGGCCGCCCCAGACCACGTCGTTGTCCTCGGAGAAGCCACCGCAGCAGGCCGAGTAGACCGAGTCGACGAGATGGCGCGGGATGGTGAGATCGTCCGCGCCTGGCTTGGCGAAGAGCGCTTCGCCGTGCGTTGCATCGACGGCCGCAGACGTCCCGCTCTGCTCTGCCGACGTGCCTTTGTAGACCTGGCAATGCTGCTCGGCGCAGAGCAGATAGGGATCGCCGAGGTGGCGTGCGCCGACCTTCGCGAGCACCTCGCCCCGCGCCGTCACTGCCTGCGCCTTGAGCGCCTCCGCGTGCGCGCGCGCGAAGATCTCGCTCGGGACGACTCCCTTGACGAGCCGCTCCATCGGGACGGCCGCGACCAGCGCGAGTTTGCCGCCCGCATCGACGCACGCAAAGAGCCGGCCCGCGTAGGTGCGCTGCTCGAAGCCGTGCGACGCGTAACCCATTCCGTACTCGACCTGCGCGACCGCGAGACCCTTGCTGCAGTTGAGTTCGATGGCGCCGTGACCTTCAGCGACAGAGTGTCCGCGCGCATCGACGAGCGCGATGCGGCCGCTCGGACGCGTCGCGTACTCGCGATGGATCTGCGGACGGATCCCGAACTTCGCCGCGAGGCTCTGTGCCTGCGCCTGCGCGCCCGCTTCGGTCGCGTCTCCCTCGGCAAGCAGCGACCAGCGCCGCGTATCGACGACGTGCCCGGCGATTCCGTACACGTCGCCGACCGTGGCGAGACGGATCTTCACGCCGCGCGCCTCCCACGATTTTCGTGCAGCCTCGCGCCCATCCTTGTCGGCATAGCGAACCTGCTCGAGCTCGACCCACGTCGCGCCCAGTCCCGGCCGCCCCTCGAGCAGCTTGAGCCGCCACGCGCCCGCAGGACCTTCGTGTCTTCCGAACACTAAGCTGCTTTTCCCGTCAGCCGACCGCGCAAGCGCCGTGAGCGGGCCGTGCGCGGTCAGCGTCGCTTCGCTGCGCCCTTCGAGGACGCGGACGGTGACGAGCGGCTGCCCGGAATCAAAGGCGAGGCGACGCGAATAGAGCAGCTCGAGCGGATCGTCCGGCTCGGGCGCGCCGTCGAAGAGCGTCGAGTGCGGTTCGTCTACAGCGAGCGCGTCGCGCGCGGAGAGCGCCGCCAGTGCACCAAGCGTCAACGAAGTCCGCGTGAGAAGTTCGCGGCGCGAGCTCATTGCATTTCTCCTCTCGCGACGCTCGCCCGGAACAGCTCACGCAGCCGCAGCGCCATCGGCCCGGGCACGCCACTGCCGACCGCATGCGGACCCGGCGCGCTCTCCCCGAGGAACGTCAGGCGCGTCACCGGCATCACCTCACGCAGCGTGCTGGTGACGAACACCTCGTCGGCCTGCGTGAGCGCGCCCGTGCCATGCGGCTCCTCGCGCACAAGAATTTTCGCAGCGCGGGCGACGTCGATCACGCGGCCTCGCGTGATCCCCGCGAGCAGCCCTTGCGTCAGCGGCGGCGTCACCACGACCGACTCCTTGACGAAGAAGATGTTCGCGCTCGAGCACTCGGTGATCCGATCTTTCAGGTCGAGAAAGATCGCGTCGTCTGCGCCCGCCGCACGCGCCTGCGCGATCGCGAGCACGCTGTTGAGATAGTTGCCCGTCTTCGCTTTCGGATCGAGCGTGCGCGGATCGTTGCGCCGCACAGGCACGATCGCCAGATGCAGCCCGCGAGCATAGAGCTCCGGCGCAGGCAGTTCGAGCGGCCGCACGAGGATTACGAGGCGTGGCTCGTCGGAAAGAGACGGCGCGAGGCCGAACGTTCCCTCGCCGCGCGTGACCATCACGCGGATGTACGAGTCGGCGTTTCCGGACGCGGAGAGTGTGCGCGCGATCTCCGTCTCGATGAGCGAACGCAGAGGGAGCGCAAGGCCGATGCGCGACGCAGAGCCCTCGAGCCGATCGAGATGTTGCGAGAGCGCAAACGGCACGCCCGCGTAGGTCCGCAGCACCTCGTAGACGGAGTCTCCATAGAGAAAGCCGCGATCGAGCACCGGCACCAGGGCCTGCTCGGGAGGGAGGAGGCGGCCGCCGAGATTCACGAGGATGGACATGCGAGGGGCCGTGTACCTACCTCGCCCTGTGGGCGCGTGACAACGACGCAGAGCGGTGCAGCGGTCGCGGCAGGCGTCTCGGGCGGACGGCGGATGGGCCGTGCGCGGCCACGTTGGTATCGCGGCACTCATGATCGGCACTCGTCTGAACCGCAGCCTCTCCCGCAGCACCGCGTGCGCGCTCTCTACGCTCGCCCTTCTCTGTTCCGCCTGCGAGCGGCCGGACCACATCGAGATCGATCCGCACATGCCGCGCCTGCAGCACAAGGGCGAGTCGGTGCGTCTGCACGGCAAGATGATGGACCGCCGTGGAACCGTCTTTCCGACCGAGCGCGCCACCTGGACCTCGCGCGATCCCTTCATCGCCGCCGTCGACGCGAACGGCGAAGTCGCCGCGCTGACCTCGGGCCACACCGTCATCACCGCGCGCTGGGCTGAGCTCTCCGCCGAGATCGCCGTCGAGGTCGATCTCGTCGAGTCGCTCAAGGCCGATCCCGATCAGCTGACGCTGAAGGTCGACGCCGATCCCACCAAGCTGCAAGTCGTCGCGCTCGGCATCGACGGCAAGGTCCGCGCAAACCGCGATATCCGCTTCACCTCGAGCAATCCCTCGATCGTGCGCATCGACGGCGGCGGCTCCGCGTGGGGCCTTGCGGTCGGCGACGCGCTGATTCACGCCAAGAGCGACGATAAGCAGACCGATATCAAGATCACGGTTGTGAAGAAGTAGTCGAATGGCATTGGCGGTTGAGCGTTAGATCGGAGCGAAGTCCATGGCGAACGACAAAGTGCAGCGCACACCGCATCTCGGCCCCATCTGGCAGACTGCCATTCTCTCGCTCTTCATCGGAGGGGTCATCCTCCTCGTCGTATCCGCGGGCAACATCCATCGCCTGCGGCATGGCATTGGTACCAGCCCGATTGATCCGACGATGGGTCTATTAAACGGTTGCGCGATAGCGCTCACGTTCCTTGGAACGATGGGGATCCACATCGCGCGCTGCCTGAAGGCCCAGGCAGACGAGATCGCCGAGCTGCGCGCGCAGCTCGACGAACGCAAGAGCTGACTAAAGCCGGCTCTCGCCCAGCGTCACCTGCGTCTCGATCTCCTTGCCATCGCGCACGACCACCGCGTGCAGCGTCTCGCCGGGCTTCTTCTCCATCAGGACCTGCATCAGATCCTCGACGCCGCGGATCTCGTGCGGGCCAAGCCGCGTGAGGATATCGCCGCGCTTTAATCCCCCCTTATCGGCAGGGCCTCCCGCGCGCACGCCCGCGAGCAGCATTCCCGCGGGGCTTCCTGCGGGCGGACCAGCATAATCGGGGATCGTTCCCAATGACGAGCGGAAGCTGCGCATATCCCCGTGCGGCAGCGGCGGCGGCGCGCTCTTATAGGTCAAGGCCTGCGCGCGATTGGCCGCGCCCTCGATCGCCGTTGCAGCTATGCGAGCAATCGCGGCCGCGCCAGCCGCGTTCACGCGCTCCGCGATATCCGAGGGCTTGTGATAGTCGGAATGCGCGCCCGTGAAGAAATGAATGATGGGAATTCCGGCCGCGAAGAACGGCGTCTGATCCGACGGACCATATCCATCGCCGCTGATTGAACAGGCAATCCGCGCGCTCTCGCAGGCGCCGTTGACCAGCGACGGCCACTCCGCTGCTGAATCGCCGCCCAGCACGGTGAGCTTGTTATCGCGAAGGCGCCCGACCATATCGAGATTGATCATCGCCTTGATATCCTTCATCGCGACCCCAGGAGGCGGTGCGCGCGTAAAGGCGGTCGAGCCGAGCAGGCCGCGCTCTTCGCCCGAGAAGGCGATCACGATCACGTCGCGCTTGAGCTGCGCACGCTCGGCCGTCAACGTGCGGGCGATCTCCATTAATG
Source organism: uncultured delta proteobacterium (assembly GCA_903911145.1). Classification (GTDB taxonomy): domain Bacteria; phylum Myxococcota; class Myxococcia; order Myxococcales; family 40CM-4-68-19; genus CAIWCD01. The sequence goes on along the minus strand of CAIWCD010000024.1, from coordinate 25,643 downwards.
CCGCTGTGCCACTGGCATTGTCGTCCGCACCGAGATGCGGCGCCTTGCTATCGGGATCCAGCGAGCCCATTCCGCCATATCCGAGGTGGTCATAATGAGCGCCGACGACAATCACGCCCGGCAGCCGCTCGGCCTCGGGAGCACCCGCCGTCACGCGCCCGACGACATTAAATGCGGGCGTCGATTCAATCGAGAGCTGCAGCTCAAGCTGGCCCATCGGTCCCTTCGGCTCTGGGCCGCGCCGACCCGCGCCAGGCTTGGTCGAGCGCTGCGCGGGACGTGGCGCCGTCAGCGTCTCGAGCAGCGCCTGCGCGGCCTCGCGACGCACGACGATGACAGGAAGCCCCGCATCTCCCATCTCCTCGACCGCGAGCGACGGGAGCGGCGCCTCGGCCGGCGCTTTCCAATCGGCCGGCGCATCGCTCGGCTTCTCGGGCCAATCGACCACGAGCAATGCAACCGCACCGGCCTCGCGCGCAGCAAAGGCCTTCGCGTGCAGATCTCCCGCGCGCCGCTGCTCGGCCGTGCTCTCGAACGAACCGGTCGTCGGCGCGAAGCGGCGCACCACGGCGATCTTTCCCTTCGCGCTGATCTTCTCGTAATCATCGCGGCCGAGATCGGGCCGATGGATTCCATATCCGGCGAATACCAGCTCGCCTGATACCTTCCCGCTCGCGCTCCAGGCCATCGGACGGAACTGGTCCGCCGCCACCGCGGTTCCATTCAGGGTTAATGCCGCGCCCGCGCCCAGCTTGGCCGCGAGCGGAACCACGAAGGCATTGCGCGCCGTCGCGACTCCATTGACGACATCGCCGGCGGGCTTCATTCCCAACTCTTTGTATCGCGCCTCGATATATGCCCCGGCCGCTTCCAATCCGGGCGTTCCCACACCGCGTCCCTCACGGGCAGGATCAGCGAGATAATCAACGTCCGCGCGCAGCCGATCGGCAGCGTTGGGAAGATAGGTCGGCTTTGCTGCCGCATCCCAATTCGCGAGGAAGAGATCGGTCTCGTGCGACATCGGACCCGAGGTGCGATTCGAAGCAAACACAAGCAGGGAGCCATCGGGCGAGATCAGCGGGAAGCCATCGAAACCCGCTGCCGTCGTGATCTGCTCGAGGTGCGAGCCGTCGATATCAACCGCGAAGAGATTGAACTCCCGCCCGCTCGGATCGCCATAGTTCGACGAGAAGATGATCCGCTTGCCGCCCGGAAGGAATGATGGTCCGAACGAGGCGGCATTGAGCCAGGTGATCTGCTGCGCGTCGGTGCCGTCGGCATTGGCGACCCAGAGCTCGAGCTGGCCCGGCTTGACGAGATTCTGCTTCAATAAGGATTGATACTCATCGAGCTCAGCCCCGGCGCGCGGGCGAGATGCGCGCCAGACGATCTTGCTGCAATCGTCATTAAAGAATGCCCCGCCGTCATATCCAATCGCGCGGGTCAGCCGCTTCACGTTCTTGCCGTCGCGGTCCATCCGATAGAGCTCGAGATCACCGTCGCGCATCGACGTGAAGAGGATGCTGCCGTCTTTGCGGCAGACCGTCGCCTCGGCGTCATATCCCGGCGCATCGGTGAGCCGCTGCAGCGGCTTTCCTTCGAGAGTCGTCTTGAAGATGTCGTACTCGGGATAGATGGCCCAGACATATCCCTTCGAGCGGTCGGGCTTGGGCGGGCAGGCCGCGCCTCCAAGCTGGGTCGAGGCGAAGATCGCCTCCTGATCGCCGGGGAGGAAGTAGCTGCAGGTCGTCGCTCCCGCCCCGTCGCTGACGGGATTAAAGCTCACGGCCGGACCCGTTGCAGGATTCGCCGATACCGTCGCCGCAGCAGCATTTGCGGTCGCAAGCCCAGCGAGTCCGGGCCGTGCGGGCGGCACATCGACTCGATAGATCCGGTCGCAGGTATCGCCCAGCGCGCGCGATTGCAGCATCAATTGCCGGCCATCGGTCGACCAGTAGGCTTCGGCGTTCTGACCGCCAAAGGTGAGTCGGCGCAGATCGCGCAGGCGGACTTCGCCCGGCGACGCCGGCACCGATTGCGGCGCGCTCTTCGAGCCGGCGATCCAGGGAGCGGGATCGGCCGCGTGCGTTGGCGCACGAGGAGCGGCAGCGCAGGCGAGCGTCGTCGCGAGCAACGAATGGGTCAACGTGCGCAGAGGGGAGCGGAGCAGGCGCGGGAGGTTCATGGCGGCGCAAGCTACACCGAAATGTATCGCCGCAAAGAAATCCAGAGAGTGTCGCTTGACGAACGCGCCGGCTCGGGAAATGGAGTGACGCATGCTTCGAGAAGCGCTCGCAGACCTGGTTCAATTCCGTCGCAGCGGCCGCACGATCGCGCCGCAGCGGCCTGATCGCGTTGCTGCCAACCAGCGCCTCCACGTTGCTGCCGCGCAGAGCATTGATGAACTGCTCGCGGCACAAGGCACGACGCAACAGGGGCTGACCGAAGAGGCGGTGACGTCCCGCCGCGATGAGCACGGTCTCAACCAGGTCGCGCACGAGCGGCCGCCCGCCTGGTATCTGCAACTCTGGCACGGCTTCGCGAATGCGTTCTCCGCGCTGCTCACCGTGCTCGCGGTCATCTCCTGGTTCACCGACGATCACGAATCGGCGCTGATCATCGGCGCGATGGTCATGCTCAGCGGCCTCTTGCGCTTCTTTCAGGAGAGACGCGCGAGCCTCGCTGCGCAGAAGCTCCAGGAGATGGTCCGCGTCACCTGCACAGTCCTGCGGCACGCCAATGGTGTTGCAGGCATTCAAGAGATCCCCATTCGCGAACTGGTGCCCGGCGATGTCGTGCGCCTCGCTGCGGGCGATATGGTGCCCGCCGACGTCCGATTCCTCGCGGCGAAGGATCTCTTCGTTGCCCAATCGGCATTAACCGGCGAGGCGCTCCCGATCGAGAAGAGCGTGTCGAGCGCAGCGCTGCCGCCGACCAATCCGCTCGAGCTCGCCAATATCGCCTTCCTCGGCACCAACGTGACGAGCGGGACGGCATTGGTGGTGGTGATTAATATCGGCGACGCGACCTATCTCGGAAGCGTTGCGGAGAGCCTCGCCCGCCGCCGCCCGCCGACAAGCTTCGAGCGCGGCATCAGCGGCGTCAGTCTGCTGCTGCTGCGCTTCATGGCCGTCATGACGATGCTCGTCTTCCTCGTCAATGGCCTCACCAAGCACGATTGGAAGGAGGCCTTCTTCTTCGCGCTCGCAATCGCGGTTGGATTAACGCCCGAAATGCTCCCCATGATTGTCACCGGCACGCTGGCCATCGGCGCGGTCGCGCTGTCCCGCAAGAAGGTGATCGTCAAGCGGCTCAACTCGATCCAGAACTTCGGTGCAATGGATGTGCTCTGCACCGATAAGACCGGCACGCTGACGCAGGATCGAATCATCCTTGAGAAGTATTGCGACGTCGCGCGCGACGAGGACGATGGCGTCTTTGAATATGCGTGGCTGAATTCATTTCACCAGACGGGCCTGAAGAATCTCCTCGATAAGGCGGTGCTCGCGCACAAGCAGATCTCCACCGAGCAGGTCGCGAAGGTCGACGAGATCCCCTTCGACTTCTCGCGTCGCATCATGTCGGTGGTGCTCGACCTCGCGGGCAAACGGACGCTCATCGCGAAAGGCGCGCCGGAGGCGGTCTTCAAGCGCTGCTCGCAGATGGAGATTCACGGGGACATCGTCGACCTCGACCCGTTTCTTCTCCCCGATTTAATCGCAGAGCTCGACCAGCTGCAGGGCCAGGGCTTCCGCGTCCTCGCCGTCGCGTATCGGCACGTCGATTCCACGCGCGCGGTCTTCTCCAAAGAGGACGAGTCCGATCTCATTCTGCGCGGATATATCGCCTTCCTTGATCCCCCGAAGGAGTCGACGCACGAGGCGCTCTCCGCGCTCGACAAGGCGGGCGTCAAGGTCAAGGTGCTCACTGGCGACAACGATATCGTGGCGAAGAAGATCTGCGCGGACGTCGGGCTCTCGGTGACGCGCGTGCTGCTCGGCAACGATGTCGAGAGCGCGACGGACGCGCAACTCGATGGCCTTGTCGAGGAGGCGACGCTCTTTGCCCGCCTCTCGCCCGCACATAAGGAAAGGGTCGTGCGCGCGCTCCAGCGCAACGGCCATGTCGTCGGCTTCATGGGCGACGGAATCAACGACGCGCCCGCCCTGCGCGCCGCCGACGTTGGTATCTCCGTCGATAATGCCGTTGATATCGCCAAGGAGTCTGCCGATCTGATTCTCCTCGAGAAGGATCTGCTCGTCCTCGAGCACGGCGTCCTCGAGGGCCGCCGGGTCTTCGGCAATATCGTCAAGTATATCAAGATGGGCACCAGCTCGAACTTCGGGAATATGTTCTCCGTCCTTGGCGCGAGCGCGTTTCTCCCCTTCCTGCCCATGCTGCCGATTCAATTGCTGACGCAGAATCTGCTCTACGATTTTTCCCAGCTCGCCATTCCGTTCGATCGCGTCGACGACGAATATCTGCTCAAGCCGCGGCAATGGAAGCTCGACGATATCCGCCGCTTCATGCTCTTTTTTGGACCGGTCAGTTCGGTGTTCGACTACGTCACGTTCGCGCTGATGTATTTCGTCCTGAAAGCCAATACCCCTGCCCACGCGTCGCTCTTTCAATCGGCCTGGTTTGTCGAGGGACTGCTCTCGCAAACGCTGATCGTGCATATGATCCGCACGCGCAAGATCCCCTTCATCCAGAGCAGTCCATCCCGCCCTCTGGCGTTGACGACACTGGCGGTGATGGCGATGGGCATCATCATTCCGTTCTCTCCGTTCGCAAGCTCGCTCGGGATGGTGCCGCTCCCGCCCATCTTCTTCCTCTGGCTGGTCGGGATCTTGTTGTCCTATGCGGCACTGGCGCAGGTGGTGAAGACCTGGTTCGTCCGGCGCTATGGATACAATTAGGATGCGCTTAGCAATCAGGGCCAGCCCACTGATCGCCATATGCCTTTCGAGCGCGATGGGTCCTGCACTGGGAGATGATCATATGAAGGGTTCTTTCGGCGTCCCATTCGACCTTTCCGAGGGCCACTCGCTCGATTTCCCAGAGGGGATTCAACTGGCGTTCCTCAAGCGCGACGTCCGCCGCTTCAAGGTCAGCGGCGTCGAGCGCAGCCAGCAGAGCGACCTCTACCGCGTAAGCCAGGACGGGCACCAACGCGAGCTCCGATACACCTGGGGATATCCGGGCGGCGCAGTCGAGCCCGAGACGTTCTCGCTCGATCAGCAGCGCTATTACCAATTCAATATGCAGGCTCGCACCCTCAACCGGCTCGCCGAGCCACCGGCGCGCACGAGTTATACGGGCCAGTTTGGCGACCAGTTCCCGTTTCGTCCCGACGCCTTGAATATGGTCTACAACATCGGCGGATATACCTTCACCTATCTCGACCACCAGGACTATCAGGGCCGCACCTATTATACGTTCGGCGTCCTCGCCTTCCGGCTCCCGATGGTCCTGAGTCCGGAGAACCGCTTTCAGTTACCGCCGCTGGATACGGCCAATCCAAGTCCGCGCCTTGCCGCGAGCGACCCCTGGTATCAACTCGATCTCGAGGCGACCTCGCTGCGCATCACGCCGCACAAGGGGAAGCCCGCGCAGTAATTAATCGCCGGGTGTAGGGTGCGCGACCAAATCTTGATTTGGAGGATTCCATGAACAAGCTCCTCGCTGGATGGTTTGTAGCCGGAACGTTTCTCGCCCTTGCCGCAGGGGCCTTCGCGGCAGAGAGCGGCGCAGCCGCAACGACTGCCGTCGCCACGCATCCGGCGGCCGAGTTGGCAGCGCTCGAGTTCCTCGTCGGAAGCTTCTCCTGCACCGGCACCTGGCACAACGAATCGGGTGAGCGCGTGGCGAAGAGTTCGCGCATCACGACGGCCTGGAAGCTCGACCGATACTTTCTCGGCTTTGAATATGAGCAGCCGCGGACCAGGGAGCAGCCGAATCAGATCAAGGCGAGCGGATACTTCGGATGGGATCTGGCGAAGAAGAAATATGTTCACAGCGCGATCAACAACCAGGGATTGACCGTGACACTCTATGCAGAGCCCGGCGACGCGCTTGTCTTCAAGGCTGACGGCGAGCCGACGACGAACGGCGCAGCCCCGCACGGAGCAATCTTCACGTTCAAGAAGGCAGCGCGCGGGTTCACCATCTCGACCGATCTCGAGCGCGCGGGGAAGCTGCAGCGGGTCTCAGAGGAGACGTGCACGAACTAACGCACGTCTGATTCCCGCGCCTTAGTAGATCTGGATTGTAGAGACCTTGGTGATCGTCTCAGCGACGGTTGAGTTGTTCGAGGTCGCATTCGGATCAAGTGGCAGTGACTGGTTGGGGAAGCAGCCGCCGCTGCAGCTCACGATGCGCACGAACGCGCTGATGGAGAGCGGGCTCGCCCCGCCGGTCGGAAACGGAACGAAGAGATCCGAACCGGTACCGACTGTCTGCCAGGGGATTGCAAACTCGATTCCGTTGGTGCCGGAGTTGTTCGCCTGTTCCACTGACGAAGTCACCCAGTCAAAATTGGTCGTGTTGAGGAATCTGCGCGCCCCGAGGCCAGGCGAGATGCCGTTGGTAAGTCCATTTGCGGTACCGAACAGGCCGAATCCATATTGAGCGAGGAAACCCGAGGCCGTTACATTGAAGGCGGAGGACATCTCGTCTCCCAAAGCATCCTGGCCGTTGCTGTGGTTGTTGTGCTCATTGAGGGTTGTCGCGATATTTCCTGACCCCCAGGCCAGATTTCCAATCGAGAGATATCCAACGATCGCGTTGGAGGCCTCGGTGACTCCCTGGATCCCGATATAGAGATAGTTGGCGTCATATCCCATATAGAGACTGGTCAACGTATTGGTCGAAGACCAGGAGCTGGAAACCGAGTCGGATCCAACGAGCGCAGCGGACGGCCAGTCGCTCAGGTCTCCATCGACGGAGATCGTGAACTTCAGCACGAACGGCAGAGAGGCGCCTGCGCTGGCGTTGGATTGAGACGTGACGACCACGGTCTGCGGCGCAGCTGCCTGCGCCGGCGGTACGGTGACGACAATCCGCGTCGCAGAGACGGACACGATCGAGACGGACGCCCCCCCAATCGTAACGGTCGCGTTTGCCGGATCGAAGTTGGTCCCGTTGATGGCCAGGCTTCCGCCCACCACAGAGATGGCGGCTGGTGAGAAGCCCGAGATTGACGGCACGCCATTGATATTGAACGCGCTGCTGGGACCGGTCGTGTAGCCGGGCGCCGCCGCGGTCAGGGTATATCCGGTGCCCACTTGATTCATGCTCAGATTCGAGAAGGTGGCGACCCCCGCGGTCGCGGTCGCCGTCGTTGCACCTGAGAGTGAACCTGCGCTGGCGTTGTTTCCAATGCCGATGGTGATCGTGCTGGTTGAATCGCTCGTGATGATATTTCCATACGCGTCTTCGAGCGCCACGACGACAGAGGGAGAGATTGCAACGCCAACCGCAGCCGCGCTCGGCTGCGTCGTGAATACCGCAACGCTCTTCGCACCGGGCGTGACGTTGAACAGACCGGTCGTTCCATTCGAATAACCGGACGCCGCGGCGCTGAGGGTATATCCAACTCCCGCTTTGTTGATGCTCAGGCTTGCGAACGTCGCAACCCCGCTGTTGGCCGTCACCGTTGCGGTACCGGAGAGCGTGCCGGAGTTGGGATTCGTGCCGATTCCAATTGTCACGGAGGTGGTTGAATCGCCGGTGATCACGTTTCCGTTCGCGTCCTCAAGCGAGACGGTCACGGGCGTTATCGAGGAACCCGCGATTGCGCTGGCCGGGCTCCCGGTAAAGACGGCGACGCTCTTTGCACCAGGGATGATGTTGAACCCGGTGCTGGCCGCGGCCGTATATCCCGAGGCGATGGCTGCGAGCGTATAACCAACCCCACTCTTATCGATGCTCAAACCGGAGAAGGTGGCGAGTCCGCCGCTGGCCGTCACCGTCGCCGTGCCGAATAGCGTTCCGTGATTCGGATTGGTGCCGATGGAGACCGTGACGGTGGTGGCTGAATCGCCGGTAATGATATTTCCATTCACATCCTCAAGCGCAACCGTGACGGATGCCAATGCTGCTCCCGCCGTGCCATTTGCCGGCTGGAGGGAAAACACGGCGGTGCTCTTGGACCCGGGCGTGATGTTGAAGCCGTTGCTGGTCGCGGAGGAATACCCCGACGCGCTGGCCGTGAGCGTATATCCAATCCCGGTCTTATTGATGCTCACACTGGAGAAGGTCGCGACTCCGCCACTGGCCTGGGCGGTTGCTGTTCCTGAGAGCGTCCCGCCGTTTGGATTGGTCCCGATATCGAGCGTGACGACGGTGGTTGAATCGCTGACAATCACATTCCCATTCGAGTCTTCAAGCGAGACAGACAACGAGGGAAGCGCGGCGCCGGCGGTCGCGGCCGCGGGTTGCACGGTAAAGACCGCATTGCTCTTGGCGCCCGGCGTAATGTTGAACGCGCTGCTGGTCGCATTCCCGTAACCAGTGGCGGAGGTCGTCAGCGTATAGCCACTGCCGCTCTTGTTGATGCTGAGTCCGGAGAATGTCGCAAGACCGCTGCTGGCCGTGACTGTCGTGGTTCCCGAAAGCGTTCCGCCATTCGGATTCGCTCCGATGGACAGCGTGACGGCCGTGGTCGAATCATCAGTAATCATGTTTCCATATGCGTCCATCAACGCAACCGTAATGGGGGAGATCGCCGCGCCCGCGACACTCGACGAGGGCTGGACGGTAAAGCTCTCGGCCGACTTGGCGCCCTCGGTGATGTTGAACGCGGTGCTGTTCGCGCCGGCATAGCCAGTCGCCGTTGCAGCAATGGCATACCCGTTGCCGCTCTTATTGATGCTCAGGGTCCCGAAGGTTGCCACGCCGTTGATGGCGCCGATTGAGGTCGTCCCGGAGAGAGTTCCGCTATTGGGATTCGAACTGATCGCCAGCGTGACGATGGTGGTTGAATCGGTGCTGATGATATTCCCGTTGGCGTCCTCGAGCGCCACGATCACAGGCGGGGAGATGGCCACGCCCGCCGCGCTGGTTGCCGGCTGCGCGGTAAAGACCGCGTTGCTCTTTGCTCCCGGCGTGATGTTGAACGGGCTGCTGGTGCTGTTCGCATAACCGGATGCGGTGGCTGACAACGTATAGCCGACGCCGCTCTTATCGATGCTTAAGCCCGAGAAACTCGCCAGTCCGTTGGTCGCTGTGACCGTCGTCGTTCCGGAGAGCGTGCCTGAATTCGGGTTTGCTCCAATCGCGAGGGTGACCACGGTGGTCGAATCGGAGCTGATCAGATTTCCATTCGCGTCCTCGAGAGCGACGGTCATCGTGCCGAGCGAGGCCGTTGACGCGGCCGAGGTCGGTTGGACCGTAAACGCCATACCGCTCTTTGCTCCCGGCACGATATTAAACGGACTGCTCGTGGTCACAGCGTATCCAGCCGCCGTGGCGCTGAGGGTATAGCCGTTCCCGCTCTTGTCGATGTTCAGGCCGGAGAACGTTCCAATCCCGTTGTGGGCCGTGACCGACAGGGTTCCCGCGAGCGTACCGCCGCCTGGATTCGTACCGATGGCGATTACAATTCCTGTGGTCGAGTCGCCGGTGATCACGTTGCCGTTCGCGTCGACGAGCGCAACAACCACCGCCGAAATCGAGGCCCCTGCCGTCGTTGCCGCCGGTTGAACAGCAAACACCGTGCTGGATTTCGCGCCCGGCGTAATGTTGAACCCGCTGCTCGTTCCGTTGCCATATCCCGCCGCCACTGCGGTCAGCGTGTATCCATTTCCACTCTTGTTGATGCCCAGGTTGGAGAACGTCGCGACGCCGTTGGTCGCCGTTGCTGTCGCCGTCCCGGAAAGTGTTCCGCTATTCGGATTTGTACCGATGGAGATCGTCACGACCGTGACCGAATCAGATGCAATCACGTTTCCGTTGGCGTCCTCGAGCGCGACCGTCACAGAGGGCGATATCGATGCACCGGCAGCGGTTGTAGACGGCTGGGCCACGAACACGGCGTTGCTCTTTGCTCCGGGCGCGATGTTGAACGCATTGCTGGTCGCAACGCCATATCCCGATGCCGCTGCGGTCAGCGTATATCCAACGCCACTCTTATCGATGGTGAGGGTCGAGAACGTCGCGACGCCACTGCTGGCCTTGGCTGTCGTGGTTCCGAAGAGCGACCCTCCGGCCGGATTCGTTCCAATCGAGAGCGAGACCACGGTGGTGCTATCGCTGGTTATCACATTTCCGCTGGCGTCTTCGAGCGCAACGGTAACGGAGGTCAGAGTCGAACCCGAGGCCGTGTTGGACGGTTGCGCAATGAACGCCGCGCCGCTCTTTGCGCCGGGCGTGATGTTGAACGAACTGCTTGCGATACCTGTATAGCCGGATGCGGCTGCAGAGAGCGTATAGCCGGTGCCGGTCTTATTGATGCTTACACCGGGGAAGGTCGCCACGCCGTTGTTGGCGGTCACGGCGGTCGTTCCAGCGAGCGCGGCGCCATTCTGATTCGTACCGATCTGCAACGTCACGAGCGTGCTCGAATCGGAGGTAATGATATTCCCATTTGTATCCTCCAACGCGACCACGACGGCGGGCGAGAATGCCGCGCCGGCGGTGGTTGAACTCGGCTGCGTCGTGAAGGTCACAGCGCTCTTTGCACCCGGCGTGATGTTGAACGCACTGCTGGTCACCGAGGAGTAGCCAGGCGCCGCGGCGACCAGCGTATATCCGTTACCGCTCTTGTTGATGCTCAGGGAGGAGAATGTCGCGACTCCGCTGTTGGCAGTCGCGGTCAATGTGCCCGCGAGCGTCCCGGTCGCCGGGTTCGTTCCAATCGACAGAGTAACCAGCGTCGTTGAATCTCCGCTGATGACGTTCCCGTTCGCATCCAGAAGTGAAACTGCAACAGGAGCTGCGGTTGCTCCCGCGACAGTGGTTCCCGGCTGCACAGTAAAGGCCGCGCCGCTCTTCGCGCCGGGCGAAATGTTGAATGGGTTGCTCGTTGCGCTCGCATAACCGGAGGCCGCAGCGACCAGCGTGACCCCGTTGCCGCTCTTATTGATGCTGAGCCCCGAGAAGGTCGCGACTCCGGCATTGGCCCGTGCCGTCGCGCTTCCGGAGAGTGTTCCACCGTTCGGATTGTTGCCGATCGACACGGTGACGATCGTGCTCGAATCGCCCGTGATCACGTTGCCTGCCGAGTCTTCGAGAGAAACCGCGAGAGCTGGCGCGATCGTCGAACCGGCGACCAATGCCGATGGCTCAACTGTAAATGCCGCGTTGCTCTTGGCTCCGGCGCTGATATTGAACGGATTGCTCGTCGAGGTTGCATATCCGGGCGCCGAGGCTGAGAGGGTATAGCCGGTGCCGGCCTTGTTCATCGACAGTGCGCCGAACGTCGCGACGCCGCTGTTTGCAACGGCAGTCGCGATTCCAGACAAGTTTCCGTTGCCCGGGTTGTCTTGAATGGCGAGCGTCACCACGCTGCTTGAATCGCTGCTGATGATGTTGCCGTGAGCGTCCTCGAGCGTGACAGAGATATTCGGGCTGATGGCGCTGCCGGAGACCGCGCTCGAGGGCTGCATGGCGAAGACGAGCTTCGATTTCGCGCCGGCAACAAACGTGACTGCCGCAGTTACAACGTCGGCTGTCGAGGCGCCGAAGGCGGCGCTGATCTGCTCGGTCTGGGCCAGCGTGGAATACAACGTCGTCGTGTACTGCCCGTTGGCGTCGAGCATTCCGCCAGATTGCGTCCAGGTGCTCGCATCACCTTGCGCCGTCAACGCGACCGGTTCCCCCACGAGCGGATTCCCGTGCGCGTCGCTCCCCTGGACCGTGACGGTCATCGCGGAGAGTCCATCCGCGACCGCGATCGGAGGCATCGCTGTAATCGAGGAATGCACCGCGGAGAATGTTCCCGCGGTTGCTGTGACCATCGCCGTCACCACGTATTTTGTGCTGCCAGTTCCAATCGTGGCGGTCAGCTTCTTTGCGCCGGAGCTGGTGGTCGAGAACGATGAAGCGAACAGACCATCGGGCCCCGTCGCACCGGAAGCCGGCGCGAACAGATCTCCGGTCGCGTCACTGCTCAGCGCCACGGCCAGCCCGTTGACCGGGTTTCCATTCGTATCGGCAACGGAAATTGAAATCGGGATGCTTTGATTGCCATCTGCAATCAACGACCTGGTTGCCGTGGTGAACGTCGTGCTGCCAGTTGCGGGCGCGCCCGCGACGAAGGTGACCGTCGTCGTCAGCGTAACGTCGCCCACGGTGGCCGTCACCGTCTTGAGCCCAGCCCCGGTCGAGACCAGCTGCGCGCCAAACGTGCCATCTGCGTTCGTCGTCCCCGTCGGCGGCGTGAACGTATTGCCCGCGCCCGTTGCGGTCAGCACCACCGCCTGGCCAACGACGGGCGCACGCTCGGAATCCAGAACCGACACCTTGATATTGGCGACAGCAACCCCGTCGGCCACCAGGCCCGCGGGAGTAACGGTGATCGAGCTGTTGACCGGGGAGGGAGCATTGGCGGTGAAGGAGACCGTGGTCGATATGGTAACCGCCGAGGCCCCTGCTCCGAGCGTGGCGTTAATCGTCTTGATTCCCGCGCTCGTCGAGCTGAGTGCAGCCGTGAAGATTCCATTTGCCGCAGTGGCTCCCTCCGCGGCGCTGAGCAGGTTTCCCGTGCCTCCGGTGACAACCAGCGAGACCTGGACTCCGGGCAGGATGCTCCCTCCCGCGTTGTTGGCAACGATCGTCAGCGTCGTCGTATCAACGCCGTTCGCGACTGCGCTCGAAGCCGAGGCCTTGAGTGTCGAGAGCAGCTCACTCGGATTGTGGTCGCTGCTGCTGCTGCAGGCCACCAGGCTTGCGATTCCAAACAGACCAGCAAGGGCAAGGATATTCGGCTGACGCATATGACGCATCTCCACGTTTTGGCCCAGGAACCACGAAACAAACTGCCGCCGGACCGTGCAGGCTCCCATCGGCAGCAGCACCCTACGTCGGGCCATTCCCGACGGCCTGCGACCAACCACCACACGGAGCAGACGCTCCTTCTTGCGGCGCGCGCATATGCACAGGCTGTTTGCTCGCAATCACTCTCGTTGTCCAATCCTCGACCGCGCCCCGGCGAGGCACGATTGGATCGACCGCTCCATGCGAACTTCCCGCTCAATCCGCGTCAGGCGCGCCGCCGTCTCGATTGCAGCAGGGCCGCCAGCAGCGCGAGCGCCGCGAGATCGACCGCGCCAGTCGGGGTCGACGAGCAGCCTCCGCCGCTCTTCACTGCATGGCAGCCCGCGATCGCCGTGTGCGTGCAGCCGAGCGTCGGGCTGCAGAGATCGGTCGTGCAGTCGTTCGCATCGTCGCAGCTGCCGCAATCGGTGCAGCCGGTGGATCCCGCCTGCGCATACGTCCCCTGCGCGCAAGCAACGCAGCTCGTGCTCCCGATACCAGCGGCGGCGGTTCCCGCAGGGCAGGCGCCGCAACTCGTTGAACCGACGCCGGCAGCGAACGCCCCCGCGGCGCAGGCGGTACATGAGGGGGAGCCCAGGGAAACCGCAGCCGTGCCGGCGGCGCAGGCGGTGCACGCGGAATCTCCTGCCTGCGAATAGGTCCCGGTCGGGCAGTTGATACACGCAGTATTGGTGTTGTCTGGATAACTGCCTGCCGCGCACGCGAGGCAGTTCGCCGAGAGCGCAGAGGGTGCGACCTCGCCCGCCGCACAAGCCGAGCAGCTGTTCTGTCCAACTCCAGAATAGGTTCCCGCAAGGCAAGGTGCGCAGGCCGTCGCACCGGCATCGGCCGCATAGCTTCCCGCTGCGCACGGCGTGCATGTCGATGCGTGATCGGTCGAGGCATAACTCCCCGCGGAGCATTGCGCGCAGACCGTATCCGTCGAAGCCGTGCACGCTGCTTGCTGGTAACTCCCGGGCGCGCACGCAGAGCAGGCAATGCAATCTGTTCCTTGCAGATATGAACCGGGATTACAGCTCGTGCATTGAGTCGGCGTTCCCCTGCAGGTGGCGCAGCTCGTGTCGCAATTTCCGCAGACCCGATCGGCCGCATCGCTGCACGCGCTGGCGAGGTATTGATTCGCCCCGCAGGCGCCGGAGCAATCGACGCAGCCCGCGTCGGAGAGGAACTGGTTGTCGGGGCAGCTTTGGCATTGGGCCGCACCGAATTGAGGAGCCTGCATTCCCGGCGGGCAGGCCATACAGCTTGTCGCGCCGATATTCGGGGCATAGGTATTCAGCAGGCAGTCGAAACAGATCTCGTTTCCGTTTCCCGAGGCAAACTTGCCGGGCGGGCAGATCGTGCAGGCAGCTTCGCCGCCCATCGTCGCCGTGCCAGGCGCGCAAGGGATACACACCGTATTATCAGCGCTCGGATATGTCCCGGGTTCGCACGGCAGGCACCCCATGGTATCCCCGGCGGGCGCAACGCGATCGGCCGCGCAGCGCGGGCAGACATTCTGCCCAGCGTCGGAGAAGGTCCCGGGCGGGCACGTCTCGCATGTGATTGCTCCCTGAATTGAAGTGAAGGTACCTGCATCACAGAGATCGCACGCAAGCTGGCCCGCCTGCGGTGCCGCAGAGCCTGGCGCGCAGAGTTCACACGTTGTGTCCGCTCCGCTCGTGCACGCCGCATTCTGGTGACTGCCCGGCGCGCAGACTGTGCAGCGCACGCAGCTTCCACCATCGAGAGTCGAACCGCTGCCGCATCCCGTACAGTGGGTCGCGCTGCCCGCACAGGTATCGCAATTGGAATCGCACGGCGAATAGACCGCGTCTGCGGTCGCAGTGCAGGCTGCGCTCATATATTCGTGCACGGTCGTCCCCGCGTCTGAGCAGGCGACGCAAGCTCCGTTGGATTCATAGGTCGATGCGCCGCACGGAATACAACCGCCAGCCGTCATATGAGTGCCGGCGATGCAGGAGATCGTAGTTGCGTCATCGCTGGAGGCTTCGATTCCATTCGACGAGACCGTCGCGTTGTTGCTCAGCGAGGCCGCGGCGCTGCTGCTGACGCGAAGATTGACGGTAACCGGAGGATAAGAACTTCCCTTCGCCAGCGCGTCGCTGCGCGTGCAGATCAACGTCGCAAGCGTGCAGGCCCAACCATCTCCATAGATCGATA
This sequence comes from uncultured delta proteobacterium, assembly GCA_903911145.1. GTDB lineage: Bacteria > Myxococcota > Myxococcia > Myxococcales > 40CM-4-68-19 > CAIWCD01. The sequence goes on along the minus strand of CAIWCD010000024.1, from coordinate 10,481 downwards.
TCGCGGTCATTCCCGCTGGCAGCGTATCGACGAGCGTCACCGGCGCATAGGTGGCGCTGCCGCTGTTGCTGACAACCAGCGTGTATTGATCGTTGAGTTCCCCTTGCCTGAAGTTGCCGACGTGGCTGCTGCTCACCGAGAGTACGGGCTGGGTGATCACGACGTTCGATGCGGCGGCGGTGGCGACGTGGTCTCCGAGCTGGTTTTGATATGAGATGCTCACGAAACTGAATGTTCCGCTGAACAGCGCGGCCTGATCGTCGGTCAAGGTGAACGAGTCTGGCCCCGCCGATATGCACGGGATCGGGATTGAATGGGCGGCCGCCCCGATGAAGAGCAACGAGCAGGAGTCAGCCAGAGGCGTTTCCGGAAGAGTCCAGCTCAACGTCAATGGAAAGGCATAGTGGCCATTCGTGATCGGCGAGAGCAGCGTCGGCGCCTGCGTCACCGTTTCCAGCGTCACGTTGGTTGACGACGCGCTCGCCGCTGGGTGCTGATATAAATCCTGATAGCTCAACGTGACGGTATAGACGCCGTCCGGAATGGTCTGCGCAGTGCAGCTGAGGATCTGTCCACCGAGCAGAGGATTTGCGGGAGGGAGCGCGAACGTTGCTGTCCCAGCATCGCCGCCGGGAATTCCACGCAACGCACAGCTGATCGCGGGGCCGCCATCGAGCGCGCTGCTGGCAAATGTCAGCGTCGTCGCGGAGGGAACTTCTGGCAGCCAATAGCTGACCTGGATTGGTGTTCCATATGCCTGGTTGCTCGCTGGACTCAGCAACTGCGGAGCCTGCGTCCGATTCAAGATATGAATGCCGGTATTCTGATTGCTCTGGAACAGGCCGCCGTCAGCAAGGAGATATTGCGCCTGAACAGCATAGATCCCCTCGGCCATCGCAATCGACGGCGTGATGAAATCGGGCCCGGCATCGAGCTGAATCGGATTGATCGCGAGATTGTTCGGATTGAAGGAAAAGCCGTCGGCGCCTGTTGCCGTCACCTTCTTCGTCAAGACATAGGTCGGCGCGGCGGCGCTCTGCGCGCAGGTCCCGCCCGTGCAATTGAAGATGACTTCCTCGCTCTGTGGCGCGGCCGATTCGGTCACCACGAATGCGACCGATACCGTGCCCGTCTCGAGCGTGCCGCTGTCGGGACTGGTCAAGACGATTCCCTCTGCGGGCGCGGCGGAGAGCGCGCCACCGCTGAGAGAAAGCAGGAAGATGAATGCAGAAAGGCGATTGATTGAATGCGAGGAACGCATGATGCTCCCGGTCAGCTGAAACGTGCTTCACCGTAACAGCGAACCGGCGGATTTGGGACAACCCACGATCGATCTCCATTCCGATTCGCAGTTCACCGCGGCGAGGGAAATGAGGCATGGTGGAATTCATCACTCGACGCAGGTTCACGAGGAGCTCCAATGAAGAGGATTGTCATGGCCGCGGTGTTTCTGCTCGGTTCAATGAGCGGCGCGCGGCCCTCGATTGCAGCGGACGCAAAGCACGCACCGAAGAAGTCCAAGGCGGCCACCAAGCCGGCCACGCCCGCACCCGCACCCGCACCGTTGCCGGCAATTCCTCCAAAGCCTGCACCGGCGCCGCAGCCGCCGCCCTCTTCAGACGAAGAGCGCGGCGGACGGATCTACAGCACCGGGCGTTGATGCCCGCGACGTCGCGTTCTATTCAACCCAGTCACAAACACCCACCAGGAGAAACAGTCCATGCTTCGTACTCTCGCCGTCGTTGCTCTCGCGCTTGCCTCCACCGGCTGCGCCACGTTCGGAACCCTCACGCCCGGCTCCAACTCGGACAAGGGTGTCTGGGTCAGCAAGACGACCCAGCTCTTCGGAATCCAATTCAGCGATCAGGAAGTGCTCTTCTGCAGCAACACCGGATCGACGCCGAACTGCACCAAGGCGGGCGGCGACGTCAAGGCCTCGAAGGTGAATTAAGTCGATTCTCGCGATCGGGAACAAGTGCAGCCCCTGTTTGAGCACTTGTTCCCGATTCGCTGCGGGCGAACACCGCTTGAGCCGCGGCCGTTCCCCGCGCGATTTCGATGAACGGCTCGGCAAGATGGGCCGTCTCGAACCTTCATTCCAGATCTGACATCTGATTAAAAACAGAGGCTCCCATGATCACGATTCGTCACGCGGCCGACCGCGGCCACGCCAATCACGGATGGCTCGACAGCCACCACACCTTCTCGTTCGCCGATTACTACGATGAGGAGCAGATGGGCTTTCGCGCTCTGCGCGTCATCAATGACGACACCGTCGCTCCCTCGCAGGGATTTGGAACGCACGGCCATCAGGATATGGAGATCCTCAGCTACGTTCTCGATGGGGAACTATCTCATCGAGACAGCATGGGCACCGTGGCCACGCTCCGCGCGGGCGATATCCAGGTCATGAGCGCGGGCACTGGAGTGCGTCACAGTGAATTCAACGGGAATGATCAGACGCCAGTTCATTTCCTCCAGATCTGGATCGTCCCGAAGGTTCGCGGAGTAAAGCCGCGCTATGCCGACGCACGGATTCCGGCGATTGAGAAGACCAACCAACTCAAGCTCATCGCCAGCGGCGCGCCTCGCGACGGCGCACTTCCCATTCACCAGGATGCGGACGTCTACGCGACGATGCTCGAGCCGGGAAAGTCAGTCACGTTGCAAATCCGCCCCGGGCGGCATGCGTGGGTGCACCTGGCACGCGGCAGCTTGAGCCTGAATGGACAGACGCTCGCCACTGGTGATGGAGCGGCGATCTCCGACGAGGCCGAGCTGCAACTCCAGGCGGGAGCCGAGGCGGCCGAAGCGCTGATCTTCGATCTGGCCTGAGGCCCCACGGAGGCTAGAAGTCCGGCGCGAGACCGAACGCAACTGAGTAGCTGTCGTCTGTTTCCTGCATGACCGCGCAGGCGATGTCACCTTCGTTCGCGGCGGGCGCGGCGTGCATCGGTGTTCCCTCCCGCGAGGCGCTCTGTTCGATATTCTTGAGCCGCGTGGAGTCGATTACGCACGGCTCCGGCAGAGCGCGCTGGAACTGCTCGGCCGCTTCCAGCGTTGAGAACGTCGCGGACCAGACCGCCACCTCGAGGGTCGGCGGATCGTTGCTCGCGCTGCTGGCCATCGCGTCGATGACTCCCGAAAAGAGCGCTTCAAGCAGCCCGACGCCGACGCCGGCCAGATCGCTCCCGGCGGAGGAGCTGTGGTGGTGTTCGCTGCGCGTCCCGCCTGAGGAGCGGCCCGAGCCCCGCCCACCGCCACCGTGCGCGCAGCTGACAGAGAGCAGCAGCGCCAGAATGAGAATTGGCGGCGAAGCAGACCAGCAGAAGTCGTTGCGCACGATCGTTCTCTCCCGAGCCGCCAGACGCGCGGGCGGTTGCAGGGGAGACTTCGCAGTTGCTGTTTGTGACACCGTCCTGCGCGAACCGACTTCAACTCTCGTGCGTCGGAGCGTGCATGATCCCCAGGCATCGCAGCGGCCCACTCGAGACCCGGCATATCGAGTTGCCCGGGTTCAGCTTGCGCAGATATCGCGTCTATCGTCCTCCCGATATCAGCGATGGACGACCGCGCCCGATCCTGGTGCTCTTCGACGGGCAGAACGTGTTTGATGACGAAGGCTCGTTCTCCGGAGGCTGGCACGCAGATCTGGCAATCGAGAGACTCGCCAGAACACGCCTGCGCCCGATTCTGGTCGGACTCGACCATGGCGGCGAACAGCGCATCAATGAACTCTCTCCCTTTCCCAACCGGTTCGGCAACGGACGGGCCGATGCGTTCCTCAGGGGAATTGCGCACCAGTTAATGCCGGCGCTGCGGCGTGAGTTTTTAATCATTGAAGGCCCGGTTGGAGTTCTGCTTGGCGGCTCGTCAATGGGAGGCCTTGCTTCACTCTATGGTCATCTGAGATTTCCAGAGAGTTTCGGGGGCGCGCTCTCCATGAGTCCTTCGCTGGGCGTGGGAGGACAGGCACTATTCGACTTTATTCAGGAGACGCATCGCCCTTCCATTTCCCGAATCTACCTGGATACTGGTGCACGCGAAGGAGGCGCGCGCCTTGAGGAGTTGGGCCGGATCCTTCGCGCACGCCATTACGACGCGGACCATCTGCTCGTGCGGGTCGACAAACGCGGGCAACACAACGAACGCTCGTGGCGGCGGCGTCTGCCGGCAGCGTTGCGCTTCTTCTATAGGGCGGACACGGATCGCCAGCGGCCTGTTGCATTTCAATACCCGGCTAGAGATTCGTTGCCGACCGGATCACCTGGTAGGTGACGCGCAGTTGATCGTTCTGTGCCGCTGAAAAATAGTACGCCGCCGACAGCGAAAAACCGGCCTGCGCGATCGTGGGCGAACTGGCTCGCACAACCAGGAATCCGTCGCTGCTGACATAGAGCGCCGTCGCGATGCCATGCGTGCTGTCCGCGCAGCCCTGGCCGGTGAGCCCGTTTGCTACAAAGGTCCCGACGCACTTCGAGTCGACCAGGGCGTCGCTGCCCCAGTTGTAGCCCTCGAGACTGAAGCGAAACGCGGCGGCACTGGTCGCAAGCAGGTTGACCTTGATATGGACGGGGTTGGAATCAGCCGAACCTTCCGGATCGAAGTAGGCAGCGTCCCGTTGAATCCGGCCGTCATGCGTACTCACCTGCCCCGCGACCGTCAGCGTTTTGGTCGCGTCGACATATTGGAGTGCTGCCGAGCAGCCTTCGTCACACGCAATGTTTCCGCCCAGGAATACGTTGCCGTGGGTATCAAAGATTCCGCGCCGAACCGAACTGCTGCGGTCGATGATCTGAAGTGAAGGGGCTGCATTCGCCGTAATCAGCCAGGTCGTGGCACCGATCAGTCCGAGGACACCAGGCAACTGGTCATACGAAGGCAACGTGCCATTACCCGCGACCAGATAGGTCGCCTGAACCGCCGGTGCGGTGACGTCATTGCGAACGAGATCGGTCGGCAGAGAGAGATTGGTCAGGCCCGCTCCGCTGCCGGTGATCGTTCCACCCACCGAGAGATCCCCACCGATGGCCGCAGAGCCTGTGATGCTGAATCCAGCATCCTGCGGCGTCGAGCCATTCTGGATATACGAGTTGCTATCTGGAAGCGGTGCACGCGCGTCCGACAAGCGGGGATCGTTTCCCACTGCCGCGCTGCTCCCGTCATTCCCGAATATGACGCTGAGCTGCGGCTGCGTTGCCGTTCCACTTTGGGCCAATCCGGTGCCGGCGGTGACCGCAGATACCTTTTGATTAAATCTGCTCCAATCAGCTGCCGACAGCGCACCCGCATCACGACTCGACGCAATATCGATGCTGAGCTCGCCCACCGCATCGAGACGAAGCGGCGGCGCGACTGAGGCGAGCATCGCCACGTTCGAGGACGAACTCCTGGAGCACGCTGCGAATCCCGAAGCCAACGTCAAGCCCGCAACGACGATTTGGCGCTTCATGGCACTCTCCCTGGGCCGATAGCAGACGCCAGATACTGCTGGGCTGCAACAGCGGAGAGCACTCTTGCATTCGTCGTCGACGACAGAGCGATTAAATCCACATCGTCATTGCTGTTTGACGTTGAATCAGGTCCGTCGAACCGGCGTCGCAGCGGAGCCCTGGTTCAAACAACGGTGATTGAATCTTGTAAGCTGTCCTTATGAAGCATCTGATTGGTCTTGCCTGCTGCGCGCTCGTCTGGTCGTCCTGCAAGAGACCGCAGCCACCCGCTGAACCGCTGCCGGCCGCGCCCAGCAAGGTCCCGAGCGTGAGCGCCCCGGCCGCTGCCGCGCAGATCCCGGCGCCGATCGTGTCCTCCCCTGTGGTCACTCCGCCTCCGCCCATTTCTCCTCCAGCCGATTCTCCGGCAGACGCAGGACAAGATGACGACGAGGACGCCGCGTTCAGCGCGGAGCCCGCGATGGAGAATCTCGTCACCGAAGAGCGGCGCGGCACGCTCGCCGCAATCGCCGGAGAGGTGCTGGTTGCGCAGCCGGACGCGACCGTGAAGCTGACGTGCGCGCGAGAGAAACCAACCGAGCCGATCGAACCGCCGGCGCATATCGAATGCGATTCAACGCTCGAGGTATTCAATGCCCAAGGCCATCGAATCGCTGCTCTCGATACCGGAATCGAGGGCCTCGATTGGGAGCCGGCTGGAGGAAATGCGGCATCGCTCGAACTCGATCTTCTTCCTCTTGGAGACACCTCGCTGATCGTCGTGCGCAGCCATCTCGGGGAGGGTGACGAGCGCTATCAAGAGAAGACGGACGAGCAGTTGTTCGCGCTCGATGGCGAGCTGCTGCGTGAGGTGTTTCGTTATCGCGTGCTCGCGCGCACTGAACCGGGCCCGGACGACAGCGAAGCGAAATCGGAGCAGAGAACCACGCTGGTCGCGGGAAAGCTGCGCACGCGCGGAGTGCTGAATCTCATCGGCACCGAAGAGCGGATCGCGCCGGGGCGAGGGCGCAAGATAACGACGTATATCTGGAATGGCAGCGGATATATCGCGAAGCAGAAGCCGTAATCGAGGTGCCGGCGTTCGCCCGTTCACGTCGGGATACCGGGGCCGATAGCAACTCTTCGCCTCGTGCTATCGCGGCTATGGCGCCGGACGCACAGCGAGGCCCTCGCCTGCCGCGACGACCACCCATTTGCTGCTCATCGGGGCGACGAATCGGACCTGGCCACCGCAGACCACTCGCGGCGTCGCGGCGTCCGGCGAAACGTGAAGGTTGGCCGGGTCGCTGGCGTCGATGTCGAGCACGCGCCCGAGCCCATCGGTGCCAACCCAGGCGACGCGCACGAGAGTTGTTCCGTAGGTGGTGGCCGCGAGCGTCGATGGATTCGCGGCGGACCCGGTGTCGAACTGCGCCGCGTCACCGAGGAGCAGACCAGCGCTGTTGAATACACGCGCATTCAGCCGGCTCCCGGAGAACTCGAGCCCCAGCGCGATGTCTCCCCGGAGTGGCACCACCGCACCCGAGGGCACACTGACGAGCTGGGGGCCGCTGGCGAAATCGGTCGACTGGAGCACCACTCCGTGACCGGGCGTCGCGGTGGCCCAGACGAGCGCGCCGGACGCGACCATTCCCTCGAGGGAGCGAGGCCCGTCCCCGACCAGCTGATTCGGGACGGGCGACGAGCAGTTCTGCGTGCCCCCTTCTTCGGCGCACACGAGGCCTGTGCCCGCGAGGTGGATCCCGAGTACCCCGCCGTCCTGGGACGACCAGCCGATCCCGGTGTCGCTCCCGACGGTGCGAGACGAGTAGACACCCGCGTCGATGAATATTTCGGGGTCGGAGCAGCCCGCGCTCCAGAACGTGAGCGCGGCGGTGGTGTCGAACGGGACGTCCGCGACGGCCATCACCTCGCCGCATGGAGAGCCGGTGTTGTAGTAATGCCCTGCCGCGATGGAGAGAGTTCTCACGCCCGCAAGCGGCTGGCTGAAGCGCAATCCCGGCCTCCGTCCCTCGACTTCGAGATTGGCGACCGCGATCAAGCCCGCGTCTGAGGCGAAAACCGCCACGGAGGGGGCATAGTCGAAACCGTCGGCGCCCGGATCGACCCAGGCCCGGCCGTGGAAGGCGAACGGCCCGCCGACTCCCGAATCGAGGTGGAACACCCCGCCGCCATCATCAAGCGAGTCGTCGTCGAATCCCTGGTCGGCGCACGAGCCTGAATCGGCGGCCGGCTGCACACCGGCGTCGGCGGAGGAGAGCTTGGACGCGACGATCAGCGTGCAGCCACCGAGCTGCAGCGCGACCATCGCGAGGGCAGCCAGCACCATCGCGGCTGGCGAGTCTGATCGTGACAATGGAGAGGACTGCGGGAGCATGCCAGAGAGGTAGCACAGCGGAGGCCCGCTCGGCAGTGGCGGCGCGTCGTGCACGAGGGACAGAATCCGCGCCCCTTTGCGTGGCTCGTTTCGCGCCCGTCTGGACTTGAGGTGGTTTGCTTTGGTGAGTCGCCTGGGGATCGAACCCAGGACCCTCGGCTTAAAAGGCGTTGTTTTCAAGAGGCTTCAGAGTGAGCGATAGAGCTGAAATGGGCCAATTTGGGCAGATCGATTACCCCAAGATTACCCCACGGATGCCGCTTGATCTATTCAGTGGATCTGTGTTCCCAACGCAGGACTCGACGAGCTGCTGCGATCATCGTTGCCGTCTTGGATGGCCAGGCCATCGGCGATGGTTGACTCGGCGCGCCGAGTTCAAACACTAGCTTCTGAGCCACGCCCACGAACCAGGGGACCAAGTGCCTGCACCGCCCGCAAGCAGCGGGTCGAGGAAATTGCGAACAGCAATCTCGAGCGTCGCGAGATCCGGCCATGGAAGCCGGTCTTGGGATGCTATCCGCGCATAGACCGGGGCCCAGGATGCCGGCGGCGACGGAAGCCGCGAGGGCATCGAGTGGGTCGCACGGAAGCCGAAGGTGCCCTCCATCGCCGCGCGCAACTCCGATGCTGCGAATGGTCCCGTCTGCGCGAGCAACGCCATGTCTGGCAGATCCTTGACGCGCGAGTTTTCGCCAGAGCGCGGCAGCGTGTACGCGTGGAGCTTCTCCGCCAGATGGGTTTCTCGCGGATAGACGAGGATCCGTGTCGCCGGCAGGCCGATGAACTCGAAGAAGTGAGTTCCCTCGATGACCTCCGGTGCCCCAGAGAGCGGATCGCCGAACGCCACGTCAACACCGAACGGGGAGCCGTACACCATGCCCGCGAGGCGAGCCTCGGCCCGATAGCGCTTGCCCTCGTAGACAACGCCAGGTCCATCGATCGAATCGTCGTCGGGGGAATCGATAACCAGGAACGTCAGCCGGTCCCCAAGGTCTAGCTCGCCAGCTGCCTTGAGCTCATCGAGCAATCCGGTGGTCGTGCCGGTGAGCCGCAGGTCGATGTCGCGCGTGGACCGCGCTCGCTCGAGTCGCAGCTCGAGGACGACGCCACCCTTCACAACGGCCCGGCCGCCGAAGCGGTGGACAATGCGCGCGAGGAAGCGGTCGTAGAGCAGCACCTGACGGAAGCGATTCATGTCGAGCTGCTCGGCCGTGGCCGCCCGGCGAACGCGCGTCTCCAGAGCCTGCTTGAAGGCTTGCGGCGTCGAGTAGGAGACCGGCTTCATGGTGCCTCTGCACGCGCAGCGCGCATCGCATTGTCGATCTTGGCAACAGCAACGAGGCCGCGCCTGACGGCTTGTCGACGAGCTTGCGCGACAAGATCGGGCGCGACGCTGTCGCGGGCGCTGTCGACGAGGGTGCGGAGGGGCGTCGTCAGCGGGATTGGCCCCAGCCACGTCGTCTCGTCAGGCTTGATGTTCCGAAAGTGCAGCACAACACCCGGCGGAACCTTGATTCGTCGACTCGCCCACGCCTCTGGAACCGTAAGATGCTTGACCGCCGGGAGTGCGTCGGAGAGCTCGTGCAGCATCAACGCCGTCTCATGGCTGAACACGCCCTGCTGCCGCGACCAGAGCCACGTCACGATCAGGTCCTCGTTGTCGCTAGGAGGAAAGTGCACCAGCCGGAAGATTCCGCGAGCGGCGCGCTCGATGCGATCCGTCGAAAGGTGGTGATGCAAGAGCGGAGCGGAGTAGCCTGCCGCCTTCGCTTGGACGAGGGTGAAGTAGCCGCCTTGCGAGGCGGCGGTCTCGTAGAGCTTCCCCCACTCGGGTTTGGCTGCTGCTTTCTTTCTCTTTGCCGGCACGCACCAACATTAAATCCTGTTGAATGATTTTGCAAACACAGGATCCTCCTGAGTCGCACAGAGGGTCAAGCCAGTCATCCAAAACGATGCGCTACTTACGCTTTCCCGAAGCCGGAAGCGCGCTGGCCTGCGCTTCCTTCACGAGGAGCGTGCGGTAGCGCGAGTCGAGGAGCGAATGGAAGTAGGACTGCCGCGTGAGCCCGAGCGATTTGCGGTCCTGCTCAAGGAGATCGACCATCGGGGGCGGGAGGCCAATGAGGTAGCTGGTCTCGACTGAGGCGCGAACCTCGTGTCCCAGCGCCAGGTGGTTGGCCTCAGCCTCGGCGCGGACACGCTTGAGGAGGATCGCGGGGAGCCGGAGGGAGATCAGCTCGAGGTCTTCGGAGGCGGTCTTTGGCATGGGTTCTTTCAAGATGATACTTGAGTTCTTAATGACATCGACCACGGCGGCAGTCAAACACGATGCAGCCCGTTGCTATCGTCTGCTCGCTCATGGCTTCTCTCTGAGCTGACCGCGAAGACGCTCGGCCAGGTCGACCATCCGCTCGAACTCAGGCGTGTACTCGGGATAGTGGCATCCCTGAGCGCGCACGTTTGGATTCGCGCGGAGAAAGTGGCGCACCGCCTTGTATGTCGTGGTCACCTTGGAAGCGATCACCAAGAACCGCGGCGGAACGATCGCGGCGAGCGCGATCGCTGGAGCCGTCAGGCAGGCGTCCGCGGCGCGGGGATCCGCGACACGAACGTGAGCTGAGGCGAGCAGCGTGGCGGGGCGTTACTCGACT
>CAIWCD010000023.1 GCA_903911145.1 uncultured delta proteobacterium | reverse complement strand
TCGAGTAACGCCCCGCCACGCTGCTCGCCTCAGCTCACGTTCGTGTCGCGGATCCCCGCGCCGCGGACGCCTGCCTGACGGCTCCAGCGATCGCGCTCGCCGCGATCGTTCCGCCGCGGTTCTTGGTGATCGCTTCCACTCAACACCGGCGACGCGAACACCAACCGCTGCAAGTGTCTCTCCGCTGCGTACTTCAACAGCGCCACGTGCGCGAGCATCTCCCGGTCCCGCGTCGTCACCTTGAACGACTGCTCGCCCCCCTGCTCCTGCTCTTCACGATCATCCTGTCTCCCCCCTCTTTTTCTTCTTCTTGTTTTGTTGAAATTACTACTTCTACCTTCTCTGACTCTGTCTGATTTGCCATCTTCAAAACCTCCTAAATGGATGCCTTTATGAACTTCATATTTGCCTCTTCATCTTCAAAATTGGCCATGCCTGCCCCCGACTCTGATTTCTGTCTCCCAGGCTGACCCTGACCCCTCTTTTTCCGTCGTTTAAAAAGAGGGGTCAGGGTCAGCCGCAGCCGCCAGTCGGGCGGAGAGTCGGGGGCAGGCATGGCCGGCATTTCGAGCAATGCCACGCGTTTCCGTGCGCCCAGGTGTGCTTCGTGGTGTGATCGGCGGTGTGCTTCGTAGTGTCTCCTGTCCACCACACCACCTGCTACACCTGAGATCACACCAGCGAGGACACCACGAAGCACACTGTCTTCGCCGGCGAAGACGGTTCCACTCAAGACATCGCTGACACATTTGTACCCATTCATGTGCTGACAGCGGGACCATTGTCCGACGCCCTCCTGGGGTTGACACTGCCGTTTACACCGACGGTTTCGCTGCCGTTTACACCGCTGATTCTGTCAGTTGACACCACGCCATTCAGCGACGCGATCTCGATGGTTCCGAGATCCACGTCGAAGTAGAAGGCCCTCCAGCGGAGACCGCCCTCGCTGCGAAGACCGACCAACTTCCCGGCCAGCGCTCCGCTCAAGCGCAAGTAGTCGCCGTCGACGCGAAGGAAGCCGCGAGCCCCCACGCGCAGCGTGCGCCACTCCATCGGATACGTGGGCAGCATCAGCATCGGCGGCCGGCGCTCCGTCGGGCGATACACCTCCGCCGGCGTCTTTCCGTTCAGCGCCGCGTGCGGACGCACGTGATTGAAGTCGACGAGCCAGCGATCGCATTCGACCTGTTGCTTGGACCGCGTGCGCGCCGGCTTCATCTGCAGCTCGCTTAGGTCGCGATGCATCCGCTCGTGGCCACCGTTGTCCTGCGGGCACGCTGGGCGCGACCGGATCAGCCGAATGCCGAGCGTGACAATCCACGCCGACAACTTGGTCAACCCGCCTCGCGCGCTCATGCTCACCCAGGGCGCACCGTTGTCGCACTGGATCGCTCGCGGCACTCCGTGCTCTCGGAAAAGCTCGGCCAGAACGTATTTGACCGAGCCGGAGGTGGCGCCGTTCACCAGCCTCGCCGTGAACACGTAGCGGCTGAACGCATCCCGCACCGTCAGCGGCTCACACCGTTGCCCGTTGCTCGCGTTCCACCATCCCTTGAAATCGATCGTCCAGAGATCATTCGGCGCCTTCGCCTCGACGTGCTCGCGCCCGTTGACGCTCCAGATCCTGACCGCGGTCCGCCGGCGCTTCACTTTGCCGAGGCGGCGCAGCACGCGAGCGACGGTGCTCTTCGACGGCGCGTCGTCTTTGAATCGCGCGTCGAGAATGCGCGAGATCTTGTCCGGTCCCCAGCTCGGCCGACGGTCGCGCAGCTCGATGATCGCAGCCACAACATCCTCCGCCTTGGCCAACGGGCTCGAGCGCGGCCGACGACTCTTCTCAACCAGGCCCACCGAGCCCTGATCTTGATATCGCTTTAGCCACTTGTGCCCGGTCTGCCGCGAGATCCCATACTCGCGGCAGATCGCGGCAACGTTGGCGCCGGGCGAGCACGCTTGCTCGATGAATTTCGTCTTCTGGCTCATGGGGAACAACTCAAGACATCGCTGACACTCTGGTGCACGGTCATGTGCTGACAGCGGGACCATTGTCCGGCGGACGGAACGGTTCCACACGCGCCGTTACACGGATCCTATTCTGACTTTGTCTTACCCAGCGCAGACACAAGACGACGTCTATGCTACACGACGCCCCGAGTTCAGTTCATCTCGAAAAACGGAGCGGCGATGGCCAGTCGGGTTAGCAGCGTGAACGATGCATACCAGCTCTTCAATGTGCGGTTACCGGTCGGCGTGCTCGAACGGATCCACGCGTACGTGGATCATCTGAACAGCATGCAGCCAGGCATCGATGCGAACGCCAGCATGGCGGCGCGCATGCTTTTGATGCGCGCGCTCGAGCAGGTTGAGGCGGAGATGAAGACAGCCTCAAAGAAGGCAAAGTCCGGCGAGAGCAAGAAATAGCGATCCGAGGCTTGTTGCTCGAGAGCGCTTTCGATACCGATATCGCTTTTCTGCACAGCATCGAACGTCATCTGATGATTATGTGTCGTAATACATGGTCAGATGAAAGACTCGCGGAGAGGTCGCTCTCTCTGCGACGGTGCGCCGAAGATCATTCCTACTGGTTGCTCGCGTCGCTCACGCCTTCTTCATGCGATGTTCGGCTTGCCGTGAGGCGCAGGCCAACTGACGCCATGACCTTCAGGATGGTCGCGAGCTCTGGATTGCCGCCGCTGTTGAGCGAGCGATACAGACTCTCGCGGGCCAGGCCTGTGTCATTCGCGACATGAGTCATGCCACGCACCTTGGCGATGCTTCCCAGCGCCTCGACCACGGAGGCCAAATCCCCAGCCGCGAACGCGGCATTGATATCGCTCGTCAGGTCGTCCGCGGTCTTCGGCACCAGGTTGCGGCGCTCAAGGGTTGAGGGCGCTCGGCCATCCAAGAGGCTGGTTTGCCGCACCGGGCTCCATTCCTCTTCGGTTGCGCGTTCGCGAAGGTCGCTGCGAAGTTCAGCGCTAGCGCTGGACAAGAACTCGTCCCAATCCGCCGACGTTTTGAACGTTGTGGTGTGTTTGTCGTTCGCGTTGACGAGAACGGCTTTCTTGTTGAGACGCACCAGTCGCAGCACATTCAGGATCGTTCCGGCACTCTTGGCGTCCCAGATCATCAGGCCGAAGTCGGCTTCACGGGCCATCTCACGGTCCTTGGCGGCGTAGAACTGGAAGCCTTTGAGCGCCTTCGGAACATCAACGTGGTGAGTCGGCCACTCGCCTAGGTTGTTGCGACAGCTCTTACCAGAGCAGAACACAGTCACGTTTTTGTATGCGGCGTCTAATAAGTGTTGCTGAACCGCCTTATCGGCTCCGTTGGCGTCGCCAACAACAACTCTGTGGTTGCTGCTGACGATGTTGTCGACGCGCGCTTTCGCCTCGGCCGGAAGGCGCGACACATGCCGTGAGCCGCCGATGAATACCGTGCTCTTCATTGGTTGCTCCGCGTCTTCGTGATCGTGAGAACCCGAACGCTGGCGGTCTTGCCCTGCTGTAACAGCACATCGGTGATGGCACGCATGGTCGCGCCAGAGCGAAATAGGTCATCGAATAGCAAGATATTCTTGCCCTGGGTGTGAACAGGATCGACGGCGTGGAGACCCTCGAGGAGTTTCTGCCGCTCCTGCGGATCGGTGACTTCTTTGAGCTGCGTCGTTGGGCGCGTCGTTGTGATGCATTGGACAACCGGCGCGGCGAGAGCGGCGCCAATCCCATTCGCCAAGACGATGACCGGCTGGACGACGCGGGGTGTGGAGGGCGGCACTGGCACAATCAGGTCAAACTTCGCGCGATGCGGTTTCAGAAATTGCGCGGCCGCGGCGACGATCTCGGCGACCGCAGTCTGATCAACTCGGTACTTGAGCCGATACAGCAGCTCACCCAGCTCCGAGCGCACCGTGACGAAGACATCATTGCCGAACTGGTCAAAGCCGTTATGCGTGCTGCTGATCGTGTGCACGTCGAGCGCGACGCCTGACTCCCAGTTCCCGACGATCACCTGGGGGTTGATGGCCGCCACGAACGCTCCTTGCTGAAACCCACGAGCTGTAGTCTATGGGTTACAGTCCGGCGACGCAAACGGCGTCACGCCAAGGGCACAACCGTCTCCAAACTGTCTCCAAGACTGCGGCAGAATCGAGGGGACCGGCGAGGAAACGCGTGGAGACAGTTTGGAGACGAAGGCTCGGAACTGACAGGCAAATCGACGAATTGGCGCGCGTCGTCGCCTAGTTAGCTGTTCACTGCATCGAGAATTCGAGTCCCGTACACCCCGCCAGTTTTCTTAAGCTCCAGTTCCTTCGGGACCTGGGGCTTTTTTGTTTTCGCGCCCCGGTGCTCCCTCGACGAGAGCGATCGTCGAGAGTCGCCATTCGCAACGCTCTCTTGACCAGACATCGACCCGCGCTACTGTGGCCGCGTGGAAATCCTCTACTCCGATGACGTGCTCGTCTTCGCCCATGCGGCGAGCGTCATCGTGCTCCACTGGCGCGGTGCGGCCGACGTTGCGCGCGCGCGAATTGTCGACGAACTGAGCCGCAAGGTCGTTGCGGACAATCCGAAGATGGGACTCCTCGTTGTCGTCGCCGCGGGCACCGGATTTCCCAAGCCAGACGCACGCGCCGTGTTTGCGCAGACCATGCGCTGGATGGGCAATCGCTGCATCGGCGCGGCCTACGCGATGCTGGGCCGCGGCTTCTGGGCAAGCGGAGCGCGGGCCGTTCTGATGACTCTCAATTACCTCGCGCGCAATCCCTACGACGTCGTCGCGTTCGAGAGCATCGCGGAGGCCTCCGCCTGGCTCAATGCCCGCCTGCCGCAACCCGTGGCCGAGATGGAATCAAATGTGACTGCGCTGGCCGAGGCGAAGCCTTTCGCTGGCAACATTGCGCCGCAGACCACGCGCTCCGAGGCCTGACGTGACGCCTGCGATGCTCGAGTGAACGCGACGTGATGAGGATCTTCGCAGCGCTCTCTGCCTTCGCGTTTATCGCCGCGGCCCTCCATGCCGACGAGCCGCCTGCAGCACGCCTTGCGAGTGAGAACACCATCGCGTGGGAGAAGAAATCCTTCCGCTGCGAACGGCCCGCGCGCGGCTGTTATATCTCGCGCTGCTGCGAGCTCTCGCTCGAGATCTTCACGCGCGACGAGCCCGGCACCGATATTCGCGAGGTCCGCGCAGTCGGTGAATTCGATGCGCCACCCGCTGTCGTCTTCAGCGTGCTCACCGACTACGCTCATTTCACCGAATATATGCCCTATACCGTCGGCGGCCAGCTGCTCTGGCGCGAGGGGAACGAAGAGGTCGTCTGGGGAATGGTCGATCCCCCGTTCGTCTCTCGCCGCGATTGGGTGACGCGCAGCCAATTCATCATGAATGGACCGGGCGGGATCTATCGAACCAGCTGGTGGCCCGAGGAGTCGATGGGGCCTGCTCCCCAATCGGGCGTCGTGCGGCTGAAGAAGAACACCGGCAGCTGGACGCTCGAGCCGATCTCCGGAGGAGCGCGGACGCGAGCGACCTATTTCATCGCGACCGATCCCGGGCTGGCCCTCCCGATCTTCGTCATGAAGGCAATCAGCGGCGAGGGGATCCCCGATCTCTTCGAGGCGCTGCGCAAACGGGCCGCCACCCAACTCAAGACTGAGCAGCGATGAGCTGGCCCGGCCTCGGGCGGATGCTCAAGCGCATTCGATATCAATATCGATATATCGGCACCGTCGAGAAAGACGGCCATCGGGTCATGAAGTATCGCAAGCGGCGCCGCTTCCGCTTGCACAGCCGACAGAAGCGCACGCTGATCACGGTGGCACGGTTCGCACTCCTGCTCGCCGCCAGCCTCGCCTGTCTGCATTTTGTGCTCGATTCCCTCAATCGCCCCGCATCGGTCTCAGGCGAGGCCACGCCGTAGAGCAGCGTCGGCAGGGCCGACAGCTGTCTCAAGTTCTCTTGCAATTTACGCGGAGCTGACTGTTTATTCTGGCTTCCACCTCGCGGTCATCGAGACTCAAATGCATCGACCGCAAACCCAGCCCGCATCGTCCCTGCGACTCGCCGCCGCGCGTTGGCCCTCGCGTACCCTTGGGCTGGCAACTCTGCTGCTCGGACTGCTCGCGGCCTCAGGCGTGCGCGCCGCCGTCAATATACCCAAGAGTATGGCAATTCCGCTTGAGGGCTCTCCTTATGCATGGAGCGACGCCTACGGAAATGCTCCCGTGCTTCCCATTCCCGTTTCCATGTTGGCGGGCTGGGCGCAGGCCGTCTATACGTGCAACTTCTCGCGCACGGATCTGTCGATCACTCCTTCGTCCGCGAAGCCGACGCCCTGCGACGGACAGACGGGGCGCAGGCCATACTTCAATCCGAAGCCGATTATCCGGGATATCACCACCTGGGACGGTACCCGCAGTCTGGCGAGCGCGGCGGCCGGGTCAGCGATGGTGCGGCAGTTCCTCGACGACGGCACGTACTATCTCGCCGTCACCACTTCGACGTTCCATCTGCAGAAGACGAAGGTATATCGCGTCTATATCAGCCACCAATTGGACGCCGCGCGTGCCTGCCCTTGCGAACCCGGCAGCCAGTCGCAGATGCTCTCCGCCGCAGAGGCCGCGCTCAAGCTCAGCAGCTATACAAGTCCCGAGGGATGGAACTACCAGCTCGCCCCCCACCAGGACGTTGGCGGCGGCTTCAAGACTGTGAGCACGGACCTGCTCGCGCCGTTCTTCACGCTCCGCTTTGCGCCGCCGCAGCAGTCGGCTTCCCTGATTGGCTGGACACTCGATTGGCTGCTCAACAACGGCAAGCCGGAGGCCACGCTGAGCCAGGGATTCCGAGCTGAGATGAACACTCCGATTCCGTTCAACTCCCTCCGCCGCCGATTCACTCTGGCTGGAGTTGATAGGTCAGGCGCGGATCAGTATCTGGTGATGTCGCGCGCATTCGAAAGCAGGAAAGAGCAGGCCGCATTCGATAAGGCGCACCCAACGGTGGGAACGCGGCGTGCACCCGGAAACATCCCCGCACCGCTCTGCAAGATGCACATCCGCAGCGGTCTGCTGATGGGAACTCACCAGGCGGGACGGGGCGGCTGGGTCAGAGGGGACAACGCCGACTATGACTGCGATACCTTCGTGATGGATGCCAATGGACTCGGCGTCTGCATGCTCTGGAATCAGAGCAAGCGCGCCTATCAGGCAACGCGCCTGGTGCAGAATTCGCAGTTCCTCTTCCGGCGCGTAACCGTCGGCGAGACCAACGCGAGCTTTCGCAGCGACGCGCATGCAACGGTCTTCGGGGCGACCCTCACGGACCCAGAGTGGCTCCACAATCTCAGCCAGGATGGTTCGTCCAAGACCTGCGATGGACAGGCGGATAACTGCAAAGCGCTCCCAGGCAAGTTCCGCACCTATCTTGCGCCCTGATCCTGTAGGCTCCAGGGCGCGTGGCTGGTAAGTCGGAGGCTCTCGCGAACCGCACGTTCGCGAAGTTGAATGCGGAGGCCGGGGACTGCGGTCCTGGTTCCGCGAACAATCGAGAGTGCTCTCGAGCATCCTATTCTCCCTCCGACGAGCCGGCTGCGCGCCTGCTTGCGAGAGTCGCGCGACCGCAGGCATATCAAGACCGATTGGAAGCATTGGCCAGACGGCCAATCTGGCAGCGCGAACGGGCGCGGGCAGTCCCGGCAGCGGCTGCGCAATCGGTTGGTGCGGATCGCAATTTCAATGAAGCGCAGATCGAACTCGAAGTGCTGCAAGCAGCGGCGCCGCAGTTGGCGCGCTCGATGGCTGCGGAGGTTGCCAAGGGGCGCTGGGAGCCAACCTGCGCGCGATTGGGCTCCGCGCACATCGAATCGAAGGAGCGCCTGCTGCACAAGTTCGATCCGCTCGACCAGGTCGTGCACGGTGTCGTCGCCGACGCGCTCTCCGCGCAACTCGGCGAAACTCTCTCCCCGTCAGTCTGGTCGTACCAGCGCGGCCGCTCTGCGCTCGCCTGCCTTCGCACTGTCGCTGCATATCTGCGCAGGCATCGCCGCGCCGTTCCCGATCCGCGCAACCGCGGCCTCTATCTGCTTCGGCGCGATGTCAGCGCGTTCGGCGATTCGGTCCGCCTCGATGGCGCGGCCCCGCTCTGGGCGCAGCTTCGCGCGATCTTCGGAGATCCTGCGATGTCTGCAAATGCCGCCCGCGCGATCGCACTCATCGAGCGCGTCGTGCGTCCGCCAGTGCTCAGCGCAGACGGCGCGCCCTGCCATCGGTTAATGGGCCTGCCGACAGGCTCGCCGGTCAATCCGGTATTCACCAATCTCTATCTGCAGCCGCTCGATGCCGCGCTCGATTCAATCCAGGGCGCCTGCTATGCGCGCTATGGCGATGATCTCATATTCGCTCATCCAGATGCCGCGGTGGTCCGGGACGCGAGTGCGCGACTCGACGGCGTGCTCGCGCAGTTGCACCTGCGGGTCAACGCGAGCAAGCGACGCGATCTCTGGTTCAATGGCGCGGGTCGGCCTTCGGCCGAAACCGATTTTCAATCGGCCCGGCAGGTTCATTTCCTTGGTGGTTCAATTTCCTTCCACGGCGCGCTCGGGCTGCCTCCCGAGAAGGTCTCGGCGCTGTTGCACGAACTGCGCGAGCGACTCCGCCGCACTGCCCTGCTCGCCTGGCAATCGCTCCCGACCGCGCTGGGCGCGGACGAGCGGCTGCGTCTGCTCTGCGGCGTGACCGCAGAGGGGCTCGATCCGGCGTCCCCGTTTGCGCTGCCGTATGCCGCCGAGTTGCGGACGCTCGTCGACGATCGGGGACAGTTGCGCGACTTGAGGCTGCGCGTGGTCTCGCTGCTGATCGAGATGGCGGTCGGCCAGCATTCGGTCCGCGCGCTCCGACAATATTCGCCTGCGCGAATACATGCGCTGGGACTGCCCGACCTGCTCGGCCGCCGCTCGCAGCGAAAGATCGAATGAACGCGCATCGAATCGCCGCGCGAGCAACCCGGGCGATGCTCGCCCGCCCCACGCTCGCGGACTCGCTCTTCTGCGGCGAACTGCCCCGCTATCTCGCGAGCCGCCTGCGCCCGCTTCTCGTCTATCGAATGCTCGGCCTGCTCGCCCACCTGACGGAGTTCTTCTTCCTTCGCCGAGTCTTTCCGATGCGCTCACTCCTCGGCACGCTGGCGGTGAGCAACCTCTGCCTCATCGCCAGTGCATTCTTCTGGGCCGCGCTCGAACCGGTGCGCGAGCGCGTGCGCCTTCTGCCTGCCCGCGCCGACGCGACCGCGCTCGCCAATCCATTTCTCTCGCTCGCGCTCGCACTCGGCGCGATCACCACCGGCGCCTCGCTGGTCTCGCTTGGCATCTCCGACGCGACCGATCTGCCGCGCATCGCGCTGCTCTACACGGCCTCAGCGCTGCTGCGCCTGTCGCTCGATCTCGTGCTGCGCGCCCTGCAGATTCCCATCGCCGCGCACTCCCGGATCTGGCGTCCACAGATCTTTCTGCTGCTGCGTCCGGTGCTCGGTCCGCTGGCGCTGCTTGCCTCGTGGAATCTGCTCGGCGGCAGCGCGCTTCCCCTCGCGGTCGCGGTCTCTTCGCTGCTGCAATTCGCCGTCGTCGCGATCTTCACGCTGCGCACCTATCGCCTGCGCCGCCTGCCCTGGCCGCGGCCGCACCTTCGCCAGCTGCTTCCATCGGCCTGGGGCCAACGGTCCGTGCGCACTCATTTGATCGCGGGCTGCGCAGGCGCGCTTCCAATGACCGCCAGCCTGCTGATTCCCGCGCTCGTCGTCTCGGGACACGCGCAGACGGGACACCGCGACGCGCTGCTCATCCTCCACGCGCTCGTTCCGCTGCTCGGTCTCGCAGGCGGTTGGGCGCAGGTCTTCTATGTTGATCTCCACTGGCTCCTGCAGCCTTGGCGCGCGGCGCTGCTGCGGCGCTTCGAGCGCGCGCTCGAGTTCACCGCACCCGCGCTGGCCGCGGCCCTGCTGCCGTGGATCTCCTTTGTCGCCTGGCTGCTGAATCACCATTCATTTCTGCGCTGGGCACTCGCCTGCGCGCCGCTCCTCGCTGCGCAAGCGTGGCTCTCTTCGCTGCAGCTGCGCCTGCTGGTTCGCGGAAAGTTCGGCGCGTTGGCGCTTGCTGCGCTGGTGCAGATGCTGGGAATCGCGATCGCCACGTTCATCGCGTCGCGCCTGACAACGCTGCGCGGAATCGACGAAGCGCAGCTCTGCACGGCGATCGATCTGCTGGTGGTGGTCGCGCTGCGCCGCAAGCTCTCGACGATGCCCGCACGAACGCTGCTCGAGGCGCGCGCCATGCCAATCTCGGGAGAAGAGCTCGGCGCGGCGCCCTTGCCGCTGCTCGTCTGGTGCCGCGATCTCGCGGGCGAGCAGAAGCAGCTGCGCGTCGGAACCGGGCTGCTCGGCCACTCGACGCGAGCGCGGCTGCACGCAGTCACGATGCGTCTTGAACAGCTGCTCGGCGCGCCCGGCTGCGTCACTTCTCCTCTTCCGGGCCGCCTGCTCTTCTGGACCGATGCGACGAGACCGATTGCTCCCGCGTCGCTGCTCGGCATCGGCGCGGGAACCTTTGCAGAGCTGCGCTGGTTGCCCCTCTACGAGAATGGAATCGCCGCGCTGCACGCGCTCGAGGTGTCAGGGCTGCTCTTGCCGATGAAACCAACTGCACCGAACGAGCTCGCTGGCGACAAGCGTGACCGGTTCTCGCCCGATTCAACTCTTGCCGCGGAGCTGATCACACGCTGCCCGTCCGCGCTGCCGATCGACCTCGCCAATGGCATCGCCCCGCCCAGCATCCGCGCGCTCCCGAGGGCGCTGCGCAAGCGCCTCTTCGCTGCAGCAGAGCGCTCGGCGCGCGGTGTTCCCCCTGTTGCTGAACGCGGTCCATATGCCGTCGTCGCAGAGTCGTGCGCGGGCGTTCTGCTGACGGCCACGCTGGTTCCACGCACCGTCGCGCCCGAAATCCGCCGCGACCTGCGCTTCATGGTGGAGAGCCGCACACTCCGGCGCAGCATCGCAGCTGGTTTAATCAACGGATAGTCACGGATATCCGCCAATTCATCGGCGGAGAATCAGCGGCCAGTCGATTCCACGCCCAGCTCGCAGGTTAAGGGCAATCGGCGTCCTGCGCTGCTGGTGCAGGCACCGACGCGATTCCCGTCTTCAACCAGCTCTCGACGAAGCAGCGATATTGATATTTGACCGCCGGTAGTTGCCGATAGATCTGGTGCGGGTCGTCAATCCCGTCGCCCTGGTATTGAACGACCACGCCAGTATAGGTCTTGCCGCCTTCTCCGGTGCGATTCTGCGTTACCGGAAAGGGAAGAATTCCATCCAATCCGCCGAGCGCAAGAGAGGGCTGCATCGTCGGCCAGATGATATCGCCCGCCTCTTGGTGTCCATAGGCGAGCGCAATCGCGTCATAGAGTTGGGTCGGGAAGTATTCATCGCCCTTCCCGACCGGCTCATAGATTGGCCGCGTCGGATGTCCGGTTAATGGCCGTCGCGCAACGCGGGGCAACGCGACATAAGGGTCATTCGGCTCCCAGGCTGTCTGAAGCATCGCCAATACGGGATGCAATTGAGTTAATGGCTGCCCCGTCTCGAGCAGCGCCGCGAGCACCGGCGGCAGGCCTTGATAGAGATGCGTCTGGAGAATGAAATAGGTCCAGAATCCTCCCGCACCCGTCGGCACGGAGATCTTGATCTTCGGCTCCACCGCCGAAACGAGATTCGTATACATGCCGCCCATCGACTGGCCTTGCGCAATCACACGGTCCGCATCGAAATGAAATGCGGTCTGCCCGTTGGGGAGCGTCGGCAGCGCAACCGTTGTCCCGTTCACGCTCGCCGCGCAGTCCGCAATCATCTGCGGCTGAATCTGCAGCGCGAGCATTGCGCGAAGGAGCATTCTCTGTTCAATCACTCCCTGCCGGAAGGTATCGCGCAGCGCGACGGGATTCTGTAGATTGAGATAAGCCGCTGCCGCCGCGCCCGCGAGCCGCTCAGGATTGACGGGCAGTGCACTTCCGAATGAAGCAATCCCGCTTTTTGCGTGGACCCAGCCGGGGCCTTGATTGGGCGTCGGAGTCCCGCCCACCGTCAACGTCGGCCCCTTATCGGAGACGTCATATGAATATCCTCCGGAGCCGTGGAAATATTGCATGACGGGATATCCCGCCGTCGGCATCGGCGTGCGCGGGAGCATGATGACCAGCGGCGCAATCTCCTGGCGCTGGACGATCGGCAGACCACCATCGGCGAATTCAAATAGACCCTGGGTATTGAACGGCGGCCTGCCTTGTTGAAATTGCGGATAGGAGAGCTGCGCTGTCAGTCGGCAGGCCCGATCATTCTTCGCGCTCTGCGTGGTGTCGAGCGCGAGTTGATCGATGGTAATCGGGTATTGCGCAACCAGCGCATCGTCCATCGCGGCGTCATCGGCAACTTCGTCACCGGTCGTGAATATGGTCAATCCAGCAAGCTTCGTGGCGTCAATTCCTGCCGCCTCAAGCGCGGCAAGCGCCGGCGTATAGAGCGCGAGCGCCTGCGCTCCGTATGCGGCGTGCGGAGTAATCCCCTGCCGGAGCATATCGAGATATGGGGGCACGCCCAGCGGCGCGCCCGCGGCATCGAGCAGGCTGCGGTTGATTCCAAACGCATATCGGCGGCGAGCATGCAGGACGATCCCGGGATGCGGCGCGACCGCGAGGAGATTGGCCGGCGCATAGTGATCGGCCGGCGGCGTGCTGATGACGACCGGATAGTAGGTACCGCGCTCCGGGGAATTGGCGTCGATATCAACCAGGAAGATCGGTTGATCCTTTCCTGCCGGGAGCGCATCCGGCGTATCGGTCGCATGCTGCGCGATTGCATCCGAGAAGAGGAAATATGCGGTCGATATCACCGAGAATCCGTGCGTCTGCATTGCAGCGCCGCGAAAGCTCTCGATCATCGAGAGACCGACCGGATTGGGAAAGCCCGTGTAGTCGGGATGGCCGCTCGCATCGAGCCGCAGATCGGACGGCCACGGCAGCTGGTTCCAGTTCTGCGTCAGGGTGACATCGGTATCGAGGTCGAACGCGATCTGCGTCCCTGCCGAGCCATAGTTCTTCGGATCGGTCGAGACCTGCGTGTGGCAGGCGATGAGCGCGAGTGTGGCGAGCAGGCACGTTCGAAGACGCATGGGAACTCCGCGGAGGCGACGGCGTGCGGAGAGTACCCTGTCGCGGCGGCCGCGCCTCTACGAACTCAGCGGCGCGGGCGACCCCGACGGGCGGGCGAGGCGCGGCGCGAAGATCAGCGCGAGGCCGTAGAGCGCGAAACCGAGCACCAGCGTGAGCGGGCGGCCGCTCGGGAGATCCTGGATGGCGAGCTTGAGGCCGCCCAGAGCGAGCGTCGCAAATGAGAGCCAGGCGAGTTCGCGTGCGCTGAGCTTGCGACTCGCGGCGGCCAGACCGAGCGCGCTCGCGGCGAGCACTGCCGTCCGCATCGTCGCCAGAGCGCCTGCGTGGCCTTCGCCAAGCAGACGCGAACCGAAAGCCGCGAGCAGGCCGTCGACAGAGATGGCGACCAGCGCGAGCATGGCAGCACGAACCGCGCGCTCGATCGGGCCCGCGCGATCGTGGCGGCGCAGCGCAATTACCGCAGCCACAGCGCAGAACGAGAGGGAGAGAATCGCGGGAAGATCGAAGCGAGCGAAGGGCGCGCTCTGCTCTCCCACGAACGCGCCGAGAGAGAAGACGAGCAGGCCGGACGACAACGCGCTCGCAATGAGCCACGCGGCGCCTTGAATCGAGAGTGCAGAGCCGGGGAGTCGATCTGCGAGCAGCGCAGCGACGAGTCCGACCAGACCGAAGGCCGCGCCGCCGATGGCTCCGCCGCCGAGCAGCGCACTTCCCACGAGCGCGAGCAGCAGTCCAAGGAGCGCGTGGAAGTGGATTGTCTGTGCAGAGACGAGTGTGCGCGCTCGATGCGCGAAGGCCGCCGCGTAGCTTGCGATGGCGAGAGCAAGCGAGAGAGCGCCAGCAAGCGTGCGCGACGACGCATCGCCCAGAGAGACGGCGGAATAGAGACCCACGCCAACTCCGAGCGGCACCATCAGCCACTCGAAGACGCCGGGATCGACTTCCCAGACCGCGCGGCGCAGCCCGAGAGATGCGGCGAGCAGAACCGGAAGGCAGAGCGCGAGCGCGACGCCGCCGGTCTGGCCGATATCGAGTTCGCCCTGCGTGGCGATGGAGCCCGCGAGCCGCACGACGATCACGTCGAGCAGCAGCGCGACGGGCCAGGCGAGGCCAGGAATGCCTCCATCGCCCGAGAGCCAGAGCGCGGCCGCGAGCAGCACCAGCAGCGCTGCCGTGATCGCACCGAGCGCGTCGGTCGAGATGAGCAGCGCGAGTGCGCCTGCGAGGCCTGCGCAGATCGAGAGCCACGCAAGCCCTACCGCAGCACGCCGCCGCGCAACGACAAGCAACGCGAGCGAATAGATGGCCAGCGCCGCGGCCGAACCGGGCGCGGAGATCAAGTGCAGTCGGGCACTGCTTTCCCAGACGAGCGGATAGGCGACCAATGCGCCGGTCGAGGCGTGGAACAGTGCGGAGAGTCGGTCGGCCCGTCCGAACGCGCGGTCAGCCAGGAAGCAGAGCGCGAGCGCGAACGAGAAGCCGAGCGCGAGGCCAGCCGCAGGAGGAAGCGCCTTCGCATCGGTGAGCGCGCGAATGAGAAACGCACCTCCGAGAGCGAGAAACGAGCGGCCGAGCAGCGCGAAGATTCCTACGTGCGTGACTCCGTCAGGCACCAACTGGGGCAACGGATCAAGCTCATCGGCGCGCGCAGCATCCTCGCCCGCCACGGTGAGATGCGCAGCGTTGTCGAACGACGAAGCCCCAGCGCCCGGCGCCACGAGCCGCTGCGCCTGCAGATCCTTCACTGCGCGCGTGAGTTCCTCGACCTGGGCTTCCAGCCGACTGATGCGCTGTTCGTCCACGTCTCCCCCGCGCGCGCCGCGAATGAACGATCGCGTTTTCACGATCGAGCAGCGGCCTCTTCAAGGTGCGAGATCCGGGCCACTGCGCGCAAGAGTCCTTCGCTCAGCGCGCGCGATGGCCGTGCGCAAAGAATGCGCTCCCTCTCGGATTCCGCACTCCCTGCGCGAGCCGCGCGTGCGCGATCCATCCTGTTAGAAAGAGTCGCATGCAATCTCTGCTCACCATCAACGCAGGCTCGTCGAGCTTGAAGACGGCGCTCTATCGCACGGCCCCATTCGAGCGGCTTGCGGTCGTGAAGGTCGCAAACCTCGGGCACGAGGCGACGCTCTCCTTCACGACTGGCGGCGTTCGCAGCGCAGAGGCGCTCGCCAATGTCCACACCCACGACGATGCACTCGCGGCCATCCTCGAGCGGCTCGCGAAGCAGTTCGGCGCGCTCGACTGGCGCGCGTTCGGCCATCGCGTCACCCACGGAGGGCGGGAGTTTCGCAAGCCGCAGCGCATCGACGAGACCGTGCGCGCACAGATCGCCGCGCTCAGTCCGCTCGCGCCGTTGCACCAGCCGCACAATCTCGCGGGCATCGCGGCCGCCGTGCGACTCGCGCCGAACGCGCTGCAGGTCGCCTGCTTCGATACCTCATTTCATCGAACCATCCCCGACGTGGCGCGCCGCTACGCACTCCCGCGCGCGCTCAGCGACGAAGGGATCGAGGCCTTCGGATTCCACGGCCTCTCGTACGAGTACATCGCGTCGACGCTCGGCGAGCATCTCGGCGCGCGTGCCGATGGCCGCGTCATCGTCGCGCATCTCGGCAGCGGCGCGAGCCTTTGCGCCATGCAAGCGCGTCGATCGATCGCGACCACCATGGGCTTCACCCCGCTCGACGGTCTGCCGATGGCGACGCGATCCGGCGCACTCGATCCGGGCGTGCTGCTGCATCTGATCGAGGCGAAGAAAATGAGCGCAGGAGAGATTCGCGATCTGCTCTACACGCAGAGCGGACTGCTGGGCGTCTCGGGAATCAGCGACAGCATGAAGGAGCTGCTCGCCTCTGCTGAACCGCACGCGGCCGAAGCAATCGATCTGTTCGTCCATCGCACCGTCTGCGCCATCGGCTCGCTCACCGCGGCACTCGGAGGTCTCGACACGCTCGTCTTCACCGGCGGCATCGGGGAGAACAGCGCGGAGATCCGCACGCGCATCTGCAGCAGAGTCGCGTGGCTCGGCGCGGAACTCGACACGCGGGCGCACCGGGAGGGACGCGCGGTCTTCAGCACCAGCAGCAGCGCCGTCGCCCTCTGCGTCCTGCCCACCGACGAAGAGAATGTGATCGCACGCCACACCAGAGCGCTGCTCGAATAAGCGGCGGCGCTTACCGCGTGCGCTCAGCGAAGCATGCGCGCGAGCAGTCGCGGCCGCTGCGCGAATCCGATCGCCGCCGCGGCACCGATCGCGCGATCGAGCGCCCAGGGCATGCCGAAGATGCCGCCGTGGATCTGCTGCTGGTAGAGCGCCGCGGCCTGCGCGGGAGTGCGCGACGTCGCCGCGGGCGAGGCCTCGTTCAGCAGATCGTGCAGCATCATCATCGCGCCGAGCGCGCGCGTCGTCTGCGGATCGAAGATCTCGACGCCGAAGCGCGGCGCACCGAGGAAGCCTGCCTCGAAGACGGGATGCTGCAGCGAGCGGGTGCGCGTGATCGGCGCGACGTTGGCCGACACGACGAGCGGCCTGTGCGCGGCCGCGCTGCCCACCGCGGTGGCCGCGAGCGCGCTGCCGTGACCCGCGAGTGCCTCACTGAATATTCGCTTAGCCAGATATTGCGCCGCTTGATACGTCGGGCCCTGCGCTGCGACGACCGCTCGCACCACGGTCGAGTCGCCGCTGCCGACATGCGCCTCGGTCAGCCATCCGGCGTTCACGAGCCCGCGCTGCCAGAGCTTTGCTTGAGAGATGCGCAGGAGCCGCGCCGCGAGATCCTCCGGTTGCGCGACCGCGGGAGTGGTCGGAGACAGAAGCATCGAGAGCGAGGCCGCGTGCGTGGGATCGATGCGGTGGGCGATCGCGTTCATCGCCACCGCGAGACGCCACTCCCTTCCTCGGCCGGGCGCGTAGGCATAGGCGCCGATGCGCAGAGGATGGCCGTCCGCGAACGCATCGATGGTGCGGGCGATGCGCACGGGTGACGCGAGCAGATCTGCGCCGCCCGCGACCCAGGAGACATTGGCCAGCCGCAGCGCCGGCGGGGGCTCCTGCACGTCGATCCAGAGCACGCGCGCGCCCGTGTGGATCAGCTGCTGCGTCGGCGCAATCTCCGCGGCCGCGCCCAGCACGGCGAAGCGCTCCTCGCGCAGATCGAGCGCGCCACTCTTCTCTGCGCGCGCGCCAATCCAGGAGAGAGCGCGCGCAGCCGCTACGGTCGAGGTGTGGCGCGCGACGAATTCACTTCCCAGCGTGGCGAGTTCATCGGCGCGGTGAATCGTGCCGAGATAGGGAACCGCGATCACCGCGTCGCGCGAAGGCTCGCCCGTCCCCGTCGTCAAGGCGAGCGGCTCCGCCTTCTCGGCAAACGCCTCGAGCAGCGGCCGGCTTCCGGTCTCGCTCTCGAACACAAAACTCTCCAGCTGGCGACGCGCAAGATGGAGCGCGATCTCCGTCCGATTCTCCGCGCGCGCGCGCCGCTCCTCGAACTGCGTGACCAGCTCGCCATAGGTCGCGCGGAACTCCTTGCCTCGCGCGACCCGCAGCCCGCCGAACGCAGCCGGGAACGCGGCAATGGTCTCCTCGAGGAGGCGCGCGAACAGCGCCGATCCGCTCGTCCCCTGCGGAAACGCCACGCCCACGTCGGCCTGCTTGCCCCTCCCCGCAACTGTCGTGCTCATGCGGATGCACGTAGCGGGGCAGATCACACTCTGTCAATTCCTCGATTTGCTTTGCACTCAAAGCATCTCGCGCGACCGCGATGCACTGCTGGCAATCGATGAACCGTTCTCCCTCGCCGGTCGCCGGGGAAGTAGAGTGCGCGCCATGACGAATCAGAAGCGCGGCGCAGCGAAGGTTTTTCACAAAGTTCGCAAGAAGTGGACGGGCGAGCCGGCCGATCCGAAGAAGAGCGACAGCGCAGCAAAGCCGCGCCCACGGCCGTTCCGCGGTGATTCCCTGCGCGAGGTTCACGGACCAGATGGTCGCGGCGGGCGCACATTCGGTCCGCGCAAGGGCGCGCAGAAGGGCCGCGGGTTCGACACGCGCAAGGCCGCGCAGCGCGACCTGCCCATCGAAACGCGGCGACCCGTCATCGACAAGCGCAAGAAGTCCGACGAGGTACCCGGCGAGCCGCAGCCGCGACTTCCGCCCGGCGCGCGTCCGCTCAATCCCTGCATTCCCGCGTTTCAGGCGCTGCGGCTCAAGGCGCTCAAGCACAGCGGCGCGTATGAAGATCACCTCGACGGACTGACGCTGGTGAAGCTGAAGAACAAGCACGTCATCGTCGCGCTCGGCCGCGAAGGTGGCGGGCTCACGGTTGCGTGCAAGCTGCCGCGAAGCGGGCTCAACGTGATCTCGAAGTTCTCCTGGGCCGAGCCGGCCGGATACGGCATGGGCCGCAAGGGTTGGGTCCAGGCGCGCTTCACCGCGCAGGACAAGGTTCCGCTGCGCATGCTGCTCGGCTGGCTGGAGGAGAGCTACGCGGCGGCGATGGAGAAGAGCGCGCAATGACCGCACTGCCGCCTGAATTTCTCTCCGTGATCGCCGAGCAGTTCCCTGCGGATTTTCTCAGCGTCGATCCGGCCGAGCTTGTCGAATACGGCCGGGATTGGACCAAGGTATTCGCGCCTGCGCCGTCGGCCGTCGCGTTTCCGCGCAGCACCGCCGAAGTCTCGCGCTTGATGAAGCTCTGCACGCAGCACCGTGTCGCGGTCGTGCCGTCGGGCGGACGCACGGGGCTCGCAGGCGGAGCGGTCGCTGCGCGAGGCGAGCTGGTCATTTCCCTCTCGCGCATGCGGCGCATCGATCCGGTCGATACGCTGGGCGCAACCGTGCGCGTGCAGGCCGGAGCTGTCACCGAGGCCGTGCATCACCATTGCGCCGCAGAGGGATTGACCTGGCCGATCGACTTCGCCTCGAAGGGGTCGAGCCACGTCGGCGGAAATATCGCGACCAATGCGGGGGGATTAAAAGTCCTTCGCTATGGATTAACCCGCAACTGGGTCCTCGGGCTGCAGGTCGTGCTCGCCAATGGCGAGGTGCTCGAGCTCAATGGCGCGCTGGAGAAGAACAACACCGGCGTCGATCTGCGGCAACTCTTCATCGGCAGCGAAGGCACGCTCGGCTTGATCACCGAGGCGACGCTGAAACTCACGCGCTTGCCGGGCCATCTCGATGTGCTGCTCTTCGCCGTCGCCGATCTCGACGCCGTGCTCTCGCTCTTCCAGACTGCGCGCAACGGGCCGTTCACGCTGATGGCCTACGAGACGTTCACGCAGATCTGTCTCAACCGCGTCCAGCGCGCGCGCAAGATCCGTCCGCCCTTCGAGACACCCGCGACTCAGTATGTGTTGATGGAAGTCGAGCGAGCCGACGCTGCCGCGCTCGAAGCGTGGGTCGCGCAGCTCTTTGAATCGGGCGCGGTGCTCGATGGCGTGCTGGCTGCCAACGCCACGCAGGCCGCGGAACTCTGGAGCCTGCGCGAGAGCATCAGCGAGAGCCTCTCGGCAACAGGATTGCCGCATAAGAACGACATCGCGCTCCCGATTGCAGCATTGCAGGCCTTCACTGCCGATTTCGAGACGCTGATCGCCACGCGATATCCCGAATTCGAGGTCGCGATTTTCGGACATATCGGCGACGGCAATCTGCACGTCAACGTGATGAAACCCGACTCGATGGAGAAGATCGAATTCCACGCGCGCTGCGCCCAGCTTGATCCGGAGATGTTCGCGCTGGTGAAGCGGCACCGCGGCAGCATCTCCGCGGAGCACGGGATCGGCTTATTAAAAAAGAACTACCTGGGTTATTCGCGCGCCCCCGCAGAGATCGCGCTCATGCGGGGAATCAAGCAGCTCCTCGACCCGACGAATCTAATGAATCCAGGCAAGGTGCTCGACGCATCCTGAATGCGGTCTTTTCGATTTGTTCAAGCCGCGCGGGAGCCCCGTCTAGAACAGCACGCGCGTGCGGATATTCGTCTCGAGGCGCGCGATCGCGTCGCCGACCTCGCTGGAGAGATTCTTCGAGACGTCCATGACGAGGTAACCGATGTTCGCGTCGGTGGAGAGGAACTGCTGCTCCACGTTGGCGTCGATATCCGAGACGATCTTGTTGATATCGCGAAGCACGCCGGGAACGTTGCGGTGCACGTTGAGAATGCGGTGCGTGCCGGGCGACGTGGGCAATTCGACGCGCGGGAAATTCACCGCACTCTCGGTGGTGCCGGCCTGGATGAATTTGGTGAGCGCAGTCGCGACCTCGGTGCCGATCGCCTCCTGCGCCTCCTCGGTGGAGCCGCCGATGTGCGGCGTGAGCAGGACGTTCGCGAGACCCGCGAGCGGCGTCTGGAAGCCCGCGCCATTTCCCTCGGGCTCCTCGGGATAGACGTCGACCGCCGCGCCCGCGAGATGGCCGCTCTTGAGCGCCGCCGCCAGCGCGTCGATATCAACCACCGTGCCGCGACTATTGTTAATCAGATAGGAGCCGCGCCGCATCTGCGCGAGGCGCGCGCCATACATCATCTGCTCGGTCTCTTTGGTCGCCGGAACATGCAGCGTGACGAAATCGCTCTGCTCGAGCAGCGAGGCCAGCGTCGACATCGAGCGGTTGTTGCCCATCGGCAGCTTCGTCGCGACGTCATAGAAGAGCACGCGCAGGCCCATCGACTCCGCGAGCACGCCAACCTGCGAGCCGATATGTCCATATCCGACGATTCCGAGCGTCTTGCCGCGGATCTCGTGGCTCCCGTCGGCGACTTTGCGCCACGTGCCCGTATGCACCTCGCGCGAGCGATCGCCCAACTGCCGGGCGAGCGCGATGATCTCCGCGATCACCAACTCAGCAACCGAGCGGGTATTGGAGAACGGCGCGTTGAAGACCGGCACGCCGCGTCGATTGGCGGCCTCGAGATCCACCTGGTTTGTGCCGATGCAGAAGCAGCCCACCGAGAGAAGCTGCGGCGCGCGCGCGATGACATCCGCCGTCACGCGCGTCTTCGAACGGATGCCGAGGATATCAATACCGGCAAGGCGCGCGGCCAGCTCGTCGTCCTTGAGCGAGCCTTTCAACGTCTCGACCACCACGTTGCTCGCGCCGAACACCGACGCGGCGCTGGCGTGGATGTTCTCGAGAAGAAGGACCTTCAGCGGCTTGGCTCCGGCGACAGTCGTCACGCTCTGGTTCATAGGCGCGACAAGCTAGCCAACTTTGCTCCTGCGCGCTCGCCTGATTCGCACTACGGAGCCGGACGGCTCATCTCGAACAGCTTGTTGACCGTGTTCCAGTTGCGCGCCGTGCCCGAGGTGCCGAGGCACTTCTCGAGATAAGCGAGCGTGAGCTTCGAATTCCCCACACCGTTCGGGTGGCGCAGATAGAGCTCGCGCCCGACGAGCGCAAACTCGTCGGGCGGAGAGCGCTTCGGATCGAGCCGGGCAAACGCAGGGGCAGCGGGCGCATCGTTCAGGAAGCACACGTGCAGCTCCTTCGCGTCGACGCCGCGTGTGAGAAACGGATTGCGAGCAAGCGTCTGCGCGAGCTCCTCGTGCGCGCGCAACACGACGGGCACTGCGAACCCGAACCTCTCGAGCAACGCAGCCTCGAGCTGCTTGCGCAGCTTCGCCTCGGCAACAGGCTTGTGCCGAAACGCGACATTTCCGCTCTGGATATAGGTCGAGATATCGCTCGCACCCGCGAGGGCGAAGAGCTTGCGCAGATCCTCCATCGGCACGCGGTTGTTGCCGCCGACATTGATGCTGCGCAAGAGCGCCACGAAGTTCGTCGACATCTCGCCTGCTCCTCTCGTGATTACTTCGCGGCGGGCGCCGGCGACGCAGCAGGCGCGGCAGCAGCAGGAGCCGCGGCCTTCTTGAAATCACCGGCCTTGAAGAGCGCAAGCTTCGCGATATCGAGATACTTCCGATAAGCCGCATTGACCTCGTCGAGCGTCAATTGCGCGACCTTCGCCTCGAGCGCCTCGTCAAAGGCCATCGTGCGGCCGATATAGATGTTCTCCGCGAGACGCGAAGCAACCGCTCCGTCCTGCGTGCGCCCGACCTGCCGCGACTGCAGCCACGCGTTCTTCACGAACGCAAGCTCGTCGGCCGTGAAGCCGGAAGCCGCGCGCGCGAGCTCTTCGCGAAAGGCCTTCTCGAGTCGGCCGACATTTTCGGGCGCATAGATCGCATAGGCGAGCCATGACGCCACCGGCTCGAATGAATCGACCTGCATGAAGGAGCCGACTCCATAGCTGATCCCCTCCTGCTGGCGAATGCGATCGGCAAGGCGACTCTTGAGCGCACCGCCGCCGAGGATCTCATTGGCCATGCGGAGCGCGGCGAAATCTGCATCGCTGTCCTTGAGCGGCATCGTCTCGGTCGCGAGGAAGAAGGCATTGGCCTTCTCGGGCGTCTCCATCACGCGATCGATCGCAACCGGCTCCTTGCGGCGCATGGGAATGCGCGCATAGGGCTGACCCGACTTCCAATCACCGAAGAGCTGCTCGATCAACGCCTGCGTCTCCTTCGCGTCGAAATCCCCGACGACCGCGATATCCGCGTGATCGGCGCCATAGAACACCTGGTGGAATGCCTTGAGCTCCTCGACCGTCGCGGCCTTGAGCTCCGCAATCGTCTCGTCGGGAGTCATCGCCGCGCGCGGATGCCCCTTCGCATAAGGGCTCATCGCAATCTGCATCGCCGAGGATGCAATCGACTGCGGCTCGCTCTTGTTCGCCTCGATCTCGGTGACCTGCTCGGCCCGCAGCGTGGACAACTCCTCGCCGGGGAACGAAGGCGTGCGGAGGATCTCCGCGAGCAGCTTGAGAGAAGCCGCGAGGTGCTGCCGGTCCGTAATCAGGTTGGCCTTGACGTTCTCCGCGCCGCCGCCAATCGTCAACTGGGCCTTGAGCTGATCGAGCGTGTCTTTAATCTGCTGCCGAGTATGCGTCTTGGTGCCGCGCAGGAGCATCTCGCTCGCGAGAGAAGGGGCCGCGCCGAGATCCACCAGGTTGGCTTCATTCCCGAACCGCAGCGTCAGCGCGAGGCTGACCGCCGAGCCCTTGCTCTTCTTCGCAAGCAGCGCGCCCTGCAGGCCATTGTGCGCGGTAAAGCGCGTCGTGCGCGCCTCGATATTCTTCGGGGTCGGATCAAACGCCTCGCCCTGCTCAATCGGCGCCCGGCCCTGGTAATCCTTCAACTCGGCCTTGATATCGAGCGCCTTGGGCATCTGCGCGCGGTCGGGCTTCTCGGTGGGGATATATTCGCCAACGGTCCGATTCGACGCCTTCAGGTAATGCTCGGCCGCGCTCTGCACCTGCGCGAGCGTCATGGTGGAGAGCCGATCGCGCCCGGAGAAGAAGAGCCGCCAATCGCCCGCAGCGATCGCCTCGCTTAATGCAATCGCCAGCTCGTCGGTCCGCTGCATGACCAGCTCGTACATCTTCAAGGCCGTCGCGCGCGAACGCTCCAGCTCCTCTGTGGTGATCGGCTTCGCCTTGATTCCTTCAATCACCGCGAGCGCTGACGCCTTCGCTCCCGCGAGGTCGCCGTCCTTGGGCAACTCGATGAGGAACTCGAGAAATCCCGGCTCGAGCGTGCTCACCGATTGATCGGCGACGCGCGACGCGAGCTTGCTCGAGACCAGCGCCTGGTAGAGACGTCCCGAAGGAGCTGCGTCGAGCACCTGCGTCACCAGCCCGAGCGCGTCCGCATCGGCATTTGCGCTCTGCGGCGCGTGATATCCGATTCCGAGAAACGGCGTTCCGCCCACGCGCCGCACGGTCACGCTGCGCTCGCCGTCCTGCACCGGCTCCGTCGTCCAGCCCTTCTCCAGCGCGCGCGTCGGCTTCGGAATACGACCGAACTTTTCATTGATCTGCGCGAGCACCTTCGCCTCGTCGATCTGCCCGGCGACCAGGAGATAGGCATTATCCGGCTGGTAATAGCGCTGATAGAACGCCTTCAA
Organism: uncultured delta proteobacterium; assembly: GCA_903911145.1. GTDB lineage: Bacteria > Myxococcota > Myxococcia > Myxococcales > 40CM-4-68-19 > CAIWCD01. Next base: position 160,158 of record CAIWCD010000023.1, on the reverse strand, counting down.
GTGCTCGATATTGACGTTCTCGACATCACTGCGCGCGCCGATCGTCGATTTCCCATAGTTGTGCCAATCAAACGCCACCGATGCCATGCGATCGGTCGTGACGCCGACGGGATCGTTCTCGCCGCTCTCCATCTCATTGCGGACGACCGTCATCTCGCCCTTCTGCGCCACCTCGTCCCAGAGATCCTTCTTCCAGATATGGCTGTTGATCATCCGATCCGCTTCGAGGTCGAGTGCGAGCGCGAGGTTCGCCTCCGAGGCGGGAAAGGTGACGAAGTAGTTGGTCCGATCAAACCAGGTGCTGCCATTAAAACGTGCACCGAGCGAATTGAGCACCTTCGGCACATCCGGATGCTGATCAGTCCCCTTGAAGAGCAGGTGCTCGAGAAGGTGCGCCATTCCCGTCTCGCCATAGTTCTCGTGCCGGGAGCCGACCAGATACGTGATGTTCACCGTCATGGAAGGCTTCGACGGATCGGGGAACATCAGCACGCGCAGGCCGTTGCCGAGGAGATATTCCGTAATCCCCTCGACGCTCGTGACCTTCTGTGGCGCGGCGAGCGCCGACGGCGCAACGGCCTTCGCGGCAGCGGCGTGAGCTGCAACGTGCTCCTTCGCGAGAGTAGGAAGCGCTGCGAACAGGCAAGCAGTCAACGCGAGCGCGCGTGGCATCAGCAGGCGAGTCGATTTCATTGCATCTCCGTTTGATTGAATCGGCGCGAAACGCGTCGCACAGCCTCGCTCCGGCGGCAAGGACGTAAAATTGAGTTCGCCGATCCATTCCGGTAGACGTGGCTGACGTCGATCATGGGCAAATCAGATTCACCGCAGAAGGCCGCCGCCGCCCGGGACGAGATCACCACGCCCGACCCCGTTGCCCCGACGCATGATCCGAACGATCCATTCATCGGGCAGACGCCGCTCGGCCAATATCAAATCCTGAAAAAGATCGGCGAGGGGGCCTTCGGGTCTGTCTATCTCGCGGACCAGATCGGCGTCGGGCGCAAGGCGGTCGTCAAGGTCCTGCGCGAAAATCTGGCGAGCTCGGATCTCTTCGCCAAGCGGTTCCAGCGAGAGGCGAAGGTGCTCGCCGCGCTCGATCACCACCACCTCGTGCGCCTCTACAATTTCGGCAAATTCGAGAGCGGGCAGCTCTTCCTTGCGATGGAATATGGCGGGGACCGCACGCTCGGTGACGAGCTCAAGCAAAGCGGAAAACTCTCGCCAAGCCGCGCGCTGCATATCACTGCGCAGATCTGCTCCGCGCTGCACGAGGCGCACACCCGCGGCGTCGTCCATCGCGATCTGAAGCCGGACAACATCATCCTCAGTCAGAAGGACGGCCAGGATTGGGTGAAGGTCGTCGACGTCGGCATCGCCAAGATGCTCGATACCAGCGAGATCGACGAAGGCCAGTCGGAGCTCACGGGGGTCGGCGCGCTCCTCGGGACGCTCGCCTACTTCTCGCCCGAGCAGGCCTATGGCCAGAAGCTCGACGGCCGCTCCGATGTCTATTCGGTCGGCTGCATCCTCTACGAGATGCTCGCGGGAGAGCGCCCCTTCGCGGCCAAGACTGCCGTCGAATTCATTCACGCGCATACCAAGGAGTCGCCGCGCCCTCTGCGCGGACGCGGCCTGCCAATCACCGCGAAGTTCGAGCGGACGCTCTTCAAGCAGGTGCTCTGTAAGAAACCCGATGCGCGAATGACAGCCATCGAGTTCGCAAACTGGGCGGAGGCCGAGAGCAAGAAGGTCGAAACGCAGCGGCCACGCAGCAGGCGCCGTTCGTTCGCGATCGCCGCGCTCATCTCGGTATGCGCGCTCGGGCTCGGAAGCCTCTGGCTCATCGATAGCGGCGAAACACAGGTGCTCCAGGAGAAGCTCGCTGCGCGCAAGGCCGCTCGCAAGGCGAAGGACGCGCAGCACGCTGCCGAGGAGAAGCGGGCCGCAGAGGAACGGGAAGCGGCGCTCGCACAGCTATCGAAGCCTCCCGTTGCTCCCGCTGCAGAGAGTGAACATCCGGCAACTCAAGCTGCACAACCAGCGGCGCCACTCGATAAGCCTGCATCGACGACACCGCGGGTAACGAAGCCTGCGCCGACAACAAATGGCGCCGCTGCGTCGAATACGCCGCCCGCGTCCGTGAAGAAGGTTGAGTTGCTCCCTCCGCCGGGACGCGCTGCCACGTCGCGCACGCTGACCGCAACGAGTGATGGTTGGCTCGACAGTGGGACGAATCTGCTCTGGCAGAAAGAGGCCTCGGCGAACTCGATGAGACTGGAGCAGGCGGTGAAGCTCTGCGCGCAACTCAAACCGGGAGCATGGCGACTTCCAACTCTCGCCGAAACGGGTGATGTCTCGCAGCTCGAGCGCAGCGCGGGCAAGACTCCGCCCATGCTCGATTCCCAGGCCGTGATCTGGGCAGCGACGAACCAGTCCGCGCTCAGCGGCTGGGCGGTGGTTCTCAGCAGTGGCAAAGAGAGCGTCGCGGAGACGGGAGAGAATCACCGCGTTCGCTGCGTCCGCGCCTCCAGACATTAGCCGCGTTCGATTGATATCGCGCAACCTCTCTTATCGAGGTTGCACGCCCTTCGCTGGCGCGGGCCGCCAGAGCACGGAGCCACGCGCGGCCGTCAGATCGCCATCGGTCGCTCGCGCATCGAGCTCGTTGGTGAGAACCTGCCGCTGCGCGACCAGCCGAAGCCGCGTCTCCTCTTCGGGCGCGCGCGCGAGCTCATTCCAGATCGCAGCGATGCGTCCGTGAGCCAGCTTGAAATCCTCGTCGAGCCATTTGAGCGACTGCTGCACGAGCTTCTCTTGCGTCGCCGCATCCGCCCCCTTCTCGGAGGCGAGTGATGCCGCGCAGGCCGCGTTGAACAGATGTGGCCGATCGAGATCTCCTGGGATCTCGTCGTGCGTAAAGGCGGTGCGAAAGGCATTCAATGCACGCGCGTGATTGCCCGCGCGGCAGAGCGCATAGGCGATTGAAAGCGCATCGAGCGCTGCGGTCCCTTCTTTGCCGATCAGCGTCCCGCCCGCTGCAGGCGCGCCTTCCCGGCGCTGCGGCGGCGAGAGATGCCGCTCTGCCGCGAGGTGCACGAAGAACGGCTCCTTCGGAACATCACCGAATGCGTCGCGCAGATCGAATCCGAACTCGACGGCGAAGAATGGCTTGCCGCCGATCTTCAATTGCCGCCAGACCGACCCGAGCGGCGTCTGCAGCATGACCTTGGCCGATGCAGCAAGCTGGTCCGCCTCCGTCACCACCGAGACGGAGATCGCACGCAGCCACCGATCGCGGCGCCCATTGCTCTCCGCTTCCGACGCCGCGACGACCAGCGCTCCCTGGATCCACTCTGGCCGTCCGCGCGCAGCGCCGAGTTGCGTGGAGTCAACGAGCGTGATCCCGGGCCACAGCTCGGCACTAGCTTGCTGGAAGATCGGCGTTCGGCAGAGCATGCGGCGCACCCTCGAGAAAACTTTGCCCCTCGCCGCTCTTGAGATCGAGCGCGAGCACATTGGAAACCTGCCCGAGGAGCGTGACGTAGAAGAAGAGCTTCGTCGAACCGGACGGCAGCGGCAGATGCGCGGTGCAGGATACGGTGCCGATCGATTGATTCAGCGGATGTCCCCAATGCGTCGGATTGCCCCGATAGTTGGGTGCATAGTCGGTCGGCTGCCGCAGCGGATCGATTAACTTAACCGCCTCGGCAAACCCACCGTCCGCGTCGCTTGCGTGCAGCACGAGCGCTTCGCCGACATCGCGAAGCGCCGCAAATTCCGGCTCAGCCAGACACCACGTCGCATAGATCGGCACGAGCATTTCGCCGGCTTCCGTGCGCGGCTTGCCCGACCAGACGCGCACTCCCGGCGCGTCGATGGGGGGAGTGAGCGGCTGCGGATCAAAGAGAAACGAATCGACTTCAATGGCCATCGAAAGCTCCGTCGCCGCCGTCATTAAACGACGCTCGTCCAGTTATCCAGCTCGGACGCGGAGAGATTCAGCAGGCGCATCTGCCTGATGCAATCCGGGCAGAAGTCCGCGTCGTGAATGGTCGGAGCGAACAGCGCGTGGAACATGATGCAGCAAGGGTCCGTATCATTTGCGGGGACGTGGATATCCGTCTTCCCACCGGCCGCCTCGTAAAGCTTGCGAACGTGCTCCTTCGGCTCCTTGTGCGGATCGTTCAGGTCGGCATTCTTCCGCAATACCGTTCGATATCCACAATGGCCGAGCGGCGGTGACGCAAGCCCGCCCTTGTCCTGCGCATAGAACTTCGGATGAGCGACACCCTCGACGGTCGCCTGCGGCCCACCGATCGAATGGCAGACCTCATGCGCAATCACCTTCATGACCGCGCGCGGAACCTTGGCTTCCCAATGAGGATCGGTTGCCTCCCAATACTCCCGATACTTCTTCTTGATCGTATCAATGGCAATCGCGATGTTCGCGCCATTGCTCATTCCCGCGAAGTTCTTTCCCGCGTTGTCATAGAACTCCGCGCGGATCTTCTTCTTCGCCGGCCCCTGGAACGCTTCGGTCAAGCGCTGGTTGAGCGCGGCGTCAGTCACGCGGATATGAAGCTTGCGCCCCTCGTCGAGAATATCGATCTTCAGCTTGCTCTTGCCCGCATAGACCGGGTTGTATTCGCCGTCGAACGTGAATCCAACCGACGGATCCTTCCCGAGCGGGCTGCGGCCATAACGCGGCGGATTGGGATCGGTCGGCGCCGGCGGCAGCTCATAGACGATTCCCCATTGCCCGTTCTCCGGCGCGAGCACCCGCGGATCTCCCTCGGCAAGACCGCTGAGCGAACGCTGGCCCAGCTTGCAATCGCCGATGATCTTCTTCACCAGCACGAAACGCAACCAGAGCCCGTGCTGCGGCGAATCAGGGACCGGCGGTGCTTCTTTCTCTGCGCCGAGCGCGTGCGCTCCCGTTGTCTCGATGCTGTCGAGATCATCGAGCTCGGGATTCACTCCCGCGGGTGTAATCGGCCCTTCGAGGTCAATAAACGAATTGGCGAACAGCCCCTTGATATTTCCCTTCAGCTCCTCATAGGCCGCCTTCACGCTCTTCATGTACTGAATCGAAAAGAAGAGCTTCCGATGCGCTTCGATCTCAAGCTTCTGCTGCTCGGTCTGGCCATCGGCGCTGACGGTATCAGCGGTCTTTCCACCCTTGCTGAACCGATTCTCCTTCGTCACCGTGACGGTATATTTGTTCCCGCCGATATGCGGCATGCGCAGGGTATTGCGAAAGACGCGCGGGTGGCCCGGGACAAGCGCCTCCGATTCCTGGACCGCCCCCACGGTGCCAAACGAAGGCGCACCATGCCCGAGATTTGCCGGGTCCGCCGCAACGACCCAGGTTGACGAGCGGCGCAGGATCTCCTTGCCCGTGCCGCGGCTCGCCACTGCCGATTCAATCGGCAGGCCTTCGTCGTTGGGAGGAACGTTGATGAATATCTTGGCCATATCGATGAAGTCCGGTGCAGGAGTCTAATGAAGGCGTGGGCTAATGCGGAGCGTCGCTGTCCGGCGAAGCCTCGAGATCGCCCTGCTCGGCTTTAATCTCGCTATTCGTGCGGATATACTTCGTCGAACCATCTCCATAGGCATCGATGGAGATCACGGCCGCATAGGTCTCGACGGCGTCATTGCCCTTGTCATCCATCATCGAGCGCAGATTCTCGACGGTGATCTCGCTGACACGCCCATCGGCGAGCATGACCGAGCAGTTCTTCCCGCTCTGCAACAACCCCGAGAAGATCTTCTCCCCGCTGCTGCTCGGCGTATCTGAATTATAGGCGCGCAGAGTCAGATCGATCTTCGCGTTCGGTCCGCAGATCGTCGGCTTGATGGTCAGACTGCCCTGCTTGTTACCGGGCTTGCTCGCGATCACCGCCTCGAATTCCACGCTGCACATCCGCGCCAGGATCTCGCGCAACTGCAGCGGGATATCACCGCGCCACTTCTCATATGACTCGCCGACGCCATACTTCTTCCCGAAGAAGCAGTGCTGGAGCCATTTCTCGACATCCGAACTCTCTGCGCAATAGGCCCAGATCGATCCGGCCGCGAGCATCAATGCGCCGACGATTCCCATGACCACTGCCGCGGGCGCGCCCACGCCAGTGACAGCGGTTCCTGCCGCGGCCTGGAGCATTCCGCAGGCAGCAGCGATCAGGCTGATCGCGGCACCTGCCGCAGCGACATCGTGCGCAACCGCACCTTCGTAGTCGCCGTCGGCATAGTGCTCATTCGCCTCATTCATCTCCGCCATATACTGGAAGCCGCTCGAGACAATCCCGGCGAGGCCCGCGACGCTCTCGAGCTTGACGGCAGCCTCCTCGCCGAATGCGACCGCCGCTTTCGTCTTGGCCATATCGAGCGCCTGTTCAATCACCTCGGCAATCACGCTGGAGAGTTGCCACTGGTTGGTGACGCTTGGATCGTCGCGCACCTCTTTAATCGCGAGACCGAGATTAATCGCGCAGAGGCAGCGAGAGAGCCCTTCCATGATGGGAGCGACCTTCGCCGCAACGGCCGCGCTCTTCGCCTTGATCTCGGCGGGGCTCGCGAGCTGTCGCAGCGAGAGCGCCTTCCCTTCATGCGCAGGCAGCAACCCCTGCGATGCAACGCCGCCCAATGCGCGCGTCTTGCGCAGCGATTCAGGCGATACCTTGAGCATCCGTCCAAGCGTCTCGCAGAAGAGATCGCTGGCTCCGCTCGCCCCCTTCTGAGCAATGATCGCGGGAGCAAGCTGCTCGAGGAATTCCAGCACCTCGGCCGTCGGGTCGACCAACTCCGAGAGCGTTTCGAGGAACTCAGACTTCGACTCCGCCAGTTCGTGGCGCACATAGGTCCGGCCAACGCAGCCGTTCCCCAATCCACGCAGCAGTCGCAGCTGCAAGGAGAGCCGCTCACTGAGCGGATGCGCGCGCAGCTGGCTCTTGAACTCGGGATTGCCCAGCGCCGAGACATACTCAAGCGCGCTGTCCGCGACCGCCTTGTTCAGCGCCTTCGTCTTGCTGGTGAAGTCATCATTGAACTTCTTCAAATGATCGGTATCGATGTGCTTCGACCATTCCGGCTTCTGCTTGGTGATATCCCCGACGCGATCCGCAAGCGCCTTGACGTGGGAGATATTCTGGTCGGCGTTGTAATCATGCTGCGCCGAGAGCGCCTTGAGATACTTGATCTGCAGCGCTTGAACGCGCGGCAGCCAATTGGTCATGCTGACGATGCGCACCGAGTCAGCCGTTTCCGACATCGAGTCGAACAGCTTCAGGCGCATTCCCCACTTGCTCGCGTCCGCCGCAATCGTCTTGCTCGCGTCCTTCCACGACAGCTCGCCGCCGACGACGCACCAGAGTTCCGCCTCCTTCTGCCCGCGCATTCCGACCACGCAGATATCGCTGTGCCCCTTGGGGGCCGCGGTGCGCTTGTCCTTGCCGCTGCTCTGCGCCACGTCGACCGCGTGATAGAGGCCGTCCGGGTCGACCACAAACTCCTGGATCCACCGATATCCCTGCGACCCCTTTTCGTAGAGATAAAGGCGGGAGTTTTTTAATGCCGATTTTTTAATCGCGGCTCCGACCCCGCTCTTGTCCGAGGCGATCGCCGCGTTCGACGCACCAAACGTCTTGCTGCGGGCCGTTGGCGGGAGATCCTCAAACCGCAAGTGAACGACAGCCATCGATTACTCCTGCCCCTGAAGGTCGCGATACCCGACAGCCTCGAAGAGGTTGAGCTTGATTCCATCTCCTCGGTCGAGCGCGAGCGAATACGAATGCGCCTCGCTCAATCCCTCGAACGTCAGGCGGACGGTGCCCTTTCCGCTCTTGACTGCGTGCTGCAGCGTCTTCTCCTGCGAATAAGTGCCATCGGTCGAATGCAATAGATACCTATCCGGTCGCCCGTGCAGGTGCGCGGCGTCGAGATGGATCTGAAACGACGCCGTGGCCTTGCCTGTCGCTGGTTTCGGCTTGCGCGGAGGAGCCTTCCCGATCACGGGCGCTGTCGCATCCCATTCCGGAAGCACCAGCGTCCACGCCTTGTCGGTGCGCCCCTCGGCAGCCTTACCCGGGATATATGCCGCGCTGCCCGTGGGAATATGGCCGACCTTGCCGCCACGCTTCTTATCCTGCGCGGGAAACTGAATCGTGCACTTGCCTTCCACTGCAATCGTTTCAATCCGCACGCGGCCGTTGGCGTCGAGCTGGCCTTCGACCGTTCGGCTATCGGCAAGCTTGATTCGGTAAGGCTCGGATGCGAGCGGCGTCGTCCCTTCGCAGAGAGTGAACTCGACCCAGTGCTGTGACTTCGTCGGACAGCCGAGCATCGCGCTGTTGGCTGGCCGCGCGCTGAAATGCTGATCGGCAGCCGCGTCCGAAGCCCGCAATGAATGACCCTTGCTCGCGCTCACGGAAGCACCTCGCCACGAAGACGCCGGATACCGAGCCCCTGATCTGCACGACTGGCGGCGGCGCGCGAAAGCTGTGTCATGATCTCCTCCTCGGAGATGGAGCCGGCCTGCGCAAGGATCCGCGCGGCCCAGGTCTGGTTGCGATCGAAGTCGCGGCCGAAGACGAACATCAGGCCGAGGTATTTGCAGATGCCACGCTCGGTCTCGATGCGATGACGCGCCGAGGAGGCAATGCCCTGCTCGATCGCCTCGCGCAGCTCGAACGGTCCGAGCACGTCGCAAGCCTCTGCGAAGTGGCGGCGCAGGTGCACCTGCATCCTCTCGGCAAACGCGTCGAGAGCGACCTGGCCAAGCGCCTTGAACTGCGCATCTCGAATCAAGAAGAGAATGGGGTGCCTCCGATGCGCCGGGGCCGGAACTTCCGCGCCGCGGCCATATTCTCCTCGAGCGCTTCATCGATGCCGAGTTGCCGCGCGGCCTGCGGCCTCGTCGCTGCGCGCGGAGGGACATAAGCAACCGCCCGTTCAGCAAGCGCCTCACCGTTTCGTCGGAAGAGCTGAAACGCATTCGGATCGCGGGAGGGGGTCGCGAATGCGTCGATCGGTCCGAAGAAGCGGGCCAGCTCGCCCGCATTGCAGGTCGGCAGATATGCGCGCAATACCCGCGGATCGTAGTAACGAAACAGCAGTCGGGTTCCGCTTTCCGTCCGCGCGAGGAGGAACTGGCGCAGATGGCGCCGCAGCACACGAGAGGGCGCCGCGGTCGCAAACGCGATCCCCCACGCATCGAACCAGCCTTCATTAAAAAACTCATTGGTATAAGCGTGGCCGCGCCCAAGACGAATCAACCAGGGAGCAGCTTCGGCAAGCTCAGCGGGGATATTACCGGCATATAAGCACCACGCGGGCGCGCCGGTCTTCATGACCCAGCTCTGCACGCGCGAATCGCGCGCGCCATCGAGCACGGCATAGATCGGCAGCTCGCCATCGAGCGCCGTGAGAACCTGACCGGCGATCGGGTCGGCGATCTGGCCGGCCGGGGCGGTCAACTCTTCTGACCTGCCTGCTGGCAATCCTCGCAGAACGGAACCGCATGGGCCGAGGCCGTGCGAAGCGCCGCGGCCTGCTTCTTCGCCAGCGTGACTTTCCTCGCGGGCGTCAGCGGCTTCGACGGCCGCGAGGGCTGAGGCGCCGCGCTGGCACTCCCGTGCGCGGCGGTTGCACTCCTGTGCGCCGCACCGCCCGAACCAACGGCACTGCTCCTTCCCTCGGAAGCGCCCTTCCCCGCGCCACCATCGTGCGAGGACCCAGCATCCGCGGACTTGGCTGCCCCGTGGCCCTTGCGGGCACCTTTCTTCGCGCCATCGCCATCCTCAGACGCAGCCGACGAGCGCTGCGGCAGATAGACAACGATGCGCCCGTCCTGGGTACTGCCGTCAGGTGGTGGCTGTGGCATAAGCACTCCGAAGCACGAACGGCGACCGCGTCAGAAGCATCTCCGCAGGAATCGACTAGGGACAGTTGGTGGCATTTTGGCGCCCGCCTGCTGTCGACGGCACAGGCGCCGACGGAGAGTAATAGAGGTCGACTCCCGTTGAGCCGCCATATGTAACGGTCGACTCGTTGGGCGCTGTGCCACTCCAGTGGTCCCACGCATTCCTCTGCATGCTGACCGCTCCCGTGTAGCCCTGCCAGAAATCGAGCGTGGTGTTGCATGACATGATGTTGTTGCCCGCGCTGCCACCAGCCGTTGCCGACCCGAGATCGCCAATTGCCGAGTAGTCCACAATCCCGAATCCGTTCCCGGTAACTTGATTACTCTCGATAGTTCCCGAGGTAGCCCCCGAATTGTCCATGCCCCAGGTGTTGCTGACAATCTTGTTCATCGTGATCGAATAGCTACCACCCGTCATCTGGATTCCGTAACCAAGGTTGCCCGACGAAAGCGTGTTGTTGCGCACGGTCGTGTTCGCCCCGGAAATCGTAACCACATTCCCTGCCGCAGCGGTGGTAACGGCGAACCCGGCAAGGGTCGAGTTCGCATTGAGAACAACCGCGCCGAGGATCGAGGTCGTCGAACCGCTGTGGTATTCGTCGCCAATCAGGATAACGCCAGCAGGCACGGTGATCGGGAAGGTTTCGCCATTGGCCGTGTTATAGGCCCCCGGCGCGACATAGACGACCTGCCCCGCCGTCGCCATGGTCATCGCCTTCTTGATCGTCTTGAATGCGGCAGAGGCCGTCGTTCCGGCGTTGGTATCCACTAGCATCGAGGCATTGACGAACCATGCCTTTGTCGTTCCGGCGCAGCAAAGTGTTCCAGCCGTCGGATCTCCACTGCATCCGCCAAAATACATGCTGTTCGGATTGGATGTGCCGTTGACCGCGCTGAACCCGCACCCGGTCCAGTCGCACGCATTTCCCTCGGCATCGGAGTTTCCAGCGCAAACGCGCATTGGGCGCGTATCGCCCCCGGCGGTCGATGAACCGTCGCACGCGCTGGCGTAATCGCTGCCCTGAAAGCCACGACCACCTGCGGTAGCGAAACAAGACTTCGGTCCACACGAACCGTTGCACGCGTTCGGGTTGCTGCTGTAGCTGAGGTCGTCGTTCGTCCAGTAGTTGTGCGTCGGCGCGACGGCGGCGTTTCCAACATACTCATCCGCCGAACAGACGTGCGCAGTCGCTCCGCAGAGCGCTGCACGATTGGCGTACGTCTGCGTACCGACGCAGCCCTCCATATTCTCATTGAACTTGTCTCCGGCCGCGGCGCCTCCCGTGCAGATGGAAATATTAAACCGGCCTGATACTCCAGTGATCAGGTTTGGCGACGATGCGTGCAGCGTGTAGCTGTTTCCCAATAGGTTCAGCGACAGGTTGCTGAAGGTTGCGGCTCCACCGACGGCGGCGACGGCGAGCGTACCCGAGAGTGCAGCACCGGAGGGATTGGCCTCGAGGCCCACGGTCACGGTCGCGGTGCTGGTCGAAACAAAGTTTCCACCTGGGTCCACGATATGCGCGACGACGGCCGGTGAGATCGCAGCCGTTGGAGTTGTACTCGACGGGTTGACAAAGAAGGCAACGCGAGCCGCAGCACCAAGCGTGATGTTAAACGGACTCGAAGTCGCCGCGACGAGCGGGCTCGATGAAGCGACGAGGGTATACCCCGTTCCCATCTTATCGATACTCGCGTTCGTAAACGTTGCGTAACCAGCAACGGCGGCAATCCCGGTCGTTCCAGTCAGCGACCCTGCCCCCGGATTGGTCCCAATCGCGAGCGTAATGGATGCAGTGCTCGCGGTTCCTGTCGTTACCGTGTTGCCGCTTGCATCTTGAACCGCGACGACGGGAGTAAACAGGGCGCCACCGGTCGTGCTGGTCGGCGGCGTCGAGAACACCAGCTTTGAAGCGGCCGCAGCCCCGATGGTGATCGTGCTCGAGGCAACGCTGTTGATTCCACCCGAGGAAGCAACCAGCGTATAACCCACTGCCGCGATATCGATCAGAATGTTGCTGAATGTCGCCACACCCGCGGAGGACGCCGCGACGCTGGTGGTGCCTGAGAGCTTACCTGCTCCCCCTGGGTTCGTACCTAACGCAAGGGTCACGACCGGACCGGTCGTCACGCCATTCCCGCTCGCGTCTTCCACCGTTGCAATAAGTGCAGTCGTAAGCGCGACCAATGATGTACCGGACGCGGACGGTTGCTGCGTAATGACCACCTGGCTTGCGGCGGCAGGAGTCACGGTGATTGCAGCCGCCGCGCTGCTCAAGCTGGGGCTGGCGATCGTTGCAATCAGCGTATAGGTCGTGGCGGCCTTATCAATATTGAGGTTGTCGAGGGAGAAATCCGCGATGCCCGTTGCCGTGCCACCAACAGCGCCCGTGTTGGTCGCATAGAGCGTCGTGGACCCAGTCGCCCCGGTGAGTTTTCCACCGACGGTATTCGCGTTGAAAGCAATCGTAACCGCAACACCAACCGATGTGCAGGTATTGCCGCTCGCATCCTGGATGGTCACTTTTGGCGCAAAGCCAACCTTGGAGATGACGGTCGCAGGGGGCGGAGTCGTGAAGGTCAGCAGGGCTGGAGTTGCCGCCGAGACAGTGAACACGCTCGATGTGACAGTGAGCGCGGCGCCTCCCGCGGGATTGGGAGTGCTGGCCACGATTGTGTAATTGGAGGCCTTGTCGATATTCAGATTGTCGAACGCAAAGTCAGCAACTCCCGTGGCGGTGCCGCCGGATGCTCCGGTGCTGGTGGCATAGACCACCGTGGTGCCTGTCGCCCCAGCAAGGACGCCGCCCGCGGTATTGATTCCAAATGCCATTGTAACCGCTGCCCCGCTCGTCGAAACGGTGTTGCCGTTCGCATCCAGGATGCTCACCTTGGGGGCGAAACCGACTTTCGAAACGACGCCAGAGGGCGGCGTCCTGAAGGTCAACTGCGTCGCCACTCCGGGGGTCACCGTGATCGGGTTCGACTGGCCGCTGGTGACATTCGTTGCCGTCACATTCAACGTGTAGTTGATTCCGACCTTGTCGATTGAAAGTCCGGAGAACGTAGCAACGCCGGCAGTCGCTGTTGCGGTGACGGTGGCGCCACCGTTCAACTTGGCCAACCCAGGATTTCCCAACGTCATCGTAACGAGCGAATTGAACGTCGTATCAACATTGCCACTCCCGTCCTTGACGGAGACGGTCGCGGCAAAGGACGCACCGGAGACGATAGAGACGGAAGCCGGTGGGGGCGTAGTAACCAGGGTTGTGAAAATCAGGCTGGTGGTCAGACCCACGGTGATGTTGAACCCGGCCGACGAATACGGAGTCGATCCCGCTGGTGCAACTCCCGATGCAACAAGAGTGTACCCAGTGCCGGTCTTGTTGATGCTCAGACCCGAGTAGTTCGCGACGCCAGAGACGACCACAACACTTGTCGTTCCGGAGAGCGTTCCGGCCCCTGGATTTAGACCGAACGCAAGCGAAACCGTGCCGCTGCTGCTCGTCGCGGTATTGCCGCTCGCGTCGACGACGGTAACCGAGGTGCTGAATAGCTGACCAGCCGCGGGGTTCGCCGGCGATATGGCCCCGACGACCAATGCGGCAGGCACATCGGCGGAAACGTTAAAGGCGGACGATGTTGCAGTCAGTGGGTTTACACCTGGGGGGTTGTTCGGGTTCGGGGAAGAAGCGATGAGCGTGTATCCGCTCCCGGCCTTGTCGATACTGATGCCGGTCGTCGAGGAGGTGGTGGCAAACCCCGCCACGCCCGCAACGGCCGCGACGCTGAGTGTCCCGGAAAGCTTCGCCCCGATGACAGGGCTGGAGGCAATGGCGACGGTCACTGTCGCGGTGCTGTCGGTCGCGGTATTTCCCGCTGAATCGACCAGGGTCACGCTCACGACCGGTGAAAATTGCTTGGTGGAGACGACATTGGGCACCGAGTTGGTGAACTTGATGCCCACGGCGGTTCCCGACTTGATCGTGAAGGAGTTGGAGGGCGCGGTGAATTCCCCTCCCGCAGGATTAGGAGTGTGCGCGGTCAAATTCCCCGTTCCGACCTTATCCACACTCAGGTCCTGGAACGTCGCCACACCCAACTGCGCGCTGACCGACGGCGTGCCCGAGAGCACGCCCCCTCCGGTGCCGGCGTACGTCATCGAAATAGATGCATTGCTCCCTGTAACGACGTTCCCATACGCATCGACGACGGTCACGATGGCGGGTCCGATCACTGCCTTCGAAAATACCGTCGGTGGAAGAGTTGCGAAGCTCAGGCCATTGGGGTCGTTAGGCGTCACGTCGAATGCCGCAGATGTCGCGGGAGTCAGTGCCCCTAACGTCGCCGCCAACGTGTACGAACCGATCGAGACGTTATTGACCTTGTTGATGGAGAGCCCAGGGAAGCTCGCGACACCGCTGGTCGTGCTCGCCGTCTTCGTACCCGTCAGAGTGCCGACGCTGCCAGGATTGGTTCCGAGCGCAATTGTAATCGTCTCGTTGCTCGTGGTCACCGTGTTGCCTTGGAGATCCTGAACCGAGACGTACGGAGTAAACGAAGCGCCGGCGACCACGGTGCTCGGCATCAAAGGCGCCGTGAATACGAGTTTCGCTTCCGCGCCTGGCTTGATGTCGAACGCTGCAGACTTGCCGAGCGTCAGGTTGGGCGCGGTCGCGCTCAGCACGTAACCGGTTGCAGCCTTATCGATGCTCACATTCGAAAACGTCGCGATGCCAGAGGTTGCGGTAACAGCACCGCCAGCGCCAAAGAGCGTTCCCAAACCTCCAGGGTTTGTGAAGAACGCCAGAGTGATCGACGCATTGCTCGAGGAGACAGTGTTGCCGCCGACGTCCTGCACCGCCACCGCTACCGTGAATGCACTGGCTGAGGCCGTTGCCGTTGTCGGCGACGGCTGGGTTATGAACGCAAGCCGAGTTGCAGCGCCGACCGTCACGTTGAATGCGCTGGATAGTGCGTTGCCAGCAGTGCCGAGCGCAGCGTTGTTGGCAACCAACGTATAGCCGGTGCCAACCTTGTCCACGCTGAGATTGGCGAAGTGGGCAACGCCGGCGACAGCGTTCACCGAGGCGGTCCCGGAGAGAGAGCCGCCAGGGCCAGCGTTGGTACCGAACGTGAGGCCAACCGGGAGCACGCTCGAGGTCACTACGTTTCCGTGAACATCTTCGACGGAGACGTCAGCTGTGAATCCAATCGAGGAGACGATGGGTGAAGGCGGTTGGGCCGTGAACGCGAGTTTGTTTGCCACTCCGAATGTAATCGCAATCGCTGAAGACTGTCCGGGCTGCAGACCTGCCGCGCCTGCATTCAGATTGTAACCCGCGCCAGCAACGTAGATGCCCAGGCCACTGAACGAGGCGACTCCAGCAACGGCGGCTACAGTCGTTGTACCGATCAGAGCAGCGCCGCCGACCGGATTTACAATTGAAAGAGAAACCGAATTCGTTGCGGTCGCGACTTTGTTTCCCCCCGCGTCCTGAACGGTCACGCCGACTGCGAAGGTATCCGTCGAGTGCGCCGAGGCCGGCGGCTGGGTCGAGAAGAACAACTGGTAGGCAGGACCAACAGTGATTGAGAATGAAGTCGATGTGGCCGTCAGAAACTGGCCAACATGCACGGTGTCAGGCGTTGACGCCGTCAGGGTGCATGCACTCCCGGAAGCGGCTGCCACGGAGAAGCTCGAGAACGTGGCAAGACCAGACCCGGCGACAACAGTGGGATTCGTCAGCGTGCAGGGGCCGCTGGCAACAGAAAGAGTAACCAGGCCGCTCGAAAGCACGAGATTGTTCCCGTTGTCCTCAAACGAAACCACGACAGGCGACGACAACGTGGCGCCAGCGGGAACGCTTCCCGGCGGTTCCGTCGAGAACACGATCTTCGAAGCCGAGCCAGTGGAGACGGAGAACGGAGCACTCGCCGCAGAGATCAGTGGACCATTCTGCTGAACCGCAATCAGCGTGTAGCCGCTTCCGACCGATCCCGTGATCGTCATGTTCGCGAACGTCGCAACACCTGCTACCGCCTGTTGCAAGCTGTTGGTGAGCGATCCGTTGCCCGTTTCAATGGAGATGTTCACCATGTCGGTAAATGAGGTCGCGACGTTGCCAGCAGAATCTTGGGCCGACACGACGACCGCCGGGATGAAGGCGCTCCCCGATGCCGTCCCCTGCGGCGGCTGTGTAAAGACCAGCGAGGTCGCATCGCCGGGCGAAATAACGAAGGTTTCGCTCCTTGCGCTGGTGAGGTTTCCGCTTGTTGCAATCAGCCCGTTGAAACCGGCCACCGCGGTGATCGCGAGCGTCGAGAACGTCGCGACGCCATGATCGGCGGCCTGGATGGTCTGGGTGCCATCCACAATGTTGATCGCCGTTCCAACCTGCAGCTTGAGCGCAATGGTTGCCGTCGAGTTCGACACGACGTTGCCGCTGGCATCTTCGACCGCGACTGAGACCGGGGCCATCGTCGCCGCTGAATTCGTGTCGGTGGGCTGCTGCGTAAACACCAACCTCGTCGCATCACCAGGCGTCACGTTAAACGACGCGCTGGAGGCCTGCGTATATCCGCCGCCAAAGGCACTCAGCGCCTTGGGCCCCACCGGGCCAGTCGGCGAAAGTCCGGTGAAAGTTGCGAAACCGGCCACAGCTGTCGCGGAAGCATTCGCGAGCGTCCCGGCTCCCGAGAGCGTCAGGGAGATGGTGTCGGTCGCTCCGGCAACGACATTTCCGGCCGCGTCCTCGATGGCGACGACGACCGCGGGCGAGATCGCCTTCCCTGATTGCACATCGGTCGGCTGCACCACGAACGCGAGCTTCACGGGGGCGCCCGTCACCACGAACGTCCCCGACGTTGCAATCCCACCCGGCGTCGTCACAGTGACAGGGCCAGTGGTCGCGCCGACAGGAACGGATGTCGCGATCGTCGTATCGCTCGGGGTGAACGACGTCTGCGCGGTCCCATTGAATGCAACCGCGGTCGCACCACCGAGTCCTGTTCCGACGATGGTCACGAGCGTTCCGACGGCAACACCGGGGAACGCCTGGCTGCCATCAGGAAGCACCGACGAGATGGTCGGGGTTGGAACGACCGTAAAGATTGTAGAGGTCGCGACACCGCCGGGAGTTGTCACCGTGATCACGCCCGTCGTCGCTGCAGCAGGAACGGTGGTCGCAATCGACGTTCCATCGGACGAGGGCGTGAAGGTTGTCTGCGCGACGCCGTTGAAGGCAACCGCCGTTGCCCCATGAAAGGCGGTGCCGAGAATTGTGACGGGCAATCCCACGCCCGCCCCCCCGGCAGGCGTGTAGCCGCTGATGGTCGGCGTCGGCCACACGGTGAAGCTGGCCGACGTTGCGGAGCCGGCAATCGTGGTCACCGAGATCGGTCCCGTCGTCGCACCGGCCGGAACCGTGGTTGTGATCTGCGTGCCGTCTGTGTTGACGGTGAAGGTGGCGCTTGTTCCGTTGAAGGCGACTGCCGACGTGCCAGTGAAGTTGGCGCCGTCGATTGTGACGGTCATGGAAACGCCAGCACCGATCGCCGGCACAAAGTCGGTGATGCCTGGGCCAGGCAGCACCGTGAAGCTCGCCGACGTCGCCGTTCCTCCGGGGGTCGTGACCGTGATGGCTCCGGTCGTCGCTCCGGCCGGCACGGTCGTCGTGATCTGGGTATCAGAGGTAACCGTGAACGCCGACTGGACGGTTCCATGGAAGGCCACCGCAGTCGCACCAGTGAAGTAGGTGCCTTTGATGGTGACAGCCTGGGTCACTCCCGCGCCGCCCGCCGGAGTGAAACTGGTAATGGTCGGAGCGGGCGTGCTGCCGGTCTGGCACTTGCCTTCAGTCGAGCAGTAGAAGCCGGTCGGGCACTGCGCGTCACTGCTGCACGGGAGCTTCCCGTCGAAGTTCGGCGCGCATGCTGCGCTGGCTAGGGAGATCGCGACGACGGCGGCAACAGTGGAGATCAGTTTTGACATTGCTCAAGACCTACCCTTCGACGTCGAGCGACACTCTCGACGAGTGACTGACTGAAGAAAGTTTCGTTCCCCGAACACACCACCGAACAGTTTCGCGTCTGGCTGGCGAACCACACTGCTCGCCCTCGCGACCTGTACCACTGAACTCGACGGCGAACACTCATAGTAGAAACACGACAGTCTGTCACGAGGAGAGAGGCGGGCCCGGGTGGGCCAGATCTCACACGTTCCCGGTTGATGAAAACACGTCGACGCGAACTCTTCTGTGCGCCTCGTCACACGAGCCGCATCGATCGAATTTGCGCAGGCCCGACCAAGCACATACTGTTGAGGCTTGAATAAGTTCATCGCACGCCAGCCGATCTTCGACACGAAGAAGCAGGTCGTGGCGTACGAGCTGCTGTTCCGCTCGGGACCGGAGAACTTCTTCTCTGCGACCGACCACGATGCGGCCTCGGCGCAGCTCATCGACGACAGCCTGCACGTCTTCGGCATCGATGCGCTGATTGGCAACACACGCGCGTTCATCAACCTCCCGCGCAAGGTGCTGCTCGACGATCTGATCTCGCTGATCCCACCCTCGCGCGCGGTCGCGGAGATCCTCGAGACGGTTGCGGTCGACGACGAGGTGCTCGCGGCAGCGAAGCTCTTGCGCAAGAACGGCTACACGCTTGCGCTCGACGACTTCGTGATGCACCCGAGCTACGAGCCCCTGCTGCAGATCGCGAACATCGTCAAGGTTGACTTCATCGCGACGAAGGGACAGGAGCGACAGGAGCTGATCCGGTCGCTCGTCGCGCGGGGCATCGAGGTGCTCGCGGAGAAGGTCGAGACCGTTGAGGATGTCGCCGAGGCGGAGGCGCTCGGCTGCACTTATTTCCAAGGGTATTTCTTCTGCAAGCCCGAGATGAGCGCCCGCAAGGATATTCCGGGGCTCAAGATCAACTACCTGCGGCTCTTGCGCGAGCTGGGTCGGCCCGAGCTCGATTTCGTCGGACTCGAGCGGTTGCTGAAAGGAGACATCTCCCTCGCGAGCAAACTGCTCAAGCATCTCAACTCGGCCTGGTTCGGCTGGCGACAACAAGTCACATCGCTGCATCACGCGCTGGTGCTGCTCGGCGTCGGGCAGTTTCGCAAGTGGGCGTCGATGGTCGCAGTCGCGAAAATGAGCGACGATCGGCCGCTCGAGCTCTCGACCACGTCGCTGGTGCGCGCGCGCTTCTGCGAATCGCTGGCGCCCCTCGCGCATATGCCGCACGAGGAGCTCGACGCGTTTCTCGTCGGGATGTTCTCGCTGGTCGACGCGATTGTCGGGCGGCCGCTCGAGGAGGTGCTCAAGGAGATCGCGGTTCCTCCCGCGGTCGAGAGCGCGCTGCTCGAGGGCAAGTCGCCGCTGGCGAAGATCTTCCAGCTCGCAGTGGCGATGGAGCGCGGAGAGTGGAACGCGGTGACACAGCTCAGTGGCGAGCTGCGCGTCAAGGAGGAGCTGCTACCGGAGCTCTACCAGCAGTCGATCCGTTGGGTCGGCGAGATCCTCGGCAATCCAGACTGACCTGGACGCGTTGCGAGAAATCAGTGCCGGCCCGGCTCGGGGACGCTGCGCCAGAGCTCGTTCCAGTGCGCGAGCGCAGGACCTGTCAACGCAAACGGCTTGCACTCGAGCTCCCAGCTTTCGCCGGTGCTCTTGAAGCAGAGGTCGACCTTCGCCCAGAAGCGCAGCGCCTGCGGCTTGGTGGAGAGTTCGAGTTCGACGAGCTGCTTCTCCGGCAACGCCTCCTGGCCCTTCATGACGAAGCCGTGCGGCGCGATGCCGAGCATCTTGAACGGTCCGCACTTGCGCGGACGCAGCTGCATCACCGAAAGGCCGAGCGGACGGAACCCGTCGAGCAGCGCGCTCTGCGTCGAGATGACGAGCGAGTTCTGCAGCGCCCCCGCGGGCTCGCTGGCGAAGGAGGAGATCAGCTCGGGGATCGAGGGCAGCGAGCGGGCGAGCGCTTCGCACTCCGCAGGCTTCAGCTCCGGGATCGTGGAGAGGTTCTCCACCGAGACGAGCGGGCGGGCGTAGAGAAGCTCGATCACCCGGTCACTGATGGCGACAAGCTCCACGAAAGGTGCGTAGGGGCTCGTCGGATCGGGATGGTGATGGAGGCCGACTGCAGCGCGCAGCAGTTCGGGAAGATTCCAGCGCTCGGCGAGCGCGAGACCCAAGCGCGTGTGGCAGCTCTCTATCGCCGCGGACCAGAACCCTTCACTTGAAGCGGGCGCGGTGGAGTCGCGCGAGAGCATCTCTTCGATGGCCGCGATCGCCATCATCCAGCCGAAGTCGTGGAGCAAGCCCGCGACGAAGGCGCTCTCGTCGGCGAGCTTGCGCTGCTGGGCGAGCAACTGGCAGATCGCCGCGCTCGCGAGGCTCATCTCCCACGCCTGGCGCCGCAGTGCCGCGAGAGGACCAGGCGCACGCACGACACCCGTGAGGCCCGAGACGAGCGCGAGACGCGTGACCTGCTGCGCACCGATGCGCCCGACCGCCTGCTGCAGCGACGCGATGCTGCCGCGTCCGAAGAAGGCCGAGTTTGCGCAGCGCAGAACGTCGGCGACCAGCGACGGATCGTTGGAGACGAGGCGGAGCACTTCGTCGAGCCCGTAGTTCTCCTGGCTGACGAGGTTGCGCAGCGCGAGGACGATCGATGGATACGGCGGAACGCGCAGCGTCCCTTGATCGAGGCGCTCGAGCACAGCCTGCTCGAGCGCTTCGACGTCGCTCCACACATCCGGCGTCGACTGACCGCGATCCATTCGGTTCTCCTCCACCGTGCACCATAACGAGACGGAGCAAAGAGGAACAGCGATGATTCAGAAATTTATTTTTCGCGCCCCGGTCCGGGCGGGCTGCCCGAGGAGGAAATGGCGACCGCAGGCTTGTTCGCGTTCTCGCGCAACCACCCGACGGCAAGCGCGCCGCCCGGGCCGAGGATGAGCGGCTCGATCCAGTGCGAGAAGCGATCGAGCAGCAGATAGACGACCGGCGTCGTGAAGAGCGTCAGCAGTTGCGAGACGAGAAGGCCTCCGACGATCGCGATGCCCAGCGGCCGGCGCAGCTCGGCACCAACTCCGGTACCGATCGCGAGAGGGAGTCCGCCGAGGAGCGCTGCCATCGTGGTCATGAGGATGGGACGAAAGCGCAGAATGCATGCCTTGAATATCGCGTCGTGAGGGGACAGCCCTTCGTCGCGCTCCGACTCGATCGCGAAGTCGATCATCATGATGGCGTTCTTCTTCACGATGCCGATGAGCAGGATGATGCCGATCAGCGCCACGATCGAAAGCTCGGTGTGGCAGATGAGCAGCGCGAGCAGCGCGCCCACTCCCGCCGACGGCAGCGTCGAGATGATCGTCAGCGGATGCACGAGGCTTTCGTAGAGCACGCCAAGCACGATGTAGACGGTGACGATGGCCGCAAGGATGAGCCAAGGCTCGCTCTTGAGCGAATCGCCGAAGGCCTGCGCGGTGCCCTGGAAGCTCGCGTGGATGCTTGCCGGGAGATGCATGTTCAACTCGGCAGCGTGGATCGCATCTACGGCCGGACCGAGCGCGACACCGGGGCCGAGATTGAACGAAATGGTGATCGCGGGAAACTGGCCCTGGTGATTGACGGCGAGAGAGGTGGAGACCGGGTGCCACTTCGCGATCTGCGAGAGCGGCACGAGCGCGCCCGTGGAGCTCTTGACGAAGAGCGCGTCGAGATCCTCCGGATGCGAGCGATAGTTCGGTAACACCTCCAATACCACGTGATATTGATTCATCGGACCGTAGAGCGTCGTCACCTGCTCCTGCCCGAAGGCGTCGTAGAGAGTGGCATCGATGTTCTGCGGAGAGATGCCCAAGCGCGCGGAACTATCGCGGTCGATATCAACGTTTAATTGGAGTCCATTGGTCTGCTGGTCGGTGGCGACGTCGCGCAGCTCGGGCAGCTTGGCGAGCACGCCGAGGAGCTTCGGGGCCCAGACGAGCAGCTCCTCGAGGTTCGCGTCCTGCAGCGTGTATTGATATTGCGTGCGCGTGGGACGGCCGCCGACGCGCACGTCCTGCACTGACTGAAGGAAGAGATTGAGACCCACCATCTTGCCGAGCGTCGGGCGCAGCTCGGCGATGATCTCGTCGGCGGACTTGTTGCGATCCTTCGCGCTGTCGTGACCGAGCGGCTTGAGTTCGGCGAACATCGAGCCGGTGTTGACCGCGCCGCCGCCGGGGCCGGTGCCCATGAACGAGACGACGTGGTGCATCGCCGGGTTCTTGTCCATCAGATCCGTCGCCTGCTCGACCCGCTCCTTCATCGCAGGGAACGAGATGTCCTGCGGGGCATCGAAGAAGCCGGAGACCTGGCCGGTGTCCTGCTGCGGGAAGAGGCCCTTGGGCACTTCGATGTAGAGGTAGATCGAGAGCGCGACCGTGGCGAAGAAGGCCAGCAGCGTGGCCCACTGGAACCGGAGCACGACGCGCAATGCACTCTCGTAGCCGCGCTGCAGCCAGTTGAATGCAGCCTCCGAGCCGCGCTGGAAGCGGTTCTCCGGACCGGTCTCTTTTTTCAACAGGCGCGAAGCCATCATCGGCGTCAGCGTCAGCGAGATGATCGCGGAGACGGCGATGGCGATCGAGAGCGTCACCGCGAACTCGCGGAAGAGGCGACCGACGATGCCTCCCATCAGGAGCAGCGGGATGAAGACGGCGAGCAGCGAGACGGTGATCGAGACGATGGTGAAGCCGATCTGCCTCGCGCCCTCGAGCGCGGCCTCCATCGGCGATTTGCCCAGCTCGATGAAGCGGGCGCAGTTTTCGGTGACGACGATCGCGTCGTCGACGACGAATCCGGTCGAGATGGTCAGCGCCATCAGCGAGAGATTGTCGAGGCAGTAGCCGAGCAGATACATCACGCCGAACGTCGCGACGAGAGAGAGCGGAACGGCGACGCTGGGGATCGCGGTGGCTCGCACGGATCTCAAGAAGACGAAGACGACGAGCACGACGAGGAAGACCGAGAGCACGAGCGTGAAGGTCACGTCGTGCACCGAGGCGCGGATGGTCTGGCTGCGATCGAGCGCGACCTGCACGTCGATCGCGGGCGAGATCGAATGGGAGAGCTCGGGCAGGAGGCTCTTCACGCGATCGATGACCTCGATGATGTTCGCGCCTGGCTGGCGGCGGATGATGAGCAGCACCGAGCGCACCCCATCGGTCCAGGCGGCGACGCGGTTGTTCTCGACGTCGTCGAAGACCTTGGCGACATCGCCGAGACGCACGGGCGCACCGCTCTGGTAGCTGACGATCAGCGGCGCGTAGTCTGCAGCTTTGAAGATCTGATCGTTGGCGGAGAGGCTCATCGTCTGCGCGCTGCCGCTCAACGCGCCTTTCGGAGAGTTGCTCGAGGCCTGCGAAAGCGTCGTCTTCAGATCCTCGAGCGAGAGTCCGACTCCCGCGAGCGCCTTCGGGTCGGCCTGCACGCGCACTGCCGGCTGCTGTCCGCCGCCGACCATCACCTGCCCTACCCCGTTCACCTGCGCGAGCTTCTGCGCGAGCACTGTGTTCGCCGCGTCGAAGATCTGCGCGAGAGGGAGCGTCTTCGACGTGAGCGAGACGATGAGGATCGGCGCGTCGGCGGGGTTGACCTTCTGCCACTTCGGACGCGTCGGGAGGTTCTGCGGGAGATCTCCGGCAGCGGCATTGATCGCGGCCTGCACGTCGCGCGCGGCGGCGTCCACGTCTCGATCGAGATCGAACTGGAGCGTCAGCGAACTCGCGCCCAGCGAGCTCGTCGAGGTGATCTCCTGAATTCCGGCGATGCGACCGAAGCGCCGCTCGAGAGGCGTGGCGACCGACGAGGCCATCGTCTCCGGGCTCGCGCCCGGCAGCGCCGCCGAGACGTTGACGGTGGGAAAATCGATGCGCGGAAGCGGCGCGACCGGCAGCTGCGTGTAGGCCGCGGAGCCCGCGATCAGCACGGCCGCGGCGAGAAGAGACGTCGCGATCGGCCGCCGGATGAAGGGCTCGGAGACGTTCACGCCGGCTCCACGCGCGCGGCCGGACCGTGCTGCGCCTGCTGCTTCTCGGGCACGCCGACGTGCGTCTCCTTGCCCATCCCGAGCCGCCGTCCGAGACGGCCCATCACGAGATAGATGACGGGCGTCGTGTAGAGCGTGAGCACCTGAGAGATGATCAGGCCACCGACGATCGAGATGCCGAGAGGACGACGCAGCTCCGAGCCAGTCCCGGTGCCGAGCGCGAGAGGCAGTCCGCCGAGGAGCGCGGCCATCGTCGTCATCATGATCGGACGAAAGCGCAACAGGCACGCCTGGTAGATCGCGTCGTGCGGACTCATCCCGCGGTCGCGCTCCGCCTCGAGTGCAAAGTCGATCATCATGATCGCGTTCTTCTTCACGATGCCGATGAGGAGGATGATTCCGATCAGCGCGATGATGCTGAAGTCGGTGCCGCAGAGGATGAGCGCGAGGAACGCGCCCACGCCCGCCGAGGGAAGCGTCGATATGATCGTAATCGGGTGGATATAGCTTTCATATAAGACGCCGAGGACGATGTAGACGGTGAGGAGCGCAGCGAGAATGAGCAGCGGCTCGCTCGCGAGCGATTCATTGAACGCCTGCGCGGCACCCTGAAATGCAGGCCGGATCCCCTCGGGCATTTCAATCCGCGTCTCTGCGGCCTGGATGGCGCTGACCGCGTCGCCCAGAGAGGAGCCGCTCGCGAGATTGAACGAGATGGTCACCGCGGGAAACTGGCCCTGGTGGTTGACCGAGAGCGCAGTGACCTTCTTCTCGAAATGCGCGACGGCGGAGAGCGGGACCATGTCGCCCGTGGAGGCGCGCAGGTAGAGCTTGTCGAGCGCGTCGGAGGTGGTCTGGAACTCCGGCTTCACCTCGAGGATGACGCGATACTGGTTGAGCTGCGTGAAGATCGTCGAGACCTGCCGCTGCCCGAATGCGTCGTAGAGAATCGCGTCGATCTGCTGCGGCGCGATGCCCAGCCGCGAAGCACTGTCGCGATCGATCGTCAGCGCCAGCTGCAGTCCAGCGCTCTCCTGATCGCTCGCGACGTCGCGCAACTGCGGGAGCTTCTCGAGCTCGGTGAGAACGCGTGGGCCCCACGCCGCAAGCTCTGCCGGGTCTGCATCCTCGAGTGTGTACTGGTACTGCGTGCGGCTCTGGCGGCTGTCGATCTGCAGATCCTGCACCGGCTGCAGATAGAGCTGGATGCCGTCGATCGCGGCCGCGCGCGCCTGCAGGCGGGCGATGATCTGCGGCATCGTCGCCCCGCTGCGCTGCGCGTGCGGCTTGAGCGCGATGGAGAAGCGGCCGCTGTTCGCCGTCGCGTTCGTCCCGTCCGCACCGATGAACGAGGCGACCGTGGCGATGTCGGGATCGTCCTTGCGGATTGCTTCCGCGAGCGCGGATTGCCGCTCCATCATGCGCTGGAACGAGATGTCCGCAGGAGCTTCGGTTACACCGCTGATGAGGCCCGTGTCCTGCTGCGGGAAGAAGCCTTTCGGGATCACGATCGCCAGCAGCACGGTGAGCAGCAGAGTGCTGAGCGTGACGAGCAGCGTGAAGGTCTGGTGCTTGAGGACCCACGAAAGGCCAACTTCGTAGACGTCGACCATCCATTGAAATCCGCGCTCCGAGAGCTGGTGGAAGCGGCCGGGATTCTCCGGCTCCTTCTTCAAGAGATGCGCGCACATCATCGCCGTGAGCGTGAGCGAGAGCACCGCCGAGACGGCGATCGCGATGGAGAGCGTGACGGCGAATTCGCGGAAGAGGCGGCCGATGATGCCGCTCATGAAGAGGAGCGGAATGAGCACCGCGATCAGCGAGACGGTGAGCGAGACGATGGTGAAGCCGATCTGCTTGGCCCCCTTGAGCGCGGCCTCGAACGGCTCCTCGCCCTCCTCGATGTAGCGCGAGATGTTCTCGATCATCACGATCGCGTCGTCGACGACGAAGCCTGTCGAGATGGTGAGCGCCATCAGCGAGAGGTTGTTGAGTGAGTAGCCGAGCACGTACATCACGGCGAACGTGCCGATCAGCGAGAGCGGCACGGCGATGCCAGGGATGATCGTCGCGCGCACCGAGCGCAGGAAGACGAAGATCACCGCGACCACGAGCAGGATGGTCAGGCAGAGCGTGAACTCGACGTCCTCGACCGAGGCGCGCACGGTCTCGGTGCGGTCGGTGAGAATGGCGACATTGAGCCCCTGCGGCAGCGACGCGGTGAGCTGCGGGAGAAGCTTCTTCACGCGATCGGCGGTCTGGATCACATTCGCGCCCGGCTGCCGCTGGACATTCAGGATGATCGCGCGCGCGTCGTCGGCCCAGCCTGCGAGCTGCGCGTTCTCGACGCCATCCTTCACACCAGCGATGTCCGAGAGCCGCACCGGCGCGCCGCTCTTCCACGCGATGACCAGCGACCGGAACGAGTCGGCCTTGTAGAGCTGATCGTTGGTCGCGATCGCGTAGTCCTGCCGCGGCCCATCGAGGTTTCCCTTCGGCTGGTTCACGTTGGCCGCGGCCAGCGCGGTCCGCACGTCCTCCATCGTCAGGCCCGTTCCCGCGAGCGCCGCCGGATCAACCTGCACACGCACGGCCGGCTTCTGCCCTCCATTGATGGTGACGAGCCCGACGCCCGAGACCTGCGAGATCTTCTGCGCGAGGATCGAGTCCGCGGCGTCATCGACCTGATCGAGCGGCAGCGTCTTCGAGCTCACCGCAAGAGTGAGAATCGGCGTGTCGGCCGGGTTGGATTTCGAGTAGGTCGGCGGCGCGGGAAGCGTCTGCGGGAGAAGATTCGAGGCAGCGTTGATGGCGGCCTGCACGTCCTGCTCGGCGGCGTCGATGTTACGATCGAGGGTAAACTGTAACGTGATCTGCGAAGAGCCCGCGCTCGAGACCGAGGTCATCTGCGAGAGCGACGGCATCTGGCCGAACTGGCGCTCGAGCGGCGTGGTCACCGCCGTCGCCATCGTCTCCGCACTCCCACCGGGCAAGCTGGTCGAGACGAGGATGGTCGGGTAGTCGACCTGCGGCAGCGCCGAGACGGGCAGCTGCTGGTAGGCGACGAGGCCCACGAGCAGCAGACCGAAGGTCAAGAGCGACGTCGCGATCGGCCGCCGGATGAACGGCTCGGAGACGCTCATTGCGGCCTCTTGTGCTGCGCGCCCTTCTGCGCCTGCGGCTGCTCGCCGGCGGGCCTGGCGCTCGCATCGCGCGGCTGCACCTTCGAGTTCGCGCGCAGGAGCGCCTGCCCTTCCGTGACGACCTGTTCGCCCTCGACAAGCCCTTTGCTGATCACCAGTTGCTCGCCGAGCGAGCGCTCCACCTCCACGGCGCGCACGCTCACCGTCTGCTCCTTGCCGATCACCCACGCGAACGTTCCGTCCGGTCCGCGCTGCACCGCCGTCGCGGCAACAACCAGCGCGTCCTTGCGCGTGGAGACGAGCAGGCGCGCCTTGATGAACTGGTTCGGCCAGAGCGCGTGGGCCGCGTTGGGAAAGATCGCTTTGAGCCGCAGCGTCCCGGTCTGCTGGTTGATCTGGTTGTCGATGAGCAGCAATTTTCCCTCGCCCAGCTTGCTCGCCCCGTCGCGCGACCAGGCCTCCACGGCGAGTTCGCGCTTCTGCATCTCGGGCGCGACCGCCGCGAGATCGTCCTGCGGCAGCGTGAAGATCACCGCGATCGGATCGAGCTGCGTGAGCACGACGAGTCCGTTCTGATCGGAGGCCCGCACGACGTTTCCCGGATCGACGATGCGCACACCGCTGACGCCGTCGACGGGCGAGGTGATGTTCGCGTAGGCGAGGTTCAACTTCGCCGTCTCGATCTGCGCCTGATCGAGCAGCACCGTGCCCTCGAGCTGCGCGACGACCGCTTGCTGGTCGGTCAGCTGCTGCTCCGCGATCAGCTTCTTCCCGAGCAGATCCTGGTAGCGCGAGAGGTTGAGCTTCGCGTTCGTCAGCTGCGCCTGGTCACGCGCGCGCGCGCCCTCGGCCTGGTGCAGCACGGCTGTGAAGGGCCGCGAATCGATCTGGGCGATCAGCTCGCCGCGCTTGACCGGATCGCCCTCGCGAAAGAGCACCTTCTCGAGCACGCCATCGACCTGCGGCTTGACCGTCACGGTCTTGTAGGCCGCGACGTTGCCGATGCCGTCGAGATAGATCGGCACATCGATTTTCTGGACGGTCGAGGCGACCACCGGGATCGCGCGCGCGGCCTTCGCTGCGTCGGCCGCGGCGCCCGCCTGCTCCTTCGCGCCCCCTTTGCATCCAACGACGAGCGCGAGAAAGACCGCGCCAGGAGCCATCGCGCGCATCAGCGACTTCATTCGGCTGCTCGAATCCATCGGCATGATCTCGTGCCCCATCGCTTGAACCTGGAAGGTGCGCATCAGCGGCGCCCGAGTGCTTTGAGCAGCTGCGCACGCGCGGCCGCCAGATTGAATTCAGACTGGATGACCTGCGCCTGCGCGGAGGATTGCGCGACCTGCGCGTCGCTGAGCTGGATGATGCTGCCGAGACCGGTCTGGTACTGCCCCTCGGCGAGGCGGAGCAGATCCCTGGCGTTGGAGAGCACCACCTGTGCGGTCTGCTGCGAGGCGAGGCCCGCGCGCACGGCGAGGCGAGCCGAATTGACGTCGGAAACGATCTGCTGGCGCGCGCCCTCCGACTGCGCCGCGATGTTGCGCAGATTCGCTTCGGCCTCGCGCACGGTCGCGCTGGTGAGGCCGCCCTGGAAGATGTTCCACGAGAGCGTGAGCCCGAGATAGCCGTTCCACGCCAGGTTATCGAGTGCCTCGCCGCCCTGGCTGAAGCCCGCGCTGGCCGCGAGGGTTGGGCCATACGCGCCGCGCGCCGCGCTGATCGTCTCCTCCTGCGCACGGGCCTGCTCGTTGAAGGCTGCCATCTCGGGGCGGTTCTTGAGCGCCTCCTCGACGAACGGCTGCAGCCCCGCCGCGTCCTCGCCCACGACGGCCGGCAGCGACTCATCCGCGACGTCGAAGTCGGCCTGGCCGACCTGCCCCATCGCGACACTGAGCTGCTGCTTGCCGAGTTCATAGTTGTTCTCGGCGTTCACGCGCGCGAGCTGGGCGTTGGCGAGATCTGTCTTCACTTGCGCGAGATCGATCTGCGAGCGCGTGCCCACCTCGACGAAGCCCTGGATCTGCTCGAGATGCTTCTGGTCGTTCGCGACCGTCTCTCGCGCGACTCCCGCGAGCGCCTTCGCGGCACGCGCGCTGAAAAATGCGGCCCTCACATTGAGCAGCACCGAGAGCTGCGAGGCCTGCTCGGTGAGCAGCGCCGACTGTGCGAGCGCTGTCGCGGCTGCGTACCTTCCGGAGGTCTGCTGGAAATCCCAGAGCAGCTGGCTGGCGACGAGGCTGTCGGAGAAGGCATTGAAGCTCGTCCAGCTGTTGTTCGCGCTCGGCGTCACGCCGTTGGCCGTGGAACCCGCGCGTGGAACATAGTTCCCCGTCGTGCGCTGGTAGCCGACGTTTGCCGAGAGTTGTGGCAGCAGGCCCGCGCGCGATTCACCCGCCCGCGCCTCGGCAGCCTCGCTGGCTGCGCGCGCCTGTGCGAGCTGCGGCTGGTGCAGGCGCGCTGCGGCCTCGGCGTCCTCGAGCTTGAGCAGCGGCAACGCCGTCTGCGCCGCCGTGGGGAACGCAGCAGCGACGAGCGCCAACAGCGCAGAGTGCAGCACGCGCGCACTGCGCCTCTTCGTCCGGGCGGCCTGATTCGAGGAGAGCAGCGACATGGTGCGTTCCGCTTTCGCTACCGGGACGAAGGAAGGCTTGCGTCGAGCTGCTCGAGGTTGCCGATCACCCGGCGCAGCAGGCCCCGCAGCGTCTCGATCTCGGCGGCGCTCATGCCCGCGACGACTGCGACGCGAATCTCGTCCGCGGCGCTCTCGAGCTTGCGGGCCATCGCAACGCCCGCGGGAGTGAGCTCCAGCTGCGCGCGCCGACGATCGTGCGGATCGCGCTTGAGCCGCGCCATTCGCCGCTTCACCAGGCTCGCCACCACGCGCGACGCGTTGGGCATCTCCAACCGCTGCCGCTCCGCCAGCTCGCTCAGGGAGATCCCCGGATTGGCGTTGAGGGTCACGAGCACCCAGAACTGCAGCGTGCTCAAGCCGTGCGGCTCTGCGCGCAGAGTCACCGACTGCTTGACGCGGCGGCGGGCCGCTCCGATCAACAGGCCGACATATTCTTGTTTTGGCAACATTTGTGTTGTGCAACTAATCGCCGACTTGGCACTGGTCAAGCCACGATGCGGTGTTCGCGCGTTTCACTTGTTGCGCTGCGTCTCGTGGAGTTTGGATCACGCTCCCGGAGATCATGGGTAGAGTCGTCCCATGGCTCGCCTGCTGCGCCACATGATCACCGGCCCCGAGGCCTGCCACTACCTGCCCACGCCGCCGATGACCACCGAGTCGAAGGTGATGATCGACGTCTCGCAGCAGGAGCTGGAAGAGCTTCTTGTTCAGGGCTGGCGCCGCTTTGGACCGGTCTACTTCCGACCGATCTGCGCGAGCTGCACCGAGTGCGTCTCCGTTCGAGTGCCGGTCGAGGAGTTCGTGCTGACCTCGAACATGCGGCGCGTACTGCAGCGGGCGAAATCCCTCCGCATCGAGATCGCAGCTCCCCGCATCGACGAGGCGCGCCTTGCGCTGCATGCGCGCTGGTATGCGGGACGGCAGGAGGCGCGCGGCTGGGACGCAAGCGAACTCGACCACGACTCGTACGGGCTGCAGTTCTGCTTCCCGCACCCCGCCGCGCGCGAGTTCTCCTATTGGGACGGCGATACACTCGTCGCGATCGGCATCACCGACGAGACACCGCGCGCGCTCTCCGCCGTCTACTGCTTCTACGCGCCCGAGTACGCGCACCTCTCGCCAGGCACGCTCAATGTGCTGATCGCGCTCGAGCACGCCCGCGCACGCGGCCTTGCGCACGTCTATCTCGGGTATCGCGTCGAGGCCTGCGCGTCGCTGCAATACAAGGGGCGCTTCACTCCGCAGGAGCGGCTGCGCGGCAAGGTCGAGGAAGGTGAAACGCCACTCTGGGAGCGCGTGGAGTAGAGTCCTGCGCACCATGTCCGAACCGACGCAACGTGAGTCGATCGAAGCGCGCATTGACCGGCTGGAACTTCCCTTCAACGCCCGCGGCATCGATCCGTTCGGCGTCTCGAAGAAGCACCTCGCCGTCTTCTACAAAGCGCTCGGCTTCCTCTACCGCCGCTACTTGTCGGTGCAGTGCCACGGGCAGGAGAACATCCCCGTCCGCGGGCGGGCGATGCTGGTCGGCAATCACTCGGGCGGCGTCGCACTCGACGGCGCGATGGTGGTGGCCGCGAGCTTCTTCGAGCTCAATCCGCCGCGGCTCGCGCAGGGAATGGCCGAGAAGTTTCTCAACGTGCTGCCCTTCGCCTCCGAGTGGACGGCTCGCTGCGGACAGCTCACGGGCCTGCCCGAACATGCCGAGCGGTTGCTCGAAGATGATCGGCTGTTGATGGTCTTTCCCGAGGGCGCGAAGGGCACCGCGAAGCTCTTCAAGGAGCGCTACTCACTCGTCGACTTCGGCACCGGCTTCATCCGGCTCGCGCTCAAGACGAAGACGCCGATCATTCCGCTCGGCTTCGTCGGCGGGGCCGATGCGATCCCGACGATTGCCAACTCGTACGCACTCGGGAAGCTCGTGGGCGCGCCTTATGTGCCGATCACGCCGTGGTTGCTCGCGCTCCCGCGGCCCGCGCGCTGCGACGTGCACTTCGGCGCGCCGCTGATCTTCTCGGGCACTGGCGCGGAGGACGACGAGGTGATCATGCGCTACGTCGATGAAGTGAAGGCGCGCATCGCCGAGCTGATCGAGCGCGCGCGCGAGTCGCGACACCAGCGCGCGCCGCTCTCGCTCTTCACCGGAGGCGCGCGATGAAGATCCTCATCGCAGGCGTCGCCGGCGGCATCTCGCAGAAGCTCGCGCTCGAGCTCGTCGCGCGCGGACATCAAGTGATCGGCATCGACGTGCGGCCGTGGCCTGGCGCGCCTTCGTCGATCGAGATGCATCGGGTCGATCTGCGCAAGCGGGCCGCGGAAGATGTCTTCCGCAAGTCGCGGCCGCAGGCGGTCGTGCACATGGCGACCGTCGCGCAGCTCGGCGCCAACATCGAGGATCGCGCGCGCATCAATCTCGACGGCACGCAGGCTGTCTTCGAGCACTGCAAGAACTACGGAGTCGAGCAGTGCGTGATCGTCGGGCGCCACACCTATTACGGCGCCGCGTCCGACACGGCGCTCTACCACCGCGAGACCGAGCCGCCGCACGCACTCGGCGAGTTCCCCGAGTTGGCCGATCTCGTCGCCGCCGATCTCTTTGCGGGAGCCGCGCTCTGGCAGCAGCCGCGCCTCACCACCAGCGTGCTGCGCCTCTGCTACACGCTCGGGCCGCTCGGACAGGGAACGCTCGCCTCGTTTCTCAAGGGACGTGCGGTGCCGATGGTGATGGGCTTCGATCCGCTCTTCCAGTTTCTCCACGAGGACGACGTGATCACCGCGCTCATCCTCGCGCTCGAGAAGAAGGTGCGCGGCGTCTTCAACGTCGCCGGCCCGCAGCCACTGCCGCTCTCCGCGCTCGCGCACGAAGTCGGCCGTCCGGTGCTGCCGCTGCCTGAGCCAATCATCCGGATGATGCTCGGTCGGTTCGGCCTGCCCAAACTGGCAGCGGGCGCGCTCAACCACATCAAGTATCCGGTGGTGATCGACTCGAGCGCGTTCAAGACAGCGACGGGCTTTGTGCACAAGTACGACGAGCTTGCGACTGCGCGCGCGTTCAAGCAGGCCTTCCCGCTCCGCTAGCCAATATTCGTCAAAGCAGATATACGCACAGCCAAATATAAGCACGATGAACACCCCGCTCCCGCGCGCATTCTGGCTGCTCTGGGGCGGCTCGTTCGTCAACCGACTCGGCACGTTCGTCGTCCCGTTTCTCGCGCTCTTTCTCACCGGCGCGCGCGGGTTCACCTTCGCGCAGGCCGGCGCGACGGCGGCGCTCTTCGGACTCGGGTCGATGTTCGCAGGACCGATCGGCGGCGCTCTCGCGGATCGAATCGGTCGCCGCTTCACACTGACGCTCGGACTCGCCCTGGGCGCGGCTTTCCTGCTCGCGATCCTCGCGGCCCGCACGCCTTTCGAGATCGGCGTCGCCGTCTTTCTCTGCGGCCTCGGAAGCGATCTCTTCCGCCCTGCTCTCTTCGCCACCGTTGCCGATCTCATCCCGCACGAGCAGCGAGCGCGCGCGTATGGGCTGCTCTACTGGAGCTTCAATCTCGGCTTCGCCATCTCGATGCCGCTCGGTGGAGCGCTGGCAAAGAGCGGCTACGGAAAGCTCTTCTTCGCCGACGCCGGGACGAATCTTCTCTTCGCCGCGCTCATCCTCGTCGGCCTCCACGAAACGCGCCCGACCGCGCCAGTCGCGGTCGCGGAGAGTTCTGTTGAACACAAAGCATCGGGCGGATTGCGACAGGTGCTGCGCGATCCGATCTTTCTCGCCTTCGGCTTTTTCATGATGCTCAACGGCATCGTCTTCATGCAGTCGATGAGTTCGCTGCCGCTGGCGATGCGCGCGCAGGGCATCGACACCGAGGCGTATGGGCGGTTGCTCGCGATCAACGGGCTGCTCATCGTCGCGCTCCAGCCGTTTGCGGAAGATGCGCTCGGATGGATGCGTCCTTCGGTTCGTATCGCGCTGGCGATCACGCTCTGCGCGCTGGGCACGGGTCTGCAGATGTTCTGCACGACGCCGCTCCACTACGCGCTCGCGATCTCGCTCTGGACGCTCGGAGAGATCACGCTCGCGGGGATCGCGCCCGCGGTGGTGGCGCGTATGTCTGCGCCGTCGCTGCGCGGCGCGTATCAAGGAGTCTACGGAGCGTTCTGGAGCGCAGGTGCGCTGCTCGCGCCGCTCTTCGGTCCCGAGATTCTCTCCGCACACGGGCCGCGTGTACTCTGGGGCGGGAGCGCAGTGATGGCGCTCGTCGCTGCATTGGGAATGCTTCTTCTCGGCCACCGACTCGAACGCGCGCAGCAGAGTTGAGTCCGCTGCGCACGTTCAGAGATCACGGCGAGTCCGCGCCTGGAGCGGTCGAGATGATTTCGGCAACCGGGACACCGGCGCTGGCTGCAGCAGCAGAGCCAGGCGATGTCGAGGTCGCGGTGGCGACCGCCGGCGCCTGCTTCGGAACCGCTCGCCACAGCCCGCCCGACGAGAAGCTCTCCCACGCCCACGGGAGCCAGCGCACCATCGCGAGCGCGAGCCAGAGCGCCCACGCGAGCATCGCAATTCGATACGCGAGCATCGGCAAGGTGAGCGCCCACGCGCCCGGCATCGACGGGCCACTGCGATCGACGAACCAGCGCAACAGCGACGCGCTCGAGTCATTTCCCGCCACCTGCATCTGCGGCTCGCCGAGGAGCCCGCGCTCGATCGACGCGATCAGCACTCCCGCCGTCACCAGCGTCCAGACGATCAGCGCGAGCTGCATGAGGTCGAAGCGGCGCGCGCCTTCGATGCGTCCTGCCACGTTGCGACGCCAGCCGAGCACGAGCAGCCAGCCCGCGACGATGGCGGCCGCGACCACATCGACCTGCGTGAGCCCGAGCGCGAGCAGCGCCCACTGGTGCGTGCGCAGAGGAGTCGTGCCGAGGCGCGACAGCCCGAATGCGCACAGCAGCATCACCAGCGCAAATCCCCAGATGAGCACGGCGGGACCGAGACGAGGACCGCCCGTCAGCAGCACCCAGCGACCGGGGAGATGCAGCTCGGTGAGTGCATTCACGCTCTCTCTGCCGAGATCCGGCGTCGGCATCCGGTAGAGGAGCGAAAGCCCGCGCGGCTCGCGCCACTCAAGCTGCGCACGATGCTCGCCTGGAGAGAGATCGATCGAAACAGCGCGGCCCTCCTGGTGCAAAGGGAGCGACCGGCCGTCGAGTGAGAGCGACTGCAGCTCAGCCTGTTCCGGCAGCGTGATGCTGGTCGGCCCGCCGCGGCCTGTGCTCAGCGAGAGCGAGAGCGTCGCGTCTGTCGTGCGCGCGCCCGGCGTCGCCGAGAGCGAGGTCGACTGGATGGTCAGCGTCGCGCCGGAAACAGGCTCGGGACGCGAGATGGTCAGCTCGAGCGACTCGCCCGGCCACGGCCGATACGCCGGCACGCGCTGCGCCGATGGCTCCTGGTGCACCGGTGGAATTCCCTTCGCTTCGACGTGCCAGGTCGGCGCAACCTCGAGGTGCCACACCTCGGTAAACGCGGGATCGTCAGCCGCCTTGAGTGCAAGCTTCCCGCTCACCGGTATCGACGACGTCCAGCTGATCTCGTTGGTGTGCGGGCCCAGCGCGACCTGCGCCTTTCCGTCCTGCATGCGCACGTCCGCCGAGGTGATCGACTCGCCGGGCAGCAGCGGAACCTCGACGGTGATCGGCGCGCCCTCGGGCGAGCGACGCGTCACGCGCGTCGAGATCTGCCAGGTCAGCCCGAGCAGGATCGCGCGCTGCACCTCGAGAAAGGGCGGCAGCTGCCCGGGTTCGAGACGTTCACTCTTCGCAGCCCCGCGCTGCACGCGCACGAGCTGCAGATTCTCCTCGGCGGTGCCGTCGTCGTGCAGACCATCGAGCGTCCAGCCGGAGAGGCGCGCCTCGAGCTGCTTGGGCTTGAGCGGCAACGCGAGCTGGACCTCATCGCGCGCAGGCAGCGCACCCTCGAGCAGGAGTTGATGCGTGCCCGTGGTGAGCGCGAGCCAGAGCGTCCCATCCTCGCTGCGCGAGAGCGCCGTCGCCGGCTTTCCATCGAGGAGAACACTCTCGGGAGACCAGTGGCCGAGCGCGCCGGGAAGCGGGACAGCGACAGGAGCCGCTGCGTCGATCTGCACGTGCAGCTTGAGCGCCGAGCCGGCAGCCTCGACGAGCAGATGAGGCGTCGCAGCGCAGTGCGATCCGCAGAGAGGCGCGGCGGTGAGCCGCTCACGCAGCTGATCGAGACGCTCGTCTGTCGGAATCTCGCTCGCGCGTGAAGCGGGCGAGAGCAGCGAGAGCACGACCAGAGCAGCCCCGGCAGCGCGCGAAACAGGAATCCCCGAGAGCAGCGACGAGAGCCCACCACGACGAGGCGCGAACAGCTTGAACCAGAGCAGCGCCACCAGGAGCACGCGCAGGATCGCGAGCATCAGATTCACGCGCGGCGAGAGCAGCCAGAGATGCACGCGCGCGCCCGCCTCCACCGGACCGCTCCAGCGCAGCGAGACAGTGCGCCAGCTCCACGACGGCAGGCCCGGCCCTGTCTGCGCGACAGCATTCGGATCGATCTGCGAGAGATCGAGCTGCTGCCGATACGCCTGGCCCTGCATGAGGTTCGCGGACCCGGCGCCCGGGAGTTCTCCCCCTGCGGCGAGCACGCTGCTGAGGCCAAGCATCTTCTTGCTGCGCGCTACCTTCGCGTCCGCCTTCATGCTGCCGCTGCCCATCGCGAGCCCAACCGAGCCCGAGACGCCATCGCGATCCTCCTGCTCGAACGCTGGAGGAGGCGGAGCCTGCGCGGTCGCCGGTTCGCTCGCATTCGCCACCTTCGCAACCCGCTCTTCGAAGGCCTCATGCATCGGCTCGCGCTCGAGTGTCAGCTGGCGCTCGAGAGCCGGATAGATCCCCGTGCGCAGATGCGTCACGGCGAACGGAACCAGCGCGAGGAGCAGAGCCAGAAGCGCTCCCGACCGCGCCCAGCGCAGTCCGGTCTGCACGCGGCCCGCAGGCACGACGCGCACGAGCGCCTCAGCAGCAAGAGGGAGAAGCCAGAGCCACTTCGGTCCCCCCTCGGGCAGCGTCAGACCGAGAGCCGCGAGCGCGCCGAGTCCGAGCGGCCAGCCGAACAGCTTGCCGACGGCGAGCGCCGCGAGGAGCAGCAGGAAGAGATCGAGCAGCGACCAGCCCTGCAGCCAGGTCGTCGAAACGTCATCGACACCGCTCGCGTGCAACAGGCGCCAGCCGGGCGGGAGATTCAGCGTCGCCGAGAGAGCGCGCACGCCGTGGGCCCAGCCCACCGCATCGAGCATACCGTTCTGGAGCGCGGTCCGGCTCTCGGCAGAGAGAAAGAGCTGCCCTTGCCGCAGCTCGACACCGGGCGCGGCCTGCGGTGCGAGCCGCGTGATGAGCTGATCCTTTCCCTGCGCACGCACGCGACCAAGCTGCGAGGGCGCGGGCATCTCAAGTCGATCGGAGCGGGTCAGCGTGCCGCTCAACTGGTCGCGCGCGGTGGCGCCTTGGCCGTCGAAGTCGAGCCAGAGCGTGCGCGAGAGCGTGAGCTGATCGGGAGCAGGATCGGCGTCACCGCGCCGCTGCTGTGCGAGCTGCATCGTGTCGCCTGGCCGCACCCGATAGGCCGGAAGATTTCGCCACTCTTGCGGCAAGGTCGTCTGTGTCGGATCGACCGCAGGCACCCCAGAGATCTCGGCCACGCGCAACTCCGGCTGCGCCGCGAAGACCCAGACCTCCTCAGGTGCCCAGCGTCCAGGTTGCTGACGGTCTGGAAGGTTCGCACTGCTCGCGGAATCGCTTGCGAGCGAAAGGGCGCTGACCGGCCCGCGATGGCGCGCGATGAGCTCGATGCGGAACGTGCCCGGCCGCACCTGCACACGCAGGCGACCATCCGGCTCGAGCCGCGCAGGCAGCTGGCTGTCGAGCGAGATCGCAGTGAAGCCCTCGAGCAGCGCGCGCCCGAGCAGCACCTCGCGATTCTTCCCCGACACCTCGAGCTGAATGCGTGCATCGATGCGCAGCGGAACCTCGTCGATCACGCGCCGCCAGACCTTCACGTCGAGCCGCGCCTCGCCCTGCTCTTCGCTCTCCTCACGCTGCAGCCAGAGCAGTCCATCGGCATCGCGGCTGGCGAACGGGACTTCCTTCCCGCGCAGAGAGAGCGAGACGAGTCCGGTCGCCTTCGGGACGTGAATCGACTCGGGCAGCTCGTGCCAGGCGAAGCGCCCCGAGAGCGCGTGCTCGCCCGATGAGAGAGACACTGCGGGGCCGCCCTCCGCCTCGACCACCGGCGCGCTCTGCCCATCGACGCGCACCTCCTGTGGCCACGCCGTCTCGTCTCCCGGCAGCGGCACGAGCGCATCGCGATAGAGCCGCACGCTCTGCGAGAACGTTCCACCGTGCGCGTCGAGCACGAGCGAGAGGCGCGCGGGCCAGAGGCAGATGCGCGACGACCCATCCTCATCATCGCCCCCGAGTCCGTGCTGGGCCGGGCAGAGGCGATCTTCGTGGCCGCGCAGCGACCAGCCGATCCACGGCTTGAGTGCCTCGGGGACGAGCGAGGGAGAGAGCGGACCAGGCCCCACCGTCGGGCTGTCGCTCTCCCCACCTGCGCGAGCAGCGACGGAAGAGAACAGCAGCGCAACGAACAGCGCAGCAGCGAGACGATGCATCAGAGACCTCGTGTTGGGAGAGCGGCGGCGCGACGGTAGCAAGTCTGCATCGAGCTGTGTGGCAATCGACAAGACGCACGGAGCACCCGTTCGATCTGCGCCCTGTCGGACCATCTACTTGCGCCGAGCTCGTCTTGCAGGCAGCAACAGACGCTCCATGCCCAAGCCCCACGCAACACGCAGGCTCACTCTCCGCCGCATCCTCGACATCGCCCGCCCCGAGCGATCGCGGCTGGTCCTCGGCACCATCTTCCTCGCAGTGGGCGCACTCGCGGGCCTGCTCTATCCGCAGGGCATCGGCAAGCTGATCGACGACTCGCTCGCCGGACGCTCGAACCACGAGATCGACACCATCGCACTCTGGATGCTGCTCATCGCAGCGGTGCAAGCGATCGCGACTTCGCTGCGCGCGTTCCTCTTCTCGACCGCGGGCGAGCGGGCCGTCACGCGACTGCGCGAACAGTTCTTCCGCGCCATCCTCGATCAGGAGATCGCCTTCTTCGACGAGCGCCGCACGGGCGAGCTGACGAGCCGCCTCTCGAGCGACGCATCGATTCTGCAGAGCGCGGTCTCCGCGAACATCTCGATGGTGCTTCGCAACGTCGCCACCGCCATCGGCGGTATCGGCTTTCTCCTCTACACATCTCCGCGTCTGACCGCGCTCATCCTCTCGGTCGTCCCAGCGATCGCCATCGGAGCGGTGCTCTACGGCCGCTCGATCCGCAAGCTCTCGAAGGATGCACAGGACGCGCTCGCCAAGGCCAACGAGGTCGCGGAGGAGACGATCTCCTCGATCCGCACGGTGCGATCGTTCGTCGGAGAGGCGGGCGAGAGCGCTCGCTACAACGTCGCGATGCAGAGCGCGTATCAACTTGCGGTCAAGCGGGCCACGGCCGGCGGCGCATTCTTCGGAGCGACCAGCTTCGCCTCGTTCGGCGCGGCCGTGCTCGTCTTCTGGTACGGCAGCCACCTCGTGATGCAGCACCGGCTCACCGTCGGTGGCCTCTCCTCATTCTTCTTCTACACACTGCTCGTCGCCGTCTCGCTGGGCACGCTTGCCGACCTCTGGGCCGACTTCATGAAGTCGCTCGGAGCTGCCGAGCGCATCTTCGAGATCCTCGATCGCGCGCCGCGCATTCTGCCGGGAACGGGAGCATCTCCCAATCCGCCACTGACTCTCTCGTCTGCGCCAGGAGCGGTCGCGGTGGCCTTCGAGCAGGTCCAGTTCGCCTACCCGACGCGGCTCGATGTGCCGGTGCTGCGCGGTCTCGATCTGTCGCTGCGCGAGAACGAAGCGGTCGCGCTGGTGGGGCCTTCGGGTGCGGGGAAGTCGACCATCGCGTCGCTCTTGATGCGCTTCTACGATCCCGCCTTGCCGACGCTCTCGCCCTTGCCTGGAGCGGATGCGAGCGATTCCGCGTCCGCTGCCACCAGCGCCTCCGCGGGCCGTGTCACCGTCTTCGGACGTGACGTGCGCGAGCTCGATCCGCAGTGGCTGCGCAAGCAGATCGGCACCGTCGCGCAGGAGCCGGTGCTCTTCTCCAACTCGATCGCGGACAACATCCGCTATGCGCGCCCCGATGCAACGCTCGCCGAGATCGAGCAGGCCGCGAAGGCCGCGCACGCGCACGAGTTCATCGCGCGCTTTCCGCAGGGCTACGACACGCTGGTCGGCGAGCGCGGCGTGCAGCTCTCGGGCGGCCAGAAGCAGCGCGTGGCGATCGCGCGCGCGCTGCTCAAGGATCCGCGCATCCTGATTCTCGACGAGGCGACCAGTGCACTCGATGCGGAGAGCGAGGCGCTGGTGCGCGATGCGCTTGAGACATTGATGAAGGGGCGCACGACGCTGATCATCGCGCATCGCCTCTCGACCGTGCTGGGCGCGGACCGCGTCGTCGTGCTCGATGGTGGATTGGCGGTCGAGAACGGCACGCACGCGGAGCTGCTCGCGCGCAACGGGCTCTACAAGAGGCTCGTGGAGAAGCAGTTCGCGGGGACTTGAGGGCGCCCGAAGGCGGCGGGGCGCGGCGGCGAACACGCTCTGCTCTGTCTCGGGGCGCGGCGAAGACACGAGCCGTGGAGCTTGCGGAGACGCGGCTGCTCCTTCGTGATCGGTTCTCCGCAAGCGGTCGCGTCTTTGGGTCCCGGACCTGGACGCTTTCGAAACGAGTGCGCGTGCTACGCGAAACCAAGGCGTGATGGGCTGAGCGAAAGGTTCGCCGTCCGCGCCCCGCCGCCTTCGGGCTACGCACGTCGTGGCGAAGGTCGTGCGAGACCGAACAAGAGCGCAGCGAGACAAAGAGGCGTCGTGCATCGCTCTCGCCCGTCCGGTCCTCACTTGAGCGAGCGAAATCGAGGCCACCGCGAGGCGCGAGCGCGACGCGGTGCCGGCCCGTTCGCGCGCTACAACAGCGTCCCTCGCATCACGATATTCGCCGTCGTGAAGTAGATGATTAAGCCCGTCACATCGACGAGCGTCGCCACGAACGGCGCACTCGCGCTCGCAGGATCGAACTTCAATCCGCGCAGAATGAACGGCAATAGCGAGCCGGCAATCGTACCGAATGTAACGACGCCGACCAGCGCGAG
Source organism: uncultured delta proteobacterium (assembly GCA_903911145.1). Taxonomy (GTDB): domain Bacteria; phylum Myxococcota; class Myxococcia; order Myxococcales; family 40CM-4-68-19; genus CAIWCD01. The sequence goes on along the minus strand of CAIWCD010000023.1, from coordinate 119,130 downwards.
CGACACCGTCGTTCCAATCAACCAATGGTGCTCGGGATAGGTTCCGAAGAGCTGGTGCCAGAGTGCGATGCGGATGAAGCCGATCACGCCGAGGACCGCCCCCAGAGCCAATCCCGCGAACAGCTCGCGGCGCACGACGCGGAACCAATCGCGCAATCGGATCTCGCCCAACGCCATCGCGCGGATGACGAGAGACGTCGCTTGAGATCCGGAATTACCGCCCGAAGAAATGATTAATGGAACGAAGAGCGCGAGCACGACCGCCTTGTCGAGCTCCTTCTCGAAGAAGCCCATTGCGGTCGCGGTGAGCATCTCGCCGAGGAAGAGCGCCGAGAGCCAGCCTGCGCGCTTCTTCACCATGCGCGAGAAGCTGATGCGTAGGTAAGGCTCACCGAGCGCCTCGGTGCCGCCCATCTTCTGCATATCCTCGGTGTTCTCTTCGCGCATGACGCGCGCGATATCGTCGAGGGTCACAATGCCCTGGATATGCCCGCCCTCGTCGATGACGGGCATGACGGTTAATCCGGTCTCGCGAAAGATCGCCGCGACGTGTTCCTGATCCATCGAGACAGGAACGGTGCGGACGTCGCTCCTCATAAGATCGCGCACGAGGATTTCGGGCGCGGCGGTAAAGAGATCGCGAAACGAAATCACGCCGAGAAGTGTCTGCTGCGGGTCGAGCACGTAGACATACGTGAGCGTCTCGACCGATTGGCGCGATTGCTGGCGTAGATAAGCGACCGCCTCCTGCGCGGTCATCTCCGGACGCAGGCGACCAAAGCGCGGGCTCATTAAACCACCCGCGTGATCCTCCTTATAAGCAAGCAGCGCCTTCACCTCGCGCGCAGTGGCGTCATCGATCAGCGCCAGCAGCGCATCGCGATCGCCGGAGCGCGAGGATTGAATGAGGTCGGCGGCGTCATCGGGTTCGAGCAGCCGCAACCAGGACCGGCGATCGGTCGCAGGCATTGCCTGGATTAACTGGAGCTGATCAAACGGAGGGAGCGAGAAGAAGTAATCCTCAGCGAGATCGCGTGGCAACGCGGAGAGCGCCTCGAGTCGCTCAGCGGTCGAGAGCAGCGGACCGAGCGCGCGCAACTCATCGAGCGAGAGACGCTCATCGCCAGCGGTCGGATTCGTCGAGGAGGGACGCTTGATTTCGTCAGGCATGACAGCGCTCGTAGCACGGGCATCAGCCTCCGGAGTAGAAGCGCGCGCGTGACCGCTCGCGAACCAATCCTCTCCGACCTTCCCTCGCCGCCGCGCAAACTCCTGGGCGTGACGCTCGCCTGCGCAACGCTGTTTGCGGCGTCGCTCTCGAGTGGCTGCGCCTCCGTGCGTTCACGGCCATCGGGATCGATCGTTTGCACACCAACGACTCTCGGAGGCAGCGGAGAGAGCGGAATCAATGCCATCGCGGCCGACGTGCGCGGAGGCTTCGCACTCGCTGGATGGTTTCGTGGCGGTACGCTCGGTGATGGCGCGGGAGGAAACGCGCTGCAGCCGAGCGCGCTGCGGCAGGGATTCGTGCTGCGATTCGACGCGCAAGGTGAGTTGAAATGGGCCCGCGCGTTTGGCGGGGGAGAGGCCGACGCGATCTTCGCGCTGCATTTCACTGCTGACGGAGACCTGGTCGCCGCGGGACTTTCGCGCTCGGCAGGATTCGCCGTGCGCATGGCGGGCGAGGACGGCGAGCCGCACTGGCAGCTGCAGCTCCCCGGAAACGACTCGCACCTTCGCGCGCTCGCGTTCGATCGCAACAGCGATGTCTGGGCCATCGGTGCCTATGCCGGCACGCTCGCGTTTCCGTTCGGCCAGTTTGTCAGCCAGGGTGAACACGATCTGCTTGTGATTCAATTCTCAGGCACGTCCGGCGCCATTCGCACCGCGTTCACGTTCGGCGGTCTCGGCAACGAGCAGGGCCGCGCAATCGCCGTGCGCGCGGATGGCTCGCTCGTGATTGCAGGAGAGTTCGGCGCGGGACTGAATCCAGGAGCGGGCGCAATCGATTTCGGCGTCGGCCCGATCGCGACCCACGGAGACACCGATGCATTTCTCGCGGCGTTGAATCCCAGCGGAGATCCGCTCTGGGTGCGGACCTTCGGCGGCACCGGCAACGACGAACTCCAGAGCCTCGTGCTCGCTGCCGATGGTGACACGCTCGCCGTCGGCCATACGCAGCCATCCATCAATTACAAAGGAAGGAATCCGCACGAAGCGGCGACGTTCCGCGCGCTCGCGGTACGCGTTGGCGCAGATGGCACCGTGCGCTGGCAGCGCGAAAGCAGCGGCGGTCAGATGGTGCTTCAGGATCTGCTCCTCGACGCAGAAGGCACAATCTGGACGAGCGGTCTCGCGAGCAATGCAGTGAGCTTCGACCGTGAACAACTCACGCCGCGCAAGGCCACCGAAGCACTCCTGGGCAGGCTGGGCGCGGATGGGCGCGCGATGGAATTCCAGAGCTGCAGCGCGTTTGATGCGAGCTATGGCTATTCAATCGCGCGTGTCGGAGATGACCTGCTCATCGCAGGACTCGCGAGCATCTTCGGGCGCTCGAGCGGATTCTACTGGCGCACGCCCGCGACGTCCCCCGCCGCGCGCTAATCACGTTCAATCAATTGGATTGAATCACGGACCGAAGCGCGGATTGACCTCAAGCGCGGCACGCAGCCTCTCGAGATAGAGCGCACGCGGGACCTCGACGCAGCCGAGAGACTCGAGATGATCCGAGTGGGCCTGCACATCAAACAGCGTAAATCCGCGCGCGCGCAGATGCTCAGCCATTCGCGCAAAGGCAACCTTTGAAGCGCCGGTTTCGCGATGAAACATCGATTCGCCCGCGAAGAGCCCGCCGACCGCGAGACCATAGAGGCCGCCGATTAATCTCCTCGCGCCCGCCTCCGGTTGCTCCCAGACCTCAATGCTATGGCCCCAGCCCATTTCATGAAGCTGGAGATAAACCGCGAAGAGGTCGTCGATGATCCACGTTCCTTCGCCCGGCCGTTTCGCGCAGGCCCGCATCACGTCTGCGAAGGCCTCGTCGAAGGTAATCAACCAGCGCGTCTGCGCGGCCTTGAGATCGCGCCGGACCGTGCGCGGCCAGCGCCCCGCTTGCTCGAGCGGAAAGTTCATCCGCGGCTCTGGACTGGCCCAGGGAATGATTCCCGGACGAGTCGGCCAGGGAAATATCCCCATTCGATAGGCCTGCAGCACCATCCCCGGAGTCAACGTGCGCGTTACGCCAACGACCCACTCGTCACCGAGTTGGCTGGGATCGGGAAACACGACTTGGGATGCCGGCGGCTCAACCGGTGGCCAGGGAATCATCGTGCGCAGACTCTAATGACGATTGATGAACGGCGGAGGATTAATGAGCCGCAGGATCGATCTTCGCTCCGCGCGATTCTTTTTTGAGAATGAGCACGAGCCCCAGAGACAGGAGGAAGAAGAACGCGAGAGTAAGGAAGCTCTGATTGAAGGCGCGCATCAACGACTGCGCAGCGAGGCGTAGATTGAGCGACGCGAGCGCCCCGAGTTGAGGGTCGAAGACGCGCGTGCCGAGCACGCCCCGCGCGCCCGCCAGTTGTTCCTGCGCAATGGGGTTGTAGACGTTGATATCTCCCGCGAGCGCAGTATGGAACAGCTTCTCCTGGTTGGTCAGAAACGTGCTCATCCAGGCCAGCCCGATCGACCCTCCGAGTTCGCGCGTGAGATTAAACAGACCCGCGCCGCTGCCGCGCTGGCGCGGCGAGAGATTCGAGAGCGCGACGACGGAGAGCGGTACAAAGCAGAGACCCAGAGAGAGCGATCGCACAAGGATTGGCATCATCATCGTGTGGGAATCGGCCGTCGACGTGAGGTGCCCGTTCATCCAGAGGCTGAGGGCATTTCCCAGGAGACCAATGGCAATCAGCAAGCGCGAATCCACTTTGCCAACGAGCCGGCCGACCAGAGGCATGACGAAAATCTGAATCCAGCTGCCCTTGAGAAAGAGCAGGCCGATATCAAGCGCCTCATAACGCATGATTGAGCCGCAATAGAGTGAGAAGAGAAACGAGCCGCCAAAGAGCGCCGTCCCGATGAGAAAATTCAGTCCGGTCGAAGCGGCATAGGTCGGGTCTTTGAAGATGGAGAAATCGACGACTGGATGTTCGATCTCCAATTCGTGCACGACGAAGGTAATCAGGCTGACGGTGCAGACAATGGCCAGCACGCTGATGCGCAGATCCTCAAACCAGCCGTCTCGATTTCCCTCCTCGAGAACATATTGGAGCGAAACCATACCCACGCCGAGGAGGGCGATCCCGGTCCCATCGACGGGTGCGGTATCGGACTTGAAGGTTGGCTGCTCGATGAAGCGATACGCGAGGAACGCGACGAGAAGTCCAATGGGCACGTTAATCAGGAATATCCAGTGCCAGCTGAACCAGTTGATCAGATATCCACCGATGGTAGGTCCGAGCAGAGGCCCCGTGATCGAGCCGAGGCCGAAGAGCGCGCCGGCCATTCCGTGCTCCTTCTGCGGATATCTCCCGAAGAGGATATTCTGCGCCGTGGGAATAATCGCTCCGCCGCCGATGCCTTGAATGACTCGGAAGACGACCAGCGAGGGGAGATTCCACGCCAGGCCACAGAGCGCACTCGCGACAGTGAAGAGCAGCACGCTGGCGGCGAAGTACTTGCGAAACCCATAGCGCCTCTGGAACCAGCCGGAGATGGGAATGACCGTGATATTGGCCATCGCATATCCGGTGGATACCCAGGCGATCTGATCGAGGGGCGTGCCGAAGCTTGCGCGAATATCGCTCAGCGCGACGTTGACGATCGAGATATCGAGCACGCTCATCAAGGCCGCCATCATCGCCGTAATGGTGATGAGGACCTTGTTGCCCGTGATCTGTGTCTGCTCCGCGGCGGCAGCCATTGCAGAGCCCGTTATTCTTTGGAATAGACGGTGGTATCGGCCGACATACCGGGACGCAGCCGGTACTCCTTCGGGATCTCATTCAAGCGAATGAGCACCGGCACGCGCTGCACGACCTTGATGAAATTCCCCGATGCATTATCCGGCGGCAACAGCGCGAACCGGGCCCCCGACGCGCTGGCGATGCTATCGACCTTCCCATCGAAATCGCGACCGAAGGTATCGACGTGAACCTTCGCGCGCTGGCCCGCCTTCATCCCGCCAATCTGGTCTTCCTTATAGTTCGCCACGATCCAGATATCGTCGAGCGGCACGAGCGCCAGCAGCGGGCGAGAGGGATCGACGAGCTGGCCCTGCTCCACCGTACGGCGCGACACCACGCCCCGCACGGGCGCGCGCACGTCTGCATAGCTGAGGTTCAGATCGGCAAGGCGCTGCTGCGCATCGGCCAACTCGACGCGCGCCTTGGCCTGCTCCACCGCGGCATTCGCCAGGGCCACCTGCTGCGGCGCGGTCTCCGCCGCGGACAGACGACCATTCGCGACTTCGACACCGCCACTCGACGCCTGGATATTCGCGCCGACAGACGCGAGCCGGGCGCGCGCCTGCTCAAGCTGGGCGCGGGCTTGGTCGGCACGGGCCGTGCGCAGATCGAGCTCTGCCTGCGGCACTGTCTTCTGCGCGATCAGCTCCTTGGCGCGCTCGAGATCGGATGCAGCGAGCTTGTCGGCCGACTCCGCCGCGGTGACATCGGCGCGGGCCTGCTCGAGATTCGACCGCGTCGCCGACAGCGAGGAGCTGGCCTGGGTCACCCCGCCGCGCGCCTGCCGCAGCGTGGCCGCCACGTTGATCCGCGTCAGCGCGAGCTGCGACTGGGCAGCCGCAAGTGCGGCTCGGGCAGCCGACGCGTCCGCCTTGGCCGCAGCGTCCTTCGCTTCGAGATCGCGACGATCGATCTCCACCAGAACGTCCCCTTCGTTCACCTCTTGATTGTCGCGCACCAGCACGCGCGCGACCTGCCCCTGCACGCGCGCGCTCACGCTGACGATGCGCCCCTCGACCTGCGCGTCGTCGGTCGACTCCTTGCCGCGCCCCAACAGCCAGATCGTCGCCGAGCCAACTGCGGCGACCGCGAGAAGCGCGGCGAAGACCTTGGGCGCCCTGGAGGACTTGGGTGTCGGGACGACCACGGTTGGCGCAGCAGCTGCCGCGGGCAGACCATCAACCGGTTTATCAGACGGGCGAAGCGGAGTTGGACCAGACGCCATGTTGCAAACCTCGGAGTGTCACGATGGTGCGGATTTGGAAGCTTGGAGGAGCGAAACGATTCTGGGCAGTGCCGCTCAGCGATCCGACGCGGCCAGAGTGCGCCGCTCGTGCGAGCGCGGATGCGCTTCAGCAACGGCGGGGAGCCGCTGCACAACCTTGTCGAGAAGCCGCCGCAGCGTTCGCTGCTCGCTCGCGGTGAGGCTCCCCATGAACGCCGCGAGGCGCTGGAAATGATCGGGGAACATCTCGTGGAGGAACTCGTGCCCGCGGTCGGTGAGACGCACGTGATACGTCCGGCGGTCCGAGGGATCGTCCTCGCGCACCACCAACCCGCCTTCCACCAGCGCATCCACGAGACCGGTCATCGCGGCCCGCGTCACACCCGACTGCTCGGCGAGCTCCGCGGGAGCCAGCCCGCCTGCTTCAGCACGATAGAGCAGCACGAGAACCTGGAAGCGACCGCGCGCGATGCCGTGTCTGGCGTACTGGGCGTCGAACGCCTCGCTGACGGCCGCGCAGGTCTGGAGAAGCTGGATACAGGTCGCAAGCGCCGTCGGATCAATCACCGGATAGCGGCGCGCGATGGCCTCGAGGCACTCGAATCGGGGAGGGACGGGAAGCGGCGACATCCTTCAATGATAAACGCATTGACCAGTTGCCGCAACCCGCGCTCATCTCCAGCCCTCGAGGCTGCTGCAGGGAGAGATCGCTCAGAGCTCGATCGGCTCGTCGATCTTCAACTCCTTGAGCTTCGTCGCGCCACCGACCTTCTTGAGCTCCTTGGTGAACGCGTCGACCGTGCCGGTGAGCACCGGGAACGTCCCGAAGTGCATCGGCACCACCAGGCTCGGCTTCACCAGCGCGACCGCCGCGGCCGCGCGCGCGGGCCCCATCGTGAAGTGGTCGCCGATGCAGGCCAGCATCACGTCGACCTTGTGGAACTTCGCCACCAGCGCCATGTCCGAGAAGAGGTCGGTATCTCCCGTGTGAAAGATGGCCGGACCGTTCTTGATGGTGATGAGGAATCCGCCCGGACTTCCTCCCTGGCGGACGTCGTTGTCACCTGCCGCCACCGTCGAGCCGTGCACCGCCGGAATGAACGCGACCTTCACCTCACCATCGAGCAGCGTCAGTTCGCCGCCGAAATTTCCGCCGGTGTCGAAGCCGAACTGATCCTTCGGATAGCCCGCGCCGACGAGCGCATTGCCGAGATCGAACGTCGCCACCAACTTCGCACCGGTCTTCTTCGCGATCTCGACTGCATTGCCCACGTGATCGAAATGCCCGTGCGTGATCAGAATCAAATCAGCTTTCTCGAGTTTGGCAACGTCGTCCGCGCCGTTCTTGTTCGAAGGATTCTGCAACCACGGATCAATGAGCAGCACCTTGCCGTTCGGTGTCACCAGCTTGAACGCTGCGTGCCCGTACCAGTTCAGCTGCGTCTTGCCTGCGACGTGCGCAGCCACCTCTTTGGTCGGCTCTGCGGCGTGCGCGGCCGGAATGAAGGAGAGAGAGAGCGCGGAAAGGAGAGCGAGCGTTCGGGCGTGCATGAAGACTCCAGACGAGAGAAGGGGCCCATCTGATGCACCAGATGAACGAAGGAAGCGAGCCTCGTTTGTAAAGCGGTTAACGCAGCTTCTGGAGCCGCGACTACCGGCCCTGCAACGGTCGCGGATTGTCGGCCGGGAAGAGACCGTGGCGCGTGGGTGACGGCGCCGGTGCGGTCTGCGGCGGCGCCACTGTTCCCGAGAGGAGGAAGTCGCGCACGACGCCCATGTGCTGCATGCTGCCGGCACCGCTGTCCCCCACCTGCGCTGGCGCGATATCGCTGAGCGGAGTGTAGATGCGCGTGTCGACCACGAGCCCGTCCGGAAAGGTCGACGTGCCGACGAGCGCCGGAGTCTTGAGCGCGTCGAGACCGTGGCCGGCCAGCACCCAATCGTGCGGCTTGGAGCGGGCCGAGCTCGTATTCGCGTTGCCGTTGTTATCGACGGGATATGGCCCCGACGTCACGGCCACCGCCGACAAGTCCGAGACGCAGGGCTCGGTGCGCGAACCGGTGTTGAAGTCGCCGCCGATGACGATGTAGTCGTCCGCCGGGATATCGCGCTCGATATCCGCGACGAGCGCCTTCGCCTCCGTGTCGCGATTGCCGGGGGTCGAGGTCAGGAGGTGCAGAGAGAAGGCCCAGAGGTGCTTCCCCGTCGGCAACTGGAGCTTCGCCCAGGTCAACCCGCGATTGGCGACTGCCGGGTCCACGTAGGAGCCCGAGGAGAGAATCGGATATCGGCTCACCACGCAGTTGGGGATCTGGTAGGCGGCGTTGCTCTCTCGATAGTAGTTGAAGTCGGGTCCGAACGCGGTGTGGACGAACGAATCCATGTCCGACTGTGAACTGGTTAAGTAGTTGCACTCCTGCACCAGCGCGACATCCGGCTTGAGTCCCTGAAAGATGCGAATGCCATACGCTTCATACGACTGGCTGTTGCCGCTCGTGAGGTTGCCCTCCATCACCCGCAGCCGCGCGCTGCCGAGGTCCTGTGCCTCGGTACCGAGGTCATCCGCGCCGCCACCGCATGCGGCCACCGCAAGCAGGAGAGGAGCGGCCCAGCGAGCGAGACGCCGCGTCGACGCGAGCTGCTCGACGGAGGATCGCAGAGGGCGATTCGACAGATGGCGCGAGTGGGTCACGGTCGTCTCGAAGTGGGCCAGTCGGGGAGAGTCCGAGGCTCGCCTAAACTCCGACGTTCGGCCAGACCGTCAACCGGTGGATGAACGGGCGAACGCGTCCCTCAATGCGACTCGCCCAGGTTGGAGCGCGCGTTCAGCTCGTTGATGGCCGCGCGAATCTCCGTCGCATCGGGGGCCTGCGGACTCGCCGCGAGGTAGCGTTCGTACTCGAGCTTGGCGACCGCGTCATTGCCCTGCAGCGCGAAGGCCATCCCCAGGCCGCGATGGGCCTCGGCGAGAGTCGGGTCGGCCTCGAGCGCGCCATGAAACGCCGTCACGGCCGCATCGGCATGTCCCTTCTCGAGCGAGAGATCTCCCCGGTCGAGAAGCTGGCGGGCGCGCTTCCTGGGCGCGATCGCGGGCCCCGCCGGAGGAGATGCCTTCGCTGCGACAGGGGCCGTCGCGGGCTCGGCAGACGCTGGAAGGTACGCGGCGGGCGGCGCAGCAGTGGCAGCGGGAGGAATCGGCGCGTTCGGTGTCGCGACGGCGATTGGCGCTGCTGCGGAGCCGCTCGCCGCCTTTGCCGGAGAAGGCGCGGCGGGAGCTGATGGAACTGGCTCCGCAGTCGGCGCGCCCACACCAGGCGCGGTCGGGAGCTCCGTCGCCGCCGGGACAGCCGTCGCAGCAGCGGGTGCCGCCGGTGTAGCAGGAGCTGCCGCAACAGCAGCTGTTGGCGCGGTCGGTTGCGCAGGTTCGCGCACCGGAGAGGGAGCCTGAACAGCCACCGCTGGCGGCGCAACCGCGCGCGCGATGGGAGCGGACTCCCCACTGGAGAGAACCCGGTCGAGCACCAGCACGGACACAATCGCCGAGGCCGCCGCGGCCACCACTGCCGCGCCGATCACCGGCAGCATACGAACCCGCGGAGGATGCAGCGCCGCGTGGGCCTCGCGCTGCTCGTCGCGCTCGCGCGCCTTCGCCTCCTCGCGCCGTCGATCCTCGACGAGCTCCCGCAGATTCTGCTGCTGGCGCACGAGGCCGGTCGCGAACTCCGTGCGCACAGCCTGCAGCGCAGTCTCGAGAATCGCGATCCGCTCTGCCGCCCCAGCAAGCCCCGCAAGCTGGTCGGTGAGCGCCTCCTGCTGGGAGAGCCGCGCCTCAAGCGTCTCCGTCTCGTGTCGCAGCACCGCCAGCGCCGCAGCGTTCTGGGCCCGCTCTTCCCACCTCTTCACGCGCGCCAGGAGTGCAGCCAGCAGCCCGCGCTCCTCTGGCGCAGAGCGACGCGTCTCGATCGCAGTCACAGCGTCGAGGAGCTGCCGCAGATCAGCGAACCGCTCGCGCCGATCGCGCGCCATCGCCACGCGCACGACATCTCCGAGCGGCCCGGTCAGCTCAGGTCCCGGCCCCGCCGGCGGCCGCGGAGGAGGCAGTCCGGTGAACAGCTCGTAGCCGATCGCGCCAGCCGCGTAGACCTCCGCAGGTCCGTCGACCCCAGGGCGAGCCCCCTCCCCTTCACCGAGCACCAGCGTCCGCTCATCGGCTGGATCTTCCGCGTGCTCGTCAACAGTCAACTCGAGCACGCCTCCTTCGTGCAGGATGATCCGCGACGCTGCGAGCGGCGTGGCCTGCTCGACCGCGAGGCGAAGCGCGACCGCGAAGAGAAGCTCCGCCTCAGACGGAGGCACCCACTCCTGCGCAGCACGGGCGCGATCGAAGATCTGCCTGAGACTCAAATCCATCGCTGCGAACTACCACCCTTCGCGGCTCGATGAAATCGTTGCGACAGCACTCCGGCTTGACGTCGACCGCGTGCTGGTTAGTTTCAACTCCGTGCGAGGCATGGAGCCCGCACGAGTCAATCCGCTGGGCGCGACAAGCCCCGGCGAGAGGAGAAGTATGCACCCGGGAATGTTGCATTGGTTGCGCATGCGTCGAGCCGCGGCATGCGAGAGCGGTGAGTCGTTCGCTGAAGCGGGAGACGGTCTCTCAGGAGGGCGCGGTCATGGCCACGGCTTTCGCGGCTGGCACGCAGGCTGGCATGGCGGCGGAGATGAGGCAGGCGGTGGCCCGTTCGGCATCCGGCGACCTCTCCGATTCCTCGCGCACAAGCTCGATCTGAACGACGCGCAGGTCGCCGAGTTCGCTCGCGTGCTTGATGATCTCAAGACGGAGCGCGCGCAGGCAGCTGTAGATGATCGGCGCACGACGTCTGCACTCGCCGACGCCTTGACCTCCGAGAAGTTCGACGAGACGAAAGCGCTGGAGGGAAGTGCTCTGCGCGTCAAAGCGGCCGAGCGGTTGCGCGACGCACTCGTCAAGGCGCTCGGAAAGCTCCACGCGCAACTCGATGAGGAGCAGCGCAAGCAGCTTGCCTATCTGATCCGGACGGGCGCGCTGGGGATCTAGGCCAACTGGTCAAGCAGTTTACGACTCGCGGGGTCGGCACCTAGAATGTGCCGGCCCATGCGATCTGCGCGCCGTCCGTCCCAATCACAGAGAGCCGCAGCCCGCTGGCGTCGCGCTCACCGCCGAGCCAACTTCCCGTCCGGTGCAGAAGCGGAACCAGCACACCCACGGCCGCTCCCAGCGCGGCCCCGCCGACCACGTCGGTGAAGTAATGTTTCTCCGCGACCATGCGCAGCGTGCCGACGAGCGCGGTCAGGGTTCCCGCGCCTGCCCAGAGATAAGGTGCGGCCTTCGAATCGTCGAGGGTCGCGCACATGGCGACCCCGAACGCGAGTGACGTCGTCTCCGACGTGTGCCCGGAGACGAAACTGAAGTGGCTGTCCGGATCAGTGGCGTCGTAGGTGCTCCCTTCGCTCGAGGTCGCGCCGTCGGTTCCGTGGCCGTAGCGAATGAACGGTCGCTTGCGGGCGAAGCCGAACTTCATCGCCTGTCCGATCGCCCCGTTGAGCGCGACGCTCTCGAGGAGGATCACGGTCGTGCGCGCTCCCGCCCAATCGCTCGCGTGCGGGCCGGTGGCGAAGATGGCCCCGGCGAGCGCGAACACGGGGACGGCCCCGTAGGCGATGACGTTGCTTGTCGTGTCGGCGGTCTTGCGGGAGACGAAGCGTCCCGCCAGCGCGTCATGGAAATAGGCATCGACACGATTGAGCGAACCGCGCCCGTCCCCTGCGTCGCTGGGGAGTCCGCGGTTGTCGCTGCCATCGCAGAGCCTGCAGGACGCGGGGGCAATCGAGCTCCGCAGGAGTTGCGAGCCTCCCCAGAGGAGAAACGAACTGCCGATCATGATGGCGTCGGCAGGCACCACCAGCCCGAGTGAATCGCTCTCGGTGGCGCGGCTCCAGTCGAGCCAACTCTGCGCGCGAACGGGAGCGGCCAGACCGAGCAGGCAGAGCGCAACGGCGAAGACCCGCGACAGCCATGAGTTCCCGAGGTGCATGCGGTCCGGTTATGGCGAACGCGCCGCCAATGCAATTTTTCGCTCACGCCACCGAGCGCTTCACCGTCTCGATGCGAAGGTCCGCTTGGCCTGTCGCGATCCGCATGCCAGAGTCGCGCGCATGCTGCTCGTTGCAATCGCGCTGCTCGCTGCGGCCCCCGGAACCTCTCCCGCATCTCCTGCTCCGACGACGGTTGCGCCCGCAGCGACAGCCGTGCCCGCTGCCAATGCCGATTCGAAGGGGATTCCAGGAGAGATCCCCGTGACGGCGCGCTCGGCCGAAGCGCTGCAGCTCTTTCGCGAAGGGCGCTTCAAGGCGCTCAACTGGGACTGTCCGGCCGCGTCCCTCCTGCTCAAGCAGGCTCTGCTTGCCGAGCCCGACTTCGCGCTCGCGCTTGCGTGGCTCGGCAAATGCGACGTGGGGCCCGATGGCGCGCGGGAGATCGAGCGAGGGCTCCAGCTCTCGAGCAGTCTGCCCGTGACGGAGCGGATGATGATCGAGGTGCTCGCCGCCGAGCGACGCGGCGATGACGAGCAGATCCGCAAGCTGCGCCGCCAGCTCGTCGACCTCGCGCCCAACGACTGGCTCGCCCAGTTCCAGCTCGGTGTGCAGTCTCAATATGACTACAAGTCGCAGGCGGCGATCCTCCATCTCAACCGTGCGCTCCAGCTCAATCCGCAGCTCGCCGAGGCGTACAACTATCTCGGCTTCGTGCTCGCGCAGCAGGGGATGACAGAGGAGGGGATCGCGGCCGCGCGCAAGTTTGTCGAGCTCAAGCCGAACGAGCCGAACGCCTACGATTCACTCGGAGAGGTTCTGCTTCTGGTCGGGCGGCTCGATGAGGCGGAGGCGCAATTTCGCAAAGCGGGCGAGATGAAGGCCGAGTTCTGGATGGCCTGGGTCGGCGTCTCGTACGCGCGTTTCTACCGAGGAGATTTCGCCGGTGGACACGAGGCGATGACGGTTGCGCGCAAGACGCCGCACGCCGAGTCCGAGATGCGCGCACTCGCGCTGGTGGATGCCTGGGGCTATCTCGGAGAAGGCAAGAGTGCCGAGGCGCTCGCCGGCATCGATGCGCTCGAACAGGCTGGCGCGGAGAAGAAGAGCTCGCTGGCGCTGGCGTGGGCTCGCTTCGAGAGGGCCGAGATGCTGCTCGAGTTGGGCCGGCTCGGCGAGGCGCAGGCGCAGGTCCAGCTCAGTCGGCAGTCGCTGGCGGACGCGGGTGCGGGCGATGAGCAGAATCGGGTGAGGCGCTCGCTGCTGGTGCTTGATTCTGCGCTTGGCGTGAGCGCGCAGAATCCTGCCCAGGCCGCGCGGGCAGCGGCCGATCTCGCCGAAGAGCTGCGCCGCGCCCCATCGAACAACGACGTCCGATCGGACATGCATCACGCCGCCGGAGAGGCAGCGCTCGCGGCGCGCGACCCGGCCCGCGCAGTGGAGGCGCTCTCGATGTGCCCCGACACCGAGGTGCCATGCCGGGTCCGCCTCGCCGCCGCGCAGGAGCTCGCTGGACAGCCGCGCGCCGCCGAGGAGACGCGGGCGCGCGTTCTCACTCTCGACCTGCGCGACAACGTGCACCGAGGAGAAGATCCCGCGGCGCTCTATGCCCACTTGAAGCTGGCGCGCAAGCCGCGCGCGGCGACGCACTGACGACGCGCGCTACGCCCGCCCGGCCATCTTCGCGAACCACCAGCGCAGGCCGACGAGAAGGAAGCGCCAGTCCTTGAAGAACTCGGGCGCCGTTCCCTCGACCCCGTGGCCGATGAACTGGAACGTCCAGCCGACGACGAAGAGCGCCAGCGCGACCTTCCAGAGCCCGGCGATGAGCGGCGAGACAAGGAACATCAGAACCGAGAGCGCGATCATCGGGATGCCGATCGTGTGGCAGGCCCGATTGACCGGGTGCTGGTGCCCCCGCGCGTACTCCGCGATCCACTCCTGCGAGCTGCGATTGCCGAGCATTCGGTGCGCTCCTTGGACGTGCGGTGCGCCCGGTTGGACGCACGCAGCAACCGCCACTGTCAGATTGTTGTGCCTGCGTCAAGCTGCCACAGAACCCGCTCCGGACGCGGCGCGAAGCCCGATCGTGCGCAGAAAATGCCGGGGGTGCGACAAAACGTTCCTTGTCGCCCGCAAGTTTTGCGGATAACACGCCGCGGCCTCGAAATCGCTGCACCTGCTCACCCAACGGATCGGGACGGGAATGAACGCTCTCTTCAAGCCCTGGTCGAACACCCTCGCCCGCCTCTCGCTTGCCGCTGTTGCCCTCGGGGCCGTCGGCACGCTCGGCGGGATGATGCTCTACGTCCGCTCGCCGCTCTTCACGCAGGTCGGCGATCCGATTGAGCAACCGGTGCAGTTCGATCACCGCCACCACGTCGCCGAAGTCGGCATCGACTGCCGCTATTGCCACACGCAGGTCGAGAAAGCCGCTTCCGCCGGGTACCCTCCCACCGCGATCTGCATGAACTGCCACGAGCAGATCTGGAACAAGAGCCCCAAGCTCGCTCCCGTGCGTGAGGCGTTCTTCAGCAACACGCCGATCCAGTGGGAGAAGGTCTACAAGCTTCCGCACTACGTCTTCTTCAATCACTCCATCCACGTCGCCAAGGGCGTCGGCTGCGCCACCTGCCACGGGCGGGTCGACACGATGGCCGCGGTCGAGAAGTACTCGTCGCTGACGATGGGCTGGTGCCTCGAGTGCCACCGCAACCCCGAGAACTATCTGCGCCCCAAGGAGGAGGTCTTCAACCTCAAGTGGGAATCGCCGAAGACGAAGGATGCGGCGGTCAAGGAGCTGATGAGCCACGGCATCGCGAAGGATGCGGCCGATGCGCAGCAGAAGCTGGCGCTCAACAGCGACCCGAAGATCGCCTTCGGGCTGGCGCTGAAAGATGTGAACGGCGTGCACACGCGCCAGAGCTGCTCCACCTGCCACCGCTAGAGAGATCCGATGGCAACCCTACAATCGCTTCCTGTCTTTGATGAGAACGGCAAGATCAAAGAGCGCCCGATGTCGGTGCTCTGGCGCTCGCTTGAGGAGCGCATCCGCGGCGGCGCCGATCGGGCGGCCCTCGCGGCCGAGTTCGCACCTGGAGCGGCCGAGCTGCCCGAGGCCAACGACGGCACGTCCCGCCGCAGCTTCGTCCAGCTGATGGGCGCATCGGCGGCGCTCGCGGGTCTCGCGGCCTGCGTGCGCAAGCCGCGCGAGCAGATGCTCGGCTACACGCGCCAGCCCGAAGGCGTGGTGCCCGGCAAGGCGCTCCACTACTCGACCGCGACGTTCCTTGGCGGCCGCGCGACGGGTCTCATCGCCACGAGCTACGAGGGTCGGCCGACCAAGCTCGACGGCAATCCGCAGCACCCGTCGAGCCTCGGCGGAACCGGCGCGCTCGACCAGGGCTCGCTCCTCCAGCTCTACGATCCGCAGCGGGCGAATACGCTCAAGTACAAGGGGCAGGACCGCGCGTTCCACGCGTTTCTCGTGGAGCAGCTCGCGCACAGCGCGACGCTCAAGGCGAACGGGGGCGAGACGCTGCGCTTCCTGATGGAGCCGTCGACTTCGCCGACGCTCTCCGCGCTGCGCGAGCGGCTGCGCACTGACTTCCCCAAGGCGAAGTTCGCCAGCTACTCGTCGCTCTCTGCAGAAGGCTGGCACGAGGCGTCGGAAGCAGCGTTCGGCGCGCAGGCGGAGGCGCGGCTCGATCTGCGCGACGCAGACATCATCGTCTCGCTCGACTCCGACTTCCTCGCGGGTCTCCCCGGAACGCTCACGCACCAGCTCGCGTTTGCCAATCGCCGCGACCCGAAGGCCGGCGAGATGAACCGCCTCTACGTCGTTGAGCCGGGCATGAGCCCGACCGGCGGCATGGCCGATCACCGCCTCGCTGCGCGCCCCTCCGAAATGACGGCGATCGCTCTGGGCCTGCTCGGGCGCGTCGCGCGCTTCTCCAAGGCGGCAGACCTCGCCCGCTTCGCGGGGCTCAATTCGACGCTCTCCGCGCCGCAGGCGAAGTTCCTCGACGTGCTCGCGGCCGACCTTGTTCGCGCCGCCGGGAAGTCGATCGTGATGGTTGGCGACCGCCAGCCGGCCGCAGTGCAGCTCGCCGCGATCGCGATCAACACCGCGCTCGGCAACACCGGCAAGACGGTTCGATACAACAAGTCGATCCTCCTCGACCCGAACGATGGCCCGAAGGGGCTCGCCGAGCTCGTTGCAGAGATCAAGGCCGGCAAGGTCGACACGCTCGTCATCACTGCGAACAACCCGGTCTACAGCGCGCCTGCAGAGCTCGAGTTCGGCAAGCTGCTCAAGACGGTGCCGAACGCGATCTACCTCGGCTACTACGACGACGAGACGGCCGCCTGCGCGAACTGGTTCGTGCCGCTTGCGCACGATCTCGAATCGTGGGGTGACGGACTCGCCGTCGATGGGACCGCGACCTTCCAGCAGCCGCTCATCTCGCCGCTCTTCAATGGCGTGACGGCCGCGGAGCTTCTCGCGTCGCTCGTGGGCGAGGGAGATCACGGCAGCTACGCCCTGGTGCGCGGCGCCTGGGATGCACGCGCGACCGCACTGGGCCTGGGCGACGCGATTCCCGCCTCGAAATGGGAGCAGTGGATCTCCGACGGCTTCGCGGCAGGAACCGCGCACGAAGACGTCCTCTCGGCCAACTGGGAGCAGCTCGCGAAGTCGATTCCGGCGAACGCGCCCGCCGCGGTCTCCGGCGTCGAGGGATACTTCGCGACCGACTACAAGCTCTGGGACGGACGCTTCGGCAACAACGTCTGGCTGCAGGAACTTCCCGATCCGGTCACCAAGATCACCTGGGAGAACGCAGCGCTGATCTCGCCCGCGACCGCGAAGAAGCTCTCGCTCGCGCAGAACGACGTGATCGACATCAAGGCGGGCGAGCGGTCGGTGCGCGCGGCCGTCTTCATCCAGCCGGGCCAGTCGCAGGACACGGTGCAGCTCGCGCTCGGCTACGGACGCACCGGAGCCGGCGAGCAGATCGCGCTCGAGAAGGGTTTCAACGCCGGTGCCATCCGCACCAGCACGAACTTCTGGAGCGCAGGCACGGTTGAGATCTTCCCCGTGCCCGGCACGCCGCACAAGTTCGCGCAGACGCAAGAGCACTCCAACATGGACGAGGGGATCAAGCGCTCGATCGCTTTGTCCGCCACGCGCGAAGAGGTCGAGTCGAACAAGCTCGAAGAGGTCAACGAGAACCGCGGCGAGCAGGCCTCGCTCTACGAGCCGGTGAAGTACGACGGCTACAAGTGGTCGATGGCGATCGACCTGTCGCGCTGCACGGGCTGCTCGGCCTGCATGACGGCGTGCCAGGCGGAGAACAACATCCCCGTCGTCGGCAAGGAGCAGGTTGCCCGCGCACGCGAGATGCACTGGCTGCGTCTCGACCGCTACTACGTCGGCAGCGAGGACGCGCCGGAGATGATCCACCAGCCGGTGATGTGCCAGCAGTGCGAGAACGCGCCCTGCGAGTACGTCTGCCCGGTCAACGCGACGTCGCACACGGATGAAGGCCTGAACGACATGGTCTACAACCGCTGTGTCGGCACGCGCTACTGCGCGAACAACTGCCCGTACAAGGTCCGCCGCTTCAACTTCTTCTCGTACACGTCGGACTACAGCGACGTGGAGAAGATGGTGATGAACCCCGATGTGACCGTGCGCGCGCGCGGCGTGATGGAGAAGTGCACCTACTGCGTGCAGCGCATCGAGCGGGCCCGCATCGAGACGCGCGTCGCGGGCACCGAGATCAAGGACGGCGACGTCCACACCGCCTGCCAGGACGCCTGCCCGAGCAAGGCGATCGTCTTCGGCTCGCTGCACGACTCGCAGAGCGCCGTCTCGCTCTTGATGAAGAATCCGCGCCGTTACGACCTGCTGCACGACCTGAACACCCGCCCGCGGACGGTCTATCTCGCCCGCGTGAAGAACCCGAACAAGGAGTTGGCATGAGCACCGTCGCCATCGCCGAGGTGCGCGCCAAGGCGCTCAAAGCCCGCGCCGAGCTGGAGCCGACGCCGTGGATCGCGCCGGTCAAGGACCAGCCGAAGCACGATGACAGCAACATCAACAAGTCGCTGCTCAGCTACATCTGGAAGGACACCGATCAGGGCTGGCTGAAGATGCTCGGCCTGACCTCCGCGGGTGTCGGGCTCCTCACGTTCGCGATCATCGTCACGGTCGTGAAGGGCATCGGCATGTGGGGCAACAACAAGACCGTCGGATGGGGTTGGGGCATCACCAACTTCGTCTGGTGGATCGGCATCGGCCACGCAGGAACGCTCATCAGCGCCATCCTTCTCCTCTTCCAGCAGAAGTGGCGCACGAGCATCAACCGCTTCGCGGAAGCGATGACGCTCTTCGCGGTCGTCTGCGCCGGCCTCTATCCGATCCTCCACACGGGCCGCCCGTGGCTGGCGATCTACTGGCTCTTCCCCTACCCGAACACGATGTGGATCTGGCCGAACTTCAAGTCGCCACTGATGTGGGACGTGTTCGCTGTCTCGACCTATCTGACCACGTCGCTGCTCTTCTGGTATCTCGGCCTCATCCCTGACGTCGCCTCGCTGCGCGACGCCTCGGTGGGGACGCTGCGCCGCAAGATCTACGGCGTGCTCGCGCTCGGCTGGACGGGCTCCGCGCGCGCGTGGAACCACTACAAGATCGCCTATCTGCTCCTCGCGGGCATCGCGACGCCGCTGGTGCTCTCGGTGCACACGATCGTCTCCTTCGACTTCGCCGTCGCCGTCATCCCCGGTTGGCACACGACGATCTTCCCGCCCTACTTCGTCGCCGGCGCCGTCTTCTCAGGCTTCGCGATGGTCTGCACGCTGATGCTGCCGGCCCGCAAGATCCTGGGCATCGAGCATGTCATCACGCCGCGCCATATCGAGCTGATGTGCAAGGTGATGCTGCTGACGGGAATGATCGTCACGTACGGCTACGTGATGGAGCACTTCGCGTCGTTCTACTCGGCGAACCCGTACGAGTACTTCGCGTTCTACAACCGGCGCGCCGGGCCGATGAACCACATCTTCTTCCTGATGGTCTTCTGCAACTGCATCACGCCACACCTCTTCTGGACGAAGTGGGGCCGGACCAATCTCTGGGCCGTCTGGGTTGCGTCGATCTTCATCAACATCGGGATGTGGTGCGAGCGGTTCGTCATCTTCGTCATCTCGCTTCACCGCGACTTCCTCCCCTCGAGCTGGGTCGCGTTCCACCCGACCTGGGTCGACATCTCCCTCTACGTCGGCACCATCTGCCTCTTCCTCACGCTGATGCTGCTCTTCGTGCGCTTCCTGCCCGCCGTCGCGGTCAGCGAGATCAAGGAGCTGCGTCTCGAGATGGAGCACGCGGAACACGCGGCGCACGAAGCGGAGACCGCGACGATGGCGGCGGCTTCGGGCGGCGTTCCCCCGGCGGCTCATGCAGCGCCCATCTCCGGAAAGGAGGGCTAGCCACTTGTCCTCGATCCATCCTCCAGAGAAGACGTTCGTGCTCGGCGAGTTCGCGACGCCCGAGCAGCTCGTCGACGCGGGCGCCAAGCTGCACGCGCTCGCCCTCGGCAAGCTCGATGCGTACTCGCCGTTTCCCGTGCACGGCATCGAAGCGGCGCTCGGCATCCCGAAGAGCATCGTCCCGAAGATGGCGCTCACCGCGGGGCTCACCGGAGCCATCGGCGGCTACTCGCTCATCTACTGGTGCAACGTCATCGACTATCCGATCAACATCGGCGGTCGTCCGCTGCACAGCTGGCCGACGCACATTCCCATCACGTTCGAGTGCGGAATTCTGCTCACCGCGCTCACGCTCTTCTTCGGCTCGATCGCGCTCTTCCGTCTGCCGCGCCCGTACCACCCGGTCTTCGAGGCCGAGTCGTTCCGCTCGGCATCGATCGACGCGTTCTGGGTGAGCATCGAGAGCGACAAGCAGCCGGGCGAGCTCGGCGACGTCGCACAGAAGCTGCGCGATCTCGGCGCCCGCAAGGTCGAGATCGTCCGGGGTCCGATCTCATGAATCGTTTGAATGCAAAGCTTCTCGTCTCGGCCCTCGCGGCCGCGGTTTCGCTCTCGGCGTGCCTCCAGCAGGAGGACATCGACCCGATGACGAAGCAGGCGAAGTACAAGCCGTTCACGCAGAACGCCTTCTTCGCCGATGGTCGCGCGATGCGCACGCCGCCGGCCAACACGGTCGCGCGTGAGCGGGCCAACGCGCAGACCTTCTCTGGCCGCGATGACAGCGGGCAGATGATCGCGACCAATCCCTTCCCGCTCTCCGCGCAGTTCCTCGCCACGGGACGCAAGCAGTACGACATCCACTGCGCCATCTGCCACGGCGCCACCGGCGACGGACACAGCCTCGTCTCGACGCAGATGTCGCTCATCCTGCCGCCGAGCCTGGTCAACACCGCCAAGCGCGCGCTCACGGACGGGTTCATCTTCAACGCACTCACCAACGGCTGGGGCCTGATGGCCGGCTACGCCGCGGACATGACGACAGAGGAACGCTGGGCGGTGGTCGCGTATGTGCGCGCGCTCCAGCGCAGCCAGGGAACCACGATCGCCGATGCGACCGCCGATGCGCGCGCGCAGCTCGAGAAGGAGGCGCAGAAGTGAGCGCGAATCACGACACGCACGCGGCCGCAACGCCGTCGGTGCACGAACTCGCGGTCCTCAAGAGCGGCTCTGCGATGAAGATCGCCGCAGCTCTGGGCCTGCTCGGAATGATCGCGACAGGCGCGGGCATCGCGTCGGCACCCCACGAGACGATGATCTCGTACCTCTGGGCATTCGCCTTCTGGGTCGGGATCTCGCTGGGCGGACTCTTCCTGGTGATGATCTTCAACGCGGCCGGTGCGCGCTGGACGATCGTGCTGCGCCGGGCGATGGAGACGATGGCGGCGCCGCTGCCGCTGTTCGCCCTGCTCTTCATCCCGATTCTTGTCAATGCCAAGCAGCTCTACTCGTGGATGACGCCGAGTTCGCTCTCGCCTGAGCTCACCAAGCTGATGCCGGCCAAGCAGTTCTGGCTGAACACGAACGGCTTCACCATCCGCGCGGTCGTCTACTTCATCATGTTCATCGCAGTGCAACAGCTGCTCTACTCGTGGTCACTGAAGCAGGACAGCGAGGGTTCTGCCGCGCTGACCCGCAAGCAGCGCTCGTTCTCTGCGGGCATCCTCCCGTTCATGGCGATCGCGTTTTCGGTCGCCGCGGTCGACTGGCTGATGACGCTCGAGCCTGGCTTCTCGAGCACGATCTTCGGCGTCTACTACTTCGCCGGAAGTTTCCTCGGCGCAGTTTCGTTCCTCGCGCTCGCTTCCGCGCTCGCCCGCGGCACCAGTGGCGCCCACGCGGCGCTGATGCAGAAGGACCACTGGCACAACCTCGGCAAGCTGATGCTCGCCTTCACTGCTTTCTGGGCCTACATCGCGTTCTCGCAGTTCCTCCTCATCTGGATCGCGAACCTCCCCGACGAGATTCCCTGGTTCATCTCGCGCACGACCGGGCCGTGGAAGCCGATCTTCTGGATGCTCGTGGTCGGCCACTTCTTCATCCCGTTCTTCACGCTCCTCTCGCGCGACCTGAAGATGGTGCCGGGCAAGCTCGCGCTGGTGGCGGCCTGGATCCTCGTCTCCGGAATGCTCGATACGTATTGGCTGATCGTGCCGGCATTCCACGACGCGCCGTCGTTCCACTGGACGATGATCACCGCGTTCCTCGGAATCGGTGGGCTCGCCATCTCGCTCGCGCTCTTCCGTGCCAGCGGCCGCTACGGCGTGCCGGTGGGCGATCCGTACCTGGACGACTCGCTGAGGTATTCGCAGCCATGAGCGATCACGCAGACTCGAAGGCAGACACGTCGTCGCACGCGCACGACACGACCATTCCCGAGCCCGAGAACGTCGCGCTCGGCAAGGTGATCTCGGTCGGGGTCATCTCGCTGCTCGTGTTCGCGATCGGCTCGGTCTGGGCGTTGCGTATGCGCACGGCGACGATCGCGGCGATGAATCCGCACGGCCCGATCGCTCTGCCGGCGAACTTCGGTGCCGAGGAGCAGGGCATCGTCGATCAGATCCCGTTCGAGCTGAATCACTGGGTGAAGGACGATCGCGCGGCGTCGGCGAAGCAGCTCGGCAGCTACGGCTGGGTCGACCGCAAGGCCGGCACGATTCGCATCCCGATCGAACGGGCGATGGAACTCCAGGTCGCGGAGCAGAAGAAGTGATTCTGCTCGCCGCTCTCCTGCTTGCGCTCACGCCGACTGCGGCCCCCGACGAGAAGCCCTCGTCGGCCGCGGCAGCGGCCGTGGTGCAGGCGCCGCTGCCACAGGCGGTTGCGACTGTCAAGGCACCTGCCGAGGCAGCGGCGGACAGCGCAGAGGACGGCGCACAGGTCAAGCTCGAGCCGGTCGATGTTGTCGAGCATTTGAACGATCGCATCCCGGGAGATCTGCACTTCCTCGACGCGTTCCAGAACGGCTTCTACATGCGCGACGCGTTCTCGCGCGGAAAGCCGATTGTCCTCACGCTCGTCTATTTCGACTGCCCGATGCTCTGCAATCTGGTCGAGCAGGGTCTCATCAAGAGCCTGGGAGAGAGCGGCTTGAAGCTGGGCGAGGAGTACACGGCGCTGACCGTGAGCTTCAATCCGAAGGACTCCCCGCGCGACGCCTCGATTCACCAGGAGAGCTATCTGCGTGCGCTGCGCGGCGCTGAGCACGCCCACGCGCAGGATTGGCTGTTCCTCACCGGCGCGACCGAGCAGATCAAGAAGCTCGCGCAGGCGATCGGCTTCCAGTACCGCTGGGACGCGCCCACCGCGCAGTTCGAGCATCCGGCCGTCGCGATCGTGCTGACGCCGGACGGTCGCATCTCCCGCTATCTGTACGGAGTGCAGTTCCCGACGCGCGATCTGCGTCTCGCCATCGTGGAAGCCGCGCAGGGCAAGGTCGGCACGACGCTCGACCGCGCGCTGCTCAAGTGCTTCCGCTACGACCCCGCAAGCCGCCGCTACAACCTCTACGTCTGGGGATTTGTGCGCGCCGGAGCGGGCCTGGTGTTCATCGCGCTCGCGTCGATGCTCACCGTCCTCTGGTACCGCGACATCAAATCCCAGAAGGGGAAGGCAGTATGAACGAGTTCTTCCGCAAGCTCCTCTTCCTGCCGGAGCAGGCCTCGACGTTCGCCGCCGGCGTCGATCACCTCCACTACTTCGTCGCGCTCACGACCTTCATCATGGCGCTCGCGGTGGGCGTGCTCGCGGTCGTCTTCATTGCGCTCTACAAGCGCAAGAGCGAGACGCAGACCACGCCGCACGTCGAGCCGACGATGATGATCGAGGCCGCGTTCGTCAGCGTGCCGCTCGTCCTCTTCCTGCTCTGGTTCGCCGTCGGCTTCCGCCAGTTCGTCGAGCAGGACACGCCGCCTGCAGACGCGATGGACGTCTACGTGATGGCGAAGAAGTGGATGTGGAAGTTCAACTATCCCGACGGCCCCAACAGCGTGAACGTCCTGCGCGTTCCTGCTGGCCGTCCGGTGCGCCTGCTGATGACCTCGCAGGACGTGATCCACTCCTTCTTCGTGCCCGAGTTCCGCGTCAAGAAGGACGTCAACCCGGGCCGCTACACCCAGACCTGGTTCAATGCAACCACGCCGGGCAAGTACGAGATCCTCTGCTCGCAATACTGCGGCGCGGGCCACTCGATCATGCGCGGCGAGGTCATCGTCATGCCGCCGGCCGAGTACCAGACGTGGCTCGACAATCTCAAGCGCAGCCCGCTGCCCCAGGACGGTCTGAACACCGATATCGAGAAGGTCTCGGTCAACAGTTCGCTCGCTGAGCAGGGCCGACGCGTCGCCGCCGAGCAGGGCTGCTTCAAGTGCCACACCATCGACGGCACGAAGTTCACCGGGCCGACCTGGCTGAACATGTTCGGCCGCACCGAGAAGTTGATCACGGGAGAGAAGATCGTGGTCGACGAAGCCTACATGACCGAGTCGATCATGGACCCGCTCGCGAAGATCGTCGAGGGCTACGCCCCGGTGATGCCGAGCTTCCAGAACAAGTTGGCTGGCCCGGAGATCGCCGCGCTGGTCGAGTACATGAAGTCGCTGCGGACCGACACCGCGCGCACCACGCCTCCGGAGGGCCCGCTCTATGCTCCAGTCCACTGATGGCTCGCCACAGACCGTGGCGGCTCCTACAGAACAAGCGTCCTATCTGACGGACGGCACGTCGGTGATGTCGTGGCTGAACACGCGCGACCACAAGCGCGTCGGCGTGATGTTCCTCGCGCTCGTGATGATCGGCTTCCTCATCGGCGGCGTCTTCGCGCTCGCGATTCGCGTGAAGCTCTTGCAGCCGGGTCCGTTCCTCTTCGACGCGATGACCTACAACCGCCTCTTCACGCTGCACGGCATCGTGATGATCTTCCTCTTCATGATCCCGGCGATCCCGTCGGGCTTCGGGAACTTCGTCCTGCCGCTGATGATCGGCGCGCGCGACGTCGCATTCCCGCGCCTCAACCTCGGCTCGATGTACGTCTATCTCCTCGGCGCCTCGATCGCGCTCTGGGGAATGATTCACGGCGGCGTCGATACGGGCTGGACATTCTACACGCCCTACTCGTCCACGACGACGACCGACGCGTTCCCGGTCATCCTCGGCGCCTTCATCATCGGCTTCTCCTCGATCATGACGGGCTTGAATTTCATCGTCACGGTGCACACGCTGCGCGCGCCGGGCATGACGTGGATGCGCCTGCCGCTCTTCGTCTGGGCGGTCTACGGAACAAGCCTCATCCAGGTGCTCGCGACGCCGGTGCTCGGCCTTGCGCTCCTCGTGGTCGGCGTCGAGAACACGATGCACTTCGGACTCTTTGATCCGACGCGCGGCGGCGACCCGCTGCTCTTCCAGCACCTCTTCTGGTTCTATTCGCACCCGGCCGTCTACATCATGGTGCTGCCCGCGATGGGCGTGATGAGCGAGATCATCTGCGCCTTCTCGCGCAAGAACGCCTACGGCTACAACATGATCGCCTACAGCTCGCTGGGCATCGCGTTCGTCGGCTTCTTCGCCTGGGGACACCACATGTTCGTCACCGGCCAGTCGTCGGTGAACGCGGGCATCTTCGGCGTCATCTCGATGCTCGTCGGCGTCTTCACCGCGATTAAAGTATTCAACTGGGTCGGCACGATGTATCGCGGCTCAATCCAGGTGAACACGCCGTTCATCTATGCGTGCGGCTTCCTCTACTTCGTCGTCTTCGGCGGAATGACGGGAATCGCACTCGCGACGGTCGGCCTCGACGTCCACTGGCACGACACCTACTTCGTCATCGCGCACTTCCACTTCGTCATGGTCGGCGCGGTCATCATGGGATTCCTCGCGGCGCTCCATTACTGGTTCCCGAAGATGTTCGCGCGCACCTATCACGACGGCTGGGGCATGGTCGCCGCGACGCTGATCATCCTGGGATTCAACGCGACGTTCATTCCGCAGTTCCTCCTCGGGAACGCCGGTATGCCGCGCCGCTACTACGAGTATCCGGATAAGTTCCAGGCGCTCAACGTCGCCTCGACGACCGGCGCCGCGGTGCTCGCCCTCGGACTCGTCATCGTCCTCATCTATCTCGTCGTCGCGCTCGTCTCCGGCAAGCGCTGCGAGCAGAATCCCTGGGGCTCGAAGGGCTTCGAGTGGATGACGCAGACGCCGCCCACGACGAGCAACTTCGAAGTCATCCCCACCATCACCACCGGGCCGCACGATTACCGCACGAACGACAACTCGGCGGCCTACGGGATTCATCATGTCTAGCGCCGCTGCTGGTCACGACAAGTCGCACGAGCTCGACGGAGTGCCCGAGGGGATCCTCGCGCATCACTTCTCGTCGCTCGAGGCGCAGAACGAAGCCGTCCGGTTCGGCATGTGGCTCTTCCTCGCCACGGAAATCCTGCTCTTCGCCGGACTCTTCACGGGATATGCGGTCTATCGATTTCAATTCCCGGAAGCGTTTGCAGAGGCGAGCCGCCACCTCGACCTTTCGCTGGGCACGCTGAATACGTTCGTGCTCATCTCCAGCTCGTTCACGGTGGCGATGGCAATTCACTTCGCGCGCACCGATCGCAAGAACCTCGCGGTCGTCTGCCTGCTGATTACGATTGCCTGCGCGTTCGGATTCCTCGGAATCAAGAGCATCGAGTACATGCACAAGTTCCAGGAAGGTGCGCTTCCGGGACCGTACTACGCCTTCAAGGAAGTCACGGCGCCTGGCGCACCGATGTACTTCACCATCTACTTCCTCACGACCGGCCTGCACGCGCTGCACGTCATCATCGGCATGAGCGTCCTGATCGTCCTGACCTTCAAGACGGCCAACGGTCGCTTCTCGTCGAAGTACTACACGGGCCTCGAGCTCGGCGGCCTCTACTGGCACCTTGTCGACCTCGTCTGGATCTTCCTCTTCCCGCTGCTCTACTTGATCTGACGGAGTCTAAGCGTGTCTGAGACCTACAAGCCTGAAGCACCGGCGCATCCGAAGACGACCAAGCCGCACGCGGAGCACTCGGCAACGCCCTACGTCCTCGTCTGGATTGCGCTTGGCATCCTGACGATCGTGACGGTGGTGACCGGAAAGCAGCACCTCGGTGCCATCGCGCTGCCGCTCGCGCTGACCATCGCGACCGTGAAGAGCGTGCTGGTGCTCGCCTTCTTCATGCACCTCAAGGAGCAGAAGGGGATCTACTCGATGATCATCGGCGTCAGCGTGATGTTCGCGCTGCTCCTGATGGGCATGGTCCTCACCGACGTGTCGACGCGATTCAAGCCAATGACTCCGGCGGGCGCGCCGTTTGGCGCGAAGGTGATTCTCCCGACTGGCGATGAGACCGGTGCATCGACTGCTGGCGAGAAGGCCGAGCGATAGTTCGTCGATAGCTCCTTGAACTGAAGCAGCGATGGCTCGTTCTATCGCTGCTTCAGTTGCAGAACAGCGCGGTGGACTATCCCGCGCTTCGCGATAGTCGCGATTGAACGCGACCCGCCCACTCCCGATCCAATTCGATACAGGCAGCGTTCCTCCCCAAGCGCAGCGCGGCCGCGGGCAGTGAACCGCTTCCCGCGAACGGATCGAGAACCAGCTCGCCCGGCTGCGAATAGGCACGCACAAGAGGCTCAATCACGCCGAATGGTTTGTGATTGGGATGGCCGCCGAACTTCTGCGCCTCGCCATCGTCGTCGTATCCCGCGACAACCGACCAGCAGCGCGGCGCAGCTGAGTGCGCAAGCGGCGGCAACGGCTCGCGCCCCAGGACAAGCGCGACCTCATACACGCGCAACAGGATCTCATTTCCGTCGCCCGGCTGCGTTCGTTTGGCCCAGGCAAACTCGCCCCAGAGCGCGCCATATCCGCACGCGCGCGCGACCGTGCGAATGGGCTCCTTGCCGAGAAAGTTGGTCCAGATCACCAGCGGCGCATTGCCTTGTAATCGCGCGACGGCCTTCGGCAGCCAGCCCTCGGTAAAGGCCCGATAGCTGCGCACGTCGGGAAACCGCCCGACCATCTCATGATCGATCTTGCGCTCTTTCTTATCGCGCAGATCGCCGCCCTTGCGCCGCCGCTGCAGGAGACAATATGGCGGGTCGGTGAGGAGCAGGTTTGCCCGCGCCCCTTCCAACGCGCGCTGGAAGCTCTGCTCCTCGCGTGAGTCTCCCTGCACACAACGACCGCGCGGCACCAGCTCCGCGTTCCCAAGTTCGAGCATCGCTGCAGCCTATTCGATCGCTGATAGACGCGTACATCCGCCGATACGCACCAGTTTGCCGAGCACGCAAAGAGTATCGAAGCAAGAGAGGGCAACTCGGCCGGGCCGTCGCGAAAACACGGGCCGCCAGAGGAGTTGAACTCATCTCCATCTGGCCGTCGCTTTGCGTATGGTCCCGATTGGCCTGTTGCGCTCCTCGAGACAAAAACGAGCGCGGCAGCCCAAGGTCTGCTCTGATGCCGCACCGACTGCAGCAGGAGGATTCAATGTTCCGCCCACGCCACAATCGTCTTCGCCGCGAGCGCGTTTGTTTCGCCTTCGCGTTCGCCGCCGCCGCGGCGCTCCTCCTGTGGGCCGCTCCCGCCAGCGCGCAGACCACCTTCCCTGCCGGGTCAATCATCATTCCCACGTCGTCGCCATACCAGGACGCGTGCGGCATGCCGTCGGTCTACGGACTCATCTACGATATCCTCCGCGCGGACGACGGGATTGCCTCGTATCCCGTCTCGGGTTCAGCCTTCACCTCGCGCATTACGGTTCACTGGGTCTATTCCGGGAACAAGGGCTCGCCCAATCGATGCGTTCCGACCAATGTGAGCGCGGTCTATGCGGGCGCGACGGCAGTCACGCCGGCCCCGGCCTCCAACGACCCAACATGGAACGATGGCTGCGATATCATCATTGACGGAAGCGCGAGCAATTCAACTCCCGCGACGCAGGTGGCCTTCCACCTCGGCTCGTCGAATACACAGGATATCGTCACGCTCGATACCGTGACCGGCACGGGCTCGGACTATGTCGACCCGAGCGGTCTCGCTCTCTCATCGACAACGATGAAGAACTTTGTCAATGCGCTCGCGTTTCCCAACTTTCTCTCCGTCACGGCCAACGCTGCCAACGGAGTGAATGTCATGCGCTATGGCGGCGGCGCGTTCGTGATCTCCGCGTCGGACGTGCCCGCGTTGATTGAAATGCTCAGTTCGCTGACCCCGAAGTTTCAGGATAGCTCGGGCAACTATATCGACTTCAGCGCCTATGCCACCAACAACATCAATGGAAATGAGCACAATGTCGGCCACTGCTCCGTCAAGACTGCGACTCCCAGTGGAACCACGGTCGTTGCGGCCTTCGGCTCCAATGACAATGACGCTGGCGTGGGTTCGGGCCTCAACTACGCCAACACGCACCGCGTGAATATTCACCAGGCGCTGCTTCCCTTCACGGCAGACGATAGCTCGCGAATGAATGGTCGGCCTCCCGTCGTCGCGCTGCTTCAATCAACCGGCGGTTGCTATCTGGACGAACGGGGAGTGGTGCATGGAAAGACGGGCGCAACCTGCTTCACCTCGAGCATGACCGGAGTCAAGGGGACGCAGCTCCAATACTACTTGAAGTCGGCTGGATTGGACTTTCCCTCTGCCGGTGGATGCCCAGCGAATGCATTTAATCTGAATAACACCGCCGCTGGTAACTCCGCGCTCTGCCCGATCGGGGCGGATGGCGGTCAGATCTTCGATATGCTCGACGTGGCGGATATCGCCGGCGGGGCGCTCAGCAATGGCCGTTCCGATGGCGGTGGATATCAGGTCCTCTGGGCACCACACTTTGAACCTGGTCCCGCCAAGTCTTGCTACACCGACTGCATGGACGCCGGCCTGCAGAATATCGCGACGTTCATGAACCAGCCCAACCACGGCGTGATGGCAGAGTGCGCCAGCATTGAAACGTTCGAAGGGGCGAATGACGGCGGCGGTAACTACCCAACTCCGATGATCGACGGCCGACTGCAGAGCCTCGCGTGCCTCGATGGAGGCGCGGGAATCTGCAGCACAACCATCGATACGACTGCGCTGAACATCAACAATGGGTTCAGTGACGTGCGGTTGAACAACTGCACCGATCCCACCACCACCGCGGGAGGCAGCTGCATTCAATACCCGGCCCCCGGGAATGCCTTCGCACAGATCGGAGATTTCCGTTGGTATGCCTTCTCTGGCGTGGTGCAGAACTATTTCCCCGAGCCGGGAGCGATCTACGGACCGGGCGTATTGCCTCTGGCCTATACGATCGGGACTCTGACAAAGTCCCTGCTGACCAGCGCTTCCTCGGCGCGCACGATGGCGAAGGTCGATAACTTCACCTATATCCAGCGAGGGAATAATAGCCAGAAGGCGCAGATGGTCTATCTGGGCGGTCATAACTATACGTCCGATGTCGCCGGCACTCGCGTTGCACTCAATACCCTGCTTGCGCTGGGCCTCGTGCTCACGACCTCCGAGACGGCATATATCGGCCCGACGCTCTATCAAAGCAATGTCTTCGTCCCGACCTATCGGGAGGTCACGAACGTCACCGTGCCCGCGGAGTGGCGCGTGCTCAATGTTACACTTGGATCGAAATGGCACTTCCCCTATCACCAGGGCGATTTGCGCATTCATCCGTTGCAGACGAGCACCGTCAACGAGACCTTCGCCACGGACCTGGTGGCGAGCGCGTCGGACACGTTTGGCCGGTTTGCAACCAAGTATGCAACCAACGCATCTCCGGTGACTGCCGCGACGCGAAACCTCTTCACGTATCTCGACGGGCACGTCGATACCGAAAGCGGCGGCTATTATACCGGCAACGTGATCCAGCACGGATGGATGCCGGTCAACTTCGACGTCCCGCAGGTCACGCCGACGACTTGTCTCGACATGTATCACGTCGGTAACGTCGCATTGGACGCCGGACTGAATAAGCCGGGCCCATATGCTGGAATGGTTCAGGGACCGAATACCGTCGCGGGCGCCAATGGCCAGACGACGGTCTGCGATCTTCAAGAGGCGCTCGAGGTTAATCTGACGGCGACCGACATCGGCGCTGACTATGGCGCGAGCGCCGCGGACCAGACGCAGATCGCGAACGTGCTGACCGATCCGGAGCAGCTGAACAAGGCCATGGAGCTGGTGCAGATGGTGCGCGGGTACTGCTTTGCAACCACCAGCGGTCTCGACTCGACCATCGGTGATGTCAATGCCGTGCAGGCCCACCCGACAGACGCGCAGTGCAACGATCTTCGCCAATATGGGACCGATGTTGCCACAGCCAATCTCTCGTCGCTCGGTGGGTTCGTCCACTCCCAGGTGGCGGTCATTCCTGATACCCCATATGTGGCCAATATCGGCGGGAAGGCGCGGCCCACAGTGGCCTATGCGGGCGCGCTCGATGGCCAGCTGCATGCCTTCTACGTCACGCGCAGCGATGGAGCAGACGTCGGGTATACGGGGCCGGTATCAACGGTCGGCGGCCTCAATCCCAGCGCGGCGACCGTGTTCCCGCGCACGTTGTCGCTCTCGTCTCCTCCGGCCAATCTGACGGAGCTCTGGTCGTTCATTCCGCCTGGCCAGCTGCCGTATCTCGCGAGCAACTCAGCGGCGGTGGACTCTTCGCCAGCCGTGATCGATGTCTTCGGAAATTTCAGCGCGGCTGGGATTGCCGCAGGTCGCAGCTGGCACACCGTGCTGGTTGCTTCAGCTGGCGGTAACAATCAAGAGCTATTCGCACTGGATATTACCAATCCCCTCGCGCCCACGCTGCTCTGGGACCTGCAGTCGACCTATGGCTCGTCGCTCGCGTATGCTCCCGTGCCGCTCACCGACGACGATACCGGACTGACAACCGATTCGGCGGCAGTCGGGAGCACCGATTACGCGCTCCAATGGCAGAACAACTGCCGTGCCTCAGCGACGGGCTGCACCCCCGCGCTCTATCAGCTGCCCACGAACGCGCCGACGCTGGCTGCACTCGGGGGCGGCCCGGCTCCGGACCCGGGCCTTTCAACCAGCGGACCCTATAACTATCGACACCTCGGCGCGAGCCAGTCGGTAAGCGTCGCGGCAATGCGGCGCAACGGGCAGCCGGTCTTCGCGGCCTTCGTCGCCACAAACGAGCCGCGAGGCAATGGCGTCTATGTCTTCTCCATTGATATCGTCACGGGACAGAAGCTCTGGGAGTGGGCGAGCCCGTACGATACGGTGAGCATGCCTGCCGGCCAGGCGAGCGGCGTCGGAAATACTCCGCCGGCTGGCGTGACGTTGCTCTCAAAGGCCGGCAACAACCTCATCGATACGGTCTATGTCGGTGACGACACCGGAAACCTCTGGGAGCTCGACGCGGCGACGGGCGTGAGCCTGACTTCGTATGCCACCTCGCCCAGCTGCGCGACGGCTCCGGCCACCTGCAACTTCTCGCTCAGCAATGCATATGGATATACACAGGATGGCGGGCCGCAGCCGATCAGCACCCTGTCAACGCTGTTCTTCATCCCCACGTCACAGCCTGCGGGAACGACTTTCTTTAATTACGCCGGCCAGACGATGCTCGCATACGGGACCGCCGGCACGGATACCGTCTCTGCGCTTCCTGTTGTTCCCAACGGTGCCATCCACGTGATTCCGCTTGCAGCCAGCGGCCGTTATCAAGCAACGGATCTTGCCATCACGGGAGACAAGGCGATTATGACGGCGAAGGGAGTTGGCAAGGAGCCGTCTGGATATCCGCAGTGGCTGACCGGTGGCAAGCGTGTGTTCGGTTCGATTGTCGCAACCAATGACCAGCTCTACTTCAGCGGTACGTCCGGGACGGTCACGGATATCGATAAACGTGGCGATGCCAGTGCGCTGAACGGAACGACTTATTCGCTGAATCTGCTGTCCACCTCGACGAGCACGGCCATTAGTCCGCTGAGTGGATATCTTGGAGTCGGGGGAATCGGTGGAACGGTCGCGGTCAGCACCAATACCGCCGGGCAGGTGACGGTGGTCACGGTGACCACGCAGGGGATCGCCACCACTGTGGTCCCGAGCACCAACAACACGGCAGCGGAGCACTCCATCAACAACGTGGGATTGAGTCCAACCAGCATGCTCGGGTGGATCATCCGGCAGACCGGCCATGACTACTAATCGGAGCGCCGCGACGGCGCGTGGAATGTCGCTTCTCGAGGTCATGGTCGCGTTCGCGATCCTTTCCGTTTCGCTGCTCGGTCTGATGGGCGGCCTGGCCGTTGCCTCGACCGCCAATGGCTGGGCGGCTGCGCGAACACAGATGTCCGAGTTTGCGCAGAGCCGTCTCGAGCGTTTCGCAGGACAGAACAAGGGGACCATCTGCAGCACGGTGGCGACCGATATCCAGGGGACGTTCAGCTGCTCCGCGATGGTCACCACGGGGACGTTCAATCCCGATGTTGCTGCGAACACCGGCGGCTGGATGATGGATGTCATCGATTGGCCGAACAACCCTCCCGTTACGGGCGACCCCGGGAATTCGAACTATGGTGATGATTTAATGACTGGACCGATCGTGGTCCTCGGCGATTCCAATGCCGTCGATACCGCACAGACCATTAGCCAACGATATGCTGCGGTCACCGCCTGGGGTACGAGCGGGGGCGTTGGCAAGGGCTGCGACAGCGCGCTTGTGACCAGCAACCCGGCAGTGCTCTGTCGCGAAATCCATATCGAACCGGCGGATATGGGGGTTGGTACCGACGGGGGTGGCCCGCAGGGCCATATGCTCAACGTATGGGTGCGCGTGCTTCGCGGCGGCACGACGGATTGGCACATCGGGAGCGTTGTTCTCCAGGAGTCGTTCGCCCAATGACCACCATCCGCAATCGACAGGCCTCCGCGCGGGGTTTCACGCTGGTCGAGATCATGGTCGCCGCGGCGTTGCTGATTGTGATGATCGGCGCGACGTTTGGCGCGCTCATCGCAACGAATAACTCCTCGCAGCGCATCTATCGCGTCGGGGTGACGCAGGAGATCGCCCGACAGGGGCTGGATCTTCTCTCCAACGATATTCGCTCGGCGGGCTTGGGGATCGCGGGCGGCATGGTCAACCTCATGCCCGACTGGTCGAAGAACACCCAGATCGCGATCCCGGTGATTTTCTCGGGCCCCGACGTGACCGTGATGCAACCGAACGGGACGTCGTCGATCATCACCAACTCGATCTATCTCCTCAGCGCCGAGCCAACCACGGTGGGAATGCCCGCGGATCCGTCGGTCGAGCCGGGGATCCAGGGCGAAGTAATCAGCATGCGAAACGCGGCAATCGTCGTGAAATGCTTTGACCTGGTCGGGGCGGTCTCCTGCAAGGGCACGTCGAGCGAACCGCCGATCTATATCGATGGCGCCCCCTTGTTGCTCAGCGACCTGCGCCACGCGGCCATCATTACGCCCAGCGCGATCACGGCAGGAACGTTTCAATTCGGCGTGGCCGTGGCGAGTATCCCGTCGATCGCGGTCGAACGCATTGCAACGAAGGAATCCTCTGCGGGTGGCAATCCACAGATCGACCCCAAGGTTCCCTATGCCGATTGGGGCGGTGCAGTGCTCTCGCGCCTGCGCATTGTTCACTGGTATCTGAAGCAGGTCGACCCCTCCGCGCCGCCGCGCCTCTATCGCAGCCGGCCCACCTTCGATCCGTCGCTCTATATTTCTGATGCCATCATCGCGCAGTCTGGTGGCTTCACCGATGAGACGAGCCCGGGATATACCGGCGGCGTTCAAGGGCAGGAGATGGGCGCTGGGCCAGTGCAGAGCCTCCAGATCCGATATGTCCTCGACCCGAATAATACCAATCGGTTTTCGCAATATCAGACCGCAACTCACCTCAGCGCGGCCGGGAACGCGGATGTCCCCAACAACACCATTCCGCAGGCAGTGAGCTTGCTCCGCGAAGTGCGCGTGCAGATCGTTTCCCTCAGCACCCAGCCCGATCTCGCCACCAACCTGACCCAGTTGACCATCGGGTATACGACCCCTTCGTTCGAAGGAGTGTCGGCGACCGGGGGCAGCGGTGGCGGAAGCGGCGGAGGCAGCGGTGGCGGAGCCGGCGTCCCGACCGATCCTTATCCTCGACGCGCATTCACCGCTCGCGTCACGCCCCGAGCACTGCAAGGAACCAGGCTATGACTCCAATCAATCTCAGACCTGCCGAACGGGGCATGGCGATGGTGGTCGTGCTCTCGATGGTGGTGATGCTCACTGTGCTGGTGAGCTTCGCGATCACCATGTCCAATCAGGATCGAGGGCAGGCAGGCAGAGAGATCAGCAACGCCTCGGTCAATGCCGCGGCGGAGACGTCGCTGCAATATGCGCGCAGTATGTTTGGCTCCAACTATCTCACGTCGCACCAGTGGGGCGACTATCTGGCGCTGAGTTACGCGGGGATTCCGGATGCCGGCTCGCTGACCTCTGCGCATCCCGAGTTGGTCGTCCCGGGGCTGCCCGCGAAATTCAACTGCGTCGTCTTTGCGCGCGACGATATCGATGAGGTTGGTGCAGTGAATAATCCGGCTGTCGATAATAACCTGCGCATCTTCGTCGGCGCGGTCTGCCAGACTCCGGACGGGAAGACGGCGGAGATCTCAGCACCGCTCGAATACAATCCCACCTCGACGACCTATTCGGCACAGGGCGCAGGCGGCACGCAGGGCACGAACAACTATGTGCGGCTGCAAGGCTATCGATAGTTGATCGTCGAAGAGCGCGTGAGATGAAACGGGCCCCGGCGCGTGCATCGCGCGGGGCCCGATTTGCTTTTTCCGGGCGAACAGGTCGCCCGCGAGATCGACTGGCTAGCCGACCTTCTTGACGGCGACCTTCGACTTGCCGACCTGCGGCTTCTCTTCGCCAAAGACATCCTTCATCGTTGCGGCCGGCTGCTTCGCCTTCTCGAGCAGCGCGTTGATCGAGCGGAGCACCTTCGCGCGTGCACGGCGGGTGATCGCCTTGCCGGCGAGCGCCGTCTCGAGCTGCTTGCGCGAGAAGCCACGGCCGCTCTTCGGCTTGGCGATCGCCTCAGCGGCGGGATCCTTCTTCTCCTTCTTCGCCGCGCGGGCGGTGGCGAGCTTGTGGTCCTCTTCCGAGCGCGCTTCGATGCGCGTCGACGCCCAGTAAACGGCTTCCGACTTCAGCTTCTTCGACTCGAGAAACGCGGCCAACGAGGACATCTTCTCTCCTTGAAAATGCGGCTCCGCGGCGCGGAGCGGTCCATGAAAAGCATCTGCCGCGCGGTGTGAAGGCGCAGCGGGGGGCGTCTTGTAACCATAGAGCGGCCGCGATCTCAAGCCGGCAGGTGGCGGCGGACGCGAAAAAGCGCGCGCTGCTCAGTGAAAATCGCGGCTCGGCAGCGCTGGTGGCGCATCAACGAGAGAGGGGGCCCAGAGCTGCTCCGCCACCAGATGCACCACTCCGCTCTCGATCTGCAGCCGCCCGGTGACGCCCAGGAGCGACGCCGTGCGCGCGAGGAGCTCATGCTGCTCGAAGATCTGTCGCCAGAGCACCGCGTTCACAAAACCCGTCTCGTCCTCGAGAGTCATGAAGGTCACGCCTGCCGCGGTGCCCGGATGCTGGCGGCAGATGACGAGCCCCGCGTAGCGGATGCGCTGGCCGTGGCGCATGGCCGAGACCTCGCGCGCCGTGGGAAGTTTCTGCGCGCGCAGAGACGCACGCAGCGGCGTGAGCAGATGGCCGCTGGCGCTGTGCGAGGCGCGTCGATAGTCCCAGCCGATCGATTCAAAGGGCGTCAGCGCGCGAAAGCCGAGCGGCTGCTCGCACTCGATCGCGAGCGGCACGGGCGACGTGCGCGACAGCCCACGCACCTGCCAGAGCGCCTCGCGACGATTGTGCGAATACGCATCGAGCGCACCCGACTCCGCCAGCGCCGCAAGCTGCTTCTCGTTCAGCCGCGCGCGCTGCACAAACGCCTCGAGGCTCGTCGCATCCCGCGCCTCGACAATCCGCGCGCCGTCGCTCTCGCTCAGCCCCTTCACGCAGCGCAAACCCATGCGCAGCGCGGCCCGCGTGCGTTTTGCTCCCGGCGCATTCGTCTCGTGTGAAGCCGGATTCGTCGCATCGTGCTCCACCGCGCAGTCCCAGCCGCTCACGCGCACATCGATGGGCCGGATGTCGATTCCATGCCGCCGCGTATCTTCGACGATGGTCGAGAGCGAATAGAAGCCCATCGGCAGCGAATTGATTAAGCCGCAGGCAAACTCGACCGGGTAATGCTGCTTGAGATAAGCGCCTGCATAGCTGATCAGCGCGAAGCTCGCGGCGTGGCTCTCGGGAAAGCCATATTCGCCGAAGCCGCAGATCTGCTTGAAGACCCGCTCGGCGAACTCTCGCTGGATTCCCTTCTTCTCCATCCGGGTAATCAACCGCTCGCGGTGCTGCTCGATGCGGCCGCTCTTGCGCCACGCCGCCATATCGCGGCGCAACTGATCGGCCTCGCCCGGCGTGTAATCGGCCGCCACCACCGCGAGCTTCATCACCTGCTCTTGAAAGAGCGGCACGCCGAGCGTCTTCGCCAGCACAGGCCGTAAGCACTCATGCGGATAGTCGATCGCTTCGGTCTTATCGCGGCGGCGCAGATAGGGATGGACCATACCGCCCGTGATCGGACCGGGCCGCACCAGGCTGACCTCGATGACGATGTCGTAATAGTTCCTCGGTTTGAGACGCGGGAGCATCGCCATCTGCGCGCGGCTCTCGATTTGAAAGACCCCGACCGTATCGGCGCGGCAGATGGCGTCATAGGTCGGGATATCATCAGCGGGAATGGTCGCAATCGTCAGCCGCTCGCCGCTCTGCTGCTCGATTAAATCAAAGCAGCGATGCAGATGGGTCAAGGCGCCAAGGCCGAGCAGGTCCACCTTGAAGAGCCCGAGTGATTCGACATCGTCCTTGTCCCACTGAATAACGGTGCGCCCCTCCATCGTCGCGTTCTCAATCGGCACCAGATTGGCGACCTCTTCGTGCCCGAGGAGAAATCCGCCGGGATGAATCGAGAGGTGGCGCGGGAAGCCGAGGATCTCCTTCGAGAGCGCCATCAGTTGCGCATAAGCAGGAGAAGCGAGATCGATTCCCGCCTGCGCCAGGAGCGGCTCATCGACGCCTCGCGAATGCGAGACGAGCTTGGCCGTGCGCTCGAGTTCAGTTGCCGGGATCCCCAGCGCCCGACCGACATCGCGGATGGCCGAGCGCGAGCGGTAACTGATGACGTTCGCGACCATTGCGGCGCGGGCACGGCCATACTTCGCATAGACGTGTTGAATCACCTCTTCGCGGCGCTGGTGCTCGATATCAAGGTCGATATCAGGCGGCTCGTGCCGTTCGCGAGAAATGAAGCGCTCGAAGAGCAGCCCCATCTGCACCGGATCGACCGCGGTAATGCCGAGGCAGAAGCAGACCACCGAGTTGGCCGCCGAACCGCGCCCCTGGCAGAGGATATTCTCCGCGCGGCAGAACTCGACGATCTCCTTCATGGTGAGGAAGTATCCGCAGTAATCGAGCTCTTCGATTAAGCGCAGCTCCTTCTCGAGTTGGGCCGATACTGCGCCAGGAGGCTCGCCGCCATATCGCCAGACCGCGCCACGAGCGCAGAGCGTGCGCAGCCACTGGGCCGTGCTGGTGCCATCGGGAAGCTCTTCGGAGGGATATCGATAGCGCAGTTCCGACAGCGAGAACGTGCAGCGCGCGGCGATCTCGAGCGTGCGGGAGATCGCGGCTGGATCATCAATAAACAGCTCGGCGAATGCGTGCGCCGTCTTGAGCGCATGCTCGGCATTGGGCTTGAGCAGGCGGCCCGCCTGCTGAATTGGGATCCCCTTGCGAATGCAGGCGAGCACGTCCTGCAAAGGCCGGCGCGCGGGCGAGTGATAGAGGACCTCATTGGCCGCGACGACGGGAATGGAATATTGGCGCGCACGCGAGCGCAGCCGCGCTTCCGTCTCGACCTCATCGGCGCGCAGATGGCGCGTCGCGAGCGCATAGAGCCGCTCACCGAAGGCATCGCGCAGATCGCGCGCGACCTTGTCTGGCGCGGCCGCGGCGCACAACAGACTCTCCTCGCCGCCCCACAATGCAATCAACCCATCGGCGCGCGCACAGAGTTCGTGCCAGTGCGAGACAGAGCTTCCCTTTGGTGATCGCAATCGCCCCGCACTGATCAACTGGCAGAGATTCGAATAGCCGTCGCGGGTTTCGGCCAGCAGCGTGATCGTCGACTGATCCGATATTGTGAATTGAGTCCCGGTGATCAATTGAACGCCCAGCTCTTTCGCTTTCACCCAGGCGCGGACGATTCCATAGACGCCGTCGCGGTCGCAGAGCGCGAGCGTATTGATGCCCAGCCGATGCGCCTCTTCGATCAGCTCGTCGGGGTGGCTCGCCCCCTCGAGAAACGAGAAGTTGCTCTTGCAGAGGAGCGGCGCATATCCCGCGCTCATGGATAGTTCCCCATTACAGCACCGCGCCCTGCAGACACCATGCACGGCGGCGACGATCGTAGAAAATCCAGAGCAGCTCGCCGAGGGAGGTCTCGGCGAAATAGTAATCGCGCGTCAGTTCGCGCTGCCACCAGCCTCCCGAGATGCGATGCGGGCCGTCGAGGCGCTCGACGCGGCCACCGGCAATTCCGCCGATCAGCCAGCCGTCCGGCTCGCGCAATTCACGCGGAGGCAACTGCGAAACCTGCGCCTGCACGCGGCGGATAAGCTGGTGCTGCACGACCGGCTGCGGCTGCGCTGCGGGGAGCTGCGCGAGCGGCGCCCAGGAATAACGGGCCTCGGGGAGGTGCCCTTCTTCCAGTCTCGCCTGCTCGACCGCGCTCTCGCCGAACAGCGCGCGCAGACGGGCAAAGGCGCGCGCCGCAGCAGAGAGATCCCGCTTCGGAATCTCCGCGTGCATCGTCAACTGCTCGCGCGTGGCCGGCGTGCCCGTGCAGGAAAGAGCGATGCGCATGACGCCTGCGGGCAGCGCGAGCGCATCAAGACGCAGCTGGAGAAGATTCACCAACTGCGCCACAGAGAGCGTCGGCTCTGCCGGGCGCAGGATCTCGCAGAGTTCGGCCGTCTCGCACGAGCGGTGCATTCCCAGTCGCAGCTCGAGCTCCGCCGCGGCCTCACCGCGCGCCGCGAGTTTTGCGAGGAGCGCATCGAGCAGCTGCTTGGCGAGAAAGGTCAGACGTGCGCGATCGCTCTCCGCCTCGTCGAACGCGAGTGCGAGCACCAGCGGCTCACGCAGAGCCTGCGGCTGCAGAGGGACAGCGAGATCACCAGCGGCGAGACGGCGCAGGCGGAATGCATCGGGGCCGAAGCGGCGGAGGATTCCGTCGGCGGGCAGGCGGAGAAAATCGCCGATCGTTTGAACACCAAGCAGTTCGAGAGCCGCACGGGATTCAGTCGCAAGGCCTGCGCGCGCGAGCGGCACCAGCGCGGCCGCGCGCGCTTCATCCTCTGGATTCGCCAGGACGAGAGCCCTCGTGCCGCGCACTGATTTCGCGACCACGCTGCACGCGAATCGTTTGAACCCCACCGAGATCCCGCTCTGGAACTTTGCCTGCAGAAGAGCTGCGCGCAGCTGCTCGGCCCAGGCCGGCAATGAATCGAAGAGCAGCAGCAGCCCTGAAGCATCGAGGAAGAAGAGGCCCAATTCGTCTTCGCTCGGCTCGACGCGCGAGCTGAAACGGCGCAGCTGGGTGATGAGCTCTTCCTGCGCGCTAGAGATCTCCTCTTCGGAAACAATGCCCGTGCAGAGCGTCGGCGCGAGCGAGCGGGCCGATCCCGCGCGCATTCCCGGCATCACGCCGTGGCGGCGCGCGCTGCGATTGACCGAGAGGATTGCACCTTGCGGACGATCGTTCTCGACGACCGCCACGGGCTCGCCCGCCCACGCAGGATGCGCGCGCAGGAGCAGCTGCAGCGGCAGCGCGGGGACCTCAACGCAGGCCAGCCGGTCCACGACACTCCTCGTGATGCGTCCAGCCCGGCGCGCGGCGCTTGTCTTTGAGCGCGTGCAGCTCGCAGAGAAATTTTCCGTCGGCGCGGCGCGTGCGCGAAACCTCGGCGCGCAACGAAATGAGCGGGCTGAGCGACGGTGCCTCGCGCGGCTTGGTGGTGAGAAAAAGGAGCGCGGCGTTGTGCTTCTGCGTCAGGCCCAACAGACGCGTGACGAGCGGAGCCGCGAGACTGCTCGCGCCGAGTTCGAGGACGAGCAGCCCGAAGGCGCCCGAGCGCAGCAGCTGATCGGCCGCGCGTCCCAGCTCCTGCGGCGCATCGAGGCGCACCACCGCGAGCGCTGCGAGATCGACGCCGCAGGCCTGCGCATCGGGAGGAAAAAACGTCGCGTTGCGCGACGAGAGCCAGGCCGCGGGCTCATGCTCGCGCTGCGCCTCGAGCACCAGACTCATGGCGAACGTCAGCTGCGCGCCCGCACGCGAGGACGAGAGTTCGGTGAGCCTTCCCGCGAGCTGCGCGTGGCTCCACGGCCGCTCCTGCGGCTCATCGAGCGCGAGCGGTGGCGCGACCAGCTTGAGCAGCGACGACATCTTCTGCTCTCACTTCAACGCGCGCGGCTGTTCGAGATCGCGCCGCAGTTCGATGACCTTGCCGAGCAGCACCAGCTCTCCGAGGCGGACTTGAATCGGCGCGAAATCAGGATTGGCCGGGAGCAGCTCCGCCTTCGTGCCGCGCAGGCGCAGCGTCTTCACCGTCGCCTCGTCGCCGAGCAGCGCCACCACCACATCGCCGCTCTCGCAACGCTGCTGGCGCCGCACGATCACCACGTCGCCCTCGAGAATTCCCGCGAGCTTCATGCTCTGCCCGCGCACGCGCAGCGCGAAGAGCTGCCCTGCCCGCTTGCGTCCCGGCAGCGAGGCATCAATCGACGCCGGCAGATATCCCTCGATGTTCTCCGCGGCCAGCACCGGCGCGCCCGCCTGCACACGACCGAGCAGCGGCACCAACTGGGCCGGCGCAGGCATCTGCGGCAGCTCGATTCCACGTTCGGTGCGGGCGAGCTTTCCCTCGCCCACCAGCGACTCGAGATGCTGCTGCGCGCTCTGCACGGCCGAGAAGCCGAGCGCCTGCTGCACCTCGCGCACGGTCGGCGATTCCCCCTCGAGGAGCCGCCTCCGCACGAACTCGAAGACCTGCTCCCGCGCCTCGCCTCGCTTGCGTCGTGTCTGCATTCCTGGATCCATACAGACAACTGTCTGTTTAGATCAAGCGCGGAGGATCGCGGTGCTGCACGAATCAATCAATGAACGAGAGATTCCGCGCGATTCCATCGCCCGCCAGCGGCGCGGTCGGGATCGCCTGCCGCAGCTCATCCGACTGCGCCTCGCCTGCGAGCGCATCGAGCGAGCGCGCGAGCTTCTGCAGCGGCAGCGCCGCGACTTCATAGCGATTGCGGCGCCCGACCTTGACGCGATGGAGGAAGCCGCCGAGCTCGAGCTCCGCGACGAGCCGCTGCACCGCACGCTCGGTCAGCTCGACGCTCTCGGCCACATCGCGCAGCCGCGCGGAGGGATTGCGAGCGATATAAGCGAGCACCTGCGCATGATTGGTAACAAGAAGGTTCATGGCCCTATCCGGGTCACGAAATCCGATTCCCGTCCAATTTTTCGCCCCCCGATGATTCGCGACAGCGAAGTCGTGAATCACCGCTTCTTCTTGCTGCCCATCATCCGCCCGCCCGCAGTATTGCCCTGGCAGACATGACTATTGATTGCCGCGGTATCACCCGGCAGCACCGCCACCGTCTTGCCCTGGTTGCTGATCGCGAGATCCGCCGCGTGCCAGATATTGTCGGCGTTCAATCCACTCGGCAGCGTGAAGGTATTGGCGAGAACTCCACCGAGATAGATATTGATCGTCGGGTGGGCCTGGCCGCAGACGCCTGTTCCGCCGCCGCCATCGGGCGTGGCGCTATAGTAATGAACCCAGATTTGATAAGGCGTTCCCACGGGTGAATCGAACGGCTTCTGCTGCGTGATGTTCTCCGGGCCATATCCCCAGAGATCGTCGCGATCGAGAGTGGGATCGTCGTTGCTGACCCCATCGGGAAAGAGCCCGCCAGGGTCCTGCTCATGCCCGCAGTTCGCCGTCGTGCAGCCCCAATCCGGATTCGGATTGTAATAGGCGGTATCGTTCTGATCGCAGATCTGCCCGCCCGGCCCGACGTAGTGCAGATCGACATCGCCGCAGCTCTCCTTCCACGTCAGCTCGATATGAACATCGCCTGTCGGCACGACGTGGATGGTGATCTGCGAGGTGCCGCTGCACCCCTGCGCATCGGAAATGGTGAGGGCAATGACGTAATCGCCGGAGACCAGCGTCTGCAGAGAGGTGTGCGCCGCACTCTCCGAATTCAACGACGCCGTCGAGCCTGCGGGCTGGCTGACAATCGACCAGGAGATCGTTTGAGTACCAACGATCTGGGAGGTACCATCCAGCTTGATATAGTCGAGCGGTTCAACCGGGCTCGGCGTCGCGGTGGGATCAAAGACGGTATAGGGACCGCCCGAACTGGCCGCATGGCTCGCGGTGATCACGGGAGCAGGCCTGGGTTCAATCGGCGTCCCGCAGAACGTGGTGACCCCCGTACCGGTCAGCCGCACGCGCGTGCGATTTACCCCATAGGCATTGGCGAAGTTCAGGTCGAGCGCTGCCAGATCGTTCTCGGTGGCCGTCGGTGAATAGGTCACGCGGGCCTGCAATTGACCACTGGGATGCACGGTGGCGCCGAGCACCGGAGCCGCGCCAGGCGTGAGCGAGAACTCCTGCGTGGTCGGCGCGACGGGCGTGAAGAGATAGGAATCAACGGTAATATCGTCCTGCCCGCAATTGGTCAGTGCGAACGACTTCTCGGGCGACGAACCGATCAGCGCGAGACCGAAATCGACCTCGAGCGAGGGCTCGACGCAGATGGCGATGCCGGTCGTCGCCAGATGGAGCGGGACCGCGACGAGTGCGGCACGGGGGTCATTTGTTGCCAGGTCCAGTTCGCCGATCAGCGTCCCGAGCGCAGTGGGCGTGGCGGTGATGGTCAGATCGGCGGACGCATGCGGCGCGAGCAGCGCGAGCGTCGAGGA
The DNA here is from genome assembly GCA_903911145.1 of uncultured delta proteobacterium. Classification (GTDB taxonomy): domain Bacteria; phylum Myxococcota; class Myxococcia; order Myxococcales; family 40CM-4-68-19; genus CAIWCD01. The sequence goes on along the minus strand of CAIWCD010000023.1, from coordinate 75,142 downwards.
GGGAAGAACGAACTGCGGAGCCGTCGCAGGCGTGAGCGCGGGCGGCGTCGTGAAGAGCAGATCGGCCGCGCCCAGATTGGTCAAGCGAACTGTCAGGCTCGAGGCGACATGGAGCTGGCCGCTGCCGAAATCGAGAGAGGGAATGACCGGTGGATGCGCGCCGAGATTGGAGCATTGCGTGGGATCAACCGCGCCGGTCGCGTCGAGAACGCAGAAGCCCAGCAGAGGAAAATCGCTGCCCAGCGCACGGCCTGAAACAGGAAGCGTGAAGTTGAGATTCGTAGTGGACGGGCTCGGATCGATCTCGACGCTGCCGGCCGCTGTGTGCGCGGACTTCGGCGTCCAGACGACGGTGAAGCGCGCACACTCGCCACCTGCGAGCGTCGCCGAAGCGGCGCGCGGTGCGTCCTTGCAATCGGTGGTGAGCTGGTCGGCGAGCGAGAGTTCGCCATTCGGATCGCTGGCGATCTTGATGGAAGGAATGGGAACGGCGTTGCGACTGGGATTGGTGATGCTGACGCGCACGGAGTTGGAGAGGCCGACGTCGACGTCACCAAACGCGAGCAGCGCGGGAGAGACGCTGAGCGCGCCCACCCAGAGCTGGCCGCTGCCTTCGCACGACGAGAGCGCCGCAGCAGCGATGAGTCCGGAGATGACGAATCGAATGCTGCGCATGACGATGGCTCCACTTCCCCGATTCGGGGCCGCTCACAGGACGCGCGGAGTGCGCAGTAGGCCACGTCGGGACGCGCCCCCGGGTCAGCTATCCGCCCGATGGAGGCACTGCGCGAAGCGCAGCGGTGCCGCGCTCCTCGGCGTAGAGACGGAGCAGAAACTTTCCCGCGGCCGTCGCGCGGTAGCCTTCGATCTTCTCGCGCAGGCGCGGCGGCATCTCGGCGAGCGTCGGCAGCGGAACCCCATATTGAGCCGGGCCCAGCAGGGGCGCGCCCAGCGCGGCGAAGGTCAGATCGGCAGCGGTGAACCGATCGCCAACGAGATATCGCCGCCCATCCGCGAGCCGCTCGCCGATCTCCGCGAAGAGCACGCGCAGCTTCTCCTCGTCGCGCGCGGCCGCCTCCTCGGTCACTCTCAATCCGCGGCGAATCAGGCGAGAGAGCAGCGGCCGATATGCGGGAAAGATGGCACGCTGCCACGCCGGAAGGCCGTGAACGAGATAGCGATTGAGCAGCACAGGCTCGCGCAGCAGATGCAGATAGACCACGCGGCGCGCGGCCGGGCCGAGCGTCTTGTCGAATCTCTCCTCGAGCGCTTCGACTTCACGACGCTGCGCAGGCTCCTCGGGAAAGAGCCGCAGCGCAGGCGCGACGAGCGTGTCGATGTAATGGAGGATCGGAGTCGAATCGGGAATGCCGCCGCCCTCGGGCAGCGCCAGCACAGGGACCTGGCGCTTCCCTCCCGCGCGCCGCACCGCCGCGATCTGGAAGAGCGGGAGATGTCCCTCTTCGCGATAATCGAGGCGAGCGCGATCGAGCGCCCAGCGCGCCTTCTCGCAGAAGTGGCTGATGGGAAATGTAATCAGTCGCAGCGTCATTCCTTATGTACCGTCCCTGCGTGATCGTGCTCGCGCTCCTTGCGCTCACGATCCTTGTGCTCGCGCTCCTTCGAGTTGCCGCGATCCCGCTCCTCGCCAGCGCCATCCTTCTGCCGCTCGTGCACCCACTGGATGAACGGGCTCTTCTTTTCGGACTCCGGCGTAAACGGCGTCGACACTCCGTGCGCCCCATCTTTGCCAATGCGCAGCTCGTGATTTCCCTCGAGATCGCTCGCGTGCGCCGCGTGCCGGCTCTCGACGTGCACACGCCCTTCGTAGACGCGAACCAGCTCCGCATCGCTGCTGCTCTCGACGCGAAAGATCGTGCCGCGCACACCCGCGACTGCGTTCTCCGTCTCCACTGCGAACGTCTCGCCGACCAGCAGCTTGCGCACGTGCGCCCAGAAGTTGCCAAAGAGAAGCTTCGCCCGGAACCGTCCACCCACAGGAGGAGCCTCGGTCAGAACCAGCGAGCTGTTTTCGCCCACGCGCACGATCGTTCCGGAGGCGAATCGGAGCTCGAGCCGCGCGCCGGCCTGCGTCTTGATCTGCTCTCCTTCAATCAACTGATCGCCGACCGCGAGCGGCTTGAACACGGCCGGCGCGCCCGCGCCCGCTTCCGCGCTCCCCTCGAGAAACGAAACCACGATCTCGCCAGGCGCATCCGCGCGCGCAGTTCCCCAGAGCGCAAAGACGCACGCGCTCAGAAGCGACGAAACCAGTCGCACGCAGGCAAATGGACGACGCCCAATGAATTTCAAAACGTTCATGCGCTCTCCTCCAGCGAGACAAACCGCACACCGCGTTTAACCGAAACCAGCCAGCGCGTGTTCGGTCAATGTCGGAACAGAAGCTCCCACGATGCAGGCCTGCGCTCGATCGCGCGCAGGTCTGCTCAGAAGCGATACCCCGCGCCGAGGGCAGCATCCCAGCTCATGAAATCGTCGCCGGTATCATCGATATCGTGCTGCACCGAAGCGGTGACCCACAGCCGGAATGCGCGCGTGAACTTGTATTGAATCTTCGCGCCGCCGCTGTACGTCAGTCCCGACGCCTCCACCGCATATTCGCCGACGCTTCCCCAGAGCTTGATGGAGAGCGGGCCGAAGCGATGGACCAGCTCGAGGCGACCATCGAATCGAAGCGGCGCGATCGGCACGCCGCCTCCGCCTGAAACCGTCCGGCCGCCCTTGGCGACATTGAAATAGCCGACCGCCGAGGGATCCTGGCGATAGAGATAATCGTCGCCGGACAGGGTGATGTCGGTGGAATCAAAGAGCGTCAACGTCGCGCCCAGCGCGGTCCGGAGCGAATCAAGCACGACGTCCTGGCTGTTGAGCGCGGCGAGCAGCGCCTTTCGACAACGCTTTGGATTGGCCACGCAGGCAGCTTTGAGTTCCGCTGCGGTCCGCGTCTTTCCCGTGCTCGGATTCTCCGCCGCGTCGATCTTCTGCACGCTGTCGAGATGACCGCCCGTGACTGAGCCGACGAATGTCCATTCGACGTTTGAATCGCCGTTGGTGTCGTAGCCGGCGTTCAATCCCAATTCGACGTTCGAGCTGTCCGAGTTGAGCCGCGCAGCCCAGACCGTCTGGTTCAACTGAATCGACGTGCTGCTCAGATTGCTGCTCTTCGGTGAAAACGACGAGGAGAGGCCGAGGCTCCAGTGATCGCCGGAGTCCCAATCCGCCCCGAGAGAGAACAGCGAGACGTGACCTCCGGAGCTCGCGAAATTCGAACCCGCGGGCGGCGGAGCACCGAGCTGCTCGGTGAAGAGAAATCCGGGATCGATCGACCAGTGCTCGCCGAAATTGATCACGCCGTTGAGGCTGTTCAGATAACTCGCGCCTGCGGGATTGCTCGGCGAGCTGCTCGGCTGCGAGGTGCCGATCTCGTCGGAGATTGAGCCGGGCGATCGGGGCTTCGGTGACGGCGCCGCATCTGTGGCTGCCTCGACAGCGACAACCGCAGCCGACTGCACGGATGCCGAAGGCACAGGCTCCTGCGCGCGCGCCGAGGGCGCAGCGAGAGTGAAAAGAAGGACCAGCGCTGCGATGTCGACCCGCTGCCGAAAAGACATGCCTGCGTCGCCCTCCTTGGCTCTGCTCCAGAAACAACACGCCACGCCGCGCGGAAGTGAAATCAATTCGCAACCAGCTGCATCATGCTGACATAGATTCGCCGGGCTATCGGCATCGTTGAAATAGTTGCAGCGCGCCTCCAGATGGTCGACAACTCATGCGCGCCAAGAACATTGCCGTCTCAAATTCGAGGTCCTGCCTTTTGCCGCTCTTCATTGCCCTGGCACTCCTGCTCGCCGCGTGCGCCACCAGCGCGCCCTCGCGGATGGGTGCTGCCGTGCCGGCCGCGCAGAGCGTTTCGAGCGACCGCGCAGAGACTGGCAGTTCGAGAGATGCGCAGGCAGCGAACAGTGTCCAGGCTGCATCGCGCCCCGCTGGCGCCACGGATGCAACTCCAGTTGCCGTCGCGTCTGCGACGCCAGCAGATGCGCCCGAGGCTGCGCAAGCTGGCGACGACGAGGACGACGCAGACGACGACACCGACGTCGGCGAAGAAGCGGAATCGCACGACGCAGTCGGCGATCCGAACTCGGGGTTTCACTACACCGCAGAGATCTCCGATGCGGAGCTTGCCCGTATCTGGAAGACGAAGCCGTCGGACCTCGGCTCGGTGTCGGTTGGATTTGTCGACGCCGGACGATTGCTCAATGGCATTCGTTTTCCCGACAGCGACGATTGGCGCGTGGTCTCTCCGGAGAAGACCTATGCGACGTCGGAAACCATCGCATATGTCCAGACCGCCATCCGCGCGGTCCGCAGCGCCTATCCCAATGCGCCGCCGCTGCGGGTCAACCAGATCAGCGCGAAGGAGGGCGGATATATCCGCCCGCACCAGAGCCACCAGAACGGCCGCGATGTGGATCTCGCCTTCTATTATCCCGGCGCTGATCCCATCCGCGCGCGCGCTCGCGAGAAGGTGATCGACGTCGCGCTCAACTGGGCCCTGATTAAAGCGCTCGCCACGCAGACCGACGTGCAGGTGGTCCTCGTCGACCGCCGCGTGCAGAAGGTGCTCTACGATTACGCGCGGGGGCATGGAGAGGAGCTCTCCTGGCTCAACTCTCTCTTTCACGGCCCGACCCCGCTGCTCAAGCACGCCAAGCGCCACCGCGACCATTTCCACGTCCGCTTCTACAACCCACGCGCACAGGAGCTCGGCCATCGCATTGCGCCGCTGCTTGCGCTGCAGCCGGAGTTCAACGTGGCGATGCACCGCGTGCGGCCCGGCGATAGCCTCGGACAGATCGCGCGCAAGTATGGAACGACGGCGATGCTGATTCGCAAAGCCAATCATCTCAAGAACAGCGCCATTCGCGCTGGGATCACGCTGAGCATTCCGCTGCGCGGAGCCTGCACCGCGCACTGCCCGATCCCGCCCGCGGTGATTGTGCCTCCGCGCCGCTTGCCGACTGCGCTGATCGCCTCGGCGAATCAGAACAAGACGAGCAATGGGGCGAGCACGAGCCTGACGCCGGCGCGGCCGAGCGCGATGAACAGCGCGCAGTAGAGATCGCGACGCTCTTCTCCATCGAGGTCCTGGAACATGCTCCGAATCGCGCGCTGCCTGCTGCTGATCCTCCCGCTGCTCCTGCTCGCACCGGCCTCGCACGCTGCGCCACTGGCCACCAAGGACACCGGCGCGGCGCCCGCGGAGTTCCTGCCCGCGGGCTGGTCGCTCGAATCGACGACGACAGGAGATCTCAATGGCGATGGCATTGATGATGTCGTGCTGGTGCTCCTCGAGACGGACGTCAACAAGGATGACCGCGGGCGTGCCCTTCTGGTGCTCGTGAAGGACGGCGCGAACTGGAAGCGGCTTGCGGCCAATCGCGGACTTGCCGCCTGCTTCAAGTGCGGCGGCGCGAGCGCTGGAGATGCAGCGCCGAGATTAACCATTAAAAAGGGCGTGCTGACGATCGACCAGTCTGGTGGCTCTCGCGAGCGTTACGGCACGTCGCACAAGTTCCGTCTCGATAAGGCGACGGGGAAGTTCGTTTTAATCGGACTCGATCAATCGAACGCCGATTCAGTCGTCGGCGGCTCGACGCTCATCAGCGACAATCTGCTCAACGGTGCTCGCATCACCACGACCACCCCGCCCTCGCGCGATGAGGAGGGCAACGAGTTCAAGCCCGCGCCCAAGGCCACCGTGGAGAAGCAGAAGATCGGCAAGAAGCCGCCGGTCCTGTTCGAGGACGTAGTGACGGAGCAGTAACGCGCACCGGCTCGTTAATGCCCGAGCAGCACGGAGACGGTCGCGCCTCCTTCGTTGGCAGCCACGAAATCGAGGATGCCATCGCCATTCAAATCGGCGATGGCGATGGCATCCGGCGTCGTGCCGAGTGCGTAACTGACCGCGGGCGCAAACGTCCCGTTTCCATTTCCGTAGAGCACCGACGCACTGTAACCGTGCGCGTTCGCGACCACCAGATCGAGCTTCCCGTCGGCATTCAGATCTGCGACTTCCACCGAAACTGGAAAGCTCCCGGTGGCGTACGTCGTCTGGGCTCCGAACGTACCGGTGCCCGTGCCGAGCAGCACCGAGACCGTGTTGCTCTTGCTGTTCGCGACGACGAGATCCGGCTTTCCATCACCGTTGACATCGCCAACCGATACAGCGAATGGACCGCTTCCCGCGGCATAGTTCACAGCGCTGTTGAATGTACCGGCCCCCGCATTGATCAAGACGCCGACGACATTCGCGACCCAGTCGGCGACAACGATATCGGGCATCCCATCGCCATTGAGATCGGCAACGGCCACCGACAGCGGGTCGGAACCGAAGTCATATTGAGTCGCCGCAGCAAACGAGCCCGTGCCAGTGCCGAAAAGCACGTTGACGTGGCCGTCGATGTTCGCCACGACGATATCGAGCTTGCCATCGCCATTGAGGTCGCCGAGCGCCAGCGCTTGCGGACCCGAACCCGCGGGATAGCTCACCGCCGGCGCAAATGCGCCGCCGCCGGTCGCGAGCAATACAGTGACCGTGCTGTCGTTATAATCGGCGAACACGAGGTCGGGTTTGCCGTCGCGGTTCAGGTCGGCGATCAGGACGTTCTCTGGCGTCGACCCAGCTGCGTAGATGACGGCAGTCCCGAACGTGCCGTCGCCATTGCCCAGACGCACCGAGACGGAGTTGCTCGCAGAGATCGCCGCGACCATATCCGGCCGCCCGTCCCCGTTGAGATCGGCGATGGTGACCCAGACCTGATCGGGACCGCTTGGAGTGACGCCGAGCGCGTCCGTCCGGCCTCGGAACGTTCCGTCGCCATTTCCAAGCAGCACGGCAATGCCATTTCCGCCGCCATTGGCGACGAGCAGATCGGCCTTGCCATCCGCGTTCACGTCGCCGATCGCGATTGAACTCGGCCCCACTCCCGCGCCCGCCGTCAGCGCGCTGCGGAACGTGCCATTGCCATTGCCGAGCAGGACGGTTTCGTCGTTGGTGCTGTTGTTCGCGGTCACGATATCGGCGTTGCCATCGCCGTCGATATCCCCGATTGCAATCGCGACGGGCGTACCACCGACGGGCGAGGAGACTGCCGCCGCGAAGGTTCCATCGCCTGCACCAACCAGCAGCGAGACGGTATTGCTCCCCGAATTCGCGACGGCGATATCGGGGCGGGCATCCCCATTGAAATCACCGATTGCAACCGCGCGCGGGCTGGTCCCGACTGAATAAGATACCGCCGACCCGAACGTGCCGGTTCCGCTGCCGAGCAGCACAGAGATCGTGTTCGCTCCGGAGTTCGCCGTGACCAGGTCGGGGAATCCATCCTCGTTGATATCTCCGACCGCGAGGCCATAGGGACTCGACTCCACGACATAGTTGACCGCGCCGACAAATGTGCCGTTCCCGTTGCCGATCAGCACGGAGACGCTGCTGTCGTCGGAATTGGTGACCAGCAAGTCAGGTTTTCCATCGCCATTGATATCGGCGATTGCAATCGCCTCGGGCGTGGAGCCGACTGCATAGTTGACCATCGCCGCGACCGTACCGTCGCCGTTGCCGAGCAGCACCGAGAGACTATTCCCGGTTGCGTTGGCGACCACGACGTCGACGATTCCGTCGCCATTCAAATCAGCGGCCGCGACCGCAACCGGTCGCACGCCGGAGGCATAACTCACCGCTGCCGCGAACATGCCGTTGCCCTTGCCCAACTCAATGGAGATGGTATTGCCGCCCGCATTCGCCGAGATGAGATCCGGCTTGCCGTCGCCATTCAGATCCGCGACGACGATCCCCTGCGGATTGGTTCCCGTTGCCGCAACGACCGGCGCCATGAAGCTGCTTTCGCAGGCGCCGGGTTCGGTATTCAGCAACACGGAGATGGTATTGTCGCCCGAGTTCGCCAGAACGAAGTCAAGCTTGCCATCACCGTTCATATCGCCAATGGCGACCGAATACGGGTTCGCTCCTCCTCCATAGCTCCGGGCAGCAGCGAACATTCCGTCGCCAATGCCGAGAAGCACACTGCCGCTCCCCGCGTAGTTTGAAACGACGAGATCCGGCTTGCCGTCGCCGTTCATATCCCCGATGACGACTCCGACCGGAGAGCTACCCGCTGCATAGTTCGCGACCGTTGAGAATCTTCCGTCCCCTCGGCCAAGCAGCACGGAAATGGCGGACGAATTGAAACTCGCTGTCGCGATATCCGGGATACCATCTCCATTGAGATCGCCAATTGCCACAGAGTAGGGAAATGCACCGACGGCAACGTCAATCGCGGCTGCGAAGGTTCCGTCTCCATTGCCGAGCAGCACCGAGATTGTGTCGTCCGACGTATTTGCCGTCACGACATCCAGCTTTCCATCGCCGGACAGATCGGCAATGGCAACCGCATATGGATGGCCGCCGACCGCATAGTCGACCGCAGCATTGAAGGTCCCGTCTCCCCTTCCGAGCAGAACGGAAATACCACCAGGGGAAGTGTCGTTCGCGACGACGAGGTCCGGCTTGCCGTCTCCATTCAGGTCCCCGATTGCAACGTGATACGGAACGCTGCCTGCGGAATAGTTCACCGCCGTTGCAAAGCCGCCCGATCCATCGCCCAGGAGCACCGACACGGTTCCGGCGCCGGAATTGACGGTCACGACATCAGGCTTGCCATCGCCGTTGAGATCCCCGACCGCGGCCGCAACCGGATTCGAGCCAACGGCATAGGGAACAGCCGCGTTGAAAGCGCCAGCACCGGAGCCAAGCAGGAGCGAGATTGTATTGTCCGAGTCGTTGGTAACGATCACGTCCAACTTCCCATCGCTGTTGAAATCCCCGACCGCGACGCCAATCGGGTAGGTCCCCACGGCGTAACTCGTCTGCGCCGCGAACGAGAGACCGTCGCCGACAGTAAGTCCGGTCACCGAGGCCAGCGACGACGTGCCGGGATGCCCATCGATCGACGCGACCACGCGAATGGCCACGTTGCTTGCGCTCGTCTTCCCGAAATCCGCGCTCGTGTTCCAGAGGAAGGTCTGATGCTTTCCCGGGTTCGGCAGCGTGGCGACGCGAGCGACGCCATCATCCGTTGCTGGTGCACTCGCGGCTTGCGTCGCGCGCGGATAGGGCCCGATTGCGCTGAAGTTGTTCCCGGACGCGTCGTATTCGACATCGATATCGACCGGCCACGACTGCGCCTGGCTGACGGTATACGCGACCGGCGTGCAGCCGCTCACGCTGCTCGCGACCGAGTAACTCACGACATTGGGAGGCGCGAGGACGGTGAAGCTCGGCGAGGTGCCGGTGCCTCCGGGCGTCGTCACCGAGACCGCGCCCGTCGTCGCGCCCGTGGGCACGACCGCGCGGATCTGCGCCGCGCTATCGACATGGAACCAGGTGACGGGCGTGCCGTTGAACAAGACCGCGGTGGCGCCAAGCAGGTGCTTGCCATTGAGCGTGACGCCGGACCCGACCATGCGCGCGCCCGGTGCGAGCGTGGAGATCGTCGGCGGGAGGAAGAACGTGAAGCTGGATGACGAGGTCGCAGTTCCAACGGGAGTCGTCACGGAGAGGGTTCCGCTCGTCGTGCCCGCCGCGACGACGGCGGTGATCTGCGTGTCGCTGTCGACTGTGAACGACTGCGCCGCGCTGCCGTTGAAGGCGACGGCCGACGCGTTGGTGAAGTTGAGTCCGGTGATCACGACGCTGGTTCCAGCCCCCACGTTCGACGGCGTGAAGCTCGCAATGCTGGGCGCGACAAGGAATCGCGTCGACGAGGTTGCCGTGCCCTTCGGCGCTGTGACCGAGATGGTTCCGCTCGTCGTGCCGACCGCGACCACCGCGCGGATCTGCGTCGCGTTGTCGACGATGAACGACTGCGCGGGCGTGCCGTTGAAGGCGACCGCCGTCGCGCCCGAGAAGTTCGTTCCGGTGAGCGTGACGCTGGTCCCGCTGGCGCCGCTCGAGGGCGAGAAAGTTGTGAACGTCGGGCCGGTATAGATGTTCCAGGAATCGCTCTGCGCCGTGACCTCGACGTTGCCGGCCGGGTCGGTCGCCTGCACGGTGAACGTGTGGCTGCCGTCGGCGAGGCTGCTGTAGACGGCGGGCGATGCGCACGCACTCGGCGCGCCGGAATCGATGGTGCAGGCGAACGTGCAGTTCAGCTTCGTCGCGTGGAACGTGAACGTCGCGACCGGCGATGTGCTCTGCGCTGCGGGCGTCGTGTCGAGGATGGTCGAGGGCTTTGTCGTGTCGATCGTCCACGACCAGGTCGCGGGGCTTGCGTCGCGGTTGCCGAGCGGATCGACCGAAGCCACCGCGAAGGTGTGGGCGCCGACAGTAAGTCCAGTGAACGTCATCGGCGAGCTGCAGACCGAAGCGGTCGCGCCGTCGAGCGCGCAGACGAAGCTCACCTGGCCGGAGCCGACGAAGGAGAAGGTCGCGCTCGTCAGATGCGTCAGGCTCGGCGGCTCCTGCGTCAACGTCGTATCGAGCGCCCCACCGGCGCCGATGAAGGACACCGTCGTCGTCAGCAGCGCGCTGTGCGCACCGGAGAGCGTCGCGCTGATCGTCTCGCTCTGCACAACGCCCGAGGAGAGCTGTGCGACGAAGATGCCGCTCGCGTCAGTCGTGCCCGTGAGCGTGCTGCCGCTCTGCGCTCCCACTGCCGCGAATGTGTTGCCCGCACCGCTCGCGGAGAGATTGAACGACTGGCCGCCGACCGGATTTCCATTCGCGTCGGCGAGCAGCAATACCAGAGAGACAGCGCCGCCCGTCACGACTGCGGCCGGCGTGGCCGTGAGCGAGGAGTTCGCGGGGAGTGCCGCTCCTGCGCTGAACGAGATCGGCGTCGATGCGTGGAGCGCATCCGACGTCGCGAAGATCACCTCGCTCTGCGCGCGCGTCGACGAGAGCGTCGCGACGAACGTGCCGTCAGCGCTCGTGGTGCCCGTCACCGTCGTGCCCGAGTTGGGCGCGTGCGTGAAGGTGTTGCTGCTCCCGCTCGCGCTCAAGGTGACCGTCTTGCCGGAGAGTCCGTTGCCGTTCTGATCGGTGACAGTCGCGGTCACGCTTGTCGTCGCGCTGCCATCGGCGACGAGCGAGGTCGGTGAGGCCACGAGCGCCAACTGCGGGACGACCGTTGGGGCGACGAACACGACTGTCGCGTTGAGCAGCACGCCTCGCGTACCAACGAGAGTCACGCTGACAGTCTCGCTCTGTGCGTCGCTCGAAGTGAGCTGCGCCAGGAAGATCCCGCGCGCGTCGGTCGTGCCCGTGAGCGCGCCCCCGCTGGTCATCCCGGGCGCCGAGAAGGTGTTACCCGTGCCGCTCGCCGAGAGCGTGAACGACTGGCCACCGACCGGGTTTCCCTTCGCATCGACGAGCAGCACGATGAGCGCGCTCGCACTGCCGACGCCGACGCTCGAGGGGGTGGCCGTGAGCGTCGAGTTCGGCACGCTCGGAGCACCTGCGATGAACGTGACTGCCGTCGAGGCGGACAGCGCGCCCTGCGTCGCCGTGACCACCTCCGTCGCTGCGTGCGTCGAGGAGAGCGTGGCGATGAACGTGCCATCCGCGGCAGTCGTTCCGCTCACGGTCGAGCCCGAGCTCAGCGCGTGCGTGAACGTGTTGCCGCTGCCACTCGCGCTCAAGCTGACCGTCTTGTTCGAGACACCGCTGCCGTTCTGATCCACGACCTTCGCCGTCAGCGTGGTGGTCGTCGCGCCATCGGCGGTGATCTGCGTCGGCGACGCGGAGAGAGAGAGAGCCAGCACCAGTGTCGTGTTGCTGAACGTGACGGATGACGTGAGCAGCGGGCCCCCTCCACCGGCGAGCGTCAGGCTGATCGTCTCGCTCTGCGCTTTGCTCGAGGAGAGCTGCGCGATGAAGATCCCTGTCGCGCTGGTTGTTGCAGCGAGGGTGCTGCCGCTGGTCGCGCCAGAAGCAGAGAACGTGTTGTTCGTTCCGTCCGCCGAGAGCGTGAAGGCCTGACCCGCGATCGGATTTCCCTGCGCGTCTGCGAGCGCGATCAGCAGCGTGATGCTACCGCCGAGGCCCGCGGTCGACGGGCTTGCCGAGAGCGATGACTGCGCCGCGCTCGCAGGGCCGGCGACGAACGAGACGCCCGTCGACGCGGTGAGCGTCCCCGAGGTCGCGGTCACGACGACCGTGCCGCTGCGGCTTGAGGAGAGCGTCGCGGTGAACATCCCGTCGACGTCCGTCGTGCCGCTCGCGGTCTGCCCGCTGTTGCCGCCATGCGAGAAGGCATACGCGCTGCCGGTCGCGCCCAGCGTGATCGGCTGGCCGCGCAGGCCGACTCCATTCGCGTCGACAACCGTGGCGGTGAGCATGGTCGTCGCGGTGCCGTCGGCGATGACTGTCGTCGGGCTGGCCGTCAACGTCACGCGCGTCGCCACCGCCGCGTTCGAGCCGAACGAGACGGGGGCCGTGAGTGTGATGCTCGAGTCGCCCGTGCCGAGCTTCGCGCTCACCGTCTTCTGCTCCGCCTGCGTCGACGAAAGCGTCGAGGAGAAGCTGCCGCTCGCGTTGGTCATGCCGATCGCGGCCGAGAAATGATTGCCGCTGCCCGTCGAGGAAAACGCGATGGGCAGCGCGGAGAGCGGGTTTCCGCTCGCGTCGGCCGCGAGCACGAAGAGCGACGACGTGGCGTTGCCATCTGCCGCGACCACATTGGGGCTCGCCACCAGAATGGAACCGATTGCGCTCGGGGGCCCCGCGACGAAGAGGACCGAACCGCTGAGCGTCGCGCTCACACCATCCGCACCCAGCGTCGCCGTGATGATTTTCGTCTCGGCCCGCGTCGACGAGAGCACTGCAGTGAACGAACCATCGGGGCCCGTCGCACCGCTCGCGACTGCGCTCGGAGCCGCGCCCGGCACAACCAGCAGATTTTCATTCCCCGAGACGGAGACCGCCACTGCCTCGCCGGGAATGGGATTGCCGTCGACGTCATTGGCGAGAATCACGATCGTCGTCGTCGTCACGCCGTCCGCGATCACCGAACCGGGCGCGACTGTCATCGTCGAGATGCTGGCGCTCGCAGCGACGGGCGTGAAGTTCACCGCCGCCGTCAATGCGATCGCGTCTGTGCCGCTCCCGACGACTGCCGTGATCGTCTTCGTCTCGGCGACGGTCGAGCTCATCGTGGTGGTGAACGCTCCCCCGCTGCTCGTCGTGCCGCTGCTTGTGCCGAGAAGATTTCCCGTGCCCGTCGCCGAGAGTCTGATCGGCTCACTGCTGAGCAGATCGCCGACGCAGTCGCGCACCGAGACGGAGAGTTTGAGCGCCGCGAGGCCATCTGCCTCGATGCTTTCCGGAGTCGCAGTGAGCGTCGATTGGGCCACGCAGGGTGCGCCCGGATTCACATCGAACGCCGCGCTGACTGCGCCGCCAAAGCCAGGCGCGGTCGCGACCAGCCTGCAGCCGCGCGCAGCGAGGTTCACCGAGAGATCGCTGAAGGTCGCAATGCCGGAGACCGCCGCCGCAGTGAGCGTTCCCGAGAGCAGCGGCGTCCCTGCAGCACTGTCGCAGTTGGCGCCGAGCGCGAGGGTCACCAGCGCGCGCGCGCCTGGGTCGACGTGGCCGGACGCATCGTTGAGCGCAACCTGCACGGCGGGCACGATCGCTGTGCCAGTGACGACAACGCTCGGCTGCGCCGCAAAGGAGAGCGCGGCGGGAGGACCCGCGGTGACATCGAACGTCGCGCTGTATGCCGGAGCGAGTCCGCTGGAGGTGGCCGTGAGCGCAAAGCCGCGCCCAGCCTGCGCGACAGAGATGTCATCGAAGGTCGCGATGCCATTCACCGCCGACGCTGTGGTCGTACCGGAGAGCGCCCCGCTGCCACCGTCCGACGAGACCGCCAACGCGATCGGCGAGCCGGCATCAAGGACGAGATTGCCGAACGCATCCTCGACCGCCAGCTGCACAGGAGGCGCGATGGCAGTGCCCGCCTGCGTATTTGACGGAGGAATCGTGAACGCAAGCTTCGCTGCCGGACCTGCCTCGAACGCGACCAACGCGGTGTGCGTCAGCGTCGAACCGCCGACGACCGTGGCGCTCACCGTCTTCACGCCCGAGGCCGTCGCGCTCAGGCGGACCGTCGACTTTCCGGCCGCGTCTGTGAGCTGCGGCGCAGTCAGCGCAGCTCCCGCCCCCACCGCCGCGAGCACGATCTGCACGCCCGACAGAGGCTTGCCCTGCGGATTGAGCAGCGTCACCGTGATCAGCGCATTGTCGGAGCCATTCGCGAAGACCCCTGACGCGCGATCGCTCACGACCGTGGACTTCACCGGGTCGACCGACGGCGAGCTGGTCTGCCGTGTGCTCGAGCACGCGAAGAAGAGGATTGCCAACACGGGCAATGCACGCTGAATCGTCACGGTCGCTCCCGGTGCTGTTCCAAATCAGCGCAGCGCGCGACAAACTCCCGACGCGGCGCAGTGAGTGACGCTACTCGACAGCGCGCATCAGCGCCATGCCAAGTGGCGAGCTACCGGGTTGCAATCGGACCGCAATGAACGAAAGCGATCTCTGCGCGCGCCGAGCCTGTGGCCGGGACGGCGATCGGCAGGTCTTGATCTGCGTGCAGATGCAGACCCTCGATCGGCTGCTCGTCGAACTCGGCGCTCTCTGCGCAGCGATCCTCGTCGTCTCAATCTCGTGGCATCTGCGGCTGCGGCGGCGTCACGCGCTCCAGGAGCCTTCGCTCGACGGAACAGCTGTATTCGATGGGCTCCTGCCAATCTGCGCCTGGTGCAAGCGGGCCCGCGACCGCGCGGGACGCTGGAGGCGCGTCGAGGCTTCCCTCGAGGAAACGATGGCGGCGCGGCAGACGCACAGCATCTGCCCTGACTGCACCGCCCGGATGTTCGACGAGGTGTGAACGCGCTCGAAGCGTCGATGCGGCTGGCTCACCGCACCAACGACTGTTCACCCAGGCGACTGACCGCCCTGGGTCAGAACGAAGCGGTCGAGAAGCGGAAGAACATCATCTGCGGAGTCGCCGAGAGCGGGTCGACCACGATCGCGCCATCGTTGCCGCCGCCATTGTAATAATGAACGTAGTGGCAACCATTGCCCGAGCTATAGGGCACGCAGAAGATCGAAATATGGTTCGCGTTCGCGAGCGAGGCCTCGAGGTCTGTCGTGCGCGCAGACGGGCTCTCCGAAGTGAATTGGGACGAGGTAAGTCCCAGCCCCGTATAGGTCAGCGAATAGCCGCTGTGCCACCCCTCGGACCAGGCACCGTCCGGCATCGCGATGCTGTTGGAGACATACTGAAACACCTCGTCCGTGCTGCTGGTGCCGACATCAACCGCGACATCGTAGGTCTTACCGCCCGCAGTCACTTCGATATGAACGTGGGTCGGATTGTTGCTGCACGACGACGAGGCATTCTCGACGCTCACGTAGGTCACGAAGCCATCGAGGCGGCCATGCGATCCGCTGAGCGCAGAACCGGTCGTCGGGGTGCAGGAGCTCGCGTGCGTCGGGTTTCCATCGCTCGCTCCGCCGCCGCTACCACCCGCCGAGCCGCCACCCGAGCCACCCGCCGAGCCGCCGCCAGAGCCACCCGCGGAGCCGCCGCCAGAGCCACCCGCCGAGCCGCCGCCAGAGCCGCCCGCAGAGCCACCTGCCGAGCCGCCACCAGAGCCACCCGCAGAACCGCCGCCAGAGCCACCCGCGGAACCGCCGCCTGAGCCACCCGCGGAACCGCCGCCTGAGCCACCCGCAGAACCGCCGCCACTACCTCCTGCGGAGCCACCTGCCGAGCCGCCACCAGAGCCACCGGCAGAGCCGCCGCCGCTACCACCTGCAGATCCGCCGCCGTGTCCACCTGCAGATCCGCCGCCGCTGCCGCCTCCGGAGCCGCCAGAGCACCACGTGTTGACCGCCTGCTCGCAGGCCGCGCTCGCAGCGCTCGTCGAGTTGTTCGGATCGAACAGGCAGCTGCCCGTCGTGAACTCTTCCGACACAATCGCGCCGTCGCCGGTCGGGCAGATCTGGAATGTCTGGCTCGGCGCCGACGTGCAGTTGACGTTCCGGCAGGCCCCGACTCCTGAGCCGCAACCCGAAAGCGCGGCGAGGAGCAGCGGGACGATCAATGCAGCCCGCACCAGGTGGCGTGCAACGAGGCCGGTTTCGCGAATGCCATTCGACGTCTGATTCATGGTGCGCATGTTGATGGGCGCAGCCAATGAGTCAACTCTGTCCGACTCATCAGACGACAACTGACCGATGCAGCGCCGCCATGCGCTGGAGCGCTACAGCTTGCTCACCAACAGCTCCCGAATCTCCCCATCGCTGAACGCGCCATCAAGCTTCAGCGCATATTGGCAGCTCATCTCCAGCGCGCCGGCCTCGAAATGCAGCTTCCTCGCCGAGGGCAGCTTGACGTTCTTGAGCTTGATCCGCTTGAGCCCATCGCGCACCGCCGCTTTGCCGAGCTCGTCCTGGCAGATCACGCGCAGAGCCATATTCAAGCGGTGGCAGGAGATGTTGTCGATGAAGTTCAAGCCCTCCGCATCGTCGGCGAGGCTCTCCCAATCGACCTCATATGGGATCTCCTTGCCGCAGATCTCCTGGATCTCCTTCACCCGCGCGGGGAAGACGACCTCCTGCAGCTCCTTGACCTTGCGTCGCTCATTGAGACCCATCGTCGCCTCCCGGCTCGTGCGCCGGTGATTCAATCGTTGAACTATCCAGCCTGGTATCAATGAACGACGCGCCGGCCGCGCGACAATCAAGGCGTGATCTTGATCTCGAGTGTCAGCTCATCGTTGGCACCGAGCTTCGCAGTGAAGATCCCCATACGCCCGTGCGCATCGAGGAAGATATATCGTTTGTTCTCGAGCTCACCCGAGGCGCTGTTGGCGAGGTTTCCATAGAACGAGAACGAATTGGCCGTATAGGTGCTGGTCATCCGCTTCAGGTCCGCCACGGTCTTGCACTTGGCGACCAGATCGTCATCCCAGCTTAATGCGACGATACCGGCCTGCGTCCCGAGGATCTCCGCGGGAAGCTGGGTATCCTTACCGCTGAGATTATAGAGATCGCGCTTAATCGAGGTCGCGTCGCGTGCGACGAGATAGACGAAATCGAGATCAGCCTTGTGCGCAGCGGCGGCCTTCTCGTCATAGGCCTTGCCGTCATGCAGGCTGATATAGGCCGCGCCCGCGCCGCGAGGTTGAATCGTCAGCTTGAATACCGAGAGAGTATCGGCGGGCTGATCCTTCTTCGCCGACGCAGAGAGGGATGCCAGCAAGAACATTGCGCAGATGAGTTTTTTCATGCGCGCAGATTGGCAAAGCCGCCTGCCGCTGTCGAGCGTCGCGAATCGATGGGGCTGCGACTTGCTGCCGCGCACTACGCAGCTTCCGTTCGAACCTCAGGTCTGGGTGGCCTGGTTATCCGGCGCGAAGGCGCATCAATCGTTCATCCAGCGCCACCCAATCGCTCTGCGCGTCCGGACCTGTGCGCTCTCCAGAACAAAGCTCCTCGACGATTGATTGAACGTCACCTGCTTCGCAAAGCCGTCGGGGTGCGCCTCAAATTCGGTGAAGTCGGGAACAAACCCGGGCAGGCCGCTCTGTGCGCGGGCCTTCTGCAAACGCAGCCAGGTCCAGAGCGAGAGGAGCGACATATCGGACATATAATCGCGCATAGCACTTCACGTCGAGCGCGCACGCAGCGAGCAGCCTTCCCGCCTGGACGCTGCACCCAGGACGTTCACCGCCGGGCCATTTTCCGTCTGATGCGGAACGCGTCGCCGCGGAGGATACGCGCTGGAGCTGTGCTCGCCACTCGCGACACCATGTCACAATGCGCGCGCGAGCGACCGGGACTACCCTCTTGATATTCGTTCCCGTTTGTTTCCTCTCGCTGGAGCTTCCAATGACTCGATGGATTGCGATCGCCGCGGCAGCATTGGTTTCCCTGCTGCCCCTCGCCGCCCGTGCAGAAGGCAATGCGCCGCCGCCAGACACAAAAGAGGGTCGACTGATCTTCGAAGACAATTGCATCTTCTGCCACGGCGAGCAGGGCAAGGGAAACGGCGTTGGCTCGTGGGCGCTGCGGCCCAAGCCCGCGAACTTCACCGACCTCGAGCATATGGCGAAGATTCCCGGACCGGCGCTGCGCAAGGCGATCCTGCAGGGCGGAAAAGCGGTCGGTGCATCGCGCGCGATGCCAGCCTGGAAGGATGCGCTCACGGAGGAGCAGGTCGACGCCGTCCTCGCGTATATCCTCTCCATCGGCAAGTAGCTCGCTGCGCGATGGGTAGGTGATATCCGGCGATAGGAACGACCTATCTGATTTCGCAGATAACATGGGTCCTACCCGATTATCGGGTGGAGCCCATGGTGTCGATGAACGTGACGTACCCAAACCCGCGATTGAAGCCGAACTGGTTTCAATCGGAATGGAGTCGTCATGAGTGTTGGTCCCGTCGGTAGCAATAGCCCCGTGTCGTCCATCGACACCTCCCCGCAGCCCAAGTCGCCACCGCATGAGGTCTCCGGCGCAATGCCGGTGGACCGCGTTTCGATCTCTGCGGAGGCCAAGAAGGCGTCGGGAGGCGACGTCGACCACGACGGCGACCAGCATTAATGACGAGGTGGCCGGTTCGTCTCCCTCGGGGTCGAACCGGCATCTCTGCGCCAGCGATAACGTCACCGTGAAACAGTCTCGCGCCCGCGCGCGACGGCCATCGAGCTCACACTTGCGGGAGAGACGACCCAAGAGCATCGGCCTGGGTTCACGAATATCTTCGCCAGGATCTCCATAGAGAATCGCACGCCCAATCCGCGACGAGGCGTAACGCCTGCGATACGCTGTTGTTCAGTTCCCTCTTGTGGAGATATCCAATGCACCATTTCCTTTTCTTCTTCGGCGCAGCCGTCCTCCTCGCAACTGCGGTTGACGCAAAGTCCGCCGGCCCGACCTCGCTGGGAAACAGCTGGCACGATGTCACCGGCGCCACAGCGCTCGACGGCAAGCTCTATATCGTCAGCGGTGGCACGCTCTTCGAGGTGGCCAAGGATGGCAAGTCTCGCGCATTGACGCCGAGCTGGAACGGCGTCACCGGAATGGCCGCGCTCGACGGCAAGCTCTATATCGTCAGCGGCGGCTCACTGTATGGCGTCGATAAGGCCGGTCAATATACCCAGCTGAGCGACAGTTGGAACGCCGTCACTGGAATGACCGCGCTCGACGGGAAGCTCTATATCATCAACGACGGCACGCTCTATTCCGTCGACAAGGCCGGCAAGTATGCGACGCTCTCCGATAGCTGGACCGATACGGCGGGAATGGCCGCGCATGACGGTAGGCTTTATATCGTCAGCGGAGGAACGCTCTATGCCGCAGAGAAGGACGGAAAGTATAAGGGGCTCGGCAATGGCTGGACGCATACAGCGGGGATCGCTGCCGTTGGAAGCAAGCTCTATATCGTCAGCGAAGGCACGCTCTTTCTCGTCGGCAACGACGGGAAGTCAGAGAATCACGGCAATGGCTGGGCACACGTGACGGGGACCGCTGCGCTCGACGGCAAGCTCTATATCGTCGGTGATACGACGCTCTATGAAGCGGTCGCGAAGTAGTCGCCGCTGATTATCTGCCAGCGTCCGGAGCGCCTTGCGCGCCTTGTGCCGCGCGCGGAGGCAAACCGCGGAGATATTGCTCCGCGGTCGTCGAGGTCGGCATGCATCCTTCGCAGGCGCTCAGCGGGATCGGCATCGCGCGCAGCTTCGCGATGGCGTCGCGGTCGGCCTCCACCATCTCGATGCCATCGTGCGCGAGCGTCATCAATCCCTCGGCGGCATAGACGCGACCGACCGGGCTGGTGCCGCGCAGAGCGACGCGAAGCAGATCGGCTCGTTTCTCGCCAACCAGCAGATCGGTCTGGCGCCTGCCCGGCGGCGGGGATCCAGCAGCGCCACAGGCGAAGCCAAGCGTGAGCGGACCGGAGAGCAGGACATTGAGCGCGGCCATCAGAGGTTCAGGCGCGGCGGGTACGACCGGCGTGCCGAGCGCTTGATGCACGGCCGCGACGAGCAATCCTTTTCCGCCATCGACCGCATAGGAATAGGTGAACTTCGATCCGTCGGTGCTCTCGACGAGTGGTGGCTTGACGATGCGCCGCAGGACAACCATCGCGCTCCCGCCCTCCGCTCCCGCACTGCACGTCACCGTCGCTTCGATGATTCGCCGCTCCAATGACAAGAGGGAGAACGAGCAGCTCGAATATCCCCCTGCAATGCTCGCGAACGTCGACTGCCCGCCGAAACCAAGATCAGTGTCGGCGCGGCCAACACCTCCAAGTCGCGCAACAACAGCATCGACGGTATCGCCCTCCGCGATCGGCAGACCGGCGAGCACGCGCTCAACCACGCCGATGTCGCGGCGCAACCAGTCGCGCCGCAGTCCATCGGGCACTTCGCCTGGAATGCGGTGGCAGCCCAGTGTCGCGACAATGCTCGCCCAGTGGAGGAACCGAAAGCCGCTCGCCGAACGGTGTGCCATGAACGTCCCCTGCCTCGCGCAAATGCGAACCGGTTGAGCGTACACCAATCCGCTGCTGTCGACGGCTGGAGACGCGCGGGGGTTGGAGGCAAACGTTCGCGATACGTTTTCTATTCGTTTGTCACAGGGCCTCGCTGCGTTGTCGGGGCGGTTTGTACAGGCACTCTCAGGCACGGACGGTGCAGTGCAGATCTCAGATTCCACTCGTCTGAGATTTACGCTGCACCCCACCTCGGAGACCTCATGAAGAACCTCATCATGTTCCCACCGCTGGCACTCGTGCTCTGTACAGCGTGTGCGTCTGTTCCTGTTCCCAACGAGCAGAAGAGTGCATCTGAGGCTGCCTATCGTGGAGCGAGAGAGGCCGGAGCTGAAGCGGCGCCTCAAGCGAGGCTTGCGATGCAGCTCTCGCAGGATGAAAACGCGCAGGGTAACCAGTTCGTGCTCGAGGGGAAGAACGAGCAGGCAGCCGCGCTCTACGACCGCGCGCGTGCCGATGCTGAGCTCGCCATCGGCCTCTCCCGCGAGGCACAGATGGAGCGCTCCGCCGAGCAGGCCGCGCAGTCTGTCGCCACGCTGCGCGCCTCGGTTCCCTGACGATCTCTGGGATCACGCAACGGTGGAATGAACACGATCGCAACGTCTGCGCAGCCGTGCGCAGCGCGCGCTGCTGCATTCAATCTGCAATCCAATGAGACTCATATGACGATCAATTCCAAACATCTTGTCCGGAATCTTCCTGCTCTGATCTGTGCACTCCTTCCAGGCGTTCTTGCCTGTGCCCATGCGGCGCCCTCTGACGAACTCGTCAAAGCGCGCGCGGCATATTCCAATGCAGAGAATGGTCCCGCGACCGCGCTGGATCCGGCCGACCTGCATGAAGCGCGCGTCGCACTCGACGCAGCGGAGGACGCGGCCACCAGTGATCCGCAATCATTCGATGCGCGCCAGCGGGCATACCTTGCGTTGCGCCGCGCCGAGCTCGCCGATGCGCAGGGCAAGACTGCAGCTGCAACCCAGGCCCGGGATCGCGATTCCGCACAGGAACTGGTCTTGAAGGATCAGCTCCTCGCGATCACCCAGGGTCGCCTTGCAGCAAGCAAGGAGCAGAATCAGAAAGTCCGAGGGGCACTGGCAGAGAGCCAGGACAAACTCGCGACGGCGAACCAGCAGCAGGTGATTTCCGATCAGCAATTCCAGACGGAACATGACGCCCGCATGGCGGCCGAACAGCGCGCGTTTGATGCGTTGGAAAAACTCGGGGCCGTCAAGACCGACGCGCGCGGGTTGGTATTGACGCTCTCAGGAAGTGTGATCTTCGCCTCCAACAAGAGCGCGTTGCTCCCCTCGGCGGAGCGCAGGTTGGGAGATCTTGCCGCGGCACTTCGAGACAGCCCGAGAGACATTCGGGTAGAGGGCCACACCGATTCCCGCGGCTCGGTTGAAACCAACCAACTCCTCTCTCAACGTCGTGCTGAGGCCGTGATGGCCGAACTGGTTGCGCACAACGTGCCCGCAGCGCGCATCACCGCAGTCGGACTCGGCGCATCGCGGCCCGTGGCCGACAACGCCACCGCAGAGGGCCGGGCCAACAATCGCCGCGTCGAGGTCATCCTGCTGCGCGAACCAGAGCCGCAGGCCGCCAATCGCTGAACCGCAGCGGTAAGATGTCGAGAGGAGTTCTGTGGTCGGAGCGTGATTTGTTTCGTAGGGTGCGCCCTCGATGCGCAACGGCACGCCGACCCAGACCCTCTCGTCGATCACGTTCACGCTCAACGGCGCCACCCGCGAGGTGCGCGACGCCTCGCCGACGACGACGCTTCTCGAATATCTCCGCTCCAGCGGACTGACCGGCAGCAAGGAGGGCTGCGCTGAGGGAGATTGCGGCGCCTGCACCGTGCTGCTCGTCGACACCGACGCGCAGGATCGACCGACCTATCGCGCAGTCAATTCGTGCATCACGTTTCTCGGCGCGATCGCCGGGCGCGAATTGGTAACCGTCGAGGGCGTCGGCTCGCGCGAGCATCCGCACCCTGTGCAATCAGCGATGGTCGAACAGTGCGGCTCGCAGTGCGGTTTCTGCACTCCCGGATTCGTCGCGTCGATGGTCGAAGGCTATTACCGCGCCGATATTGATCGGGGAAGTTCACCGGCCGCGTGCGCCAATCGCCGCGTCGAGCTTGCCGATCAGCTCGCGGGGAACCTCTGCCGCTGCACTGGTTATCGACCGATCCGCGACGCGATGCTGCAGGCGCGCGAGGTCCACGACCACGGTGGCGTCGCCGGAGATCCGCTCCTGGTGCCGCTCGGCGCGGATGCGCGCACGCAGCTCGCCCCGGTCGATATCTCGGCACACGGAGATCGATTTCAACGACCGACGACGCTCACCGAGCTCTGTGAACTGCGTGCGGCAGATCCGACGGCACTGCTCATCGCTGGCGCGACCGAGCTGGGCGTCGAGCGCAACAAGAAGCTGCGTGCGCTCCCGCGGCTGATCTCGACCGAAGGCGTTCCCGAATTGCGCCGGATCACGCGCAGCGCGGACGAGCTGATCATCGGCGGCGCTGCGACGCTCACACAGCTCGAAGAGACGATCGCGCAGCCGGCCGGGGATCCACGCGCTGACCGCCTGCACGGCCTGCGCAAGATGCTCAAGGTCTTCGCCGCGCGCGCGATCCGCAACCGCGCCACCGTCTCCGGCAACCTCGTCACGGCATCTCCAATCGGCGATCTCGCGCCGGTCCTTCTCTCGCTCGATGCGTCGCTCGCGCTGCGCTCCGTGCGCGGAGAGCGACGCGTTCCACTTGCGGAGTTCTTCGTCGGATATCGCAAGACCTTGCTGGGCGCGGACGAGATCGTCACGGCCATACACGTTCCGCTCTCGCTGCCGACCGACGGGTTGGTGCGCGCGACGAGTTTCAAGGTGAGCAAGCGGCGCGAACTCGATATCTCCATCGTCGCAGCGGGAATGCTGCTCGAGCTCGATCCGGACAATCGCGTGCGCCATGCGCGTCTCGGATTCGGCGGTGTCGCGGCAACGCCAATTCGCGCGAAGAACACCGAGGCGCTCCTCGTCGGTCGCTTGCTCGACGAAGAGACGGTCGCGCTCGCCGAGTCCTCGATCGCACGCGAGTTCAACCCCATCAGCGACGTCCGCGGAAGCGCCGAAGTGCGTCGCGCGCTCGTCTCCTCTCTGCTGCGCAAGTATCTCCTCGGTCTCGAAAGCCCGCCGCAGGACGGTGCGCTCGACTTTCTTCCGCACGTGGAGCAGCTCGTCGACAACGAGCCCTCACGCGCGATGCGGCACGACAGCGCCTGGGGACACGTGACCGGCAGCGCGCTCTACGTCGACGATCAGGCGAGCCAACGCGGCGGAATGCTCGAACTCTGGCCACTGCTCTCGCCGCACGCACACGCCGCCATTACAAAGCTCGATACGTCGGCCGCACGGGCAATGCCGGGCGTTGTCGATATCATTACGGCCGCAGAGATCCCCGGCGAGAACGAGATCGGCGCGATTCGAAAAGACGAGCCGCTGCTGGCTGCCCACGAGGTTCTCTTCGTCGGACAGATGGTTGCAATGGTGGTCGCACAGACGCTTGCGCAGGCGCGCGCGGCCGCAGCGACGATCGTCGTCGAATATGCGCCGAAGCCCGCGATCATCGGCATATCCGCTGCCATCGCGGCCAATCGCTTCCATACCAATCCCCACGTGATCCAGCGCGGCGACGTCGAGAGCGCGCTGCGAGGCAGTCCGCATCGCGTCGCGGGCGAGCTCAATATTGGCGGCCAGGAGCATTTCTATCTCGAGAGCCAATCGGCCTGGGCCGAGCGCGGCGATGATGGAGATGTCTTCGTCGTCTCCTCGACACAGCACCCGTCGGAGATCCAGGCGGTCGTCTCGCACGTGCTGCATCTGCCGAGCAACAAGGTCGTGGTGCAGTCGCCGCGAATGGGCGGTGGATTCGGAGGCAAGGAGACGCAGGGGAACGCTTTTGCCGCACTCTGCGCGCTCGCCGCCATGCGCACCGGAAAGCCCGCGCGCATCCAGCTCGATCGCGATATCGATATGGTGACGACGGGAAAGCGCCACCCGTTCTATGCCAGATATGAGGTCGGTTTCGACGACGCGGGCGCGATCCAGGGAGTGAAGGTCGCGCTCTTCTCCGACGGCGGATATGCGCTCGATCTCTCGGAATCAATCCTCGATCGCGCACTCTTTCATCTCGATAATTCCTATCACCTGCCCGCGCTGCGTTTCGAAGGGCGGGTCTGCAATACCAATGTGGTCTCACATACCGCCTTTCGTGGATTCGGAGGACCGCAGGGGATGGTGGTCATCGAGGAGATCCTCGACCGCGTCGCCCGCGCGCTCTCGCTTGCGCCCGAGGTAGTCCGCGAGCGGAATCTCTATCGCGCAGCGCGGCCCGAGACGAACACGACGCATTACGGGCAGCATCTTGACGACAACCGCATTGAGCGGATCTGGAGCGAGTTGGTCGAGAGCGCGGAATTGAAATCGCGCCGCGCGGAGATCGCAGCGTTTAATCGGTCGAATGAATGGTGCAAGCGCGGGATTGCGATCACGCCATTGAAATTCGGCATCTCGTTCACTGCGTCGTTCCTCAACCAGGCCGGTGCGCTCGTTCTCATCTATCGCGATGGAACGGTGCAGGTGAACCACGGCGGCACGGAGATGGGGCAAGGACTGCATAGCAAGGTGGTCGGTGTGGTCTCGCGCGAACTCGGCGTGCGCACCGAGCACGTGCGGGCGATGAAGACGCAGACCGATAAAGTTCCGAATACGTCGGCAACGGCCGCCTCAAGCGGCGCTGACCTGAACGGCGCTGCAGTGCAGGCGGCCTGCGCCACGCTGCGTGAGCGTCTACGCCCAGTGGCAGCGCGGATGCTCAGCGAGACGCTCTCGCGGCCCGTCGCGCCCGAGTCGATTGCACTCGAGGACGGTCTCTTCTGGTCGCAGCAGTCGCCCGCGACGAAGCTTGCGTTCAACCAACTCGCGGAGCGGGCCTATTTCGGTCAAATCAGCTTATCGAGCACGGGATACTATCGAACGCCGGACCTCGCCTATGACAAGGCGACAGGAACAGGCCGACCCTTTCATTACTTCTCCTATGGCGCCGCGGTCAGCGAGGTCGAGATCGACGGATTGACGGGAATGAAGCGCCTGCGCCGCGTTGATATTCTGCAGGACGTTGGCGACTCACTGAATCCGCGCATCGATCGCGGGCAGGTCGAGGGCGCGTTCGTGCAGGGCGTTGGCTGGCTGACGAGCGAGGAGCTGAAATGGACGCCCGAGGGAAAGCTCCTGACCCACTCGGCGAGCACCTATCAGATCCCGACGATTGGAGACGCGCCGTACGAAATGCGCGTCAAGCTGCTCACGCGCGCGACGCAGGCGAATGTCGTGCACGGCAGCAAAGCGGTTGGAGAGCCGCCGTTGATGCTCGCGATATCAGCGCGCGAGGCGATTCGCGATGCAATCGCGGCGTTTGGAAATCCCGGCGGAGATATCCCCCTGCCCTCGCCGGCAACGCACGAGGCGATCTTCCACGCCGTGCGTGCGCGCCTGCGCAGTTAGCAGGCGAACCGATCAGGGAATAAAGCTCTGGTGGTAATCGGGGTCTTCCACCGAGAGCGCCGCCGCGGTTGGTATAAGCGGCAGCGTCGTATCGAGCATCACCGCCAGCTCGCTCGTCGAAGCAGCACCGATACTTGCCTCATATGCCCCCGGATGGGGCCCGTGCGCGATCCCTGCCGGATGATGGCTGATGCTTCCCGGCCCGACGCCGCGCCGCGAGGTGAAGTTGCCGCGGCAATAGAAGATGAACTCGTCCATATCGACGCTGCTATGCGGATACGGGCAGGGGATCGCCTCGGGATGGAAGTCCGTGAGCCGCGGTACGAAGCTGCAGACGAGCGAACCGCGTGAGGCGAACGTACCGTGCCAGGTCGGCGGGAGATGAACGAGCCCCACGCGCGGCTGGAAATTCAGGATGGGGAAGGCCCAGGGATAGACCGAACCGTCCCAGCCGACGATATCGAGCGGTGAATCGGGATAGGTGAAGCCGTGAAAGGCATCGCCGCGCTTAATTACCAACTGGCGCAGCCCTTCATCGAGCGGACCGACGAACTCGACCTTGCGGAAATCGCGGTGACTATACGGCGCGTCCATGCGCAACTGGCCGACCGGATTGCGCCACTGCTTCGGGATATGCAGCCCGCCGCGCAGCTCCATCCAGAGCCACTCCTGCTTCGCGTTCGCATCCGGGATGAAGCGATGCACGGTCCCGCGCGGGATATAGACGTAATCCTCGGCATTGAAGCGGAGATCGCCAAACATGGTGCGGAGCATTCCGCCGCCGGTCTGCACGTAGAACAGCTCGTCGCCATCAGCGTTGTTGAAGTAGGCGATATCCGCGCGATCGGGACGGCAGAGGCCGAGCGTGACGTCGGCGTTGAACAGGAGAGGCGTGCGATTCGAGAGCGCCGTTCCTCCCGCGTGCGTCAACTGCAGTGAACGGTAATGGCGTTTGGCCATCGGCTGCGGCGGCGTTGCCGCGGGAGCAAGAAACTGCTCCGCCACCGGTGCCAACGATTGGAGGTGCGGCGCGCGGAGGTGATAGGCGATGGTATATGGCCCATCGAATCCATCCTGCGTGATGCACTCCTCGTGAAGGAGATTCCCTCCCGCGCCGCGGTGCTGGATATGGTGCTTGCGGGGAATTGAACCAACTGCAGTACGTTCAAACATGGGAACCTCCTGGTTGCGTTGATTACCCGCGGACCGACTCGCGCTGCGCCCGTTCAATCGACTCAAAGAGCGCGCGGAAGTTACCGCCGCCGAAGCCGGGGTCGCCCTTGCGCTGGATGATCTCATAGAAGAACGGACCGGCCTTCGGATCGTTGAGCAGGTGCCCCGCCTCCTTCATGAAGATCTGCAGCAGATAGCTGTGCGGCTTGCCCCCATCGACGAGGATACCGAGCTGCCGCAGGTCCTCGATCTTCTCGTCGATCTGGCCGACGCCCGACTTCACCAACCGCTCCGGCATATAGTCGTAATAGGAGCCTGGGGTATTGAGGAAATCAACGCCCGGCTGTGCCTTCATCGCGCGCACTGACGCGACGATATCCTTCACCGTCAGCGCCAGATGCTGGATGCCAGCGTCGCGGTGATCTTCGACGAAGACGTTGATCTGGGAACGTTTGAAATTCGGCCGCGCTGGCTCGTTGTTCGCGAACTTCACGCCGCTGTGCGGGTCCCAGAGCACAATGCTCTTGAGTCCAGAGCCGTGCTGGTTGCCGCGTTCAATCGCATCCTGGGTATGGAATTCGATCGACCAGAACTCCTCGAAGGACATGACCTCCTTCATCCACAGCTCCATCGGCTTGAGCGTGCGGAAGTTCGAGGTGACGTGATCGACCTTATCGAATCCGAATCGATTCTTCCCGCCCCGCGGCGTGTCGTAATAGCGGAACCCCGGGAATAGATTCGTATACCCGTCCCGCTGGACGAATCGGAAGGTGGTATTGCCGAATGGAGTTGTAATCGAGAACCAGGCGAGCTTTCCGCCGCGCGCGTCGGTGTCGCGCTGGATCTCGTCGATCATCGTGCCGCCGCGCTGCTCGAGCAGGCGCCAGGTCTGCTCGATGTCCGCAACCTGGAAAACGAGCGTGCCGACTCCTTCGGGGTGCTTTGCGAGCCAGCGGTGCGCCCTGCCGCCCTCACCGATCGGCTGGCTGCAGAGCAGGCGCACGTCGCCGGCCTGAAAGAGAAGCGACTTCTGCTTGCCCGACGCCGTGCGCGCCTCGTCTGATTCGCCGAGCTCAGCGAAATCGAGCAGCTCCGTATAGAAGCGGCGCGTGCGCTCAAGATCGGTCACATACCAATGCGCAAGTTCCAATCCAATGATTCCAAGCGGCTCACGTGCCATGTTCGTCTCTCCGTGCTTCGGGGCGAATAGAATCAGGAAATTAAAGAATGATTAAACGGGGACCGCGTCAGGCTGCGCATCGGCGTGGGCCCGCTTGAACGGCTCGCGCGAAAGACAGGCCGCTTCGATGCGGGCGAGCAGCGGAAACTCCTGCGCCTCGACGCCGAATCGACGCGCGCCATAGAGCTGCGGCACCAGGCAGCAGTCGGCAAAGGTCGGGGATTCGCCAAAGAGAAATTGCCCCGCGACCGGCCCGGCGAGCTGCTCGAGCGCGGCAAGGCCACTGCGCAGATACTTCTGCGCCCAGAGCTTCGGATCTCCGCCCAGCTCCTTGACGGAATTGATCGTCGAGAGGTTATGAAAAGGCTGGATACCGGAGTTCATCAACTCAACCAGGCCCCGCACCTTCGCGCGCGCGACCGGGTTCTCAGGCAACAGAGGCGGCGCAGGATGCATCTCTTCGAGATATTCGAGGATCGCCACCGATTGCGTCAGCTGCTCGACACGTCCTTCCTCGCTGATTTCCAATACCGGGACATATCCGGCCGGATTTCGCGCGCGGTGCGCTGTGGCGTGCTGCTCGCCGCTGAGCAGATTGACCGCGACATATTCGAAGGAGAGACCTTTGAGCGCGAGCGCATTGCGTACGCGCCACGACGCGCCCGAGCGCCAATAGTTATAGAGCTTCATGGAGCAGCGACCTCCTGTTCGATTCGACCGAAAAGACTCTCGCCAGAGGGCAGCTTCATTTCGATGGCAATCCGGTCGCCATACTTCATGAAGGGCGTGCGCGGTGCGCCCTCTTCAATCGTCTCGATCATTCTCCGCTCGGCGAGGCAGCTGATTCCGCGCGCGCGATCTTCATTGGATACGGTGCCGCTGCCGAGAATGGTTCCCGCGGTAAGGCGGCGCGTGCGCGCCACGTGCTGGAGCAGTTCGTAGAACGAGAAATGCATTGCCGGCCCGGCGTCGCAATCGCCGACGACCGAGCCATTCAGAGTGCTCTGCAAGCGCAGATGCACGCGGCCGTCCTGCCAATGCGCGCCCAATTCATCGGGCGTAACGAATACCGGCGAGAATGCCGTCGCCGGCTTTCCCTGGAGGAATCCGAATCCCTTGGCGAGCTCGTCTGGAATCAAGTTGCGCAAGCTCACGTCGTTGGCGATTCCAATCAATCGGATATATCGGCTCGCATCAGCGGCCTGCACGCCCATCGGAACATCGCCGAGCACCACGACGACCTCGCTCTCGAAGTCGCAGCCCATCGATTCGTCCCGCAGCGAGATCTTCTCCGTGGGGCCGAGCAGGTGTCCGCTGCCGCCTTGATAGACGAGCGGATCGGTGCGCAGCGTCGCCGGCGGCTCGGCCTTGCGGGCCTTTCGCACGAGAATGACGTGATTGAGATAGGCGCTGCCGTCGATCCATTCATATGCGCGAGGCAGCGGCGCCATGAGCCTGTGCGCATCGAAGGGCGTGGCGCTGGTCCGACCTGCCTCCAACTCTGCGGCGCGCGCGAACAACTGCGGCCCGAGCGTGTCCCAGCCGTCGAGCGCGGACTGCAGCGTGGGCGCGATATCCCTGGCCTCGGTCCACGAGGAGAGATCGCGCCGCACGAGCAACAGCCGCCCATCGCGCGTACCGTCATTGAAAGTCGCAAGCTTCATGCGCGCCCAAGAATCCCACTCGGGACGCAGTGTCAACAGCCTCGTTTGTCAGGCGATCGAACCGCGCAGGCCCGTGGGCATCCGGCAGCCGAAGTAGAATGAGTAGTCCTTCACCGGATCGATGCTGACCCGCCGCGCCGGATCTCCGAGCAGGGCAGTGAGAATTGAACGGATCTGGAAGAGCGCGACATCCGAGCCGAGGCAGGCTCTCGGTCCGCGGCCGAACGGAAACAGATAGTCGCTTCCGTAGGGATTCTCCTGCAGCAACTGCCGCGTCCAGCGTTCCGGTCGGTAGGTCTCAGGCTCAGACCAGTGCGCAGCGCTGCGATGGAGTGGGTAGACACCGATCATGACACGGACTCCGCCATCGAGTGTGACCTGACCGACCGTAACGGGATTCTCCTTCACGCGGCGCATGAATGTCGGCACCGGGGCGGAGTGTCGAAAGGTCTCCCGGATGCTGGGTTCCAGTGGGTCAACCACCGTTTCATACGAATGGGTAGCCGTCGCCAACTGCGCTTTCAGATCGGCGAGCAACCGAGGCTGCGCACAGAGATGCGCAAGCGTGTCTCCGATCGCAGCAGTCACGGACCAGACGCCGCCTGGAAAGGCATTGGAGAGATGGTTGACCTGATCGGCCAGCGTGAAGTGACTGTGCCTGGCGAGGTGATGCGCCATCGAATGACCGTCTGGTTCATGGCGCACCTGCTCGACGATCTCCTCGAGCGCGCCATACCAGATGTTCTTATAGTGATTGAAGCGCGGAGGCAGCACGGGAAGCGCGGTCGTCAAGCGAACATTGATCGCGTCCATGATCTTGTTATAGGCGCCAAACGCAGTCTCACTGACCGTACGTCCGAGCCACATCTGGCTGTTGAAATCAAAGACCAGACGGTAGAGCCAGGCCTCCAGATTCGCTCCCTTGCGCAGGGGAAGATCGCGCGCGATCCGGGCACGCAGGAATCTCAGACCCGGCTCAAACCCGCTCGTCAACCACTCCCCCATCATCGACTCAGAGAGGAAGCTTGTGCGCCGCAACTGTTGCCATTCGGGTCCATTGGCCGTGAACGCAGTGTCGGTGCGGAGAGCGGGCCGCATCGCCGCGAGCGGCTCATCCTTGAAGAACGCCGCCGATTTTGCACCCAGGATCTCGTCGATCGCTTTCGGATCGTGAACGAACACCACTGGCTGATTCAAGACCCAGAGCAGCGCGTAAGGACCATACCGCGCCGACACATCCTCTGAGACCTTCCAGATCGACTGGCTGCTCAGATCGCGCAGATTGCCCAGAGGGAAGCTCGGGACAGGACCTGGAATGTCTTTGAGATTCGGATAGGAGGACAGGAGCAACTTCTGGGTCATGGACATCGGCTTTATGCCTCCGCCTGGACTTGCGCGATCAATCGCTGGCAGGTGATCAGTGCCAGATCCGAGAGGGCCGCCGGATCTTCCTTGATGGTCGCCAGGAACGCAGCACGCTCCATGCGGAGCGTCTTGAGCGCCGACTCTGCACGCACCGACGCACCGCGGGGCTGGGACTTGAGAATGCCCATCTCCCCGAAGAATGAACCCGGGCCGAGTCTGGCCACAAGCTTCGGACCATCTGAGGTCTCAGAGAGAACCTCTGCACTCCCTGAGACGACAATATAGAATGCGTCTGAGATCTCACCCTGCCGGAACATGTACTCGCCCGCCGCGAGCGTTCTCCATTGCAGCAACTCCGGCGCCACCGCTTCGCCGAGTCCGTGGAGAGTGGAATGCAACAGCGCCTTGATATGGCGCGCATAGTAGATCGAGCGCACGTCATCAAACGTCAGGTCGTGCTCGCCGACCAGATTTCTGTATTCCGCTTCGTCAAATCGAAGCACGCGTGCTTCGGTTTCGGCCCGCACACTCGCAGTGCGCGGGACATTCTTGAGCAGGCCGATCTCGCCAACGCAGGAGCCAGGTTCCTTGTTCGCTATGTGAGTCTCAGAGCCTCCAGCGCCCTCTCGTTTCCAGACGGCCAGCGTCCCCTCCAACACCACATAGAACGCGTCAGCACGCGCCCCCTGCGTGATGATCTCCTCCCCTTTCTTGACTTCGATCGACTGCTTCGCCGGCAGCGTCTCAATCCAATCTTCGCTCTCATGTGCGCGATGAAAATCGGCAGACTCTGAGAGGTGTGTGTCGACTGCGTGCTTCGGTTTCGGCGTGCGCGACCCCATCACGCGCACCAGCAGCGGTTCCGTCGGAGTAATCAGCGGATTGAGCCGCAGGTTCATCTGATAGGTCGGCCGCTCAAGTTGCAGATCGGTGCGGCGCAGAAGCGCGGTGGTCAACGTGAGCACCAGCATCTCGACCAGGCCAGGAGCGGCGCAGGAGTGCTGTCCAACCCCGAATGGAACGAACATTCCAGAGCGGGCAAACTCCCTGCGCGGAAGCGCATGGCGATCCGGATCGAATGCCATTGGATTGGGATACTGCTCGTGCGCGTAATGTCCGAGGTAGGGCGCGAATACCACCTGTTCCCCGCTCTGTACTGAATGGCCGAGGACATCCAGGTCTTCGTTCGCAAGATAGGAATAACCAGGAATCAGAGGATAGCAGCGCAATGCTTCCAGATAGGCAGCGCGCAGATTCGGCATCCGGCGGAAGGCGTTGGAGAGATCCTTCTCAGACTCTGTCGAATCGATCTCGGAGAGGACCCGCTGCAGATAGCTTCGATTCCTGATCAGCTCGTAGACCAGAAAGCAGATCAACCTTCCCATGTAGATCTCAGTCCCGGCGAGCGCATAGAAACAGGTGGCGCGCACCGCCTCCTTGCTCATCTTTTCTCCCTTGCGATTGGTCGCCTGCAGGCAAGCGTCAATCATATGAACCCGGGACTCTCCTTTGAACTCGCCAGCGGCGTGCCTTGCGACAGCTTCGTCGATGACCGCCTGCATCCGGCCGCGCGCTTTGAGATAGTCCGGAGTCTTGAGGGAACTCTCCGGCAGGAGACGGAACTGCGCATACATCACGCGGTTGCCGGCCTTGTGGAAGTCGTCTGAGTATTCCCGCATCTGGATTGGCGTCACCACCGACATCATCGCGTGGAGTGCCAACTGGCAACTGGTGGCGAACAGATCGACCGTCTGCCCGGCCGGCCAATCAGAGACGACGTCGGCCACCACCTGTTCCATTTCAGGAGCGAACTGCGCAGTGAGTTGGCGCGAATAGGGAAGTTTGAGCAGGTCGCGCAGGTGCTCGTGCTGCTCTCCCTCCGCGTCGAAGACAGCGAGGCCGACCTCGGTGGTGAACGGCTTGAAGAGGCCGAGGCGGCTCATCGGACAGCGGGAGGTCTCTGCGCTCTTGCGCTCCTGCTCGAGGAGGAACGCCCGCGCATCCTGGCCCGCGACGACAATGGAGTGGCTGGTGGGAAGATCGAATCGGAACACCGATCCATAGGTCTGGAATGCATCGACCATGAAACCAACCGGGCGTTGCCAGAACTCAAGCAGGTTGCCGAGCAGTCGACGACCTTTGACGCGGGGAACGGGACGGAGCGACGAGGGCGCGACAGGCTGCGACGACATGAACAACTCCGCGGTCAGAATTTCCGGATATTCGAGCGCGGATTTCCTACTACAAGGATTCTGGACTGGCCATCATCAGGAACAACTCAGCGCGCAAGCGACGTCCGGAGGAAGTCGAGGATCAGGCCGCGTGAGAGCTGCGCGCCGATGCCTCCGGGCCGCACGTCGAACCCATGCTCAGCGAAGGGGACCAGCACGAGCTTGACGCTCTTGCCCGCGGAGGAGAGCGCGTCGCGCAGGCGCTCGGCATTGGCGACGCGGACACAGCGCTCCGCCGTGCCATGGAGAATCAGCGTCGCCGCCGTCGCATGCGCGGCCCAGGTCATCGGCGTCGCGCGGCGGTATGCATCGGGATTCTGTTCGGGTGAACCACCAAGATACTGCTCGAGCGCGGCTGTTCCGTCGACGACGTCAGGAAGAAAGGGATGGGAATGAGACCAGGCAAGATCGGTCGGGCCGTAGAGAGAGATCACTGCACGCACGACGATATTGTCGGGATGGGCAGCGACCACCTCGCCCGCGCTGTGCGCGGCCAATAGTGCGATCTGCGCACCGGCTGAACGCCCCAACAGCGCCGCTCGGTCGGGATCGATCTGCAGGGAGTCGGCGCGCGCGCGCACCGCACGAAGGAGCAACCGAACGTCCTCGACCGCGGCTGGAAATGGATGCTGCGGCGCGAGTCGATACTGGACGTCGATGACTGTCGTTCCCGCCGCTGCGAATGCGCGCGACTCCCGATCGGCGACGCCCTTGTCACCCGAACGCCAACTGCCGCCGTGAACAACCATGACAAACGGGTGCGGGCCATTTCCCGGTGCGCGGTAGAGATCTGCGCGAAGGCCAGGCGCAAGCTCGATGTCCCGGTCGATCGCGACGGAGGGAGTTGCGCCTCCTGTGCACCAAGCGAGCAGCGAGAACCGTTGACGCTCGCGTGCGTAGACCGGAAGCGCAGACAGGAGAGGAACAAGGCCGGCCATCAGACTTCCGAATGCCAATCCCTGAATTGTGAAATGCCCGCGCCCGCAGAGCAGCGCCGCGAGGCCGAGTCCACTCGCCACAAGGCTGGTCTCGAGTGCGACGAAACGCGCGAGCCAGAGTGTCCAGGACTGCGGTGGCAGCCACATCATCACAACCAGAATCAGAGACGGCACGAGCAGCATCAAGGAGAGCATGGTCCGCCAGGAAAGGTGGAATTCAGAGTCGCGCCGCTTTCATCTGAGACGAACTCTGAGATTACAGCCTGCGAGACCAGAACTGGCGACGCGATCGCGCAGAAGAGATAAGAGAGGCGCAAGTTCGAGCCTGGGATCTGGTTGCCTTGGGCTCGCAGCTCCAAGTGAGGACCCCCATGCGTCGTTCTTCCCTCTCGCTGATCTCGCTCTTCGTTGTGGCGGTGAATGGCTGTGCAACTCCGCAGGCAGTCCAGCAGGCAACTCCGCAGGTCGCAGAAGCGGAACCGACCGTGTCGAGCGGGATTGCGCCGCTGGCGATCGCGACGCTCTCCGCGGATGATTTCACGCCGCTCTCGTTCGTGCTGCACGCGAACGGCTCGCTCGGTCCGGGCGCGAGAGGCGCCGAGCTTTCGTGGACGGCGAAGAGCGATCTCGGCCCGCTCGGAACAGGCACCGTGCCGCTCGAGCCCGCGGCCGATCAGTCGTTCAGCGTGTCGATTCCCGTCTCCCTCGCGAAGGATCTGCAAGAGCTCGCGGCCTACGAGAAGGAAGAGTTCATCGACGTGACGCTCGAAGCCACGCTCGGCGATGCAACGGCCTCGCGCTCGCTGCATATGCGAAGCCCCCGGTTGCCGAGCTTCAGGATTCCTGCTGTAGAAGCGACGGTGCAGAAAGGCGGCAATATCGCGCTGGCCTATCAACTCGTCATCGACAGCACGAACCCCTACTCGCTCAAGCTTTCCGGAATTGATTACACCTGCTTCCTCGGAGGCAAGCTCGTCGCGCAAGCACAGCTACCGGTCTACGAGAAGCTGCGGCCGTCGTCGCATACGGAATACACGTTGAATCAACACGCGACAGAGGAGACGCACGGCAAGGCGCTCCGCGCGATGGATAATCAGGCCTCGCTCAGTTGGAAACTCGAGGGCGTGGCGCATTTCACCAACCTCGATCTTCGCTTCTCTGCCGAGGGAAATGTGCAGCTCGATAAATGACGAAGGCCCCGCGGAGTGCATCCCGCGAGGCCTTCGCTGCTGCTGGCGGAGAGTATCGACTGCGTTAATGCGTCCAGCTTGTCGTCACATCCCAGCCGTCGATGAAGAGCTGCCCGCCCACGCCTGGCGTGCCCGTATCAATCGAGGCGTAGCCACCCGCGACGGAAAGGCCCGCGGGTTGCGCGACGGTGATCGAGGTCAGCCCATTCGTGCTCAGCAGTCTGATGGATCCGCCCTGGCCTCCTGTGCCCTGCTGGTCGCTCGCCGCGCCGCCCTGCGCGAGGATTCCACCGGAGTCGCTGATGAGCGATCCAATGAGGTTGATCCCGCCGCTGTCTCCTCCGGTGTTGACACCTGCACCACCGCTGACATCGATGAGATTCGAGTTGCTCACCGGGCCAGCTGAACTGAACCAGATGTACCCGTTGTCCGAGGCGTCGCCACCGATGTCACTGCCCGCGCCTCCTCGCGCCGACAAGGTCCCGCTGTTCACCACGCCGCTGGTACCGACGAGCTGGATCTGTCCGGCCTCACCGCCCCTGACCGATGCTCCGCCCGACGCATCAATCGCGCCCGCATTGATCACGCGCTCGAATGAGTTCCCATCCGCCGCGGGCACGCTGCGCAGCTTCGTCGCCTTAGGAGAGGTCGTGAGATTGATCCTGCCACCCTGACCGCCATTCATCGATCCGGTGAGTCCTCCGGTCCCGCCACGCGCCGCGAGATCGGCATAGTTCACCACGCTGCCGCCGGGGCCGGCGTAGCACTCTTTGCAAAGCTTCTGGTTCACATAGAAGGTATTCGCCAACCATAGATTTCCAGCATTGCCTCCATAGCCCGTTCCGGCCCCACCGCTCACGTCGAGCGAGGCATATCCGTAGAGGATGATCTCCTGCCCGTTCGGCACGGCGCTCGGGTCGTCCGAGATATCGATTCCTCCCGCCGACGAGCCGGTCGAGCCGGCCCCGCCAGAGACGTCCATGCTGCCGGACATGACGATGTCGCCGAGCAGGCTGTTGACGATCTTCAGGCGGCCACCCTGGCCACCCGTGCCAACCGGGGAGGCCCCTCCTGCGGCAAGCAGCGATCCGCTTCCCACCAGCGCGCCTCCCTGCGCAAGCAGCCCGATCTCGCCACCTGACCCCGCGCTGCAGTTGCTGTGGCAATTCGACGAGACGCTCCCGCCCGATGCCGAGAGCGGTCCTGAGTTATGCAGCGAGCCGCTCCCTCCCTCGCCCGCGGAGATAGTGACGGCGCCTGCACTGCCACCAGTCGTCGTCCCGAGGCCGCCGTTCGCATCGAGGAGACCGGAATTGTTGACGTCGCTGATCCCGTGAATCGATACGTTTCCGCCCTGTCCTCCCTGGCCGTTGAGACCGGAGCCTCCGCCGGCAACCAGGCTCCCCGCGTTGAAGATGGTCGTCGACACCGTGTTCTGACCACCAGGCCCGGCGCAGCAGACCGACTTCTGGTTCGTGGAGAGAAAGATATCGCCGCCATTGCCTCCATTCGCGCCCTTGCCTCCGCTGGCCCGCATCGCTCCTTGGTTCCAGATCGAGGATGCGTACAGCGTAATCCCACCGCTGCTCATACCGTCATTGTTGATATCCCCATTGGTGCCCTTGTTCGTGATCTGCGAGCCGGGATCTCCGGAATAGGAGTCACAGGAGATGTTGAGCTGCGTGGTCACCGGATTGCCATTCAACGTCGCGAGCGCAATCGTCCCGGAGTTCACGCAGGGGCCAGCGATGCGGAGAAACGAGGTGCCGTTCTGATTGGGATCCGTCGGACGAAGCGAGAGCGTCACGTTGGCAGCGATCGAGAGCCCCGTAATCTGAATCGGGCCACCATTGGCAACCGCAAACAGATTCCCATTTCCATCGGTGTAGAGCGAACCGATCGGCGCATTGCCGGAGAGGGTGTTCGAATTCTCGATGGTCGTATTCATCGCAATGACGGCCGGGTAATCGCCGAGGTCCGCGACCGGCTTGGCGGGGAACTTGAAGCTCGCGTCGGCCGCGCCGGTCTTGAAGACCTTGACGTGGCCGCCCTCGCTGCCGTTGTTCATCTGGATACTAATGACGCCGCCCTGGGCGCCGTCGTCACCGCTGCTCGCGCCGCCGATTGCTCTAATCGTCGAGGTGCCATCGGCTCCGCCCGGAGGAGCGACCGACCCGATGTTCATGCCGCCACTGCCGTTGCACGCGTAGCTCGTGCTGGTGATTTCGCCGGCCTGAAGGATTCCATCGCCCGCAGTGCCGCCGCCCGCGCCGTTGTCGAGACCGGTGTCCGTGCGCTGTCCACCGTTCACGCAGCTGGCGTTGTCACTGCTCGTCCCGGCGCCCGCGCCAAAGCTCGTCGTCACAACCAGCGAGCTGAACCCGATCGCACCCGTGGCTCCCGTCGCGCCCGTGGCTCCCGTCGCTCCGTTGCAGATGAAGCTGATGGAGGTGATCTCGCCCTTCTCGAGGACGCCGTCATTGGCCGTGCCGCCGTTGGCGCCGTTGTCGGGACCGGAGCTGATCTGCTCGCCGCCGGTCGGACAGTTGGCGTTCTGCGCGTCAGTGCCGCGGCCCGCGCCGAACGTTGTCGTCACGACGAGAGAGGCATATCCGTTCGCGCCAGTCGCTCCAGTCGAGCCCGTCGCGCCAACTGCACCCGTGCTTCCCGTCGAACCGGTCGAGCCTGTCGCGCCAGTCGCGCCGCTGCCCGTCGCACCGGTGGCACCAGTTGCGCCGGTCGATCCCGTCGCGCCCGTCGCCCCGTTGCAGATGTAGCTGGTGCTGGTCACTTCGCCAGGCTCAAGAATTCCGTCGTCGGCGATACCGCCGCCAGCTCCATTGTCGAGTCCCGCCTGGACTCGATCTCCACCATTGGGGCAGGCGCTGTTCTCCGCGGTCGTGCCCTTGCCTGCCGCATAGCTCTGGAACGCAATCAACGTCGTGGCGCCGTTGGTTCCGCTGTTGCCAGTCGCACCGGTCGCTCCGGTGCTGCCATTGCTTCCGTTGATACCCGACACGCCGGTCGCCCCAATCGCGCCGGTTGCGCCCGTCGCACCGGGAGCGCCGTTGCAGACGTAGGTGGTGCTGGTGACTTCTCCGGGCTCGAGGATCCCGTTGTTCGGAATCCCGCCGTTGGCGCCGTCATCAAGCCCCGTCTGGACCCGCGTGCCACCGTTCGGGCAGCTCGCGTTGGCAGCCGCAGAGCCATCGCCCGCCGCGAAGCTGGTGGTGATTTCCAGCGTGCTGTACCCGTTGGCGCCGCTCGCCCCGTTGGTGCCGTTGGTCCCGTTGGTCCCGTTGGTGCCGTTGGTGCCATTGACGCCGTTGACGCCGTTGGTTCCGTCTTTGCCGCTGCTCGAGGCAGGGCTGCATGCGGCAAGAAGGCACGCGGCAGCCAGCGAAGCAGCGCGCAGGAGGGGTTTAATCAGCACGGTCACACCTGTTGTTTGATGGTTGATTGAATCGGTCGCGGCAAAGATGCGCACAACACTCGAGGGCACGAAGGCACCAGAGCAGATCTGCCGAATGTCAACAACCGCGAAGGCCTGGGCCGTCTTGTCGCGGGCCCACGCGCGCCGAGCACCGGAAAAACAAAAGCCCCGGAACCAGTTGGTGTCCGGGGCTTCGTGATTGGTGGAGCATGACGGGATCGAACCGTCGACCTCCGCAATGCCATTGCGGCGCTCTCCCAGCTGAGCTAATGCCCCGAACTTTTTCCTCGCGTTGCACTCTGGGGAGCGCGCTGCGGCCGACTCAATCCTTCGAGCGGGCGCGAGCGTTTAGCGCAGGGGACCGTTCGTGTCAACCGCAACGTGCCGCACCGCACGCCGCGCTCAGGCATCGTCTAATGCCTGCACCGCGCACCACGCGCAGCATGAGGGAGCCCATCGATGAGCAACGCGAAGAGCAAGAGCGATCTGATCAAGGCGGCGCGCGCGGAGATCCCCGAGGTGACGCCCGCGGAGTTCGCCCGCCTCACTGGCGCGGATCGCGCGACGCTCATCGACGTGCGCGAGAAGAGCGAAGGCGATGCGGGGCTCCTGCCGGGCGCGCAGCAGATCCCGCGCGGATATCTCGAGCTGCGCATCGAGCAGGCCGTGCCCGCGCACGATGCGCCGATCGTTCTCTACTGCCAGGGCGGCACGCGCTCGCTGCTCGCGGGACGGACGCTGCGCGAGATGGGCTACACAAACCTGCGCTCGCTCGCCGGCGGGTTCGACGCGTGGAAGTCGGCTGGCCTGCCCGTCGAGATCCCGCAGCGCCTCACCGACGCGCAGCGCGCACGCTACAGCCGCCACCTGCTCATCCCCGAGGTCGGCGAGAAAGGGCAGGCAAAGCTGCTCGCAAGCCGCGTGCTGCTCATCGGCGCGGGCGGTCTCGGCTCGCCTGCTGCGCTCTATCTCGCCGCCGCGGGCGTCGGACATCTTGGGATCGTCGATGACGACGTGGTCGACGCGTCGAACCTCCAGCGGCAGGTGCTGCACTCGACCGAGCGCGTGGGGATGCCGAAGACCGAGTCGGCGAAGATCGCCATCCGCGGACTCAACGCCGACGTCGAAGTGATCGAGCATCGCCTGCGCCTCGTGCGCGACAACGCTCTCGAGCTCTTCTCGAAGTACGACGTCATCGTCGACGGCAGCGACAACTTCGGGACGCGCTATCTCGTCAATGACGCGTGCGTGCTGCTCAAGAAGCCCAACGTACACGGCTCGATCTTCCGCTTCGACGGACAGGCGACGACCTTCGTGCCGGGAGGGACGAACCCCTGCTATCGCTGCCTCTTCCCCGAGCCGCCTCCGCCTGAACTTGCGCCGAGCTGCCAGGAGGCCGGAGTGCTCGGCGCGCTGCCGGGAATCATCGGTGTGCTCCAATCGATCGAAACGCTGAAACTCCTGCTGGGCGTGGGCGAGCCGCTCGTCGGCCGCCTCTTGCTCTACGACGCGCTCGAGCAGCGGTTCCGCGAGGTGAAGTACGCGCGCGATCCCTCCTGCCCTGCGTGCGGCGACCATCCGATGACGGCGCTGCTCGCGGACTACAGCGAGGCGGCCTGCGCGGTGCCTGTGCGGTAGCGCGAGGAGGCCTGCGCGCATCGAGCAGATCGCTGATGCGAGCGCGCCCGCTCTCTGCGATGTTGCGCGCCATGAACACCCGCGCTCTGACACTTCTCGCGCTCTGCGCCTTCGCCTCTTGCAGCAAAACCGCCGCGCCCACCGGTGCGAACGGCTTTGACCTGCTGGTGAGTGACTGCGATCCGCTCGTGCCCACGCACTGCGGCCTGCCCTTCCCCTCGAA
This sequence comes from uncultured delta proteobacterium, assembly GCA_903911145.1. Classification (GTDB taxonomy): domain Bacteria; phylum Myxococcota; class Myxococcia; order Myxococcales; family 40CM-4-68-19; genus CAIWCD01. Next base: position 33,897 of record CAIWCD010000023.1, on the reverse strand, counting down.
CGTCTGGCGCGTGCAGAACAAGACGACCCACGCGTACGAGCTGCACTTCGGCGTGACGACGCTGCCGAATCTGAAAGGGACGCAGGCCACCGATCCGACGCTCTGGGAGAACCGCGACGGCTTCTCGCCGATGGCTGCCCTGCTCGCTCAGCTGCCCGGCGCGACCGCTGCGGGCCTGCCCGACGAGAACCATCTCGCGGACAGCATCACGACCAGCTCGCCGACCATCTTGATGAACGCGACCACGGGCGAGCTGATCCCTCACATCGCCGAGCTCGACGGCTGGGCGACGACCGACGATCAGCGGCTGCTGCTCATCCATCCGATGCATCGGCTCGAGGACGGCACGCGCTACATCGCCGCGATCCGCCACGTGCAGAACGCGAGCGGTGCGGCGGTGGCGCCCTCGCCTGCCTTCGTCGCGCTGCGCGACAAGAGCAGCTCGACCGACGGCTCGGTGGCGCTGCGGCGCTCGCTCTACGAGGAGATCTTCACGACGCTCGCCGCGCACGGGATCCCGCGCGCAGATCTTCAGCTCGCGTGGGATTTCACGACGGCGAGCACGGCCAACACGCAGTCGACGCTCCTCTCGATGCGCGACCAGGCGCTCGCGGCCGTTGGCGCGGACGGCCCGACGTACGTCATCAACAGCATCGAGACCAATCCCAATCCGTACATCGCGCAGCGCATCCACGGCACGATGACCGTCCCCTTGTTCCTCACCGGCACCGCCAGTGCGGACACGCTCGTGCGCGACGCGAATGGCAAGCCGAAGCAGAACGGCACGGCCACGTTCGGCTTCCTCGTCCATGTCCCCAATTCGTGCAACACCGGACACGCCTGCGCCGTCGTGCAGAACGGCCACGGCCTCCTCGGTGACATGAGCGAAGGCGAGGACAGCTACCTCGCGCAGTTCTCCGAGCAGTTCCATTACGTCTCGTTCGCCGTGAACTGGTGGGGCTTCGCGGCAGGCGATCTCGGCGCGGTGATCAACTCGGTCGTCGACGACGTCGGCTCGTTCCCCACGCTCGTCGAGCACCAGGAGCAGGGCATGGTCAACTCGCTTCTCGCGATGCGCATGATGAAGGGCCGCTTCGCGCGCGACCCGGCCGTTCAGGTTGGCGGCGTGCCCGTCTACGATCCGTCGCTGGCGTTCTATCGAGGCGACAGCCAGGGCGGCGTCTTCGGCGCGACGTACATGGCGATCTCCACCGACGTCACGCGCGGGCTGCTCGGCGAGCCGGGCATGCCGTACAACCTGCTGCTCGATCGCAGCGTCGACTTCCAGCAGTACCGCCACCTGCTCGTCAACTCGCTCCCCGACGCGCGCGACGAGCAGCTCTATCTGAACCTGATCCAGCAGTTCTGGGATCGCGTCGAGCCGACCGGCTTCGTGCCGCTTCTCACCAATGGCGACGGCGCAAACACTCCCGCGCACCGCGTCCTCATCCACGCCGCAATTGGTGACCATCAAGTCACAACACTCGGCGCGCACATTCTCGCCAACACGATCGGCGCGAAGAATCTCGGGCCCGTCAACCGCGAGATCTACGGCATCGACGACGTCACCGGCGCGCAGACCACCGGCTCGACCATCGTCGAATTCTCCTTCGGCCTGCCCGCGATGCCGACGGTGAATCTGCCGCCGGACGGCGCCCAGTACGGCGACGATCCACACGACACGCTGCGCACCGAGCCCGACGCACAGCAGATGGCCGACGCCTTCTTCCGCACCGGAACCATCGCGCAGACCTGCACCGGCCCCTGCGATCCGGAGTGATCGGTGCTGAGGACCACCGGGATGCGGTGGTCCTCAGCTTGAACCGGACGAAAAGAAAAAGAGGAGCAGCGCACTCGAAAGGCGCTGCTCCTCTTCTTATTTCTCACGCTGATCGAGCGCGGTGTGGCCGGTGGTGACGGCCGCGCGCAGTTCAGGAGCGGCCCTACACAGCGCTGGATGAGCAGGCTTCTACATCGGCCGCGGATGCATGTTTGAGCACGGCCGACACCACCGGCCGCACCGCGCGCCCATCACCCGTACGACTTCTCCTGCTTCTCCTGCTCCTCCTTGCACCGGATGCACATCGTCGTCACCGGACGCGCCTCAAGCCGCTTGATCGAGATCTCTTCTTCGCAGATCTCGCAGATGCCGTAGGTGTTCGTCTCGATGCGCGCGAGCGCGTCGTCGATCTTCTTGAGGAGGAACTTCTCGCGATCGCGCAGGCGGAACACCATGCTCTGCGTGTACTCGCTCGACGCCAGGTCGATCTCATCCGGCAGATCGTCGGTGTCGAACGTCGCTTCCTCCTTGAGGGTCTTGGTCGCGCTGCTGAGCAGCGCTTTCTTGTTCTCCTCGAGGATCTTCTTGAAGCGCTTCTGGTCTTTCTGATTCAAGGGAGAACCCCCGTGCAGTGTTGCGGTGGCGTGAGGAGGACGACGAGGCAAAAAAGAGGCGGCAGTGTAGGGAGGCCAGTATCGTGGCGTCAAGCAAGGATGGCGTGCCGCATCGCGCTGCCGAGCGAAGAAAGGCGCACAAACTTGGCCGACCTCAAGTTCGACCGCACGTTCATGAAGGCCGTGCTCTCCCTCGCCGGACGGCCCGAAGTCGATCATCTCCTCTACGTCAGCGACGTGCCCGTCTCGCCGGCCGATCTGCGCGGGCGCCCGCTGAAGAAGAAGCTTGTCTACGCCGTCACCGAGGAGCGGCTCGCCCAGAATCTGCGCAAGCAGGGCTACGTCTGCGTAACGGTGCCGCCCTACGACTACTCGCGCGTCGAAAAAGTCAAAGTGGCTCTCGTCGCGGCGATGACCGCGAACGTCTTCACCGACGGTGAATCGGTGATCTGCCTCACTGGCCGCTCGGGCGCGAAGAGTCCTGACACGCTCGTGAAGCTGCAGATCGGGCGCGGCTTCGAGGAGAAGGTCGCGATCGACACAGTCACGCTGGGCGCGGAGTTCAGCTCGCAGGTCGTCGAAGCGATCGTCTCGCTCGCGATGGCAATTGGCCACGAAGGGTTCGAGGGCCACCCCATCGGCACCATCTTCGTGCTCGGCGATTCGACCGCGGTGATGGAGCACAGCAAGCAGCTGACCATCAATCCGTTCGGCGGCATCTCGGAGGCGGAGCGCAACGTCCTCGACCCGAAGATCCGCGAGGCGGTGAAGAACTTCGCGGTGCTCGACGGCGCCTTCATCATCCGAGAGGACGGCGTCGTTCTCGCAGCGGGCCGCTACCTGCAAGTCGGCGATCCGAAGACCACCGTGCAGCTCCAGCTCGGTCTCGGCGCACGTCACGCTGCCGCCGCCGGCATCACGATGGAGACGAAGGCGGTCGCCATCAGCGTCTCTCAATCGTCGGGCAGCGTGCGCGTCTACCAGAACGGAAAGTCGGTGCTCGAGCTTCAGCAGGTCTCGCGTCGCAGCTGAAGCTGCTGGAGCAATCGCCTGCCTCGAGCGCACGCGGCACTGCTGAATCGCCGCCGCGTCCGTGATATCGACCCGCTCTATGTCACGAGCCGACCGATTCCTCCGCGCCTGCCGCGGTCTCCCTGTCGATGCCACGCCGATCTGGATCATGCGCCAGGCCGGCCGCTACCTTCCCGAGTACCGCGCCGTGCGCGCGAACTACTCGTTCCTCGAGCTCTGCCGGACTCCCGACGCCGCCTGCGAGGTGACGCTGCAGCCCGTCGAGATCCTCGGCGTCGACGCCGCGATCCTCTTCTCCGACATCCTCCTCATCTGCGATTCGATGGGCTGCCCGCTGGTCCTCGACGACGGCGGACCGCAGTTCCCGACGCCCGTCCGCACGCGCGCCGATGTCGATGCGCTGATCGTGCCCGACCCGGAAGAAAAGCTCGGCTACGTGATGGAGGCGGTGCGCAAGATCAAGCGCAGCCTCGACGGGAAGGTTCCGCTCATCGGCTTCTCGGGCGCACCGTGGACGCTCGCGGCCTACATGATCGAGGGCAAGACCTCGCGCTCCTTCGAGAAGGCCAAGGCGCTCCTGCTCTCGGACGAGAAGCTCGCCGAAGCGCTGTTATCGAAAATTACCGATTCGATCATTCTCTATTTGAACGCGCAGCTCGCCGCCGGAGCGCAGGCGCTGCAGATCTTCGACTCGTGGGCCGGGGCTCTCTCGCCCGAGGACTACGCGAAGCTCGGCGCGCCGTGGATCGAGCGCGTCATCGCGGGACTCAAGCGCGATCCAGTGAATCCGCAGCCCGTGATCGTCTTCGGCGTCGAGACGGGCGAGCTGCTCGCGCCCTTGTCCCGCACGGGCGCGGACGTCGTCGGCGTCGATTGGCGCGTGCCGCTCTCCGTCGCGCGCACGCGTGTCGGCCCGAAGGTCGCGCTGCAGGGAAACCTCGATCCGACTTCGCTCTTCCTGCCGCACGATATTCTCGCGGCGCGCGTGCAGCACGTGCTGCGGGAAGCGAAGGCGGCGGGCGGCGGACACATCTTCAACCTCGGCCACGGCATCACGCCGGCCGCGCCAGTCGAGGCGGCCCGGGCGCTCGTCGAGTTCGTCCACCGCGGTCTGACGTAGAAGTTTCGTGCTAGGAGCTTGACCCCAACGCATGGACAACCCCAGTCCGTCTACTCCTCCCGACGGCGAGAAGACTTCGCCGGCCGCTGAGCTCTCCGTCTCGCAACGCCTGCGCCGCGCCGTCTTCGGCGAGAAGCGCGACGTGCTCGATCCGCATCTCTTCGAGCACATCTCGCTGGTCGCATTCCTTGCCTGGGTCGGCCTCGGCGCAGACGGACTGTCGTCGTCCTCGTACGGTCCCGAAGAGGCGTTCAAGAACCTCGGCGACAGCCAGTACCTCGCCGTCTTCCTCGCACTGCTCACCGCGCTCACCGTCCTCATCATCGCGGCGGCGTACAGCAAGATCATCGAGCACTTCCCGTTCGGTGGCGGCGGCTACGTCGTCGCCACAAGGCTGCTCGGCCCCAAGGCAGGCGTCGTCTCCGGCTCGGCGCTGCTCATCGATTACATCCTCACCATCACGACTTCGATCGCGGCCGGCGGAGATGCGATCTTCTCCATCTTCAGCAACCTCCCGCCGTGGGTGATGGCGCTGAAGATGCCGGTCGAGGTCACGGCCCTTCTCGTCCTGATGGCGATGAACATCCGCGGAGTGAAGGAGTCGGTGACCGCGCTGGTCCCCATCTTCCTTATCTTCCTCGCCACGCACGCCATCGTCATCGGCGGCGCGATCGTCCTCCACCTCGGTCACATCCCCGCGGTGCTGCAGAGCGTCCCCACGGGCTTGCACCACGACCTCGGCACGATGGGCGCGATCGGTCTGATGCTGATGTTCCTCAAGGCCTACTCACTCGGCGCGGGCACGTACACGGGCATCGAAGCGGTCTCCAACGGTCTGCAGATCATGCGCGAGCCGCGCGTGAAGACGGCGAAGCGGACGATGGTCTACATGGCCATCAGCCTCGCCATCACGGCCGGCGGCATCATCATCGCGTACCTGCTCGTCGGCGTGCACCACACTGAAGGCCAGACGATGAACTACGTGCTCGCGAACAACCTCGCGGGCTCGGTCACCCTCCTCGGCGTACCGGTGGGCAAGGGCTTCGTCATCATCACGCTGATGTCGGAAGCGCTGCTCCTCTTCGTCGCGGCGCAAGCGGGCTTCATCGACGGCCCGCGAGTGATGGCGAACATGGCGCACGACTCGTGGTTGCCGCACCAGTTCAGCGCGCTCTCCGATCGTCTCACGATGCAGAACGGCGTCATGCTGATGGGCTTCACCAGCCTCGGGATGCTCCTCTACACGGGCGGCTCGGTCGACGCGCTGGTCGTGATGTACTCGATCAACGTCTTCGTCACGTTCTCGCTCAGCCAGGCGGGCATGATCCGCTACTGGCTGATGGCCGACACGCGCACAAAGCACACCGACTGGTGGAAGCAGATCCAGATCCACATCGTCGGATTTGTCCTCTGCTTCGGCATCCTCGTGGTCAACGTCTTCGAGAAATTTACCGAGGGCGCGTGGCTGACCGTGGTCGTGACGGGCACGCTGGTGACGATCTGCCTGCTCATCAAGAAGCACTACAACGGAGTGCTCAAGCGGCTGCAGCGGCTCGACGAAATCCTCGGCGCTCTGCCGGGCGCAGACCAGACGAAAGAGCTCGCGATCGATCGCTTGAAGCCCACTGCGGTGCTGCTCGTCGGCGGCTACTCGGGCCTCGGCATCCACTCGCTGCTCACGGTCCTGCGACTCTTCCCGCGCTACTACTCGAACGTCGTCTTCATGGGCGTCGGCGTCGTCGACAGCGCCACGTTCCAGGGCGTCGAAGAGGTCGATCGCGTGCGCGCGCAGACCGAGGCCGGCCTCGAAAAGTACGTCGCGCTCGCGCACCGGATGGGCATGCCCGCCGAGTCGCGGATGAGCGTGGGAACCGAAGCGGTCGCGGAGTGTTCGCGGCTTGCGACCGACGTCGCGAAGGAGTTTCCGCGCGCGATGTTCTTCGCCGGGAAGCTGATCTTCGAGCGCGAGCGCTGGTTCGACAAGCTGCTGCACAACGAGACCGCCTACGCCATCCAACGCCGTTTGCAGTTCACCGGGATCGCGATGGTGATCCTGCCGGTGCGCGTGCTCGAATAAGGAGAGACGATGAGAGCCTTCATCCTGATCGCCGCGCTCTGTCTGGGCGCGCTCGCCTGCACGAGTTCGAGCCGCACCTGCCAGACCTGGGAGTGCCCGGGCCAGACCATGCGCGCGCAGTCGTGCACCGACGGAAACTCGCCGATCACGACGTGGACGTTCGGGTCGCTCATCTGCGAGATCGATGCGAACCACACCGCGAGCGCCGCGAGCCTGTCGTGCAATGCTGCGCTCGCGACCTTCTGCGCGCCAAGCAGCGTGACAGAGAGTGACGGCGGCGCCGGAGGAAGCGGCGGCGGTGCGGGCGGCGGCGCTGGTGGCGGGTCTGCGGGCGGCGCGGGCGGCGGTAGCGCGAATGAAGTCGATGGAGGAGTTCACGGAATCAGCATCCCCACGGTCGCCGAGGCGACGTCGCTGGTGGTCGATCCAAACTGCTCGGGTACCCAGACGTTGCCGAGCGTGCTCGCGCTGGTGATCCTCGACACCCAGGCCGGTCTCTGCGCGTCGTTCACCAGCCACGTCGATCCAGCGAGCAACACCGTGCTGCGACTGAGCATCGGAGCGGTCGCACTCAATGGCTCCACCAGCGCAGTCGCGATCACGCCGGGGAGCTACACGATCAACAACCTGACCCCCGTGAACGGCCTGCTCGCGACGGCGGTCGCCAACCTCTCCCGCACCGACGCACAGTGCGGCGTGACCGCCGACGTCTCGGCGAGCAGCGGCTCGATCACGGTCGACACGATCGCCAGCAGAGGACTGACCGGCTCGTTCAACCTGCAGTTCGGCGGCGATGCCCTCAGCGGCACGTTCGACGCGCCCGATTGTGGCGTGTCGCAGCTCACCTACTGCGCCGGCCAGCAGAGCACAGACACCTGCGTGCATTGACGGCTCGTGGCGATGCGCGCGCTGCTCTGGGACATCGACGGCACGCTGACCCGCAGCAAGGGAGCAGGCACGCGCGCGCTCGCGGCGACGCTGCATGCGCGGCCGGCCGCACTCGAGGAGTTGCGCAAGATGCGGCTCGACGGAATGACCGATCGGGCGATCGTGCGGATTCTGCTCGCGGCGGAGCTCGGCCACCTTCGAGAGGAGCGCGCGCCCGCGCAGGGCGTGATCTTCCGCGATCCCGACGAGGCGGTGAAGCTTGCCGCCTTGCCGATCCAGGAGCGGATGCAGCTCGTGCGCGAGAGCGAGATTGAAGCGGTCCTCGAGGGCTATCTCGCAGCGCTCTCCGTCGAGTGTGCGCAGGGTGCGTTTGCACCTCAGCCGGGAATCGACGCGCTCATCCCGCATCTCGCGACGCGCGACGGGATTCTTCTTGGCCTGTGCACGGGAAATCTCGAGCGCGGCGCAGAGCTCAAGCTCGGCAGCGCCGGACTCTGGAGCCACTTTTCGTTCGGCGGCTACGGCAGCGACGCAGAGCCGCGACCCGAGATCGTCAGGAAGGCCTGGGAGCGCGCGAGGGCGCGGGGCGCCACCGAGGCGCTCGTCATCGACGACACGCCGCGCGGGATCCTTGCCGCACACGAGGCAGGGCTGCCGGCCTGCGGCGTCGCGACCGGCCGCTTCACAGCGCACGATCTGGGCGTGCACGGAGCCGAGATCGTCGTCGAGAACTTCGCCGACCTCGATCGCAGCGTCGCACTTCTGCTCGGAGATTTCCCAGCCAGATAGTTACTTGTCTTTGGCAAGTGACTGCTGATTAGGAAGTTACACGCCAGAAGAAAGTCGCTTCCTCCTTGGTCTGTCTACGGCGGCAGCCCGCTCCCTCCATTGCCCTGCTGCAGCAACTCCCGCAGTTCCGGCATCGACTTCTCCAGCTCACGCAGGGCCCGCCGCAGCGAGCGATCGTCGAGCACTGGCGCGGTCCCGCTGTTTGCGCCCTTCCCCGCAGCGCCCAGCAGACGCACCAACTGCGCCAGGCTTTCCACCGACGGCGCGCCGCCGCCCAGACTGTCGAGGAGATCGGAGGCATCGAGAGGGGCGATGTCCTCGTCGCCGTGCTTCTCGCGCAGCCATCGCGCGGCGAGGGCCTCGAGCTGCTCTGTCCTCGCGGGGTCGGCCTTCGCGAAGGCGCCGAGAAGATCCGCCGCGCTCCCCTCGCGAAACGCGCGCTGCCCGCGCAGAGTTCGCAGCGCCTCGTCGAATCGCTCGTCTCCGATCAGCGCGCGCACCGCCGCGAGATAGAGCGGCGCCTTTCCGTAGATCAGACCGGAGTAGGCGACGGGTGAGTGGAATTCATCTGCTGCGCGATCGACGCGTCCATCGGCATGGCCGAGCCGGCGCATCGCCTGGTAGTTGAGCGTGACGAAGCGGCGCGAAGCTGTCTGGGCCGCGAACTTTCCCGCATCGCCGCCGCCAGCGACGGACTGGGCGACCCGCACCGCAGCATCCTGAGCGAGGGCCTCGTCGAGCCAGGGTGCGCGACGCGGATCGCTGCCGACGACGCTGGGGAACCACTGGTGCGCGACCTCGTGGTGACAGGTGAAGGAGAAGAGTCCCGGGCCGTCCGGGAGCGGATCGCTCGCCGAGGTTGCGCCCGAGAGCGGACTCGCGACGCCGCCTCCCAGTCCGCGTGAGAGCACCACGAGCCCAGACTGCTCGACGCCGCCGGCACCTCCTGTGAGCGGCGCTTCGAGCAGCAGCAGATCGGCCCACGGATAGGCGCCCCAGCGAGGAGAAATTTCGCCGAGAGCATCGCGTGCGCACGCAAGCAGCGCTCGCGCCCCGGCCGGCCCGTGGAGAGAGGCAGCGCGCAGACGAATCGGAGGCAGGCGCAGATCCCCCTCTGGATGCACCTCGTCGGAGAGCTCCTCGGGCGCGCGCAGCACCGCGACGCCCAGCGCACCGCGCAGGCCAGCGAGCGCGAACGTCGCGACCTCGCCCGCACCGCTCTCATGCTGGCCGAGCGCAACTCCCGCCCCCTCGACGCGGAGGCCGCGCGCCACCGAGAGCGACACGAGCGCCGACGAGACATCCGCGTGCAGCGAATCGCCAAGAGGCCCCGTCTCGCGAACGTCCCAGGCCGAGCCCACGCGCGCAGCGAGCTGCGGATACCAGTCGAGCAGCAGCGCGCCCGCCTGGCTGACCGCGAAGGTCGCATATCCCCGACGCGCGCCAGCCTCTGCCGCGCGCGACGAGGAGCCGCCCATCGTCCCGAGCCCGGGTGCAAGCTGCGCGAGAAGCTCTGCCGACGGCGCGAGCAGATCCTCTCCCGGTTTCACTCTGGACAGCTTGCCGTGGAAGACCAGCGTCAACACGAGCGTCGCATTCGGCGCCAGCGGCAACCCAAGTGGGATCTCGACGACCGAGCCGTGCGATCGCGCGCTGAGCGGCCGCCCATCGACCCGCACTTCATCCACCCGCATCGCACTGCCAGACTTGAGCGATGGCGCGTTGGGGATCAGCCGCAGCACCAGATCGGAGATGGGCGCGCGCTCCCGATTGGTGAAGAGCAGCCGCAGGTGGCCGTCGATGCGCGCGTTGTCGAGATCGAGCTGGGCATCGACCTCAGAGAGAGGCAGCTGCGCAAGCGGTGCGGCGTGGGACAACAGCTCGGCGAGACCGTCCGGGCGCAGCGATCGGCGCAGCAGCTCGAGCTCATCCGCGGAGATTCGCGGCGACGGCGCGGCCTCTGCCGCCAGGGGGGGCGCGGCGAGAACAGCGTGCAGCGTGGCAGCGAGGGCGAGAGCAATCATCAGCGTCCGAGGCGGCACTCTATCGCGTAGAGGCGCGCCCAGAGCGGCGCCGACGCCCAGCCGTCTCATCGGTCGTCTGCCCGAGGCCCACGCCGTTGCTGCGCCGCCGAAGGGGCTGGTAAACTGCCCGACTGTCTATTCCCTGTCCGGACGGGATTCTCCCTTCGGGTTGCTTCAGAGGTCGTCTGATGACGTCGTGTACCCTTCGCAGCAGCCTGGTTGCCGCTCTCATCGCCGCCGCCGCGCTCTCCGCGTGCAAGAACGACAGGACGCAGACGGCCGGATGCCAATCGACACAGGACTGCATCAACCTGCACGGTGGCGATACACGCTGGTACTGCGACACGACCGCCGTCCCGATCCCGGCCTGCGTCGAAGCGGCGCGCACCTGCGACACGGCGGACGACTGCTGCCCCTCGCAGATCTGCAACCTCCAGGGCCACTTCTGCGCTGACAAGTTCACCTCGTGCACCGGCCCGGGTTCGTGCCCCGTCCAGGGCGAAGTCTGCCAGACCATCGGCGTGCGTCCGAGCGGCCTCGGTTGCACGTTCGCGGCCTGCTCGCCCTCGGGCGCCTGCACCGACCCGAGCACCGTCTGCTTCAACAACTTCTGCGTGGGCGCGCCTCCCTGCAACGGCGGCTGCCCGATGAAGAACGGCGAAGACCAGGTCTGCATCACGGAGACGAACTACTGCTCGCCGGCGCCGAAGACCTCGCCGACCTGCCAGCGCACCTGCCCCGTCGGGCAGATGCTCGTGCTGCACAACCCGACCAACATCTTCGACACCTGCGACCTCGCCACCGAGACGTGCGACTGCATCGAGCTGCCGCCGCTGGTGGTGCACGATGTCGCGCGCCACTCGAGCCTCGCGCAGGCCGGCACGTCGCTGTATGTCAGCGCGTATGACGGTGAGTACGGCGACCTCGTCGTCTACTCGTACGACAAGAGCAACCTGACCACGCCGACCAAGCGCCAGTGGATCGACGGCGTTCCCGCGACCGGCACGCTCGGCGGCGATCCGAACGGCCCGCGCAACGGCATCACCAATCCGGGTCCGAACGTCGGCCAGTACAGCTCGATCGCGGCGTCGCTGACCGGAGACCTCTACATTTCGTATTACGATGTCGACAACGGCGACCTGAAGTTCATCGCCCGCTACGGTGGCGCGAACGCGAACTGGTCGGCGCCGGTCACGCTCGACGGAACCAGCGCTGGCGTTGGCGGCGGCATGACGGGCGACGTCGGTCTCTTCACGTCGATCGCGCTGACGTCGCAGAACATTCCGGCCATCGCCTACTTCCAGCGCGCGAGCCTCGACACGAACGCGAACACGGAGACGGGGCCGACCACGGCGCTCTATTACATCGTCGCGACCAAGGCGCAGCCGACGTCTCGCGCAGACTGGTCCTCGCCCATCCTCGTCGAGCAGCTCGTTCGCCCCGCGCCTCCGTGCGGTGGCGGCTGCAGCGCCTCGACCGTCTGCGTCGCGGACCCGAACGCGCCAGGTGGAAGCCGCTGCGCCGTTCCCGCGCCGACCTGCACTCCTGCATGCACCGGCCAGAACACCTGCGTGAAGGGGACCGATACAAACCAGACGCCTGTCTGTGATCCCTCGGTGCAGACGGCCGCGCAGACCGACGTTCCGCAGGGAACGGGCCTGATGCCGTCGTTGAAGTTCAAGGACGACCTCCCGGTCATCGCGTACTACGACTCGATCAACCAGGCGCTCAAGGCGGTCATCGGCGGCAACATCGCGTCGGGCGGCACCGTCACGACGCCCGGGTTCGCTGCTCCCGTCGTCCTCGATGGCATCGACCTCGCCCCTGCGCCCAAGCGCGACACGGGCCGCTTCCCGTCGCTCGCGATCGGGCCGGCGGGGTCTGCCGGTGGACGCATCGCGATCGGATTCCAGGACCTGACGACGCAGCAGTTCCTGCTCTACCAGGCCGACACACTCATCGCGCATGCGAAGCACGACGTGGGCTCGACGCACAACAACATCCACGTCATCGACAACGGCCTCGCGGCCGCGGGTGCAGCCTGGCATCCGCAGACGTTCCCCGGCGTGCAGAGCGGGATCGCGTTCACCAACTCCGGCAAGGTCGCGGTCGCGTACCAGGATGGCACGCAGGTCTCGCTGAAGTTCGCCCAGTGGGATCCGAGCGCGAGCACGGTCACTGCGGCGCCGTCGATTCTTCGCGGAAACGATCACGTCACGGCGGCGGGCTTCTATCCGCGCGTGGTGATCGATGCGACGACTGCGTATCTGTCGAGCGCCACCATCAAGGCGGCGACGGCGGAGCAGGCCAAGAACTCGCTGAACATCGACTCCAAGCCGGTTCCCTAGCCGAACCGGACGCGTGTATCGATGTGCCTTCGGGCCGTCCTGCGAAAGCGGGGCGGCTCGTCTGCTTCGGGGACAGGACGCCTACGGTTGCGCGCTCTCGATCAGCTCCCGCAGCAGCGCGGCCGCCGATTGCGCGAGGGACGGATCACCCTGAGAAAGCTGCACGGCGCGAGCGGCCTCTGTCGCGGCCCGCCCGAGTTCACCTTGCGCGCGAAGCTGCCGAGCAAGCGCCAGCCGGCCACCCGCGTGGTCGGGCGCCAACACGACAGCGCGCTGGAGGGAGCGGACCGACTCGGCCGGATCGTGCGCCGCGAGCAGAAGGCCGAGGCGCAAGTGGAGTTCAGGATCGTCGGCGAGCCGCGTGGCCGCGCGCAGATGCTGCTCGGCCTCGTCGTATCTGCGCGCATGTTCCGCAAGCGACGCGAGCCGAGCGAGCAGTTGCGCCTCTTCATCTCCGCCATCGGCGAGGTCTCGAGCCTGCAGGAGCAGCTCGTGGGCGCCATCGTGATCGTCATGGAGAAGCCGATAATCGGCGAGCGCAGCCAGAACATCGACGTCGCCGGGAAGCAGGAGCGTGAGCCGCTCGAGCGCAGAAAGCCACGAGGGCATCCACGCGCCACGCGCAGCCTCCTCTGCTCCACGCAGCAGAAGGTCGCGCGCCGCGACCAGCGACGGTGCGAGCGTGATCGCCTCGAGCAGCTCGGCGATGCCCGTCGACGGATCGCGCAGAGAACGCGCGCGCCCGCTCTGCGCAAGGGTTTGCGCATCGTCGCTCTCCGGCGCCCGCGCCGCGTCGGCGAGCGCGCGTGCACCACGGCAGAGCGCAAGCAGCGCGGCTGCATCGACCTGCTCGTCGCCCGCTGGCTCAGGAGCAGACCCATCCTCACCGAGCGAGAGCAACAGCTCGCGCGTGAGCCGCTGCGCAAGCAGATGGGCCGCGCCCAGTGCGCCTCCCAGCGTCAGACGCAGGCGCTCTTCTCCCGAGGCATCGACGAGCAGGCCCGTCAACTCGACGGCGTTCGGGTCCGCCGCCAACGCGCAGGCAAGCACCAGATCGGCATTCACGGCTCGGGCCGCCTCCGCGATCGACTCAAGAGAGAAGAGCTCTTCGCCTTCTCGCAAATCGCCCTCCCCCTCTGCGTCGCTCGGCGCGGCATCCTCTTGCGCATCGCCCCCGCCGCTGTCTTCGAGTTCGATGCGCAGCACCTCGAGCGCGCCCGACGAAGCGAGCCACTGCGCAAGGTCCGAGTTGATCCACTCCGCAAGCGCCGCCCGATCAGATCCCGCGAGCAGCCCGGAATCCGGAAGTCCGCTCCCAGCCTGCTCGAGCGAATCATCGGGGGCTTCGGCCGAAACCGCGATCGGCAACAGCGCGAGGCGCCGAAGGCTCACCGAAGCTCCGGTACGTGCCGCGCAAGGATCTCCGCCGCGCGCTTCAACTGCGGCAGTCGGGCGAGCGCGGCCTTGACGTAACCGAGGCTCGCCGGAATGTGCTTGAGGAAGCCGGGATTCTTCTTCACCTGATCGATGAAGACGAATCGGCCCGCGTCCTTGAGCTTGCGCTGCACGGTGAGCAGATCGAAGAACGTGCTGAAGGCGCCGAGGTCGAGATGTTCGCCGCCCGCCTCCGCAAAGCGCTGCTGGTAGAGCGAAAGCATCTCGTCGATGAGCGGCCGATCGACCTCGATGTAGCTGTCGCGAAGCAGCGCCACCAGGTCGTACTGCCGCGGCCCTTGCAGTGCGTCCTGGAAGTCGATGACCACCTGGTCACCCGAGTCGAGCACCATGATGTTGCGGCTCTGGTAATCGCGGTGCGTGAACGAGCGGGGGGCGGCGGCCAGTTCGCGGCTGACCTCGGTGAAGATTGCGCGCAGCTCAAGCAGCTCGGCCGCGCTGGGCGTGGCCTGGCGGGCGAGCAGGCCCCACTCGATGAAATGCTCGAACTCCCACTGGTAGAGATCGAAATCGAAGGCGCGAGACCAGGCGAGGCAGCTGTTGTCCGGATGCGTCTCGGCGTGCGCGCGCAGGCGGGCGAGCTGCTCGACGGCGCGGGAGTAGATCGCGCGGCGATCGCCGCCATCAAGGAGCGCCTGCTCGATCGTGCGATCGGTCAGGTCCTCGAGAACCACCAGTCCGCGCTGGTGCGCATCGAGAAAGATTCGCGGCACGCGCACGCCGATGCCACTCAGATAGCGATGCACGTTGAGAAACGGCAACTCGACCGGCGCAACCTCGTGGCTCGCCTCCTCGCTCTTGCCCGGCTCCGGCGGCAGCTCCATCACGACGAGCGAACGCGGGCCCGCGGGCTCGGCGTCAAGCGCGTCGCCCTCGACGGCGCGCACGGTCACCGAGGGGGTCGGCCATTCGATGCGCCAATAGACGCGGTTGCCCGCGCCGCCAGCGAGGCGCGTCACCAGGGTGCTGCTCGCATCGCGCCCGACGGCGCTTGCGCAGGCCTCTCGCAATTCGGTCTCAGTCATCGCGGCGCGGAGAGTAGCAGAACCCGGCCAAGGAGAGCGGTGCGCTCCATCGGTCGGTCAATCGACTCCCCCGCGAGCCGCCGCTCGGTCTATACAGTCGCCGCGCGCAAGGGTGGCCGCTTCCCCCGCGTTCAAGGCGCATGCGGCATTTCGGAGCGCACATGCCGGTCTTCGCCAACATCCTCGACGCCATCGGAAACACGCCGCTCGTGCGGCTCAATCGCCTCGCGGGTCCTGAGGACGCTGCCGTCTATGCGAAGTGCGAGTTCATGAATCCGGGCGGCGCGATTAAAGATCGAATGGCGCTGCATATCCTCGAGAAGGCCGTGCGCGAAGGCACGATCAAGCCGGGCGCGACCATCGTCGAGAATACTTCGGGCAATACCGGAATGGGCGTCGCGCTCTGGGCCGCGGTGAAGGGATATCGCTGCGTCTTCACGATGCCGGACAAGATGTCGAGCGAGAAGATCAATGCGCTCAAGGCGCTCGGCGCTGAAGTCGTGGTGACGCCGACCAACGTGCCCGCCGAGGATCCACGCAGCTATTACGAGACCGCCAAGCGCATCCACCGCGAGACGCCGGGCTCGTTCATGCTCAACCAGTATCATAACAAGGATAATATCGCGGCCCATTACCTCTCGACCGGCACAGAGCTGGCCGACGACTGCGCGAAGGCCAATATCAAGCCCGACTTCTTCGTCGCAGGATTGGGCACTGGCGGGACGATGAGCGGCGCGGGCAAGCTGCTGAAGGAGAAGTATCCGTCGATTAAAAACGTCGGCGTCGACCCGGAAGGCTCGGTCTATCTCGACTACTTCAAGACGGGGAAGTTGATTACTCCGCACGTCTATAAGGTTGAAGGTATCGGCGAGGATATGCTCTGCGGCGCGCTCGACCTTTCGGTAATCGACGATATCCGCCGCGTCGACGATAAGGAATCGTTCACCGCAGCCCGGCGCCTCGCTCGCGAAGAGGGAATCTTCGCCGGCGGATCATCGGGCGCCGCCGTTCACGTCGCGGTCGAGCTGGCCAAGGAGCTCGGCAAGGGGAAGAACATCCTCGTCGTTCTGCCCGACTCCGGTAGCCGATATATCTCGAAGTTCTATAACGACGAGTGGATGAAGGATAACGGCTTCCTCGACCCGGCGGATCGGCTTGGCACCGTCGCAGATCTGCTCGCGGGACGGCGGCCCGAACTGTTTACCGTGCAGGCGGACGACAAGGCCCGCGTGGCAGTGGAGTTAATGAAGAAGCACGGCATCTCGCAGCTGCCGGTCATCGAACCGGGCAATAAGCCAATCGCGATGCTCCACGAGGTCGATCTGCTGCAAGCGCTCCTCGATGGCCGGCACAAGATGGACGACTCGATTCGCGCCGTCATGAAGCCGCTCGCAGGCGTGGTCACGCTGCGCACACCGGTCTCGCGATTGAAGGAACTCTTCGCGACCGACCACGTCGCGATTGTTAAAGAGGGCGACAAGCTGGCCGCGATTCTCACCAAGATCGATCTGATCGATTGGCTTGGGACGCGCGTGGCCGTTCGATAGTTGGTCCATTCGAGTCGATAGCGCTGGTATCGAGCTGGTATCGATATCAGCGTCTATATTCGACCACGAGCGCACGCTGCTCTAGCAGGTCGCCCTGGACCCGTTCGGGATCCATTACATCGACTCCCGGCGAATCATCACTGCTTCATCTCCCAGCGGAAATCGCACTCGCGCGCACCATTGGCGATGGTATTGGCGCGCTTGAGCGTCAGCGTCGAACCCTCTCGCTCGACAAACGCCGCGTCGACCTCGCAGAAGAGGGGTCCGAGATGCTTCCGGTCGAGGATGCGCACGGCATCGGCGAAGCGGCACTGCCCGACATCGAAGGTGAGCGCGTCATTGCTGGTCGCCACGCGAGCAATGCGGGCATTAAAAAGTCGGGTGATTAATCCGGCCGCAAACGCGTCGCGCTCCGCCGTGCTCGATGCGCGCCAATCGGTCGAGGAGATCGCGGGCATGAACGCGGCGAGAAAGCGCGTCCCACTCGCGAGCACCACATCGCGCAGGATCGGATAGGCCTCTTCGCGAGAGAGTCCGAGGCCCAGCACCATTGCATCCTCGAGGAGAATCACCGGTCGCAGCTGCCGGAAGGTCAGCCACTCGTCGTTCGTCTTCGGGGAAGGAAGCTTGCGCGTTGGATCGCGCAATACCGATCTCCAGACGAGACTTCCAATCACGCGCAGCGCGCGCCAGGTCCCCAATCGCTCCCGCAACTTCACCAGCGAGACGGGCGTCGATTCGGCCATTTCAAAGCCGATCATCTGCAGCTTGCCGATCGGCGTGAGAATGGGCAGCGGATGCCGCGCGGCCGCGCCAGTAGCGGTCGGGATCGAATCCGCGCTCACTCCGCACGCTCGCGCCGCGACCAGAAGCGCGGGCCGATTTCGGTGATCGCGAGATACACGACCAGCCCGCCCGTCGCGATCCAGTTCTCGATCGCATAGGCGCGCCGCTTGAGGAAAAGCTCCGGAGATATCGTCAGCGCGGCATTTCCCAACGGCCCGATCCCCGCACCGGGCGGCCGCAGGACAACCATCGTCATATATCCCGCATAGATGATCTCAATCGTGAAGTGGATGAGGATCACCCAGTGAAGAATCGTCCAGGCAAGAGGGCGAGAGGATCGAGCAGAGTCGTTGTTGGCCATTGCCCGACGTTACCAGCAGTCGAATGATCCGAACCTGCGAACTTGCCCGCAAGGCAACGTCCGTCGTACACCGCGCGGCTATGTCCACTCGCGATACCGACAAGTTTGAGACCCTCGCCATTCACGCAGGCCAGCGGCCCGACCCGACCACGGGCGCGGTGATGACCCCGGTCTACATGACGTCCACCTATGTGCAGGACGGTCCGGGCGAGCATAAGGGCTTCGAATATTCGCGCACGCGCAACCCCACGCGCGACGCGCTCCAGGATTGCCTCGCCGCGCTCGAGGGCGGAAAGCACGGCCTCTGCTTCGCATCAGGCCTCGCCGCGCAGGACGCGGTCTTCCATCTGCTCTCCGCTGGCGATCACGTCATCTTGAGCGACGATCTCTATGGAGGCACCTATCGCCTCGCCGACAAGGTCTTCAAGCGGCACGGGATCGAGCAGAGCTATGTCGACCTGACCGACCTCAAGGCAATTGAAGCGGCAATCAAGCCCAATACCAGGCTGCTCTGGGCCGAGACGCCGACCAACCCGATGCTGAAGATCTGCGACCTCGAAGCGGTCGCGGCGATCTGCAGGAAGCGCAACGTCATCTCGGTCTGCGATAACACCTTCGCGACGCCGTTCTTCCAGAAGCCGCTGGCGCTCGGCATCGATATCGTCGCCCACTCGATGACGAAGTATCTCAACGGCCACTCCGACGTCGTCGCCGGCGCGCTGGTGACCTCGAATACCGATCTGCACCAGCGGCTCGCGTTTCTCCAGAACGCCGTGGGCGCGATCCCGGGCCCGATGGACAGCTTTCTCGTGCTGCGCGGATTGAAGACGCTGCACGTACGAATGGAGCGGCACGAGCAGAACGCACGCCGCGTCGTCGAGGCTCTCTCCGCTCACGCGAAGGTCGAGCGTGTGACATGGCCGGGCCTTCTGTCACATCCCCAGCACGCGCTCGCCAAGCGGCAGATGAGCGGCTTCGGCGGAATGGTCACCTTCGTCATCAAGGGCGGCCTGCCGGCGGCGCGGACGTTCCTCAAGAACGTGCGCATCTTCGCCTGCGCCGAGTCGCTCGGTGGCGTCGAGTCGCTCGTCGAGCATCCGGCGATCATGACGCATGCGAGCGTGCCAGCAGAGACGCGCAAGCTGCTTGGCATCGATGACGGCTTCATCCGCCTCAGCGTCGGAATCGAGAACGGGCAGGACCTCGTCGACGATCTCGCGCAGGCGCTCGCCCGCGCCTAGAGCGGCTTTGCGATGCATTCGCTGCTTCAATGGATCGGGAGCCTCATCGCGATCGGGGTGCTCTCGCTGATTGGGGCGCTGCTGTTTATATTCGTGCGACACGTTCCGCAGCGCTTGCGCGCGCGAGAGATTCGTCGGGCGGCCGCGCATCTGGAAATTCCCTGGCGATATCTCTTCGGCACCGGCAACGGCATCGGGGGCGCGCCGGCGTCGATTCGCAAACTGCCTTCGCTCGACGACGATGGATTCGACGAGCTGCTTCTCGGCGAGCTGCTCGACAAGTTCTGGCACCAGGGGACGATCTACGCTGCGACGCCGTTCGCGATCGACGAAGTGCTGCGCGTCCTGCCGAAGACGAAGGCGGCGCACCACGAGGACCTTCTGCTCTGGATCGGAAGCTGCCTCGAGTCGGAAGCGCTTGGCGCAACCTCGAACGGCGGCCGCGCCGGACTCTTCATTCCCGAGCCAACGAAGGTAGCGCTCGCAGCGAACGGCGTCGTCGTTCCGAGTTGCGCCGAGATCGTCCGCAGCCACAAGGCGACGCTCCAGCCGCTGCTCGATGCCTGCGCGCCGTCACTGCACAACGCGCTCTGGGCCGCTCTGCGCGGGTGAACGCGGGGGTTGTCGGCTCCTGCATGAATCACTCTTCAATCGCTGAACTCTGATTCATGTTCTGAATTCACCTTCATCCTTTGAGCAGCTCGCGCGCGACGGCGAGCAACTGGATGTCGCTGGTGCCGCCGCCAATCTCAAGCAGCTTGGCATCGCGCGCGAGCCCCTCGACGCGCGCGTCGGTGCAATAGCCCGTGCCGCCAAGGATCTGCACGGCCTCCATCGCGGACTCCGTCGCCAATGTGCTCGCGGTGTACTTCGCCGCGCAGAGCCATGCGAGCGACGTCTCGCCGCTCTCGAAGAGCCGCGTGCCCTGCTCGACCAGCGCTCGGATCGTCTCCTGCGCCGCGTAGACGCGCGCGAGCCGTAGCTGCACCGCCTGAAACTGCGCGATGGGTTGGCCGAACTGCTTGCGCTCCTTCGCCCACGCCAGCGCGAGTTGCAGCGACTCCTCGACGATCGCCAGCGCCATCGCGGACAGGCCCGCGCGCTCGAACAGCAGCGTCTCGAGGGCCGCGCGCTTGCCACTCTCCTCGGGATCTCCAAGCAGACGATCGAGAGGGATGTGCACCGCATCGAGCGCGATCGATCCGGTGGGCGAGCAGCGCATGCCCATCTTGTCCAGCGGCGCCGATGTGGTGAGCCCGCGATCGCTGCGCTCGAGGAGAAACGGACGGATCTGCCCGTGCAGCGCCGGCCCCGACGAAGCGCTCGCCGTGTCGTGAACGCGCGCGAAGATCACGAACGTATCGGCGATCGGCGCATTGGTGATGAAGCTCTTCTCTCCCGAGAGAACCCAGCCATCACTCGTGCGTTCCGCGCGGGTGCGCAGCGAGAACGCGTCGCTGCCCGCCTCCGGTTCGGTGAGCGCCCAGCAGCCGATTCGCTCGAAAGCGAGCACCGGCCGCGCCCATTGCGTGCGCTGCGCTTCGGTGCCACGGCGAAGAATGCTCTGCCCGCAGAGACCGAACGACGCACCGAAGGAGAGCGCGAATCCGGGGAGCACGCGGGTCAGCTCGCCGAGCAGCGCGGCGCCGAGAGCGGGGCCGGCGAAGAGTCCGTCGTGCGCGGAGGGATCGAGCGCAATGTCCTGCGCGAGATCGCGCAAACCCAGGCTGGAGGCGAGCGCGCGCATCGCGGCGACGAGCGGCACTCCCTCCGCAGCAGGAGCCCCTCCCTGCTTCTCGAGCAGAGATCGCTTCTCGAGCAGCACTTCGCGGGCGAAGCGACGGGTGATCGAAGCGGCCTCGTGGATCATCGTCTGGCTCATGGCGCGGGAGCCTACTGCAACGCGCGCGCATGCATTCGCAATCGAGTCGACGCAGTCGCAACGAGGACGCAACAGGAGCGACGAACTGTCGGTTTCGTTCATGTCACGACGACAATTTGTCGAAGTCGAACGTGTCATGGCGAATTCCACAGAGAGCGGAGAGCCGCGCCAGGAGCGGCACAGCGCGTGCAACCGTTCTCCAGCCAGCGGACATCGATTCGCGGAGGCAGCGATGATGAAGCAGCTTGAGCTTGCACAGGATGACTTTGCGATCGCCCACTCCCGCATGCGTGCGCTCGAGTCGATCGCGGACGAGCTGCGGCGCCCGCTCGATCTCAAGCAGGCCCACCGGCTCTGGACGCGGATTCTCGCGTTCCCGTTGCGGCCGAGGCAGGAGCGCATCGCGGGCATCGAGCAGGAGCTGGAGATCGCGCGAATGGAATTTCAGCTCGCGCGGGACTCGCTGCACAGCGCGCAGGCGAGAGCAGAGGCTGCGCGGCTGGCCGCGTGAAGTGCATGCAACCGGTCGGTCGCGCAGCGGCGGCAGCGCGCAGATGTGCTACTCGAGCAGCGCGTGCGCCTCCTTGGGCGTGCGCTCGATTCGAGGCGGCAATGAGCGACGAGCGGCGCGGCAAAGAGAAGCGATTCGACGCAAGCGGCAGCGGCCAGAAGCGCCCCGGCCCGCACCAGCGCCGGATGGAGAAAGCAGCGCAAGGCCGCGCCCAGCCTGCTCCGGCGGCACGCGAGGTCATCAAGCACACTCCCGTGCTCGCGACCCCATCTCGCGTTCGCGGACACTCCGGACACGCCGCGAGAATCAGCGCGCACGCGAGCGCACTCTGCACTTCAGGCGACGACGGCGAGGCCACGGTCGTGGTCCGCGCGCACGGACTTGCGCGCCTCAAAGCCGGACACCTCTGGGTCTACCGCAGCGACATGGAGGCCCACCCCGCTCTCGAGGGCGGCGCCGCAGTGCGCGTCGTCGACGAGCGCGGCTGGTTCGTCGGCAAGGCCTTCTACGGCAAGGAGAGCCAGATCGCGCTGCGCCTGCTCACGCGCGAGGACGAGGCGATCGACAGCGCATTTCTCGAGCGGCGACTGCGCGCAGCGATCGCGCTGCGCGAGACGGTGCGGCCCGATCCGGAGCGCCGCAAGGGCGTTCGCCTCGTGCACGGCGAGGCCGATCTGCTCCCCGGTCTCGTCGTCGATCGCTACGCCGATTGCCTCTCTCTGCAGACGCTCACCGAGGCGACCGATGCGCGCAAGGAGCTGATCGTCGAGCTGCTGCAGCGCATTCTCTCGCCGCGAGCAATCGTAGAGCGCAACGACGTGCGCAGCCGGGAGCACGAAGGGCTTGAACAGAAGACGGGGCTGCTCGCTGGCACGCTGCCGGGACCGGTTGCGTATCTCGAAGGAGACGTGCAGCTCACGGCCGATCTGCTCGCGGGACAGAAGACCGGCGCGTTTCTCGATCAAGCGGAGAATCATGTCGAGGCGGGTCGCTATGCGTTCGGTCGCGCGCTCGATGCGTTCTCCTATGCGGGAGGGTTCGCGCTGCAGTTGGCGCGCAACGCAGCGAGCGTGCGCGCCGTCGATCAGAGCGAGCGCGCGCTCGCCGAGGGTCGCGCTGCCGCTGAGCGCAATTCCCTCTCCGGCAAGCTCGAGTGGGTCTGCGCGAACGCGTTCGATTTCCTCCGCGACGAGGCCGACGCCGGCGCGCGCTACGACACGATCGTCCTTGACCCGCCTGGCTTTGCGAAGAGCCGAGGCGCGCTCGAGCCGGCACTGCGCGGATACAAGGAGATCAATCTTCGCGCCTTCCAGATGCTCAATCCGGGCGGCGTTCTGGTGACCGCGAGCTG
The DNA here is from genome assembly GCA_903911145.1 of uncultured delta proteobacterium. Taxonomy (GTDB): domain Bacteria; phylum Myxococcota; class Myxococcia; order Myxococcales; family 40CM-4-68-19; genus CAIWCD01. The sequence continues at coordinate 11,066 of CAIWCD010000023.1, read as the reverse complement.
CTCGTTTCACGTCGACGACGCGCTCTTCGAGCGGACGGTCCTTGCGGCGGCGGCAGACGCCAATCGCGCAGTGCAGGTCGTCGAGCGCAGAGGCGCGGGTCGCGATCATCCGACGCTCCTCGGCGTTCCGGAGACGCGCTACTTGAAGTGCCTGATCCTGCGCGTTCTCTAGAGCGCGGCGCGCGTCAGACGAGCGGCGCGTGCGGATACTCTTCGCAGGCCGGGAAGAGAAGCACGTCCGCGATCGTGCGAGCACCCGTGAGCAGCATCAGCAAACGATCGACGCCGACCGCGACTCCTCCCGCGGAGCGGATCGACGGGAGCGCGGAGAGAAACTTTTCGTCGAGCGGAAACTGCTCCCGACCAAGCTGGGCACGGAGCTGCTGCTCCTCCACCAGGCGCGCACGCTGCTCGACCGCGTCGGTCAACTCGGAGAAGCCGTTGCAGAGCTCAAGGCCTGCAGCATAGAGCTCGAATCGTTCGGCGACGCGCGGATCGCTCTCGCGGCGCTTCGCGAGCGCGGCCTGCGAACTCGGGTAGTCGCAGAGAAAGACCGGCCGCTCGATGCCAAGCTGCGGCTCGATCTTCTCCAGCAGCACCTGCGTGAACGCGTCGTCCCAGTTCGTTCCATCGGGGACTCTCACTCCGCATTGCCTCGCAGCCGCCACCAGAGCGCTCGCTGGCATCGCGAGCGGATCGAATCCAGCGAAGCGCAGAAAGGCCTGCTGGCAGGTGAGCCGCTCGTAGGGCGCGCGCAGCTCGCACGGCGGCAGATCGTTGGTATGCAAAGCATCTGTCCGCAGCGCGCGGGCGCAGGAAGCAATCATCGTCTCGAGTTGCCGCATGATCAGCTCGGCATCGCCGGGCGCGACATAGAACTCGAGCAGCGTGAACTCGGGATTGTGCGTGCGCGAGACTTCGCCATCGCGGAAGACGCGCGCGAACTGGTGGATGCTCGAAAATCCGGGCCGCGCGAGCAGCCGCTTCATCGCGTACTCGGGACTGGTGTGCAGATGCAGCCTCCGCGCGCGCTCGACCGCTCCTGGCGGGACCGGGAGATCGGGCGTGAAGCGGGTCGCGAACGGCCGCAGATGAGGCTCCTGGCCGGCCACCGGCACGGCGATCGGCGTCTCCACCTCGAGAGATCCGAGCGCGCCCAACTCCGCGCGCAGCGTGCTCAAGAGCTTCGCTCGCATCCTGGCCATCTCTGCCGTCGCCGCCATCGCGCCTATGTAGCATCGACGCGCCGAGTGACGAGAGCGCGGTGAATCCGCTTGCATTCGGCGGGCGCCTCTTGCGATTGCATGCGCTCACGCTTCGCAGATCGCGAGCGGCGCCTCGAAGGAGCGCGGATGACATCCGGGCAGCGCAGGGATCGAGCAGCGGTCCGTGGCGCACGACTCTCGCGCGCGCTCGCGTTCGCGCCTCTCCTCGTCGGGACACTCGCCTGCTCGCATGCGGCCGCGACGGCCTCGCGCGCTCCTTCGTCGACATCCTCGCGGCAACCTGAACCTGCGAACGAGGCAGCGCCAGAGGGAGATCCGCGTGCAGTTGCCGCCTCGCTCTCGGATGAAACGAGAGCACTGCTGCGGGCTGAGGGTGAACTGCTCTGGAAGCGCTGGACGAGTGGAAACGGCGCAGCGCCATCATCGGCGCTGGCGGGCCACGAGCGACTTCTCGCGAAGAGCTCACTCGACGCGCTGCTCGCTGCGAAGGGGCGTGAAGATTCCTCGCACGCAGAGCAAGCGCGAGCCGATTCGCTGCTCTTCGCCTCGCTCGCGCCACAGGCCGTCGCGTCAGGCGCCGGTGCGGCCGAGAGCGCACTCGAGCAAGGACGGGCGCTGCTCGCCTTCGCGACTCCGGGTGAGACGAAGGCCGAGCATGCCGAACGCGATCTCGACCGGCTCCTCACGGACGAACCTTCGGCCAGCAAGCGCGCCGCGATCGCTGCGGCCGAGGCAACGCAGGCCGCGCCCTTGGCCGACTTGGCGCTCGCCCGCGATCGCGCCGAGGAGGATTCGCGCGCCAGGCTTGGACTCCCCGCCTGGCCGGAGTTGATCGCGTTGCTGCACGGCAGCTCGCCGCAGGATCTGGCAGCGCTCGCGGAAGCAACGCTGCAGGCGACGCAGGACGTGGCGACGCGCGCAGTGACCGCGACCGCCGAGCGAAACCTCGGAGAGACGCTCGATCGCCTGGTGCGCGCCGATCTCCCGCGCCTGGTGCGGGCGAGCGAGCTGGACGCCGAACTCTCTGCAGGACGCGGCTGGGAGAACGTGCGCGCGACCTTCGCCGCACTCGGCATCGATCCAGCCGCGCTCGGCGCAGCGGGCAGCGCGTTGCGCATCGACAGCGAACCCTTGCCAGCCAAGGCGGCACGTCCTCTGGCGCTGCTTGTCGATCCTCCGTCCGATGTCCGGCTGTCGATCAAGAACGCAGGAGGATTCGAGGAGCAGCGCGCGCTGCTCCATGAGACGGCGCGCGCGCTGGGTGGCGCGCTCGCGCAGAGTGCGCATTGGGAGCTCGCGCAACTCGGCGATGGCTCGGCGGCGGAAGGGCTTGCCTGGTTGGCCGAGAGTCTCTCGGGCGATCCGGCGTGGCTGCGCGAGCGCACGGCGCTTCGTGGCGAGCCTCTCGATGATCTCGTGCACACCGAGGCGACGCGGCGGCTTCTCGCGGTCCGGCGCTCGGCCGCGCTGGTGCTCTTTGAAGTGCAGCGGCGGACAGGTCCACAGAGCGCGGAGTCGACCAATGCGCTCTACCGCGGACTGCTCTCGCGGGCGACGCTCGCCCAACACGCCCACGCCGAAGGCGCCCGCTGGGCGCTGGAGACCGACAGCTGGTTGAAGGCCGCTGTCTCGTTGCGCGCAGCCCTCCTCGGCGCACAACTCGCGCTCTCCTTCGAATCATCGATGGTTGCTACGCCAATCATTGGAACACCAAGCATCTCGGCCGCGGCGCAGAGCACGCCTCAGACGTGGTGGCACGCGGCGCCTCCCGCAGACAGCCTGCGCAAGCTCGCGGCGCAAGGCCGCGCGCTCCCAGCGGAGGAGGCAGCCAGACAGATCGGCGGCGCGCTGGGCCCCGATGCGTTCGTGAAGCTCATGGATCAACGGCTCGCCTATCGCGCTCCGGAGAAGCCACCGGCAGCGCCGCGCCCCGACTACAAGTTCATGCAGGGCGACCGCGGTGGCCGCCGCAAGAAGCACAAGAAGAAGAGCTCAGGCACGCGGTAGCAGGAGCTCAAACGTCGAGCCCGCGGCCCCCGTCTCGCGCAGCAGCGCCCGGCCGCCATGCTGCTCCGCGACGGCGCGCACGATTGCAAGCCCCAGCCCGGTTCCGCCTCGACCATGTCTCGTCGTTGCGAATCGAGAGAAGAGCCGATCGCGAATCGACGCATCAACTCCTGCTCCTTGATCGGAGACGGCGAGCGACCAGCCGAGCGCGCTCTCCGACAGCTCGACGCGAACGCGGCTCCCGCGCGGCGCGTGCTGGAGCGCATTCGCGATCAGGTTCTCCGTCGCGCGACGCAGCCAGCGCGCCTCTCCGCGCACCGTCGCTGCACTCACTCCGGACACATCGACCACGACGCCGCCCTGCTCCGCGAGCGGATGCAGCGCCCGTGCAGCCTCCTGCGTGAGCGCGACGAGGTCGACCAGCATGCGCTCGCCCTCGAGGCCGCGCGCCTCGAGGCGAGCGAGCGAGAGCAGATCGGACGTGAGCGCCTGCATCACCAGCGCGCTCTCGCGGATGCGCGCCGCGAACTGCCGCGCAATCTTCGGATCATCGGCGGCGCCCTCTTCGAGAACCTCGGCCGACGCGCGCACCGACGCGATCGGATTCTTCAGCTCGTGCGACAGGTCCGCAACGAATGCCTCGAGCGCATGCCGCTCCTCGAGTTCGCGCCGCATCGATTCGAGCGCGCGCGTGAGCAGACGCACCTCTCGCCCGCGCGGCTCAGGCAGCGCCGCCTGCCTCTCGCCTGCCGCCACCGCCTCCGCCGCGCGCGTGAGCCGCTCGATGGGAATCGCAATCGCGCCTCCGATCAGTCCCGCCACCACTGCGCTCGCGACCGCGAAGATGAGCGCGAGCAGCGCCACCTTCGGCGCGACGTCAGAGAGAAGCTGCGCCATGCCGAACGTTCCCTTGCGCACGCGCACGCGCGCGCCGAGCGCCACCTCGGCCTCCGCCACCACGACCGTTGCGCCGACGCGTGGAGGCAAGAGCCGCGACGCCGAGACCGTCCCGACATCGAGCAGCGTGCGTCCCTCTGCATCGATCAGCTGCACCTGCGTATCGCTCTGCCCTCGAGAGAATGCCTGTACGACGCCCGTGCGCTGCAGCTCCTGCGCCGCATGCTCGAGAACCTGCGCGTGAGCTCTTGCGTCCCCATTCGGCGCCACCTCGAGCGCGCGCGACACGAGCGCCGCGACCACGCGCGCTTCATCTTCGGCCGCCCGCTGCGCGAAGACGGCCGCGCGCGCCTGCATGCGATCGATCACGATCGCCGCGAACGACGCTGAGAGCGCGAGCGTCGTCGCAGCCAGCGGCACGAAGATCTGCAGACGCACCGAGTAGCCGTGACGACGCGCGCGCAGAATCCGCTCGGCGGTCGCCGCGACGCCGAGGAGAAAGAGTGTCCCGAAGAGCGCCAGCCACACCTCGCGAGGAATGGCGAACGCAAAGAGGGCCGCGATCATTTGAGCTCAACCGTTCGAGCGCGCGACTCCTGCCGCAGCCGATAGCCGACGCCGCGCACCGTCTCGATCAGCTCGCCCGCCGACGACGCCTCCTCGAGCTTTCTGCGCAGCGCCTTGATGTGCACATCGACCGTGCGCTCACCGACGACGACATCCTGGCCCCAGACTGCATCAAGCAGCGCCTGGCGTTCGAACACCTTGTCCGGCTCGCGCAGCAGCGTCGCGAGCAGATTGAACTCGGTGCGAGAGAGCGAGAGCTGTGCGCCCGAGAGCGATGCACGCCGGGCGCGCAGATCGAGGCAAAGGCCGCGCGGCCCCTCGAGCACCAACGCGGTCGTCGCGTGCGCATCGACGACGCCATCAACGGAGGGCTCGCCGACGACAGGGCGCACGCGGCGCAGCACCGCCCGCACACGGGCCGCCACTTCTCGAGGAGAGAATGGCTTGACCACATAGTCGTCCGCACCGAGCGTCAGACCGAGCACACGATCCTGCTCGTCGTCGCGGCTCGTCAGCACGATGACCGCCACGTCGCTGGTGGTACGAAGCTCGCGCAGAAAATCGAGGCCCGCGCCGTCAGGGAGCACGAGATCGAGCACGATCAAATCCACGCCAGGTGCGGCCTTGCGCGCTTCGCGCAGACTTCCCGCCGTCGCGATCTCGCAACCATCGCGCTCGAGCGCGAAGCAGAGCGCCTCGCGGATTGCAGGCTCGTCATCGACGACGAGCACGCGCGGCGCGGCGGGGCTCATCGCGCTCCAACGCTCGTCGACGACCCGCTCATGGAGGCGCGCCGACGCTCCCCGGAGGCGCCATCGCTCCGTTGGGCATCGCTGGCGCGCCACCCGACTGCTCGGGCGGTCGCTGCGGCGCTGGAGCGTATGGCCCGGGCGCTTGCGGTGCCGCGCCAGAAGGCGCTCCACTCATCTGCGGCGGCTCGGCGACGACAAGCGCGAACTTGATGTTGCGCCCTTCGACCACGCGCAACCGCGCCGCTGCCCCGATCGCCTGCCTCAGGCTCTGCAGACGGGCCTGCTCGACAAGGAACCATTTGCGACGGCCCGGTCCGTTCACATAGTCGGCGAGCGGAACCATCGGATCGTTCGAGCGGCCGATCTGCGTGACCGTGTTGCGCGAGTAGAACGTCTCGCCGCGCCAGTTCATCTGGAACGCCGCGATCGGTTCATCAGGCTGCGACTGCTCGTAGTAGGTCCAGAAGAGATCGCGCTGCGTCCAGTGCACCGACAGCCTGCGCCAGTGGAACCAGCCGAGGAAGATCGCGAGCGTGATCGAGAGAGCGAGAACTCCCGCGACCATCACCTTGCGATCCTGCGGGGCCTCTTCTCCCGTGAGCGCCGAACCATTCATGCGCGCGGCCACCGTGCTCTTGAGCGCCTTGCGCGCCTCGCCGCTGAAGAGGGCCTTGATGAGACCCATCAACTGGCCGACGCGGTCAAACAGCCACGGCGACAAGACGACGAGCGGCGCAGCGGTGAAAAGAATATCGAACGTCTCGCGCGGATCGACCTCCTTCGTCGGGTAGGGACGATCGTAGTTGTAGACAAACATGTCGGTGAGGTGCTTCGGCCCCGGATAGTTCGCGTTCGCCTCGGCAGGAACCGAGAGATCGTGCGCGATGAGTCCATAGAAGACAGCGCCCGCAAACAGCTCGCCCGCATGCGCGCGCAGTCCGTCGTTGAGCAGGTCGTCGAGCCAGATTCCGCAGAACATCAGGAGCGGCGGCAGCACGGGGAAGCAGTAGTGGTGGAACTTCGTCGCGCTGAACGCGAAGACCGCGAAGCCGATGATGACCCAGAGGAAGAGGAAGAGTTCCATCCGCTCCCGGCGCGTCTTCGGACGCACGCGCGAGCGGCCCATCTTCGCGAACGCGCCAGGGAAGGCGAAGACCCACGGGAAGGTGTCGAAGCCGATCTGCTCGATGAAGTAGATGAACGTGCCGCCCGGCGTCGTGGTGTGCACGCCAACCGCGAGTCGCTTGAAGTGATCGTGGATGATAAAGCGCTCGAAGAAGTTCTTGCCCTCTTCGTCGCGGCCATCGAACGCGAACATGTGGCCGTACCAGGGCGCGCAGATGGCGAGGACAATCAGCGTACCCATCAGCAGGCGCAGGCGGCGCAGGCGGAACCACTCGCCGGTGGCGATGCAGTAGACGAGCACGACCGCGCCGGGGATCGCGAACGCGAGCATGCCCTTCGAGAGCGTGCCGAGGCCGACGAAGGCGTAGAACGCGATGACCCAGCCGTCGCGCTGGCTGATCGATTCGCCCGGAGCGAAGACCGTTCCGGCTGGGGGTTCGTGTTCAAACAACACGATCCCAAGGCAGGCCATCGCTCCTGTGAGCAGACCGACGAAGACCGGGTCGGGCACAGCTTGTCGCGAGAGGAAGACGAAGAGCGGCGAGGTGATCAGCGCGACGCCGCCGAAGAGCGCGGCCCGGCGGCCGATGGTGCGGCTCGCGGCGACGAAGAGAAGGATCGCGCCCGTCGCGGCGATGAACGCGAAGGGAAAGCGGACGCACCACTCAGTGAAGACGCTGACGTGGCGCTCGGCACCGTTGGTGTTCGCGGCCAGCATCCCGATGACCATCAACCAGAGATCGAGCGCGGGCTTGGAGAGGAACCAGACCGACTCCCACCACGGATTGAGGTAGTCGCCGCGCGCGATCATCTCGCGCCCGACCTCGCCGTAGTGGCCTTCCCATGGATCCCAGAAGCCGGTCGCGCCGAGCCACGGCACGGCCACGAGAGCGGCGAAGGCCGCCAGCAGCAGCACGATGCGCTTCTCTCCCGAGAGAGGAATCAGCCAGCGCAACCAGGGCGTGCGCGCGACGAACTTCGGCAGCACATCGCCGAACGCAGGCGCGTCGGAATCCGGCGCATTGGACGACTGCGCGGTCGCGGTGGACGAGGATGCTGTCTCGACGGCGAGCGCAGCGGAGGATGGGGAACGATTGGGGCGGGCCATGGTGTGCGCAGTGCGCGCGTGTCGGGTAGCACGCGTCCGCTCGAGCGGCAACGGCCAGCAGAGTTGCCTTCCAATCTCTTGACGCGGGCACGCGCGGGACGCGACCATCTGGCCGAGACGCGGGTACTGGGGGGATATGCGACGTTCGACTCTGCTGGCGCTGGTCGGGATCGCCGCGATGCAGACGGCACCGACCGCGCAAGCTGCCGGGGCCGGCACTCCCCGCGAGGAGAGCAAGGCGGAGAGCGCAGCGGCGGCAGACGGCGCCGCACACGCCCAGTTTCTCGAGGAGCTCGGCAAGACAGAGGAGGCCGCGCGCGAATACGAAGCCGCGTTCGCGAAGAGCCGCGCTCCCGAACTGCTCTATCGCCTCGCGCTCTGTCGGCGCGCACTCGGAGATTACGCGGCCGCTCGCGAGGCGCTGCGTGGCTACCTGCGCGAGTCGCCGGACGGGCCGCTGCGCGATGAGGTCGAGCGACAACTCGCGCAGCTCGCTGTCCTCATTGAAGCGCGCGGCCTGCTCAACCAGAAACCAGCGAAGAGCCGAAAGCGAGAGCGGGCACCGAGCGCGCCCGCTTCGAACCGGCCAGCAGCGAGCGCACCAGCCAGCAGCGCCGTCCTGCCGATCGATGCGCAGCCCGCGTCTGAAACCAGCGCGACGCACGACAGTTCTGCAAGTGCGCAGACATCTGCCCCGACCGCGCGGACAGCGGCTCCGACACCTGCACCAGCACCGAATGGGCCAGCACCGAAAACGCCTGCTGCCGAGAGCGAGCCAGTGCAAGCCGCAGGGAGAGATGAGCCGATCGCTGGCACTCAACAGGGTTCTGCTCCGGGGATCGTGTCAAATGAACACGAAGCGAGCAGACCCGCACCAGCCGCGGCTTTGCGCATCGAACCTCCTGCCCAGGACGGTCTGCGCGCCCGATGGAAATCATCCGCACCGTGGCTTGCGGGCAGTGCCGTTGTGCTTGCGGGCGCGGGCATCGGGCTCTGCGTCAATGCCCACCAGATCGCCCAGGATCTCGACACCCGATTCACGCAAGGCTCGCTCACGCGCGCGGACCTGCCCCGCTACTCGCGCGTGTCCGCTGAGGGTGCTTCGGGCACAGCGCTGCTCGTCGCGGCCGCGCTGGCGGGGGCGACCGCGCTGGTGCTCGCGTGGTGAAGCAAGGCCGACGCTGCGCAATCGCTCTCCTCTGCTCGGCGGGATTTCTCGCGAGCACGGCTTGCATCCCGTCGCCAGATGGCGAGTGCGCACGCGACGCCGACTGTGCACACGGCGAGCCCGGCTCATTCTGCGCCGAGGGGATCTGCCAGGGAGCGCCGCAGGGAACGCTCGAGATCCCCGCCGGTCCCGTCGCGCGCAACGCCACGCTCGGCATCCGGGTTCATCTCATCCGCGCCCACGGCGGGTTTGCGGGCGCCCATGTTCGCCTTGAGGCCAACGGCGCGCGCGTTCCGGGAACGCAAGACGTCGATGGAACGTTGCACATCAACGCGCCACTCGCGTTCGCGCCAGCCAACGCAGAAGGCCCGACGCCGTTCGTGGTGATCGTCTCCGACGACCTTGGCCACGAGACGACGCTGCCCGGTTCGGTGTTCGTTGACGACGAGGGTCCGCGCATCACCGTTGCGCAGGATTCACTCCCGACCGCGCCAGTCCTGCGCGGGACGATTGTCGCACTGCGCGTGCTGCTCACGGATGAGGCGTCTTCGTCGCTGCAATCATCGATTTCCGGCGGCCCGTGGACGATGGCGCAGCAGCAACTCGACGGCAGCTTCCGCGTCGAGGTCGACAGTGCGCGCAGCCCCGCAGCATCGACGGCTGTCGAGGTGGAACTGCTCGCAACGGACGCGCTGGGAAACAGCTCCCGCAGCCCAGTGGCCATGCCCCTCACGCGGGTCCGCTGGCGCGCGGGCTCGCAGCACGCGGACGCGATCGTCGGCATGACGCTGACGGATCATCTGGTCATTGCAACCACGCAATCGGGAGTCGTCGCGATCATCGATCGCGCAACCGGGAGCCGCACAGATCGAGCGCCCGCAGCGTTTCTCCCGACCGGAAATCTCGTCAACGACGGCACCTCGATCTTCACCGCGCGCGCAGACGGCAGCGTCTGCAAGCTCGACCTCGACGGAGGGGTCGTCTGGTGCTGCAGCATGGACTTCGGCATCGCCGGCCCTCTCGCGCTCGGTCCGATGCCACAGGCAGATGGCGCTTCTCCCGCGATCTCGACCGTGCTGATCGCGAGCCACGCCGCGGCCAGTGAAGGACGCCTCTACGCCATCCGCGAGGGCATCGGCGCTGCGTGCGATTTCCGCGCGTCGACGCCGCTCGCTCACTTCCTCGACAGCGGGCCGGCCATCGCGCCCGACGGATCGGTCTACGCGGGCGCGACCCTGAGCGTCGCTGTCGGGCGGTTCGACGGACTGGCCTGGACAGCGCAGGCATTTGCGCGCGCGACGAACGCGATCGGCCAGCCTGCCTTCGCGGAGCCACTCCTCGGAGATGAGCCCGGAATGCAGCGCGTGCTCTTCGGCACCGACACTGGCGAACTCGAGGATCTGCTCTTCCCCGCGCCCAGCGCGGCTTTGGCGCTCCCGGCTGCACCGACGTCGATCTCCTCGACTGCGATCGGAGCGGCCGCCTCCAGCACACCCGTGCTCGCTGCGGACGGCACGGCGTTCGTCTCCACGCGCGATCAGAGGCTGGCAGCCATCGCTCTGGATGGCACACCGAGATGGAACACCACGCTCTCGGCCATCGCCGCGGCGGGCCCTGTCGTCGGCGCCGCGGGCATCATCTATTCGGCAGGAACCGACGGCACACTCTCCTCCTTCTCAACCGCTGACGGCGGACTCATCTGGAGCTTCTCGGCGACCTCGCCCATCACCACCGCACCCTCCCCAGGCTGCGACAGCGCCCTCTATTTCGGGACCAGATCAGGCGAGGTCATCTCGCTCGCCGCCGACGCGCCCGGCCTCGCAAGCAGCCTCTGGCCGATGGGTGGCCACGACGTCCGGGGAACCGGGGATTCGCGCAGGCCCTTGAGGGACGCGGACGGCGGCTGCCTGGAGTAGCCGCACCGAGCGAGGCAGAACCCCACAGAAGGGGCACGGGAAAAAACCTACTCCCGCCTCCTATCGCGCGAGCGCAGATCTGTTCTATGATTGGGACGCCCGTGACGGTGTCCTCAGGACTTGCATTCTGTGGCGTTGCTGCGGCGTGAACGCCCATCGCTCGAGACGGCAGAGGAAGAAATGAAGCTCATCATCGAGGACGACGAAGGCCGGAAAACAGTCGTCCCAGTTGTGCGCGACGAAATGACGATCGGTCGCCAGGACGGGAACACGATCAAGCTCACCGAGCGCAATGTCTCG
>CAIWCD010000022.1 GCA_903911145.1 uncultured delta proteobacterium | reverse complement strand
TTCCGCCGCCGCTTCCGCCCGCGCTGCCTCCGCCGCTTCCGCCGCCGCTGCCGCCCGCGCTGCCTCCACCGCTTCCGCCGCCGCTGCCGCCCGCGCTGCCTCCGCCGCTGCCACCGCCGCTTCCTCCCGCGCTGCCTCCACCGCGGCCTCCGCCGCTGCCGCCGCCGCTTCCACCCGCGCTACCGCCGCCACTTCCACCTGCGCTGCCTCCGCCGCTGCCGCCGCCGCTTCCGCCCGCGCTACCGCCGCCACTTCCACCTGCGCTGCCTCCGCCGCTGCCCCCATCGCGCTTGTCTGGCGCGGCGCAGTAGCCGAGCGTCCCCGCGTCGCCGCTGCTGCAACGAGTTCCTTCGGCGCCGCAATCGGTGTCGCTGCGGCAGAAGCCGTAGATGCCCGGATCGCACGCGACTGCTGAGAGCGCGAGGAGGCCAAGCGCGAAGACTCGTGAGGCCCGCTGCAGATGGTGCAGTGCTCTCGGCATGGAAATCGCGGCCCCCGGCAGATTCGTTTGTTTACGTTCCCGAGCGCTGGTCCGCGCCTGGCGCGGCTTCCAACTGCTTGTAGATCATCTTCCCGTTGCCATCGAAGTCGAGATCGAAGAGACCCTCGCCAGTCAGCGCGCGCATCTTGCTCTGCGCCTCGTCGGATGGAATCCCGGTCGCCTTGCAGAGAGCGTCGATCGCGACCTTGCCGCCACCGCGCTTGGCAAGCGCGAGCGCAACTTCGGCGAACGCGCGCGCGTCGCTCTCACGTTCGAGCCGCGCTCTGCGGCCGCCCGCAGCAACTCCCGCGAGGCCGACACCCAGCGCGACGACCCCAAACAGAAGACCGGTGAGATCGACGAAGCCCTGGCCCTTGTCGAAGAGAAACGCCTTGAGCATGAGCAGCGTGAAGCTGCCGCCGAGAAGCGCGACGATCAGGCCACCGAATTTGAGAATGCCGCTGGTGCGCATGACAGCTCTCCGCAACGACACCTACTTGGTGAATGAAACCTTGGGAGCGACTTCGGCACCAGCCTGCGCCTTGAAGTACTCCTTCTGCCCGGGGAAGCCGCCGATCTTCGCCCACCACGCGCCGGGGATTCCACGCACATCCGTGTTGTACTGGAGCACGGCCTCGTTGTAGCGCTTTCGCTCTGTGGAGATGCGGTTCTCGGTGCCTGCGAGCTCATCCATCAGGCGCGCGAAATTGCCGTCGGCCTTCAGCTGCGGATAGGCCTCGCTGACCACGAGCAGACGGGAGAGAGCGCCGTCGAGCTGGTTCGACGCGGTGATCTTATCGGCGCGGGAAGTGGCTCCCATCATGGCCGAGCGCGCGTTGGCTATATTGGAGAACACCTCTGATTCGTGCGCGGCGTAGCCCTTCACTGCCTCGACCAGATTCGGGATCAGATCAGCGCGGCGCTGCAGCTGGTTCTCGACCTGGCTCCATGCCTGCTCGACGCCCTGCTCCTCCTGCACGATCCGGTTGTAGCCGCACGGGCCACAGCCGGTGGCGAGCAGCAGAGCCACAACGGGAATCCAATTGCGCGAGCGCATGCGATGACCTCCTGAATCGAGAGGAAAACATAACACGCACGCTCTGCACGAGCCTGTTTCCTTCCCGCGATTTCAGGGCGTGGCGCGCGTTGGGCGGCTCAAGCCGAGTGCGCGATGTACCGCTCGACATACGACTTGGCAGAAGCGGCAGCGTGCGGAAGAGGGAGCCCGAGCGCGAGCCCGGCAGCGAGTGCGGATGCGAGCCGGCAGCCGGTTCCGCGCGCCTGCAGTGCAGTCGCAGCCGCGCCGCCCGTCGCAGGGGCGAAGAGGCGCGGGCCGACGAGCCGCGTGACGAGCGGCTCACCGCGCTCGGCGAGAAGATCGATCGCCTCGGTGCCGCCTGCGTGCCCGCCCTTGCAGAGCACAGCCCGCGCGCCCGCTGCGATGAACGCGCGCGCGGCCTGCTCGAGTTCGTCGGCGCCGCGCGGAGGAGCCGGCAGCACAAGCAGCAGCTGCGCCTCGAGCGCGTTCGGCGTCAGCACCGCATGCTCCCAGAGCGCGCGGACAGAGGCCCGGGCATCGGCGAGCGAGCCAAGAAAGAGTGAGGCGCCGCTGGAGGCCGTGAGCACCGGATCGAGCACGAGAGGCAGGCGCGCAAGGCGATCATCGCGGAGCAACTCAACGAGCGCGTTGGCGAGCACGGGCGAGGCGAGTTGGCCGATTTTGACTGCGTGCATCTCCTCGTCGTCGAGGAGCGCAAGGATGGCCGCGCGCAGGTAGTCGACCGAGACCGGCTCGAAGCTGTGGGCCCGCTTGCGGCCCTGCACCGTCAGCGCGGTCGGAACGCAGACCGCGTGCGCGCCGAGCTCATGCACCGCCTCGGCGTCGGCGAGCAGGCCCGCGCCGCCGCTCGGATCGAGACCCCCGATCACCAGCACGCGCGGAGGAGTTCGTGGCGTTGCCGATGCTTGGTGTTCAAACGATCTGCCGACGCTCATGCGCGCCTCCTCTCCGCGGCCGCCTGCACGAACGCGCGGTAGATCGCGGAGCTTGCCGCATCGGAGAGAAGTTCCGGATGCCACTGCACGCCGAGGACGAATCGCCCGCGACCCTCGATGGCCTCGACCACGCCATCGGGCGCGACTCCTGAGATCGTCGCGCGGCCGGAGGAGAGAACCGCCTGGTGGTGCGTGCTGTTGACCCGCAACTGCGACGCGCCCGTGATGCGCGACAGAAGCGAATCGGGCTCGACATTCACGGTGTGCGCAGGCTCGCGCGAATCGTCCGGCTGCTCATGGTTCATCGCCGATGGCCGCTCGGAGCCAATGTCCTGAACGAGAGTCGCGCCGAGTTCAACCGCAAGCAACTGCATCCCGCCGCAAACGCCAAGCAGCGGCAAGTCCGCTCCCAGTGCGGCCCGGAGAAGCTGCTGCTCGAAATGCGTGCGCGTTGGTTTCTGGACCCCAAGCGCCGCGTGGGCTGTTTCCCCGTAGAGCGCGGGCGGAATATCGAAGGCGCCGCCGGTGACCACCAGCCCATCGCAAAGGCCGATGAGCGTCGATATCGCGGACATATCGCTGCTATCGCCGACATATGGAAGGATCAATGGCAGCGCGCCCGCGGAGATGATTGCATCGCAATAGGCCTGCTTGAGTTCATATCGGGGAAGAGAGGGCCGGCCGGGGCGAGCGATGGTCTCGCCGAGGTCAGCAGTCAGTCCGATGATCGGCAGGCGCGTCACGACGCCTCCTCGGCGCCGCGTCCGAGGCGTGCCTTCTCCTCGCCCCGCGCGATCGCGGAGACGAACGTGCGGCTCATCGCGGCCGGGTCGGGGGCGAGCCAGAGCGATGAGATCGCAGCGATGCAGGCTGCGCCCGCGTGTGCGAGCGCCTCGGCACGAGCGGAATCGATGCCGCCGATGGCGATCAACGGCACAACTCCAGCGCGCAACACCGCCCGTCGCACGCCCTCGATGCCGTGTGCGGGAGGCAGCGCAGCCGCTCCTGGAGCGGTCGCGCGCTTGGTGCTGGTCTCGAAGGCCGGGCCGAATCCGATGCAGTCCGCGCCGGCCGCGACAGCCGCGTCGATCTCCGCGTCGCTGTGCGTGGAGATGCCAAGCAGCACGTCGGGACCGACGATCGCGCGCGCGGCGATCAGAGGAAAATCGTCCTGGCCGAGATGAACGCCATCTGCTCCCGCGAGCACCGCGACGTCGGGACGGTCATTGATGAACAGCAGTGCACCTGCGTCGTGGCAGCGCGATTGGGCAGCCCGCGCGACAGCCAGCAGCGCGCTTGCGCCGAGACTCTTCGCGCGCAACTGCACGACCAGCGCGCCTCCGCGCAGCGCCGCCTCGACGAGGGAGAGGAGCGCCTCGGGCGTGCTCGCGAACGAGTCATCCGCGATGGCATAGAGCCCGCGCAGGCGCGCAAGCCGAGCGGCGCGGATGTCGGGCAGTCGGTCATTCATCGTCACGGGCGCGACTTTACCACTGCGCGGAGTGTGCTAGGGTCCGCGCCCCGCTCGATTTGGAGGTTTTCAGTTCATGGCCGAAAAGCAGAATGAGACACCGGTGAAGTATCTCGACCAGCGCACGGTTGAACGCTACGTCAAGAAGGGCCTCGTCGACGAGAAGGAGCTCGCCCGCATCCACAAGGCGCTCCCCGATCTCGCCGAGCAGGCCGACAAGGTCGAGACCGAGTATGACGACGGACTCGGGCCGATCAACTAGCAGCAAGACCGTCAACACAAGCGCCGCGAGCAGAACGCGCGGGCCGCGGCGCGCTTGAATCCAGCATCAGAAATTGCCGCGCGAAAGGGAGACCGATCGCGATGGCACGCTCCGAATCCTCCTCGAAGACGAAGTTGTTCAACGGCCGTGCGCTCGCACGTTCGGCGCTGCTCCTCTGCGCCGCGAGCCTCGCCGCCTCTCCTCTCGCGCAGGCCGATGGCCGCCCCGCGCCGTCTCTCGCGCGCCGCACGCCGCTGGTGCTCGCGGTCGAGAAGACCAAAGCGGCGGTGGTGAACATCAACGCGCAGGAGGTCGTGCGCGCGCACCCCGTGAACGACGGCTGGTCGCTCTTCTTCGGCGGCAATCTGCAGGCGCGCGATCAGGTCCGCACGTCGCTCGGCTCCGGGTTCGTCTTCGATCCCGCCGGATATGTCCTCACCAACTTCCACGTCATCGCATCGGGCACGCGCATCCAGGTCTCGTTCGACGATGGGCAGGACTACACAGCGAAGGTCGTCGGCACCGACCCGGGCGGAGATCTCGCGGTGCTCAAGCTCGAGGGGAATCGGCAGTTCCCCACTGCGCCACTGGGCACCTCGAGCGATCTGATGCTCGGCGAACCCGCGATTGCGATCGGCAATCCCTTCGGGCTCAACCAGAGCGTGAGCATGGGCGTGATCTCCGCGCTCCACCGCGCCGTGCCTGCCGATGGACGCAGCTATTACGATTTCATCCAGACCGACAGCTCGATCAATCCCGGCAACAGCGGCGGGCCGCTCCTGAATGCAGACGGCGCGGTGATCGGCGTCTGCTCGGCGATCTACGCCAACGCGCAGGGAATCGGATTTGCGATCCCGATCGATCGCGCGCTGCGCATCGCGCGCGAGCTGGTGAAGAGCGGCGAGATCAGCGACGCCTACTGGGGCTTCGAGGCCGAGTCGCTCGAGGTGAAGGATCCATCCGGGCAGCGCGCAGCAAGGCCCGGAGCGAAGGTCAACACGGTCGATGAGGCGTCGCCCGCGAAGAGCGCTGGCCTCGAGCCCGGCGACATCATCACCAAGGCGGACGGCGCGCCCGTGCAGGACGCGGACGAGCTGCGTTTTCTCCTCCACGATGTGCCGGTGGGAACGCAGATGAAACTGACGGTGCAGCGCGCTGGAACCTCGCAGGAGGTCGCGATCGGCGCGCGCCCGCTCACGCCCGAGCAGGCCCAGACGCTCTTCGAGAATCGCACCGGACTTGCGCTGCAAGTCATCTCGGTGAAGCAGGCCGCGGAACTCGGCTATCAGACGGCGCGGCCGGTGCTCGCGGTGCAGATGGTCGAGCGCGGCTCGGCGGCAGCGCGCGCCGGCCTGCGCCGCGGAGACCTCGTCCGCTCGCTCAACAGCACTGAGCTTGAGTCATTCAAGGATCTGCGCGCGGCGCTGCGGCAGGCGCGCAAGAGTGGAAAAGCGGTGCTGCTGATCCAGCGCGGATACCAGACGAGCGAAGTACCGTTCGACCTCGGCTGAGCGATTCGGTAATGACTGATTTTGCAATTCGATAATTTTCGATAATCACCCACACGGAGGGGTTCATGGCCAACGACGGCAAGGCACCGCAGCTCGACTTCAACGCATTCGTGCTCTCGCTCGGCTCCTCCGCGCTGATCCACCTCGGCATCGCGCCCGATCCGATGACGCAGAAGAAGCAGCCGCCCGAGCTGTCGCTGGCGCAGCAGTCGATCGATCTGCTCGCGCTCCTCCAGGAAAAGACGCGCGGCAACCTCTCGGGCGACGAGTCGAAGCTGCTCGAGACACTGCTGTTTGATCTGCGCATGCAGTTCGTCGAGGTCGCCCGCGAGAAGCCGGCGGGCAAATAGCTGCACGAGCCTTGCCAGCGTCGGTTCGTGCATTAGGTTTGCTGCATGAAACTCGACAAACTGACAGTCAAGGCGCAGGAAGCTTTGCAGTCGGCCCAGGAGATCGCGCGCAAGCGTGACCACCAGGAGATCCAGCCGGAGCATCTGCTCGCTGCGTTGCTCGCGCAGCAGGATGGTCTGGTGGTGCCGCTGCTCCAGCGCGTTGGCACCGATCTCAATCTGCTCAATGCGCGCGTCGAGGAGGAGCAGA
Source organism: uncultured delta proteobacterium (assembly GCA_903911145.1). Taxonomy (GTDB): domain Bacteria; phylum Myxococcota; class Myxococcia; order Myxococcales; family 40CM-4-68-19; genus CAIWCD01. The sequence goes on along the minus strand of CAIWCD010000022.1, from coordinate 41,288 downwards.
AGAAGCTGCCGCGCGTGCATGGCGGCGAGGGCGGAAATCTCTCGCAGCGCTCACTGAAGATTCTCGACGTTGCACAGGCCGAGGCGGAAGCGCTCGGCGACGAATTCGTTTCGACTGAGCATCTCCTGCTGGCGCTCACCAACGGGAAGATCGGCGGCGCGAGCGCAGAGGCGCTCAAGAGCGTCGGCGCGACGAGAGAGCGGATCGTGAGCGCGCTGACGGCGCTGCGCGCGGGAAACAAGGTCACGTCACAGGACCCCGAGTCGCAGTTTCGCGCGCTCGAGAAATATTCGGTCGACCTCACCGAGAAGGCGCGCAAGGGAAAGCTCGATCCGGTGATCGGGCGCGACGAGGAGATCCGTCGCGTCATTCAAGTGCTGTCACGGCGCACGAAGAACAACCCGGTGCTGATCGGCGATCCGGGCGTGGGCAAGACGGCGATTGTCGAGGGACTCGCGCGCCGCGTGGTCGATGGAGATGTGCCCGAGGGATTAAAGGATAAGCGGATCGTCTCGCTCGATATGGCCGCGCTGGTGGCGGGCGCGAAGTTCCGCGGCGAGTTCGAGGAGCGGCTCAAGGCCGTGCTCAAGGAGGTCACGAGCGCGAACGGGCAGATCATCATGTTCATCGATGAGCTGCACACCATCGTCGGCGCAGGCGCGGCCGAGGGCGCGATGGATGCGGGGAATATGCTCAAGCCGGCGCTCGCCCGCGGAGAGCTGCACTGCATCGGCGCGACGACCGTGAGCGAATATCGCAAGCACATCGAGAAGGACCCTGCGCTCGAGCGGCGCTTTGCCCCCGTGATGGTTGGCGAGCCGAGCGTCGAGGATACGATCTCGATTCTGCGTGGATTAAAGGAGCGCTATGAGGTGCATCACGGCGTCCGCATCCAGGACTCCGCGATCGTCGCCGCCGCAACTCTCTCCAATCGTTACATCACCGATCGATTTCTTCCCGATAAGGCGATCGACCTGATCGACGAGGCCGCGTCTCGCTTGCGTATGGAGATCGATTCGATGCCCGTCGAGATGGACGAGGTGCGGCGCAGCGTGATGCAGCTGCAGATCGAGGAGCAGGCGCTGCAAAAGGAAACCGATCCGATCTCGAAAGGAAAGCTCGCGGAGCTGTCTCGCGAGATCGCGCAGGGCAATGAGCATCTCGATTCGCTGCGTGCACATTGGGAGAACGAGAAGGCGGCGATCGCACGCATCCGCACGCAGAAGCAGAAGCTCGAGGACGTCGGCGCGCAGATGGTAGACGCCGAGCGCAAGGGTGATCTCGGGCGCGCGGCCGAGCTGAAATACGGGCAACTGCCGGCGGTGCAGAAGGCGCTCGAGACTGAGCGCGTGCGGCTGGGGGAATTGCAGAAGGATCGGCGGATGCTGAAGGAGGAGGTCGACGCCGAGGATATCGCGCAGGTGATCTCCAAGTGGACGCGCATTCCCGTCAACAAGCTCCTCGAGGCGGAGCTGCAGAAGCTTGTACATATGGAGGAGCGGCTCACGCACCGCGTGCTCGGACAGCCCGAGGCGGTGCAGGCGATTGCCAATGCCGTGCGCCGCTCGCGCTCGGGATTGCAGGACCCCAATCGTCCAATCGGAAGCTTTCTCTTCGCGGGGCCGACTGGCGTGGGCAAGACCGAGCTCGCTCGCGCGCTGGCCGAGTTTCTCTTCGACGACGAGGCCGCGATGATTCGCCTCGATATGTCGGAATATATGGAGAAGCACTCCGTCTCACGCTTGATTGGCGCACCTCCGGGATATGTTGGATATGACGAGGGCGGGCAATTAACCGAGGCGGTTCGGCGGCGGCCTTATTCGGTCGTGCTCTTCGATGAAATCGAGAAGGCACATAAGGACGTATTCAACGTTCTGCTGCAGCTGCTCGATGACGGGCGGCTGACTGACGGCCAGGGGCGCACGGTCGACTTCCGCAACTCCGTGGTGATCCTGACGAGCAATCTCGGAAGCCAGCACGTTCGCGGCGAAGCCCACGCAGAGGAGGATAAGCGCGTGAAAGAGGCGATCCGCGCGGAGCTGCGGCCGGAACTGCTGAATCGAATCGACGAGGTGGTCGTCTTCCACGCGCTCGGGCGGGAACAGCTCAAGGGGATCGTCGATATCCAACTCGGGCGGCTCTCGAAGCTGCTCGAGGGAAAGCAATTGACGCTCGAACTCAGCGACAACGCCAAGGCCGCGGTGGGCGAGGCCGGATATGATCCGGTCTATGGCGCGCGGCCGCTGAAACGGGCCGTGCAGCGGCTGATTCTCGACCCGCTCGCGGTGAAGGTATTGAAGGGTGATTACCAGCCCGGCGATACCGTGAAGGTCGATGTGGGCCCCTCGAGCGATCTATTGACCTTCTCCCGCAAGGCGCCGCAGCAGGCGCGCGCTTAGCTTCTGTCGCGTTCGTTCGATTCCGTCGTGCGGTGATAATCTGCGCGCAACTCCCGCACGACGGAGCAGACGATGGCCAGAATGACGGCGCGCATTCCCTTTGAATTCGTCCTCGATGAACTCGCACCGCTCGCACCGCGCGTGCGACCGATGTTTGGCGCGCACGCGATCTACGCTGGCGACAAGATGGTGCTGGTTGTCCGCGAGAAGGGCCAGGACCGCGATGACGGCGTCTGGATCGCCACGCAGCGCGAACATCACGATTCGCTTCGTCGCGAGCTTCCGTCGATTCGCTCAATCGAGATCTTCGGGAGCGCGGTATCAAGCTGGCAGATCATCCCCAGCAGCGCGCCATCGTTCGAACGTGAGGTGGCGCACGCGTGCGCGCTGGTGCTGCGCCGCGACGCCAGAATCGGAACGCAGCCCAAGCAGAAGAAGGCAGCGAAGCCTGCGTCGCCGCAGAAGCCCGCGAAGGCGATTACACGCAAGGCGAAATCGAAAGCGCCGGTGGCGGCGAAGAAGAAGTCGGCCGCAGCGCAATCAAAGAAGAACGCGCGCCGGAATGGATGAAGCGACGCTGCAGCAGCTGCGCGAATCGAGCGGACTCTCAATCGATGGCGAGGGGCAGTTCTTCGTGCACGGGGAGAGGGTTGAGCACGCGCGCAGCCAATTGGTGCTGACGAAAGGGATGCATCGCGCGCCCGATGGTCGATGGGCCACCCGGATCGGGCGCGAGTGGGCCTATGTGCAGGTCGCCGATGTCGCGCGATTCATCCGGTGCATCGAGCCAATGCATGACGCCGCGGCGCCTGGACTGCTGCGCGCGACGCTGACGAGCGGCGAGGAGCAAATGGTCGAAGCGCGCAACTTCAGCACCGGGCATAACGACGCGCTTTATGTGAGTCTTGCAGATGGCGAAACCGCGCGGCTTTCGAGAGCGGCGCAACTATCACTCTCGCTGCACCTTGCGATTGATGAAGCAGGTGCGTGGATTGAGCTGGACGGAGAGCGCCGGCCCATCCCCTCGCGATAGCATCGTTGATATCCGGATTATCGCGACGCATTCGCGCTGCGGCGCACCTGCCAGCGTCGCACGGCGCCCACAGAGGCACCGGCCAGACCGGCGCAGAGCGCAACAACGCACAATCGCGCGAGCAGGAGGGGCGCGGGCAGCAGCGCTTTTGGCCCTTGCGCGACCAGCAGCACCACCAGCGGAGCCGCGGCGGAGAAGAGGCTCGCAGCAATGGAGACGCCCAGCGAGAGTTCCGTCACCACGGCGATGAGAGAGAGCGCGACTGCACAAATCAGGGATTGGATGATCCCGAGGCAAGCAATCGTCAGTACACTTCGCGCGAGCGGTTCGGTGGCGAGATGCGACGCGAGCCAGAGCGCAATCGGCACCGCTTTCCCGACGACAGCCGCGAAGAGTCCCGTGCAGGCGAATCCCAGCGAGAGCGACCATGCGACCGCGCGCAGCCTATTCACTCTCATCCTCATCGGGAGCAGATCCGACCGCGCCCATTTCGCGAGCCGGCCGCGGATCGGCGAGAGGATTCAAATAGTAGACCTCCTCGAGCACGAGTCCATGCGGTGGCGCCGTCACACCCGCGAGGCTGCGATCGCGCGATTCAAGCAGCGGGGCAATTGAATCAGTCGCGCGCTTGCCATGCCCGACCTCGACGAGCGTTCCGACGATATTGCGCACCATATGCTTGAGAAAAGCGGTGCCGCGCACGGCGAGATGCGTGACCGAAGGATCGCGCTCGTCCTGCTCCAGTGTGATCGCGGTTAATTCCCGAACGGGATTGTTCGCCGAGCAGTCGCCGGCGCGCAGCGCGGAGAAGTCGTGACGACCCAGCAGTTGAGGCAATGCCGCACGCATTGCCGCGATATCCAGCGGTCGCCGGATCTCCCACGCCCGCGTACGCCAGAGCGGGCTGCGCAGCGGCGCATTGCGCAGCGTATAGACATATCGCTTTCCAACGGCCCACCGCCGCGCATCGAACCCGCCAGGCGCCAACTCGGCAGAGGCGATCGCAACGGTCGGGGGCAACAGTCCATTGAGTCCCGACATCCAGGCCTTTAATGGCAACTGCGGACCCAATCCAATCGGTGCAATCGATACAACCTGCCCGCGCGCATGAACGCCCGAGTCGGTTCGGCCTGCAGCGATCACGCGAATATCCTCGCGCGGCACACCGCAAAGCCGCGCCACCGCCTGCTCGAGCGCCTCCTGCACGCTCGGCCCGGTGGGCTGCATCTGCCAGCCCACGAACGGCGCGCCGTCATATTCGAGCGTTAACTTAATCATCGCTCAATCATCGCGCGCCGGTTGCGGAGTCCATCGCCGTCCAGCGCTACTTGCTATCGCCCGGTGCGGCCGCCGGCGCGGATGGCGCAGTCGCTCCGCTCGCGCTCGCATAGGCATACCTGGAAAGCAGGTCATTGAGATTGAGCGTCTGCAGCGCGCCCGCACCCTTCCCGCCTCCGGGAATAAAGAGGATCCGCTTGCCCGTCAGCGCCTCGGCGACGCGCAACTTGACCATCGCGTGTCCGCCCGCACCCGCGAGCGCCTGGTTCTGCTTCTCGACGCCCTTGGCGTGCGCGCGCTTCTCCGCGAGGATCGCCTCCGCCTCGCGCTGCGCCTTATAGAAGTCAGCGTCGGCCGATAGCTTCGCCTGATCGAGCGCGCCCTGCGCCTTGGCGATCTTCTGCGCGACCTCGCCGCGCGCCGTCTCGAGATTGCGGTGCGACTCCTGCTCGGCCGCGTTCCCCATCGAGACCATCTGCTCCGCGGTCTGCTCGGCAATCTTCTTATCGTGAATCACCTTCTCGTATTCGGGATGAAACCGATGCTCGCCGAGGATAATCCGCTCCACGATCACGCCTTCGGGTTCCAGCACCGCGGCGAGGCGCGTACGCGCCTCCTCCGCCTTGAGGAACTTCTTATCGGCGACATAGAACTCTTCGCTGGTCATTGTATTCAGCACGTCGCGGACGATGCTGCGCGCGGCCGGCCGCACGAGGTTCTCCTTCACTTCAGGCGTGCTCTCGCCGACGTGCTCGAGAATCCAGGAGACCTTTGCGGTATCGACCCGCCAGGAGACCGTCACGTCGACGGCGATATCGTTTCCATCGTGCGTCTTGAACTCGATATCATCGCGATCGGCCCGATCGCCGCGCTTCTTATCCGCGACCATCTCGAGGTTCTGCAGCGCGACGTTGTAGACGGCCCAGTCGGTGACGAATGCAGGGAAGAAATAGGTAGCGCCCGGTGCATAACTCTCGGATTGAATGCCGGGCTTGCCGAAGAGCGCCAGCTTGCGTGTCAGCACGCCGACCTCAGTGGAATCGGTCGAATGCATCGTGCAGCCAGTGAGCGCAAGAGTGCTCGCGGCCGCCACCAGCGCCAACATCCGCGTTGCCATTGATTGCAGTTGGTTGCGCATGATTATTCCTTCACATCGAAGCGCTTGAGCAGCGTGCGCAGGTCCAGAGGGTTCACGCCGGTATCGCCGTCGCTCGGCAGCACGATTAACTCAGTGCCCTTGAGCGCATCGGCCATCCGCAGGCCAACGAGGTTCTCCGCGCCCGCCGCACGCAGCGCCTGGTTCTCCAATTCGGTCCCTTGAGCCTCGGCGAGTTTAATCAGCAGATCGCCATCGGCCGCCTTGGTGCGGCGATAGAGGTCAGCCTGCGCGTCGAGCTTCTTTACCTCGGCTTCACCGCGCGACTGCTCGACCAGCGCTGCCGCGGCGCCCTCAGCGACAATCTTGTTCTTCGCCGCCGCCGCAATGGCTGCCTTGGCCTCCGCTTCATTCTTGAAGACCGTCTGGTCCTGGATCTTCCGCTGCTCGATCGCGTTCTGATAACGCTGGTCGTAGACATATCGGCGCACGAAGACGTGCAGGACCTCAATGCCCTTATCCGTTAATTCCAGTGCCAGTGCCTTCTGCGCATCGGCGGCCTTATCCATGCGCTTGGTGCCTTGGTAGAAATCCTCGGCGTCCAACTCACCGAGCGCGCGCCTTAAGTCCTGCGTCGCGCGCGGAATCACCGCGCTGTCCTCGAAGAGATTGCCCGGCCCGATCGTCTGCATGACCTTCAACGGATCGGCGACGCGATAGAGCACAGTCGCGTCGACGCGCACGGTATAGCCTTCACTCGTCTGGATATTAATCGCCGCCGTCGTGCGGTGGCCTTCGAGATCGGCCGTCGTCTCGGAATTGGACGAAGTCAACTCAAGCACCTGCACGCGAGCGGGGAAGCGGTGCATCTTCTCGCCCGCACCGACGTAATGCAGGCCCACGTCATAGACGCGCGGCTCGATTCCCTTGCTGATTCCCCAGCTGATCTGCTTCACGCCCAATTCGCCCGGGCGGATATAGGTCGTGCAGGAGTTGTATCCAACCAGCAGAATGAACAGCCCGGAGATGGCGAGCCAGGCCAGGCGCGCGCTGGCGCCGCCTTGACCGGGCCTGGGGAACGACAGTCTGGGAATCGTGAGAGCCATAAGACCTCTGTTCGTGAAACCGTGAACTAAATGATTAATGCTTGAGACGAGCCGAGTTGCTCGGCGCGCGTGAGTCGTTGGATTCCGCTTCAACCGGAGGTTCGGCGGTCGCGGCGCCGAGAGTCTGCTGCAGTTCGGCGATCGAGCGGTAGGTGTCGAGGCTGGCTCCCGCACCGGCCAGGTCGTTGATTAAATGCTTTAATCGTTTCTCGTGCCGCCGGCGATAGAACCAGAGCTGCGCATCAGGAAGCATCGGGCCGCCGACGAAGAGCAGCCACGGCACCCATTTCTCCTGCACGGGGATCCACGGGATCTCCACCGCCGCCGCGCCGAGCACGAGCCCAATCCCGGCAAAAGCGAGGCGCGCGACGAGGTCGCCACCGCGCCACAGGTGATATCCGGCGCGGGCCAGCTTGATCTCGTCGCGCGCGAGCGACGCATAGCGCGGCATCAACACCGTCGAGAGCAGGCCGCGCACCTTCGCCCAATAGCTCGGGTCGTCGACGCCCAACTCGCGGCACTGCGCCTCCATGCGCACGAGCTCCGCCTCGCTCTCGGCGAGCAGCTCGCTCTCCACCGCGGGCGTCCAGTCGCTCAAGCCCGGGCGGCGACGCTCGAACGCAGCGATGAAGAACCGCCCGATCGCATCCAGTTGGTACTTCTCGGGGACCATGGACCGCGGCTTCTAGCACGACCGTCACGACGCAGCGCGTTGCGATCTCCCCGCCGCTTGTGGCAAAGGAGATTCATGCTCCTCGCCGACGCCGCAATTCCCGTCACCCAAGAACAGTTCTCGCGCCTCAGCACCGTCGTCGCCGTCTGCTGGTGGGCCGTCTGCTTCGCGATCATCTTCTTCATGCAGAGCGGATTTCTGCTGCTCGAGGCCGGCTCGGTTCGCGCGAAGAACGCCGCGCACGTCTCGGCAAAAGTCCTCGCGCATACCGGAATCGCGACGGTCTGCTTCTGGGCCGTCGGGTTCGCCATCAAAGCCTTCGCCTGGCCGCTTTGCTTCTTCATCAAGCAGGCAGGCACCGGAATGCCGCTCTCGCAGGTATCCGATGCAATCAGCGGATATATCGGATGGGCCGGCGCGAGCACGAGTTGGACGCCGTGGAACTTCGCCGCGCAGCCCGATATCTATATGGTGAACTTCTTCGGCTCACTCACCTTCTGCATTACCTCGACCGCGATCCCCGGCACCGTCTTCAGTGAGCGCTTTCGCTTCAAGGCCTATCTGCTCTATGCGGTCCTATATAGCGGCCTCGTCTATCCAATCTTCGGATTCCTGATCTGGGGCGGCTTTGCCGGTTCGCCGTTATTAGACCCGCACAGCAGCTTGTTAATGACGATGGACCGCTGGTTCACGCCCGAGGTCACCTCCGCGGCAGGCAAGAAGCTGCTCGACTACGGAATGGTCGCCGACGCGAGCGGAACCCACTTCTGGGCGCCCTATACCGACTATGCCGGCTCCACGGGCGTGCATGCGCTCGGGGGAATCGTCGGTCTCGTCGGCGCCTGGTATGTCGGACCTCGATTGGGGAGATATCGCAAAGATGGCCAGCCGATGGCGATCCCCGCGCACAACGTCCTGCTCACCGTCTTCTCCGCACTGCTGCTCGCCTTCTGCTGGTTCGGCTTCAATGGAGGCTCGGTTGTCGCCAACGCGGCATCGCATCCACTGCTCGGCAAGGGAGCCGGCGCACGCGGCCTCTATATCGCTGATTATCTCTTCAGCGATATCTGGTGGGTCTTCGGGACAACCGCACTCGCAGGCGCGGGAGGCGTGATTGGCGCCTTGATCGCGGGATATCGATTGCATCGCGCGGCCGATCCATTGGTCCTCGCAAATGGCCTGCTCGGCGGCCTCGTCGCTGTCTGCGCCTGCGTCGGATTTGCGCCTCCGGGATATGGCCTCTTCATTGGATTGGTCGCAGGATTCCAATTCCCTTATACGTTCCGATTCGTCGAACGCACGCTGAGGATCGACGATGCGATTGGAACCATCGCCTGCCACCTCGCCTCGGGAATCATCGGCGGCCTTCTCGCCGGTATCTATGGCCAGCTGTTCTGGTGGGGCGCGCTGCCGACGACGTGGGTGCATCCGGGAGGAGACCTGGCCGGCGGGACAACCATTCCGACGCTGGGAATTCAATTCGCCGGTTTCATCACACTGCTGCTTTATGGACTGCCTGTCGCCTATGGAATGTTCTGGCTCTGCGACAAGCTGATCGGAGTGCGGGTGAGCGCGGAGGATGAGCATCGCGGGCTCGATATCTCCGAGCACGGACTCGAGGCTTATCCGAAGGATTAGCGGACAACCGCCGCAGCGACAGGCGCTACTTCGCCGACTTCCCCGACGACTCGATCTGCTTCGCGATCTGCTCGAGCTTCGCGCGTTGCTGCGGCGTGAACTTCTCAGCCAGCTTCTCGGGATGGGACTTCGCCTCTTCAAGAAGATTGGCCATCTTCGCCGCATCGCCGCCCGTCAACTCCACCAGCGTCGCCATGACATCGGCCGATAGGTCATATATTGCCTGGGTATCCGCGTCGCTTTTGGCGACCGTGCGCACCTGCGCATCTGCAGCGGTGGCAGCAGCATCTCCGCGCGTCGCCGCGCTCCGCTTGGCCGGGTCCCTCAATAACTGCTGGGTCTTTGCGAGCGCCGCTTCATCACCGCTTCCCGCCTCGTCTGCAACCGCGGCGGGGACGAACGACAGGAGCGCGGAGGCAATGAGCGCATGGAGTTTCATAGGACGAGCATATTAGAAGCGCGCGCGTCCTGCTATCTGCCGACGACTATTTCGTGAGTTCGCGCTGCAACTGCTCGTCGATCGCCTGCAGCTGCTTGCGGCCCGTTCCCAGCATCGTCAACAACTGCGGCAGATCTGCCGCTTCATCAACCGCGAGGCAGAACCCGCCCGGCTTGACGTCAATCACTCCGTTCACGCGCATGAAGGGAAATCTCTGGCAGAGCAGCGGGCGGGCGCTGCCGAGTTCGCAGCCGTTTGCCGAGAGAAATATGCACTCGTCCCCGCGCCGCGCCAGCGACCGCACGCGCCCTTCGCGCACCAGCCCGCGCGTCGCCGGATCGTCCTGCTCCCACGCGAGATGCTCAATGAGGTCGACCTCCCGCTCGACGACAAACTCCGTCGCTGCGCGCCCCGTCGCAGTGGATATCCGCTCGATATCCGCAGGCGTCAGCGGCGGCCCCGAGACGCCTTCGACGCTCACGCAGCAGGAGGTCCCCTGGGCCGCGCAGCGGGCGCATACGCTGGAGGATTCGACCGACATATCGCAGCCTGATTACCACCGCGCGCGGCAAACGAAAGAATTCGACCGAGAGCGTCCGCAACTCGCGCCGGTTATGCTCAACCTGAATGGAGAGATTGACCATCATCTTCGACGAGAGCTGCGGCATCTGCCTCGCGTGCGTCACGTGGCTGCAGCGTCGCGACCTGCGCGCTCAGTTCGAGTTCATCGGCAATCAAGCGAACGAGCTCCCGCAGAGCGTCGACCGCGCACAGGCCGCGGATACCATCTACGTCGTCAATCAATCGACCGGCACCACAAGAACCCGCGCCGATGCCATCGCCCAACTCCTGCGCACCCTCCCCGGCCGGCGCGCAGCCGTCTTTCGCGTCGCGGGATACTTAATGATGCTCCCCGTGCTCAGGCAGTTTTCTAATCTCTGCTACCGGCTGATCGCGAAACACCGCCAACGCATCTCGACCGCGCTGGGCCTGACCGCCTGCGAGATCCGGCGAAAGCGTGCCGACGCGACGACGAATTAGGCGCGCAACGATAACCCAGAATATCCCTGCGCCGTCCCCCCAGGATAAGCAGCGGGGCAGCCGGGTATTGCGGCCGCGCGCAGTTCAGGAGCGGCCCTATATAACGTCATTATGAGCAACCACGCGCGGCCGCGGATGCATGTTTGAGCACGGCCGCAATACCCGGTGCCCCGCTGCGCACTCTACGGCTGGTGCTTCGCCAAATCCCGAATCGCCGCCGCAATGCCCGCCAATTGCGGCACCGACGCTGCCTCGAGATTATCCGCAAGCCCAATCCCCGGCGTCGCCGATCCCGCAAGCACCCTGGGCGGCGCGAGCAGCTCATAGAACAGCTCGTCCACCGTGCGCCGCAGCAGGTGCTCGCCGAAGTTCGTCACCTCGATATCCTCATTGACGAACAGCACACGGCCCGTGCGCTTGACGCTCTCCTTGATGCGCGGCCAGTCGAGCGGACAGAGCGAACGCAGGTCGATGACCTCGGCGTCGATCGCGCCATTGCTCTCGAGCGCGAGATCATCTGCGGCCTTTGCGCAGAGAGGAAGCATGCGCCCATAACTGACGACCGTAACGTCGCGGCCCGGACGGACCGTGCGCCCCTCGCCGAGCGGGATAAAGAGGTCGGGAGTATTCGGCCACTGCGACGTCCACTTCGTGCGGTCGCCGAGCGGTGCATCGATCATCTTCGAGAGCGCGCGGTCATCGACATCGACGCCCGGGATCTCTTCACCCGGCGCCGAGCGCGTGCGCATCAACGCCTTGGGAATCAGGAACAGGCAGGGGTTCGGATCGACAATGCACGAGAGCAGAAGCCCATAGGCATCGAGCGGCCGCGACGGGATCGCGATCTTGAATCCCTGGATATGCGTCGCCGTCGCGTCGAACGAATGCGAGTGGTAGATGCTGCCGCGAATCCCCGAGCCCACGGGCGTCATGATAGTCGTCGGGCAGTTCCAATCGCCGTTCGAGCCCCACGAGATCATCCCGCCGAGCTTGAGCAGATCGATCGTATTGAAGATGTAATCGCAGAATTGAACCTCGGCGACGTTGCGCGAGCCCGCGAGGCCCAGGCCGATGGCCGCGCCGACAATTCCGCGCTCATCGAGAGGCGAGTTCCACGACGTGCGAAGCCCTTGCGTCGCGGTGAATGCGCCGCCGAGCGGCGGGCCGACATCCTCGCCGAAGACATCGTTGAGTCCGTGGCGCTCTTCGGCAACGTGCAGCGCCATGCGAATGGCTTGAACCATATTGGACATATCGACTCCTACCCGCCGCGAACGAGATCGCGGGTCTGGAAGATGTGATCGAAGATCGTGCTTCCGTCGGGCTGCGGCTCAGCGCGCACCACCTTGTGCGCCTCCTGCAGCTCGGTCGTATAGGCCGCGCGCATCGCGTCCATCTTCGCGCGCGTTAATAACCCGCGCTTCTCGAGCTTCGCCTCGAAGCCCTTCAGGCAATCCCCTTCATCGAGCACCGGATTGGCGCCGCTCGCCGAGCTATGCCCATAGAGCCGCGATACCATCGATTCAATCAGGAACGGCTTGCGCGTCGTGCGGACATATTCCATCGCCGCTTGAATCTCGCGATAGCAGCGCTCCGGATCATTCCCGTCGATCGTCTTGCTCTCGATGCCAAATGCACGACCGCGATCGGCGATCGTCTTCTCGCCGTGCTGTCCTTCGCTCGCGGTCGAGATCCCCCATTTGTTGTTCGTCACGATCATCAGCACGGGGAGCGGGTTTGCGGGGCGCGACGACCAGACAAGGCAGGTCGCGAAGTCGCCTTCGGCCGTACCTGCATCGCCTCCCGTCACGATGGTGATTCCCTTGCCGCCCGCGCGCTTCTGCGCCATCGCGGTCCCCGGCGCCATCGAGTATTGCGTCTCGATGGTCGACGTCACCGGCACGACGTTCCATTCCCGCTTGCTGTAATGGTTCGAGAAGTTGCGCCCGCCCGAATAGGGATCGGTTGCGGTGTTCTTCATCTGCCGCAGCGAATCGATCGGGTCTGCGCCGAGCGCGAGCATCGTCGCGCTCTGCCGGTAATGAAAATGAAGGTAATCAAACTGCGGCCCTTGCCCCTTGTGGATGAGCAGGCCGAGCGGAACGTTGAACGCCTCCTCGCCGGGGCCGCCAATCCAGAAGTATCCGTCGCCCTGCTTGTACATCTGGATGAGCCGCTCCTCGAGGACGCGGGCGCGGACCATCAGATCGTGGATGCGAAGCTGGAGTTCGGGAGGGAGCGCGGTGTCGTCGGGCACAGGGCGTCCTGAGAGGGCGAAGGGGTTTACGAGCGGGCGGGTACTTAGCACAACTCCCGTCGAGCGCAGAGAGCGCGCGACTGTTTCGAGAAATCCGCTTGACTCATCCGAGAGCGACAGCGCATACGGCCCGCCGGGTGCGCGCTCCTTCTCTCGAGGGCAGTCGCGCGCACGAAAGAGCAAACCATGCGTGCAGTTCATTCCAGACCACTGCTGCTGGTCCTCACGATGCTCTCTGCGACCGCTGTGCGCGCGCAGGAGGCGACAACCGCCGACGCACCAGCAACAGACGAGCGCTTCTCGCTCCATTTCCAGGCCACCGTCGCAGTGCAGGCCCACCCCGCGTTTGCGGCCGTCTATTCCGGCGAGCACAGCCTGCAGAGCGGCGCGGAAGCAGCCACCTCGGTGGTGATGGATATCTTCGCCGGTGCGCGGCTCTGGAAAGGCGCCGAGGTCTATTTCCAGCCCGAGGTCGCCGGGGGCCGCGGGCTTTCCTCAACCGAAGGAATCGCAGCGTTTCCCAGCGGAGAGGTCTATCGCGTCGGCGACCCGACGCCGACGCTGGTGCCAGGGCGGCTCTTCTATCGGCAGACATTTGGACTCGGTGGAGACAGCGAGCAGATCTCGGCGGGAGCGAACCAGCTTGGCCTGACGCGCGATCACGATCGGCTCACCGTCACGATTGGAAAGTTCACCGCCACCGACATCGTCGACAACGAGCCGCTCTCGAACGATCCCCATACGCGTTTCCTCTCCTGGGGCCTCTTCGCCTCGGGTGCGTTCGATTACCCGGCCGATACCCGCGGATATACCTGGGGTATCGCGGCCGACCTGAGCGTCGACTGGTGGAGCCTGCGCGGCGGGATGTTTCTCGAGCCGAAGAGCGCAAATGGAATCGATATGGAGTGGGATATCAGCAAAGCGCGCGCATTCGCGCTCGAGGGTGAGGCCCGTTATTCCCTCTTTGGTCGCAAGGGAGCCGCGCGGCTGATGCTCTATTTGAATGATGCGGATATGGGGAACTATCGCGAATCGGTCGCCGCCGCGCAGCCCGGGCAGGCTCCCGACGTCATCGCGAACCGCGCCTTCGGGCGCACCAAGTTTGGGTTCGCCGCCAGTGCCGAGCAACTGTTGAGCAATACCCTCTCGGCCTTCGCGCGCCTGAGCTGGAACGACGGGCAGAACGAGACGTGGGCCTATACCGAGATCGATCAATCGCTCGCGGTGGGACTGGTCGTGAATGGATCGCGCTGGAAGCGGCCCGACGACGAACTCGGCGCGGCCGTGGTGGCGAGCGGGCTCTCCGCCGCGCACCGGGCATATCTCGCCAATGGGGGGCTGGGGTTCATCATCGGCGACGGCGCGCTCGAATACGGACTCGAGCTACTCGGCGAGCTCTACTATCGAGTCGCGCTCAACCAAACGATCTCATTCATCGGCACATATCAACCGGTGATCGATCCGGGCTTCAATCGCGCGCGCGGCCCGGTGAATATCTTCACCGGGCGAGCGCATATCGCATTCTGATCGATTCGCGTCACACCGGACTTCAGGCGGGCGTCGCCTCGGTCGCGGCAGCTTCGATCTCGGGAGCAGGAACGGTCTCGGCCGAGGCATCCCCTGCGGCCGCGGCCGCCGGCTCGTGCGGAGGAGGAGGCGTCGATCCTCCCGCCTTGTCGCTCTTCACGCCGGGCGCCGCTTCGTGAGCTCTCGCGGAATTCTGCGACGGGCTCTGCGTGCGCGCGACCTCGCCGTAGCGCGACAACTGCGTCCAGGCGAGGAAGCGATCCATCTCGGCGGACATATCCGCGCCCGCGCTCTTCGCGAGCGGCGCATCGGCCCAGGCCTCGGCGTACGCGTCGTAGATCTTGTTGGCGAACTCGATCGCCGTGCGGGCCTGCTCGAGCACTTCGCGATCCGAGCGCCACGGACCAATCGCGCGACGCGGACCGGCAGCGCGGCGCACCGTGGCGGTGTTGCGATGGAAGGCGGCCGCGGCCTTGCTCAGCTGCGGCGCGGCTGCGAGCAGACGCGTGCGCAACTCGACGCGCGGAGAGATCGCCTCGGGCTTTGCCTCGACGTGCGTCGCTGCCGAAGCGTCGGGAGCGGACACATTCGCGGCCTCTGCGACAGACGCGTGCGCCTCAGAATCAGAATGCGCAGCAGCGCTCGCGTCCGCACTGGGCGCGGCCTGCGCGTCGCCGGCGCTCTCGTCTCGAGCTTCCTCCGCCACCGTGTCCGCCTGCGCTGGAGACGAACTCTCGATCACGTTCGCGGCGGCGGGAGTTTCGCCCGCTGCTGCCGGCTTCGCCGTCGCCTGCTTCGCTGCCGCAGCGCTCGCCGCCTGCAGCTGCTGCCGACGCGCCGCCAGCTCCGCCGACGCGAGATGTCCGAGCGCCAGAGGGAGATCTCGCAGGAAGCGCGTCAGATCGAGCGCGCCCTGTCCGTTCGCATAGAGCCGCTCGAGCGAGCCCGCGAGCCGCTCCATCGCGCCCGTGCGCAACTCTTCAGTGATGCGCGGAAAGTCGACGAAGAGCCGCCGCTGCGCATCGAGCCCCTCGCCGAACCGCTCGAGAAACGAGAGCGACTGCAGGCCAACCTCGAGATCGCGGCGAACAGAATCGCGCAGCTGGAGCCAGCCCGGCCCCTTGTTCTGCTGCTGGCCGCCACCGTGCGGGCGCGCTCCGTGCGCGGGGTTCGTGCGCGGGCCGTGCGACTGCCCATCTGCTGAACGGGGCGCTTGCCCCTCGTTCGGACCTCTCCTGCCATGGCGCTTGGACACAGTGACTCCTTCGGCGCGAAAAGAAGTCGCGCGCGCTGCACCTTCAAGCGGATCAGCGCCGCGAACGCAAGTCCGATTAAGTCGAGAGCGTTCCTCTGCTGACAGCCGCGCCACGATCACGCTATGACCCGCGGCTCCTGCTCAAGGAGCGTTGCGCGATGCCTCTGGAAATCAAGCCGACCGAACTGCGCGCACGCCTCGACGCGGGCGAGAAGTTCCTCCTCCTCGACGTGCGCCAGCAGTGGGAACACGACACCGCACGAATCGCAGACAGCCTGCTGATTCCGATGAACGAGCTGCCGCAGCGCCTCGAGGAGATCAAGCTCGCTCCCGGCCAGCAGCTCGTCACCTACTGCCACGCGGGCGTGCGCTCGATGCGCTCAGCCGCGTTTCTCGAGGCGTCGGGCTTCTCCAACGTGCTCTCGCTCGCGGGCGGCATCGCTGCGTGGAGCCTGCAGGTCGACCCGAGCATTCCGCAGTATTAGAGGCCACCATGCGTAAACAGTTTGTCGCCCTCGCAGGAAACATCGGCGCCGGGAAGACCACGGCCGCCAAGATGATCTCGCAGCGATTCGGGTTCGAGCTCTTCGACGAGCCGGTGATCGACAACCGCTTCCTGCGCGACTACTACGCCGACATGAAGCGCTGGAGCTTCACGCTGCAGCTCGAATTCCTCATGAAGCGCTCGCAGCACCACGAGCTGATCCACACCGTGAAGAAGTCGTGCATCCAGGACCGCACGCTCCTCGAGGATCCGGAGATCTTCGCGAAGTACCTGCACGGGCTCGGGCACATGGACGACCGCGAGCTCGATCTCTATCTGGAATATTTCCAGCGGCTCAATCGCGATCTGCACCAGCCGGACAAGGTCATTTATCTCCAGTGCAACGACACGGAGATCCTCGGGCGGCGCATTCGCGAGCGCGGTCGCGTCGAGGAGTCGGGCATCAGCCAGCAGTTCCTCGACGGGCTCGGCGCGTACTACCGAACGTTCCCGCAGGTCGCGCGCGGCAAGTACAAGCTCGAGGTCTCGACGCTCGACGTCTCGAAGCTCGACATCCGCGCGGCCGATGGGAAGGAAGAGTTTCTCGGACGCATCGAGCAGTTCCTCGACGCCTGAGTCTGCCCATGCGCGCACGCACGGGAGCGGCGAAAGCGAGCGCGACGAGCCGTTCCCCGGAAACGCGCGGACCCGCTCTGGTGGCGGGTCCGCCGCTCACTCCGTTTCTGCAGAAGGCGCGCGAGGCGATCCGCGCGATCCCGCGCGGGACGACCCTCAGCTACGGCACTGTCGCGCTCGTCTGCGGCGTACCCAACGGTGCGCGCGCGGTCGTGCGGGCGCTGCGCTCGCTCGATGATGTCCCCTGGTGGCGCGTCTGCCGCGCGGATGGATCGTTCGCGCCGCAATGTCTTCCGCTGCAGGAGGAGTTGCTGCGGCAGGAGGGCTGGCGTCCTCGCGTTCGCAAGCCGCGCGCAGTGACTCGCAAGAGTGAGGCGTCGCGGAGCAAGAGCGACTAAGCTCCCGCGCCCCATGCTTCCGCTCTACGTCGTCTCCGACATGCACCTGGGCGAACCCGGCGCCGCCGCGATGTTCCACGACAAGCGGCAGGGCATGGTCTTCGCCGATCTCTGCGGACACATCGCACGCACCGGAGGCGAGCTGGTGCTGCTCGGCGACGTCTTCGACATCACCGCGTCGACGCCGCCGCCGCGCGGTCTGACGGCGTTCGGAGAGGCCGTGGGCGTGCCCACGATTATCGACCGACCCGCGCCTGCGCTCGATGAAACGCTGCAGCGCATTCGCAGCAACAACAGAATTTCGCTCGACGCGCTCGAAGCGCTCGCCGCCGATTTTCCCGTCACGCTCGTGCCGGGCAATCACGATCGGCATCTCGGCGAACAGGGAGGCCGCGCAGCCCTCGACGCGATCGGCCTCTCGAACGTGAAGCTCGAGCCGATGGCCGTGCGTTACTTCGGCGAGAAGATCGCGGTGCTCCAGCACGGCCATGCCTGGGACGCCTCGAACGCGACTCCGCACGGCGGCGGCGAGACGATGACGGGCGTGCTCCACCACGCGGTGATCCCGTTCGTGCGCGCGCAGGCGGAGCGGCGCAACGTGCGCGTCGATGTCGATCGTCTCGTCGCGCTGCGGCCCGAGCAGCGCACCGTTCCTGTGCTCGAGCGTTGGCTCTCGCCCGGCAGGATGGAGATCTTCGTCGACGCCTTCACCGATCTTCTCGTCGAGAACGGGGCGCTCTCGCGCATGGTCGGCTGGCTCCTCACGCCCGATCGGATCCGCGATCGGCTGCGCGACGACGATGATCTCTGGGAGCGCGCAGGGCATGCAGCGCTGCGCGCGCTCGAGGGGAATCACCCGCTGCCCGGGCGTCCACCGCCGCCGGACCTCCTCGTGCTCGGACATACACACGTGATCGACTGGGCGGTGCAGGAGGGCGCGGCCCATCTCGACGCGCGCACGGGAACGCTCGGCGATCCGACGCAGCGGCTCTATGTGAATCTGGGAAGCTGGACTGGACGCGCGGTCGATGCGGCCGGTCCCGTCGACGCGGCGCTGCCGCTGCTCGAGATCCACGAGGAGCCGAATCGGCTGCTCGCCACCCTGCGCGATCTGGCCGGCCACGGGCGGGCGCTGCAGACCTTTGAGGTGCAGCGATGAGCGATGCGAAGACGACGACCGAGGCGAAGAGTGGCGGCACCAGTGCGGCGCAGGCGGCTGACAGCTCGGCGTCGGCGCGCGCAGAGGGAAAAAAGACGCCGCACGCGACCGACTGCGTGATGACGCAGATCGTGCTGCCGGGAGATTCGAACGCGCTCGGCACCGCGTTCGGCGGACGGATCATGCAGTGGATCGATCTCGCGGCGGCCATCGCCTGCCAGCGCCACTGCCGCTCGCGCGTCGTCACTGCCTCGATCGACGATGTGCATTTCGTCGCGCCCGTGAAGATGGGCATGGCGGTCGAGTTGCGCGCGCGCGTGAACGCGGCGTTTCGCACCTCGATGGAAGCGGGCGTGCGCATCGAGAGCGAGGATCCGGTGACGGGCGAGCGCGCGCACGTCTGCACCGCGTACCTCACGTTCGTCTCGATCGCCGAGAGTGGCGAGCATCTTGTGGTGCCGACGCTCGTGCTCGAGACGGATGAGGATCGGCGGCGTCACGCAGATGCGCTCGAGCGGCGCGCACTCCGGCTTGTCCGCGCGCAGGGCCGACGCGCGCGCCACGCAGAGCAGACCGCGGAGAAGAAGTGAATCGACGTCGCACCGGCATGCAGCTCGCGCGCGCGCTGCTCATCGCGGCAGGCGTGATGCTCGCGACCGCGCCCAGCAAGGCTTTCGCGCGCGCGCACAAGAAGAAGCCCGCGGCAAATCAGATCCGCGCCGAGGACGATTCGCAGCTCGCCGGAGATGCGCGCGCGTTTGCGAAGGCGCGCGTGGCGTTCGCGGCGCCGGGAGATGGCGCAGAAATTTCCGCCGCGGCAGGCGTGCCGGTGCAACTCGAGGTGAAGGGCTACGCGCTCGGACCCGCGCCCAGCAAGGCCGAGACGCTTGCGCCGACCGATGGCGGCGCTCCGAGCGAATCGGCTTCAACAGCGACCGCGACGGCTCCGTTCGCACTTCTGCTCGTCGACAACGACGCCGCTCTGCGCATCGACGAGACGAACCTGGCGATGCATCTGACGGGTCTCGCTCCCGGTCCGCATCTGCTGCGCGCGGTGCTCTCCCGCCCGTGGGGCGAGGTGGTCAAGGCGAAGGATGCCTTCGCGATGGTCCGCTTCTGGGTTGGCCCGCGGCCCACCGACACAGTGACCGCGCACGAGCACGAAGCGAAGGTCTGGCCCGACACCAAGCACCCGATCCTGACCTACGTCTTTCCTCTCGGCGAGCTGCGGGCAGGAGTCGCGCTCACCGTAGACGAATCACTCCCGACCGCTCCCAGCCTGGACGGGAGCAGCGACGCCGGCGCGCTCGAAGCCTCCGCGCAGCCAGCGAAACCGTCCCCCGCAAGCGCTCGCCCGCTCCCCGTGCAGACCGCGCTCGACTTCTATCTCTCGGGCGCGCAACTCAAGGAGCACGGCCGCGCCAACAAGATCCGCGTCGTCATCGACAAGCGTGAGCTCCCGATCGTCCGCGCGTGGAAGCCGACCAGGCTCCCGCTCAAGCCAGGAACCAATCACGTCACGATCGATCTGCTCGATCGCCGCAGCACAAAAGTGAAGAACGCCGTCAACCGCACCGATCGCACCATCACCCTGCCAACACCCGCCGGACCTTGACCAGCGCGGTCCGCCCGAGATGCTTTGAACACCAAGCATCTCGCTGCGAGCCCAAAAAGAAACCGCCGAGCGCTCCCGAACGGAGACACCCAGCGGCCTTTCTCTTTCAACAGGATGCGCTCTCGACGGTCGCGACCTACTCTTGCGTCCGGTCCTTCAAGGTGCGGCCGGAGTCGACTCTCGAGGCCGCGCGCAGCGTCGACTTTCCCCTCGCGGGAAAGTCAGAGCGAGCACGGATCGAGAGTCGATCCGAGCGCACCGCCCTTACGCTTCAAGCTTCTTCTTCGCCTTCTCCCACCCCGAGATGCCGGCGGGCATGATGTAGACGTTCTTGTAGCCAAGCTCGAGCGCCATCTGCGCCGCCTTGTGGCACGCGTGGCACTTCTCGCCGCCGCAGTAGAAGACCAGCTTCGCGGCCTTGTCGGCGGGCAGATCGGTCGTCTTCACCTCATCGAACTCAACCCACTTCGCCGTCGGGACGTGGCCCTTGGCGAAGCTCTCCTTCGAGTTGTTGTCGAAGATGAAGCCGTCCTTCTTGGCGATCATTGCGTCGACCTCTTCGATGGTGAGACGGCCAAACGCTTCCTTCTTCTCGGCAGCGGCAGGGGCCGCAGCAGCCGCATCGGCCGCGCGAACGGCAGAGGGGATCGCGGCGAAAGCAGTGGCGACAGCGAGCGAGCAGACGAGCTTCTTCATGGTGTGTTCCTCGTTGAGTTGAACGTGCGTGAACGAACGTGAGTGCTGCAAAGGGGCGCGGAATGTAATCGCCGCGAGAAGAACACGCCAGCGGGCTCCTGCATTTCCACCGTGTCGAACTGTGCGCTAGGCGCGCTTTTCCATCGTCACGTGCGGAATGCCGGCATCGAGAAACTCTCCCGACGTCGCTGCATATCCGGCCTTCTCGTAGAAGCCGCGCGCGGTCAGTTGCGCGCCGAGCGTGAAGGCTGTCGCGCCTGACTTGCGCGCTTCTCCCTCGAGAAACGTGAGCAGCGCGCGCCCGATCCCCTGCCCGCGCGCATCGTCGATCACCGCCATCCGCTGCAGCTTCACCAGCGTCTCGCTCTTCCAGATGAACCGCCCCGCACCGCACGGGATCTCGCGTCCATCCTCGAGGAGAATCGCCAGCGCGTGAACAGGCGCGCGCAGCTCTCCGGCCGACGGCAATCGATCGTGCTCGTCGTGCTCAAGCGACGGCGGCACGTTCTGCTCCTCGACGAAGACCGTCCAGCGCAGGCTCTTGCAGAGCTCGAGATCGCGCTGCGACTCAACTCTTCGTACGCTCACCGTCGCCGGGGACATGCGGTTGCTCCGTCGTGGGGCCGAGATTGACGTGCGCTGGAGTCGCGGGATCGCCGCCGAGCCAATGCTCGTTCGCGACCGCCCAGAGGATCGCCGAGAGCACGAGGAACAGCACGCACGGGAGCAGATTGCTCTCGAGGACCTTCGGATAGCGCGCGCTGAAGTCGATCCACTTCAAGAACCTCTCGCCCCACTCCGGGATCTGCAGGAGCGCAACGATGGTCCCCGCGATCGACGCGCCGGCGATGAGTCCTGAGCTGAAGAGCACGCCCGGCCCGCTCTCCGCCTCGGCCTCGCTCACCTTCTTCTTCGCGGTCTTCTCGGCGACGTAGCGGACGATGCCGCCGAGCATGATCGGCGTCGAGGTCGAGAGCGGCAAGTACACGCCCACCGCGAACGCGAGCGCCGACATCCCGCACAGCTCGAGCACGAACGCGATGAAGACGCCCATGAGCACCAGGCCCCACGGGAGCTTCTGCGACATGATCCCTTCGATGATGAAGCTCATCAGCACGGGCTTGGGCGCGGAGAATTTCGCCTTCACCAGCTCCCCGTTGTCTCGGTGATCGAGCTGCCCGTTGATGCCCGGATCCTCGAGGTACTTGATGTGGCCGGTCTCATCGACGAGGTACTTCCCCGGCGGCACCGAGCCGCGCGGCTCGCGCACGCGCACCACGTTGTACTCGCCCGCATCGCGCCGCGAATCCGGACCGCGCAGCGTTTCGCGGCCGAGATATTCGCTCTGTGCGAACTGCTCGGGATAGCTGCGTGCGGCGTAGATGGTGCCCGCGTCGTTGAGCTTGAGAATCACGAAACCCAGCACCAGCGCGCTCGAGAGCGATCCGACGAGAATTCCGATCTGCTGCCGCGAGGGCGTCGCGCCGAGGAGATATCCGGTCTTCAGATCCTGCGAGGTCGTGCCGCCGTTGGAGATGGCGATGCAGACGATCGCGGCGATCGAGAGCGCGGCGACCTTGTACGGCGGCGTCACCCAGCCGAGCGCGAGGAAGACGAGCGAAGTGATGAGCAGCGTCGCCACCGTCATGCCGGAGATCGGATTCGACGAGCTGCCGACCTCGCCCGTCAGACGCGAGCTCACCGTCACGAAGAGGAAGCCCAGCACGAGGATGAGGAATGCGCCGAGGATGTTGATCTTCAGGCTGGGCGCGAGCGCGCACGCGATCACCAGGCCCAGCGAGCCAATGCCGACGACCCAGAGAGGAATGTCGCGATCGGTGCGCAGCGTGCTCGAAGGACCGCTCGATCCCGAGAGACTTTTCATTCCGCGCACAGCGCCGCCGATGATCGTCGGCAGCGATTTGAAGAGCGAGATGATGCCGCCCGCGGCCACCGCGCCCGCGCCAATATACAGAATATAGTTGTGCCAGATCTCGTCGGTCGTCATCTCGGAGATCAGCTTCGTCGCCGGATAGATCGGCGTGACCGACGCGCTGCCGAAGAGCTTGATCGCGGGCATCAGCAC
The DNA here is from genome assembly GCA_903911145.1 of uncultured delta proteobacterium. Classification (GTDB taxonomy): domain Bacteria; phylum Myxococcota; class Myxococcia; order Myxococcales; family 40CM-4-68-19; genus CAIWCD01. The sequence continues at coordinate 18,472 of CAIWCD010000022.1, read as the reverse complement.
GAGTGCGGAGAGGATGCCTCCCGCGCCCATCACCAGCGAGATGCGCGTGCCGATGATGTAGCCGACGCCGAGCAACTCGGGCGCGACTTCGATGGAGACGTTGCCGCCGTCGTAGGGCTTGCCGAAGATCTTCTCTGGCACGCCCTGGAAAAAGTTGAACGCCTTGTAGCCGGCGGAGAAGAGCGCGCCGAGGCCGAGGCCGACGAAGACCGTCTTGGCGGAAGTTCCGCCCTGCTCGCCGACGATCAGAACCTCGGCGCAGGCGGTGCCCTCCGGGTAGATGAGCGTCTTGGCTTCATTGACGATCAGCGCGCGCCGCAGCGGGATCATCATCAGGATGCCGAGAATGCCGCCGAGCACCGAGACGAGAATGACCTGCCCGATCTCGAGGTTGTAGCCAAGGATCAAGAGCGCCGGCATGGTCACGCCGACGCCGAACGCGATGCTCTCGCCCGCGCTGCCCGTGGTCTGCGTGATGTTGTTCTCGAGAATGGTCGCGCGTCGCACGCCGAAGACTTTGCTGAAGGCGCGGAAGATCGTGATCGACAGAACAGCAACAGGAATAGATGCGCTGACCGTCAAGCCGACCTTGAGCACGAGGTACATCGAGCTCGCGCCGAAGACGAGGCCGAGGAGCGCGCCGACGATCAGAGGGACCGCGGTGAGCTCGGGGATGTCCTGATCGGCCGGGATGTACGGCTTGTGCTCGTCGGTCGGAGCGGGCGTAGCGGTCGCGGCGGAGACGGCTTCTGGCAAGGTGATCTCTGGATGGGCGGCGAGTGAAGAGCGGCGGGGCTGTAGCACGCAGCCCACTTCGAACGCCATCGGGTTAGAGTGCTCGCCGTGTTCCATATCAAGCTGACGGCGCGCCCCGACGCGCGCATGGTCGAAGTTCCGTTGGATATCGAGGTGGAGCTGCCCCGCGAGTTCGACGGCGCGGCGCTGCTGGCCTCGAGTGGGCTGCCGCGCAAAGTCAGGCTGCGCGCGCCTCGCGATGCGATCAAGCTCTCGACGGCGTACCGGTTGGATCAGCTCGTCGGCGAGATGGTTCGGCAGGCCCTGCGCGGAACGGCGCTCGATGGATCGCGCGCGCAGGAGGCGGCGGCGCTGTTTCTCAAGAACGCGCGGGAGCGACGCCAGGATGGGTCGGCGCTGGTGATCGAGAGCAATGGTCGCGGCCGAATCGACGTGGTCGAGTTGGCGCCCGCTGGTGTTCCGGCGGGGACAGCGGATGGCGAGCGCGCGAGCAAAGCCGATACGCGCAGTGCCGTCGACGCAGCGGCGTTGGAGATGCTCTCCGAGCGGGTCGCGCTGCTGGAGCGCGGGCTGGCAACGCTCGAGGCGCGCTTCATGGCCTCGCCGCATGCGGAGCCGAGTGAGCGCGCGCTGCGCACCGCATCGGAGCAACTCGAGCGGCGCATCGATCATCGTCTCGCGGATCTCGAGGAGCAGCTGGTGGCCGCACAGCAGCGCGGCGGAGAGAGGCAGCTGCGGCCGGCTCATTCACCGAGCACGCCTGCGCCAGTGGTGCGACGCGCGACGGCCGTCGAGGCGTTCGCGGCGGGGCTGCGTGCAGAGCTGAAACTGCGCGCGAGCACAATGGCGCAGACGGCGAAGGAGCGTGCAGAGCTGTGCAGCAACTCCGCGCAACTCGCACGCGACGCGCAGCAGGCGAGCGGGCACGCGCTGCCTGCGCTGGCCACGCTCGAGCGTCTAGCGCTCGACGCGAACGCGCGCTCCACTGCGCTCGGCCGCATCGCGGACGAAGCTGAGCTCTATGAAGCAGCGGAGATCCCGATCGCCTCGCAGCTGCTCGATCGTCTGACGCGCGGCGATTTCGCCGATCCGCTTCCGCTCGTTCGTGCGGTCGCGGAGGAGGGCTGGCTCAACGGCTCCGTCGACGTCGCGTGGTTCTCGCGAGCCGCGGCGCTCTCCGGCTGGACGGTGATCGCGCCGGCGCCAGGAGATCCGTTCGACAGCACGCAGCACGACGTCGAAGGACTCGCAGGCGAGACGATCGAGACGCTGCTTGCTCCGGGCGTGCGCGACGCGAAGGGCGCAGTGCTGATGCCCGCGCGCGTCCGGGCGCGCTCGCGCGCCGATGAAGAGCTGCCTTCGCTCGACCGGTCGCTGCTGGTTCCGCTTGCGGTGAGCTCGCCGCCTCCGCCCAGCGTCGGCGGCGCAGTGGCGGACGATGATTGGGAGCGAGTCGCGCAAGGTCCGGCTGCGTTTGGCGACGAGCTGCACAGCTCGCCCGACTTGCCGGCCGCGGTCCAGTTGCCGCTCGTGGAGAGCGGCGAGGCAGAGGCGGCCGCAAGCGCAACTCCGCCTCCAGCAAAGCCCAGCGCACCGGCGAGCGAAAACGGCGGCGACGCACCGGCAGCGGCGAAGGCGAGTCACAAGGGACGCTCGCGCAAGAAGAAGTCGAACGCCGACAACTCCTGATTCACCGTTGCGACGGGAGTCGCGCGCGCAGCCAGTGGACGTCGTAGAGACTCGCTGCTCGCGCGTCGCGACGCAGCGTCCAGCGCACCCGCGCATGCGTCTCTTCGATCGTCCAGCCGAGAGCGACGCCCTCTCGAATCACGGCCGCGGCAGGATCGTCTCCGCCGAAGCGCTCCTCCTCAAGCGTCACTCCGCTGCGCCAGGCGTAGGGCGAGGAGAGCAGGATCTCGCCCGCGGGCGCGCAGAGCTGGTTGGCGTGGTGAAGCAGCGCGCGTGGGGAGCTCACCGAGTCGAGAAGATTGAGCGCCGCGACGCGCTCGAATCCACGCGGCGCAAACGGTGGCTCGAGCACGTCGGCGCAGATGAACTGCACGTCAGAGGCGGCGTGCGCACCAGCGCGAATCTCCGCGCGCGCATACGTGCGGCCGATCATACGGCGCGCAAACGCCACCGACTCGCCGCGAAGAATGCGCGAAGCGAGGCGCAGCGCGGCCACGCTGCGATCGAGTCCGACCACGAGCTCTGCGCCAAGGCGCAAGGCCGCGAGCCCCCGGCCGACGCTGCACCCGAGTTCCAGAGCACGCGCTACCGGTGCCGACGCTCGCGCGCGCAGCTTTTCCTCGAGCGCCGCGAAGCCGAAGCCTGCGCCAGGCCCTTCGGCGGGCGGAGTCACGCAGTCACCCCAGGCCGCGTCGAGATACGCGCCGAGGCTCTCGAGTTGATGCGGGAGCGGCGCACTGTCCGGCCCCGGCGCGGCCTGCTCGGCCAGCACCTCGGGCTCGACAGGCGGCATCGAAAGCCCGGCCAGTTCGCCGTCGGCCAGCGGCTCACGCAGCAGAATGGGAATGCCGCAGCGAATCGGATACGTGCGCGCGCAGCCCTGGCAGCGCAGCAGTCCCTCATCGATCTCCGCAGGCGGCAACTCCGCGCCCAGAGCGGTCGGGCGCGATCCGGGCCGCGATGAGACGACCTCTTCGAGAACCAGCGACGAAAGCTCCAGCCCCCGCTTCGTGTACTTTTTACACGAAGGGCAGATGAGCGGCAGCAGCTCCGGCAGATCGGCGCGCGTGGCCTACCCCAGCTCCTCGGCGAGCGCCTTCGCGCCCGGATGATTCGGGAAGATCAGCAGCGCATCTCGCACCAGCCGCTTCGCCTCGCGCTGCGCGCCGGTGTCCTTCTCGCTCGTCCAGCGCTCGAGTTGTTCGCGCGCATCGGCGAGCATCCCCTCGACCTCTGCGCGCAGCTCACCGGTGCGATTGGGATTCACGAACGCAGCCACCGCGCGTCCGCTCGCCTCCGCATCGCCGACCTGAAAGGGATGCGGCGTGCGCGTTCCGTCCTTCGCCCGCGCGAGCACGAGATACCACCCGCGCGCTTCGCGAGGCGTGATGTTGTCGATGAGCGCAGTCGTCGACGGACCGACGGCCGTCGCGCTGGTGAAGTCGGCCTTGCCGGCGAGCGCATCGGCCAGCTCGTCGCCGAAGATCTGATGATCGCTGACGAGGATCTCGTACGCCGCAGCGCCCGTCACGCGCTCCCAGGTGATGCGCAGACCGTCCCACGTCTGCGTCCCGCCGCTCATGCGAAACGCGAACGGCTCCTCGAGCGGAATCTGCGACGGAGGCGCGACCTGCTCGGTCGGCTCTGCGGCCGCTTCGGCGTCGCGACGCGCTCTCGCTGCAGCCTGCTGGCGCTTGCGCGCCTCCATCGGATCTTCCGCGGGAGGCGCAGCAGCAGCGGCGACCGGTGCAGTCGCCGCAGGAGTTCCGACGCGCATCGAGCCGGTATTCCCGCTCGGCGATGCAGCTGCCGCAGCGGCCGGTGCTGCAACCCGCGTCTGGCCTGTGTTTCCCGTCGGCGCCGCTCCCGGAGCTGCAACGCGATACGCGCCCGTGTTGCCCGTCGGCGAAGCGCCCGGTGCGGCAACCCGCGCCTGGCCTGTGTTTCCTGTCGGTGCCGCGCCCGGAGTCGCGATGCGAAACGCGCCGGTGTTTCCCGTCGGCGAAGCCGCAGCCGGACGCGGTGCAGTCGGTGCTGCCGGCTTGGGCGCGGCCTTGCCGGTCGCAACAGAGAGGAGGATCGACTCGGGCGTCGCGCCGTCGGAGATCGCGCGGAACCGCGCTGGGCGCGGGTCTCCGTCCTTGAAGTTCATCGCCACGCCGTAGAAGCGGACGTCACCAGCAGCAGAGAGATCGTCGACGACCGAGGTCGCTGTCGGCGCGAGCTTCGCCACGATGCAGTCGTCCGTGCCTCCGAGCGCGACGGCCGCTTCAAGCTCCTCGGCCGCGAGCTTCCGCGAAGCGACGAGAACGACATAGGACGCGACGTCCTCCATCGGGCTCCAGATCAAGCACATGCCCTTGGGGCTCTGCCGCTGCGTGACCAGCACCACATTCAGTGCCATTGAATGACTCCGCGCAGATGTTGTTCGAGGGACCGCGCTTCTAGCACAGCGACCACGCCCCGCTGCGCAACGTTCTTGTGCACCCTGGTTGCGTTACTTGCGCGCCGTTGCAACCCACGCCTCGACCTCTTCGAGCTTGCGCGGAAAGTCGCGCGTGAGCAGCTCGTAGCCGCCCGCGGTGACGAGAAGTTCGTCTTCAATGCGGATGCCAAAGCCGCGCTCGGGCAGATAGACGCCAGGCTCAACAGTGATGATCGCACCGACGGGAAGCGGGCCTTCATAATCGCCGGCGTCGTGTACCTCGAGGCCGACGAAATGGCCGAAGCCGTGAATGAACTTGTCGAGATATCCCGCGCGCCGCAGCGACTCCTCGGCGGTTCGCTGCAGTTCCTCCATCGAGACGCCAGCGCGCACCTTGGCGAAGATCTCCTCCTGCGCCTGGTAGACCGCGCGATAGGCCTTCGCCTGCTCCTCATTGAAGTGGCCGCTCACGGGATAGGTCCGCGTGACGTCGGCGGCATAGCGACCATATTCAGCAGCCGCGTCGACGACGACGAGGTCTCCCTCGCGCAAGAGTCGGCTGTTCTGATCCCAATGCAGCACCGCGCCGTTCTCTCCGCTGCCGACGATCGACGAGTACGAAAGCCCCGTGCCGCCATTGGAGAAGAACGCGTACTCAAGCTGCGTCTGCACATCCCGCTCGGAGACGCCCGCGACCGTCGCGTGCGCGGCCGCTTCGTGACCTGCGCGCGTGATCGCGATCGCCCGCTGCATCAGCGCGATCTCCTCTTTCGCGTGCGCAGAGCGGAGCTTGCCGAGCAGCGCGCGCTGCGAATCGAGCCGCACGCCCGCAGCCGCTGAAGCCTTGCGAGAGAGCGTGACGTCGTCGCGCTGATCCTCGGCATCCTCGAGCGGCGCGATGATCGCGACGCAGCCCGACTGCGCGGCCTCCGTGACAAATGCGGGCTTGCCGCGCTTGACCTGATCGACGCCGTACTTCTCGGCAAGAGCGGGAACGATCGCCGCGCGAGGCCCGGTCCAGCGCTCCGCTTCCGGATCGCGAGACTTCAAATAGAGACGCACCTTGCGATAGCGGCTCGAAGGCGAAAACTCGAGCCACGCGCCCGGCTCGTTGATTCCCGTCAGCCAATAGAAGTCGCCGTCCTGGCGGTAATCCTCCGTGATGCCATTCACCGCGCCTTGCGACGCAACCACCGCCGCGCATCCACCGAGGGCCTTGAGCACGGCCGCGCGGCGCGCCTGGTAGACCGACGCGGGCAACCCAGCAGCGGGGGTGGGCGTCGGGTGGATGAACCCGGCAGCGAGCGCAAGAGCAAGCAGCATGGCAACTCCGAGTTCCAGAGAGGAGCTGCGTTATACGCCGCGTGCGCATCGACCGTTTGAAATCCGAGAGCGGAGTCCCGAGAGCTTGCGTGGCCTGCTACAACCTGCCCCATGCGCATCACGCTCCTCTATTTCGCCGTGGCTCGCGAACGCGCGGGGTGCTCGCGCGAATTGATCGAGCTGCCTGACGATGCAACCGCCGCGACCGCTCTGGGCGCGGCTTTGCGTGCGCACCCGACACTCGCGCCGATTGCAGATCGCCTCCGCCTTGCGATTGATCAGGAGTTCGCAGAGTCGACGCACGCGCTGCGCGATGGCGATGAGGTCGCGCTGATTCCACCCGTATCGGGAGGGATCGATCGCGAGGCCGCGCCGTGATCGCGCCGCACCAGATCGGCGCAGGGATCCTCTCTCCTGACGACACGCGGCGCGCCGTTTCAGGAGACGACTGCGGAGCGGTCGCCACGTTCGTCGGTGTCGTGCGCTCGTCGAACCGCGGGCGCGCCGTCGTCGCGCTCGATTACGAGGCGTTCGAGCCGATGGCGCTCAAGCAGTTCGCGCGCATCGCCAGCGAGGCCGCGGCGCGCTGGCCCGGGTCCCGCGTCGCCATCCACCATCGCGTCGGACGCCTGCTCCCCGGCGAGATCTCCGTCTCGATCGCCGCGGCCGCGCCACATCGAGACGATGCGTTCGCCGCCTGCCGAGAGGCGATCGAATCGCTCAAACGCGACGCGCCGATCTGGAAGCGCGAGGAGTATCTCGACGGCAGCGAATGGATCGGCCTCGGCTCCTGAGCACAACATCGAGCGTCGAGAGTTTGCGTCTCCGCGCGGGGCAGGATATCCGCGAGGATACTCGCACCCAGGGGTACCCATCATGAAGACTCTCTCGACTCTGTTCGCTCTCGTCCTCTGCTGCTGCGCCATCGGCTGCGGCGGCTCAACGAGCGGAAACTTCGACTGCCTCATCGCCGCCAGCCAGACTTCGGATCAGGGCTGCTTGATGTACACGGGCGTTGCGTCATCTAGCGTGAGCAGCGCGGAGTCGGCCTGCACCAGCTCGGGCGGCACCGTCGTCAGCTCGTGCCCGACTGCAAATCTGGTCGGCTGCTGCACCACCACCGCCGCCAGCTACACCGACGAGGCCTGCTACTACGGCAGCGGCACTGCGTCGACGTACGAGTCGGCTTGCACCAGCGCCTCCGGCACCTGGGCAACCCACATGTAGTTCGCTGCACGCACGCAAGCGGCGGTGCGATCCGGGGCCTTCCACATCGAGACAGCACGAGGAGCATTCATGTCCCGCACGATCACCGCCGCTCGCGGCAGCACCCTCTCCTGCCGCGGCTGGGTTCAGGAAGCCGCGCTGCGCATGCTCTGCAACAACCTCGACCCCGAGGTTGCCGAGCGTCCCGCCGATCTCGTCGTCTACGGCGGCAGCGGAAAGGCGGCGCGCGACTGGCCCTCGTTCGATCGCATCTGCCAATCACTGCGCACGCTCGCCGACGACGAGACGCTGCTCGTCCAGAGCGGAAAGCCCGTCGGCATCTTGCGGACGCACACAGACGCGCCGCGCGTGCTCCTCGCGAACTCCAATCTCGTGCCGAAGTGGGCCACCTGGGAGAAGTTCCGCGAGCTCGAGCGGGCCGGATTAATGATGTACGGCCAGATGACCGCCGGTTCGTGGATCTACATCGGCACGCAGGGAATTCTGCAGGGCACGTACGAGACGTTTATTGCCGCGGGCAAGCAGCATTTCGGCAAGGACGACTTAAGCGGACGACTGGTCGTGAGCGCCGGTTTGGGCGGAATGGGCGGAGCGCAGCCGCTCGCCGCGACCATGGCTGGCGCGGCTTTCCTCGGCTTCGAGGTCGATCCTGCGAGATTAAAGCGGAGATTAGAACAGCGTTATCTCGACGAAGAGGCCCCCTCATTAGAAGCAGGATTAAAGCGGGCATTAGAAGCGCGCGAGAAGGGCGAGGCAGTCTCGGTTGGCGTCGTGATGAATGCCGCCGATGCAATTCCCGAACTCGCCCGCCGCGGCATCGTTCCCGATCTCGTCACCGACCAGACGTCCGCGCACGATCCATTGAACGGATATATCCCCGCCGGACTCTCCCTCGAGGCGGCCAATGCGCTGCGCACGAGCAACGAGAAGGACTATATCGCCCGCTCGATGGCCAGCATGGCGGCGCACGTGCGCGGAATGCTCGAACTCAAGAAGCGCGGCTCGCACGTGTTTGATTACGGCAACAACCTGCGCGCGATGGCGCAGGAAGCCGGCGTGACGAATGCGTTCGATTACCCCGGCTTTGTTCCCGCATATATCCGGCCGCTCTTCTGCGAAGGCCAGGGGCCGTTCCGCTGGGTCGCGCTCTCCGGAGATCCTGCAGATATCCGCGTCACCGACGATGCATTAATGGAGGCCTTCCCGGAGAAGAAGGCGCTGCATCGCTGGTTGATGATGGCTCGCGAGCGCGTGCAGTTCCAAGGCCTTCCCGCGCGTATCTGCTGGTTGGGTTACGGAGAGCGGGACAAGGCCGGATTGATTTTTAATGAACTGGTGCGCACAGGGAAAGTGAAGGCCCCGATCGTCATCGGCCGCGATCATCTCGACTGCGGCTCGGTCGCCTCGCCCAATCGCGAGACCGAGGCGATGAAGGATGGCTCGGACGCGATCGCCGATTGGCCGATCCTCAATGCGCTCGTCAATGCCGTGAACGGCGCAAGCTGGGTCAGCTTCCATCACGGCGGCGGCGTGGGGATTGGATATTCGCTGCACGCCGGACAAGTCATCGTCGCGGATGGAACCGAGGCGGCGGCGAAGAGGATCTCGCGCGTGCTCACGAGCGATCCGGCGATGGGCGTCCTGCGCCACGCGGACGCGGGCTACGACGAGGCGATCGCGTGCGCGAAGGCGAAGGATGTGGCGATCCCTGGGATCACGCGGTAGCGCGAGAGCGAGAGTTCCAGTGAACGACGTCGCCGCGATGGTTATTCGACACGCCCGCATCGCCACCATGCTCGGCGTGCAGGCGGAGCCCGGAGATGGCCCGCTCGCGCTGCTCGAAGACGGTGCGCTCGTTGTCGCCGACGGCAAGATCGCCTGGCTTGGGCCTGACGCGCAGCTCCCGCGCGCGTACGCGGACATCGCGCTGCAGCTCGACGCGCAGGGCATGATGCTTGCGCCCGGCCTCATCGATCCGCACACGCATCTTCTCTTCGCCGGCGATCGCTCGGGCGAGCATGCGCAGCGTCTCGCGGGCGCGAGCTATCTCGAGATCGCACAGCGAGGCGGCGGCATCCGGGCCACGGTGCGCGCGGTCCGCGCTGCGTCTGACGAGCAGCTCGTCCTCTCGATGCAGGAGCGGCTTGCGCGACTTCTCCTCGGCGGTGTGACCACGGTCGAGGTGAAGAGCGGCTACGGACTCTCGGTCGCGGAAGAGCTGCGGATGCTGCGCCTCATCCGCGCGGCCGCCATGGGCGCGGGTTGCGACGTCGTGCCCACGCTGCTCGGACTGCACGCCGTTCCCGAAGGCATCGCGCGCGAGGATTGGATTCGCGCGGTCATCGAAGAGCTGACGCCCGAGGCTGCGCGCACGGGGCTCGCGCGCGGCTGCGATGCATTCTGCGAGACAGGGGCGTTTACGCAAGAGGAGTGCGCGGCCGCGCTGGAGGCGGGCGCGCGCGTTTCGCTGGTTCCGCATCTGCATGCCGATCAGCTCAGCGCAGGTGGCGGCGCGCAGCTCGCGGCGCGACTGAATTGCGCGAGCGCGGATCATCTCGAGCGCACTGATCTCGCCGGAGCCGAAGCGATGGCGCGCGCGGACTGCACTGCGGTTCTGTTGCCGCTCGCGGCCTGGACTCTGCGCGAGAAGACGCCCGCGCAGGCACCGCTCTTTCTGCGCGCGGGCGCGACGGTGGCGCTCGCGAGCAACATCAATCCGGGGACGCAGCGCATCGAAGGGGTCTCGATGCTGCTCGCATCTGCCTGTCTGCTCGCGGGCTTCACGCCTGCGCAGGCGCTCTACGCCTGCACGCGAGGCGCGGCCCGTGCGCTGCGACTCGACGATCGAGGACGCCTCGAAGTGGGCCTGCGCGCGGACCTCGTGCTCTTCGCGGCGGAGGGCGCAGATCATCTCGCGTGGCACGCGGGCGTCGAGCATGCGCGCGTGGTGATTCGCGAAGGACGCATCGTGCTCGATCGTCGCGATGAGCCCGCGCTGCGCTGCCTCGCGTAGCGCTCCCGTCCGCACTGGGCGCGGCCTTGCGCGCTCTACTCGTCCGCGTACATCGCGTCGATCTGCGCCTTGAACTTCGCGATGCAGGCCTTGCGCTTGACCTTCAGCGTCGGCGTCAGTTCGCCCGCATCCTGCGAGAAATCGCGATCGAGAATCGTGAAGCGCTTCACCGTCTCGTACGAGGCGAGCGTCGCGTTGAGCTTGTCGATCGTCTCCTGCACGCGCGCGTTCACGCTCTTCGCACGAGACAGCTCCGCATAGCTCGAAGGCGCCTCGCCCGCGGCCACGGCCACCTTGCGCGCTTCGTCTTCGACGACCGTGATGAGCACGGCGACGTACTTGTGCCCGTCGCCGATGACGACGACCTGCGAGATGAGCGCGCTCATCGTCTTGATCGCACCCTCGATCGCCTGCGGCGCGATGTACTTCCCGCCCGACGTCTTGATCAGATCCTTCTTGCGATCGGTGATGCGCAGATAGCCTTCGCCGTCGAGCTCGCCGATGTCGCCGGTGTGGAACCAGCCATCCTTGTCGATCACCTCGGCGGTCGCCTCGGGCTTGTTGAAATAGCCGCGCATGATCTGGCGGCCGCGCTCGAGAATTTCTCCATCGGGCGCAATCATCAACTCGACGTCCGCGAACGGCCGGCCAACCGACCCGAGCTTGCACGCGCCGGGAAGATTCACGCTGGTGATCGCGATCGTCTCGGTGAGTCCGTAGCCCTCGAGAATGTCGAAGCCGAGCAGGTCGAAGAAGTAGGCGATCTTCCGCGCCAGCGGTGCGCCGCCCGAGATGAACTGCTGGATGCTGCCGCCGAGCCGATCGGAAATCGTCGCGCGCATCTTCGGGAAGACGAGCGCCTTGGCGATCGTGAAGCCGATCGACGAGTAGCTCACTCCCTTCTCTTTTGCCTTCGAGTAGGCATCGAACTCGCGCATCGCGAGGTGTGCAAGCGCGCCCGCGACTCCCGTCTTCGCCGCCGCGCCCGCAACTGCGTTGTTGAAAACCTTCTCGTAGACGCGCGGCACCGCCGAGAGACTCGTCGGCTTGGTCTCGCGCGCGTTGTCGATCAGCTTGTCCACCGACTCCGCATAGATCTGCATGAGCCCCGAGCCGAACCAGCCGCACTTGATGAGCTGCGCGAACGAGTGCGCGAACGGAAGAAACAGCAGATGCCGCTGCTCGCGCGTGATGAGACCCGTGTTCACCGTGCGCTCTGCCGCGAAGATCATATTGTCGTTCGTGATCATCACGCCCTTCGGCTCGCCCGTGGTGCCGGAGGTGTAGATCAGCGTGTGCAGGTCGTCGCGCTTCTGCGCCGCGAGCGCGTCCGCGAGTGCATTCGGCGACTTCGTCTGGTGCGCAGCTCCCAGCGCAGTGAGCTGAGCGAGCGAGAGCACCCACGCATCGCCGGGCGCGCCTTCGCCCTCCATGAGAATTACACGCGCAAGCTTCGGCAGCTTCTCGCGCACCGCCTGCAGCTTCTTGAGCTGCACCGCGTTCTCGACGATCGCCAGCACGGCGCCCGAGTTGTCGAGGATGTAGCGAATCTCCTCCGCGGTGTTCGAGTGATAGACGGGCACTGCCGTCGCGCCCGCGTGCATCACGCCGAGATCGCAGATCGTCCACTCGATGCGCGTCGCGCCAATCAGCGCCGCCATCTGCCCGCGAGCAAGCCCCAGCGCGAGCAGCCCCCAAGCGACCTTCTCACCGCTCGCGCTCAGCTCCGCCCAGGTGATGTCGCGCCAGGCGCCATCCTTCTTCACCCGCGCCGCCGGCCGCGCTGCATCCTCATTGAGCCGCGTGCGAAACAGCCCCGCCACCGACTGCACCTGCGAAAGCCCCGCCAAAGAATTCGTCACGACATCCCCTCTCTTCTTGTTCTTGTTCGGAATCGATCACGAGGAAGCCGCGGCGCTGCCGGGTGTGGTGGCCGCGCGCAGTTCAGGAGCGGCCGCACCATTCCCCGCAGCGAGCGCGGACGCCAGCCGCGGATGCATGTCCGAGCACGGCCACCACCCCCGGAGCGCTGCGGCGTACTAGTGGCTGTCGAGCCACTTCTTCGCCTGGGCTTGATTGCGCCGATCATCCGGCTTGTCCGGCCCGAGCTGCGCCGAGAGCACCTGCGCGATCAGCGCCTTCGCCTCATCCTTCTTGCCGTCCGTCCAGAGCGTGTCAGCGAGGAACAGCTTGGCGCGCAGATTGTTCGGATGCGCCGCGAGCGTCTCGTTGAGCAACGTCTTCGACTGATCGAGATCGCGCTTCGGCCACGGCAGCTTCCAGTAGAAGCGGCCCGCGAGCATTGTCGGCCCACCATCGAGATAGTTCTTGTCCAGCTTGATCGCGAGCCCGACGCGGTTCTTGAACTTGCCCTCGATGCCCTGCCCGAGCGCGCTCAGGATGCCGAGCCCTTCGCTGTAGAGGCCCATACCCACCGTCGCCCAATACTGCCCATGCACATCGTCGGCATTGATCGCGACGGCCTTCTCGCCCGCGTCCCAGCACTGCTTGCCGACCGAGGCCTTCAGCTCGCTTCCGTCCATCATTCCGTTGGCCTGCCAGCAGTCGAGCAGCGCCTTGCGCCACCAACCGTCGTAACTGCCTTCGCGCGCGGCGAGCTCGTCCTTCACCAACTTGTACATCTCCTTGAGCGCCGCATTTTCGTCGCGGCGCAGGTAGAGCTCGTCGAAGCGCGCGATCCAGTTTGCCTTGGCATCGGCCGCCGGAGCCGCGATGGGCGCGGCCGCGGGAGCAGCAGGAGCAGCAGGAGCGACTGGAGCCGCCGGCGCTGCAGCAGCGGGAGCGGCTGTGGGAGCGGCTGCGGGAGCGGCGGCCGGGGCAGACGGAGTCTGCGCGGAGACTGCCGCGGAGCAGAGAAGCAGCGATGTCACGACCAGCGGACGCAGACGGTTCATGTCGACCTCGAACGGGTGGAAAGCGGGTCGTCGTACCAAAGAGGCGCGGGCGCAGCAACGACACGACGCAGCGTGGACGGTGGAGAGACACGGGCGGCTCTACCGGATCAATTGATGGCGCGCAGAGCAGAGCGCGGCCAGAGTGCGTCCGGAGGTCCGCATGCTCGTCGCTCAATTCCGGTCCATCTTCTCATTCTGCGGCCTCGTCGCGCTCGCCTCGCTCACGGCCTGCAAGGTGACGCCGCTGACGCTGCCGACCATCACCATCTCGCCGATCAACGTCACGCTCGACCCTGGCGCGCAGCAGCAGTTCGTCGCGCAGGTTTCGGGCACTCCGGACACTCGTGTGGCCTGGTCGCTCGCACCGCTCGGCGCTGGAACCATCAGCCCGACCGGCCTCTACACCGCGCCAGAAGCGGGCGGGACGTTCACCGTGCGCGCCGCAGTCGAGGTCGATCTCGCAGCCTTCGCGCTCGCCACTGTGACCGTACCGATCGGCGACGCGGGCCCGTTCGACGCCGGCAGCAGCGATGCGGGCGCTCCTGACGGCGGCAGCGATGGAGGGACAGTCGATGCCGGCAGCGGCCTCGTCGTCTCGCGCTTCTCCGCCTCGCCCGTCGCCATCTCTCCCGGCGCGAGCACGACGCTCTCGTGGGATGTGACAAATGCGACCCATCTGTCACTTCAGCAGATCGGCGGCTCTGCGCAGACCATCACCGGCGCGAGCGTGCAGGTCAGCCCCACCGCCAGCACGACCTATCTGCTCACTGCGACCGATGGCCAGAGCAGCATCACGCTTCCAGCGAGCATCACGGTGCGTCCGAGCACCCCGGCTCCGCTGGTTGAACAGCTCGCCATCGATAGTTCCTCGATATCCCGCGGCAACTCCACCACGCTGCGCTGGACGGTGGTCAACGCCTCCGCGATTTCGATCAGCGGAGTCGGACAGGTGAGCGCGAGCGGCACGCAGACGGTCTCGCCGCAGCAGACGACGACCTACACGCTGACCGCCACTGGCGCGGCCGGGAGCGCTTCGCGGCAAATCTCCGTCGCGGTGGTCGCGGCGCAACCGCTGACGCCACTCGACCCGGGAAGCGGCGATGTCGTGCTGACCATCGACTCCGGCGCGGCCGCTCACCTGATATCACCGGATATCTACGGATATAACGCTGATACCATCGCGAATTCGGCGCCGGGCACCACGCTGCTGCGGCGCGGAGGAAATCGATGGACCGCCTACAACTGGGAGACGAACGCCTCCAACGCGGGCAGCGATTTCAACTTCGAGAACGACAACTACCTCGGCGGAGGCAGCCTTCCGGCGGGTGCACTGGTCGCGAGCATCAACAGCGCAGCGAACGCGAATGCATCCATCCTCGTCACGATTCCGATCCAGGGGTGGGTCGCTGCCGACGAGAACGGCGTCGTGGAGACGACCGCGCCGAACAGCAAGCGCTTCTTCCCGACCGCGCCCCGCAAGGCCGATTCGCTTTCACTCACGCCGGACCTCACCGACGGCCGCGTCTTCAACGACGAGTTCGCGCACGCGCTCGCGACGAACTGGAGCGGCGCCTCGAGCTTACGCTTCTCGCTCGACAACGAGCCGGATCTCTGGAGCACGTCGCACGCGGAGATCGAGAAGAGCGCAGTGACGTACGCGGAGCTGTTCGACAAGAGCATCGGCGCGGCCAGCGCACTCAGGGACGTCGCGGCCACCGCTCTCATCCACGGACCGGTGAGTTACGGATGGTCTGGATTTGTCACATTTCAGAACGCGAGCGATGCGAACGGCCGCGACTTCATCTCGACCTATCTGTCGACGATGGAAGCGGAAAGCCGCGCCCAGGGCCGTCGATTGCTCAATGCGCTCGATCTGCACTGGTACTCGGAGGCCACGGGCGGCGGCGTGCGCGTCATCGCGGCCAACGACACGGCAACCGTGCAGGCCGCGCGCGTGCAGGCCCCGCGCTCGCTCTACGACTCGAGCTACGTCGAGACCAGCTGGATCACGCAGGACTCGACGAACGGCGCCGCGATCAATCTGCTCCCGCGCATGCTCGGGAAGATCGCCGCGTCATTTCCGGGCACGCGCCTGTCGCTCTCCGAGTACAGCCACGGCGGCGGCGACGACATCTCCGGCGCAATCGCCGAGGCCGACTCGCTCGGCATCTTCGGCGCACAGGGCATCGACTCCGCCGCCTACTGGCCGCTCCTCGCCGACGAGAGCTTCACGTCGGGCGCGTTCCGCATCTTCCGCAACTACGACGGCAGCGGCAGCACATTCGGAGACACCAGCATCTCGGCCACCTCGAGCAACCTCGCGCTCGTCTCGGCCTACGCGAGCATGAACGCGGGACACCCCGAGAAGCTCATCACGGTGCTGATCAACCGCGACACGAGCTCGCACGTCGCGCGCCTGCTCATCCACCACACGCAGCAGATGCAGACGCAGACGGTCTGGCAGATCACCAAGGCTAACCAGTCGGGCAGCACCGTGACGCCCAAGCTCGTCTCGTCGGCCTCGACGCTCACGAGCTACAACGGCACGACCGTCTCGCTGCCGGCCATGAGCGTCAGTTGCGTGGTGCTGGAGTAACGCACAGGCGCCGCTCCGGAGGCGCATCCCTATGGCACCGTTGGGCATGCGCTGAGGCAGTTCATTTGCGCAGCGAAGCAACTGCTCGCGCACTCCATGCATGGATCCCAAGAGGCGTTCGAACAGACCGACGTGCAGTTGTCCGCTGCCGTCCCGCACGCGCTGGCGCATGACGCTTGCGGCGGTTGCCCTGCGGCAGGGGCGCAGCTGTCGGTCGCGGCAGCGCAGGCCGGTCCCGCATCGGGTTCGGTCTGGCTCGCCAGGCACTCGACGAGGTCGCCGAGGCCATCTTTGATGCAGGCTTGAACGCAGCCGGCATACGGCTCCGTTGGGATGCCGGCATCTGGATGGAGTCGGCCGACTGTCGACGAGCAGAACTGAAAGCCGTTGCCCTGCAGATCCAGGTGGCACGAGGCGTTCATCACCGCGCAGTTGGCGAGCGTGCAGCCGCTCGTCTTCGAACCGCTCGAGCAGTCCGACAAGAGCGTTGCCCCGATGGAAGCCCAGAGCATGACCACGCAGCGGAGCGACGAGACGAATGAGGACCGCGACAGAAAGTTCGCGCTGCGACGAGAGGCCATGGGGAGACTCCGAGGAGCGCGGCCCGGGATGGGCCGCTCGTGCTTCTTGATTTGGGTCGCGCCGCGTTTTCCGTCATGAAGCATGCGCGCGAAACACAAAGAGCCTCCGTTCGGGAGGCCCTCGTGCGATCGGCGGAATCGCGCAACCAAGCTCTGGGCGCGGATCTCCCGTGCTTCCACCCACGTTCGCCGGGTCGGAGAAACTCGATCGCGAATCGCTACTGCGCAGGACAGGCCTTGAGGCAGTTGAACTCCGCGACACGGCACGGCGTGGCGCAGTCGAGGCACGCGGTCCACGACGTCGTCGGACAGGTGGATGAGCAGGTCTGATTCGCCTGGATGCAAGCCAAGCTGCATGACGATTGAGCCGACGTCGTCTCCAAGCTGGGGAGGCAGGCGGCGGCCGCTGCTGTGCAGTACAGGTGATTGGCGTCCGGGCCCGCGTCGAGATCGCTCCGACTCGCCATGCAATCGAGCGCTTCGCCCTCACCGGTGGCGATACAACCCTGCACGCAGCCCGTGACTCCCGGCACCGGACCAACCTGATTCAGTAGGTGGTCGTGCACAAACAACCCCAGGCAGGTGTCCGTCCCGTCCCCCAAGACATCTCGCTGGCAGGTCTCCTCGAGCAGTGTGCAGTTCGCGACCGTGCACCCCGCCGTCTTCGGGTCACTCGAGCATGCCGCAAAGAGCGACGCTACGATGGTCATCGCGAGCGCACCGAAGACCGACGAGACGACTGGCTGCCAGGACCCGAAAGTCGCGCTGCAACGGTAAGCCATGGAACGCTCCATTCATGGGCAGCTCGAGATGAGCCACCCGTAACCCATGGTTTGGGACCCGCCACGGATTCCGTCACGAGCCTTCATACAATCGCGAAGCACCACGACTGAACGCTGAGCCCGCAGGAGAAGGATCAAGGCGCACCCGACGATCCCCCTCGCTCCCCGCTGCCCTTTCATAGATTGGATGTACGACCAATCTAAAATCGCCGCATGCCGACACCCGCGATGTGCAGTTACTCGGTCCCCCGTTGCGCATCCGACGGCATCACAAGCCGACCACCCCACTCGACGCCTCGAGGTCGGCGGAGCCTGATCGCTTTTTGCGCGCGCAGCCGCGGAACAAAGCCCTCGCGGCTTTGTGAGCAGCGAGCACGGAAAAAGCGATCAGGTCCAGCGACCGCCCCAAACGCAAAGAGCCCCCCGTTCGGGAGGCTCCCTGGTGCAGCTCGATCGCGCAAACCCGCTCTAGGCGCGGATCTCCGGCGCCTTCTCATCCGTCTTCACGCCGTCTTCCGGGATCGGCGGCAGCTTCGCCGCGCGCTCGAACGGATTCTCTTCCATCGCCGCCGCGAGCACCTCGTCCATCGAGTGGACGAAGATGAACTCCATCTCGCGCTTCGCCTGCTCCGGCACGTCGACGAGATCCTTCTTGCAGCGCTCCGGCATGATCACCCGCTTGATGCCTGCGCGGTGAGCAGCGAGGACCTTCTCCTTGATGCCGCCGACCGGCAGCACCAGCCCTCGCAGCGTCGCCTCGCCCGTCATCGCCACATCGCCACGCACGCGTATTCCCGTGAGCAAGCTAGTGAGCGCAGTGAAGATCGTCACGCCCGCGCTCGGCCCGTCCTTCGGGATCGCGCCCGCCGGGAAGTGGATGTGGATGTCCTGCTTGTCGAGGAAGCGCGGATCGATGCCGAGCTTCACCGCCTTGTTGCGCGTGTAGCTCATCGCCGCCTGGCAGGACTCCTTCATCACGTCGCCGAGCTGGCCCGTCAGCGTCAGCCCGCCCTTGCCCTGCATCTTCGTCGCTTCGATGAAGAGCAGATCGCCGCCCGCCGCCGTCCACGCAAGGCCCGTCGCCACGCCCGGAACTTCCGTGCGCTCCGCCGTCTCCGCGTAGTAGCGCTCGGGCCCGAGGATGATGTCGAGATCCTCCGCCGAG
>CAIWCD010000021.1 GCA_903911145.1 uncultured delta proteobacterium | reverse complement strand
CCGCCGCTTCGCCTTTTCCGTCACTTCCACCGCCTGCCCAACGAGCACTGCCTGCTCTGCCGATCCCATGAAGACTTCCTTGATCGCCCTCTACACTAAACTCCTGAACTGGATTGTCTCACTCACGTTGGCAGAGAGGGCCAAACGGCGGCTCTTTGGCACGCAGATAGAGATAGTTGCCCAGTGACCTTGCGAGTTGCCTCAATTGAGCAACTCGCCGTTCGGGCGCATGCCCGCCTCTGCATCCCGTTCAGGATGCTGCAGCGTTTCAGGGAGCCAGCCCGTTACGTTGTCGCCATAACTGCATCCGGCCGGGCACTCATCGGGAGTGCAGCCAGACCAGTGGCCCCTATGAATCGGACACGGCCGCGTGCGGAGCGGCTCTTGTGAATAGATGAGCCGGTGCAGCAGGCATGACTTCTCGATGCCGAGCTGAAGCTGAGCCACATCGCGCCGGTCTTGCGTGCGCGACCAGACGAGAAGTTCACGGCAGAGAACCTGGATCCGTTGAGTTCCGGAGAACTTCGCGTGCAGGTGCGCGGTGGCCTCCCTGAGCGTTGCGACCTCGATGAGAGGACGCTCGGCGACCCGCGCCCACGTCTCGAGCGCCTGGCAATAGGCCGTCACGGTAATGGTATCCATATGGAGCCCTCATGGGTCGGCGGGTCGGGATGTCGTGCCAACGCATCATCGCAGAGGGGTCTGACATCTCTGGTCAAACGCTGTCGGCGCAGCAGTCTGAAGAAGCCCGGCGATAGACGCTCTCTCCATTAGCGCCGCGAGTGCCGATGCCCATCCGGCGGCTCGCGTAGAGAGGACGAATATGAGCGCCGCGATTAGTTTCTAATCGCGATACCCGCGGAGAAGTTGTAGTGCGCGAGCGGGTCCAGCGACTGGTAGCCCGTCTGCACTTCCACCGCGAGCGGCCCGGCTACGTTGACCGAGTATTTCAAGAACCCGCCACCGCCCGTGGCCTGCATCCCTGCGTTCTGGGTGAGGTCAGCTTCCAACACCAGGAATCCGAGCGTGAAGCATCCGGGAAAGTTACCGAGATGGTCGACTCGAATGGCCGCTCCGCCACCGCCCGCGAAGGCGTTGCCATTGATCATCGAGCTCCACAGACCCTGCCCGACTGCGACGAAGCCGACGCTTTGTGAAACGCGCACGCCCAATTCGACCATGGTGTCGACACCGAGGTCGAACTCCGAGCCGCTGTTGCTCGACCAACCGTGTCCTCCGACGCCGACGCCGACTGAATATAGGAATCTGCCTGAGTCGGTGTTCGCGGTCGCCGGTGCATCTTTGGAGATTCGCGCGGGAGCGGTTGTATCCACCACTGGGCCCACACCGAGATCGGACGAACTGGCGGAGGTGGAGGTGGAACCACCTGACGTCGTCGAAGAGTCGGTATGGTTATCGAGCGATTCCACGACGGCCTTTGCAATCACGGCAACCGCCGGTGCGACTGTCGTCACTATGGTTGTGACGTCTGCCTGTGGCGCGCCCTTCTTCGAGCGATTGGCGGGACCTGCCGGCGGAACTGGTTGAACGACTGGAGGCGGCGCGCTTGCGGTCGCGACTGGAGTTGCCGGCGCCGATGCATCGCTCTCGCTCGGTGCCGCGCCTGGGAAGACTCGGCCGCTCCAGGTGACCGAGCATTGTGGAGTTCCTTTCGACGAACCCTGCGTGAGCCCGACGAAGAGGGCCTGTCCGCTCGGGACAACCAAATCAATATTGTTCAGCGACGGCTGGTTCGGCGAAACAGCCACGGCCCAACTCGGGAGACGAAGATCGCCATTCGGATCGGCAGCGATTGCCAATCCCCGCTCGCCGCATAAGCCAACCTCATAGAGACCGGAAAGGACGATTGGACCGGGCGCGACGCGCACGCATTGTGCGGAGAGGCCACCCGCTCCGCAGTGGACCGCCGCTGGATCTGTCAGCGGCGTCGCAATCCCTCCGCGCAGGCGCGACTCCTCCGATTCCACGCGAACCGGGAGCGAGGATCCAGCGGGTGCCGGCGACGACGCCACCTGGCTGTTCGCGCCATTCGCGGGCTGGAACGTATTCTCGGAGAGAAAGCGCGCGGCATCCAGCACGGGGCCGAGATATTGGGCGACGCCGGGGATCGATCCCAACGCGGTGATCAGGTTGGCAAAGTTCTTCACGTCCTCGGGCGAGTTCGCGAGCGCTGCCGTGCGGAGGTGAACCTTGCCATCCTCGGCCTTGTTCTCGGCAAAGAGCAGCAGACCTTCCGTGATGTCCGAACAGCTCTTGAGGTTGGCCTCGGTACACTTCTTATCGATCGGGTCCTTGAGCACCAACCGTGCGCCCATCGTTCCAACCGATTTCAGGAGGCCACCGAACTGCGCATTGGCTGGTGCGGCTGCAATAAGCAAAGACAAAGCTCCAACCACGACGGACACAACGCGACGCATGGATATTCCCTTCACTGCAAGTGACGATGACCGAGTTGACCGACTAAGTCGGGTGGCGCCGCTTTCTAAGTGGCGCAACACCCGGCCGGAGCCGCGCCTGTTGAGTGGCGCGGCGATTCATACAATCCAGAACTCAGGGAACGCAGCCGGACGGCGTGCCCTTCGAGACAGTTAGATTCGACCAGGCCATCCCCGCGCTTCCGGTGCCAAACAGACCGATGTAGCCACCAGTGGCGGCGCAGGTGCCGGTCCAGTTGCTGACGACGACACCATCAAGGAGTGCCTCGTAGGCGCAGGTCGATCGAAGTCCTTTGATTACGAACTGGTGCCATTGACCCGTAGGAGAAGAAAGCGCCGCGGTCTGCAGCAGGTTCTGCGGGCACCCCGTGGAGTCCCACCATTCAACCGTCGAACCGCTTCCAGGTGCTGCGTAGACGCCGCCCCACACGCCGCCGACCCATTGGCAGGTCCCTTGCGGACCGTTTGCCGTCGAGGTGGTCGTAAACAAGACCATGTTGGCCGCCTCCGATCCCGAGGAGATGTTCGGGATGTAGATCTGAGAGGAAACAGAGAAGGCATCGTCGCCAGACGCCAACCCCGTCGGGAGCAGAAGAACATTCCAGTCAGACGTCTGAGACCAGGCAGTCCGCCCTGAGACGGTCGCGATGCCTTGTCCTCCTGCCCCTCCGTTACGAACGACGGAGTTAGCCGGGCTCGAGGTCAGCGGATAGGACTCAGTCTGCGTCCACGAGCACGCAGCGGGGCCGACGGAGCAAGCCCCGCTCGTGCACTGCGCGTTCGGCTGGCAACCTCCGCAACTCCCACCGCAGCCATCGTCGCCGCAGACCGCGTTGCCGCAAGCCGGGATGCAAAGTCCGCCGTCGAGCGAAACGACGCCCAGCCCGGTTGTATTGGCCATCGAGACCGTGACCGACGTGCCGGACGTCGCGACCGCCGTGGTCGCCGTTCCTTGGTGCAACTGAGTTCCATTCGCAGAGAAGGAAGTCACCGTGACCGTCCGGGTAAGGCCGACAGGGATCTTCTGGGCTGTACCCGTCGCATCGTTCGCAGACGTCGAGAGCAGCAGATAGAACGTCGCGGGAGTCTGAATCCGCGCGCCGGACACGACGACCGTGGTGTGATCAATCTTCGCCACGTCGACGTCGTTCGCGGGGAAGTTCGCGGTTACCGCGACGTCGCCCATGATCGGAAAGAGCTCGATCGAGGCGGTCGTGATCTGGCCCGCGGTAATCGCGACCTGGCCCTGTCCCTGGAAGATGACCACTGCACCCTCGGCTCCATTAACTGCGGCGGGATAAGCGGAGAGCGTGACCGTCTGCTGCGGTCCAACGGGAATGCTCGTAATGCTCCCTGACGCGGTAAGCGGTGAACCGCCGATGGTCAGGTCGGTGGTCATTGGAGTTGTGATTCCCGTGCCGGTCACCGTCGCAGTGACCCGCACGACATCCGCGGACGTCAGCGCCAGGCTGATGGCGAGCCCGCCCGTTCCTGCTGTGCAGTCCTGACAAGGCCCGGTCAGATTCCGACCCGGACCACATGAAACCAACGACAGGACAAGCAACCCCGCACCGACTGCGCGATTCATGACTACCCCTTGAATGGAATGAAGCCCCCGCCGCGCAGCGTGACGACCAGTCGTTCTTTCATTGACCAGACGAGCGGCAGTGGGACGAGTGCGCTCACAGCGCGAGGCGCGCAATGAGGCATACCGCCGCGCACTTTCCGTTCGCCCAGAGCTGCTGGCAGGCCAGATCGGCGCGGCGCGATTGGCACGGATGGTCCCCCTCCGACTAAGGCTGCGCGGCGCTTAAGTGCGCCTCGTGCTCATTAGACGAATGGGAAGCAACGACCTGACAGCGGATTCAGCGGCAACTCGGATCGCCCTCCCAGATATCGACTCCGCGCCACGCGATCTCAGAGGGCGTGTAACTGTCGGTGGCCGAGCCGAGAACGAGATTCGAGCCGCCGTAATCGCAATAGCCGGTCTCGGCGAGCAGCGGTTGCCCGTCGAGCGAAACGCGAATCCAGCAGCCGGAGCGCGAGCCTTCCATCCGGACCGTATGCCACTGGTTCGTCAGGGTCCCGCCGAGCGTGCCTTGATATTCGATCTTCCGGGTCGTCATGCCGTCGACGATTCCCCACTCGAACGAAGGCGCGCTTCCCGGCCGCTCCTGCAGCAACAGCCCGCGACCGTGCGCGAGATTCGACGAGGTGGAGTCGATCGCGCCGAGCGGGTCGGACCAGACGTGAAGGGAGGCGTCGCGGACCCGATCGGTCGTCGGCATCCAGAACTGCGCCTGAATCGCGAAGACATCCGGGTGGACTTTGCCAATGGGCGCGATGAGCTGGTTCCAATCCGAAGTCTGCAGCCAGATGCCGCGCTCGTCTCGCCGCGTGAGCTTCTGCTCGCCGTAGAGGCCGTTGCGCAACTGCGCGCCGGGCATCACGACGTCGAAGAGGAAGCGCTCGTCGAGGCGCCATGCGCACGGGACGGTGCTGGTGCCAGCGGCGATCACCAACGGGCCTCTTGCGCCGAGTCTGGTGCTCGGGATTGCGAATGCGAGGGTAAGCCCGGCAAGCATCGCGACGACGATTCCGACAGCGAGTCCACCCAGCCACCAGCGCATCGTTCGCGGCGTGCGGATGCGAGCAAGATTCGACTGGCCGACAGCCTGCGCGGGCAGTGAACTGATGCATTCCTGAAGCATCGCGAGAACGAGATTCGCGTCGCGTGGCCGCTCGAGGGGATCTGCCGAGAGCATCGATTCAACGAGGAGCGCGAGCGCGGGCAACTCAGGGACATCGAGCCCGCGCGCACGGCCACGCGGTCGCCCGGCAGCGTCGTGCGCGATCGGGGCCGAACCCGTGATCATCCGAAACAGCAGCACGCCGAGCGCATAGACGTCGGTGCGCTCGTCCTCGGGAGCGCCAGCAGCCTGCTCGGGCGGCATGTAATCGGGAGTTCCGCCCTCGAGCTTGCGGCGGCCGACTGCGGCGGCCATTCCGAGATCGAGCACCTTCACCTGCGCGTCGTCGCAGAGAAAGACGTTCTGCGCGGAGAGGTCGCGGTGCACCACTCCGTGCGCATGCGCGTGGGCGAGCGCACGCGCGATCTCAATCCCAATCCGCAAAGTCTCGCGCAACGGCAGTCGTCCATCGCGCAGCCGGACCGAGAGCGTCTGCCCGGTCAGGTACTCCTGAACGAGATAGACGCCGTGCTCGGTGCGGCCGACATCGAGCACCGTCACGATATTCGGATGCGAGAGCCGCGCTGCCACCTCGGCCTCGGAGACGAGGCGCCGCTCGCGCTGCTCCATACCCGGATTGCGCAGCACCTTGATCGCGACCGCGCGTCCGAGATCGCGATCGCGCGCTTCCCAGACCACGCCGAATCCTCCGCGACCGATCTCGCGGCGCAACTCGTAGCGGCCGACCACGTCACCGCTGCGCATCTCGACGATCGCGCGGCCCGCTCCTGGCGCGGCCCCGCGGATGATCTCTTCGATCAACGACGAGAGCGTCCCGCGCGACGAACCTTCGCCCGGAGCGTCCGCGCCAACATTCTCTGGCGCGCTCTTCTCCCCGTCCGTCGTCATTGGGCCGCCTGCACGAGTTCGCGCAGCTTGTCCTTGATGCGCTCGAATCGCTTCATCGCCGCATCCGCAGAGACCCTCTCGCCCTCGCTCGACAGCACCTCGGCGCACTCGCGCCACGAGAGCTCCTGATCGATTCGCAGACGCAGCAGGCTCTGATCCTCGAGCGGGAGCGCCGCGCGGAGCTGCTCAAGAGAAAGCCGCAGCCGCTCCTCGCGCAGCCACGATTCAGTGCGCTCCCCAACGGAGAGTTGCTCCGCCTCGTCGGTGTCGAGACGACGCCTGCGCGTATTCCATCCGCTCTTGCGCAGATCGGTCGCGGCGCTCCACGCGAGACGGAACGCCCAGGTCTTCAATGCCGACTCGCCGCGAAACGTCGACAGGCCGTGCCAGAGGCGCTCGCCCGCCATCGAGAAGGCTTCCTCGGCTTCAGCCGTGTCGCCAAGCAAGCCGGAGAGATATCGAAGCATGCCCGGACCGAGTTCGCGCAGCGCCTCGCTCGCGGCCTCGCGGGTGTTGCCGGCGGCGAGGAGCGCGGCGACGCGCTGATCGAGATCACCTGAGCTGGACGCCACGTTCGTTTCCCCTCGGCGCGGCCGAGCGTGATCTCCGTTGATCGTCGCGAACCCGCCGCCCGCCGTCAGCGCTACGTAACACAGCCCCATCCGGCGAAGACGGGGAAGAACGTGGGCGCGAGTGTCGCGCCACGTTTTCAAGCGAGAGCCGACTTCGACTGAATCGGCTGCCGTGACTACCCTTCACACCGTTCCGCCTTCTCAGTCTGATTGACTCAGCCAGCATCGCGTTAGCGAGGCAGAGATCTTCGGGGGTGGCCTCGCGAAGCGTTATCGCAAGAGCTCGTGTATCGCGATCCACGTCCGCGGCGCGCGCGCAGCGGCGCGTGCCCCCAAACTCGCGCGCCATGCAGGGAGTGAATACGAAATCGCGCGACGAGAGAACACGAACGAAGCGTCGATTTGCGCAGACGTGAACGTCGCCAAGCGAGCGGAGACATCACCGGGTTGATTGCATTAAAACGGAGCCGTGTTCACCCTTCACTGCACAGCCAAGCTGCTCAAGCGGATGCACGAGCCGCCGGCGCTCGCGCCGCCTGCGCCCTCGACCAAGCTCGGTGCCTGGTACGCGAATCTCCTATTCACGCGGCCGACGAGTCTCGTTCTGTGTGTGAGCGAAGTGACGCTGTTGCCGCTCCTCGTTCCTGCGCGGGACCTGAAGTCATTCCCGGAGCGGCTCGCGCCAGCACTCGCGGAGCTACTGCGTGCGCTCTCCGTCTCGAATCCGGCAATCGACGGCGAGCTCCGGCAAATGAACCATTTCGTGCTCGCGAAGACCGCGAGCCGCCGCGTGCTCGGGATGATGAACGATTTCACGTTCCAGCTGGAGAGCTATCGCGACGATCGCCACAGCACGCTGCTGGATAAGGAACTCTTCCTGGCGCGCGCGCCGTGTAGCCCGCTCGGGATGGATAGCCCCGACGAGCGCACGCAGGCCCTCTTCGGTGTGCCGCCTCAGCGTGTCGTGTTCCTTGATATCGACGCAGTATTGAAGCGCGATCAGGCCGTGGCCCTGCGAGACTCGCCTGGCGCGTTCGATCCGGCGGCCGTTGCCCGATTGAATCGCATGGTCTTCCAATCGCGCGCGAAGATCGTCGTGACTTCATCATGGCGTGCGCTCTACACGCCCGACCGACTGCAGGCACTGCTCACTGGGCATGGATTCATTGGCGAGGTCATTGGAGTCACGCCGACCTTTCTCGCTCGGTCGCCGAGTGCGGCCAGGGGGCATGCGCGCAGCAGCGAGATCTCCGCGTGGATGACGGACCATCCGGTCCGCGGGCGGGATATCGTCATTCTCGACAGCCACGATGACCTGCTGCTGCTCGCGCACCGCCTCGTCCGAGTATGCGGCGACGAGGGATTGCAGGACGAGCACGTCGAGCGAGCACTCACGCTGCTCGGCGATGGTTGATATCGAGCCGATACAATGCTCCTAGAGATATCCAGAAGTCGGCAGCGCCTATCTACCAACGGCCACGATTCGAAAGCCCAGGACTGCGCCGACAACACGATTGGAGAGCCACTCATTTGAGGCAGCGCTCGGGAATAGCCGCTTGATTCATCTCGCCGTTCTTGTCACGGGAGCAACTAATTCTGTTACTATCGGTGAACGTCGGCAGAAAGCCTGATGCCAATGCGGAAGATCAAGTCCGTTTCGACTTCCAAGGGAGACCCATGAACGGGGTTGCTGTCGGAGTGGACTTCGGTACATCCAACACCGTAGCGGCCTTCCCGGGTGACGCAACCGGCCTGCCGGCGCGCATAGTCACCGTGGATCCGGACGGCAATGACCAGCGGCTCTTCCGAAGTGTCTTGTTCTCTCCAGCATCTGACTCATCTCAGGCCGACACAACATACTGGTTCGCTGGAGGTCAAGCCATACAGCGCTACTTGGATGACGGCGCTGGGCGTCTCCTTCAATCCGTCAAGAGCTTTCTTCATTCTCCGTCCTTTACGCGCACGACCGTTCGCGGCAAGGGGTTTACTATAGAAGAGTTGGTGGCTCTAATGCTCACCCCTTTGAGGAATCGCATCGAGAAGGAAGGTGAAGGGAGTATCGTACGTGCTGTGTTTGGCCGCCCTGCGGTATTTCACCCGGATCCACAGAGGGACGCACTCGCCGAAGAGCGGTTGAGGCGAGCAGTTCTCTTGGCTGGCTTCCCGGAACCGACGTTCATGATTGAGCCGATCGCGGCGGCTCTGCGATACGAAGAGCAACTCACGGACGACGAAACAGTCCTCGTAGGAGACTTCGGCGCCGGCACGAGCGACTTCACCCTCATGCGCCTGGGGCCTGGTCGTGGGGCAGGAAGCAGAAAGCAGGATGTTCTGGCCGCAGGAGGCATACGCATCGGCGGTGACCGATTCGACGCCGCCGTGGTTGAGCACCTGCTCCTTCCTCGCTTCGGAGCAGGGAGTAGTTACAAAACGCTGAGTAGTCGAATGACACTTCCGCCATGGATTACGAGAACATTGCTTTCGTGGCACGAACTCTTTCTGCTCCGTGAACCCAGCACATTGGACTTCTTGCGCCACGCCCGGAGGACTACCGACCAACCGCGCGCGATGGACAACCTCATCACTCTGGTAGAGGACAACCTTGCTTATCACCTCTATCGGGCGGTCGAGGCTGCCAAACGTGAACTCAGCGATCAGGCGCGGGCGCAACTAAGATTTCACGTCGGGGGCATTGAGATTGAAGAATCCATTACCCGGCCTGACTTCGACGCATGGACGGCTCCCTTGCGCCAAGCACTGCTCCTTAAAGTAAACGAGGTTTTATCTCAAGCTGGGGGAAAAGTGCCCGACACTGTGTTCCTTACAGGAGGCACATCCTATATCCCTGCGGTTCGAGCTGACTTTGCGCATCTTTTCGGTGAGGACAAGTTGCGCGGAGGGGAGGGCCTGACCGCCGTCGCCGCAGGGTTGGGTCGGGCGGCCGGATTCTCTGATACTTCGCGTTGGGAACGGAAGTGAGACCGAATGAACGTTCGTTTCGTTAGAGAGTCCACTCAATATGCCGCGACGCAACATTCTCCAACTTTCCGACAAGGCCTTCCAGCGTCGGGTTCATTGGCGATGCGCGTAGCGTCGAGACCGGGACAGTTTTCGCTACGTGCACATAGTAGAACATCTCCACAATCATTCTAATGAGAAGCACCTTCCGGAATTCGGGCAGAGCGATTCTCTCGGCCGCGGAGAGCCTTCGCACTGACTGATAAGCGTCGAGAAACACGCTGTCACGATTGGCATCGAAGGCCCGATGTTCGTCGAACGAAAAGAAGATGGATGCCCTAGCGAGGTCGATCACAACGGGAGCTATCCCCGAGTGATCGAAATCCAATAGCCCACGGAGTCCAACCTGATCAAACAGAAGATTCGTCTGAGAAACATCTCCGTGGACAAAGCCCACAGGAAGGGTCCCAATGATGTTCTCTTCGGCCCGGGACAGTACTTCGCTGAGCAACTCCGCTGGTCGAGCGGGAACGTGCACTAGGAGTTGCCTCCACAACGAAGAAGACGACGTGAGTCGTAGCAGATGACGGGGAGGAGGCACCGAATGTAGTCGTGCCATCACTTTCGCAACCTCGCTCAACTGTTCGATAGTGGGGAAGTGGAAGTGCGAACCCTGAATATAGTTCAGTTTCATCCAGGGACGCCCTTCCGTCGTTCCGACACGCAGAACCTTCGGCACAGGAAACCCCATATGTGTGGCGGCGCGATTTGTGCGCGCGATATGCTCCACCTCCGCCATGGTTCTCTTGGTGTATACCTTTAGAACGAAATACCCTCCTTCGTTTTGGCCAAGAAACACCTGATTATCAACTCCAGTGGAAAACCGCGAGAGGAGCTCACTGTTGTTGATCATGTTCTTTCCATTACCACCGTCACAACGGAAGGGGCGGTCGGCACATTCACGTCGTGGAACACACGTGTTATCCCGTTACACAAGGCGGCCAGAGGACTCACCACTATTCTCAGTAGCGGCAATCCACTCAACGCCTCCTGAAGAAGCCACCCGAGAACGTGAAAGAATCCATGTGTCGACGAAGCCTCTATCTTACGAAACCCCACGTCCTCCAGAAGTGATAAGAGTCCATCTGGCGTGAAGCGAAAATAGTCCCCCGGGCATGCATGCACGGGCTGCAAAAACGGAACGGAGCAGAGTATTCGCCCACCCGACTTAATGACTCTCGCGAATTCACGTGCCACCAACCACGGGTGTCGACAGTGCTCGAGCACAGCGATAGACAGAATGCTGTCGACCGATTGATTCCCCAACGGAAGGTGTTCGAGGTCACCCCTCACGTAGGTTTGCGGACTGGCGGCCACGTCCAAGTTGATCACGTAGCTTGCGTGCGTCAATTCGACTCTTCGAATTCCGCAACCACCGTTAAGAACCACGCCCGTCATGTATCGCATGTGTGGTCGAATTTCATCGGCTAATGTTGGCCAATAGACCCACTGAACCACTTGTCACTTCCTTCCCTCTTTTGCCTGCAAGTGCGAGCTCATACGCATTCAGCAAGCGGTCTACGACGGTTTCGGGTTTGTATTTCCTGAGCATCAAGGCTCGCAGGTTTGCACCGATCTGCGCCCGTCGGCGTGGGTCGCTGGCCAGTTCAATTAGCCTGCCAGCCAATCGGTCCGCTGCGCCACGAAGCGCGCCTCCGATAGATTCGGCGACGCACCGACCGTGTGCGCCGGACAACATCTCGCGTATACCGGCCCGATTGAGAGCGACAATAGGCTTTCCGCAGAGAGCGATCTCCGCGACGGCACCTGGGAAGTTGTCTCCCACCGACATAACGGGAAACACGTCCCCACCTTGAATCAGAAGCGGAAGTGCCTCGTGATTGACATATCCCGCGAAGCGAATCCGTTTGTGGTGCCGTCGCGGCACGCGCGCAATCAACGCTTCTGGATCGAGCTTTCTGTTTGCGGTTAATTGGCGCGTTCCGCCGCCATGGTGCCCAACGAAGCAGAATCGTGCCAACGGAACAGCGTCGGCGACCTGCGCTATTGCATCAGTGACCTGTACCGCCCCCTTCCTCTCTTCGACGCTGGCGATGACATAGACATTGTACGTTTCGTTGCCGATGAACGACTCTCCGAGATGCATGTTCATACGCGCAACTGCGTCGCTTCTCGTTGACGGCTCAGGCACAAAGCGCGCGGCATCGATCGGGTTCGGGATCACGACAACATCGGGCGGAATATCCTGCGCCTCGAATACATCTTGGAGGACCATCCTCTTGACGTGTTGTGTGCAAGAGGAAAGCAGATCGGCGTGAAGCAGCGTTTGTCGCTCTGCTCGCAGTTGTGCGACTACCTGTGCTGTGGATCTCATTCGATTCTGCCGAACACAGGTGGCCAGTGGCGTATGAAGGCGCGCAACGCGCAGAATATTGGAACGATCGACAAATCGGAACAGGTCTGCTCCATGCCCTTCCCAGTCACCGACTTCGATGACGGTTGGGAGATCTGGAGCGACTCGCACCAACGCACCCACCGTGTCATTCACTTGAGTGCGAAACTGCGCGAATGCAGCCTCTTCTCCGAGGCTCGGATCAATAGGCAGGTAAACTCTGTGCACTCCGAATGCGTCGACGCATTCCAGTCTCATGCCTTCTGGTGCCCTTGCAATCCAATGAACCTCCAGTTCGGGCCGAACCTCCCGCACCATTTTTGTCCACAACCCCAGATAGGTTCCGATTCCCCCGGCAACGCGAAGTCGGTCGTCCTCGCTGCTTATTACAATTATCCGTTCAATCGTTGGCATGCAACGGCGTTGCTGGTGTCTCGCGTTCACCATTATGTCGCCACGCAGACACGCCGCCTAGACAACTGCGCGTAGAACTCGTCAAGCAAGTCTTTGCGTTTCGTGAAGGCGTTCCGCACAATGATATGGATGTTGCTTCGCCACCGGGCGTTTTCATAGTAGCGGTGTCGGAGTTCCTCGTTAGCGAGTTGCCTTTCTTTACACTCCTTCGCGTCGGCATTGCGCAACCGCAACCCTTTGAGTGCGTCTCCTTCTAGCAATACCAACGTATGGGAGATGGGAACCCTGCTATCAGGGAGGGCGTGCGGACTACCGTGGCAGAGAACCGGGCGGCCTCGATTAAACTCATCCTTCCTGATGCCATACGCGACGAATGGGGTCTTGTCGTCGATCGCATGGTATGCGAAGGCCCCGCTCCGGTAATGCTCGTCGAATGTCTCGCGCGTTACATACTCAAACTTTGTCTCAACGTCGTCGCCTCGCTTCGGTCGGGTCGTCACGAGTCGCGCTTGGTAGGCCTGATCAAGTTCGACGAGCAACGAAATAAGCGTGCTCTTGCCGATACCACTGCAGCCAAAGAAGAAGAACGCGTGGGTCCGCATGGCCTTGGACATCACGATGGAGTTACTCCTTTAACAATAGGTGCAGGCGGAAGCAGGGGCCGCTCGTTGGCCGAGAAGTGTCGAACCACGGATATCATTCCCGGTCAGACGCTGTCGCGCGGTCTTTCACAATCTGTGGTGACTTCCTCCCTCTTCCCAGTCGGCGTGAGCTTGCCCCGTTTTCGTGGACACCGAGTTTATGCTGCCTCGGCTACAGATCGCCATTCGGATTCGGTGGTGTTCGGACTGCGGTAGCCGTTGCTCGAGTGTAATCTCCTTCGGTTGTAATAGCCGTCGATGAAGTTGG
>CAIWCD010000020.1 GCA_903911145.1 uncultured delta proteobacterium | reverse complement strand
CCAACTTCATCGACGGCTATTACAACCGAAGGAGATTACACTCGAGCAACGGCTACCGCAGTCCGAACACCACCGAATCCGAATGGCGATCTGTAGCCGAGGCAGCATAAACTCGGTGTCCACGAAAACGGGGCAAGCTCAGGTGCTCGCCGTTCTTGATGAACGGGAGGGCAAGGTAGTGGAGGATCAGGATTGCGTAGACGATGCGTCGCCAACGCAGGAAGCGGCCCTTGACGTCGGCGGGTTGGATCTTCGTTCTGTATCCGCTCGCGTCGAGGAAATCCGGTCGCCCCGTCTCGCCTTGCGTCGGTGCGTCCATGATCGTTCTCCTCCTGACTCCCGTAAGAGCCGGGAGCGCGCGCGGAGGATTCTTACGGGTTGAAAATCTGCGCTGGTCTGAGATCTCAGAGGTCGATCACTGCATTGCCGATCAGCGGCGCGAACCCTTTCTTGTGCCGCGCGGCTCTCAGTTGAAAACGGGGGGAAGCCGAAGGAGCCGAACATGTGCAGACGAATCGATTGTGGTCAGTGTGGAAAGCCGACCTGGACTGGATGCGGAATGCACATCGAGCAGGCGCTCGCGGGCGTTCCCAAGAGTGAGCGCTGCCGCTGTGCCGAGAAGAAGTCTGCCGACAAGGCCGCAGCCTCTCCGAGCGGTGAGAGCAAGCGCTCGGGCATCTGGTCGCTCTTCTCCAGATAGCAGGGCGTTGCATGCGCATCCGGATTGGAAACAATATGGTCAAGACCATCTCATTCGTCGTCATCGGCGGCGTCGCCGGCCTCGCCTGGCAGCGGATCATCGGCTGCCGCACGGGCACCTGTCCGATCACCTCGAACCCGTACATCTCGACGCTCTATGGCGCGATGATGGGCCTGATGCTATCGGGCCCTGGATAGTTCGCCGCTCTCGTCGAGCAGGAGTAACCGCCTCCGCATGCCTGCGTCGAACGAGCGTGAAGAGTGGCAGCGCGCCCTCGATGGCGATCGGGCAGCGATGGATGCGCTGCTGCGCCGCCACGAGCGCAGCGTCTATCTGTTCGGTCTGCGGATGTGCGGCGACGAGGAGGCCGCGCGCGAGGTTCTGCAGAACACGCTCCTGACCGCGTTCGAGAAGCTCGCTTCCTTCCGCGGCGACGCGAAGCTGTCGACCTGGCTCTTCACGCTCGCGCGCTCGCACTGCTCAAGGCTGCACCGGCGCACGCGCTCTGCTCCGCTTCATGATGTGTCGCTCGATGTGCCTCTGTCAGCGCCAGTGATTCCTGACGAGGACCAGAACCAGGAGGCGGAGGCGAGCCACGCGCAGATGGCCCGGCTCGTCGGCACGGCCATCTCGCTCTTGCCTGAGGGGCAGCGCGAAGCGGTCGTGCTCAAGGATGTGCAGGATCTCTCGCTCGAAGAAGCGGCCGGCGTCGCAGAGCTTGAGCTGCAGGCCTTCAAGAGCCGCCTGCATCGCGCGCGCGAGCAGCTCAAGGTGAACCTCGCGACGCTCTTGCAGGAGCAGCCGGCGTCGACCGGAATTACCGCGTGCCCCGAGCTGCAATCCGCGCTGCACGCGTCCCGCAACGCTGGCGTTGATCGCGCGGTCTGCACGGCGATCGAAGAGCACTTGAAGATCTGCGAGCGATGCCGCGAGCTGATGGGCCCGCTGCAGGACGCGGCTGCGCTCTGCCGACGACTGCCCGGAGGCGCAGTTCCCGAAGAGGTGCAGCGCGCTGTGCGGACTGCACTCGCGAACGCGGTGGGGAAGTAACCGCAGCGATACCGACTAGCGCTGCGCCGCGAGCCCGGCCTCGTTCAAGCGCAGCCAGGTCAGATATCCGCCCGAGAGATTCTTCGCGCGATATCCCTTCTGCATCAGCATCCGCTGCGCGAAATATCCGCGCTGGCCGGCGGCGCAGTAGATCCAGATCTCGCGATCCTTCGGCAGTTCATCAATGCGTCGCCGCAGCTGGTTGAGCGGGATGTGCAGCGCGCGATTGAGATGTCCGCGCGCAAACTCCTCGGGCTCGCGAACGTCGAGCAGCAGCGCGTCGATGGTGTGCAGCTGCGCCCAGTCGGCGAGCGGCATCTCGCCTTCGAGCGCATTGACCGCCATCATCCCCGCGACGTTGACGGGATCCTTCGCGCTGCCGAACTGCGGCGCATAGCAGAGCTCCGTCTCCGCGAGATCGTAGACGGTGCCGTGCATCTGGATCATCGTCGCGATCACATCGATGCGCTTGTCGACGCCATCGGTGCCAACGGCCTGCGCGCCGAGGATGCGGCCGCTCGGCGTCTCGAAGATCAGCTTCAGTCGAATCGGATTCGCGCCCGGGTAGTAGCCGGCGTGATGGCCCGGGTGCAGATAGACGACGCTGAAATCCGCGTGGCCCGCGCGCTTCAGGCCTTTCTCGCTCGCGCCCGTCGTCGCGACAGAGAGGCCGAGCACAGAGACGATCGCGGTGGCCTGCACGCCGCGAAACTCTGACTTCTTTCCCGCGATCGCTTCGGCCGCGACGCGACCTTGCCGATTGGCCGGACCCGCGAGCGGCACGATCATCTCCTGGCCGAGCAGCAGATCGCGCACCTCGACCGCGTCGCCGACCGCATAGATATGCGGGTCCGACGTGCGCATCGTCGCGTCGACGTGAATGCCGCCGCGCGCGCCGAGCGTG
The DNA here is from genome assembly GCA_903911145.1 of uncultured delta proteobacterium. Classification (GTDB taxonomy): domain Bacteria; phylum Myxococcota; class Myxococcia; order Myxococcales; family 40CM-4-68-19; genus CAIWCD01. The sequence goes on along the minus strand of CAIWCD010000020.1, from coordinate 47,760 downwards.
AGCCCCGCCGAGAGCGCAAGCTTCGTCTCGGGGCGAACGCCGAGCGCGAGGATGACGAGATCGGCTGACAGCTCAGCACCACGATCGGTGAGCACGGCGAGCCGCTCGCCGCGCTGCTCGATGGCGCGAAATCCATCTCCGAGCTGCAGCTTGATTCCCTTCTCGATCAGATGACTCGCGACAACCGCGGCCAGCTCGGGATCGATCGGCGGCATCACTTGCGACAGCTTCTCGAGGACGGTGACCTTGAGCCCACGGTGGACGAGGTTCTCCGCCATCTCGAGACCGATGAAGCCGCCGCCAACGACCACTGCTTCGCGACAATCAGATCGCTCGAGCCAGCTGCGGATGCGGCGCGTATCGGGGATGGTTCGCACAGCGAAGACACCCGGCAAGTCCAGGCCTGGCGCGGTCGGGCGGATCGGCGCAGCTCCAGGAGAGAGCACGAGATCGTCATACGGCTCGTCGCGCTCGGTCCCTTCGCGGAGATTCTTCACTCGAAGAATCTGCTTCGCCGCGTCGACCGAGAGCACCTCGTGCTCAGTGCGCACGTCGATGTTGAACCGATCGCGGAACATCTCGCGCGAGGCGACGAGCAGCTTCTTCTCGTCGGAGATCACGTTGCCGACGAAGTAGGGCAGGCCGCAATTTGCAAACGAGACATACGGGCCGCGATCGAAGAGGACGATCTCTGCGGCCTCATCGAGACGGCGCAGACGGGTCGCGGCAGAGGCTCCGCCTGCGACGCCGCCGACAATCAACACGCGCTTCGCCATATCGTTCTCCAGAGTCAAGACGGCTCGACGAGAAAGTCGTTCGCGCTCTCGCCGTAGACGTGTTCCACGGGAGAGAATCGCTGGTCCCATTCATTGGCAGCCATCGCGTCAACCGCCGCGCGGCCAGCGACTCATGCCGCCGAGGTTGTAGACGCTGTTGAAGCCCGCCGCGCGAAGCGCATCGGCGGCGCGCTTGCTGCGTGCGCCGCTGAAGCAATAGACGACCACGGGATGCGTCTTCGCCCCCACTTCCGTGATTCGCGCGTCGAGCTGCGAGACGGGAATGTTGATCGCGCCATCGATGTGGCCATCGGCGAACTCTTCGCTCGTGCGCACGTCGACGAGCAGCGCGCCGTCCTTGACGAGCGTGCGCGCGGCTTCGCCGGAGATCTGTTCCCCCGAGGTGCCGCGAAGCCAGAATCCCAGGGCGATGAGGATGGCTCCAATGGAGAGCAGTAGAACCAGCTTGTCCTTCACAACGCGCCTCCCGCGCTTGATGTTCGTCTCAACACATGAGAGCCGGGACGCACTCTCTGAGGTTCGCAATCCATGCGTTCATTCGTTCGATTTGCAGCGCTGCTCCCTTTGCTCGCCGTCGCTTGCGCCCAAGGCACCTGCGGCGCAGTGGCGCAATCGGGTGCAGTCGGGAAGATGTCGATTGATGAAGTGGCCGGCCTCATCACTGCGGGCACGGTCGCGATCGTCGATGTCAATGGTCCCGAGCGATATGCGAAGGGCCATCTTCCGGGCGCTGCGTGGAGTGCCTTCAACGACGTGAAGCCGTCCGAGTTGCCCGCTGAGAAGGATCGGACGCTCGTCTTCTACTGCGCGAACGAGATGTGCAGCGCGAGCGACGATGCGGCGAGGCAGGCTGCCTCATTCGGATATTCGCGCGTCTATGTGATGCCCGCGGGGATCTATGGCTGGGAGAAATCCGGGCGGACGGTCGAGCGCGGGCGCTGAGCTTCCGCGAGGGAACGGCTCCGCTTCGTCGTTCCTCCTGCGGAGCACAGCGACGGTGGCGCGTGTGTCCGCAACGGCGAAGCCCAGCAGGAGGCCGCGCCTGCTAGCCGCGGATCCAGTCGCGCAGCGCCAGCACCGCCGCCGTGCGCGATGCCGCCGACGCGGTGATCACACGCAGCGCCTCGACGTTGTCCGGCATCTTCTCCTTCGCGCGCACTGGCGCCGCGCGGAAATCCTCAGCGAGCTTCGTCAACGCTTCGACCGCATCCGTCCAGCGCGCGCGCGCTGCGGCCGGCGTATCGCCCGGATGAATCGTGTCGATCTTCTCGCGCCACTCCTCGCGCGACAGGCCGGTCCTCTTTTCAAACGAGCGCCGCGCGAGCGGGCGGATGAAGAACGGCATCGCATCGAGGTCGTGCTCGGAATCATCGACGGCCGCGTGCGCTGCCTTTGCCAGAGCTGCTCCATCGAGCGTGTCGGACACAGTCACTCCCGCGTCGGCGTCTCCCATTGCAGCACCCGGACAGATTGCGAGCATCCCGCAAAGCAGCGCGCAGAAGATCGCGCGAGCTGCGTGCGCAGGGAGAATCGTGAAGGTCATCTCAGGCATGGCGTGGAACTCTCGGTGGAAGCGCGAAGGACAACTCAGGCTGCTTCGTTGCATCTCTGCCTCGAAGCGCGGATGAATGAACAGCTCTGCAGGTCAATCACAAGGAGTTGCTCCTGAACCCGCATACTTCTAGCCGACTGCCTCCGCTCGCGCTCATTCTCGTGACGCTGGTCTCCTGCAGCAGGGGCGGCCCGGCCGCCAAGTCGACCACTGTTGCGCCTCCCGCAGCCGCGGCGCGCACGCCGACGATCGACTACTTCCAGGATGCCGCTGCGCTGGCGTCGCTCATCAAGGCGAAGTACGGCGACGACGTGCCGTTGCGCGAAATCGTGCTGCACCAGACAACGGCGAGTGCGGAGGTCCGCTCGCCGGATGATCCGCACGGACTCGATTCGATTCTCATCACGCGCGGCGCGATCGGCGAGCCGAGGCCTCTCGATCTCACTGGCTCACCCAGATCGGCGGACGGACCTGACGCGGCGCTGTTCAAACTGTCGGAGGTCGACTTCGCGCAGGTGGCGCGGATGATCGCCGATGCGCCGGCGCAGGCGCAGATCGAAGGCGGCAAAGTCACCCACCTGATCGTTCATCGGCAGCTTCCGTTTCATACCGACGTGCGCTGGCGCCTCTTCGTCAAGGGGCCGCGCGGGAGCGAGTCGGTCGACTACACGCTCGCGGGAGCGAAGGTGGAGAGCAAGTAGATCTCGCGAGAGCGTCCTGGGCCGCACACCGTTCGCGACATCGACTGGACGGGGAACAGCTTTCACCTCGCGCTGACGAAGGAGAAGGTGAAGAGCAGTCCGAGCGTTGAAACCGATCTTCCCGTCTCGCGGCAATACGAGCGCGATTACAATCAACACTATGGATATCCCGACGCGCTCGCGACGTGCTTACAAACGACCCGCACCTGCGATATCTCCAAGCAGCAGATCAAGGACAGCCCGCTCTGGATTCCAGAGGCCGCCGTCGACAGGGAATATGAGACGCGCCTCTATGATGACTACGGCCGTCCTGCATATCGGGGTGATCGGTATGCCTCAGAGAGTGCCGCTGCGTGGACCCAGGCAAACCGGGACCAGAACCGCGCGGATCCCTGACGCAAGGTGCGACGACCCGCGAGTTGTCGCCGCCTGCACATGCGGCAACTCGCGGGGGGAGGGGCGCTTAGTGCGCCGCCTTTACCCAGAGCCAGTGCAGCGGCTTGTGCGTCTCATCGACGAGCAGCAGCAGCGTGGTCTCCGGTCCAAAGCAGCGTCGGAAGATCGGGCCATCCACATCGTAGCCGTGCGGAAAATTCACCGAGACGAGAAACGACTCCGGAGGATTCGCGATCCGCAACGATCCGTTCTTGAGCTGCTTGGTCAGTTCGTGAATGGAGCCGCCGGTAAACTTCGCGACTCCGTCCTGATCCATATCGGTCTGGTAGCTGCGATCCGGAGGGCCGATGCTGGTATCAACCGCAACCTGAAACCCTGAGATCACCTGCTGCATGGTGCCCTTCTGGACGACCTTGAAGAGGACCTGACAATGCTCAGTGGAAGCGGGACCGATCTTGGCGTCAAGGTAGTCTCCGATCTTCCCACCGGTATCGGTTGCAATCTCCTGTTCCGGGCTCGGCGGAATCACAACAGAGCTGCACGCGGTGGGAAGCACGAACAGCGAGGCCTCAGGCCGCTCTCGCTTCAGGCTCTTGAGTTCCCAGAGAACCTTCTCACCACCTGTCGCCGGCACGCTGACCCAACGAACAAGCAGGTTGTCCTTCTCGTCGACCCAGATCTTCCCACGCCCCATTCCGCCAAGATCTGAGATCTCAGAGATCTGGGTTGGAAATCCGTTCACCGTTGCAGTTTCCAACTTCTTCGGATTCCCTTTGGCCACGAGAGCGAGAAGCTGCACCGATGCCTCGAACGGATCTCCCATCTCCGCCACGACGAGCCGGCCCACTTTGCACGCTGAGGTGTTGTCGAGCGGTAAGCTGAAGTTCGCTCCTGCCGACACGTCGTATAAATTCCTCTGGTGCCATCCCTTAGGACTCTCAGACGAGGGTTGGGTAGATTGATCGACCAGAGCCTTGGTTCCATCCCGGTGGAACTCCACCGTCATGGGAGGCCCCATCATGCCGTTGATGTAGGTGGCGGAGAACGTCGTCGGTGCCGGCACCGGGGCCGCCAGAGTCGGGGCGGCAGCGAGCAGGGCAAGGACAGGAATCATGGTCAACAGTGAGTGGCGCATCCGGATCTCAGGTGTGGAGGGTAAGGGTGGTGGTGGAAAGAAACTCGGGCTCAGCCGCGGATCGAGTCGCGCCGCGCGATCACTGCCGCAGTTCGGCCAACTGCTGACCCGGTGATGGCACGCAGCGCCTCCGTTTTGTCCGGCATCTTCTCTTTCGCGCGCTGCGGCAGGCGTGTCGCCTGGATGAACCGTGTCGATCTTCTCGCGCCACTCATCGCGTCGAGATCGTGCTCGGAATCATCGACCGCCGCGAACAGCGCGAGCAGCAGGGCCCACAAGATTGGGCGAGCGGCCTGCACCGGACGAAGTGGGCATGCGAAACGCATCTCAGACATGTCCTTTGCTGCTCGTGCTGCAACCGGTACCTCACCTACCATGCGGGCGCGAGCGGGCGTTGTCGGCGCGAGCTTTTCTTAAGCGGACGAGCGACACTATCCGCTCCCACCCGAGGTGACGCATGTGCAGAAACATAAAGACCCTCCACCACTTCGAGCCGCCGGCCACAGAGGACGAAGTTCGGGCGTCCGCGCTGCAGTACGTGCGCAAGCTGACCGGGATGGCTGCGCCGTCGAAGGCCAATCAAGCGGCGTTCAATGGCGCTGTGGAGCAGATCACGGCCCTGACGCTCGGACTGTTCGAGAAGCTCGAGGTCCACGCTCCGCCGCGTTCGCGCGAAGTCGAGAAGGAGAAAGCAGCGGAGCGCGGCCGCAAGCGAGAAGCGATTCTGCGCGCCAAGTACATGCGCTGACGCTTGCCGCGGAGTTGCTTCCTCGCTGGCACCAACGCTGGCCAGCGCCTTCGCGATCGCGCTCGGCTGGCCGCGTTTCCGGTGACCGCCGTGATAGAACTCAACAGATGGCCGGGCCCGATCAAGCTGGGACGCGCCGCATGGCGCAGCCGGCGCTTCTCCTTCTGACCGTCGCGCTCGCGCTGCCCATCGCGGCCTTCGCGCAGGCGCCGGTATTACCTGAGTATGACTCCGCGCCCACGCTCTCGCCGTACGAGCAGGCCACCATCGACGCCGCCCTCAGCGCGAGCGGAGAGGTGGCCGAGCCGCATCCCGAGGGGAAGATCTTCGAGGGCACCGACGTCGTCCCGCTGCCGGTGTTCGAGCCGCGCGATCCCTTGCCCGAGCTGGTGCGGCCGCTCGCGAACGCCTTTCACGCGACCTCGCGCAACTTCGTGATCGAGCGCGAGGTGCTGCTCGTGCCGGGCGAGCTCTACGATCAGGCGCTGGTCGATCAGAGCGCGCGCAACCTCCGCGCATTGGTGCCGCTCTCTCTCGTGCTGCTGGTGCCGGTGCGAGGAAGCGCCGATGGGACGGTGCGGCTGCTCGCCATCACCAAGGACATCTGGAGTCTGCGGCTCAACTCGAGCTGGCTGTTCGAGAACGGGCGGTTGGAAAATCTCGTCCTGCAGCCCGCCGAGGAGAATCTGCTCGGGCTGCACCAGATGCTGCTGGGGAACTTCGCGCTCGATCCGGCGACGATGCAGTTCGGACTCCAGTACGTGTTCCCGCGCATCGCTGGCAGCCGCATCACCGCCACGGCGTCGGGCAATGCGATCATCAACCGCGACACGGGAAGCGCGGAAGGTTCAACCGGTACGCTCGCAGTGGGGCTGCCGCTCTATTCGATCCGCCAGGAGTGGGCGTGGAGCGCGAGCGTCGCGTGGGTCAACCAGATCGCGCGGCGCTTCGTCGGCGGCAGATTCACCGACTTCGATCCGTCGACGGGCCACTGCGTGGCGACGGCGCTGGCGCAGGATCAGAGCGCGTCCGATCCCAGTCGCTGCCAGCTGCACGCCGAAACCGACGTCGGCCTGCTCTCGATCACCCGCTCGTTCGGCCTCGACAACAAGCGCGACTTTACGCTCGGCTTCACCGGCACGCGCCACGCGTACACCGCCTCCGCGATCGCGGCGCTGCCGCTGGCCGATCAGCAGGCGTTTCGGCAGACGCTCGTGCCTCTTTCCGACACGCAGATCGGCCCCACCGCGCAGGTCCATTTCTACTCGAGCCGCTTCCTCGACCTGCTCGACTTCGATTCGCTGGGCCTCACCGAGAATCTGCAGCGCGGTCACGATCTGACTCTGCAAGTGTCGCCGATCACGCGCGCGCTCGGCTCGTCGCGCACCTTCGTCGATGTGCTGGCGATCGCCATCTACGCGGTGCCGCTCGGCGACGGCGTCGCGCGATTCAGCGTGCAGTCGAACACCGAGCTGGCCGCGGGCAACCTTCCCGACGCTTCGCTCGATGCAAGCCTGCGCCTCGAATCGCCGCTCCTGAACTTCGGCCGATTCCTCTTCGACGCGCGCCTGCTCAATCGCTACCGGAACTATCTGAACCTCAAGTCCACGCTCGGCGGCGATACGCGGCTGCGCGGTTATCCGGCAGCGGAGTTCAGCGGCAACGATCTGCTGGTGGGCAACCTCGAGTACCGATCGATCCCGCTCGAGTTCCTCTCGGTGCAGGTCGGCGGCGTGCTCTTCGCCGACTCGGGGGATGCGTTCGATCGGTTCAACCGGATCGCGCTCAAGAGCGCAGTCGGCGCCGGTCTGCGCCTCGCGTTTCCGCAGCTGCAGCGCTCGGTGCTGCGGGTCGACGTTGGATTCCCGATCACTCCGGGATACTGGCGCGGCGCGCCCGACGTGGTCTTCACCTTCGGCCAGGCAATTCCGGCGATCGCGAAGTAAGGGCTTCTGGCGAGGTCGCGATGGTGCCGGAGCAGGCCCAGGGAAGTGAAATCTGAAGATATGCAGCGGAGCGGCTTGTCGGAGTTCGCAGGTCGCGCCCCCGGGTTTGGCGAAACGCCGTGACGCCATCTGGGCACGATAGGCGCCGCTGAGCAGCAAAGACGTTGCCTTGTCCAACTCATTGACCACGGGATCAATGTTGGGCTTGATGACCATGCGCGCGTCGGTGGGCAGCGGCTTCGACCCATCGATTGCGAGAGCAGGTTTCTCCGCAGTTCGATGGGTGCTGAGAATCCGCCAACTTTCCCTCGAGGGCGCGGAATGGACCGCCAAGACAACTGGCTGCTGCGAGAGCTGCTCGCAGCGGTGCACGACAACGTGGCGCAGCGGCACCGACTGACGGTCGACGCACTCGAGCGCATTCGCAGCGTGAGCGAAACAGAGATCTTGCTGGCTGGAGAGAGCCTTTCGCAGGTCTACAGCGCGGCCGCGGAGCACACGCGCGAGATCCAGACACTCGAGACCAACGAAGCGCAGGCCGTGGGCTCCACGTTCGGCGCGACACTCTCCGGTCTGCTTGCGGAGATCCCGCGCTTTCTGCAGCAGATCATGGCCCACTCGGAGATGCAGGCGCAGCAGGCAAACGCCGCCGCTGCGAGTGTCGCGAACATCCAGAAGCTCGCCGACGACATCCGGCAGATCACGGCCGAGAGCCACATCCTCGCGTTCAACGCGCGCATCGAAGCGGCGCGCGCGGGAAGCCACGGTGCCGCGTTCGGTGTTGTCGCCGATTCGCTCAAGGCCCACTCGCGTCGCGTGGCGCAAGCAGCGCAGGAGATCGATGTCATGGGGGAGACCGTCGCGTCGAATCTCGCTGCAGTGACGTCGACGGCGAGGCAGGTCGCGGACGAAGGCAACGAGCGCATGCGTGGGGTCGGAGGTGCGCTCGATGCTTGTCGCCAAGCCTATCAAGACTCGATTGTCGGCGCGCTGCTCAAGCTCGCCCACCACGCGAGCGAGATTCGCGATCGCTCCAACCAGGCGCTGGTCCATCTGCAGTTCCAGGATCGACTTCAGCAGGCGCTCGCGCAGGTCCGCAACCAGAGCAGCGAGTTCTCCGAGCGGTTTGCACTCCTCGACGCGGAGATCGCGAGAGGCGACGTGGTGCTCGATGCCCAAGGCGTGCGCGCGCTTGTCCGACGCGTGCTCGGTGACGCTGTCGATAAGAGCGATGCAGTCATTCAACCGGCGGACGGCGCCGGCGAGATCCTGTTTCTGTAGAGCGAGACGATCCCGCAGACCGTGCAGGTGGTGAAGACTTGCCTCCACCTGGGCGGACTTCAGGTGGTCCAGGAGAATCGACGTGCGCGGCCTCCGGAGGATTAACGGCCGCCGTCCCACCGCTCCTGCCACGGTTGCCCGGGCGTGACAGTGACCTCGGCGATGCCGCCGCGCGCGAGCTGCGCGTTCGCGATGATCCTGCCATTGGCGATCCGCACGGCGACTGTCGCGGTCTCGCCGCCAACACGGACTTCGCGTTGCAGCGGCCGTCCGGCTGCAGCGGCACTTCGTGCGAGCCACAGCGCTTGAGTTCGATGTTCGGAGAGCGGCCGCGCAATCCTCTGCTCGTGGAGGCGGGCCCAGGCAATCAGCGAAACGCAGGAGATCAGTGCGAAGAGGCAGAGCGTGAGAGCCAACGCGAAACCAGAGTGCCGTCGTCTGCTCGGAGTCATAGCGCCTCGTCTCCAGGAAGGACGGCCACGAAGCGTGTCGCGTGCTCAGACTCGCGGCCTGCATGGTGGGCGAAGAGCACCTCGAGGCGACGCGTTGTGCGTTCGATCCCTTGAACCTGGGCGGCGACGACGCGGGTTCCTCCGCAGGATTCCAACGCCCGTCGCTCCAGAACCTCTCCAGTCAGGACGTATTCGACGTGCGCACAGGAACCGGTCCCCTCGAGCACGAGGCCGGTCGAGCCTTGCCAACGAAGCGTGCGCAGATCGCGGCGAAGCTCTTCGCTGAGCGCGCGCATCTCGCGTGCCGCTGTTGCGTCCGCGAGCGCGTCTCTGTGCTCGGCCTCGAGCGTACGACCGGACAGCCAGAGGAGGGGAATCAAGATCGCCACGATCGACATCACGATCGCGAGTTCGAGAAGTGTGAAGCCGCGGGCCTTCATCGGTGGCTCTCGACGAGGACGAGTTCGACTGTCTGCTTGCCGGAAGCCTCGTTCCACGACGCGGTGAGGATGCGCAGTCCACCATCGACACGTTCAGTGAGCGCGCCACGCGGCAACTCGTTGAGCAGCGCCTGCTCGTCGTCGGGCGCGAGCTGCGTGCTTCGCACGAGCGCATCTGCCCTCGCCTCAAGCAGCTGCATCGCGCGCTCCCGAAGCACCAGCGACACCGCTGTGCTGCGGTGGAATGACGTGGCTGCGCCCATCGAGCCGACGGCAATCCCGATCAGCGCGACGGAGATCATCAGCTCAATGAGCGTGAAGCCGCGCCTCATGCGACGTCCAGACGGCCGCGCGGTCCGGGCGCGCTGATCTGCGCGACGAGCTTTCGTCGACGGCCGACGCCGCGGCAGTCGGGGCAGGACGAACTTCCAGAGCACACGCACCTCTCGATTCGCAGCTCCTGGTGCACCACGCCGCGCAGGCTGGTGGCGAGAACACCGGCGTCGCAGCCGAGGTCGAGCATCCGCTGGCGCGCCTCTTCGCACGAGCCCGCGTGAACACCGGCGAGCACAAGACGACCGGTGTGCGCTGCTTGAAGTGCGAGTGCAGCTTCGGCACTGGTGCGCACTTCGCCGACCGCGATCACGTCGACGTCCTGGCGAAGCGCTGCGGTCAAGAGGACGTCTCCCGTGCGGCCCCGCGATGGATCGAGCTCGACCTGATCGACCGCGATCCCCGCGAGGCGCAAACGTTGCTCGACTGGATCTTCCAGACTCAGATGCGCGCCCGGCCGAGTGGCCGCGAGATGTGCCAGCGCCGCGTAGAGCGTCGTGGTCTTTCCAGCGCCGCTCGATCCGGCGATGAGCAGCAGTCCGCGCGGAGATGCGAGCACGATCCTCATCGCGTCGAGCATCGGCGGCGAGAACCCGAGCTGATCCAGAGTGCGCATGCGACCGAACAACCGCAACGCGACGCGCTCGCCCAATGCGACAGGAACGAAGGATGCGCGGATATCAGCGCCCACGCCTGCGCGCGGAATGCGGCCTTCCTGCACCAGATCGCGTCGATAGGGGAGACAGCCAGAGAGACCCTTGAGCGCCGCGACGAGCGGGTCGGTCGCGCTCGCCGGCAGCGTGCAGAACATCGCGAGTTCGCCCTCGATGCGCAGACGGATCTGCGCGCCCTCAATCAATGGCTCGACGTGCAGGTCCGTCGCGCGAACCGCATCGGCAGCTTCGAGCAGGCCTGCAGCGAGCCGCCGCGACGAATGAGGACGCGCGAATGCTTCAGAGAAACGTGCACCGATCTCCGCGCAGCTCCCAGCGCAGGATGGGCTCGCGAGCAGCGCGCGCAAGACGCCAGCTTGATTCGCGTCCACGGAAATTCGCTGGCCCGCGCCGACGGCAAATCCGGCGTCGACGCTCTCGAGATCATCGAAGCGCAGGAGGCGCTCTCTTCCAAGCAGCGCGCGGGCGACGAGTCCCTGATCCGTGAGTCGTGTCGTCATGGAGCGCCCGCCAGCAGGCCGCTGTACGTGCTGTAGAAGGCAGCACCTCCTGCGAGGATGCCGAGGCCGCCCAGCAGCATCGCGGACAGTTCCGCGCGCAGGAGCAGACCGGGCAGCTCGCCGGCCGCGGCGCTCTCGTGTAGTTCGGCAAGCGCAGTCAGACTCTCTGCGCCCGCACCCTCGGAAGCAGCGGCCTTGAACAGCGCGGCACCGGTCTCGCCCAGCAGCTCGGTTCCTGCCGCATTCGACGCGCCGCTCTCGAGCTCAACCGCAATGGCCACGCAATCCGCGGAGAGTTGAGGGGAGATCGAAAGATGAGCGCCAGCGCGCAGAGACAGCGCGAGTGGAGTTCCGTGGCGAGCGAGCGTCGCGGCTCCAGCGACAATCAAGGCGCGCTCCTGTTGCCGCCTCTCGCGCGCAAACGGAAAGAGCGACCGGCGTGAGCGAAGCGAGATGGCGAGCAACACCAGAGTGATTGCGCTGACCGTGAGCGCGACCATCGACGAGGCGGCGGAGACTGGAGCGTAGAGCCGGTCCAGATTCATCCGCAGCAAGCCCAGGCTCGGAAGCACCATCGATTCGATCAACCAGGAGAGCAGCACCGCCACCACGGCGAGCAGCAGCGGATATCTCGACGCGTTGCGCACGGCCTGCGATCGCGAGTTGGCGAGTTCGACCGCGACGCCGAGTTCGCGCAGCACCGGCTCCAGTTCCGCAGGGGCCGCAGCCTCGATCAATTGCGCGACCGCCCCGCGAACTCCGGAACGGTCGAGCGCATTCGCAGGCGTGGCGCCGCTCTCGAGCGCTGCGACGAACTTCTGCCCCGCGCGCCGTGCGCCGCCCGTTCCATGCGCGAGCCGATCAACGGCTGCCGCCATTTCGATCGCGCCGTTCACAGCCCCACTCCCGGCCCGATGTGGAAGATCGCGAGGTAGATGCCGAAGAGCGCGATCATCGCGAAGAACGCACCGCCGGCCGCAATGACCACGCGCAGCGTATCGCCGATGCGGTTCGCGCGGGCCGAGGCGCGGATTGCAAACGTCTCCGCGAGCAGGGTCAGGCCAGGACCGTCGAGTGTGCCGTAGCTCAGCGCGCTGCGTGCTTTTCCACCGGCGCGCTCGGCATCCATCAGCGTCGAGAGAACTTCCTCTGGTCGGCGCCCAGCGCGAACGAGAACCGACGCGGAGGCGCAGACGCGCGCGACGGCGAGACTCCAAAGAACGTGGGTTCGAAACAGTCGGCTCAGCGGTCCGCGCAGGAGCTTCGTCGCCGGGCCGATAGCGATTCCGAGCAGCAGGAGTCCACTGCCCGATGGCTGAAAGTAGACCATGAGATCGACGAAGAACTGCGTCGGCAGAGGCAGCGAATGGCCTTGATCGACGGCCAACGCCCGCAGCGTCGGCACGACATACATGACCAGGACTGCGCAGAGCGCGAATTGGATGATGGCGAGCGCGATGAAGATCGCGAAAGGAACTCGCAGCGCGCGCCGCTGGAGATCGGCATAAGCGGGCATGCGCGACAACGCGACCTCGACCTCGGCCGACTGCTCCGGCGCGAGCTGCGCGACCGCCGCCACCAGCGGATCGATTCCAATCTCGCTGAGCGCATCTTTGAGATTGCCGGCACGCGCCGACGCGATTGCGTTGCGTTCCCGGCGGCTCGGCTTCTGCCCCATCGCGCGCTCGAGCGCCGGAGCCAGAGGAAGGCCGCGGCTCAGCGCATGGGTCGTCGATAGCACTTCGTAGCGCGTGCGATTCACTTGACCGACCCGGACATGGAGAAGATCGGCAGGCAGATCGTGATCGCGAATCCGCAGATGAGGAATGCGCCAAGAAAGAGCTGCCAGACGGGAAGCACTGTCATCACCCGTGCCGCGGCAACCCGTCCCTCGCGCTCCTTCTCCTGGGCAAGCATCCGGAGCACAGCGGGTGCTCCTTCGTCAGCGAGCAGCTGGGTCGAGAGCAGCAGCTCGTAGCTGTCGAGCCCCGTGAGAGTCTGTAACGAGAATCCGCTTGCCGACTCCACACCGGCTTCGAGGCCCGCGAGCCGCGAGCGCAGTGCAGCTGCCATCTCGAGCGCGCGCACGCCAGGAAGGAATCGGGAGATTCGATCGCGTCGGCCCCACACGGCGATCAGCGCCACAGCAAGCAGCGGCGCGACGAGTTTCATCACCCGAAGCAGCGCGAGCGCCGCTCTCGTCGGCAAGGGCATCTCGCCGCCCATCGCCTCGAGCATCGGCCTCCACGCAGGCTCAAGGACGAACGCCCCGATCAGCAGCAGCACAACCAAGGCTGCTGCCATCACGCCAAGGCCCGCAAAGCCAGCGAGCGCCGCCCGTCGTGACGCCAGCGACAGCTCGGCTGCGCGCACCGCCTCATCGAGGCTCTCGAGCGTCGCGGCATCACCACGAGCGAGAAGTGCGACCAGCGGATTGTCGTCCGCGCTGATCATCTCCCCTCGAGAAAGAGCGGCCAGCGCACGCTCAACATCTTCACGCGATCGGCCACCCGGCAGACGGCTCGCCACCAGCTTGAGGGCACGCTCGACCGGCCATCCTCGCCGCCGCAGCACGGCAACGTGGCGTGCGATCGTCCCTCGATCGGCGTCTTGCGAGACGCTCATTCGAGTTCGTGCTCCACCGTCAGCGTGTGCGTGCGGCCATCGAGCTTGAATAAGGAGGTCACGCCGTCGCCGTTGAGATCTCCCTCGGCCTGCGCGACGTAGCCTTTGTCCGTGAGCGTGACCTGATAGCGATAATAGACTGGCCCCTCGGGACGAATGCCCAGCTCGTGCCACCCGCTCGCCGCGTCGTTGAACGGCTCGCGCTTGCCACGCGGAACGGATTCTGTGGATGGCGCGCCAGCGATGTACTGCCCGTGATCACGATAGTAGGCGCGTTCTGCTGCATCGATTGATTGGAGCAGACTGCGGGCTTCGAGCGTTCGCCCGCGGCGCATCATGCCGGCATAGTCGGAGGTCGCGACGGCGGAGAGCAGGCCGATCAGCGCGAGCACGAATGCCAGCTCGATCAGGGTGAATCCTCGAGGGCGATTCCGCTCGATCTTGTGCACGCGCGGACAGTGCCTTGTCATTCTCAGTTGGGCAAGCAGGTCCTTTGACGCGGCCCCGCGTGGAGACGTCACTCGTGACGACGAACGAAACGACCGCGGTCCGTCATCCTGGAGTTTGAATCCATCGATGTAATTCGCGTCCGAAGGCCGCGCCCCTTTCGGATTTCTCCGTCAGGCTGGCTCCCCTTCTGGGGAACCAGTGCCTGGCAAAGCCGCGAGCGAGATCCCTACTCCGCGCCGATCCCCAGATAGGTGCGGAGTTTCTCATCGTCGTACATCGTCTGGGCGCGCACGTCGGGTGACAGGAGGGACCCGATAATTCCAACCAGGAATGCCGCGGTCATCGACACGATGGTTGGATTCTTGAGGCCCACGATTGCCGTCGGGTGCTTGAAGATGTCTACCCAGACCGTCGGGGAGAGCACGATCATTCCAATCGAGAGCACAGTTCCAGTGATGATCGACGCGACAGCGCCCCAGGTGCTGAAACGGCGCCAGACGATCGACATCAGGAGCGAAGGGAAGTTCGCGCTGGCGGCGATTGAGAAGGCGAGTCCAACCATGAACGCGACGTTCTGACCCTTGAAGGCGATTCCAAGCAACACCGCCAGCACACCAAACACGATTGTCGCCATCTTCGCCGCGCGCACCTGCTCCTGCTCCGTGGCACTGCCTTTCTTGATCAGGGACACATAGATGTCATGCGAGTAAGCAGACGCGCCCGCGAGAGTCAGTCCCGCCACCACCGCGAGGATGGTGGCAAAGGCGACGGCGGCAATAAAGCCAAGGAACGGATTTCCACCCAGCACCGCTGCGAGCATGGGCGAGGCCATGTTTCCGCCGGGGTCGATCTTACTGATCGCCGCACGTCCCACGATGGCCGCCGCACCGAATCCAACGATGGGGATGATGATATAGAAATACCCGATCAGACCCGTTGCATAGAGCACGGACTTGCGTGCGGCCTTGGCATCCGGGACGGTATAGAACCGCTGTAGAATATGAGGCAGGCCGAGCAGGCCCAGCATCAGCGCGAGCCCGAGCGAGACCGCTTCGATCGGACTCGACACCAGCGCTCCCGGAACCATCATGCTCGACAAGGGAGGAAGTTTGGCGACGGGCTCGCCGGGCAGATTGTTCTGGTTGGAGACGACGGCCGCATACAGATCGGTTGGTGAAAAGTGGAATTGCGCGAGCACCAGTAAGGTAAGGAACGTGACTCCACCGAGCAGAAGAACTGCCTTGATGATCTGCACCCAGGTGGTGGCGAGCATTCCACCAAAGAGCACATACAGAAGGATCACCACGCCGACGATCACTTCAGCGATGTGGTAGGGAATTCCAAACATGAGGGAGATCAGCGTGCCGGATCCAACCATCTGCG
Source organism: uncultured delta proteobacterium (assembly GCA_903911145.1). Lineage (GTDB taxonomy): Bacteria > Myxococcota > Myxococcia > Myxococcales > 40CM-4-68-19 > CAIWCD01. Next base: position 32,347 of record CAIWCD010000020.1, on the reverse strand, counting down.
CGATGGTATAAAAGAGCACGGTCAAGACGCCGCCGAAGGCCGCGGCGATGCGCACCGGACCCTGCTGCAGGCGAAACGAGATCACGTCCGCGAAGGTGAATTTCCCCAGGTTGCGCAAGGGCTCGGCGATGAGGAACATCAGGGCGGGCCAGCCCACCAACCAGCCCGTCGCGTAGATCATTCCGTCATAACCCTTGAGCGCCACCATTCCTGAGATTCCCAGGAACGACGCGGCGGACATGTAGTCACCGGCGAGCGCGAGCCCGTTCTGCAACGCGGAAACGCTGCGGCCCGCGGCATAGAACTCTTTGGTGGTCTTGGTGCGCTTGGCGGCCCAATAGGTAATCACCAGCGTCATCGCCACAATGATGAAGAAGAAGACCAGCGCGACGACATTCACCTTTCCAAACTCGGGCAGGTTGGCCGCGCCTTGTGCAGTCAGTAGAGTCATCGCGTCTCTCCCTTGGTCGGGGCGATCAGCTCTTTCGCTTTCTCCTTCAGGCGCGCGACTTCCGGGTCATAACTCTTGTTGGCCCACCAGACATAAAACGCGGTCAGGGAGAATGCGGCGAGGATCACCAGAACGCCGACCGGAATCGCCAGCGTGATTACAGTGCCGATGCGCATGCTCATCAGGTCCGTCTTCACCATCAGGATGTACCCGTAGTAGACGATGAAGAGGATCGCCAGGAGAGTCAGAGACACCGTCCAGCGTCGGACGACGAGATGCTTGAGCTCAGGCGATTCCAATACCAACCGAGCATTGGATTTGAGGGCCGGTGCGTCCTCTTTTGCACCCGACGTTGCGGGAGTCTGGTCTGCCATGAGGCCTCTGTCTGGAGTGGGGGTTGAAATGAGAATCGGCGACGGGAAGGGGCGACTTCCAAGCGAGCGACTGGAGAGAGCTGCTTCCCGCGACTGGTTGAGATCCGAGTAGAAGTGGAGGCCCGTTTAGAGGAACTGTTCGGAGTCGATGTTACCGACGCGCTTAACGTGGGGTTGTCTGGGCAACGGCAGAACTCGCAACCAGAAGCGCGATCAGGGCTGAGACAATGCACGCGAGGCTCTTCATGATCATCCTCTCCGCTCGCTGGAGGTGCGAGCGTTGAATGCTACCTGGTTGCATCGCCTCGCAATCCGGTCTGGAGTCGGCAGCGGAGCACACAAGAGAAGGCGGATGACATGCAAGAAGCGGGGCATGAGTTGATTACTGCACAGCGTCAATTCATGGCTCTCTCAACCACGATGATCCTACCCTTCGTGACGTGTCAGATCGTCAGGATCTCCCAGACGGCCGTTGCAGGATCTGCGCGGTTTCAACAGGGTGCGTGGAAAGGGCGCAAGCATTGCGCTGCGGTGACTTCCTGAATCCGTCTTTGCACTCTGCGAGCAGGGAAGCTCTTGCCATCATCCGCACCCTGGCTCTCTTGACGTCGACCGCGGGGATCTCCCGCAGGGAGCTGGCCGATGATCCTTGCTCACGTGCTTTCTTCATATTGTTTCCTCTCGTGCGTGGCGGAACGATCCTCTGACACAGCGTCGAGCGCGTCACGGCGTTACGCTCGTCGAATGACCTCGACGCCCGAAGCGCACCGGACCCATGAGCAGCGCACCCGCGTCCTTGAAGGGGCGTTTCGTCGTCTCACCGGGCTCCTGTACGACACCAGCGTCACACGGGCGCGCATGGAGGCCGAGGTCGCGCCGCATCTCGCCGAGGGCGTGACTTTCAAGGACCCGTGGCAGACCGGCGTTGGCAAGGATGCGTATCGAACGGGGATGGCTGGCTTCCACGCGATGTTCCGTTTCGACTTCGACGTCCGCCAGCTCAACGTCACGCTCGCTCCCGATGGCCGCACTGGGCGGGCGATGGTCGACGGAGTGATGCACCTCAAGCAGCTGGGACCGATCTTTACGTATCCGCTGCGGACGATCCTGACCTTCGCGTTTGCGGTCGCCGATCCAGATTCTCCCGAGCATTTCCTCGTCACCGAACACGAGGAGATGTGGAGTCTGGGAGACATGATCGAGGCGGTCCCTCTACTGGGACGGATCTATTCGCAGCGATTCAGGCCCGCGTTTGCGAAGGGCTTCCTGATCGCGTCGCGAGTCGCGAGCCGCTGATTCAGACATCACCTGCCGCTTTCGGGCTGCTTCGTCAGCAACCATGATGAGCCCGGCGCGATGATCAGTTGCTGTTGTACCCGAGGCCCGCTGCGCGCGTGCCTGCCAGAACCTCGTCACGCGCCAATACGCAACCGCTCAAGGAGGAGACGGCTCGCGTTCCCGCAGCTGCAATCGTCGCGTTCAGGTGCAGTGGAGTGACAAACCGCCAAAGTCCCAAAAGGCGAAGGCCGCGCCCCTTCCGGATTTCTCCGTCAGGACGCGGCCTTCAAATGGTCGGGGAGACAGGATTCGAACCTGCGACCCCCTGGTCCCGAACTGGAATCGAAAAGATGTAGGTATAATCAGTGGTTGTCATCTCTTGGCACAGCCGCGACATCACGAAGGTATGCCGTCCAGCGGATACACGCGATCCACGCGGTGCCATCGCAGGCGAAGCGATTTTAGGTGCAGCGGAGTGCCAAGAAACATGGGCCATGAGTGGAGCCCAAAGGATCGCTACGGCTCCGGCGGGCGTCAGTGCGTGATGTCGATGTTGACATATGTCAATCCTGACATTAGGCTGCGCGGGTGAAGATTCGGTTCTACGTCAGCGCGTCAGGGCGGGTGCCGGTTGCGGATTACCTCCGCGAGCTGCCGACCGATCGAGCCGAGCCTGTCTATGCGGCATTGAAGGATCTCGGCCTGAATGGACTCGAAGGCGCGGAGGTGAAGGCGCGGCACATCGAGGGCAAGCTCTGGGAGCTGAAGTTTTCGATCGACCGCGTGTTCTACATCGTGGTGACGGGGCCAGAGATGGTGCTGCTCCACGCCTACAAGAAGCAGGGCCAGAAGGCTCCGCCGCGCGAACTCGAGGTTGCACGGAAGCGGATGCGAGAGACGCTCGGCAAGGACTGACGGGAGAGATCATATGAGCCGCAAACACATCAGCAAGCTGACCATCGAAGACCTCATCGCAGAGCGTGACGCCAAGGAGCCGGGCTTCAACGCCAAGGTGGAAGCGCGCGTGCAGCAACTCGGTCTGGGTCGGCAGGTCCGCGCTCTGCGCGCGCGTCGCAAGCTCTCCCAGGTCGAGCTGGCCGAGCGTGCGGGGACGGGGCAGGCGTCCATCGCGCGCATCGAGGCCGGTAAGGCAGTCCCGAAGCTCGACCTCCTCGAGCGCATCGCGATGGCGCTGGGCGCGCGGCTACAGCTCGACCTGATTTCGCACCGGTGAGCCTGCGGCCGGAAGTGCGCAGAGCGAAACCTCCGGCAAGCGGTCCTGCGCAACGCGCCGAGCAATCCGGAGATCCGGCTCGACGACAACCCTTTCAGCTAACGAGATCGCGCTGACGCGATATGGCAGGGGGCAGATGCCGCGCCCCCGCGTTCACTTCCCCAGGCAGTGGTCAGCAGGAACAAGGCTCTCGCTTCCGCCGCACCGTCGTGGCTGAGACGCGGCATTGCGCCTCAGCGCCCGCCGCACTGTTCGACAGTGCCGGAGAGGGCGGCTCGTCGTGAGCGAGTGCCAGGATGGCATCGACCTCGCCTTGTTCCGCAGGGGTGAAGTTCATGAGCGTCCGCACGTTCATGTCGTAGATGTGACGCGCAAGGTTCGGGGCTTGGTCCGCCAACGCTGGTCCCGTCTCGCCAAAGTAAACGTAGTGGTCGAACGTAACGAGCGGGCCACGCGGCGAGCCTGGCGTCTTGTGAGGCCCAATCCCGATCCAGTTGATCTTCTCGGCGATGCCGTGTTCGCGCGGTTCATCGCCCGTGCCACCCACGCCAATCACCGCCTCGAACTCCCAGCCGCGGACGCTGCCCATGCAGTCATTGACGCCGAACGTGCCGCGTTCGTCTGGGTCACCGTTGTGAGTGCGTTTGTAGACGAGGGTCCGCATGGGCAACCTCTACGGGTTGTTTGTTGCGAGGAGTTCCGGGCCCTGCTCCTCGAACCACTCGATAAATCGTGCCGGGTCTAGAAACGATGGTGGAACGGCGCTGCGCTGGATGAAGCCGTCTCGGCAGGACAGATGCCCCCATCGCTCCAGAAGGGAGGTCCGGACGCGATAGGATCGGTTGCGCCATTCGCCAATGGGGATGCACCGACGCAGCCGACCGCTCGATGCAGGATCCGCGCGGATGATGACGTCGGTTTCTGAATGGCTGAGCCGGCGAGTGTGTGCGTTCTCGCCCCAGCGGCGCGATGGAACGTCCTTCACCCAAACGACCTCGCGCACCCTGTAGAAGCCGATCAGCGCGTAGAGGAGCGTATGATCGCACTCGCGCGTCGGTCGCATGCTGGAGAAGAAGGCGATGAAGTCACCAGTGTCGAGGCTCGCCACGCCGCGGCCTCGGCGCGCGCCGTTGTCGCCGTATGTCAGGTGTTTGAAGTCTGGGTCGAGGTGCATTGACTTGCCCAGCAGCCCCGCAGGCATGTGCACCCCAGGGAAACGGGCCAGGGTACCCACGATGCTCGCGTATGGCGTCGCCAGGCGCGGATGCTGGGCACCGTCCGGAATCGGTACGTAGGCGAAGTCGAGAGTGTCCGGGTCCACGGGCGCGTTCCATTGACCGTACGCTTGGTCAACGCCGACCCGGACGAGGTACCCCTTCACCGTGAACCAGCGTGAAGGCGTGGGCTCATGGGGGCAGGATGCCATCTTCTCGAGAATGCGTCGCGCACCGCTGTGTCGCGCCCGCTCGGCGAGGGGGACGGATCGACGGCGGCCACTCAAGCGCCGCAAGCGTGGCGGCTCGTCGACGCCTCCGTCTCGATGAAGTTGCTCAACTCGTCAACAATCATGGTCGCACGGACGCGATGGCTCGCGAGCGTGTCTGGCAAAGACTCGACGCGCCTTTGGTTCACAAAGCAGCATGCCGTGCTCCCGTTTGAGGTCACACATCGTGACCTAATGGCGAGAGGACTCTGCGACCGATATGTTCCCGCCATGGACGCGCAAACGACACACGGCAAGCTCGCTGCACAGACCCGCCAAGCCCTCGGGCTGACGCAGGCGCAGATGGCACGCTTGCTCGGGATTGCGCCTAAGTCGCTGACGCGCTTGGAGACCAAGGACGAGGAGTGGCCTCCGGCCCTCCAGCGCGTCATCCGGCTCCTGCTCGAGTGCAGGTTGAGCGATCTGGAGAGAACCCTCGTGGCTCTGCACGACGGCCTCTCGATGAGCGAGTCTCCTCCCGCGGAGCACGAGAGTCTCGCGGCTCACGCGCATCGCACTGTTCGTGCAAACGGTGATGCACGGCGAGACGGACGCGATCGAGTCCGCGACCTCGTGGGGCGTCTCCACCGACCGACAGCATGGGTGTATTGGGCCAACGGCGCACGCGCGGACGCGGCAAATACGCTCGCAATGGCAGACGCCGGAATCCTCTGCCGCCCACTGCTCGACGCGCTTGGGAATCGACCTGATTACCTGGCTCGCCTCGCGCCTGGTCAGCGCATTCTGCTCTGCCACAACGGTGAGCCGCTCCGCTGGTACAAACTCCGTAAGTCACGCCGTAAGAAGTTCGCCGATTTCCCTGCGCTGCCGCCTGTCCTTCGATTCGTGAAGGCCGATTCCGCTCTGGGGCGGCGCCTCCGCGACTTCGGCTATCGCACGCAGCGTGGAAGCATCGCGAGTTCGCCGGGGGAGCTGTTTAGCTGCTTGGCCGTGTTTCCTCTCAAGGACGCGCTCGTGCATCCAGAGGCGCGTGGTCGCGGCGTCCGCGATGCGATGACACCATTCCGCGCGGGGCAGGGTGCAACATGAAGAGCGCCTTGCTCGCGAATGGCCCGCACGCGACGGAGACGCAGACGTGCGCGGGCTTGCTCGAGCACCTCCTTGCTCATCACGAGAGAATCACCTACGCGAATGCGGCCCGCACGCTCGTGATTAACGGCGGCCGCAGCGACCGCATGGATGTCGCCGGCCTCTTTCGCTTGGTTGCGCGCGAAAGGGCCGGCACCAGAGTTGGTTCGCACCAGGTCGGTCTCGACACGTTAATCGTATCGGCCGCAAGCCAGGAGCCGAGCGCGCCCCACTGGAAATCTCCGCGCACTTACTCACGCGACGATTGGCGCGCCCTGTTCGGCCAATGGGCAATCTGCGAGCACTTTGCCGGAGGGGGAGCGCGTCGGCGTACTCCGGCTGTCGCCACCGAGAATACGGTTGGGCGTCAGGTATCTGCGGACATCAACCCGCCGAGGAAGATCGGCAGGGCCGTGTTCTTTGCATGCGCGAGCCTGGGCCTGCTCGCAGCGATAGGAGGAATTGTCGCCAGGCAAGGACAACCGTCCAGTGCGGATGGCCAAGAACAACTAACGAACCTGCACCACACTTCTGCGGAGCCCTTGGTGCTGCGGGGAGCCGCTCCTGCCGATACTGTGTCCGGCGGATCGGTCACCTCTGCCGGGCACTTGCTCGATAGCAAGTTCGTTGCGGTACTTGAGTTCCGGGACCAGACCTCGCGCAATCTTCAGCTCGCGAAACACCTGACGGACCGCGTGAGGATTCTCCTCGCGCAGAGTGCGCCTACGGCAAAGGTAACGACGCGCGAAAATGTCGTGGCACTGGCTGGTGGCCGCGAACTAAACGAACTTGAGGGCGACGGAGATATCGATACCGCGCGAAAGATCGGCGCAGACGATGTTGTCTCAGGAGACCTCCGGATCATCGGTAAGCAGTTCGCGCTCACTCTTCAGCTCCACGATGCAGCGTCGGCACAGCTGATTGGTGGAGCCGCTGCCTATGGGAATCGAACAGTTTCTCTGGACGCCGCGCTTGAGCAAGCCGTCGCGACGCTGGTTCGCGATCACGCAAACGCAGAATAGCGAGAGGGGAGAATCTCTATGACGGTATTCACTGCCAAGAAATCCGGCTGCGGCACGTCACTCCTGAAGCGCAACTGGCTCTCCGCTTGGTGGGACGCACGCTGTGCTGTTCGAGCATCCGTATCGATTGCTGAGTTTCTTCGCTACCGAGTTGCAGGCTATCAGCGACAACTTCTGTCGCACGGCCTCCGGATGTCGATTGAGGTGACGCTAGAACGCGGCGTCTTAACGCTAGCGAACCTCCCGCCCGTTTCGAGGATCGGCGAGAACACTGACGAGCATGAGTGGGGCACAGGCCAAGAGCTGGCCCGAGCACGCGAAGAGTTGCGTGTCGCACTCGAAATGGACCGCTTCGCGATTCTCAAAGCAACCGGCGGGGGAAGAAGAACTGCCGATGCCGGACGCCGTGCACAGCTAGTGGCAGAACTCATGCCTGCGATGGCGAGGGCAATTCGTCGCGAAGCTCAGGCCAGCACTCCACATCCCAGTGACGCCATCAATCCCTATTCGTACTGCATTGTCGACAATGTGATCGTTCCTCCCTCTTTGCCTCCGAGGTCCAATGTGCGCCGCCTTCATCCCCCAACCAGGCGACCGCCGACACCGCCATGGTCTCCGAAATGACTGTGGCGTGATCGTCGAGGATCACCGTGTCGAGCGGTTACACCGATCTGCTGTGCCCGGATTCGTATTGGCCCTGTTAATCCGTTCGCTGTCAGCGAGCGAAGTTGACGAAGGAGAAGCATGAAATATCCGCTCAAGATGATCAACGAGGCTTATCGACAGCGCGCGACATGGGTCTTGTTGGAAGCGATCATTCAGAACCGCGGGCGATCGATCATCCTGAGCGCGGGCGGTCATGCTCGTCCGCCGTCCGGCTCGGAAGCGCGCATTCGCTGGCACTCTCCCCTCGGAAAGCCAGCAGGGTTCAACCAAGTGCGGGCGCCATCTTCTCCGCGAGGCCACCGCCCAGCTTACTGCCGTCGATCCCCGCGTGCTCTGCAACAACCAGTGGAGGAGCCAGGCCTTTCGATGACCCCGCACCGCGCGATCGGTCGCCGCGATCGTTTTGCCGCGCTTCTCGATGATCGCTTCCATCGTCACGTGCCGAAGCCCCGAATTGCTCTCTGGAAAGTCGTCGAGCTTGAGCTTGAATTCGACCGGCGGGCTGAGCGCCTGAGCTCCAGCGTGGAGCTTCCGCTGCTGGTCGATCCACGACTTCAGATCGTTCTCGGGCTGTGGTCGCGAACCTGCGTTTCCTGAGAGCGTGTATACGTTTCCCGTTTCTCGCCCTGCCTCCAGCCGGGCGAGGAAGGGGTCGGTCTTGATAAAGGTCCCCTCCGTTTGCTTCTTCCGAAATGCCGCAGGCAGTTCTTTGAACTTGGGCCAATCGAGCAACGGGAAGGACGTTCTTCCTCCGTCCGATCCCGACGCGATCCCGGCCAGCCTTGAGGCGGTTGCAGGGTCGGCAAGCAACTCCGCGCGCGGAAGGAAGTCGGTCACATTGGCATATGTCTCGCCGATGAACCGAAGCATCGACGCGAAGTGACTAGTGAGTTCGGCATCAAGTCCGTCGAGCAGCTTCCTTGTCGTTGCGTAGTTCTCCAGCATCTTGGCGAGCATGCGGAAGAGCTGCACCATCCCTTCGCCTGCCGCGTAGTCCTCGGGGGATGCTTCCGACGAGTACAAGAGCACGATGTTGGGCGTGCGAAAGGTCGCAGTAAGCGCAACAGCCATCAGCGCAGGCCACGGAGACGCTTGGCGTGTTCCTTCGTCTACGTGGGTGCCGAATTGACTCAGGAGGTACCAGAACGGGACCTTCATCGTGCCGGCGCCGTGCATTCTCTCACAGCGCTGAAGCGCTTGGTTGCCCGTCGGCACCGCCGCGGTCTCTTCGACAGCGAAGAGCACGGTGTCGGCTGAACGGTCGTACACCACGATATCTGGCTTCCCCCAGTCAAGAAGTTCCCGGATCTTCGTCGGCAGGTCGCTCCAGTTCCCATACCCTCCGAAGACTTCGAGTTCGAGCCGCACCTGTCCGAGCTGCACCGAGTACTGCGGGATGAAGCCGAGCCGATGGCTTCGCGTGACGATGGCCTTCGGCCACTGCTTGAGGATTCCTTCCGCAGCCCAGGCTCCCTCATGAAAACTGTCACACCACAGCTCTACCCTTCGTAACTCGACCGTCATCGGGTGCTCCTCGATTCGAAGTCCTTGAGCAGCACTGTCGGCGATACCCGCAGCCCTCGGGCGGTGCGGATGAGGTTCAGCAGACCCACGTTCCTCTCGCCGCGCTCGAGGCCCCCAAGGTAAGTCCGGTGCATCGCCGCTCGATCCGCGATTTCCTCTTGCGACACTCCGAACCGGTCGTGCTCTGCGCGCATCCGGCCACCAAAGCACTGGAGGTATGTCGAACTCACGGTGGAAAGATGCTCACCCATGATGCTTATCAGTCTACAGCCGATGACTATCAGACGTGGAGCCGCGTGTGCGTGGACACGTCGATTTTCTCGCAGCGGACCGGTCGGGTTGACGTCAGCGGGCGAGCCTTTGGCGGCACCTTGTTCTTGCTGCGGCCGACGGCGACCAGAACCTCGTCGCACTACTACGCGAACGTATTTCCGTCACTGCACGAGCTTCAAAAGAGCAGCGGAGTGCCGACGATCTGCGCGGCCGTCAAGCGCCCCGGTCAGCAGCTATGAGCCGGAACTCACTCTCATTGGCGCACTGAAGCCCGGGTGTTCCCCGCGCAGGCAGGGATGAGCCGAATGACTCGTTGGTCGGGTTCAATGCAGACCCGTGTTCCCCGCGCGGGCTGGGATGAGCCGTTGAAGGTGAACTTGTGCCACCGCCCGCCAATTTGGGGGTGCTTAGTTCCGGCCATGGCTCAGCGCCAAACTCGCGCACTCTCCAGAGGAGACTCTTCGCGTTCCCACAGCAGAAATCGTCGCGTTCAGGTGCAGTGGAGTGACAAGCCGCGACAGTCGCAAAAGGCGAAGGCCGCGCCCCTTCCGGATTTCTCCGTAAGGACGCGGCCTTCAAATGGTCGGGGAGACAGGATTCGAACCTGCGACCCCCTGGTCCCGAACCAGGTGCTCTACCAGGCTGAGCCACTCCCCGACATTGCTGCTCGTCGACGACTCCCCTCCGGGAGAAGGGGGCGCGTGCGTACACCCTCCCGGCGCCGACGTCAACAGGGCAGAGCGATCGCGTGCGTGAACTGCGGGAGCGCCAGTGCCTGCGCAGAGTGACCTTTGGGCGGACCGCGAGAGTTCAGGTCCGCGCAGTGCCTGCGAGAAACTCGAGCGCGGCGAGCAGATCGGCTGGCCGCGGTGACTCAACGTGCAGTGTGCCTCCTGCTGGATGCGGGGCGGTGAGCGCGCGGGCGTGCAGCATCGGGCGCGTGAGATCCAGGCGGGCGCCGTCGGGCCTCGTGATGAGGCGCGGGCCGCCGTAGCGCGCGTCGCCGAGGAGCGGCAGGCCGTTCGACGCGAGATGGACGCGGATCTGGTGGGTTCGACCTGTCTCGGGAAACGCCGCGATGAGCGCGACTTGCGGCCATCGCTCAAGCACGCGGAAACGGGTGCGCGCGGCGTCTCCCATCGGGTCGGGCTTGCGGTTGCCTGCGATGCGCTCGTCCGCGCCCAGCGCGAGCTCCACGACGAACTCGTCGGCGAGTTCCGACCCGTCGCGATCGGGCGGAATTGCGCAGAGGGCGAGATACTCCTTCTCGACCAGGCCGCCTCGAAACGCCTCGAGCAGCGCGCTCTGGGCTGCCCTCGTGCGCGCGAGCAGCGTGACACCGGTGGTGCCGCGATCGAGCCGATGCACCAGCAGCGCACTGCTCGCTTCTCCTCGAGCGGCGAGCAGTGCTGACGTGAGCGACGGCAGATCGGGGCCGCCTGCGAGACCTTCCTGCGCGAGCACGCCGGCAGGCTTGTCGATGGCAATGACCTGCCCGTCGGAATGGAGGATCCTCTCTGCTGCGAGAGCCTCCGCGTGCGGAGCCTCGCCTCGCTCGCGCAGATGCAACTCGATGCTCTCTCCGGGCACGAGCAGATGCTCGGCGTCATGCACGCGCTTGCCGTTGATGTACGTGCCGCCGCGCTGGATCGATGCGCGCGCCTCCTCGAGGGAGATGCCGCCGCGCTGCACGCAGAAGGCCGCAAGCTGCAGCCCGCGATCACTCTCTTCAACGCGCAGACTGAGTCGCGACGGCGGCCTGCGCGAACTGCGCGGTCTGCGCTCGCGACCACCGGGAGAGCTCATCGAACGCCTCTGTGCACTCTGCCGCGCGGCTCGATCGGAGCTGATCGCGCGAGAGGCGAAAATAGTTTGTGTACAAAGCATCTCCCGCGCAGGCGGGATGCGCTCTCCGCGTCGTCACGCGACGAACGGCTCTGCGTTTAGCTCGGCAGCTGGCCGCTTGCAGGGCAGGCGCTGGTGCCGCACTCGGCCTTGCCGCATCCACCCGCACTCGCGCTCTCGCGCTTGTCGGACTTGCTGCACGAGTTGTAGCCGTCCGAGTACCAGCCGCCGCCCTTGAGCGCGAACGAGCTGCGCGAGATGAGCCGCTTGACGGCCGCGCCGCACTTGGGACAGGCGCCCAGCGCGGGCTCGGTGATCTTCTGGTCCTTCTCGAAATTGCCGCAGGTCGGGCAAGCGTATTCGTAGGTCGGCATGATTCTCTCTTCGTAATCAGCATGCGCGCACTGTCAAGGCCGCGCGCACTGGGCGCTAGCCGCGCTCGATCACGCGGACAGGAAACTTCGCGAGCGCAGACGCGACCATTCCCTGCGGCCCCGCGACCACCTCGTGGAACGTCCCGCGCGGCGCCAGCGCGACCGAGCCGACCGTCAGCGCGATGCGAAGCTCGTTGCCGACCGACGCCGTCTCCAGCACCAGCTCGCCCGTGCCCTGCACGCAGATGTAGCCGCGGTCGCCGTCGGGATTCTTCGTCCAGCCGGTCGACTGGTTCGGCTTGAGGTAGAGGCCGTCGATCGCGAGCTGATCGGTCTTCACCGCATGCAACACGGTCGCCTTGTCGTCGCTGAAGCGGGCATCGCTGATCAGGTTCACGCTCTGCACAGTTGCTCTGCCTTTCGGTGAAAGGTTCTGCTCGCGCGCCTTCTAATGGAGAAGGGCGTGGTCGATCAATACGCGTGCGGCGGCGCCACTCTGCCGAACGCGGCTCAGGGCTTGAACTCCAGCTGCGCGCTCGCGCTCTCGTCCGCGCCCAGCTTGATCGTCATGCTGGTGCGGCCGAGGCGCTCGTGCCAGGCCTCGAGCGTGTACGTACCGGCGGGGAGGCCCGAGAGAGAGAACGCGCCGTCGTCGCCAGTCACCGCGAAGAACGGGTGCGCGACCACGCCGCCGTAGGCGCGCATCCACGGGTGCACATCGCAGTTGAGCGCGACGGGAACCTGCGCCTCGGGAAAGGTCTTCGTGAGCGTCATGCCTTCGTTGGGCATCGCGACGTTGAAGCTGTTGGCGCTCTGCGTGAGGCCCGCGCCGTCAGCGTGGGAGCGGACGTTGTGCAGCAGCTTGTCGCTGTTTTTGATGACGAGCTGCTGTCCGGCGCGGATGCCGAAGACGCGCGGGAGGTAGTCGCACCCGCGCTGATCGAGCAGGACTGGCGCGGTCGGGAGTGCGTAGTCGCCCGGCGGCAGACCATCCTTGATGTAGACGAACGCGTTGGCGAGGTGGCCGTCGCCCGAGACGCGCAGAGGGTCCTGCGGCGTGCGCGCGCCGCACTCGGGGAAGGGCGCCGAGGGCTCGCGAAACGTTGGCACCGGGCCGCGAAAGAGGACGCTTCCGGTGATGCGGGAATTCCCGCGCGCGCCTTCGACCTGAACCCCTCTGTTGGCTGTCTTGACCGAAGCAGAATCGCTCCCGACCGCACTGGGCGCGGACTTCGTGACGTTCGAAGCGTCGCCCGGAGCGTGGCAGGCGCTGGCGAGCGCGGCGGCGATGGCGGCGACGAGTGCGGGACTGTGGCGCATGGCGCGCGTTGTACACCGCAGGCGGGAGCGGTTCGAGCGGGCTCAACGTGACCGCACGTTTGCTCGACGCTACGCGCGCACGCGCGGTAGATGCGTCCTTGAATGAGCGAGCTGCGAGAACTGGGTGAGCTGCGAGAGGAGGCGCTGTCGTTTGCTCTCTCCGAGCGGCGTGCGCAGTTTCGCGACGCGGCCGGCCTTCCCGAGGAGAGCCGTCTGCTGCAGCGGCTGCGCGAGCATCCGCTGGCGGCCTCGCGCGATGGTCTCGCGCAGGCGTGCGAGCTGCTCGGTGAGGCGCTCGCGAGCGATCCCCCGAAGCCCGGACGCGTGTCGCGCCTGTCGGGTCTGCGCGAGTTGCTCGTGCGCGCGCGTGCGCAATCTCTCGAGCCGGGCGCGTGGCAGGAGCTGCTCGATGCGCAGCTGCGGCCATCGGTGGAGATGCACGGCGACGCGGGCTTGCATGGAGTGCAGCCGATTCGCGCTGTCGAGCGCGAGCTGGGCCGGTCGCGTTCGCGGGGTGAACGCGCAGATCTGGAAGCGGCGCTCGCGGCAGCGGTGCGAGAGAGCGATGGCGCGCGCACAGGCGCGTGGGAAGCGGGCGCGAGCGCCCTCTCTGAACTCGAACTCGGCGAGCCGATCGATGCGGCCGCGGCGCTGCACGCGAGAGGCTGGGCGTCGCACGAAGGAACGAGCGCGGGCGCTGCAGAGATCGAATCGGCCTGCGAGCGGCTCCTGGTGCGGACGGAAGCGATCGCAGGCGATCTCGGCGCGTGGCTGCTCGAGCGACACACTGGCGCGCGGCCATTCCCCGGCGATGCCGAGCGGCACGACGTGATGCATCTCATCCGCGCCCCGCGCTGCTCTCCCGCGTTTCCGCGCGGCGAGATGTTGCGCACCTGCCGCCGCTGGGCCGAGGCGTGGCCGCTCGATCTCGACGCGAAGCGGGCGATCCGTCTCGACGAAGAGCCGCGCCCGCTCGCGCGCGAAGGGGCCTGCGCAGTCCCGATCGATCCGCCCGATTCGGTGCGCGTGCAGCTCTTTCCCGAAGAGGGGCCGTGGGCGCTGACGCAGCTCTTGTCCGCTCTGGGCGCGGCCCAGCTCTTCGCCGGTCCTCCCGGAAATGCGCCGCCGGAGGATCTGCTCTGCCACGATCCTGCGCTCCCGATCGCGAGCGGTGCCATCTTCGCGGGGCTCGCCCTCGATGACGGGTTTCGTCGCCGCTGCGCGAAAGTGGAACTCTCCGTCGACGACGCGCGCGCTCTCGCCGTGGCCCACCTCTTCGAGGCGCGCATCGCGGCGGCGCAGACGCTCGCGTCTCTCGAAGCGCTGCGGTCGGGACTGGGCGCACGCACCGCCTCGCTGCATCGCGAGCTCTTCGCGCGCGCGTCTCTCACTGCGCTGCCAAGCGGGCTGGCGCTGCGCGACCTCGATCTCTTCCTCTCTCCGTGGGCCGAGTTGCGCGGACTCGCTCTGGCGGCCCGAACGCGCAGCCACCTGCGCGAGCGGTTCGACGAGGATTGGTGGCGCAATCCTTGCGCACTGCAGCCGCTGCGCTCACTCTGGATGCGCGGTGGTCGTTCGACGGTGCCCGAGCTGTGGAACGAGCTTGCGCCGGGAGAGGCGACGTCGATCGACGCGCTCGTCTCCGAGTTGTCTCTTGCTTGCACGTAGACGCGCGCGACTGCTCTAGGCGCGGCTCTGCGCGATTCGAGCGCGCGCAACCGCGATCAGATCCACCAGCACCTCGATGGCGATCTCCTGCTCGTGATCGGGGGCGCGGCGGCCGTCGGCGAAGACCAACTCAAGCGCACCGGACGCTGGCTCTCCGAGCGGCCAACGCAGCACGGGCGCGGTCGGGGTGGGCGCACGCTGCAGATTTCGCGGCGCCTCATTGGGGAGCAGGAGCGAGAGCTGCGCCAGGCCGAGCGCGCTCGCGGCCGCGCCCAGAGCGGAGAAGAGCGCATCGTTCGTCTTCGCGTCGCCGAGGGGGCCTGCGAGTGCACGGATCGCGGTGCGCACTGAAACGTCAACCGCGGCTTGGCCCTTGCTCTCCACGCGGCGCAACGTCCGCACGCCGAAGACACCGAGCATTGCCAGCGCGGTCAGCACTGCCGCGGTCTGCGCGCTGCTCGCGAACGAGAGCGCAAGTCCGAACGCGCAGAGCAGCAGGCTCGTGCCGTAGAGAACGAGCACGGCCTGCCTGTGCGTGAAGCCACGTGCGAGCAGCCGGTGATGGATGTGATCGCGGTCGGCCGAGAAGATGGGGCGACCTGCCAGTGCGCGTCGCACGATCGCGAGCATGGTGTCGACGATCGGCAGGCCGAGCGAGACGATCGGCGCGAGCAGCGCCACCGCGGTCGAGGCCTTCTGGCGCGTCTGGATCGAGCCGGCCGCGAGGACGTAACCGAGGAACATCGAGCCGGTGTCGCCCATGAAGATCGAGGCAGGGTTGAAGTTGTAGACGAGGAAGCCCGCGGTGCTTCCGGCGAGCGCCGCGCAGAGCAGCGCCATCGTCGCGTCGCCGCGGACGAAGGCGACGACGAAGCTCGTCGCGAGCGCGAGAAACGCGATTCCGCCCGCGAGGCCATCGAGGCCGTCGATCAGGTTCATCGCGTTCACGATCCCAGTGATCCAGAGCAGCGTGACGGGCAGCGCGAACGCGCCGAGTGCGATCGTGCCGAATCCGGGGAGGCCCAACTCGTCGACCTGAAAGCCCGCGAACCAGAGCCCGAGCGCGACGGCGAGCTGCACCACGAGCTTCATCTTCGCGCCTGCGCCCTGCAGATCGTCGTAGAGACCGAGGCCCGCGATCGCGAGGCCCCCGAGGAGGAGCGCGAAGGCGCGATGCGGGTCGGAATAGAAGTGTGCGGCCATGCCCGTCGGGTAGAGGAGCATTCCGACGAGCGGCGCGTAGAAGGCGATGACGATCGCGACACCGCCGAGGCGCGGGATGGGCCGACCGTGGACCTTGCGCGCCTCGAGGCCGTAGTCGAACCAGCCGCGCGCGATCGCGAACGCCCGCACCAGCGGCGTAAGGACGGCCGCGAGCACCAGCGAAATGAAGAAGGCGAAGGCTGCGGTGCGCATGGTTCGCCCCGGAGATTAGTCGAAACGCGCCTTCAGGAGTGTGACGCCGCGCAATCGAACTTCTTCGCGCGTCAAGGTCCGCGCACGGCGAGCGGGGCGAGCACCTCGTCGAGATAGCGCCGCGCGAGAGCAGTGCGCGAGTAGTTCGCCAGCGCGTGTGCACGCCCGCTCTGGCCCATCGCATCCAGACGCGCGGGATCGGCCGCGAGCTGTGCGAGCAGATTTGCGAGCGCACCCGCGTCCTCGGGCGGCGAGAAGATCCCGCACTCCGCGGCCTCGAGAATCCGCCGCGACTCACCCTCGACGGTGCTGACGATCGCGCGCGCGGCACCCATGCACTCGAAGATCTTCGACGGAATCACCGTGCGAAAGAGCGGCGCGTCCTTGAGCATCACCAGGCAGGCGTTGCTCGCCGAGAGAACCTGCGCGACCTCATCGCGCGGCCGCTGATCCCAGAAGAGGATGTTCGTCAGGCCCGCCGCTTTCGCCTCCTCGACGAGCCGCGGCTTCTCTGCGCCTTCGCCAAGCAGCAGCAGCAGCACCTTCGACGCCGCGCCTCCCTTCTCGCGCAGCCGCTTCGCCGCCTCGACCAGCGTGCCGAGTCCGTGCGCCATTCCATGCGTGCCGACGTAGCTGGCGATGAAGGCATCGTGCGGAAGTCCAAGCCGGGCGCGGTCCGCAGCGCGATCGCGCGGCTGGAAGAGATCGAGATCGACGCCGTTGGTGATGACCGCGATCTTCTTGCGATCGATCCCGTGCGCGGCGATCTCGTCGACGAACGAATGCGTAACCGCGACGATCCGGTCAGCATTTCGATAAAGCATCCGCTCGAGCTTCTCGAGGGCGCGGATGCCGAGATGATCCGCGGGCAGCGCGCCGACCTCGACGATGCTGCGCGGCCAGAGATCGCGCACCTCGAAGACGAACGGCGCGCGCAAGAGCTTCGAGAGCCAGAGGCCGCTCATCGCGGTGAGGAACTGCGGCGAGGTCGCGATGAGCACGTCGGGACGCTCGGCGAGCAGCGGGCCGACGAGCGCGCTCGAGAGCGACGACGAGATGTACGCGAGCGAGCGCTTGAGCACGCCCCGATTGGCCGCCGCGTAGATCGGCGTGCGGATGATCTGCACGCCATCGCGCTCCTCGCGCCGCCAGAGTTCGCCGCGGTACTCGGGCGGGATGACGCCGGTGGGATGATTGGGAAAGCCGGTGAGCACGGTGACGCGATGACCGAGCCGTGCCCACTCGCGCGACAGCTCGCTCACGCGGGCCGCGGGCGCGCCCATCTCCGGGGGGAAATACTGGCTCAGGTAGAGGATGCGCACGGGACTCCGTTCTCGAGCCGCAGCGCGATCTCCGCGCCGGGCGCCCGCAGTGCGAGCCCCTGCGTCGTCTGCCGCGTCGTCACTCCTGGCGCGAGGATGACGTAGCCGCAGAGTCCGCTCGCGTCGGCCGCGAGAGAGATGCTGGTGCGCGCCTGCGCGTCGCCGAATCCGTGGCTCTCCCAGCCATCGCGCGGACTCTCGACGCCTCTGGCCATCCCGGCGATCGAGCCGGTCAGAACGTGCAGCTGCAGCCCGCGCGCACCCGGGCCGAGCAGAAAGAGCGCGCCGCTTGCCTCTGCCGCGCTCCAGCCGCAGGCAAGCGGAACGTGCGAGAGGATGCGCGCGCCGCTCTTCGTATGCAGCACGCGATCGAAGACGAGCAGCGCGCGCGTGGGCCAGAAACAGAGAGTGCGCTCGTGGATGAATCCACGGAACGATTGCGCGCGACCGCGCAGGAAGCGGACGCGCGGATCGATCGTTGGTGTAGCAACCTTTTCCGTCTTGCCCCGGCCGCCGACGCGGAACGACGCCCAGACCTCGTCGATGCCGAATCCATCGACCGAGATCGTCGCGTGCGCGGGTGCGGAGCGCTCGAACGTGCGCACGTCGTTTCGCTCGTAGGTGGTGACGCCCGAGTCGGTGACGACGGGCACGCCCGACCAGCGCAGCTCGTAGGCGAGCGAGTCGGCGTGTCCGTGGCCGGGCTGATCGCGCGGGCCGATCATGCCGGTGTCGAAGAAGAGCTCGGTGCCGACGTCGCGCACGAACGTCCAGCCAGTGTCGAGCAGCTCGACGTTGGGCAACGGGGTCGGCGCGGCGAAGAGATGCAGCATCTCGGCGCGCGAGAGCGCTTCGCGCGCGAAGGAGAACGCCAGCGGGACGGCGTCGTTGACGAGCGGCCAGGTGCCGTCGGGTCTGCGCGAGCGCCACAGCCAGAGCGCCATCTTGCCGAGCAGCTCATCGATGCGCGGGCGCAGCTCGGCGGATCGCGTTCGCGACAGCTCGAGCGCCAGCAGCGCGTCCTTCATCACGAGCGCGTGGTACTGCACGGTCCGCTCCGCGTAGCCGCCGTCGGGGAGGAGCTGGGCCGCGAGCTCCTTCTCGAGCAGCGGTGCGCCGAGCTTCATCGCGGCCTCGCCCTCGGGCCCTGCGAGCACCGCGCCGCCCGCACAGAGCGCGGCCGCGTCGCAGATCAGGTGATTGCCGCGCAGATGATGCTCGAGGTGCTGCGCGAGATGCTTGAGCTGGATGGCGAGCTGCGTGGCCGTCTGCGCAGTGGCGATCGCGGGCTCGATCGCGACCGCCTCAGCCGTGCTGAGAATGCGTCGCGCCGTCGGGTACGGCTCCCACGCGTCTCCTTTTTCAGGAGGGTTCGCGGTCGCCCACGACTCTTGAAGATCGTGCGCAGCCTGCACCCACGGCCCGTTTGGCTCTGCGTGCGCGCGCGCGGCGAGCGCCACCAACTCGGAGTGATAGTGCTTCTCGTAGCGCCAGAGCTTCGGCTTGCCGATGCCGCTCCAATCGCGCGTCTGGCCGGCAATCCCGACGTGCTCGACGACACCCGCCAGCCACTCATCCGCGAGCCGGTTGAGGCGCACCAGCTCTTCGCTGACGTGCGTGACGCGAGCGTCGCGCTGGATGGAGTAGGCCTCCCCGTCCGCTCCCAGCGCGGCCCAGCTGCGCTTTCTCCGCGTGCGCAGCCAGAGCTCGTGCTTGATGCGCGCGGTCGCCTGCCCCACGTTCATCTGCTCGACGGTGCGGATGAAGCGGAGCGGATTCACCGCGCGCCCAGCTCGACAGATTCGGGAAGGCCGGTGCGCAGACTGCGCGCACAGGCGAGCGTTGCGCGGCTCGCGGCCTCGATCTCGTCGAGAGGAATTGCCGGCGCTCCTCCGCGTGCGGCTGCGACGAAGGCGGCGATGGCGGCTGCGTGTCCCTTGTCCTGCGAGAGAGCGCGCGCCCCGCTGCTCTTGCCTCCGCGGTGGATCTCGAGTCTGCGGAAATCGTCGAGCACCGCGATGACTCCTGCGCCGATCACTTCGATGCGCTCCTTGCCTGCGCTCGCGTCGCCCGTCGCGACGTAGGCGATCTGCGCGAGCGAGCCGTCCGCCATCTGCAGCGAGAGCGTGAAGTTGTCGTCTGCGCGCGCGCCTGCGCCGGGGCTGATCGATTGCGCGTAGACCTGTGTCACGCGCGCGCCCGCGATCGCCTGGCAGAGGTCGACGAAGTGGCACGCCTCTCCGACGAGACGGCCGCCGCCCTCCTTGGGATCGTGCACCCACGAACTGCCGGGGATCTCTCCCGCGTTCACGCGCAGCTGCATCACCAGCGGCGCGCGCCGATTGGCAAACGCCTCGATCAGCGTGCGTGTCAGTGGTGCGAAGCGGCGGTTGAAGCCGACGCAGAGCTGCGCGCCCGACTCCTTCTGCGCCGCGAGCACGCGCGTGACGCCCTCGTCATCGAGCGCGAGCGGCTTCTCGACATAGACGTGCTTGCCCGCGCGCAGTGCGGCCTCGGCCTGAGGTGCGTGCAGGTGATGGCGCGTCGCGATCACCACCGCGTCGATCTCTGGATCGATGAGCAGCGCGTCGCCGTCGGTGGTCGCGCGCGCAGCTCCCGAGCGCTCAGCGAGATGTCGCGCGGTCACGCCGCGAGCAGAGGCGATCGCGGTGAGGCGCGCGTGCGGCGTCGAGGTCAGCAGCGGCGCGAGCGTGCCGGACGCGAAGTTCCCCGCGCCGATCAGCCCCACGCGCAGGTCTCCGGTGTTCACCGGTCGCGCATCGAGAGCGACATCTCGCGAGGGCGCCTGCGCCGCCGAGTAGGTCAGCACGATGCCGAGCGGGTTGTGCCCTCCCGAGAGCAGTTCGTACGCCTCGGTGGCCTTCTCGATGCTGAAGCGGTGGCTGATGAGGGGCTCGACGTTGAGCCGCTTCAGCGCAAGCTGCTGCAGGAACGCCTCGAGGTTGCGCCCCTCGGTCCAGCGCACGTAGCCGATCGGATAGTCGACGCCGCCCTCTTCGTACGAGGGATCGTAGCGGCCCGGCCCGTAGCTGCGCGACTGCAGCAGCACCAGCTCCTTCTCGTAGTAGGGCCGGCGCGGAACTTCGAGACCGACCGCACCGAGCGCGACCACGCGGCCGCGATCGCGGCAGAGCTCGCCCGCCAGAGAGATCGGATCGCTCGAGGCCGCGCTGGCCGCGATGATCACGCCATCGACGCCCCGGCCATCCGTCGCCGCACGCGCCTTGGCGAGCACGTCATCCGAGCGCAGGACCGCACTGTCGCAGCCGAGCGTTTTCGCGAGCGCGATCTTCTCCGCGTCGAGATCGATCCCGATCACCGCGCAGCCCGACGCGCGCAGGAGCTGCACGACGATCTGCCCGATGAGGCCCAGGCCGATCACCGCGAAGGTCTCGCCGAGCGTCGCGTTGGCCTGCCGCACGCCGTGCAGCGCGATTGCACCCAATGTGACAAATGAGGCCGATTCGTCACTCACGCCATTCGGGATCTTCGCGCAGAGATTCCGCGGGACGAGATTCACCTCTGCGTGGCTCGCGGCCTTCGCGCCCGCGCAGGCGACGCGATCGCCCACCGCGAGATCGGAGATCCCGTCGCCGACTGCGAGCACGATCCCCGCGCACGAGTAGCCGAGCGGCAGAGGGGAATCGAGCTTCTGCATCGCCGCCTTGCCCGCCGCGAAGAGGCCATCGCGCTTGACGCGATCGAGCACCTTCTTGACCAGGTCCGGCCGCTCGCGCGCCTTCTGCCAGAGCGGCTTCTTCGCCAGCTCGACGGTGGCGCGCTCGGTTCCCGCCGAGACGAGCGACGCGCGCGTGAGCACCAAAACGCATCCCGGCTCGAGGCCGGGAGCGGGGACATCGGCGACGGAGAGCTCACCGGTTCGATAACTCTGCAGCACCTGCTTCATGGATTCTGTCCGCGCGTGGCGATGAAGTAGCTGTTCATGCCGAGGGCCTGAAAGCGGTTGCCGGGCATTCCCGCAGGCGTGAAGTGGCCGCTGCCTTCGAGGTGGAAGCCGGACGATTCGAGCAAGCTGATGAGCTGCTCGGCGGAGATCTCCGTCTGCGCGTAGTCGAGGTATTCCAGATACGAGAAGCGCTTCGACAGCTTGCCGGTGAGGAGATTGAGCTTGCGCAGGCGGGCCACCATCGTCTCCACGCGCCGCAGCGTGCTTGCGCGATTCGGGATGGTGAGCAGCAGCGTGCCGCCGGGCCTGATGCAGCGCGCGAGCTCCTCGATGACGGCCGTGGGGCGCGGGACGTACTCGAGCATGGAGATGCAGAGCACCGCGTCGGCGCACTGCGAGCGCAGTGGAATGCGCGTCGCATCGGCGACCGAGACCTTGTGCAAACCTGCGCTGCGCGCGGCCTGGAGCATCTTCACGCTCAGGTCGAGGCCGGTGACGCGCCAGCCTTTCTCGATCGCGACGGGCGAGAGCGGACCGCTGCCGCAGCCGAGATCGATCAGCTGGCCGGGCGCGCGTCCATCGAGCCAGCGGGAGACGATCTCGCGCCGCTCGCTGAAGTTCGATTTCGCGTAGCGATCGCTCCAGGTGTTGGCCATGCCGCCGAAGTAGTTCGCGGTGCTCGAGCGGTGCTCTGCCTCGGGCGCGGGCGTCTGCTTGCGGCGGCTCGACTGGCCAAGCTCGTCGAAGGTCTCGAGCAGCGCGTTCGCCGTCTGCGTCCAGGAGTAGCGCGCCGCCTGTGCGATCCCGCGCTCGCTCAACTGCGCGCGGATCGCCGGCTCCTGCTGCAGTCGCACAAGCTCGGTCGCGATCTCCGACGGATTGGTGCCGTCGAAATAGCGCGCCGCATCTCCCGCCAGCTCCGGCATCGGCCCCGCGCGCGAGGCAAGCGTCGGCGTGCCCGAGGAGAGACCCTCGACGAGAATGTTGGGAAAGCTCTCGCACTGCGAGGGAAAGAGAAACGCCTCGGCGCTGGCATAGAGCGGGGGCAGGTCGCGGTGCGGAACGTTGCCGAGAAAGTCGACGCGCGCTTCGAGTCCCAGTTCGCGCACCGTCGCGCGCACCTTGCGGCTGTAATCGACCTCGTGCTCCGCGCCCGCGAGAACAAGCCGCATGCGGGGATGCAGCGAGGGAAGCGCGATCGCGAACCCGCGCACCAGCTCGACGATGTTCTTGTAGTGATAAAAATGGGAGACCGAAATCATGTACGGGTCGGTCAGCCCATACTTCGCCAGGACCTCGCCGCCGCGCTCGCGCGCAGAGGGGGCGAACGCGGGATCGTGCCCCAGATAGATCACCCGCGATCGCTCCGCCGGGATCGCCAGCTTCGGCAGCAGGAGATCGCGCGCGAAGTTGGAGATGAAGACGACGCGGTCCGCTGCGTGTGCCGAGGCGACGCCGAGCTTCTGCAGCGAGAGCAGGCGCGCCCGCTTGAACGTCGGGCTGGTCGAGAGAACCTGATCGTCGAACGGGGCCGCGTTCTGGAACATCAGGACTTGCGGTCGCGCCGAGGCGAACACCGCCAGGCCGCTCGGGGCAAAGACGAGATCGACATCGCCGAACTTGCTCTGCGCGGGAATCGCGACCTGCTCCCAGGCGAGGCGCGCGGCGATGTTCCACTCGGCGAGGCGCGAGGTCTGCAAGTGGATGCGCGCGTGCGGCTCGAGCTCGCGCTCGAGGCTGCGCCGGCCAAGCACGGTGTAGCGATTGCGTCCGCCATCCTGCTCGACGAGCGCGGAGAGCAGGTTGCGCAGCACCGTGATGTTGCCACCGAGGCGGGCAGCGATGGCATCGATGAGGACGTGCATTCCTACTCTCTGCGCGAAGGGGCCCTTCGACCGCGCAAGCTACCTCAGATCCGCGCCCTCGAGGTCCGCGAGGAATTGCCGCGCGCGTCCGACGACATCGTAGCCATCGTGCACGGCGCGCGCGTGCGCAGCGGCCGACATGCGTTCGCGGCGCGACGGATCGGAGATCAGCGCCCGAGCCGTCGCGAGCAGCTCCTCGGCACTGGCGTAGAGCGCGACCTCACTCCTCTCGGCAAAAAGCGCCTGCATCTCCTGCGTGCGCGGCGCAAGCATCGGCGTGCCGATGGCCGGGATCTCGAAGCATCGGCGCGTGTATTGATCGCGATTTCTCCTCGAGAGGAACACAACCGCGACCTTCGCCGCCGCGATCGCTTTCACGTAGTCCGCGCCGATCACCGGCTCGATCTTCATTCGCTCCCACCGCCGCCCGCGCGCATGCGCTTGCCAGTCGGTGCCGAACAGCTTGACGTTCAAGCCGCTCGCGAGCAGCGCATCCATCAGGTCGAGCCGTTCATCGGGCTCGCAGTGGCCGACGAAGACGACGTCGCAGTCGAAACGGGCGTGGTCCGCGGCACTCAGCGCGACCGGGTGGTGAACCTCTCTCCGATACCAAGAGCGCAAGAGCTTGACCTCGCGCGCGCCGGCTTCGCGATATTCGCTGAGGTTCGCGCGGCGGTAGGCAAAGCAGAGATCCGCTGCCGGAATGAGGCGGCGAAAGCGTCGCCAGCGCAGCGCCTCGCGATCGGGACCGAAGGGATCGTCGTTGTTGTAGAGCACCACGCGCTGCGCACCGGCGAGACGCATCGCGCGGATGGTCGCCGAATGCAGCCAGCAGGTGCGCCAGCAGAGGACGACGTCGGGCTTTTCGCGCAGGCACTTTGCGATCAGCGCCGCGTTGGCGAGCGCGATGCCCGGGCCGACGAGAAGCTTGCTCTGCGCACGGCGGAGCAGATCGGTCGGGCCGAACAGCGCGAGCGCGCGGAACTCGCTGACGACCGCGCCGCATTCGCGCAGGCCGGCGCAGAAGTCCGGCTCGTAGATCTGGTGCGCGAAGTCGCCGGCGACGAGAATCTTCACGGGACGGGACCGAGCCGGTCGCGCAGCTCTCCGCGCATCGCCGCCTGTAGAATCTCGTACAGCCGCTCAGCTGCCGCTACGGGCGCGAGTCCAACCACGAGCTTCCTCCCCGCAGCTCCCATGGCCTCTGCTGTCTCGGGGATCCGCAGCAGCGCGTCGCGGAGCGCGCCGACGTCCTCGGTGGCGACGCGATACCCAGTCGTTCCCTCGCGCACGAGGTCAACCGCGGCTCCGACCGCTTCGCTGGCGATGACGGGCAGGCCTGCCGCGAGCGCCTCGTTGACGACCAGCGCCCATCCGTCGTGGCGCGATGGAATCACCAGCGCATCGGCCGACGCGTAGGTTTCGGGGAGGCGCTCCCACGGTACGAATCCGAGAAACGTCACGCGTGCGCGGAGCTGCTCGGGAACCATCGCTTCCAGCTCTGCGCGCTGCGGGCCATCGCCGGCGAGTCGGAGATTGAGATCCTCGCGCGTCGCGCAGGCGGCAATGAACGCGCGCAGCAGGACGTCGACTCCTTTGCGCTCAATGAGCTGGCCGGAGAAGAGGAACGTGAACCTGCCCGGAGCGCGCGGGCCGCGCTCGATCGCGGTGTAGCGCTCGACGTTGCAGCTGTAGGGGAAGTTCACCACCGGCACCGGTCGGTCGAGGACGGTGCGCCACGTCTCGGCGGCGCGCGAGCCGATTGCGAGCAGTCCGCGCGAGCGATTGAGCGGAGCGATCAGCGCCCGCCGCGCGAGACGGATCGAGGCGCTCCCTTGGTGAATCCTCGGCAGCTCGGACCAGACGACGAAGGGCCTTCGCGCGAGCGTGAGCGCGCCGATCGCGAGCTGGAAGGCGGCGTGCGAATAGCCGCAGACGATGGTGACGTCGGCCCGCGTGCGCAGCAGATCGACCGCCAGCGTCGGATGAACGCGCAGCTCCTCGGGCGCTCCGCGCAGCCCGAACGAGCGCGGGATGCGGGCTCGGGCGATCGCCCGTTCGTCCGGCCAGTGTCGCGACGGATCGCGCGCTGCGAGGAAGAACGGATGCATCTCGATCTTCCCCGCAGCCTCAATCGCTTCGAGCAGTTCGCGCTGGTAGGGGACCGGATAGTTGCTGAGGAAGGCGACACGCATCGCGCCGCGAGCATATCTCCAACGCGCTCTTTCGCTCGCGGCATGAATCGTGGGCCGCTTCAGGTGTACAAAGAGCCATTCGCAAAGAGACGGTGGGACTCCCATGTGCGGCATCGCCGGCATCCTTCGCTTCGACGACGCGCCCATCTCTTCGCAGCTGCTCGAGGCGATGGGGACGGCGCTCGCCCATCGCGGACCGGATGGCGCTGGCGTCTGGCGCGGCGATCGGATCGGACTGGTGCATCGGCGCCTCGCCATCATCGATCTGCAGACGGGCGCGCAGCCGATGCGGCGCGAGGATCTCGGTCTGGCGATCTGCTTCAATGGCGAGATCTACAACTATCTCGAGCTGCGACTTGAGCTCGCGCAGCTCGGCCATCGTTTCGAGACGCAGTCCGATACCGAGGTTCTGCTCGTCGGATTCAAGCAGTGGGGCACGAAGATCTTCTCGCGGCTGCGCGGCATGTACGCCTTCGCGCTCTGGGACCAGACCCAGCGAACTCTCACTCTCGCTCGCGATCCGCTCGGCAAGAAGCCGCTCCATCTCTTGCACCGGGATGGCGAGTTCATCGCATTCGCGTCGGAGGCCAAGGCGCTGCTCGGGCTTCCGGGCGTGGCGAGGCGGATCAACCCGCAGGCGATCGCGCAGTATCTCGACGTGATGTACGTCCCGGATCAGACCCGGGTCTGGTCGGAGATCGAGCGCTCCGCTCCCGGCAGCTGGCTCTCGGTGCGCGAGGGCCGGATTGAGCGGGGCACGTTCTGGACGCCGACGCTGCAATCGAGTGACTCCCCGATGACCGAGGCGGAAGCGTGCGAGCGGGTTTCGGCGGCGCTCGCAAATGCGACCCGCTTGCGCCTGCGCTCCGATGTTCCCCTAGGCGTCTTCCTCAGTGGTGGCGTGGATTCGACGCTGGTTGCGCTGGCGGCTGCCGAGGCCGGAGTGAAGAAGCTTCGGACGTTCACGGTCGGGTTCCACGGCCAGGGCGACGAGCGGCCGTTTGCCCGTCAGGTTGCCGAGCGCATCGGCAGCGAGCATATCGAACTCGAAGTCGAGCTCTCGGCACCAAGACTGATTGGTGAAGTTGCGCGCGCCTATGATGAGCCATTCGGCGACACGTCGGCGCTCCCCTCCCTCGCGATGGCGCAAGCGACGAAGCGTTACGCCACGGTGGTGTTGAGTGGCGACGGTGGCGACGAAATGTTCGGAGGTTACGACACCTATCTTCGCCAGCTCGTCAGCGGCCACCCGAGTGCGGCGCGAAGGGTGCTCGGCCGTGCATTGTCATACGGCAAGGCTTTTGCGCGTGGACTGCCGGCACCCATCGCGTCACGCATCGCAAGCCTGCTGCGCTCGCGTCGGAGTCAGATCGATTCAGTCGCAGACGCATCGAGCAGCGATGCTGTCGAGCAGCAGATCCAGATGATGCGGGTCGCCAATCTCCTCGCGCCCGCGCGTGCGCTGGCACCTCTTCTGGGCGGTGCCGCGTTGGATTGGCCTTCCCTGCTGAATCGAATTCCGCGCCAGCCCTCTGCGCTGCGCAGCGCGATGCTCTTCGACCAGTTGGTCTACCTTCCGGGAGATATTCTCAAGAAGGTCGATATCGCATCGATGGCCGCGGCCATTGAGGTTCGCTCGCCGCTGCTCGATGAAGATGTCATCGCCATCGCCGAGTCGCTGCCCCCGCGTCTCGTTGCTCGTGCCGAGGCGAACGAGCCGCGCTCAGCATGGGGAAAGCGAATCCTCAAGCGACTCTGCGCGGAAAAGATGGGCACTGAGTTTACCTTTCGACCAAAGCAAGGGTTCGCTCTGCCGCTCCAGGATTGGCTCGATAGTCCCGTGTTCGCGGAGATCATTGGCGACGGCTTCGCTGCGTCGACGTCCCCCGTCAAGAACTGGTTCGTTGCTGGCGATCCCGGCCTCGTCTGGCGCGAGTTTCGAGCCGGCAAGCGGTGGCTCGCGCAGGAAGTCTGGAACTTGATCATGCTCGACGCGTGGGCTCGCGAATATCGTCCCGTACTTTGATGAGAGAGCGACGATGACGACCAAGATCCGCGTGATGCTCTGCGTGCCGAACCTGGAAGATCTCGGCGTGCAGCACGACGTTCGCTGCTTGATGAAATATTGGGATCGCACCGAATTCGAACCGGTGATGCTGCTGCATAAGCGCGAAGGTGCATTCGCGGATCAATTTCCGCCGGAATATGCATCGATCGAAACCGATCGATTGATTCCTGATATCCCGCGCGCTCGCGTGCTGCTGCGCATCGCCGGATATGCGCGCGCGTTCCGCCAATTCAAGCCTGACGCGGTCATCTCGTTTGTGCCGTATTCAAATCTCGCGTCCGTCTGGGGCCGCAAACTCTCGGGGCTCAAGTTCGGACTGGCGGTTTCAGAACACGCGCATGTCACTGCCTCGTTGCGCGACCCGGAATCGTTTAGCGGTGCATTTGGTTGGTACTATCGACGCCACTTCGCGAGCATCTATAATGAGCGCGCCGATCTGGTGAAATGCATCGCCGACGAGAGTCGCCGCGATCTGATTGAGCACCACGGCATTCATGCGGAACGGGTGCAACTGATCTACAACCCCGTCGATATGGAAGAGGTCGCGAAGCTCTCGCGCGATCCGGTCGACGATCCGTGGTTCTCTGAAGAGGAGCGGGCCAAGCGGCCGCTGATTCTCAACGTCGGCCGGCTCTCCCGTCAGAAGCGGCAGGATCTGCTGCTCGAGGCATTCGCGATTGTTCGCCGGCAGCGGCCCGCGCGCCTCGCAATCGTCGGGCGCGGAATTCATCTCGAGAAGCTCCGAGCGCAGGCGCGCACGCTGGGGATTGAAGACGACGTGCGCTTTCTCGGATTTCAGCGCAACCCTTGGCGATATATGGCGCGCGCGACGATGCTGGTGATGTCGTCGGAGTGGGAAGGCCTGCCCTGCGTGCTGACCGAGGCGATGTCGCTGCGTCTGCCGATTGTCTCGACCCGCTGCCCGAGCGGGCCGACGGAGATGCTGCTCGAAGGGAAGGGCGGGCTGCTGGTTCCGGTCGACGATGCCGCCGCGCTTGCCGCGGGATTGCTGGACGCGCTCGATCATCCCGACGCGGCGCGGGCACGCGCAGAGGCGGCCTATGCGCAGCTCGATCGGTTTCGTCCGGAGCCGGTTACGCGTCAATACGAGGCGCTTGCACGTAAGTTGGCGATCTTCGGCAGCGCTCGAACTCGCGTCGACTGACTTGGCATACCCGCTGAATGCTATGTGTCGGTAGAACTGCAATCGCCGCTTTAAGGAGAGCTTCCATGCATGAAGTGAACTGGACCCCCGAGCTGATCCGGGACTTCTGGAACAAGCTCTCGCGCATTCCCGCGGTGCAGGCCGAATATTTCAGCGCCAACCACGGCCTTGCGATCGCGGATGCGATCCGTCGGTGGGTGCCGGCTGATGCGACCGTTCTCGACTTCGGGTGCGGACGGGGAGATTTTCTCGAGGCACTGCTCTCACGCGGGTATCGCGGGATAGGCGTTGATAGTTCCGAGGACAGCGTCGCGCAGGTGCAGAAGCGCCTCCAGGGCCGCCCCGGTTTTCTCGGGGCGTTCGTCAGCGGTGCGGCCGATGTGCCCAAGGCCGACTTCCTGACGGCAATCGAGGTTGTCGAGCACGTCGCGCCCGACCAGCTCGTCGGCTTTCTTTCCTACTTGCGCGGCTCGCTGAAGTCCGGAGGCCTGCTGATCGCCACATGCCCTCACCAGGAGGATCTCGAGCGGGCAAAGGTGCTCTGTCCGGAGTGCGGTAGTCACTTTCACCCAATGCAGCATATGGCGCGCATGACGGTCCAATCGCTCTCGTCGGCCGCTGTGCAGGCGGGATTCGCGGTGGTCGTTGCGCAGCCCACGCTGCTCGCGCACAATCGCCAGACCGCTGGGCGGGGCCTGCTTGGGCGCCTCTATTTCGAGAGGCTGCGTCCGGATCGCGCGCCGCACCTGCTCTTCGTGGCGAAGGCTACCGCTTGATGACGCCGCGGCAGACCAGCGCCGTACCGTCGCCATGCCCGGGCTTGGTGAATACTTCGATGCCGTCGAGATTCAGCTCGCGCGCCCAAGCGCGCATCGTCGCCGGCGTCTGTGGCTGGTCGTAGGTGGGCGAGTAGGCATCGAACGTATTCAGGATGGCCCATGCGCGCGCCTGCTCCGGGCTTAGGAACGGGAATTGATATCGGTGTGCATTGATGGGGATCACCATCGAAGTCAGAACGCTAAGGAAAGGGTGCCCGCGAAAGCGGGTCATCAGGTTGTCCTTGAGCGGCTGCAGCGTGGTCACGATGCGCTCGACGGCACCGAAGAGGACGTCCTGAGGCACATGCTTCAGGAGAGGGCGATACCAATAGATTGAATTCAAATATCGAAGCTTACCGAGTTCATAGACGTCGACGATCACGCTGCCCCCGGGCGCGACGACGCGGGCCACGCCAGCAAAGCTCGCGCGCACATCCGGAGTGTGTTGCAGGACCCCCATGCTATAGGCGGCGAAGACGGACCGATCCGCGATTGGAAGCTTGGCGATGTCTGCCTGAACGCAATGAAGGCTCGAGGAGCGCAGGTTCTTGCGGCACTCGTCGATCGCGGCGCTGAAGTCGATCGCGATCACCTCGGCACCGAGGCTCAGTGCGACCTCCGCAAATCGACCGCCTCCGCAGCCGCCATCGAGGATAACCTTCCCTGTGACGGAGCTCTCCGACCAATCGGTCGTAGCGAGAAATCGATCGCGGGAGATCGTGTTGCCGGCAAACGAATCGATCTGTGTGGTTCCGAATCGCTTCCATTGCGCGCCGAAGTTAGCCGCATAGTTGCTCTCCGGAACAAAGCGCGGAATGAACGCTTGGATCGGAAATGTTGCTGCGCATGGCGAGCACAAGAGCGAGCCGGACTCGATCTCCCCCTCGGCACGAGCGGTCACGGAGAGCGCCAGCTCCGATCGACAATCGGGGCAACGCAGGTAGTGCATCAGTGATTCTTTCATCAGCAGCTCCGCTTCATGTCAGCCTGGTGGCGGTTTCGGTGCCCACTGCAATGCCCGCAACGGTGGGTGAGCACACTATCCCAGCGCGGCTTCCAGCCTTCTCGTCCATGTGTGGTCCCGCTCGGCGCGAAGCCTCGCGCGCGCACCGATGCCGCGCCAATCGAGCCGGCCGCCACTGATCCCATCGAGCATCTGCAGCGCCTGCTCCGGAGAGTCATAGAGAAGAATCTCGCTTCCTTCGACAAATCCGCGCTCGAGTTCCGGGAGGCGCCGCGCGAGATGACAGAGTCCCATCATCGTCGATTCGTACTCGCGCAGCCGGACCTTGTGCAGCAGCTGGCCGGTCCGCTCCTGCCAGACCTCGGAGAACCCGATCGAGACGCCATGGTCCGCGGCGAGCCGGACGACCTCTTCGTCGGAGACGATCCTCCTGTCGCGCGCGGCGGCGCGATAGACCATGCGGGCCGCTTGTTGCAGCGACGTCCATTTGTGATGGCGGATCAGCTCTCGGCCGATCCCGCGGACCACAGACGGCACATCGTGGCCCCCGCCGAACGCGGAGACGTCGATGCGCCGCGCGCATGCATCGAGGAACCATTGGCGGTCCGCATAGAGGCTTCCGACGAATAGGAGCTTCGGATTGCGTGGCGCTCCGGTCGGTCTGAAGATGTATGGATCGCATGCCATCGGCGTGTAGCGAACCTTCTGACCGAAGCGGGTCGCCAGGCCCCGAAAGGCCTCTTCCTCGGAGACGAGAGTCAGGTCGCAGAACTCAAGTGCTTCCTCGAATCGGTGGGGCTGATCGAGCAGATTGAGCGGATAGTTGACGACTCGGGTGCAGCGCGCGCGAAGCGCCTCACGCAGTCGCGGTCGCAAATAGACATCGTGAAACAGACCAAAGCAGAGATCGATTCGACTACCCGGCCAGGTCTCCTCAAGGAAGCGAGACATTCCGACAACCAGCGGCGAGTCGTCAGGGTAAGCGTCATCGCCACCTCGAATCGCACCCTTGAAGAAGGACAGATTCAGGGTTGCGACCGAAGCCCCCAACTCCATCAGCCCTCGTTCGATTCCACGGAGCAAGCCATTGGCATAATCGGCGTTCACGTTGCCGGGGCCGTACAGGAGCGCGACGCGTGCGCCATGGAGAAGCTGGCTCATCCGCGGGTCTTCTTTGCCGCGCGTTGGTGAGGAGTCTTCATTGGGGAATTCTAGCCGAAAGAAAGGCCCCCGGAAAGGCACCATCCTCCAGCGGACGGCGCGTCGAAATCGCTGGCCGCAGCTCGGAACTCTGTGTTTGAGTAGAAGGCCGGGGGTTTGAAAGATCGCGAGCGCGATGAACTCGATGAGGCTTACGTTGTTGAATCAACGTCGTGACCTGATCGCGTTGTTCGGATTGTCAACTGTCTGGCTCATTGCGGTCGTCATCGCCAACCCGCTCGGAGATTTTCCGTTGAACGACGATTGGTCCATGGGACTAACCGTCAAGCGCCTCATAGAAGAAGGGAGCTACCACCCCACCGGTTGGACATCGATGCCATTGGTGTCACAAGCTCTTTGGGGTGCGCTGTTTTGTACGCCGAAAGGGTTCTCGTTTACAGCGCTCCGCACCTCGACGCTAACCCTGTCCCTAGCCGGGACGCTGGGTATGTACGGCCTGCTTCGGCAAATGCAATGCACCGTCTCGCTGGCGCTTCTGGGCGCGTTTACTCTGTGCCTAAATCCTGTGTATTTCGCGTTGTCGAATACTTTCATGACCGATGTGCCGTTCACGGCCATGATCGTTTTCGCCACTTGGTTCTTCCTTCGCTACCTGCAGACAGAATTCGAGTTCGATTATTGGTTAGGAATTTTGTTTGCGTTGGCGGAACCTGTCAACGATTATGAGACAGCGGTCGATCGCAATTAGAGAGCAGACACCTCCTGGGGAGCAAGAGCGCTATCGAGGGAAGGGCTCGTTTCGTCGATTAGCTTGGGCTTATTGATCCACGCCGCCGTCGGCAAT
>CAIWCD010000019.1 GCA_903911145.1 uncultured delta proteobacterium | reverse complement strand
TCCCGCGTCGCAGACGATCAATGCGGGAGCTACGGCGACGTTGACGGGCAACATGTGCACAGCGGCGAGCGGGTGCACTGCGACGATGAATCCGGCAGTGACGGGCAGCCTGACTGGGTCGACGTTCAGCGTGACGACCGCGGCGCTAACTGCGACGACGGTTTACACGCTGACGGTCACCAATCAGGCTGGCGTAACGACGACGAAGACGGCCACGGTGGTCGTGGCGCAGCCGTCGATCACGAGCTTCACTGCACCGAGCTACGCAACCCACGGAGCTTCGTCGTTAACGATGGTGGTCGCCTTCTCGACGACGAGCGGCACCGCGACAGCGTCGGTAACGTCGTCGGGCTGGAGCTGCACGGCGGCGGGTCCGGCGACCTCCTCGCCAGCGACCTTCACCTGCACGGGCAGCACAGTCACGGCGGACACGACGTTCTTGGCGACGGTCACGCAAGGAACCGCAGCGCCGACCGCAACGGCTCTGGTCAAGATGACTGGAGATACGACGGTCGCGACGCTGTCTCCTGGGTCGCAGACGATTCTTGAGGGAAACACGGCGACGTTAACGGGCAATATGTGCACATCGGTGAGCGGGTGCACCGCAACGATGAATCCGGCAGTGACGGGCAGCCTGACTGGGTCGACGTTCAGCGTGACGACTGCTGCGCTCACCGCGACGACGGTCTACACGCTGACGGTGACCAATCAGGCCGGTGTAACCACGACGAAGAGCGCGACGGTTATTGTGACGCCGGGAACATTTGCTTCGACCACGGGCGCACCGGCAGAAAAGCGGGTCGGCGCAGTAACAGTGCTGCTTCCTAACGGGAAGGTATTGGTCGCTGGAGGGAAAAATGGCAACACGGCTGGCTCGACAACCCTAACAGCCGAAATATTTGATCCAACTACCAAGCAATTCACTTCGGTCGCTTCATTGACGCAGACCGGTGGTTCCGTTGCGTCAATGCAGGTCGAGCGCTACGGCGCAGCCGCGGTGCTGTTGAGAACAGGGCAAGTGTATATCGTCGGCGGAGTCAAAGCTAATGGTAGCACCACGGCCACAGCGGATATCTACGATGTGGCAACCAACGGATTCCTTGCCAGCAAGCCGGCGAATAGCAATGCAGCCAGAAGCTCTGCGACCGCGACGCTGCTTGACGATGGGAAGGTTCTTGTTGCGGGTGGCCTGGATGGCAGTGGCAACAGGCTGACGCAGGCCGAGATTTGGGACCCGGCTAGCCCGGGCACGGCGGCGGTCGCTATTACGGTTCCGCTAGGGGTTGCCCGCGCGCAACATACTGCGACCCTGTTGCCCGACGGCAAGGTTGCTTTTTTCGGTGGGGTGATCAACACCGATTCTGTTGCGAATCAAGAATCGGTGGAGCTCTTTTCCGAGAATACTGGAACGCTCGCATCGTCTACGTTTGCCAAGACGGCGTCGGTTCTTTCTTCTCCGCGGGCCGCACACACTGCAACTGTGTTGAGCGACGGGCGACTGCTGCTCATCGGCGGTGTTTCGAATTCGAGCTACTCGACGTTCGGCGACCTTCTGACCTACAACGAACTCACGCTGGGATTTAATGCCACTGTCGCAATTTCCAACGATACGACGGGAAGCGCTGCTGTGCGATCGAGCCACACGGCGACTTTGCTCTCCACGGGAGATGTATTGATCGCGGGCGGATACGATAGCAGCGGTACGACCCGGTTACAGACAGCCGAGTTGGTGAGCGTCTCGACAGGTGCACCAGTTCTGATCAACACGAACAATCTGCAGAATGCTCGTGCGGAGCATGGCGCGACCTTCTTGTTTGATGGCACGACGGTGTTGATCGGAGGAGCGTCCGCCGTGTCTGCCGAGGAGTTTAATCCGAACTAGCGGCCGCTATCGCCCCCGCCGCCCGCCAAACGTCCCGCGCACTCCAAATCCGCCACCGCCGAAGCCCCCCTGCTGCATCTGGGGGGGGCTCTCGAGCCAGAACTGCCACCACTGCTCGCCATAAGCGTCCATCTTCATCCGCTTATCGTTCTGCGCGCGTGAAAGCAGCGTCTTGAGGCGGTCGTCGCCGGGAATCTCCGTCACGCCGCGCTGGAGAATCGCGAGCGCGTTCTTCTTCTCGCCGCGCTTCTCCTCGCACCAGGCATAGACGGCATAAAGAAGTCCTTCGCCCTTATTAGACGCGACGGTCTTCTCGAACAACTCGACCATCTGCGGCCACTCCTTGCGGCGATAGTGCTGTGCGGCGAGCATTGCCTTCGCGGGCCAGATCTTGATCCAGGCCCCCTTCAAATGCGGCTCGGCCTCGTCGAACTTCTTCTGCACGTAGAGCAGCGAACCGATCTGGCCGTGAAGCTGCGAGGCGACGAGGAACTGCCAGCGGGCGAGGGCGAAACCGCTCTGCATGATCTCGATCGCGCGCTCGGGGCGCTTGGCCGCGAGCTCCTTGTGCGCGGACTGCACGATCGCCTCGAGCTGCCGCCCTGACCTGCGTGCGAGCAGGAAGTAGCTGCCGACGAGCGCGACGATGGCAGGGAAGATCGCGCCGATCGTGGGCACGAGTCCGGTGAAGCGCAGCAGCGCGAAGACGATCAGTCCGGACGCGAGGGAGAAGATGAGATTGAGCATGGGCGGGAAATCCCTCCGGCCAAGGATGCCGGTTGCAAAGAGGCGGCACCCTCTACTCCCGGGCACGCCTCTCGGCAAGCTGCTCAAACCCGATTTGGTGGTGGCCCTCCCCGGAATCGAACCGGGACGATCTTGCAATCGGTGGATTTTGAGTCCACTGCGTCTGCCAGTTCCGCCAGAGGGCCGGCGGAGAGCGTCCTAGCGCGGCACTGCCTGCGACGTCAACGCAAACAGAACGAGCGGGGAGTTTTTCACCACTCTGCGGGGCGTTCCTCCTC
>CAIWCD010000018.1 GCA_903911145.1 uncultured delta proteobacterium | reverse complement strand
GCCCGGCAACATCCTCGTCACGCCCGGACGTCGCGCAGTGCTCGTCGATTTCGGCCTGGTGAAACAGCAGGGCGCCGAGTCGAAGACGGAAGTCGGCCGCGTCGTCGGCACGATGCGCTACATGGCCCCTGAGCAGGCGCGCGGCGAGATCCTCGATGCGCGCGCGGATCTCTACTCGCTCGGCGCGACGCTCTACGAGTTCCTCGCCGGCCGCCCGCCGTTTCCGCACGAGGGGCAGATGCAGTTGATGGAAGCGGTGATGGGCGAGATGCCGACCGACATTCCGACGATCAATCCGGGCGCGCCGGTGGGCCTCTGCGTGCTCGCGCACCGTCTGCTCGCGAAGGCGCCACGCACGCGGCCTGGGAGCGCGAAAGAGATCGCGGCGCTCCTGCGCGCAGTGGGGCATCGGATGGAGCGGTAGCGAAGCAAGCGTGGTGGGCGGCGCGCACGGATCGATCATCGATCCGTGCTCGCTCTGGCTTCCCCCCACGGGGGAAGCCTCCGCTGTGCGCGGCCTCGATGATCGACTCCGGCCGCGCCTCGACTGCGCGTTCCTCGGCGAAGGGAAAGAGCGAGCGCAATCCGGGGCACTCTCTACGCCCGATGCGAGCTAGGTTCTCGAGCATGAACGTCATCATCTCAGCGCATGCAAACGCGACGATTGCGAAGACGAAAGCCGCCGCAGCGGCCAAGGCGCTCAAACAGCTCGATGGCCTCGAGACAGACGAAGAGTGCAGCGACCACCTCGGGCCGCCGCTCAGCGACATCGGGATCATCGGAGGTTCGCTCAAGCTTGTTTACGACAAGTCGAGGCAGACGCTTGAGCTCGTCACTCGTTACCGCACCGCGCGCCAGTTGACGAAGCGCGAGCTGAACTTGCTGGTCGAGTTCACCGAGAGCCAGTGGGCCGATGGAATCGGCGAGAGCGCGTTTGAGGATCAGCAGGACTCTCTCGGGTTGGACTTGCTGTTCGAGAAGGCATCCCAGATCCGGCAGGAAGTCGACGCGAAGCAGGGGCGGCCGGGCAGCGTGCCTCGACTGTTTGCCGCGGCGCGCGAGGGCAAGCTCGACATGTTGAAGCAGCTGCTGCTTGAAGGAGCGGATATCCGCGCGGAGGTGAAGGGCAACTCGCCGCTGATTGAAGCGGTGCTGGCGAACCAGTGCGGGGCTGCACTGTTTCTGATTGAGCAAGGCGCAGTCGTGACTGCGAAGGAGAAGTTCGAGGAGCTTCAGCGGAGCACGATGAGCGGATTGATCGACGTCGTTGCGGCGCTCATCGCGCGCGGCGCAGACGTGAATGGGATCGGTCTTCACGGATACACGCCGTTGATGTGGGCTGCGAATCGCGGACACACGCAGATTGCAGCGCTCCTGCTCGCGCACGGTGCCAAGGTGAATGCGCGCGTGAAGGGCCAACGCAAGACACCGTTGATCTGCGCGGAGACGGCACCACTCGAGCTCGTTGAGCTGCTGCTGAAACACGGAGCCGACCCGGCCTTCGGCGAGGTCGAAGGCAGAACGCCCGGGCAAGAGGCGGCGAACTATGCGCTTCGGCTCCGCGAACGCGGCGACCCGGACGCGACGGAATGGGAAGCGCGTGCCGCGCTCTACCGACGCTACGAGAAGAAAACGAAACGAGCCTAGCGCGCCGTCTCGCGCACGCGTCGCTTGAGGTCCGCGACGAAGTTCCCCGAGAGCCAATGGTGCTTCCAGCCCTTCGCGGTCAGCCAGAGCGCGATCACGACGAGTGCGGCGATCGCGATCGGCCAGAGCGCAAGCCCGCTCATCGAGAAGCGCGCGCCTCGAGCCAGTTGCGGCACAGCGCGATCCATCCCGAGAAAGAGCAGCGAAAGGAGCAGCCACGACGTCACCGGGTTGTGCTCCTTGCGGATCGCGCGCGCGAGCGACCAGGGAGTCTTGCGCGCCTTCGCATCCGCAGCGACGCGCGGAACCATGCTCGGAAAGAAGCGCGGCACTCGCGCGCAGAACGCCTCGTACTCGGCGCCGAATCGTTCTCTGAGGAACGCCTCTTCGACCGAGATGATCGCTGCGTATTGAATGAAGAAGAGCGTCGCGGTGAGCGCGAAGAGCAGCGCCGAGTGCGCGACGAGGCAGAGCCCGAGCGAGATGCCGAGGTTGCCCAGATAGAGCGGATTTCGCGTATGCGAATATGGCCCGCTCGTGTTGAGGCCGGTCGCGATCAGCTTCTCGTTCTGGCCCGACGTGCCATCGGTGACGAGCCCGAGAACCCACGCACGCAGCGCTTGTCCCATCACGCAGAGCGCGATCCCGGCGAGCAGCCACAGAGGAGAATGATCGTCGCCGCGCGAGCTCCAGATGAGCGGCAGCGCGATCGCGATCAGCGGCACCGGCGTGAAGCTGCGCCAGCGAAAGAGCACGTGTCCTGCGCGCGCAAGCGGGCCGCTCTGCTCTGCGCGAGAGGCGGCGCGCTCCATCTCGTTTGCATTCACGTCGGCCATGCGGCGCGGAACCTACACGAAACCTCGCGCCGCGCTCTCGCGAACTGCTCGGTCGAAAGATGCGCCGATCATCACGCCGACCGGTCCCTCCCGCAGGCAGAGAGACAACGGTGCGATGGGTAGCGCTATCGAGGTGCGACGGGAGTCGATCATCGATCCCAGCGCACCGCTCATCACGATATAGCTGCGCTCCGATGTCTCTCTACCTACGCCTCCTCGCGACGCTGCGCCCTCACCGCGCCCTGCTCCTCTGCGCGGCCGCGTCGATGACCGTGCTCTCGCTCGCGACCGGGCTCTTCTCCTGGATGGTCGGGCCGCTCTTCCAGTTCGTCTTCGCGGGAGGCCAGCTGCCGGCCGAGACGATCCACCGTGCGCTGCCGATGATCGATGTGTCGCGGCTCAACCGCGAGATGCTGCTCTCGCTGATGCCGGTGATGATTCTCGGCATCGCGGCCCTGCGCGGCGCGGCCTACTTCGGCCAGTTCTACTGCATGGGCATGCTCGGCCAGCGCGTCGTCGCGGACCTGCGGCTCGAGCTGCATCGCAAGCTCCTGCATCTGCCGCCGGCCTACTTCGCGCGCGTCGCCTCGGGAGATCTGCTCTCGCGCTACGCCAACGACATCGGCGCGGTCGAGTTCGCCGTGACGTACGGCCTCGCCGCGTGGCTGCGCGATGGGCTGCAAGTGATCGTCCTGCTCTGCGTCTCGATCGCGCTCGACTGGCGGCTCGCGCTGTTCGCGTTTGTCGCCGTGCCACTCACCGTGGTGCCGATCGTGCGCTTCGCCAAGCGCCTGAAGAAGATCGCTGCGAGAGGCCTGGAGCAGATCGGCACGCTCTATACGCTCCTGCACGAGGTGCTCGCGGGCATCCGCATCGTGCAGGCGTTCGGGATGGAGAAGTACGAGGAGGAGAAGTTCATCGCCGAGCAGAACCGCTTCCTCGCGACGATGCAGAAGAGCTTCTTCGTGCGCGCCATCTTCACGCCCACGCTCGAGATGATGGCGGCGATCGGCATCGCGACCACGGTGGTCTTCGCCGCGCGCGCGGTCTCTTCGGGCTCGCTGCAACCGGATCGCGTCATCTCCTTTCTCGCCACCGTCGTGCTCCTCTACACGCCGCTCAAGAGTCTCGGCGGAATCGGCCAGGGAGTGACGCAAGGGATGGCGGGAGCTGTGCGCCTCTACGAGGTGCTCGACGAGCACGCCGAGCTGCCCGAGGCGGCGGATGCGAAGAGCGCCGCGCCGTTCGCACACGAGCTGCGATTCGAGGGAGCCGGCTTCTCGTATCCGCGGCGCGCGGAGAGCGGATTATCGAATTCGTCGGACGGTTCGTTATCGAAATTACCGAATCCCATCGGAGTGCCCGAAAGCGCCGCGAGCCCGCTGGTTCTGCACGGGATCGATCTCTGCTTGCGCCGCGGAGAGGTCGTCGCGCTGGTGGGAACATCGGGAGGCGGCAAGACGACGCTCCTGCAGCTCGTGCCCCGCTTCGCCGATCCGACCGAAGGGCGCGTGCTCTTCGACGGAATCGATCTGCGCGAGCTCAAGCTCGATTCACTGCGTGCGCAGGTGGCGCTGGTGGCGCAGGAGACGTTCCTCTTCAACGACACCGTGCGCGGGAACATCGCCTACGGCCTGCCTGACATCGCAGAGGAGAAGCTCATCGCGGCGTCGAAGGCGGCGCTCGCGCACGAGTTCATTCTCGCTCTGCCGCAGGGCTACGACACGCCGGTGGGCGAGCGCGGCGTCACGCTCTCGGGAGGGCAGCGCCAGCGGCTCGCGATCGCGCGCGCGCTGCTCAAGGACGCGCCGATTCTGCTGCTCGACGAGGCGACGAGCGCGCTCGACACCGAGAGCGAGCGCGAGGTGCAGCGCGCGCTCGATCGGCTGATGCGCGACCGGACCTGCCTGGTGATCGCGCATCGGCTCTCGACCATTCGACATGCCAATCGCATCGCGGTGCTCGCGCGCGGGGGCATCGTCGAGATGGGCACGCACGACGAACTGCTCGCGCGCCGTGGCGAATACGCGCGTCTCTATGAGATGCAGT
The DNA here is from genome assembly GCA_903911145.1 of uncultured delta proteobacterium. GTDB lineage: Bacteria > Myxococcota > Myxococcia > Myxococcales > 40CM-4-68-19 > CAIWCD01. The sequence goes on along the minus strand of CAIWCD010000018.1, from coordinate 211,148 downwards.
TCGCACCGATGGAAGAGCGCCCGACGTGAGCGCGCCGCCCCTTGCTGGACGCGGTCGTGATCGGATAGACGCCACGCCATGAAGCCGCCCGAAAAACAGAAGACGCTGCTCATGTATCTCGAGCGCGGCATCGTGATGCTCCACCTCGATGCGCGCCGGCCGGGCGTCTCCGTGCCACCGCAGCTCGCGCAGGATCCGCACCTGCGCATCAATCTCAGTCTGCGCTACGGCATCCCCGATCTGGTCATCGACGACACGCATGTGCAGGCGACGCTCTCGTTCGGTGGTCGGCCGTTCCAGTGCCAGTTGCCGTGGAGCGCGGTGTTCGGGCTGACGTCGACAGTCACCGGGGCGAGCCAGGTCTGGGCGGAAGATCTGCCGACGGAAGTTGTGGAAGCTGCTGCCGCCGAGCAGGCTGCGGAGGAGAAGGCGAATGGGCCGAAGCGCCGCCGGCCCGCTCTGGTGGCGGTCGAGAGCGTCGACGAGCCGACCGCGTTGGTGCGCGAAGAGACGAAGCCCGAAGAGCCTGGCGAGATCACCAGCGCGAAAAGCGAAACCGCGCCGACGAGTACCGAGGTGGCGCCGACGGAGAATCCGGCCGCGAGCGCACCGGCGCGCGGACATCTACGCATCGTTCGATAGAGGCGTTTGCTGCGACTACGCGAGCTTCGCGGCAGCGGCCGAATCGGCGACGACCACAACGCGGCCTGAAGCGTGGCGCAACCACTGCGCGGGACAGCCGACCAGATCATCCGGACCGCGCAGGGCGCGGGCGAGCGCGTCGGCCTTGGCGGAACCAGAGGCCTGCAACACGACCGTTCGCGCGGTGACGAGCATCGTCGGAGAGAAGGTCAGGCGCGGCACTTTCGGCTCGAGCGCAACCGGCGCCTCGACAGCCCAGACGAGCTTCGCGTCTCCGCGCAGCGACGAGCTCTCGACGCCCGCGAACAGAGAAAGCACGTGCCCATCGGGGCCAAGTCCGAGCAGCATCAGATCGAGGCGGCAGGGATGTCCCGCAACGTCGCGCAGCTCAGCCTCGGCGCGCTTGGCTTCCTCCTCGAGATCGAGCGCTTCGCCGCGCAGGCGGTGCAGACGTGCAGCTTCAACGGGCGTGCGCGAGAAGAGCTCGCGCGCGGCGAGACCGTAGTTGCTGCGCGGATCGCTCTCGGGCACGCAGCGCTCGTCACCGCAGAACAGCTCGAGCCGCTCCCACGGAACACGCGAACGCCACGGCTCCTCGCGCAGCGCCGCATAGAGCGGAGCCGCCGACGAGCCTCCCGTGAGCGCCACCAGCGCACGCCCCCGTGCCGCCGCAGCGCCTGCCACCGACTCGACGAACAGCTCGGCTGCAGCCTGCGCGGCCGCCGCGCCATCCGACACCACCAGGACTTCACTCACGCCGGCGTCTCCGAGCCGCGGTAGCTCGCCTCGAAGCGGCTCGCCTCGCGCAACGACGATGCGTAGACCTCATCGCAACCCGCGAGCAGCTTGAGCTCCTGCACGAGCAGGCTTCCCGGCGTCGCCGCGGGCAGACGCAGCCGGTGCGCGACGTCGCCATCGTCGTCGCCGCTCACCTGCGCATCGAGAATCCCATTCTTCTCCCGACGCAGCGCGACCGTGACGGGCGGAGCGAAGAACTCGAGCGCAGCGATCTGTCCAACGAGGAGCCGCTGCGGCGCAGGAGGCACCACGTTGACCTTTCCGCCGCTTCCCGAGACCTCCAGCTGCGGCGAGACGGGCGGCGGCGCGCTGTCCGGCGAGGGCTCCGGGCCGACGACGATCGACACATCGACGTTTCTGATGCGGGAGATGAACCAGCCCGCCAGCAGCATCGCCTCTGCACCGGGCGGCCCCGCGCTGGTGATCTTCACGGTCTGGATGTTGCCGCGGTGCTCTCGAAGATTGGGAATGTCGAGCACCTCGGCGGCGAGGCACTGCCAGGGAAAGATCCGCGCCCACGCGAGATCGCCGATCGGCGCGCCGTGGCCGACGAGGTTATCGATTTCGCTCAGTGAAGAAGGCGGCCGCGTGCTCGAATCGACGATGAACCGATCCGCCGTTTCGAGCGCACGCTTGAGCAGCGCGCCTTCCATCCTGCCGCCCCATGAGACGACGATCGGAACCTCGGGAACGAGCAATTCCGTCAGCGCCGATTCGAGTCTGCGCACCGATTTTCCACTCGCACGCAGCACGATCCTCTCGACAAAGAACGCCGCTCCCTTCGGGCGCGCGACCGCCACCCGCGCGGTCACCACGCTCTCCTCCTCGCCGGGGATCGCGATGAGTCCGACGATGCGCGCCGGGTGCAGCGCACTCGCGGCCTCGAGACCGATGAGCGCCTTCTCCCAGCTCGCGTCGCTGAAGTGGATGCCGACGAGATTGAGCGTGAGGATCCGCTCGAGGGGCGCCCCGGCCCTCTCGCGCGCGGCGGCGAGCATCGCCCGCAACTTGACGATGTCGATGCTGTCGGCGAAGCGAACCTCGAGCTCGCCCGTGCGCATCTTGCCGCTCGCGCCCGCGCTCATCCGCTCGCCTGTCTGGCCCTCGTTCATAGCCGCCTCCACGCACGTCCATCGAGCGACAGAAGCTGGTCCGCTTCGCTCGGGCCCCAGCTGCCCGCTTCGTATTCGCAGAGCCGCGGCGCCTCGGGAGATTCGATCACGCGCAGGATCTGATCGACCAGCTTCCACGCGGCCTCGACCTCATCCTTGCGCGTGAAGAGCGTCTGGTCTCCGCGCATCGCATCGAGGAGAAGCCGCTCGTACGCCTCTGGCGACGCCGAGCCGAACGCGGTGCCGTAGCGGAAATCCATGCTCACTGTGCGCGGTCGATATCTCTCGCCCGGCACCTTCGCCGAGAAGCGCAGCGCGATTCCTTCCTCGGGCTGCACGCGCACGACGAGCACGTTCGGCTGCGTCGCGCCCGCGCCGAAGAGCGAGTGCGGCAGCGGCTTGAAGTGCACCGCGATCTCTGTGGCCCGCTTGGGGAGCCGCTTTCCCGACCGCACGTAGAACGGCACGCCGTCCCAGCGCCAGTTGTTGATCAGGAGTTTGAGCGCGACATACGTGGGCGTGCGCGAGTCCGCGGCGACGTTCGCCTCCTGCCGATAGCCAGCGACGTCTGCGCCGAAGATGCTGCCCGCGGTGTACTGGCCGACCACCACGCTCTGCGCCACTTCGTCGGGCCCGATGATCGGCCGGATCGCGCGCAGCACTTTCAATTTCTCGTCGCGCACCGCGTCCGCGTCGAACGCCACGGGCGGCTCCATCGCCGTGAGCGTCACCAGCTGCAGCACGTGATTCTGGATCATGTCGCGGAGGATGCCGGCCTCCTCGTAGTACTTGCCGCGCGCCTCGATGCCGAGCTCTTCACCCGCCGTGATCTCGACGTGATCGACGTACTTGTTGTTCCAGAGCGGCTCCCAGATCGAGTTGGCGAAGCGCAGCACCATGAGGTTCTGCACCGTCTCTTTTCCGAGATAGTGATCGATGCGGAAGACCTGCTTCTCGTCGAGCACCTCGAGCACCATCTTGTTGAGCGCGCGCGCCGACGCGAGGTCGTGGCCGAACGGCTTCTCGACGACGATGCGGCTGTAGCAGGGATGGTTGGGAGGATAGATGAGGCCCGCGTCCTTGAGGCCCTTGAGGATCATCGCGAACGTCGAGGGCGGCGTCGCGCAGTAGAAGAGCCGGTTGCCGCGCGTCGCCCGCGTGTGATCGAGCTCCTCGAGTTTCGCCTTGAGCTTCTGGAACGTCGCGGGATCGTCGAAGCCGCCGTTCACGTAGCGCATGCCATCGGCGAAGTCCTGCCAGACCTCCTCCTGCACCGGCTTGATGCGCGAGAACTTGCCGACTGCTTCGCGCATCTCGGCGCGGAATTTGTTGTCGTCGAAGTCGGTGATCGCGACGCCGACCACGCCGAACGCGCCCGGGAGATGACCGCCGAGCGCAAGGTTGTAGAACGCCGGCATCAGCTTGCGATGCGCGAGATCCCCGCTCGCACCGAAGACGACCACCGCGCACGGCTCGGGCGTGGTGGCCGCGCGCAGACCAGCGCTGAGCGGATTGGGAACTTCGTCGTGCTCGGGAAGGTAGGGCATGGCTTGGGGGTGCCCCTTAAACCTTCTTGACCGCGTGGCCGCCGAACTCGTTGCGCAAGGCCGCCTGCACCTTGGCGCTGAACGATTCGTCCTGCCGCGATGCAATGCGCTGCAGGAGCGAGAGCGTGATCACCGGCGCGGGAACGTTCTGATCGATCGCGGCCTGCACGGTCCAGCGGCCCTCGCCGGAATCCTCGACAAAACCTTTCAGCTGATCGAGATGCGGATCCTTCGCGAGCGCGTCGGCGAGCAGCTCGAGCAGCCAGCTGCGCACAACCGAGCCCTGGTTCCAGAGCGCGGCGACCTTCGGCAGCGGCAGCTCACCGAACGGCGAGGTCTTGAGGATCTCGAACCCCTCGGCGTACGCGGCCATCAGGCCGTACTCGATGCCGTTGTGGACCATCTTGGTGAAGTGGCCCGAGCCCGCGGGACCGGTGTGCAGCAGACCGTCTTTCGGCGCGAGCGTCTTGAAGGCCGGCTCGCAGTGCGCGAAATCCTTCGCCTCGCCACCGACCATCAGGCAGTAGCCGACCTTGAGTCCCCAGATGCCGCCCGAGGTGCCGGCGTCGAGGAAGCCGATTCCCTTCTTCGCGAGTTCGACCGCGTGGCGCTGCGAATCGCGGAAGTTCGAGTTGCCACCGTCGATCAGCACATCGCCCGGCGACATCTTCGAGGCGAGCGTCGCGACCAGCTCGTCGGTGATCTTCCCCGCGGGCACCATCGTCCAGATCGCGCGAGGGCCGGTGAACTTCGCGATCACCTCGTCGAGCGTGTGGGCGGCGACCGCGCCATGCTGCGCGGAGAGCTCGTCGGCGAGCTTCGCGTTCACGTCGTAGGCGATCACGCGGTGTCCACCCAGGAGCAGGCGCTGCACCATGTTGCCGCCCATCTTGCCAAGCCCCAGCATCGCGATTTCCATGTTGTCTCCCGTTGATCGTGAAGGAAAAGGTTACCGTCGCTAGCGCGCGAGCAGCTCCGCAGCCGCCCCCAGCGTGGAGAAGAGCGCGGTCGGCTCTCCGTCAACCGCGCGAAGAAGCACAACCCGGCGTCCGGCGGAGGCGAGCGCGACAAGGGTCCGCTCGTCTTCGTCGTCGAGCAACAGGTAGAGCCCGCGCGACGACGTGGCGGCGCAGTCGAGCAGTCGGGCCGGCGTGGCGTCGTCCGGACTCCGTCCAGGCAGCGAGAACATCGCGCGCACAGGAACGCGCGAAGCCGCTCCCAGAGCGGTCTGGAGCGACGAGAGCGCTTCTCGATTCTTCTCGGTGCCAAGCGCGGAGAAATGCAGCGCGACGAAATCTCCGGGCTCGGCGAGCGCGAGGTGCGCAGCAAGCCAGTGAGGCACCGAACCCTGCGCGGCCGTCCCAAGCGTACCGGCGACCTTGCGCAGGACGTGCGCGTGCGCGGGTGCCGCAAAGAGGGAGAGCGGTGGCTGCCGCAACGCGGGCTCGCCAAGTGACGTGAGGAACGCCGACGCTGCGTGCGCGAGGCGTGCACGAGGCCAGTTGCTCTTCGTGAGCTCTGCAGCGAAACCGAGCGCAAGGTCCCAGCGAACCAGTTCACCAACCAGCGCATCGCGCGCGGGCAGCGCGAGCTGGAGCATCGGAACACCCGCGGCCACGAGACGATGCGCGCGCGCGGAGAGCGCAGGAGTCTGCGTCTGCGCATCGAAGCGGCAATCGATCAGCCAGCGATCGTTCCCGTAGGCGGTGGCCTGCGCGAGCGGCTCGCCGCCAAAGATTCCGATGCGCGACTCGGCGGGGAGCAGGCCGGCGGCAAACTCGATCCAATGCTCGAGCGCCCGCAGCGCGGGAGGGAAGCTCAAGTGGACCTGTCCCGCGCCCCGTGCCGCCATCCCGGCGAGCAGGGCACCGAGAGCGAACGGACCGGTCTCGTCCGACGAATCGGCGGCATCGCCAAGCGAGACAGCGAAGGCACGTGCGCAGGACAAGAGGCGCAGCACATCGGCGCCGCGCAGAGCAGCGAGTTCGAGCGCGCCTGGAGCGAACAGCGAGGACACCGCGTCCTGCGCAGGACGCTGAGGTGAGCCGAGAAACTCGACCGACTGGAAGTTGAGCGAATCCGCGAGCTGCTCGCGCGCAGGATCTCCGCGTGCGATCCAGACGCTCGATTCGCGAAGATCACTCAAGCCTGCCAGCGCTGCGCGGACGGCGTCGGGCGCAAGCGAGGTGCAGATACGCACGCGGCCAGCAGTGCCTTGCGGTACGCGCGGCATCGCGAGCGCAAGAGCTTCGGCACAGCTCGCGAGCCACGGCTCGACGAATGCAACCGATCCGCGCACGAGCGCCGCGTGCGAAGACGCATCGCGCGCGTCATCGATCCAGGCAAACTCAAGCTGGGCCTGCTCGAGACGATCGCACAGCGTGCGAACCAGCTCGCGCCACGCACTGCGATGCAGCCGTGCATCGGCCAGCGCCGCCGCTGCATCAGACTTGCGTCGACCGAAGTGGGCCTCGCTCGTGGCCAACGTTCCCGGAGTACCGTCCATCATCGTCCTCTAAGCGGTGTGCGATTCGCTCTGCAGCCAGGCGCCGATGCGCTGCGCGATCTTCTGCGGCGTGAAGCCGTAGTGATCGGCAAGGACCTTCTCGGGCGCGCTCGCGCCGTACCCATCGATGCCGATGACGAGGCCACGGCCGACGATGCGATACCAGTCGAGCCCGCCCGCAGCCTCGACCGCGACGCACTTCGCCGACGGAGGAACCAGCGCCTCCTGCTCAGCACGCGGCCACGCGATGAACCGCTCCACGCACGGCATCGAGACGAGCCGCGTCTTCTTGCGCAGCGACGGATCGAGCAGCGCCAGCGCGGCCTGGGCAGCCGCCACTTCGCTGCCGGTCGCGACGATCACGAGCTCCGGCGTGCCTTCGCTCTCTGCCACGGCGTATGCTCCGCGCAGCACCGCGTTCACGTCTGGCGCGGCCGAACGCACGAGCGGCGCGAGCTTCTGGCGCGTGAGCGAAAGCAGCGACGGACCATCCTTGCGAGAGAGAGCGGAGGCCCACGCCACGGCGGTCTCGAGCGGATCGGCGGGACGCCACAACTGCAGATGCGGGATCGTGCGCAGCGACGCGAGTTGCTCGATCGGCTGGTGCGTCGGCCCGTCTTCGCCGAGGAAGATCGAGTCGTGCGTGAAGACGAAAATCGACTGCAAGCCCGAGATCGCGGCGAGGCGGATCGGCGGCCGCATGTAGTCGCTGAAGATGAGGAACGTCGCCGAGTGTGGAATGAAGAACTGCTCGTAGGCGAGGCCGTTGATGATCGCTCCCATGCCGTGTTCACGCACACCGAAGTGGAACGTGCGGCCCGCGAAGTGATCGGGCTCGACCCAATCTTCCTTGCCGATCGCAGTGAAGGTGCTTGGCTCGAGATCCGCGGAGCCGCCTGCCATCGAGGGCACGAGCGCCGCTGCCGCCTGGATCACGGTCTGCGAGATCTTCCGCGTCGACTCCGCGGCGGTGATTCCCTTCACCGCGTCGGCGAGCTTCTGCGCGAGATCGGCCGGCACCTCGCGCGTCTCCAGCTTGCGCCAGAGCGCCGCGAGGTCGGGATGCTCCTCGGTCCACGTGGAGAACTCGGTGTGCCAACGATCCGCGAGCGCCTCATTCTCCGCGCGCCGCGCCGCCCAGACTGCGTGCACGTCATCGGGAATGAGGAACGTCGGTTCGAGCGGCCACGAGAGCGCCTCCTTCGCGGCTTTGAGCTCCTCCTTGCCGAGCGGCTCTCCGTGCGCATGCCTCGTGCCGGCCTTGTGCGGCGCGCCGAATCCGATCACCGTGCGCACCGCGATCAGACTCGGCCGCTGCGTCTCCGCCTTCGCCGCCTGGATCGCGCGATCGATCGCGTCCGCGTCATTGCCTTCGTCGACCTGCTGCGTGTGCCAGCCGTAGGCCTCGAACCGCTTGAGGCGATCCTCGGTGAACGTGATGTTCGTGTCCCCTTCGATCGAGATGTGATTGTCGTCGTAGAGGAAGATCAGGTTGCCGAGCTTCTGGTGGCCCGCGAACGACGCGGCCTCTGCAGAGACGCCCTCCATCAGATCGCCGTCTGAGCAGATTCCATAGACGTAGTGATCGACCGGAATGAAGCCGCTCTTGCTGGGCGTGTTCGCGCGCGCGGCCAGCATCTTCGCGGAGAGCGCGAGGCCCACCGCATTCGAGATGCCCTGCCCGAGCGGACCGGTGGTGCATTCAACTCCCGGCGTCTCGCCGAACTCGGGGTGTCCCGGCGTCTTGCTGTGCAGCTGCCGGAACGACTTGAGGTCGTCCATCGTCACGTCGAAGCCGGCGAGATGGAGCAGGCCGTAGAGCAGCATCGAGCCGTGTCCGGCCGAGAGCACGAAGCGATCGCGGTTGGCCCAGCGAGGCGCGCGCGGGTCGTAGCGCAGGTGGCGATTCCAGAGGACGAACGCCATCGCGGCGCAGCCCATCGGCATGCCTGGATGTCCGCTGTTGGCCTTCTCGACCGCGTCGACGGCGAGAAAACGGATGGTGTCGATGCACTTCTTCTCGAGCTCTTTGGAGAGGGTCATCGCTTCCTCGCAAACGTGGGCGGCGCGACCCTAGCAACGATTGCGTGCGCGTGCCGCAAATGCTGCTAGCTTGCCGCGCCTTCAATCGCCTCAGAGGAGATCGGCGTGCTCCATTCACTCGTGCGGACGTGGTTTCATTGGGTCGATGCCTGGGGCTATCTCGGCGTCTTTCTCCTCATGGCGCTCGAGAGCTCGATCGTGCCCGTGCCGTCTGAGATCGTCATGCCGCCCGCGGCCTACTACGCGGCGCAGGGCCGGATGAACCTCGCGCTCGTCATCCTCGCGGGCACCGCCGGCAGCTGGTTCGGCTCGGCCGCGAGCTACTTCATCTCGCGCGCAATCGGCATTCCTGCACTCGAGAAGTTCGGCCGCTACGTGATGATCGGCCCCGACAAGCTGGCGCTCGGCGAGCGTTGGGTCGAGCGCTTCGGCGCCGGCGGCATCTTCGGCGCGCGCCTCTTGCCCGTCGTGCGCCATCTCGTGTCGATCCCCGCCGGGATCCTGAAGATGCCCTTCGGCCGCTTCTCGGCAGCCACTGTGATCGGCGCCGGCCTCTGGTGCTCGGTGCTCTCCTGGTTCGGCAAAGAAGTGCTCGGCGATCGCCCCGACCTGCTCGATTCGCCAGAGACGATGATTGCGGCGATCAAAGCGAAGCTTCTCTGGTTCGTCGCCGCCGCCGTGATCTTCACTGCGCTCTACGTCGTCATGACCGTCGTGCGCGGACGCGCGCCGAAGAGTGCCGCGAGCTAGCCAGCAGCGCTCTCGAGAGCTTCTTGGATATTCGTCTGTGCGCATATTCGCACAGGGGAATATTCGCGCGACAGAGGCAACGACTGTCTCCGGCCGAGCGCGATCGTCGTGACCAGGCGCTCGAACGCCTAGATCAACTGCACGAGCGCCGTCTGATCGAGTTCGAGGCGTGCCTCTGCGAGCGCCGCGATCGTCTGATCGAACACCGCTGCATCGTCCTCAAGAACGCGCGCGACCGCCTTCGGCGCGGCCTTGCTCTGCGCGAGGAAGCGAGAGAGGCGGGCTTGAGACGCCTCCTTTTCGTCGCGCGCGGCCGCCTGCGCAGAGGCGATCACGCCTTGCAGACGACGCTGGGCTTCGCGCTCGGCCGCGCTGAGAGCGGCCTCAACCGCCGCAACGAATGCGGCTGGAGGCCCGCCATCGGGCGCGGAGACGGGCTCGACAACGGACGAGTCGAGCAGCGCCGCGAGCGCATCATCTGACGATGCGGCCCCGCGGCCATCGAGCCGCACCACCACGCGCAGCCGCTGCTCCTCGAGAAGCCGCGCCGCACGCCGGGACGGAACGCGCGCGCCCTGCGCCAGATCGGCCGGCTCGGGAAGCACGACGAGATAGCGCGCGTCGAGCGCCGCCCCCTGGCCGCTGCGCGACTTGACGCGATAGACCGTCGCCCGGCCGAGCTCGCCATCGCGCGCCCAACCGAAGAGCGCCTCGACGAGCGGATGGCCCGTCGCAAACGAATCGTTCTCCTCTTGCGTCACCGCGATCGAGCGGCGGAACGAGCCGAGCACGACGCGGTCCTCGGAGAGATCGAAGCCGGCGAGCGCATCGATTTTCAGCTCGGGCCCGACGTGGAAGCTGACCTGGCCGGGGAGCACATCGACATCAACGTCAGTGGCGAGGCCGATCTTGCGTGCGATCTCCAGCGTCACCGATTCGAGGCGCTGCTCGAGTGCGGAGGCGACCTGGTTGAGCCGGCCCGCCAGAAGATCGAGCGGCGTGCTCTGCTTCGTGCTGACTTCCCTTGAGGAAGCTGCTCCCTTTTTAGAAGTTGCTTCCTTTGAGAAAGAGACAAGCGGTCGCTCGGGCGCGACGCCCAACCGCTGCGCGCCGCGATCGGCCAGCGCAGAGAGCGCGTCCAGGTCGCAGCTGCGTCGATCGAGCAGCGGGTCATAGGCCCGGGCAACCTCGGCACGAGCGGCCGCCACTTTCGTCCGGAGCGCGCGCGTGGCCGCCTGCCAATCACTCTCCTCGCTCTTCCCTTCCGGCCTGCTGCCGAGCGCGCAGAGTTCGGCCTCGACCTCCTCGAGCACCGCATCGAGACCACCGACCGGCTCGGTGAAGACGCCCACGCCTTGATCGAGCACCTCGAGAGCGCGCGCCGCGAGTGTGCCCCGCGGACGGAATGCGACCACGCGAACTTCGCGCGACTGGCCGATGCGATCGATGCGCCCGATGCGCTGCTCAATCGCCGCCGGGCTCCACGGCAGGTCGTAGTTCACCAGCACGTGGCAGTGCTGGAAGTTGCGCCCTTCCCCGCCCAACTCCGTGCAGAGGAGCACGCGCGGACCGTCGGGATCGCGGAAGCGGGCCACCAGCTTGTCGCGCTCGGCGGGAGAGAGGTCGCCGGCATACGCGAGCGCCTCGATGGGCCGCGCCTTCGGATGACGCGGACTGGTGCGGGCGAGCGCTGCGCGCAGGTACTCAATCGTCTCGCGCGCCTCGGCGAAGATGAGCACCTTCTCCTTCGCGTAGTCGACGAAGAGCAGCTCGCGCAGAACCTCGAGCTTGGAATCCTGATCGCCCGCGGCGAGCTGCTGCGCGCGCGGCGCAAGCGCCTGGAGCCCCTCGTCGGTGGCACCGGAGAGAGCGGCCTGGAGCGCAACGGGAGAGCTGCCGAGGCGACGCAGGAGCGACGCAAGCACCGCGCCCTGCGGCAGCGTTCCTTTCTTCGAAGCTGCGGAGATCGCCGCGCGCACGTCCGACTCGAGCTTCGCTTCCACCGGCGAAAGCGCGACGTCGGCGATCTGCAGGACGCGCGGAGTGAAGCCGCCGACAAACGCGCGACGATTGCGCAACAGGCGAGCCGAGAGTCCGTATCCGTCGGCAAGATGGGCGAGCAGACGCTCGCGCGGCTCTCTCCCGCCAGACTTCTTGCCGGTGCCGCTTGCGACGCTGCGACAGAGCGCGACCAACTCCGTGTCCGCGGGAAAGAGCTTCCCGATTCGGGCCGCCGCCTCGTTGTCGCCCGCGAGCAGCGCGCGCACTTCCGTCGACAGATCGCCCGCGCGGGAGAGCCGCTCGCGCAGCTCCTCTTCGCTCGCCGCCGGAGCGGGATCCACCAATCGCAGAAGCGCGTGGTACTCGGCCGGGTCAAGCTGGAGCGGCGTCGCGGTGAGCAGCAACAACCCCCACGTCTTCTTCGCGAGCGCCTGCGCGACCTCGTACGCACGCTCGCCGCGCAGATGGTGGGCCTCGTCGAAGATCACCAGATCCCAACCGGCATCCGCTGCTTGCTCCGCCTCATCGCGCGAGCGCGAGAGCCACTCCAGAGACGTGACGACGAGCTTGTGCCGCGACCAGGGAGTGCCCGCGCTCTCGGCCTCATCGGTGCGATCGCCCGCGGCCCGCTCAGGGTCCATGAGCGTGAAGAGCAGGTTGAACTTGTGGAACAGCTCGGCGAGCCACTGCACGGTCAGGTGCGACGGCGCGACGACCAAGCAGCGACGCACGAGGCCCGCGTGCAGCAAGGCCGAGAGCACGAGCCCCGCTTCGATCGTCTTGCCGAGACCAACTTCATCGGCGAGCACGAAGCGCGGCGCGCTCGCGGAGAGCACGTTGTGCGCGACGGACACTTGATGAGGCTTGACGTAGACGCGGCTCGCGAAGAGCGCGCCGAGTGCGTCCGCGCGACGCTCGAGATCGAGACGGACCACCTCTCCGCGCAGAGCGAAATCCGCGGGCGAGCCCCAGTGTCCCGAGGCGAGCCGCTCGGCCGGACCCTCACGTTGCGGCAGCGCGCGCAGATCGGCCTCGCTGCGAATCGAGGGCTTCTTCCCCGGAACTTCGACCGTGTAACGAAAGAGATCGTCCGAGGGTCCGGGCAGCTGCCGCAGCACCTTGGCCTCGGAGCCATCGGCCAGCCGGGCGGGCGCGCCATTGACGAACTTGAAGCGGATGAGCGCCTGATCTCTCGACGAGAGCATCACCGGATCGCCAGGCCTGCCAGGAAACTCGGCGGTCAAGCGGGGCGGGTCTTCGCTGACGTCGATGATGTGGCCCACGCCCCAGGACTGCTGGGCGCGGTGGACGATCTTCATTCCTTCTTGGTAGCGCACGGGGCGCCTTCTAGCAGGGCTTGCGCGGAAACGGATCTCGGTCGAGAGGACGACCCTCGGCGGATCGCGACTAACGCGGGCGCAGCGTGAGATCTCCCGAGAGCGTGTCGCACTCGATGATGCCTTCGCCCTTCCCGTAGCCCGCCTCGGTCCAGCCGCCGCCGAAGTTTGGCCGGTGATGGAGCTGGCGGTGCACGACCAGGGGCAGTGTGTCGTGCAGGTCTCCGGTTCGCGAACCGAAGGTGAGTTCGAAGGAGCTCTTCGCTTCGAGAGCGAAACTCAATTCGCCCGAGCTGCTCTCCGCCGAGAGCCGACAGCCTTTCGCGCAGAGGCCCTGCCAGGAGAGGCTGCCCGTCGTCGAGGAGAAGTCGAGCGCTGCGATCGGTTGCGCGCTGACGATCGCGGCATCTCCCGAGTCGGTGTGGATGCGCAGAGGACCGCTCGAGGCGTCGACGATCACGTCTCCCGAGATCGTCTCGATCTCCGCCGCGCCGAGGCGGGCGGCGTGAACCTGGCCGCTGCGGGTGCGCGCGAGCACCTCGCCGAACTGGCCATCGAGAAGAATGTCGGCAGCGCCGCTGTTGATCTCCGCGTTGCTGCTCGCGGGCAGTTCGACGCGCAGGAGCCCGCCGCGCAGCTGGCGATGATCGCCAAACTGGACCTCGAGGTGATCACCTCGACGCACGAGCGTCAGCGAACTCGACGCGCGCGCACCGGTCAGCACGGCGCGCACCAGCCCTGCGCGACCGGTCACCATCTCGACCTGTCCCGACTGCGCGACGAGGTGGAACTTCACGGGACCTGTCACCTCGAGCTGCGCACTTTTCGGCGGCCCCGGTGGCGGCAGCTCTGCGGTCGCAGCGTGACTCCCTGAGGACGAGACCCCTTCGTCGTCATCGTCGTCGCGCCACTGCCACACTGGTGCGTCGCTGCCCGTAGCTTCGACGGGAGCAGCACCGCCATCGGGAAGCGGTCGGCTCGCATCGACGCGCACACCGGGCGCGCTCGCGACGGATTCAGGGGCGGCCGCGGCGAGACGCGACGAGACGAGCGCAGCGACGAGAACGATCACGGCTGGAGCGCTTGCCTTCACAGCCCTCCTATATCGTAGCTCGCAGGCACGTCGACGTGGAACGCCAGCTCGATGCGCTTCTTCTCGGAGGGCTTGAGCGTCGCCGTCCAGCGAATGGTGCCGTCCTCCGCGCTCCGCACGAAACCCGGCGTCGTCTTCTCGTCGAGCGCGACTTCGACATCGTCGAGCTCCGAGACTGGGACCCGGTCGAGCAGCTCGATGGCCGTGGGCGCGGGCGAGAGGCTCTGCAGCTCGAACGCGTAGTCGTAGCGAAAACGCTTCCCCTTGCTGAAGATGCCGGTGTCCTTCACCAGTTCCTCGACGACGATTCGCTTCACCTTGAACTGTTCGTCGAGACCGAAGGAGAGATGGAACGGAGCTCCAGCCGCAACGCGAGGCAGCTCGGCGCGACCCATCAGTCCGCTCTTGCGAAAGAGGTCGACCGGACCCGCGAGCAGCGGGAACGGCGCCGTGTTGACCAGGTCTGCGGCGCGCATGACGAACGGGAGTTGGCTGGGAACGACGCGAAAGACGAACTGGGCAGCAAGCCGTGCGCTCGCGAGCGAGAGTCGCGAGGGAGTGCCATCGCCCGAGACGCTGGACGAAGCAGCGATGGGGAACTGCACCGAAAGGCCCTGCTGTGCGGTGGTGCCGAGGGAGTCGCCACCGCGGCTCGCGGCAGCTTCAGCGTGCGTGCGCTCCTCGTCTCGACGGACAAGGACCTTGCGCGGCGGCTCGCGCGGCTCGGCGAACACGCGCAGTGGCGCCAAATCGGGGAGCGTCGTGTCGCGGCGGCTCAGCGCCGTCGACAAGGTCAGCTTCGCGTCGTCCCAGTTCTCGCCCGTGCGTTGCACGACGGTGCCAAAGAGAGCGAGCGAGACGAAGCCCGGCCCAGCGCCGCTCTCTGTCGCGTGCGCATCGAGTCGCTCTTCGGCGCGCGCCTCATAGGCGGGGCTCCACGATGCGCCTGCGACGACGTAGGTCAACTCGACCTGCGCCTGATGTCCCGCCGGGCAGGAAACCCGCACCCGCGCGAAGGTCTCTTGGCGCCCGGACTCGGCGGCCAGCGATTCGCGCTTCGCGATCAGCTCACGCCGTGTCCGCTCGAGCGTGCGTGAGGCGGAGATCGCTCGCTGCTCCTCCTCGCTGGCCTGCAGTTGCGCCGCAAGGACCCGCTCGTTGGCGACGCTCCACGCCTTCACGTCTGGAGCGGGCAGCACCATCTCTCGGGCGATCTGCGCGTCGCCGACGCCGCGAAGGGAGATCGCGGCGTGACTGCGCTGGCGAGCCCGCGCGGCCGTGTCCTGCTGCTCAGCGATCTTCAGCTCGATGGCGCGCAGCGACTCATCGACTCCGGCGGCGGCGCGAGAAAAGAAGGCCTCGGACTGCGGACGGTGCTGCAACTCGACCGCGACCACCGTGGCCGAGGAGCAAGCGGCGCGCAGTGACGCCGGATCGATCGACGGAGGGAGCCGGTTGAACTCAACCGCCGCGTCCGCAGCGCAAGCGACGTCGGCGCTGCGCGTGACTTCGGCACGATCGGGGAAGACCACGACACGCGCGATCTTCCCGTCCTCGGCCAGCGCGGAAAGAGAGAGAGCGCAGCCGACGGCGAACGGCGCAAGCAGGCTGGATTTGAACGAAGACAAGATCGACCTCGATGCAGATCGTTTGAACACCAATAATTGGTACACCAATGATTTCGGAAAGGTCATGGGCGCGCTCCTACTGGTGCAGGTGGGCGCCGCGCGGACGGCGTAGACGATAGGAGAAGGTCAGCGCGGCCTTCTGCTGTGCGGGCAGCGAGAGCGCCCACTCGAGCTTCCCGGTATCGGGATCTGGCTTCGCGGCCGGTTCGGCGCGGAGAAACTCAACGTCGACGCGCTGGTCTCCCCGCAGCGGGATCTGATCGATCACGCGGAGCGCGATCGGCCTCGGATACGGATTCGCCAGTTCGATGGTGACGACGTACTCGTCGATGTCGTCCTTGGAGAAGAGGCCCTTCTCCGACTGGACCTGGCTGACGTTGCGCACCGGCTTGAGCGCACGATCGATGCCGAGCGGCAGCGAGATCTCGTCACCCGGCGCCATCGGGGAGAGCGTCGCGTGACCCGACGGATCGTCTCCGACGAAGAGATCGGCATCGCCGCCGGGCAACTGGTGGCCGAGAGGAATTGTCAGCTTGGCGATCAGCCAGGCCTCCTGCGCGAGCGCGGGGTAGATGACGCGCTCGGTGTGCACCGGCCAGTTCTGCGAGACGAGCGGGACGCGATGCGCTGCAGCGCTGCTCTCGAGGGTGATCGGCTGCGCGGAATTGAACGAGAGGTCGAATCCGCCAGCGAGCGTGGCGGGAGAGTTCGCGCCATACGAAGGAGGGCGCCACGACGGCGGAGGCAAGAGGCCGATCTGCTCCACCGGCGGAGGCGGTCGAGCCTCGCGGCGGGAACTGCCGAGAGACTGGACACTGTCGGCCGGTTCCTCGGCCTCACTCGGAGCGGCGGCCTGCGGTGTCGCCGCGAAATTGCGTAGAGAGCGCTTGGGCGCATTGCCTGTCTCGCCTCCTGCGCCGCCGCCCAGCGCGTACGCCTGCGCCTGCGACGCCTTCGCACTTGCACGACCTTCCGCGGACGCCTCCACATCCGTCGCTGCGGCACGCTCGAGCAGGAGCGCCCGCAGGCGCCCTGCAGTGTCCTCCTCGCGCGGAGACGGGGTGCGGATCGAATTCGGAAGAGGCGCGATCGGCGGTGGATTGGTCAGCGGGTGAGATGTCGGCTGGAAGCGCTCCTTCACGCCGATGCGCCAGGAGAGCAGCTCCGGCAACGCAGTGACCGACGCAGGAACCGCGCTTGAGAGCTGCAGCGCGCTGTTCGTCCACGACTCGCCTGTCTCCTGCGACACCAGCCCATCGAGTTGCGCGAGGACCGTCTCATCGCTGGCCCCATCGGCGCCGCGGCCCGCGCGATAGGTCAGCGACCAGCTCGGCGTCCAGCGCGCGCCGAGCACCTGGTAGGTCAGCCTCACCTGAGCCTTCCCGTCTCCCGCGAGCAGTGCAATCACGTTCACGCCGGAGCGCCGGTGTTCAACACCGAGCGCGCGCGCCGCGTCGGCAGCGGTCTGACGCGCACGTTCGTCGAGTGTGATGCGTGCGTTGGTGTCGCGCAGCCGCGCCTGGAGCCGCTCAGCGCTGCCGGAGAGAAATGCGAGCACGTCGGTCCAGCCGGTCGAATTGAGTTTCGGCGCGGGGCCACGCAAGTCCGGCGACGGGGCGATCGGAGAGAGGCCCTGAACATCGGCGAGCTGCCCGCGCAGCACGGACCGCTCGCGCAGATCGAGCGCGAGCCGATCATCGGCCTCGTCGAGCTGGTCGAGCAGCTTGCGCGCGGCCGCCTCCGGAAACACGTCCGCATCGACGTGAACGAGGTCGACCTTTCGCACCTCGGCGCCGAGCGCCTCGAGCCGGATCGAGTTGGGATCGACGCTGTCGGCAAGCATCGCCAGAGAAACGCTGGTCGGGCCATGCACCTCGATCGACGCCTCTCGCACGACGCGCGCACGATCGTTGAAGACGGTGACAGAGACGACTGGCGCGTTGGCCGTGACCACCGCTGCAAGAAGAAGAGAAGAGAGCATGGGCACTCGAGTGGAACGATTGGGGCCGTGGAAGCCAGGCGAACGCGGGAGGAAGCGAAGCGATCTACGTCACAGTGAGAAGTCGAACGGTTCAGCGGCCCAGACGCCGCGACTTGCCGAGCTGGATCAAGGAGGAGCCGCGTCCTGCACGAGGTCCGCGTCGTGAACGGCGCCCCCTGCCCTCTTCCTCGCCCTGCGGATCGGGGCAGACGTCGCGCAGCTTGCAAGGCCCGCACTCCGCGCCGCTCCAGACCGATTCGAAGAGCGCGCCCGCGCGATCGAGCACGTCGAAATCCTCGGTCACGAAGCCCAGCTCGAAGTTGCGCTTGTGCTCGCCCTTCGCGCCGAGCCCTGCGCCAGTGAGATTGGCCGAGCCGAGGTAGACCCACGCGCGATCGACGATCACCGCCTTGAAGTGCACGCGCGGACAGAGACGCAGTGCCAATCCGCCGGCGACGAGGCGCGCCTCGTTGTCGAACGCGCGTCGAAACGGCCGTGAAGGAGTCTCGGCGTGGAGCAGACGCAGCCGCACACCTCGCGCCGCGAGCCGGGAAAACTGCGCGACGATCGACGTGTAGTCCGCTCCCCGCCTGCGCGCGCCGTCCTCGACGAACATCGCCTTCACGTTCGCAGTCGCGATGTCCACCGACTCGCGCGCGTGCAGCATCTTCTCGAGCACGACGGCCCGATAGAGCGCCTCGCCCGCGAGCAGCTCCGCCTCCATCGATCGCATCATCTCGCGTGTCGCTCCATGCGCGCGACGGTGAGGGCTGCCGATGCCGACGTCAAGGCGCGCCGGTTTTCTGCGGTTGAGAGTTTGACCAGCAGACCGTTGCAGACCTAGCTTTGACGGTCGCCGTCCCGGTTTGGGTTCGGCCCCGCGCAGGAGAGACTTCCATGCCGTTTCGCTCCATCCTCTCGGCCCTGCTCGCGCTCCTCTTGCTCGCGCCAGACGCCCATGCGCTCGACGCCGCAGGGCAGGCGCGCGAGCTCTTCCAGCGCGGCCAGCACGCGCTCGCAGCAGGACAATCGCAGGACGCGATCGATGCGTTCGAGGCGGCCTACGCAGCCAACAAGTCCGCGTCGCTGCTCTACTACCTGGGCGAGGCGTACCGGCTCGCCGGCGACCGCGCCAAGGCGATTGCGGAGTACCAGCTCTATCTGGAGAAGGTTCCCGACGCGCCCAAGAAGGCCGACGCAGAGGCGAAGATCGCTGCGTTGAAGAAGGGGCCTGCGCCGTCGAGCGGAGCGAAGCACAAGGTCGCGCTTGAGGAGCTTGCGGTGGGCGCAAACAAGGAGCCGGCCAAGCACAAGGTCACGCTCGACGACCTCGACGTTGGTGCGAACAAGGAGCCGGCCAAGCCTGTCGCGGCTGCCGCGAAGAAGGTCGCGCTCGACGATCTCGAGCTGAGCGGAAACGGGAAGAAGCCGGAAGCGCCCGCGAAGAGCGGGAAGGTCGTGCTCGACACCATGCCGTTCGAGACCGTCGCGCCGGAGATGCCGCTGGTCGCGCTCACGCCCGAGAAGGCCAAGCTGGTTGCGCCTCCGGCCGTCGCGCACGTCGATGCGAACGCGAAGGTCGCGAAGGCTGAACATCGGGAGAAGCAGGCCCAGCGCGGTCCAGCGCTTCCTGCCGAATCGCTTGAGCTGGTGATTCCGTCGCTCGCGGCGAAGCCGTCGGCTGTCGCGGCAGCAGCGCCGCATGCTCCAACTGCGGCCGCACCTGCGCTCGCCGCTGCTCCCACGCCGACCATCGCACCCGCGCCGTCGGGCGTCGTGGCGCCGCTCGCGTCGACGATCGTGCCGGCCTCTGCCGAGGAAGGGAGCACCGTCGTCGCGCCGGTTCCTCATGGATATGTCGCGCCGACGGTCGCGGTCGCCCCTCGCATCACCGCCCCGATCGAAGTCGTCGCGCCTCCGGCGATGCCCGCGCTGCGCATGGCAGGGATCGTCGTCGGCAGCATTGGGGCCGCAGCGCTGATCGGCGGAGGGATCTGCGGGTTCGGAGCCATGACGGCCGCCAATGAGATCAACACCGCCGCCCAGCAAGGCAAGGTCTACGACCCAAGCGTCGAGAGCCGCGGCAAGCGCGATCAAGCAGCGGAGATCGGCCTGATGGCGGGCGGGGGCGCGGCGCTGGCCGGCGGCGTGTTGCTCTACCTGTTCAACCCTCCGCGGGCTGGCGCACATGCTTTGAATGCCAACGATTCCTCGCGCGCGACCGCATCCGTGATTCCGGTGCGCGGCGGAGTGGCAGCCTCGACCGCCGTTCGATTCTAGTCGCCGCGAAGCAGCCGAACTACGAGCCGGCCCCGCGTCCGAACACGATCTTCTCCTGCCCCAGCATCCGCGTCGTCGCGGCCGCAGCCAGCGCCGTGGCGAGCAGTGCCATCCCCGCCGCCGCCGCGATCCAGGCCAAGCGCAGCGGCTCACCGCGCAGCACGTCGTTGAGCAGGAGCGTCTGTCCGAGCACCGGAACCAGAATCATCCAGAGCTTCCCCTCGGGTGGCGAGATCGAAAGCATCGCCGCCGTGATCGACGGGATCATCATCAGCAGCGAGAGATAGGTCTGGGCCTCTTTGTAGGTGCGCGCGAACAGCGCCATCAGCATCTGCAGCGCGCTCGCGAAGAACGCCAGCGGGACCAGCACCAGCGCGACGCCGAGCGCTTCGTGAAGACCCAACTGCGCACGCGCGCCGAGGTCCTGGAGCGGCACGTGAGGCAACGCCAACATGAAGCCCGCGAGCACCGTCGAGAGCGAGACGCAGCTCGCCATCACCACCGCGCCCCACTTGCCGAGAATGACCTGCGCGCACGTCACTGGATTGATGAGCAGCGGCTCGAGCGAGCCGCGTTCGCGCTCTCCGGCCATGCTGTCGATGGCCAGATACATTCCGCCCGTGAAGACGCACATGAGCAGAAACATCGGGACCATCGAGAGGAGCGCGGCGGCCGTCTTCTCCGGCGTCGAGACGTTGATCTCCTCGAGCTTGAGCGCGCTCGCGAGCTCCGGGCTGACTCCGCGCGCCATCAAGCGCAGCGCGCCAATCTGTCCGGAGTAGCCGCGCAGCAGCGACTGGAGCCGCCGGATCTGCACCGCCGTCTTCGTGCGCGAATCATCGACCACCAGCACCAGCTCCGCTGCGCGGCCCGCATTGAACTGCTTCGGATACTCCTCGGAGATGTCGAGCGCGAAGTCGAGCTTGCCCATGCGCACCTGCGCCTCGAGATCTCCTGTCGCGGGCTTCCACTGCGCGCCGGTTCGCTCGAGAAACGCGACGAGATTGGGCGCGTGCTCGGCACCGCGAATGGGAATCATCAGCGGGCGATCGTCGTGGAACATCTTCGACATCACCGTGAACATCAGCACGACCAGCAGCGGCCCCAGCAGCGGCATCGACATCGCCGACATCAGCGAGCGGCGATCGCGCAGATGATCGCGCACCTCTTTGCGCAGAACCACGCGCGCGCCGCGCACGAAAAAGCCCAGGCTGCGCCGCTCGTCTCGCTGCGCGCTCATTGAAGCAGCCCCTCTCCCGACCCGATGATGGTGACGAACGCCTCTTCGAGGCTCTCCTTGCCGGCGCGCTCCTTGAGCTCGTCCGCTGTTCCCTCGGCGACGACGCGGCCGCGCGCGACGATGACGATCCGATCGCAGAGCGCCGCCACCTCCTGCATGACGTGGCTGGAGAAGACCACACACCGGCCTTGGGCGCGCAGCATGCGCAGGAGCTCACGGACCGCGCGCGTGCTCATCACATCGAGGCCGTTGGTCGGCTCATCGAGGACGATGTTCTGTGGCGAGTGGACGAGCGCGCGGCAGAGCGCGACCTTCGTGCGCTCGCCGTTGGAGAAACCGTCGACGCGCCGATCTGCGAGCTGTCCCATCTCGAGCATCTCGAGCAGCTCCTGCGCGCGGGTGGTGAGCGTTGGCAGATCCATGCCATGCAGCTCGCCGAAATAGTGGATGTGCTCGCGCGCGGTCAGGCGGGGATAGAGCCCGCGCGCATCCGGCAGCATCCCGAGCGCACGGCGCACCTCGAGCGGCCTCGTCGCGACATCGAGGCCATCGATGCTCGCCGAGCCGCGGTCGGGGTTGATTAGTGTAGAAAGTACACGAAGGGTCGTCGTCTTCCCGGCGCCATTGGGGCCGAGCAGGCCGGTGATGACCCCGTCTTCCGCGCGGAACGAGACGTCCTCGACCGCGACGACGCTGCCGAACCGCTTGTGCAGACTCTTCACTTCGATCATGGCGTCGGCCCCGCAAACGAGGTGAAGAACGGGGGCCGCGTCTGCTTCGCGATGCAGCTGCCGTCGAGGCCCTGCGCGGTCGCGCGCTCGAGGAACTCTTCGATCAGCTTGGGAGCGCAGCCGTGCGCCGAGACTCCGTGACCGACGCCCGGTGCGATGAAGTGAGCCGAATCGCTGAGCGTCGCACGCGCAAGATCGGCCCAGCGAGGAGGCGTGACCGGATCGAGTTCGCCCGAGAGCAGGAGCGTCGGCACGCGCGATGAAACCGGCGCGTCGAATCCTTCGGGGTAGCTCGCGTGCGGCCAGACCTCGCAGCCACGCTTGAAGTCGCGAATCGCTTCGGGACCAAGGAACGTGCCGCGGGTCGCCTCGACGATCGCCGCGTCGTCGTAGCGCGAAATGTCCTCGGCGCAGAGCACCGAGAGCATCATTCCCAGCGACATCGAGTTGGCCATTCCGCCGGAGAGGCCGTCACCCTCGGCGATGAACGGCGCGAAGTCTCCCGTCGCCGCGCGCTCGATCGTCAGGGGAATCAACGAAGCAATGTCGGGGATGTAGAGCTCGCCGCGCAGGAGCCCCGTGAAGGCATCGCGATCGATCTGGACCGCTGCTGGCGCGCCCGTGCGCGGATCCTGAACGTTCGCGGAGATCGGTCCTTGATCGAACTTCGCGAGCAGCGCGGCGAACTTCTCTGCCAGTGAAGGCCACGCCTTTTCGCACGCCGCGTCTGCCGCGCAGGCCGCGAAGAGGAGATCGAGGGCGCGCTGTGCATCGCGTCCGAAGTCGAGAGGAAGGCGCATCTGCGGAGGTGCAACGCCATCGAGGATCACCGCGCGCACGTGCTGGGCGTGCTCGCGCAGATAGATGAGAGCGGCGCGCGTGCCGTAGCTGCCGCCCCAGAGATCGATCTGCTCGTAGCCGAGCGCTGCGCGCACGTCGTCGAGATCCTGCATCGCGATCGAGGTCGTGTAGAGGCGCACGTCGGCGTCGAGATGCGCAAGACACTCGCGCAAGCGCGCAGGCGCGAAGCTCTTCGCCGACAGTCGCTCCTGCAGCGTCGCCGTCTCTCCAACCGGATCGCAGGCGAGCTTGTTCGATTTCCCCGTGCCACGCTGATCGATGAGCACCAGATCGCGCGTCTTGTGGACCTTCTCGAACGCCGCGGTGATGAGCGGTGGAATCGCTTCGGTGGCCGCCTGGCCGGGACCACCGGCGAGCAGGAAGAGCGCGTCTGGCCTGGCTTTGCGCGCGACAGCGGGAACCAGCGCGACGCGCAGTTGGATCGTCCGGCCGCCCGGCTTCGCACGATCCTCCGCCACCGGCAGCGTGCCGCAGAGCGCCTGCGCGCTCGAACCAGGCAGACGGCATGGCGACAGATTCATGCGCCCGCGCAGCTCGGCACGTGCGCTGGACGAAAGAAGAACGGCGGCAACGAAACAGAGCAGGCGACGCATGGGCGGATGCTTTTGCCAGATGCGCGCAAGCGTTGGGAAACGAAGTGGCGTTACAGTTGTGCCCTGAGAGACTTCGCGATGCGCATGAACCGCCGGATGCAGGAACACCTGCGAGAGCTGCAGAGCCGCGAGATCGAGTTGGCGCTCGATCCGGGCTTCGCTGCGCGCGCGCAGCTCAATCTCGAGGAGGTCGAGGAGCTGGTGCTGCTCGTGCGTCCCGCGGGGGCCTGGCGATCGCGGCTGGCGGCCTTCGACGACCGGACCAATCTCGAGTGCACGGCGAACAAGCTGTCGGTCGGCGATCTGCTCGATCCTCGCCTCACCGCAAGCTGTCCGCTGCTGCTCCTGACGGCGGGACTTGTGCTCGCCGAGCGACTGCCGCGCGAGCTTGCGCGCTACCAGGGCCGCTTCAATCTCATCCTCAGCTACGACGGAGAGAGCTGCGCGCTCCGCTTCCACCGCGTGCGGGCGGGCGAGTCGTGGCTGCACGAGGATCTCGAGGAGTACAGCGAGGAAGGCGTGCTGGTCTTCGAGGCGGGCGAGGCGAGCGAGACAGCGCTGCGCCTGCTCGGAAGTTGAGAGAACTCCTCTTGCGTGGCACCCCCTCGGCGTGGAATGCGCACGAGCAGATGTTTGCATCGGCCTGTCCGCATGGGCCTCATCGGAGCACCTTCGTGTCAAACGTACACCAAGTCGCCGCTCGTCCCTCCGCGCTGCTGCGCCTCATGCCCGCACTCGTTGCCGCGCTGCTCTGCACGCAGCTCGGCTGCCACGCGAAGGCGATCGATCCGAACAGCCCCGGTCCGCTGCGCGCGGCGGCGGCGGCGCGTCCGCTCGACGAGCCGGTCGGCATCTCCACCGCGGGATACACGCAGACCGCGGCGCTCTCCGGACCGTTCCCGAGCGACGAACCCGGCAGTCCCTTCGCCGATATCTTTCCCTCGACGCGCGGCCTCGAGACGCAGCCGATGGCCAAGGTGGTCGCGTTCGACAACGGGCGCACGCAGCTGGTGATCGCGCGCATCGACGCGGTCTTTGTGACGGCCGTGCTCACCGAGCGCGTGCTCGCGCTGGTCAAGGCCCAGACGAAGATCGACCTGCGCGGCAAGCTGATCCTCGACGCGACACACACGCACGCGGAGGGTTGCCGATTCTCGCGCGAGAGCATTACGGCCGAGGCGCTCAATGGGCAGCCGCCTCTCGCGCGCCATGTGCTCGCGCACGGCTGCGACACCTTCAGCCAGGAGATGCTCGAGCGGATCGCGGGACCGATCGCGGCGGCCATCGGCGAGGCTCTTGCGTCGCTCAAGCCAGCGCGCTTCGGCTACGCCTCGGGAACCGACACAACGGCGGCCTACGATCGCCGCTGCCAGAATGACTGGATCACCGGAGGCAAGGATCAGGACACGCGCGTCACCGTGCTGCGCGTCGAGGGCCAGGACGGCGCGCCGATCGCAGCGCTCTTCCACTATGCGATGCACGGGACGGTCAGCGGCAGCACCAACCGCAGCCTCTCGACCGACGCGCCCGGGCACGCCGAGCTTGCGGTGGAGCAGACCTTCACGCAGCCGGTGATCGCGATGTACCTGCAGGGAAACGCCGGCGACGCGAGCCCCGATGGGCAGGGCGAGTCGGGCACGCAGGCGATGCAGCGCACGGGCGCGGACCTCGCCGCGGTGGTCAGCCAGGTCTGGACGCAGGCGGGCGCAGCGATGAAGGAATCGTTGGTACTCCAATCATTGGAACGCCAGGTATCTTCGTTCCACGACGAGATTGGCTACTCTCAGGGCGAGTTCTACGCAGACGGCGCCGTGCTCTGCCAATACATCTACACGCCCGCTTGTCCCGGCGCGGCGATCCCGACGAACCAGGTGGTCTGCATCGGCCCCGCGACCGCGGGCGGCGGCAAGTACCAGTCGCGCGTCCTCGCTGCGCGCATCGGAGATCTCGCACTGGTGACGCTGCCGGGAGAGCCGGTCGCAGCCGTCGGTCGGGCGCTGCGCGACGAGGTGCTTGCCGATGCAGATGGCGGCGTCGCCGACGCGCTGGTGCTGGGCTACGCGCAGGACCACGACGGCTATCTGCTCTTCGATCAGGATTGGCTCTCTGGTGGATACGAACCGACCATCACCTTCTGGGGCTGGAAGTACGCCGCGTTCATCGTGCAGCAGAGCGCCGATGCATTTCACGAACTGCGCACGGGAGCCGCGCTGCACAAGATTCTCCCCGAGCCCGCGCCCGTGGATGGAACGCCGCTCACGTACACCGCCGTGGCCGCGACCGACTCGAGCGACGCTCCCGCTGTCGAGACGCAGCCGCCTGCGCAGGTGGAGCGCCTTGCGCCAGTGGTCGCGAAGTTCTTTGCGGGCGATCCGGCGATGGGAAATCCGGAGGTGCGCCTCCAGAAGGACGACGGCCACGGGACCTTCTCCGACGTGCTGATCAACGGGTGGATCCCGGTGACGAGCGCGCGAGGAGATGTGCCGCTGGTCTATCGCGCGACGCCCAGCTTCGTGACCAACCAGACTGCGACGAGCCGTTCGCACGAGTGGACGGCGCAGTACGAGCCGCCGATCGATCTCGCGCTCGGCAACTATCGGCTGCACCTCGTCGGCAAGGCGCAGCGTGCAGGCACGGTGCAGGCCATCGATCTGCCGACGACGCCATTTGCCGTCGTGGCGAGCAGCAAGCTTGGCTTCGACTCGTCGCTCATCGTCACGGCAGGGACGCTCAACGTCGCGCTCACGCCGCGCTATCCGGCGCGCGCCGCGATCTACGCGAGCGATCCGAATTCAGAGTGGCAGGTCGATGCGTTCCGCCTCACCGACACGCGCTATGCCGCGCCGTTCGCGCCCGTGGATCCCGGCACGTCGACGCTCTCAGCGACGGTCACCGCAGCCGCGGGCGGACAGACGCTCACGCTTGCGCCGCAGCATCCCGCATGGCCGGCCGGTCCCAACGCGTACGCCCCCGGCGCAGGCCCTGGCTTCACCGGAGCGCTCGCGGTGGCAAGCGGGCACTACACGCTCGCGCTTCCCGCCGGGTTCTTTACCGATGCGCACGGCAACAGCAGCGCCGCCGCGCAGTTCGACGTCGACGCGCCCTGAAGCGAACAACATTTCCCCATCGAGACTCTGATGACCCTGCTCGCGCAGCTCCTCGTCCTGTTCGTCGCGCTCATCCACGCGTACATCTTCGTGCTCGAGTCCGTGCTCTGGACGAAACCGTTCGGGCTCAAGACGTTTCGCATGGACAAAGCGCGCGCCGAGACCACGCGGACGCTCGCGCTCAACCAGGGCCTCTACAATCTCTTCCTCGCGGCCGGCCTCATCTGGGCGCTGGCGTCCGGCGCCGAGCTGGTCCCGCGCGCAAGCTTCTTTCTCGCCTGCGTCGCGATCGCGGGCATCGTCGGCGCCATCTCGGTGATGCGGCGGATCCTCTACATCCAGACCATCCCGGCCGCTCTGGCGTTGATCGCGCTGCTCGTTGCCTACCGTTAACCACGCGCGCTGGCGGCAACGACGAGCGCGCTACTTGCGCCAGAAGTAGGGGATTTTGAAAAGCCCGCTTGCGAGCTCGAGGTCCTGTTTCACCTCGGTGAATCGATAGATCGTCGAGCCCTCGGCGCGCACGCGGCGCATCACGCGCGGCAACTGCATCGCTCCCACGGTCTGCCACTCGTCGAAGAAGATCTGCGAGAGGTAGAAGCGGCCCGCGCTCGACGGCTCCACGCGCTCGACGAAGAGATCGAGGCGCAGCGGAAGGTGCGTCTCCTGATCGAGCCAGAGCAGCTCGCCACTCTTCGTCTGCAGCACATCCGCCTCACGCCCACCCACTTTGTCGACGCGCGCGAAGGCCAACTCGTCGAGCGGCAGCACCAGTGCGGGTTGAAAGAGCGCGGCGAGACGTGACAACTCAACCCGATCTGTCACATGCAGCTCGCGCCGCTTCTCGGCCGTACCGACCACCCAACCGTGCTCGCCGTCGCTGATCCGGCGCGTGCGCTGCTTGCCGTCGTCCCAGACCTCCCGCGCTCGCCCCGGCTCCTTCCAATCAAGCTCGATCTTCCCGTGAAACGGCGTGATCGCCGCACCCGCCGTGACGCCGCTCGGGGTCCGCTCGACCTCTCCCTTGCACGAGCGCGTGTGCACCGCGCGAAGCGCCGCCACGCCCGCGGCCAACTGGTAGCTCTTGATCAACTCTGCAGCTGGCGGGTGTACCCGCTTGACCGGCGCTACGGCACCGCTCGCGACCGCGCCAGGAGCGGCCGCGAGGCAGATCAGTTGAACCCCAAGCATCGTCGCGCGAATCGTTTGTATCCCAATCATTGGCACTCAAAGCTTCTCGGGAATGGGGATGTCGTAGTCGGCGATCTTCTTCGCCACCGTCGGATAGGAGACGTCGAGCAGGCGCGCCACCTGCGTGCGATTGCCGCCCGTGTGAACGAGCAGTCGCTCGAGGTAGAGCTTCTCGAGTTCCGCGAGAGTGGGCGGGCGTCCGTCGATCAGCTCGACGCCGAAGAACGAGCCGTCGCGGCGGGCGCCACCGCTTCCGAGAGAGAGAGAACTCGCCGTCAGTTGAGGACCGTTCTCGAGGATCATCGCGCGCTCGAGAACATTGCGCAGCTCGCGCACGTTGCCCGGCCACGCATAGCTGCGCAGCATCTTCTCCGCCTCTGGCGTGAGCTCGCGCACCGGCTTGAGCAACCGCTGCGCGATGGCGGCGAGAAGGAAGCGCGAGAGATCGCCGATGTCCTCGCGCCGCTCGCGCAACGTCGGGAGCGCGAGATGGAAGACATCGAGGCGATGAAAGAGGTCGAGGCGGAAGCGGCCCGCGGCCACCTCGTCGGAGAGGTTGCGGTTGGTCGCGGCGATCACGCGCACATCCGCGGAGAGATCGCGCGTCCCGCCGACCCGGCGAAAGCGCATCGTCTCGAGGACGCGCAAGAGCTTTGTCTGCAGCGCAGGCGTGAGTTCGCCGATCTCGTCGAGAAAGAGCGTGCCTCCATCGGCCAGTTCGAAGAGTCCCCGCTTGCTCTCCTTGGCATCGGTGAATGCACCGCGCTCGTGGCCGAACAGCTCGCTCTCGAGCAGCCCCTCCGCGATCGCCGCGCAGTTGAGCTCGACAAACGCCTCGGCCGATCGGCCCGGCGTCTGCTCGTGGATGAAGCGGGCGATGACCTCCTTGCCCGTCCCGCTCTCGCCCTGCAGCAGCACGGACGTGCTCGGGCTCTGCGCCACACGACGCGCGCTCTCGAGTGCTGCACGCATCGGCGCGCTCTTCGATTCGAGCAGCGGCGCGGCCGGTCCGCTCCCGCGCTGCAGCGCGCGCACCCGAATGCGCATCCGCCGCGCCTCGAGCGCCTTGCGGATCTTGATGACGAGATCGGGCAGCTGGATCGGTTTGGTGAGGTAGTCGTCAGCGCCGCGGCGCAGCGCCAGCACGGCATTCTCGACATCGGCGTAGGCGGTGGCGACGAGGAAGAGCGCATCCACGCCCTTCTCCTGCGCATCGCGCGCGAGCACCGCGAGCAGCTCGACGCCGTCCTGGTCAGGCAGATTGCGATCGAGCACCACCACGTCGGCCGGCTCCTTCTGCCAGGCGCGCAGTCCCGCCGCACCGCTGTCGGCCGTACGCACGCGGTAGCCTTCCCGCGAGAGCGCCTCCTCCGCGATCACGCGAAATGACTTCTCGTCATCGACGATCAGAATCGAAGCTTCCACGTCACACCTCCTCTTGCGGCACGAGCTTCGGCACGACCGGCAGCACGACACAGAAGCGCGCGCCGCCGAGAGCGGATACGCCGACTTCGATGCGGCCACCGTGTGCACCGACGAACCGCTGCGAGGTCGCAAGGCCCAGGCCGGTGCCGTTGCGTTTGGTGGTGAAGAAGGGCTCGAAGAGGTGCGCGCGCGACTCTGCGGAGACGCCCGGCCCGGAGTCTTCGATGATCACCTCGACCGCTCCTGGCGCGGCCGCGGACTCCTTCGCGAGATGCTGCTGCACAGAGATTCGCACCGCGCGGGCGCGACCGATCACCGGCTCGCGCTGCCAGGCCACCGCCTCGATCGCGTTGTGCACCAGATTCACCAGCACGCTCTGTATGCGCTCGCCATCGCACGACAGTTCGAGCGCCGAGGTGCCTGCAGCCTGATCGATCTCCTCGATCGCAACCTCGGCCGACGCGGCCTGCTCGCGGCAGATCTCCGTCGCGCGCCTCGCGAGTTCGCGCAGGTCGTGCGTGCGCGTCTCCATCTTCGGGGAGCGCGCGAAGACGAGCAGCTCATCGGTGAGCGTGCGCAGGCGCGCGACCTCTTCGCGCACCTGCTCGTGCACGCGCGTGAGACCCACGCTCGCGGCCTCGCGCGCGATCAGGCTCACGCCCATCCCCAGCGCGCCGAGTGAGTTCTTCAGCTCGTGCGAGATCACCGCTGCGGCCTGTCCCATCGCGGCAAGCCGCTCCTGTGCGAGCAGCGCGCGCTGGGCCGCCTCGAGCTCTGCGGTGCGGGCCCGCACCAGACTCTCGAGCGGCTGCGTCTGCCAGCCCGAGGAGACGAACGCGAGCAGCACCGCGAGCCCGACGCCAAGACTGAGAATGAAGAAGAGCAGGCGAAGCTCGTGCTGCAGGCCGACATCGAGCGTCGAGAGCTTCCAGCGAAAGGCGATGCCAAAGCCGGCGTGCGCGACGGGCGCGTGCGCGTAGAGCCAGCGCTCGCCATCTTCATCGAGGAGAAACGTCCCGGCCGCGCCAGGAGCCAGCGCGAGCGCGCGCTCCCAACCGAGGTTGCGCAGCAGGCGCTGCGGATGGATCAGCTTGCCCTGTGCCGAGACGAGCGCGGCCTCGGTTCCCGGCGGGAGCGCATCGTTGAGCGCGGGTCCGAGAATGCGATCGGTGCGCGGGTCGATGATGCCGCGCAGGACGCCCGACACGGCGTCGCGCTTCTGTCCGATCGGCACCACCACGTCGATGCGCTCTCCATCTCCGTCGCGCATGACGACCGCGCCGGTCGCCTTCTTCCCCTCGATGAACCACGGCTCATTCGCGAACGAGGCGCCCGCGCAACTCGACTCGGCGGGCTCACTCCAGAGGCAGCGTCCGGAAGCATCTTCGATCTGCAGGCCAATATTGAAGAGCGTCGAGTTGCGATGCGCATGCGCGAGCAGCGCCGCCTCGGGCCGCAGATCGTTGTCGGAGAGATCGACCTCGGCCATGTGCGAGAGACGAATCAACTCGCGCACCGCAACGTCGAGACTATCCCCGAGCGCGAACGCCCGGTTCTGCACGAGCAGTTCCTGCTTCTGCAGCAACTGCTCCGTCGAGTAGGCGCGCGACTGGCGGATGAGCACAGCTCCCGTCAAGACGACCGCGACCAGCGCGACGACGCAGGAGACCAGCGCGAGACGCAAGCGGAGCTTCATGCCGGCAGTGTGTACCGCGCAGCGCGCGATCTCGCACGCGCGAGATCGATGTCGGTGCGATCGTTGGCCCTGGGCGCGAACCGCGGCACTGCAAGAAAGCTTCGGGCCGACCTCCAAGAATCTTTCAGCCCGTCATCCTGATCAGCGATGGACCGTGCGCAAGACCGCTCCCAGCAAGGCTTTGCGCGCTCACCCAGGCTGGTCCGTCGCTTGCTGTTTGCAGTGACCGACATGCGATTGACCTCTGCCGTCTCCGCTCTTCTCCTGCTTGCGCATCCGGGCGTCGCGGTCGCCGCTGGTGACGATGCGCTGCCCGCACAACTGACGCTGCCCGAAGCGCTGCGCCTCTTTCGCGTGCGTGGCTTCGATCTCCTCCTCGCGGATGCGCAGGTCGCGAGCGCGCAGGGAGATGTCGCGGTCGCCGGCGCCTCGCCGAATCCCTCGATCAGCGGCAGCCTCGCACACTCGTTTGGCGACGAGGCCGCAGGCTGCTCCGGTTGCGCTGTCGGGTTTTCGGTCGGCATCTCGGAGTCGGGCGCACTCTCCGATCTGCTCTCGAACAAGCGCGGTCTGCGCCTCGATATCGCGCACGCAGCACTCGCTGCAGCGCAACAGTCGCGGGAGGACGCAGCTCGCACGCTCGAGTTGTCGCTCAAGCAGGCCTTCATCGCCGCGCTGCAGGCGCAGGCGCAGCTCGCGCTGAGCATCGATGCGAAGGATTCGACCGAGCGGACGCGTTCGCTCAACGAGAAGAGATTTTCGCTCGGCGCTGTCTCGGAGGCCGATCTCGCGCGCGCCGAAGTGGCTGAACTCGAGACCGAGCAGCTGCACGATCAGGCGACGCAAGCGCTCACCACCGCCAGGGCGCAGCTCGCGTTTCTCCTCGGCGCGCGCGGCCCGGTGCCGACCTTCGCGCTCGATCCGCACGGGCTCGACTTCGCGCTTCCAGCTCCGCTCGCGCAATCCACCAGCGACTCGCTGCTCGCGCAGGCGCTCGAGCTGCGGCCCGATCTGCGCGCGACGACGGAGCAGGTCAGCCGCGCCCACGCTGCGATTGCGCTCGCTCGCCGGCAGCGCTGGGGAGATCCCGATCTCTCGGTGAGCTACGCGCAGCAGGGCACAGGGCAAGGCGCGATCACGCCGCCGACGCTGACTGTCGGGCTCTCGATTCCGCTCGCGCTCCTCTACCAGCAGCAGGGCGAGATCGCGAAGGCAGAGGCCGATCTGCGCACGCAGGAGATCGGCGCGGCGAAGGCGCGGGCGCAGGTGGCGAACGACGTGCGCGCGGCGTTCAGCGCGTTTGTCTCGGCGCGCACGCAGATGGAGCGCATGGACGGCAAGCTCTTCGCGAGGGCGAAGCGTGCGCGAGATCTCATTGAGGTGCAGTACGCGAAAGGGGCCGCGACGTTGCTCGATCTCCTCGACGCGCAGCGCACGCTGCTGGCCGTCAGCGGCGAGCGGCTGAATCTGCTCGCGACCTATTGGAACGCCGTCGCGCAGCTCGAGGCGGCGGTGGCGAAGGAGCTGCGCACATGATCCGCACCCGGTCGATTCACTCGATGGTTCTCTCGCTGTCGCTGCTCGCGAGCTGCACCCACGAGAGCAAGGTCGAGGCAGCGCGCGCGCCGCCCGGCGAGGCGTGGCTCTCGTCGCAGCAGATGACGGCCGGCCAGATCGTCGCGCAGCCGATCGAAGAGCGCGAACTCGGCTCGGAGATCACCACCAGCGGACGCGTCGCGTTCGATGATCAGCGCGTCGCGCATGTCTTCTCCCCCGTGACGGGGCGCGTGCTCGAAGTGGTCGCGTCGCTCGGCGGGCGCGTCGCCAAGGGCGCGCCGCTGGCGATCCTCGACTCGCCGGATCTCGGCCAGGCCAAGAGCGACGTCGACAAGGCGCAGGCCGATCTCACCGCGGCGGAGCATGAGCTGACGCGCCAGCACGAACTCGTCGATGCGCAGGCCGGCGCGAAGCGCGATCTCGAGCAGGCCGAGGACAACCAGCAGAAGGCCCGCGCTGAGCTTGAGCGGGCGCGCGCGCGGATGAAGCTGTTGCACGGAGAAGAAGGCGCGGGAGAGCGGTTCGTGCTGCGCGCGCCGATCGCGGGCGAGGTGATCGCGCGCAATCTGAATCCGGGCATCGAGGTGCAGGGCCAGTATGCGGGAGGCAGCGCGGTCGAACTCTTCACCATCGGCTCCACCGAGAACGTCTGGATCTGGGCTGACGTCTTCGAGATGGACACGGCCGCCGTGCAAAAGGGGGCCACTCTCTCCGCTGAAGTCCCTGCCTATCCGAAGCGTGCATTCACCGGCCGCGTCGACTGGATCTCTCCTTCTCTCGATCCCGTCACGCGCACCGCGCGCGTGCGTTGCGTGCTCGCCAATCCCCACGGCGAGCTCAAGCCGGAGATGTACGCGACGGTGAAGATCGCAACGGGCGAGCGACGCGCACTGGCCGTTCCGCGCAGCGCGGTCGTGCGGCTCGGAGAGCAGACGGTCGTCTTCATCCAGACTGGCCGCAACGAGGCGGGTCTCTTCCGCTTCCAGCGTCGCGTCGTGCGCGTCGACGAGAACGCGGCGGGAGATCTGCTCCCGGTCATCGACGGCCTGCAGCGCGGCGAAGTCGTGGTGATCACCGGTGGCCTGCAGCTCACCAGCATGACGTAGCCGATCCGCGAAACTCAGACGGCGAAGAGCACAGGCAACGTCGGCTCGCCCGTCGCCGCTTCGATCGCACCCGCATAGAGCCGCAGCTGCGCGGAGTAGCGGGCCACCGACTCAGGCGCCGCGTCGGTCTTGAAGTCGACCACGATCCAGCGCGCGAGGCCCACCTCGTCGCGTTCGCGAAACGCGAGATCTGCGACACCCTCGAGGAGAGGGCCATCGACCTGTGCGCGAAAGAGATCGACCTCGCGACGACAATCCGCGCTCGTTGCTGCGCGGAGCATCAGCGGATGCTCGAGCGCCGCGATCGCAGCGAGAGAGGCGTGCTCGATCTCCGCACTGCTCGCGCCGAGGCTGCGCCCGATGGCGCTCGACAGCGCACGTGCCAGGACTGCGCGCGCGCCGCGATCGCCTCGCAACTCGACCAACGCGAGGATGCCGTGGACGAGCGTGCCGAAGCGCGCGCCGGAAGGACGCCCAGACGCGCGCGAAGCCACGCGTTCAACCGCGACCGCGCCCAGCGCGAGCACGCCACCCTCCTCTTCCAGCGCGTGCGCAGCCGCCGTCACCGTCTGGAGTTCCTGCTGCGGACGCATGCCCAGTTCCCGCGCCGCCGCGCGCTCACCGAGCCACTCTTCATGCTCCCGCGCAATCTGCGCACCCTGGCTCTCCGCGCCGAGATCGAGCAGCAGCGCTTCGCGCCGAAGGCCGCCATCAAGCTCCACGCCGAGGCGCAGAGTTCGCGGATCCCAGACGACCAGTCGATGCGCGCCAGCCCGCGCGGTGTGCAGTCCCGGAGAGATCGAGAGTGTCCGCGGATCGGCCTCGTCCGAGCGCACCAGCACGCTCTCCTTTCCGAATGGCGGGCAGCCCGGTGCAGCGCGAGGCCGGCGCTCTTCGTCTCGACGCGGATGCAGCACGTCCTCAAGCGGGGAGAGCCAGCCATCGAGCGTCCCCTCGCCGACGATCGGCGCAACGAGGATCTCCCTCGCCCGCGTGGCCGCGACGTAGACGAGCCGCAGCGCTTCATCGCGATCGCGCTCGAGCAACTCCTCTTTGTGCTCGAGAAGATCGGCGGGCGCGCACCCGGCGAGAGGCGCCGCGAACAGTCCGCGCGCAGCATCGAGCAGGCGTGACGGCCGATGCTGCGCGAGCGGCGCAGTCGGATCGCAAAGAATGACGACAGGAAACTCGAGCCCCTTCGCTTTGTGCACCGTCATCAGGCGCACGCCCTCCGCGCCCTCCTCGAAGACCGGCGCTTCCGCGGTGTCGCCGCCCTCTGCGTCGTGCGCGAGCCGTTGCACGAAGGCGCGAAACGAGGTCGTGCCCGCCGCTTCGAATCGTCGCGCGAGCTCCTGCGCGCGAAGCAGATTCGCCAGCGCCTGCTCACCTGCGTTCCCCAGCGCGAGCCCCACGTGAGCCCGCAACGCGTCGAGCAGAGCGCCGATCGTCTCCGCAGCCGGCCGCTGATTTCGCGCGCGGTGCAACTTGCGCAGGAGCGCGAGCGACGCTGCAACCTCGCGTTGGCTCGCATCGAGAGTCGCGAGCTGCGCTTCATCGAGAGTGCGTGTCGGAAGAAGGCGCCCGTGCGCACCGCGCCAGACGAGCAGCTGGTCATCGGTGAGCGCGAAGAGAGGACCGCGCAGCGCCGCATAGACGTGCAGTTCGTCATCCGGCCACTCGATCGCCGAGAGCGCGTTGCGCAGAGCGAGCAGTTCCGGCTTGTCGTGAAACGAGCGTCCCCCGACGAGAACGTGCGCGACACCGCGCGCAGAGAGGGCCTGCGCGTATGGGCCGGTCAGATCTCTGCCGTAGCTGGCGAATCGTTTGAACAGCAAGCAGATGTGCCGCGGCGCGATCGGCACCTCGCGCTCACCGCCTTCGCTTCGCTCGCTGATCGTCCAGCCGCTCTGCCTGACGAGCCATTCGACGAAGCCCGCGACCGCATCGGAGTAGCTCTCTTCGACCGTGCGCGCATCGACGCGAGCCCCCTTCGCGTAGATGTGCGGAGCTGGCAGCGCGATCACCGCCGGACGGCTTCCAGTGCCGACGCGCGCGCGATCGAGAGCAACGTAGTCCGCCTGGCTTTGCTTGGGTCCGCCCTTCATCCGTGGAGCGAAAGCCGCGTTGATCGCCTCCTGCAGATCGGGCACGGCGCGAAAGCTGACCGAGAGTTGAAGCAGCGCAGCGCCTTGCGCGAGCAGCTGCGCCTTCGCCATTTCGTAGAGCGAAATGTCGGCCCGGCGGAAGCGATAGATCGACTGCTTCGGATCGCCGACGACGAAGAGCTTCCCCGGCACGATTCGCGCCCGCCCGCTCTGGCGCTCATCGGGATCGTCAGCCGCGAGAAGAAAGAGCAACTCCGCCTGGAGAGGATCGGTGTCCTGAAACTCATCGACGAGCAGGTGCGTGAAGCGAGACTGCAGCTCGACGCGAACCTCGCGCTGGTCGCGAACGAGATCGCGGGCACGCAGAAGCAGGTCGAGAAAGTCGAGCGCAGAGGCCTTGCGCTTGCGCTCTTCGTAAGCCTCGACGAGCGGGCGCAACTCCTCGCGCAGAAGCGCCGCGAGATCAGCATCGGCCGCGCGGGAGAACTCGTCGAGCGCGGTCCTGGCGTCGTCGCGAAGCGAGATCGCGCGTGCCTTGTCGATGCCATCCGCAAAGGTCCGAGGGCCGCCGCTCCAGCGCCAGTGGCGGTGCCGCGGCGAAGCGAGATCGCGCAGTTCGGCCTCGAGCCCATCCTCATCGCGGCCGCTCTGCGCTTCGCGGCGATCAAGCTCGACGATGAAGCGATGCAACTCTCCAACACTGCGCGCGATCCAGTCGTCGGGCCGCTTCGCGCGCGGAAAAAGCTCGGCAGCGCTGCGGACCGCGCTGAGGGCCGACGAGATCGCTTGCGCGCGATCGAACGGGGGCCGTCGATAGGCCGCGGTGAAGTCGCGCCGTTGGATCAACTCCCGCCCCGCTCCGAGAAGCTCCTCGCGCGGCCCGCGGCCTCCCGCACCCGAAGCACGCCGCCGCAGCAAGCGCCGCACGCCAGGCAAGCGCGCCTCGATCGCCAGCGGAAACCATTTCTCGAACGCGGCAGCGTAGAGACGCAGTTCGCTCTCTCCTGCCGCCACTTCGAACTGCGGATCGATGCCCGCTTCGAGCGGAAACTCGCGCAGCAGGTCCGCGCAGAGCGAGTGGATGGTGCCGATTGCGGCGACCTCGAGGTGCTGCAGAGAGGCGTCGAGATGAGCTCGCGCGAGGCCGTCGCTGCCATCGCGCGCACGCTCGAGTTCGCCGCGCAGACGCAGCTTGAGTTCACCCGCGGCCTTGTCCGTGAACGTGACGGCGAGAATGCGATCGAGGCGCGCGCGTCCGGTGCGAACGAGCGCGACGATGCGAGCGACCAACTCGGTGGTCTTGCCCGTTCCTGCCGCAGCCTCGACGACGAGCGTCGAATCGAGGTCGCTGCGAATCCGATCGCGCGAGGACTGATCGGCGAGCGGCGCGCTCACGGCGAGCCTCGCAACGTGTGCAGGGGGAGCAGCCGCTCCTGCGGCTTCTTCGCGATGCGCGCTTCCTCACCAGCGCCGCAGATCTCGAGGTAGTCGCAGCGCGCGCACTCGCCCGCGCGTGGCGCCGCCGGAAAAAATCCGTCGCGCAGCGCCTCGCCCACCGTGCGCGCGAGCAGCTTTTGCGCAGCCCGCGCCACCTCGTCGAGCGGCACGCTCACCTCGGCGTATTCACCCGCGTGCGTGCAGTAGAAGAGCGTCCCCGCGTCGACGCGTGCATCAGGAAAGAGCTGCTCGAGGGCGAGCGCATAGAGAACAGGCTGGAGTTGCGCGCCGCCGCCGATGACCAGCCCTGGCTGTGCGCGCTGTTTGCCACTCTTGTAATCGACCGCGCGCAGCTTCCCGTCTGCGCGTCGCTCCACCAGATCGATCGAGCCGCGCAGCTGGAGTCCGCCTGCGAGATGCACCGCCAGGGTCTGGCTGTGCGCGTCGCGCGCCCCTCGATCGGCGAGACCGAATGAGCGCTCGAACTCGACCGGAACCCAGCCTGGCTCAAGCGAGACTCGCCGGAGCCACTCGCGCAGATCGCTCTTGATCGACGCGACGCAATCGTCCCAGACGCGCGCGATCGCGGGCACCAGCTCATCGCGAAAGCGCGCAGCGATCTCGTCGGCGATCGGCGCCAGTCTCGAGAGCGCGTGGGCGAGCTTCTCGTTGCACCGCGCAGGATCGGCGTCGAAGAGCGGCAGCGCCTGTTCGGCCTGCAGCGCAGTGAAGAGAGCGAATTGCACCTCGTGCATGAGCGAGCCACGAGAGAGCGGATCGATCTCATCGATCGCCCGCGGCTCCTCGCGCGGCTCGAGACGGTGCACGGCGCTCAGGAGAAATCGCAGCGGGCAGGCCGCGTAGTTCTGCAGCGCGCTGGCCGAGTAGGAGCGCGCGTCGAGCTGGTGCGGCGCGAGCGCAAGGCGCGCTGCTGGCGATGCATCGACGAGTCCGTCGGAGGAGAACCACCGACGGCGCGCGCGACCTGCGCGTCGATAGAGAGCGCGGCGCAGAGCGGGATTGGCGGCGAGCAGATAGCGACCGAGGCCGCGCGTCTCCTCTTCGGGCCGATGCAGCGAGTCGGCCAGCAGCGCCAGATCGTGCTCCGCTGCGTCGATCGCACACGCCGGATCTCGAGGAGCCGGCCACGAACCGTGGGAGTCTGCGGCCAGCTCGGCGCGCTGGGAGAGCTCGGCGAATCCGGGCAGGCGCCCTTCGGCAGCAGCGAGCGCTTCGAGGCCGTAGAACGAGGGCACGCGCGTTCGGCCGGTCTGCAGCTCCAGCCGCGGCCAGGAGAGAACCAGCCGATCCCCTGCCGCGCCCGCGGCGAGCCGCAACTGCAGGCGCTCATCGGCGACGCGCTCCGCGTCGAGCACCAACTGCGGGTCGATGCGCACGCGATCGCGATCGCGCAGCAACGGGTCCTGCAACGCCTTCGGCGGAAAGAGCCGCTCGGCCAACCCCGGCACGAACACCTCCGCGAACGCCAGACCGCGGGCCGCGTCGATCGGCGCGACGAACAGCCGTCCCTCGCGGTTGGCCGGTGGGAACGCGGAGCGCTCTGCGAGTTCGCGAGCGAGCAGCAGCTCGACCTCTGCGAGCGACACGGGCCCGACGGGAGCGAGCGGCACAAGCTGCGCGAGATGCGCACGCACCCGCTCGCCGTTTCGCAACGCGTGCGCCGCAAGATCATCGAGGAGCGGCAACCAGACGCCCCAGTTCGCCTCGCGCGGAAGTGCTGCGAGCCGCGCCAGGAGCGGACTTGCGAACGTGACGAGAGCATCAAGGTCCTCGCGTGCGCGCCTCGCACTCTCTGCGCCTGCTTCATCCTCAAGACGCAGCGACTCCTCCCGACGCACCAGTTCTGCGCGATGGCTCGCCAGCCGCCTGCTCCAGCGCTCCTCTGCGTTCTCGACCTCGCGACCGCCGATCACGGCCGCGTCATTGAGCAGCGACTCCCAGCGCCAACTCGAAGGATGTGGCTGCGCCTCGAGCTGTTCACCCGCTGAAGATGCGCTCTGGGCCGCGCGCTCGATCGCACTCGCAAGCAGCTCGCCGCTCTCTCCTGTCGGCATCCAGTCGGAGGAGCGTGCGGGAGTCGTTGGCGACGGCAGTTCGCCGAGAGAGACGTATTCGGCGAAGCGCCGCGCAGAGAGGCCGTCGGCGGCGCACGCGAGAAGCGTCAGAAAGGCACGTCCCGCCGGGTCGGGCCGCTGTGTCCCCTGCGCGAACCAGGCCGGGATCTGCGCCCGCGCGAGCGCCTCTTCG
The DNA here is from genome assembly GCA_903911145.1 of uncultured delta proteobacterium. GTDB lineage: Bacteria > Myxococcota > Myxococcia > Myxococcales > 40CM-4-68-19 > CAIWCD01. Next base: position 172,113 of record CAIWCD010000018.1, on the reverse strand, counting down.
AGCAACGGCCGATAGAGTTCAGGCTGGCGCAGCAGGACCGCCATGCGGTCGAAGGGGACTCCCCGCGACGCCGCCGCGAGAACCCGGCGCGCGATCTCGACGCACTCGCGCCCCTCTCCCGGTGCAGAGAAGATCTCGACGGCACCTGTGGCTGCCGATCGCGCGTCGGCGCCCACGGCGTCTTCTGCACCATCGGTCTGCACGCGAGAAAAAAGTCTGCGCTGCAGTCTCGCGAGCGCGGACGATTCAGGCGGCTGCTCTCCCCTCGGCTCCACGCGCAGGGCCCGCGCAAGCCGCTCGATCGCGCGCTCGTCCCCAGCTGGAGCGCAGGCGAACAGGTCGGCGTCTGTCGCGAGTGCGGCGAGCAGGGACTCTTCTCGCGCCGAACCGACAGGCAGATCGAGCACGAGTAGCGGATGTCCAGCGAACTCGCTTGCGCGCGCGCGTTCCGCGGCAACGCGCAGCACATCGGAGCGATCCGCAAAGCCTCCGCGCGCCAGCGCGCCCTCGAGAGCAGCGAGAAGCCGCGCCAACTCCGGGCGCACCGCCGCGACGCGCTCGCCCGCCACCAGAGCCATCCGCAGCTCGGTCAGCGTCTTCGCCAGAGCGCGAGCTGTCCCCGGAAGTTGCGCGTCGAAGACGATCGATTCGTTCGCTTGCCGTGCGCGTTCGCTCTCGTCGTGGAGCAACCGCGAGCAGAGCGCCTCGAGCGAGAGCTGCCCAATGGGCACAAGCTGTCGTCGCGCCAACTCCGTCGCAGCGAGCGTCGACGCGAGCTCCATGAACGAGAGCCGCTGCCAGCCGAACCCCGCGGCTCGCCCGCGCCCAGCCTCGCGCACCAGATCGATCGCCGCCTCACGCGTCGGCCCGACCACGAGCAGCCGCGACGATGCTCCCTGCGTCCGCAGCCACTCGATCGCGCGCGCACGCCGCACTGCCGCGCGAGAAGAGACGAGGAACTCCGGAGCGCGCATCGTCCCCTTCTAGCCGATTCCTCCTCGATGGTTGACAGCCTCGCTGCGCTGCAAGAGGTTACGCGCCTTCGCGCCCCCGGGGAGCTCCATGCACATCACGAATCGGTCAGCCATCGCGGCCGCCGCCGCCCTTCTCTCGTTCGCCTCGCTGGTCGGCTGCTATCCGCAGAACGCGCACGACCTCGGCCACAACCTCGTCGTCCACGGCGTCGTCACCGACTCAGGCACGGGCGTTCCGCTCTCCGGCGTGAAGGTGACGCTGCTCTCCGTCGACAACTTCGCGCCGCACACCACCGATGCGCGCGGCTACTTCCAGTTCACCGACGTGCTCCAGCAGCAGAACCTGCTCGTGCAGTACGAACTCGCGGGCTACCCGACCACCACGCTGACCGTGAACCCCTCGCTCCTCGCCACGCCGAGCGGCGACGCCGGCGCGACGGGCTTTCCCGGCTTCACCGGCAGCGTCGATGGTTTCGACGCCAGCATCGCGCTCGCGCAGCAGCTCACCGTCGCGGTCGCCGGAACTGTCTTCTCGGGCGCGCAGGTCGCCACCGGCGCGCAGATCGCGCTCACCACCATCGACGGTACCCCGGTGTTCCAGACCAAGGCCGGCGCGGACGGGACGTTCACGTTCGCGGCCGTCCCTCCCGCAAAATACGACCTCATCGTGCTGCCGTGGGATCGCGACAGCGACGGCCTCTCCGACACGCAGTTCTTCTCGGAGTCACTCGTCGTTCAGCCCTCGACCGCATCCGACCTCGGGCATCTCGCGATCAATCTCGCAGACGTGCAGAAGTCGCTCGTCGCCTCGAGCTTCGTCGACCTCGACACGGCCTATCCGATCACCATCGCGGACCTCAACAATGGCGAGTCCGGCGTGCTCCAGTCCGCGTCCGGCCCGCTCTTCCTCACCTTCGGTGCCGAGGTCGATCCGACGATGAGCTCGTTCGAGTTGGTGCAGTTCGAGGGGGGCGCGACGCGCTTCTCTCCGCCCATCGCGCTGACGGTCACCTGGAGCCACGGCGTCACGGCCTCGTTCAAGCCCGCCACTGCGCTGCAGCCGACCAGCGATGCAAATCTCGGCTATGAGCTGCGCATCACCTCGTTGCGGTTCGCGGACGGGACGATCGCATTCCGTCCCGCGCCCGGCGCCTACGGCACGATCAACTTCACCGTCCAGGCTGAGCCGACGGCGCTCGCGAGCCCGCAGCCGAGCCTCGCTCTCGCTGGGCAGTTCACGTCGACGCAGACCGCGACGCACGCCATCTTCGACGCCAACACGGTCTGGCTGCTCGACGCGAACAGCGACTTCGTTTTCAACACGATCACGACCGCGAACTGGTCGGCGGCCAATCCAATGCAGCTGGAGTGGACGGGCGTGCCGGGCGCGGTGCGCTACCACCTGTTCATGCGCAACACGACGTCGCCGGGATCGAACGGCGCCGGCACGCTCGACTGGCAGGAGCAGGGCACCGCATCGATTCAGTTGCCCGATCCAAACCAGGCGCAGTCGGTGGTCGCGACCAATGTGAGCCCGTGGGCACTGCACCTCGGCTACACCGCGGGCCCCTGGGCGTTCGGCAATCACATTCAATTCGCGGTCACGTCAGAGGATGCGCTCGGGTTCACGTCGAGCATCGACCCGAGCAAGATCCTCGACACCGGCGACACGTTCGGCGGCCTGCTCACCACCGCATCGATCGACGTCAACGCCAGCGTGCCGTTCGCGGCGACGACCGAACTCGGCGACACGTTCGTCAAAGCGCTGCAACTCGGCTTCTCCGAGCCGATGCGCACGCAGACCACCCCGCAGCTGACTGCGCTGGCGAATCGCGTCTCCATCAAGAAAGTGCTCGCGAGCGCATGGGCGAACGGCTCGGGCTCGCTCGGACAGTCCTTCGACAGCGCGACGCAGGCGTTCCTCAGCGTCGAGTTCAACTCAGGCGGCACCTGCACCGAGGTCACCGTCGCGCGCTCGCCTGGCGACACGCTGATCGTCGTGCGCGACGCCTCGTACTTCTCCGCGGGTGCATCGAGTAGCCTCGTCTTCCTCTCGTCGGGCGGACAGTTCGTCGCCGAAGCCGTTGGCCTCACCGCGGTCGACCCGACAACGAATCGGATCACGCTCACCACGCCGCTCGCCAACGGGATCTCGCTGCAGCAGGGCAGCTTGGTCTGCGCGCTTCAGGGCGCGACCGTTGCCACGGTGCCTGTCGCTCCGACGACGAGCACGCTGACCGCCAGCAGCGCCGTGCAGTTCGCGGTCGGCGATCTCGTCCTCTTCTACGAGCCGAAGAACGGCAGCGCCGCGCCCATCGTCGACGTCTCCACTGTGGTCGGCGTCGACACCACGACCAACGCGGTCGTCCTCTCCACCGCGCCCAACGCGGGACACACGACCGCGTCGCTGCTGCTGCGCATGCCGGCGTTGGGCGGCGAGCGGGCGTTGCGCAGCGCAAGCCAGCTCGCCATCACCAAGGACATCGTCGGGGGCGCTGGAGCGACCTTCACGCTCGCCGCTCCAGCCACACAACTCGCAGTCGGAGACACCGTCCTCGTCGATGCAGACGGCGACCTCAAGACGACCAACGATCAGGCGCAGGTGAAGGTCACGGCGCTCTCGTTCGCGCCCACGGCCCAGCCGCTCGTCTACTCGTTCACCGCCGACCTGCCCGCGACGCTGACGCTGCTGCACGGCAAGTCGAAGGTGATCGCGCTCGGCGACGCGTTCTCCGTGACCGGCACCAAGGACTCCAGCGGCAACAGCACGCTCGATGTCCATCGCGATCAGTTCACCAGCGACGGCGAACTCTTCTAGGGAGGCTGCAATGACCTTCTTGCTCCCTCTGCGCCACGGGTCGCGCACGCTGTTGTCTGCGTGCGCGGCCGCGCTGCTGCTCTGCTCTCTCGCTGCTCATGCCGGCGACTCCACAGCGCCAGTGATCACGCACACGCCACCGCATGCAGGCGCTGGCAAGACGATCCGCGTCACCGCGCACATCGTCGACGAGAGCCGGATCTTTCCGCAGCTCTACTTTCGCTACGGGACCGCTCCATTCGAGGCGCCGGTCGACATGAAGAAGGTCAAGGGTGGCCTCGATGATTACGAGGCGACCATCCCGAACAAGCCGGGACCGATCGACTACTACCTCGAGTGCTACGACGAGTTCGGCAACGGCCCCGCGCGCGCGGGCGCTCCTGATGCGCCTCTGCGCGTGATCGCGGAGGAGGCGAGCGCGGTTGCCGAAAAAAAGGACGCCGAGAAGGTCGAGGCGGAGAAGAAGGACGCAGAAAAGAAGGATGTGGCGGCCGCGGCCTCGACGCTCGCGCCGCTCTCAGCAAGCGACTTTGCCATCTCGCCAGCGACATCAACTCCAGCTGAGAAGGCCGCACCAGTCGCTCAGGCCGCCGCCATGGATCAAGCCGCGCACGCGCCGTCATCCCCTGGCCCGCACAGGCTTTCACTCGACGCGCACGAACCGGCCCGGCTGGCGGTCTCGTTCACCGCTCCAGAAGCCGCGTGGCACTCGGCGCTATTACCGGGCTGGGGACAGATTCGCAGCAAGCGCGAAATTCGCGGAGCCGCATTCGCAGTGGCCACTGGCGCGTCTCTCGTCGCCACGCTCTGGCTCACCGTGCGCGCGCACCAGGCGAACACAATCTACGTGAACGCGCCGCTCTCGGTGCGCAGCCAGGCCTTCGATCAAGCCAACGACTACGCGACCGCGCGCAACACGATGCTCGGCGTCACCATCGGCGTCTGGGCGCTGAACGTCGCCGAGGCCTACTTCCTCCACCACGACAATGCTCCCTGGGCGTCCCCATGACCGCGGCACGCAACTGCTTTGCATACCAATTATTGGCACTCAAACGATCTCTCGTGCTCTCGCTCGCCGCGTGCTTGAGCGTCGCGGGATGCAAGAAGCCGCTGCCGCCGCACACCATCGGGATCGCGCTCGACGTTGGTGGGCGCGGAGATCAGTCGTTCAACGATGGCGCGCTGCGCGGACTGGAAGCGATGGCGGCCGGAGTGCGCTCGACCGCGCACGGGTATGAGACGCTCAGCGACGCTGAGTTCCAGGCGCTCCTTCCGGCCGACATGATGCCCGTCTCGCATCTGCCGATCCCGTCGCCGCTCGTGCTCTCGGGAAAGGCGCAGGAGGATTACGAGCCGAACCTCCAGCTGCTCATCGATCAAGGAGTCGAGCTGACGATCGCGGTCGGCTTCATGATGGAACCGGCCGTGCGCGCGGTCTCTGCGCGAAATGAAAAGGCGAAATTTCTCCTCCTCGATTCTCCCGTGCTCGACGCGGCCGGCAAGAAGCCGGTGACGCGCGCGAACGTGCGGGCCGTGACGTTCCGCGAGCAGGAGGGCAGCTTCCTTGCCGGCGCGCTCGCGGGAGAGCTGACCAAGAGCGGGAAGATCGGTTTCGTCGGCGGAATGCAGCTGCCGCTTATTCTGAAATTCGAGGCGGGCTTCCGCGCCGGTGTGCGCGCGGTCAATCCTGCCGCAGAGAAGAACATGCTCGTCGCGTACACGGGCACGTTCGACGACGAGAAGAAGGGCGTCGAGGTCGGCGGCGATCTCTACGCGCGCGGCTGCGACATCGTCTTTCACGCCGCGGGTCTCGACGGGCTCGGTGTGATCAAGGCGGCCGAGCGCGCGAACAAGCTGGTGATCGGCGTCGACAGCGATCAGTCGAAGGTCGCGCCGCGCAACGTGCTCACCAGCATGGTCAAGCATGTCGACATCGCGGTGTACCAGGCGGTCGCGGATGAACTCGAGGGGCGCTTCACCGGCGGCGATCAATCGCTGGGCTTGAAGGAGAGCGGCGTCGGACTCGCTCCGATTGGCGGCGACGTGATTCCCGCGATCAACAACGAGGCGAAGGCAGGAGCGATCGCCGACGTCGAGAAGCTGCGGACCGCGATCGTCGATGGACACATCATCGTGCCCGGCACCATCGCGGAGTTGGCGCGCTTCACTGCGCTGCAGCCGGAGACGTTCGGACTGAACAACGTGCCCGGTGAAATCGCTGCGGTGCCTGCGCCGCTGCCTGCCGGAGCGACCTCGCCGAAGCCCACTGCGGCACCCGCGAAGAAGTGAGCGAGTCCACGCAGAGCGCTCTGGAACTGCGCGGCATCGTCAAGCGGTTCGGCGGTGTCGCCGCGGTTGAGGATGTCTCGCTCGCCGTCGCCCCGGGCGAGGTTCTCGCGCTCATTGGCGAGAACGGTGCGGGCAAGTCGACGCTCATCCAGATCGCCTGCGGCCTCTATCGCTCCGATGCGGGAGAGGTGCGGATGAACGGCGCCTTGCTTCCTGCCGGCGAACCGAGCGCGGCCATCGCCGCAGGCCTCGGCGTCGTCTACCAGCACTTCATGTTGGTCGGTCCGCTCACCGTCTGGGAGAACGTGGTGCTCGGGCGGGAGCCGCGGCGCAGAGGCGTCGGGGCCGCGCTGGGCCTGGTCGATCGCGATCGCGCCCGCGGCGAGGTGGCCGACTGCGCGAAGCGAGCGGGCCTTGCCATCGACGTCGATGCTCCCGCGGAATCCTTGAGCGTCGCTGCGCAGCAACGGGTCGAGATCATCAAGCAGCTCTGGCGCGGCGCGCGCGTGCTCATCCTCGATGAGCCGACGGCGGTGCTCAGCTCGAGCGAGGCCGACGAACTCCTGCGCACCGTGCGAGGACTCGCCGCAGAGGGACGCGGGGTGATCTTCATCTCGCACAAGCTGCGCGAGGTCTTGCGCGTCGCGGATCGGGTGGCCGTGCTGCGGCGGGGACGGCTGGTGATGACCGCCCAGGCGACCGAGACGACCGCCGAGGCCCTCGCCGAGGCGGTGCTGGGCGCAGCAGCGCGAAGTGCCGAAGGCAAGGCAGTGCTCGGGGTGGCGCCGACAAGGGCAGCGACGACCGATGCTCGCGCTCCCTCCCCTGGTGCGGCCGCGGAGTTGATTGGTCGCCCACCCAATCTATTGCAGGAAGCCGACACCAAGTCGGCACCACGTCTCGTCGCGCGCGATCTCGTCTGCACGGACAACCGCGGCCGCCCTGCCCTGCGCGGCCTCAACCTTGAGCTGCGTGCAGGTGAGATCCTCGGCATCGCCGGCGTGGATGGAAACGGCCAGACCGAACTCGCCGAAGTGCTGACCGGGCTTCGCAACTGCGCAGGTGCGCTGCTGCTCGATGGAGAGGACGGCCTTGCGCCGCATGGCTGGGCGCGCGATCCGGCGCTTGCGCGCGCTCGCGGCGTCGTCCATCTGCCCGCCGATCGCCATCGCCTCGCGCTCTGCGGACTGCTGTCGCTCGAGGAGAACCTTTCGCTCGGTCACCAGCGAGAGGAGCCTTGGGCGCACGGAATGTTCATCGACCGGGCAGGTCGGCGCGCGCGCGCGAACGAGCTGCTCGCGGCCTTCGACGTGCGGCCTGCGGATCCGCTCGCGCGCGCCGGAGATCTCTCCGGAGGCAACCAGCAGAAGCTCGTCGCGGCGCGCGAACTCTCTGACCTGCGGGCACGGCTCGTGATCGCTGTGCAGCCGAGCCGCGGCCTCGATTTTCACGCGACCTCTCGCGTGCACAGTGCGCTCACCGCCGCGCGGGATGCGGGCGCGGCCGTGCTCGTCGTCTCTCTCGACCTCGACGAACTGCGTGCGCTCGCCGACCGGATCGCGGTGCTCTACGAGGGTCGCGTGGCAGGACTCTGCGCGCCCGACGCGAGCGATGCGGTGCTCGGCCCGCTGATGCTCGGCAACACGAGCGCCGCGGCCACGATCGCGCAAACCGGCGCCCAGCAAGGGCGAGCGCAGACGGAGGCATCGCGTGGCTAGTTCGACGTGGCGCCAGTCTCTCTTCGCCCCAGCCCGCGCGCCGCTCTGGTCCGCGCTCTTCGCCATCCTCTGCGCACTCACGATCTGCTTCATCGCCATCCTCGCCACCGGCAAGGACGCCGTGAATGGCTACGCCGATCTGCTGCAGGGCGCGCTCGGCGGCGCGCGTCCGCTCGGCGAGAGCGCGCTCAAGGGCAGCGTGCTCGTGCTCACTGGCCTCTCGGTCACGGTCGCGTTCACGGTCGGCCTCTTCAACATCGGCGCCGAGGGCCAGTTCATCTGGGGTGCGCTCGCTGCGGCTGTTGTCGGCAACGCGCTGCCACTGCCTGCGTTCCTCGCCATCCCGGCCGCTCTCGGCGCGGCCGCGCTTGCAGGCGGACTCTGGGCGCTCATCCCCGCGTGGCTCAAGACCGCGCGGGGCGTGCACGAAGTCATCAGCACGATTCTGCTCAACTGGGTCGCGATCGATCTCGTCAACGGCTGGCTCGTGAGCGGACCGCTCTCCGTCGCCACCGGCAGCGCAGACGTGAGCGTCGCCGGCACTGCCGCGATCCGCGACGAAGCGTTCCTTCCGCGGCTCTTCGCGCAGAGCGGCAGCCGCCTCGATCTCGGCCTGCCGATCGCGCTCGCGATCGCCGCGCTCGTCTGGCTGTTTCTCACCCGCACGCGGCGCGGCTTCGAGTGGAGATGTGTCGGAGCCGGGCCGGATGCGGCGCGCGCACAAGGCATCCCGAACGCACGCTGCATCGCCGAGGCGATGTTCCTCTCCGGTGCACTCGCTGGCGTCGCGGGAGCGCTCATCATCCTCGGCACCGAGCACCGCTACCCGGGCGTCTTTCGCACCGGCTACGGCTTCGACGGCATCGCTGTCGCGCTCGTCGGCGGCGTCACCGCACCGGGTGCCGTACTCGCGGGATTCTTCTTCGGCGCGCTGCGCGCGGGCTCAACGCGTCTGCAACTCGTCGGGATCCACCCCAGCTTCGCCGAGCTGATCCAGGGCCTCGCCGTGCTGCTCGTCGCCGCCCCGCGCATCTTTGCGCCGCTCCTGGCGCGGCTTCGCGGACGCGCGTCTGTTTCCGCAACGGCTGGCGTTGGCGCATCAAGCGAAGTCGGAGGTGCCACGTGAGTCCGCTTGCGCAGACGCTGCTCGACGCGCTCCACGCGCTGCTCGAGTTCGCGCCGCCGCTGGTGCTCGCAGCCCTCGGCGGCGTGCTCAGCGAGAAGAGCGGCGTCGTCAACATCGGTCTCGAAGGGATGATGCGCTTCGGCGCGTTCTTCGCGGCAGCGGTCGCGATCGGGACGGGAAATCCCTGGCTCGGTCTGGTCGCCGGAGCGCTCGCGGGCGCCACCAGCGCGGCTTTGCACGCACTGCTCAGTCTCCGCTATCGCGCCGATCAGGTCGTCAGCGGGATCGCGCTCAACCTCGTCGCGATGAGCCTCGTCACCTTCCTGCTCGAAGCGATCTTCGGCTCGGCGGGCGTGAGTCCGCCGTCACCGCAACTGCCGCGAATTTTCGGTCACAGCGCGCTCACCTGGCTCGCCGTCGTGCTCCCACTCGCGATGCACTGGATTTTCACGCGGACCGCGCTGGGCCTGCGAATCCGCGCCGTCGGTGAACATCCGCGCGCCGCTGCGACCGCGGGAGTCTCCGTGCTCAAGCTGCGCGCGCTCTGCGTGATCGGCAGCGGCGCGCTCGCCGGACTCGGCGGTGCGACGCTCTCCATCGGCATCCTCGGCCAGTTCGACGTGCGCATGCCGGCGGGCCAGGGCTTCATGGCGCTCGCGGCGATGATCTTCGGCAAGTGGACACCGCTGGGCGCGGCCGCTGCGTGCGTATTCTTCGCGCTCGCGGAGGTCGTGCAGAGATCGCTGAGCCTCACATTCCACGCGGCAGATCTGCACCTCGAGGGACTCTTCCTCGCGCTGCCGTACGCGCTGACGCTGCTCCTGCTCGCGCTCTCCCGCGGACGCACGCGCGCGCCGGCCGCTGATGGCGTGCCGTACGATCCGGAAGGTCGGTAGTCGGCGCATCAGCCGACGAACAGTCCCGCGCGAAGTGCGAGGCAACGGCGACGGACGATACATTTGGACATTATCTGTAACTACGTCACACGCCGCCACGGATCAGATCGTAGCGGCGTGGAGCGGGTCCCAAAAGCCTTCGACAGCAGGCCTGTTCGCCGCATTCGCTCAGCGCGCGAATCAGAAGTTGGCGATCGCGCCCGTGCACTCCTGCACCGTCAGATCGGCCGGAACGGTCGCGCATTTGGTCGTCGCCGGGTCGCAGTATCCCGAGGTGCAGAGGTATTCGCTGTTGACCGTGCAGTCCGCCCCGTTGGCGACTGTCGGCGCGCACGTGCAGTTTCCGCCCGAGAAGACATTGACGGTGCCGGCGGCACAGTGTTGCCCCGAAGAGCCCATCCCGTTGCTCGGCTCGGGGCAGGGCTGGTTTGCTGCCGCTTGCGCCGCGCAGGCACCGGGCGCTGTGACGTGGCCGTTGTTGTCCACCGTCACGTTGTTGCAGAAGTCGCTCGTGCATTCGTTTCCCGACGAGCAGGCAGCCCCGATCGGCTGTGTACCGACGACCGCCAGCGCGCAATCCGCAGGACCGCCAGCGCCTGCGAGCGCGCCGCAGCTCACGCTTGCGATCTCGCTGTTGCAGCTCGCGGCGGCGGCACCGTTGTAGGTGACATGCCCTGTCGCGAGGAGCGCGGCGAAACCGGCAGACGCTGCCGCAATCTCCTTCGTCTCGCAGGCTGCCACCGTAAACCCAGCGTCGGCAGCCTCCGTCGGGCAGCAGTTGGCGACCTTCGTGCACAACGCTGCACTGTACTGGGCCAGGTATTGGCTCTGGTCGACCGAGCTGGTTCCACTGCAAGCGGCGGCGGCGACACACGAGAGAACGGAGCAAAGGCGGCGAGCGAACATGAACATCTCCTTGGTTGAGTGAATAGGGCTCGAGCCCTCTCGAGAGAGAACGCGACGACGCCCTTCTCTATAAGACTTCCTCGCGGCGCGATGTGACACCGCACGACGATGCGCGGCTTCAGCGAATCAGCTGCCCGACCTGCAGCCCCTCGCCCTCGAACTCCTGGATCCGCTCGCGGAAGATCTGCGGCCAGGGCGTGCTGCGGAAGGTCGCCATGTCGATGCAGACCACGACGGTCTCGGCGACGACGTAGCGCAGCTTCTCGACGCTGTCGGCGAGGTACTCAAAGCGCGCGCTCGAGTGGCCGAGGTACGAGCAGCGCGTGCGCAGAATCACCGCATCGTCGAAGCGCGCGGGCGAGACGTACTCGACCACCGCGCGCCGCACGACGATCTGCACGGGCGTCTTGCCACCCTCGATGAGCAGCCCGATGTTGCGCAGATACTCGATGCGCGCGAGCTGCAACAGATTGAGCCAGGTCGCGTTGCCGACGATCGACTGCGCGTCGACCTCGTCGTAGCGCACGCGATGTCCGTAGCTGCACTTAAAGAGCCGGTCGATGTGCCGACGCTCTTCCTCGAGCTTGAGCCGCTCCTGCTCCTCTGTCGTCTGCGGTGCACCGGTCAGCGTGGCCATGAAGTTCTCCTCGGACGGAGCGCGTCCCGATCAGAGCAGGTTGCGGAAACTCGCGCCCAGCGCGGACTTCACGCCGAACCAATCGGCCACCGTCGCGCCGAGATCGGCGAACGTCGCCCGCTGCCCGAGAGCGCGCCCCTCTTCGCAGCCCGCACGATGCACGAGCAGCGGCACCTGCTCGCGCGTGTGATCGCTGCCCGGAAAGGTCGGATCGTTTCCATGATCGGCGGTGATGGCGAGCACGTCTCCGGGCCGCATCTGCGCCTCAAGCCTCGGCAGCGCCGCATCGAAATCCGCGAGCGCGCGCGCATAGCCGATCGGATCGCGCCGGTGTCCATAGAGCATGTCGGTGTCGACGAGATTGACGAAGAGAAGCCCGCTCTCGTGCTCCGTCATCAGCTGCTCGGTCTGCTTGAGACCGTCTGCATTCCCCTCGGTGTGCACGCTCTTGCTGATCCCGTGGCCGTCGTAGATATCGGGGATCTTGCCGACGCCGATGGTTGGTACACCAACCTTTTTCAAGGCATCGAGCACCGTCTCTCGCGTCGGCGGTTGCGAGAAGTCGTGCCGGTTGTACGTCCGCTTGAAGTGGCCCGTGCCCGTGCCGATGAAGGGCCGCGCGATCACACGTGCAATGCCGCGCTTCAGTCCCACCGTGCGCGCCGCTTCACACCAGGCGTAGAGCGTCTTGAGCGGAACCTTCTCCTCGTGCGCCGCGATCTGGAAGACCGAGTCCGCCGACGTGTAGACGATCGGCAGCCCCGTGCGCATGTGCTCTTCGCCAAGCTCATCGAGGATGGTCGTCCCGCTCGCGGTCTTGTTCCCGAGGAAGCCGGGCGCTCCCGAGAGCTTCAACCACTCGTTCATCAAGTCGTCGGGGAACCCGTGCGGATAGGTCGTGAAGCCCTTCTCCAGCACGATGCCCATCATCTCCCAGTGGCCCGTCGTGGTGTCCTTGCCCTGCGAGAGTTCCGCCATGGTCCCGAATGACGCGCGCGGCTTCGCGGCCGGCGGGCAGCCCTGGATGCCGGTGAGATTGCCCAGACCCCAGCGTTGCAGGTTCGGCAGCACGAGCCCGCCCGCTGCCTGCGCGCAGTGCGCGAGCGTGTTCGCACCCGCATCCCCGTAGGCCGCCGCGTCGGGAAGCGCGCCAGCACCGACCGAATCGACCACGATGATCGTGAAGCGAGGAGCGCGTGCAGCAGCGTCGTTGGACATGGGAGAGCTCTCCGACAGATCGTTTGAACGGCAATCATCAGCGCGACAAGAATCGCGCAGAGCCGCGCCCAGTGCGGACTTGCGAGCGCGCGCTGCCTCGCTAGTACTTGCTCGCGCCCGGCTTTGTCCCGGTGACGATCGCGATGCTCGCAGACGCGCCGATTCGATTGGCGCCCGCCTGGATCATCTTCTGCGCGTCTTCCGTCGTGCGCACGCCACCCGAGGCCTTCACCCCGACGGTGTCACCGACGATGGCGCGCATGAGCGCGATGTCGTCTGCCGTTGCGCCGCCCGTGCCGAAGCCGGTCGAGGTCTTGACGAACGCAGCGCCCGCCGCCTTCGAGAGCGCGCAGGCGATGATCTTCTCGTCGCGCGTGAGGCTGCCGGTCTCGAGGATCACCTTGACCGGTGCAGGCCGCGCCGCATCGACGACCGCGCGGATGTCGTGTTCGACGAGCACGTAATCCTTGCTCTTGAGCGCGCCGATGTTGATCACCATGTCGATCTCGCCCGCGCCGCAGCGGACCGACTCGCGCGTCTCGAACACCTTCGACGACGTGGTGCCCGCGCCGAGGGGAAAGCCGATCACCGCGATCGCCTTCGTCGACGAACCGGCGAGTTGTCTCGCCGCGAGGCCGACGTTGCTGGAGTTCACGCAGACGGTGGCGAAGCCGTACTTGCGCGCCTCGTCGCAGAGCTTGATCACCTCGTCGCTCGTCGCATCCGCCTTGAGCAGCGTGTGATCGATGAGCGGCGCGATGTCCTTGCTGGTGCGGATGTTGATCGGCGTGAGTCGCACGGCGCCGCCCTCGACGAGCGAGCGCGCGCCGCAGCTGCCGCGGCCCTCGCAGGGGTTGCAGCCACCGTGCGTGACGCAGTCGCCGCCGCTGCCCTCTTTCGAGCCTTGCCCCGCGTGCGAATGCGAGTGCCCGTGCCCGCCGGCCTCGCCACGCAGGCGTGCGAGAGCGCGAGTCGCAATCAAGTCGGCCAATTCGTCGAGCTGGTCAGCCATCAGGAGGGGCGTTGTAGGGCGTGCCAGAGAGGACTGTCAATGAGAGCGAAAGCCACGCCCGCCTACCAGCTCACCAGCGGCGGCAGCGACATGAAGATCGCCTCGACGTTTCCGCCCGTCTTGAGACCGAAGATCGTGCCGCGATCGTAGACGAGGTTGAACTCGACATATCTCCCACGCCAGCGCAGCTGCTCCTGCCGCTCCGCCTCTGTGTAAGGCGTGTCGCGCCGCTTCTCGACGAGCGGTGCGTAGGCATCGAGAAACGAATCGCCGACGCTCTGCACGACGGAAAAGGCTGCGCGCAGATCGTTTGAGTGCAAAGGAGTTCCGCGCAGGTAGTCGAAGAAGATGCCGCCGACGCCCCGCTCGCTCTTGCGATGCGCGATGAAGAAGTAGTCCTTCGCCCACTGGGAACAGCGCGGATAGAGCGCGGCGCCATGAGGCGCGAGCGCCTTTTCGCAGGTCGCATGGAAGTGCGCGGTGTCCTCGGCAAATGGACGGCACGGCGTCAGATCGGTTCCGCCGCCGAACCATCCCAGCCCGCCGACTTCGAGATAGCGCACGTTCATATGCACGACGGGCACGAACGGATTGCGCGGATGGATCACCAGCGAGACGCCGGTCGCGAAGAACTCCTTTCCGGCCAGCTCTTCGGGCCGCGGCGGAAGGATCCCAAGCGCCGCATCGTCGCGCGCGCGATCCTCTGCCGACCTTGCTGGGCGCGGGTTTGCGACATCCGCGCCCGCTCCATGCGCGCCCGTGCTCCCCTCCCCCTGCGCACTCGCGACACTCGGCACGCTCGGATATCGCCCGCCGCGCACCGCCGAGAAATTGCACCCGCCCTTCTCGAACAGCGCACCGCGAATCTCGCTCATCTCCCCGCCGCCGCCACCCTCCCGCTCCCACGACGTGCGCACGAACGCGCCGCCATCGAGCTCGCCCAGACGCGTGCAGATGCGATCACGCAGACCACGAAAGTAGCTCTCCACCTCTTCGCGCAATTCGCTCATGCCGACTCCCTCCCCGAAAACGCCAACGCGCTCCAGACCGCATCCAGCGCGATCTGGCGAAATGCTTTGAACCCCAACGATTCCAGTTCGTCGTGGAGCAGGTCACGATTCAAGTCACTCTCCAGCTGCCCCGCCTTCGGATACGCAATCCAGATCCGCTTCTTGCGCGCCGTCGCGAGCAGCGTCGAGAGAGACTTCTCCAGTGCCGCACGCTGCGTGGCAAAGAGCAGAATCACCTCGGCCGCCACGGCCGTCTTCGCCCGCGGTACACCAACAAACAGCGCATCGAGATCCGTGGGTACCCCAACGATCCGCACCCGCTGCCCCGGCTTGAGCAGCATCTTTTCCGCCACGCTCTTCACCATCCACCCCGCTCCTTCCGCTCTTGATCGGTCCCCCAGCCGGAGGCCGCGCCTCAGCACGTATCCCACGCGCCATCACGAAGCACGCTCGCCTCTCGTGCATCTTGCCGCGCTGTTGCTCGGCCACACAGGCCGGCGGGAGTCCGATCCATTTTTGCCGCGTCGCAGCCTCGCAGGTCCCCCTTGCGGGGACCGAGAAGCGAGCACGGAAAAATGGATCGGATCCGCCGGCCGCCCACCACGCCGAAGCACAAAAGGCGCCTCGCCCCGAGAGGCAAGCGCGCCCTTCGTGTACATCGAACACTAAGTAGAGACTAGCTCGCCGCGACCGCCGCGCTCACTTCCGCCGCGAAGTCCTTCGCCTCCTTCTTGAGCCCCTCGCCGAGCGCCATGCGCGTGAAGCGGCGCACGGTCATGTTCTCGCCGATCTTCGCGATCACCTCGGTGAGCTCGTCCTGCACGCTCTTCTTGCCATTCGGATCCTTGAAGAAGATCTGCTCCATCAAGCAGACCTCCTTGAAGAACTTGTCGAGCTTGCCCGGCAGGATCTTCTCCAGCATCGCCTCGGGCTTGCCCGACTCGAGCAGCTGCACGCGCGCGATCTTCTTCTCGTTCTCGATCACCTCGGCCGGAACTTCCTCGCGCCGAACGTACTGCGGATTCATCGCCGCGATCTGCATCGCGATGTCCTTCACGAGCGCCTGGAACGTCTCGTTGCGCGCGGTGAAGTCGGTCTCGCTGTTCACCTCGACGAGCACGCCGATCTTGCCGCCCATGTGGATGTAGTGGCCGACCATGCCCTCCGTCGCCGAGCGTCCCGACTTCTTCGCCGCCGTCGAGAGGCCCTTCTCGCGCAGCCAGTCGATCGCCTTCGTCAGATCGCCCTGCGTCGCCTCGAGCGCCTTCTTGCAGTCCATCATTCCCGCAGAGGTCTTCTCGCGGAGTTCCTTGACCATTGCCGACGTGATCTCAGCCATTGCTGTTTCCTATCCGTGTGTTCGCCCGGCCGCGCCAGGAGCGGGCCAGCGGTTGATCGTTTGAGTGCAAACTATCTGGATTCGACTCGAATGAAACGGCCTCCGGGCGTTCAGCGGCGGTGTGCCGTGAATGCCGGAGGCCGAAAGAGACTTGCGCGAAGGCTTTACGCTTCGGCAGGCGTCTCGGTGCCCTCGGCGGCAGCGGCGTCCACGCTGTCCTCGCCGTTGAGCGAAGGCTTGCGGACCACTTCGACGTCCGGTCCCGGACCCTCGCGGCGAGCGGGAGCGCGGCGCGTATCGCCCGCACCACCTGCACCACCACGGCCGCTGCGTGCACCGCGGGCGCCACGGCCCGGACGACGCTCGCTGGCTGCATCGCGGTCATCACCGGCCGCGGCCTCGTTGTTGTCCTGGGCCTCGCTGCCGTGGTGCGCGACGTAGCGTGCGCGCCCTTCGATGGCCGCGTCCGCGATCTTGCCGCAGAACAGACGGATCGAGCGGATCGCGTCGTCGTTGCCCGGGATGACGTGGTCGATGCCCGACGGATCGCAGTTGGTGTCAACGAGCCCGACGATCGGAATGCCGAGACGGGTCGCCTCGGAGATCGCGATCTCTTCCTTCTTCGGGTCGATCACGAAGAGGCAGCCGGGCAGGCGCGACATCTCCTGGATGCCGCCCATGTTCTTCTTGAGCTTGTCCATCTCGCCCTGGAGAACCGCGACTTCCTTCTTCGGCAGGCGCTCGAACGTCCCGTCGGTCGACATCTTCTCGAGCGACTTGAGGCGGTCGATGCCGCTCTTGATGGTCTTGAAGTTGGTGAGCGTGCCGCCCAGCCAGCGCGTGGTCACGTGGAACTGCCCGGCGCGATTCGCCTCCTCGATGACCGTGTCCTGCGCCTGCTTCTTGGTGCCGACGAACAGCACCGAGCCGCCCTGCGCGCAGATGTCGCTGACGAACTTGAACGCCTCGCGCGCGAGCTTCACCGTCTTCTGCAGATCGACGATGTAGATGCCGTTGCGGGCGCCGAAGATGTACGGCTTCATCTTCGGGTTCCAGCGCTTGGTCTGGTGGCCGAAGTGAACGCCCGCCTCGAGCAGCTGGCGCATGGTGATGCCCTGCGCGGGGGCCATTGCTGCCTTCATTTCCGGAGCGACTTGCGTGTTCTCAGACATCGTTTTTTTCTCCTCCACCTCCGTCGCGCCCGCGCAGGCCCTGAAGCGGAATGCTCCTGGGAACCCCGTGCGGATCGGGAAGTGTGCGTGATTTCGCGCCACGAATGACGCGGCCCTCTCTGTGCATTGAGGGGCGCGGCGATCTAGCAGAGGGGCGGCGCGGGCGCAAGAGAGGGCGGCGCAAACGACGCTCGCGACCGAAATCAGTTTCGAATTGAAATGCTCAAGCGGTTGGCCTACCCACCCGCGATGCATTTTGTTGCACGCCGACCTGATGGAACGAGCGAGGGCGCTCTCAGCTGGCGCAGCCGCTGGTCGGGATTTCCCCTGCTCGCGTTCGGCGTCGCGCTCCTCGGGCACTTGGGGATCCGGACGAACAACCCTTGGTTCATCTCGTTTTTCATTGCCGTTGCCGTCTATGTCCTGCTCGGCTCGCCGCGCCGCCTCGTCATCTTCGACACCGTTCTCCGCGAGATCCGGCTCACCACCCGAGGTTTCTTTCCGGCAAGTTCGATCGCGCAGACCATATCGTTCGCAGAGATCGAGCGGCTCGAAATCAGAGACATTGGCGGGCGAGGCTACGCAATATTTCTCCACTTGGTGAACGGTCCATTTCCGCTGTTCACGCTCAAGAAGACTCTCGCGAACACCAAGTCCGTGCCGGAACTAGTTTCCATGTTTGCACCGAAAGCGAATCAAGCGAGCCCTAGTCTCTGACCGCTTGATTGCGCGGACGCGTGTAGCCAATCAAGCCAGCGATCCCGAAACGCAACGCTCGAGGGACATTCCATGACCGACATCAAGCTTGGCTACCTGATCATCTACGTCCCCGATGTCTCGCGCTCGGTCGAGTTCTACGAGCGCGCATTCGGCCTCACGCGGCGGTTTCTCCACGAGAGCGGGATGTACGCGGAGATGGAAACGGGCACGACGGCGCTCGCATTTGCGAACGAGCAGTTCACGCCCGTCGCGAAGCTGGTCGCGCCGAATCGACTGAGCGATCGCGCCGCGTCTGCAGAGGTCGGGCTCGTCACGAGCGACGTCGAGGCCGCGTTCCGTCGCGCAGTCGCAGCAGGCGCCACGATCGCGCTTACGCCCATGCAGAAGCCGTGGGGCCAGACCGTCTCGTACGTGCGCGATCTCGACGGCTTCCTCGTCGAGCTCTGCTCGCCGATGGGCGGCTAGAGCACATCTCATAACCCCGGACCGAGCGGTTTCCGCAGCCGAGACGCAAGCAGCGCAACGAACGACGAGGCGGCGTACCGAGTGGTACGGCAACGAGGAGAGAGGCGGCGTTGCGCCTCGAATCGGCTGGCGGCGCGACGGGAGGGGTTATGAGATGTGCTCTAAAGCAGAGAGCGCAGCGCGAGCAGGCCCGCGAGCTTCGCTGCGAGATCCTGGTTGCGATGAAATCCACGCTCCGTGATGCGCGCAAGCAGGTCGCGCACGACGTGCAGGTCGAGTTCAGGATTCACCGCGAGCAACGACAGAGCGTCCGAGCGGTCATTCGGTCGCGCATCGGTCATCGAAAGAATCTTCAGCGCGAGGAGCTCCTCCGCGCGCGCCACTGGAATCGTGCCGGCCCCTTCGATGGCAATCGGACCTGCGCGCTCCACCACCTCGCGTTCAATCCCGGCGCTGGCCGCGAGCAGATCGATGACGATCCCATTCGGCGAACGCAGGCGAACCGTCGCGAGACGATGACGCTCCTCCTGCTCGACGAGCGCGAGCACCGAGTAGCCAGCTGGCGCGAGGTCGCGCACGAGAGCTTCCGTCTGAGCATCGCTGGCGACGACAATTGCGAGATCAACGTCGCGCGTGAAGCGGACCTCGCCGCGGATTGAGACAGCGAGTCCTCCGACCAACGCGAACGGCTGGCCGCGCCGCAACAGTTCAGCTGCGACCAGCGCAAGCGCGGACTCGGGCGAAGACTCACTCATTGCGTTCGAGCCAGCGGCGCAGCTCAGCTTCGATCTCTTCGTCCATCGCGTTCGGCAGCCGTGCGCGCAGGCCAGCGCGCTTCAAGCGAATCCCGGTGCGCATCGCCTCGAGCGCCTGGCGCGCACGCTCCTCGGGAGGCGTCGCGCGGGCGAGTTCGATGTCGTGGCGTCGCAGCGCGTCCATCGCCGCATTCTACTCGGTCGCGAGCGCAGGCGTAAGGCTCGACGAGAACACTCCCTACTCCGCCGCGCCCGCCTCGTTCGCCCCGTGGCACTTCTTGTACTTCTTGCCGCTCCCGCACGGGCACGGGTCATTGCGCCCCACGCGCGGCTCGCTGCGCACGATCGGCGTCGTGTTCGACGTCTTCGCCGCCGCTGCAGGCGTCTCTGCGCCGTGCGACTCGATGGTCGGCTGCACGCGCCGCTGCGGCATCGGCAGACCCGCGCCGGTAGCGGTCGCGCGCGATTGTGACGATGTGACACTGCTTGTCACATTGCTACTCTGCGCGGCCGGCTGCACCTGCGCCGCCTGGACGGGCTCGACGCGGAGGATCATCGAGATCACCGAGGCGGCGATGCGCCCCTTCATGATCTGGAAGAGCTCGAAGCCCTCCTTCTTGTACTCAATCTTCGGATCCTTCTGGCCGTACCCGCGCAGGTGGATGCCCTGCTTCAAGTGATCCATCTGGAGGAGGTGATCCTTCCAGAGCTGATCGACCGCGTTCAGGTAGAGCCACTGCGCGTAGGCGCGGAACTCGCTGCCGAGCGTCTCGAGCTTCGACTTGAAGCGCTTCTCGACGACGTTGAAGATGTCGAGCTGCAGCTTGTCGCGATCGGGCGCGGCATCCTTGAGATTGATCTCGACGTTGAACTGCTCGCGCACGCGCAGCGCCAGCGCCTCGGGATTCCACTCTGCGTTGCGTCCGCGCGGCACGCCCTCGTCGACGAGGCGGATCGTCAGATCCTCGATCAGATCGAGCAGATGCTCTTCCTGATCCTTCCACTCGATCACCTTCTCGTGGCGCGTCTTCGCCTTCGTCTTCGCGTCTTCGGTGAACCAGACGAGCGGCAGCGGCTCGATGCTCGTCGCGCCGTCGTCCTTCGTGACAGTGCGGTTCGCGCCCGCCGCCAGCACCTGCTTGCGCATCCCGTAGACGGTCTTGCGCTGCTGGTTCATCACGTCGTCGTACTCGAGCAGATTCTTGCGGATGTCGAAGTTCTGCCCCTCGACGCGCGTCTGCGCTCCCTCGATGGCCTTGGTCAGCCACGGGTGCTCGATCGGCTCGCCCTCCTGCACGCCGAACGTCTCCATCAACTTCGCGATGCGATCGGACGCGAAGATGCGCATCAGATCGTCTTCGAGCGAGAGATAGAACTTGCTCGAGCCGGGATCTCCCTGACGGCCGGCACGGCCGCGCAGCTGGTTGTCAATGCGCCGCGACTCGTGCCGCTCGGTGCCGAGGATGTGCAGGCCGCCGACCGCGACGACCTCGTCGTGCTCCTTCTTGACGTCGTCCTTGCACTTCGCAAGCGCGGCCTCGAAGCGCGTCTTCCACTCGGCGAACGCGGCCTCGTACGCCGCCTTCACCTCGAGAACAGTCACGGGCGTAAACGATCCGTCGCTCGTGCCAGCGTCCTTCGCAGCCTTCGCCGCGAGCATGCGCGTCTGCACGAGCGCGCCTTCGGTTTCAATCATCGTCGGTTCGGGACCGACCTCGCGGCGCGCGAGAAACTCCGCGTTGCCGCCGAGGAGAATGTCGGTGCCGCGGCCTGCCATGTTGGTCGAGATGGTGATGCGGTTCTTGCGTCCGGCCTGCGCGATGATCTCGGCCTCGCGCTCAAGTTGCTTCGCGTTCAACACATCGTGCGCGATGCCCCGCTTCTTCAGGATGCCCGAGAGCACCTCGCTCTTGGCGATCGAGACGGTGCCGACGAGCACCGGCTGGCCCTTCGCGTGCCGCTCAGCGATCTCGTCGCAGACCGCATTGAACTTCTCGCGCTCGGTCTTGTAGACGGTGTCCTGCATGTCCCGCCGGACGTTCGAGCGGTTCGTTGGCATCACGAGAACGTCGAGTTTGTAGATGCTCGCGAACTCGCCCGCCTCCGTCTCGGCGGTGCCGGTCATGCCGGAAAGCTTTGAGTACAAACGAAAGTAGTTCTGGAACGAGACGGTGGCGAGCGTCTGGTTCTCGTTCTCGATCTTCACGCCCTCCTTCGCCTCGACCGCCTGGTGCAGACCATCGCTCCAGCGGCGCCCTTCCATCGGGCGGCCCGTGTGATCGTCGACGATGATCACCTCTCCATCGCGCACCAGATACTCGTGGTCCTTGCGATAGAGCGTGTACGCGCGCAGCGCCTGCTCGACATGGTGGAGCGTCTCGATCTGCTCGGGGTCGTAGAGGTTCGCGACGCCGAGCTTCTGTTCGACCTTCTCGACGCCCTCCTCGCTGAGCACGACGCTGCGGGCCTTCTCGTCGACGGTGTAGTCGCGATCGCGGATGAGGCCGGGGATGACTTTGTTGATCTTGAAATACTTGTCGGTGCTCTCTTCGCTCGGCCCCGAGATGATGAGCGGCGTGCGCGCCTCGTCGATGAGGATCGAGTCCACTTCGTCGACGATCGCGTAGTGCAGCTCGCGCTGGACGTAGTCGGCGAGACGGAACTTCATGTTGTCGCGCAGGTAGTCGAAGCCGAACTCGTTGTTCTGTCCGTACGTGATGTCCGCGCCGTACTCGCGCTGGCGCTGCTTGTCGCTGAGGCCGTGCACGACGCAGCCCGAGGTCAGCCCCATCCCGCGGTAGAGGCGGCCCATCCACTCCGCGTCGCGCTTGGCGAGGTAGTCGTTCACCGTCACGACGTGGACGCCCTTGCCCTCGAGCGCGTTGAGCACGCACGGCAGCGTCGCCACGAGCGTCTTGCCTTCGCCCGTCTTCATCTCCGCGATGTTGCCCTGGTGCAGCGCCATGCCTCCGAGCATCTGCACGTCGAAGTGGCGCATGCCCAACACGCGCATCGATGACTCACGCGTGAGCGCGAAGCAGTCGGGGAGGATCTGGTCGAGCACGGCCCGCTTGCCCGCTCCAGGCGCGGCCGCGATCTCCTTCTTCCACGCACGCACCTGCTCGCGAATCTGCTCGTCCGAGAGCGTCTTGGCCCACGACTCGCGCTCGTTGATGCGCGCCAGCACAGGCGCCATCTTCTTGAGCTCGCGCTGGTTCTTGGTGCCGACGAGCTTCTTGATCACGTAGTTGAACATGGCGCCTTGGGCAGGACGTGCGTGCGTAAAGAGGGCGGAAGATAGGGAGCGACGGCCGCTTGTCAAGCAGGGAGAACGCCGGAGAAGCGCGCCCGGTGACGGCTACTCCTCGAGGAGGAACTTGCGCGGATTGTCGGCGACGCCGTTGACGCGCACTTCGTAGTGGACGTGCGGGCCGGTGCTGCGCCCGGTGTTGCCGACCGCGGCGACGAACTGGCCGCGCTTGACCTTGTCCCCGAGCTTGACGTCGATGCGCGCGAGATGGCCGTAGCGGGTCTTGATGCCGTAGCCGTGGTCGATGACGAGCACATGTCCGTAACCGCCTTCGCTGCCGTTGAAGACGACCGTGCCATCTGCGGGAGCGCGGACCGCCGTGCCGACGGGAGCCGCGATGTCCATGCCTTCGTGCATCGTCTTCTCTCCCGTGTAGGGATCGTTGCGCACCGAGAACTCGCTGGTGATCCAGCCGCGCAAGGGCCAGATCGACGGCGCCGCGGCGAGCAGCGCGGACTGATCCTGGAAGTAGCTCTGGAGCGCTCTCGCCTCCTGCTCCTGCGCCTTCACCTTCTTGCCGAGCTCGTCGAGCTTGCCGAGGAGATCGGGCTCCGATTCGCCGTCGAGTTCCGGAATGTGCAGCCGGCCCTCATCGCCTGCCTTGAGCGCGCCCGTGTACGGCCCGCCGATGCCTGACGGCGGCGGATTGATTCCGGCGGGCTGCGCGCCTTCGGGAAGCATCGCCGGCTCGGACGGCGTGGTGCCGAGCTTGCGATCGGCCTCGCCGAGCGACGTGATGTGACGCAGGTTCGAGTTGAGCCGCTTGACCCGATCGAGCTCGTCGTCGAGGTGCGCGAACTTGTGCTCCGCCTCGTGCTTCCAGTTCTGCAGCTCGAGATTCTCCGCGCGCAGGACGCCGTTTTCAGAGACGCGGCCGATGACGCTGAAGTAGTGGGCGGCCATCGAGACGAAACCGATGAGGACGAGCGAAGACGCGACTGCGGCGCGCACCAGCATCCGGTGCTCGACGCGAATCTTGCGAACTTTGGCGTCGCGATCCGGGACCAGCAGGATCGTGTACGACCGGTCCACAGCGCCTCCACTTCGGTGCGGCTCGACGGAGCCAAACGGTCCCCACTAGCGGAGATCCGACGGAGGCGTCAACGGTCAGCGCGCGTCGAACAATCCCGCGCTACTCCAGCGGCGTGAGGCCCTGCGCGCGCGCGAGCCAGGAGTCGAGGCGCGCGCGGAACAGATCATCCGCCTCGATGAACTGGACGCCTACACCCGGGAGCATCCCTGAAGCGAGCGCCTCGTGCTCTGTCACACGGCGCACGATCAGCGCCTTGCAAGCAAGCGGCGGCGCCTCATCTCCCGGCAACTCGAAGAGCAGCCGAACCTCTTCGTCGAGCTCCGGCTGCAGCTCGCAGCGCACGAACATTCCGCCGGCGCTCAGATCCACCGCGAGCTGCTCGCTGAGGACATCGACGCTCTCGAACTGCACGCGCAGCTCGACGGGGACGCGAGCGAGCGCACGCAACTCGAACTGCGCGCCGGGCGAGCGATGAGGCGTCGGTGCGCGCGCATAGGGCAGCATCACGGGCGAGAACAGCTGCATCAGACGCGAACGCTGCGACTCGGTGGGCGCGACGAACTGCACGCGGCACCCGACGTCACGCAGAAGCTTCTCCGCGACGACCACCCCGCGCAGATCTTCGGGCGGCCCGCCCGGGAGATAGAGGCGCAGCTCAACGCGCGCACCCGTGAGCGGCGGGGCGATGCAGCGCACGAAGATGCCGTCCGCATCGAGCGCGCGCGACGTGCTCTGCAGAACGCGCGGACCGATCGAGAGGCGCACCGGAATGACGACCGCGCGCTGGATCAAGCGGGGCGCTCCTGCTTGAGCGCGAGGATCGAGTCGATCGAACGGTCGAGCGCACTGCGAAATTCGTCGCCCGCGTCGAGGAACTGCACGCCCGCCCCCGCTTCTCTCCCAGTCTCCGCGGCCTGCTCGGGCGTGACGCGATGGACCACCTGCGCGCGCGCGACGACCGCTTCGCCCGTGCCGGGCAACTCGAGCGAGACGGAGATGATCGTGTCGAGTGCAGGCGCACGTTCAGTCGCGATGAAGACGCCGCCGGCCGAGATGTTGGCTGCGTACTGGAGGACAAACTCCTCGACCGTTTCGAATCGCACGATGAAGCGGGCCGCGTGGCGGACAGTCGCGCGCTGCTCGGGCGCGCTCGTCGTGGGAGCGCGAGCGCCGGCCGCCGGATGCGCACCCAGAAGGCCAGCGAGCCGTTCGCGTGCCAGCGGCGAGGAAGTGACGAACTCGGCCCAGAAGCCGCACTCGCTCCCGGAGAGGAGCGCACGCACAACCGCCCCGAACTCAACGATGCCGTGTGTCCCCGGCAGGTAGAGCCGCAACTGCACCTCACTGCCGAGCGCAGGCGGACGCTGGCAGCGCACGCGAACGCCGTCGGACGAGAGTTCCTGGGTCGTCGTCTGGACGGCGTGGTCGCCGGTGGTGAACCGAACCGGGATGACGAGAGCGACGCGCGGAGTGGGCATGGCGGGTGATTCTCGCACGAGCGGCGTCGTCACTGGCGATGCAGCTGATCGTCGGCGCGAAGAAGATGAACGAGGTCCTGCCCGGCCAGGCTGGGCGCGGCCGCGAGCGTCAGTCCGCTCCAGCGCGAGAGCTGTTGCGACGACGGAGACTCGCCCGCGAGAAAGCTCACGCAGAGCAGACCGCCCGGCTCGAGCAGCGCGGCGAGCGCCCCCATCGACTCGCGCGTCTGCTCGAGGATCGCAGTGAACGACACGACGAGCGAGCAGCTTCCCGCGGCCAGCGGTGGGCGCGCGAGGTCGGCGACGAACGCGTGCACACCTCGCATGCGAGCGAGGCGGACCATCTCGACGCTCGCATCGAGAGCAAGCAGGCGACCGCGCGACGCCTGCGCGCGCAGCAGCGAGCGAACGGCGGGACTGCTTTCGGCCTCGTCCGCGAGCCATTCAGCGAAGAGCCCGCTTCCGGCGCCCGCGTCGAGAATCGCTGCATCGCGCGCGAGCATCCCGGCTGCGTCCGGCACCGACTCGAGCAGCTTCGCAGCCACGCGATACTTCGGCCGCTGCAGCTCACGAAAGCGTTCATCGTACGTCGCGGCGCTGCGGTCGTAGGCGCGGGAGAGCGTGCGCAGATCCATCGGGATCGTCTCCGGCTCAGTGCGGACGGGCGTCCGGCGAATTGATTGGTGTACCAACGATCTCGCCCGCTCGCGCGGTGCACCGATTTGGCAGAGAGAGGGAATCGACCCGCTCGCCCGCGACGCTCCAGCCCTCGTAGCGCGTCTCTCCCGCGCTCACGGTCACCAGCATGGCGCCGTGGCGGGCGTTGAAGCGGGCGCGGCTCTGCTCAAGCGGCGTGCCGAATCGATAGAGCGACGAGCCGCCGAATCCGTCGACGAAGTACGGGATCCCGTCGACCTCGAGCCGTTCGTAGACATGGTCGTGACCCGCCATCACCGCGTCCATTCCCAGTGCGCGCAACGGCCATTGCATCCGTTTCGTCGAACCGTGCTCCGCCGAACTGTAGGCCGCGTGATGAAAGGCCGCGATGCGCACGCACGCGGTGGACGCGGCCGCCCGCGCGGTGAGCCAGCGACCCTGCACCGAATCGAACTCGTTGCCGTCGGGCTCGTGTGGATCGGAGTCGAGCGCGAAGAGATGCACACGACCGTCCGCGAGCAGCACGTCGTAGTAACGCCCGGTCCCTGGTGTGCGGAAATAGTCGATGAAGGGCTGCATCCCGACGCTGCTGCGCCAGTCGTGATTGCCGAGTGTGGGAAAGAAGCGCGGCGTCGCACTCCCGAGGCCGTAGGGGCCGTGATCGCCGGGGATGAACGCGCCATAGGCCGCGCCCACACGCGCCTCGAACTGCGACGCCGCGCCATCGGGATAGTTGTTGTCACCGACCGTGACGATGAACGCGGGGTTCCACGACGAGACGAGGCGCGCGACCTCCATCTCATCGGCGCTGCCGTCGCCGAAGTCGCCGATCACCGCAAATCGAACGGCTCCGGCAGAGAGAGGCGCGGGACGTTCGCCGGTCGCGAATGCTGGCGTGCTCTCCGGCTTCGGATGCGAGCAGGAAATGAGCTGCGCACTCGAGAGCAGGACGAGAGCAAGCGCACCGGGCGCGCCGACGAGTGTTCGGAGCATCCGTGATGGTAGACGCAAACGGCCGCGCATGGAGTCAGGTCCCTTGCGTGAAGCGGCGAACGAACTCGGTTTGTGGCGCGGCCTCGAGTTCGGCGAGCGAGCCCTCCTGCACGACGCGGCCCGATTCGAGCACCAGCATGCGAGCAGAGAACGCGGCTGCGTCAGAGCGATCGTGCGTCACGATCAGAGTGGGCAGGAGCAGCTCGCAGATCGTCTGGGTGATGAAGTCGCGGACGGCGGGGCGCGAGGTCGCATCGAGTGCGGCGAGCGGTTCATCGAGGAGCAGCGCGCGCGGTTCGGAGGCGAGCGCGCGCGCCAGCGCGATCCGCTGGCGCTCACCGCCGGAGAGTTCACCGATCTTTCGTGCCGCCAAAGACGATGCTCCCAGCCGCTCCAGGAGCGCACGCGCGCGATCCGTCCGCTCGGCGCGAGAGCGTTCGGGGTGGCGAGCCGCGACGGCGAACTCGACGTTTCCCTGCGCGGTCAGGTGCGGAAAGAGCGACTCGCCCTGCGGCAACCAGCCGAGCCCGCGCGCTTCGGCGGGCACGTCGATCGAGGCGGCGGCGTCGAAGAGCGGCTGCGCGGCCCACGAGATCCGACCGCGAGCAGGACGGCGCAGGCCAAGGATGAGCGCGAGCAGACTGCTCTTGCCTGCACCGTTCGGACCCGCGAGCACCAGCGTGCCCTCATTGAGTTGCAGCGCGACTTCGAGAGAGAGAGCTCCGATCTGCGCGGAGACGTTGACGGAGAGACCCGCGGACAGGCCGGTCATCGCGAACTCCAGCGCGTCAACAGGCCAGCGGCCGACCGGCGCGCGAGAAGGAGCAGGAGCAGAGCGACGATGAGCAGAAGCAGGCCCAGCGCGGCCGCGGTGCGCGTGTCGGATTCGAGCGCCGTGTAGATGGCGAGCGGCAGCGTCTGCGTCACGCCGGGAAGATTTCCCGCGAAGAGCAGCGTCGCGCCGAACTCGCCGAGCGCTCGCGCCCACGCAAGAGCAGCGCCGCCGAGGAGCGCACGCAGCGAGAGAGGGAGCGCGACCGAGAAGAAGACGCGCGCAGGAGAGCAGCCGAGCGTGCGCGCGACAGAGAGGAGGCGTTCATCGATTGCGCGGAAGGCGTTGGTCGCGACCTGCACGTAGAACGCAGAAGCGACGAAGAGCTGCGCGAGGATGACCGCGGCCGGCGAGAACGCGAGCGAGAAGCCTGCGTGGGCAAAGAGCGCACCGAGGAGGCCGCGACGGCCGAAGGCGAAGAGCAGCGCGAGCCCGGCAAGCGACGGCGGCAGGACGATCGGCAACTGGACGAGCAGCTCGACCGCGCCCAGTGCGGCCGAGCGGCGCTGTGCAAGAATCCACGCCAGCGGCGTTCCGAGCAGCAGCACGAGCAGGAGCGAGCAGAGCGAGGTCGCGAGGCTCACGCGCACGGCGGCAAGAACGAGCGGCGAGCCAAGCGCACCGAGAAGAATCGCCGGCGCGCCTTCGGTGACGAGCGCGAGGAGAGGAAGCGAGAGCAGCGCAAGCAGCAGCAGCGCGGCAGAGATCGCGGCCGCCCGACCGAGTCGGCTCAAGGGAGTTCCGGTCCGCTGAATCCCAACGCGGAGAGCTCGGCCTGTCCCGCTGCCGAGAGGACGAAAGCGATGAACGCTGAGGCGCCCGGCGGGTTCTGCGCGTGCGACGCGATCGCGATCAGGTCGTCGGTGCGCAGCGCGAGTTCCGGAGGGAGAGGCACCTCGGCCACGCGGGTGGCCATCGCGCGCGCGTCGGTCGCGTAGACGATGCCCGCGTCCGCCTCGCCGAGCGCGACCTTCATCAAGACCTGCCGCACGTTCAGTTCGCGCGACGAGATCTTCGCGGTGATGTGCGCTGCAAGCCCCGGCCTGCGTTTGTCCGCGAGCGCGAGAAGCTGCTCCGCATATGCGCCGACAGGGACTTCGTGCGCGCCGATGGCCAGGTGCGCAAGGCCCGCCAGATCCGCGAGGGTCTGGACCCCTTCCGGATTTCCGCGCCGCACGACGATGGTGAGCCGGTTGCGCGCGAAGAGAGTCGGCGCCAGCACAAGCCCCGCCTGCTCGAGCGCCTCGGCATGGCGACGATCGGCAGAGACGAAGAGATCGGCCTGCGCGCCCTGCTCGAGCTGCGTGCGCAGCTCCTGGCTGCCGGCAAAATTGAAGCGCACATCGAGTCCGGTCGCCGCGGTGAAGCGATGCCCCAGCGCGGTCATGCCCTCATGCAGCGAGGAGGCGGCGAACACAACAAGGGGGCCGCGGACCGCGCTGGGAGCGGGCGGGAGCGATTTCTCTGCATCGCGCGCTGGTGCGTCGGCCGCGTGCGCCGGGGACGCGAAGAGCAGCGCCACGACGAGCAGTGCGCGCAGCGACCCTCGCGCGCTCACGCGCCGATCCAGACGGTCTTGACGTTGACGAACTCGCGGATCCCCTGCCCTGCGAGCTCGCGGCCGAACCCGGAGCTCTTGATGCCGCCGAAGGGCAAGCGCGGATCCGACTTCACCAGGCCATTGATGAAGACGCAGCCGGCCTCAAGCTCCGCGATCAGCCGTGCACTCTCGAGCGGATCGCGCGTGAAGGCCGCGGCGCCGAGACCGAACTGCGTCTCGTTCGCGACCACGATCATCTCGTCGAGCGAGCTTGCGCGAATGAGCGCAGCAACGGGTCCGAACAGCTCGTCCCTGCGCACCGGCGCGTGCGCTGGCGCATCGGCGATGACGGTCGGCGCATAGAAGAATCCGGGCCCGGGCAAGCGATGACCACCGGTGAGCAGCTTGCCGCCGAGCGCGAGGCTCTGCTGCACCTGCACGTCGAGCTCCTCTCGCACTGCCGCGGTCGAGAGCGGACCGAGTTCGGTGGCCGCGTCGCGCGGGTCGCCCACCTTGAGCGCGGCCATCTGCGCGACGAACCGCTCGGCAAACTGCGCGTAGACCTGCTCGTGCACGATGAAGCGCTTGGCGGCGATGCAGCTCTGCCCCGCATTCTGCACGCGCGCCTGCACGGCGGTCCGCGCGGCCTTTTCGAGATCGGCCGAGGGCAGCACGAGGAACGGATCGCTTCCGCCCAGCTCAAGCACGACCTTCTTGAGCGCCTTTCCTGCGGCCTCGCCCAGCGCGCGTCCGGCGCCGTCGCTGCCCGTCAGCGTTGCCGCGACGATGCGCGCATCGGCCACCAGCGCGGACGCGCGCGATCCTTCAACCAGGAGCGTCTGGAACACGCCAGGCGGCGCACCGGCCTGCGCGATGATCGCTTCGATCGCGAGCGCCACCTGCGGCACGTTGCTCGCGTGCTTGAGCAGCCCGACGTTTCCGGCGAGCAGCGCAGGCGCGGCGAAACGCACGACCTGCCAGAGAGGAAAGTTCCACGGCATCACCGCGAGCACCGGTCCGAGCGGCTCGTGACGCACGAACGAGCGCAGCGCGTCGGTCGCGATCTCCTGCTCCGCGAGATAGCCCGCCCCATGTTCGGCGTAGTGACGAAAGCAGAGCGCGCACTTGTCGACCTCGGCGAGCGCAGCGCCGCGCAGCTTGCCCATCTCGAGCGTCATCAACTCCGCGAGCGCTTCCCTCTGCTCGAGGAACAGATTCGCAACGCGCGCCAGCAGCGCCGCCCGCTCAAGCAAAGGCACCCGGCGCCATGTCGCAAACGCGCGCGCAGCCAGGTCGAGCCGCGTTTCCACTTCCGCGGCGGAGTGCGCAGCGAAGACGCGGAGAGTCTCACCGGTGGCAGGATTGACGCTTGCGATGGGCATGGCGCGACTCTATGCGGAGAGCGACGCACGCGCGCCGCCTCGAAGGAGCTCCTGCAGCGCGAGCCACGCCTCGTCGACGGAGAGCTCGCGCATGCAGCGGAAATGTCCGCGTGGACAGCGGCGGCGGCCGAAGAACGAGCACGGCGCGCAGGCAAGTTCGCTCTTGAAGAGAACGCGATGGCCCGTCCACGAGAACATCCGCGGGTCGGTCGAGCCGAAGAGCGCGAGCGTCGGCACGCCGAGCGCGCGGGAGAGATGCATCGGGCCGCTGTCGTTGGCAACGAACGCGGTGCAGAGCGAGACCACGCCGCCGAGCGCAGCAAGGTCGAGCTGGCCTGCGAGATCGACCGCGCGCAGCGCACGACCATCTGCGCTCTGCACCTCGCCCGCCGCGCGAACCACACGCTGCACCAGGTCGCGCTCGAGCTCGCTGCCCTGGATCACGACCTGCACTCCCGACGCGAGCGAGTGACGTGCGAGCTGCGCGTACTGCTCGGCCGGCCAGCGCTTGGTTTCCCAATTCGCTCCCGGAGACATCCCGACGAGCGGACGCGCCAGGTCAATGCCCGCGCGGCCGAGCAGCTCCCGCGCCCGCGCCGCATCGCCAGCGCCGAGGAACGCGCGCAGCTCGCCACGGGGGAGCGTGCGGCCGACCAACTGCTCGACCGCCGCATGGTAGCGATCGGCGAAGAGCATCGAAGCGCGATGCGGCTTGAGCCCGAGCTTCACCGGCACCGTCTCGAGCAGATCGCGCTTGTGCCAGACGACGCGCGTCCACGAGGGAGGCAGACACGCGCGAAGGAGCTTGCTGCGGATCTTCCCGTGCAGATCGAGTACCGCCACGCTCTGGGCCTGGCCCACCGCGGCCCGCAGCCGCTGCGCGTAGCTCCACGGCCCTTCTCCTTCGCGCAGCCCGACGACTTCGCTGACGTGCGGATTGTGCGCGACCAGATGCGTGAAGCGCTCCTTGATTGCATAGACGATGCGCGTGCGCGGCCAGGCGGCTCGCAGCGCAGCGATCGCCGGAGACGTCAGCAGCACATCGCCGAGCGCCGAGAAGCGAAGCACGATCACCGCCTCGGGCTCATCTCTCAGACGCAACACCCGCAGCGGAGTCAGGCCCGTTCTCGTCACGTCCTCGCATCCGGAGCACGCTGGGCGCGGAGGATCTCGTATGGCGACAGTTCGCGCAGTCGGCAGTTGGCGAGCGGGACGATGAAGGTGTCGATGAGCGCGTGCTGCCCTTCGATGCAGGCGTGGCTCACCTGATCGGTCAGCACCATCCACGCGGAGAGCGGAGGAAAGCGGAACGTCTGGAGGCCCACCTGCGAATCGCGAAACGAGGGCGTGTCCTTCATCCAGTTGTGGAAGCGCCGCATCAGCCGGTCGTAGGGCGAGCTGTCGATCATCTTCAGCGCAGGCGCGAGGCGCGCACCGGCGTTCACGACCGACGTGAAGGCGCGATCAAACGGCCCTTCACGAACCGGATCGTTGCGGCCGCGCTGCGGGGAACTGCTTTGTGTACCAATCATTGGTGTACCAACGATCGGATCGGCCGGCTCTCCCGCGATTCCCGCCTCGCGGCCATGCGCGGCAAAGAGCTCCGGGAACGCGCCACGACTCACCCAGACGCGATCCTCGCGCGGATTGATGTTCACGAAGAAGCGCAGCACGCGGTCTCCGTGCGTCGCTCCGTACGCGCCGGCGTCGACGTGGACGAGCTCATTGCTCGCATGTGCGGAGAGC
This sequence comes from uncultured delta proteobacterium, assembly GCA_903911145.1. GTDB lineage: Bacteria > Myxococcota > Myxococcia > Myxococcales > 40CM-4-68-19 > CAIWCD01. Next base: position 140,087 of record CAIWCD010000018.1, on the reverse strand, counting down.
GCGCGGCCCTTCTCCTGAAACGGGCGAACGCTGGTGGTGCCGGGAGTCCAGCCGCGCGAGAACTCCGGCATCGCGCGCGTGAGCAACTCGCGCACGCGCGCAGCATGTTCGCGAAGAAGTCGATGCGCACGCTCGGCCACGACTGGCGCGGTCTCGAGGCCCTTCACGCGATCGCGATCGAAGTACCAGCTGACGTTCTTGCGCCGCAGATTCGGCCCGATCTCTTCGCGCAGAAACGACAACTCCGCCTCTTCCGGCAGCGCGATCGGGCAGCTGGGAAAATAGACGATGCGCCCCTGCTCGAGCGCATCGGAGAGCGCACGCGGCTCATGCTGCACAAGGGCGTCGAGGTCTTCGCGAGGAACGGTGTGGAGCATCGGCCGCGCAAGGTAGAGGCCGCGCGCAGGTTCCGCAAGCGACGACTGCCTCAAGTGCTTGTCCTCTTGCCGCCGCCCCACCGCTCTTGCTACTGCGAGCGCTCCCTTTCTCAACCAGGAGCACCCATGCTGAAGATTGGCGACCAGGCCCCCGACTTCGAGCTGAACGACGAGACCGGCAAGGCGACGAAGCTGTCGAGCTTCCGCGGACAGAACGTGGTGCTCTTCTTCTACCCGCTCGACTTCTCCGGCATCTGCACCAAGGAGCTGCACGAGATCACCTCGCACAAGGATCGCTACGAGCAGGCCCACGCGAAAGTGCTCGGCGTCTCCGTCGACAGCCGGTTTACACACGCGGCGTTCAAGCGCGACGAGAACCTCGCGGCCACGCTGCTGGCGGACTTCCACCCCAAGGGCCAGGTCGCGCAGCTCTACGGCGTCTATCTGGAGGACAAGGGGATCGCCAAGCGCGGCACGTTCATCATCGACAAGGACGGCATCATCCGCGGCATCACCGTGAACAATCCGGGCGACGCGCGCGACGAGGCGGCCTACTTCCAGCAGCTCAGCAGCTGCGCAGTCTAGCGAACTCAAGCGGGGGCGCGATGTCCGAATCATTTGCTGGCATCCCACAGCGTGGCCTTGCGTTCCTCGCCGAACTCGCGGAGCACAACGAGAAGGAGTGGTTCGACGCCCACCGCGAGGCCTGGGACAACGAGCTGTTGCCGGCGATGACCGCGCTCTGCGGAGCGCTCCAGGCGCGGCTTTCCGACGTTCTGCCCAACCTCACGTTCGTGCCGCGCGTGGGCGGAAGCCTCTATCGGCTCAACCGCGACGTTCGCTTCTCGCGCGACAAGCGGCCCTACGAAACGCACGCCGAGGTCGTGCTCTGGGAGGGCGCCGACAAGCAGAGCGCGCCAAGCCTGAACCTGCGCGTCGCGCCCCAGGAGATGTGCTTCATCGGCGGACTCCAGCTCTTCGAGGAGGCGCAGCTCGAGCGGTATCGCAAGCGGGTGATGAACGAGGAGAGCGGCGATGCGCTCTCGGCCGCGCTGGGAGCGGCGAAGAAGCGCGGACTGCTCGCCGAGGGAGAGAAGCTCGGCAAGCCACCGCGGGGCGTCCCGGTCGATCATCCGCGCGTCGAGCTCGCGAAGCACAAGGGGCTCTTCGTCACGCAGACCCTCAAGGGCGGCGCGTGGATGAGCAGCCATGAGCTGCTCGACAAGGCCGAAGCTGCCGCGCGAGGCTACGCGCCGCTGCACGAGTGGCTGCGCACACACCTCTGCAGCTGACGAGACGCGCCCACGCGCCCGAAATCGCGCGCCTGAAAAATCGCTAGGGCTGGCCGCAGGCGCGGTTGAGCGGCACCGCCTCGTGAATCAACTTCGGCTCGGGCAGCTGGAGCCCGCGCATCAGCGTGATGAACTCGTCGCGGGTGCGGCCCGCTGCGCGTGAGTTCCAGCGCTTCTCTTCACCGATCGTCGAGGTGGTGAAGCCGACGTAGTCGTGCGCCGGACAGACAACGGTCTCCTCGTCGAGCGCGAAGAGGACCTGCGTGATCGAATCGAAGAGCGCACCTGGATCGCCGTTCTGGAAATCGGTGCGACCGCAAGTCCGCACCAGGAGCGCATCTCCGGTGAACACATGGTCCGCGCAGAGGTAGCTGAGCGAGTCGTCGGTGTGCCCCGGCGTCGCCAGCGCGCGGATGCTGAACGCGCCCAGCGCCAGCGACTCTCCGCCTTGCAGATGCAGATCGGCACAGCTCGCGCCCATCGCGCCTGCGACCAGTTTCGCGCCCGTGCGCTCCCTGATCGCGGCCGCGCTCGTGACGTGGTCGGCATGCACGTGCGTCTCAAGCGAGTAGCGCAAGGTGAGCCCCAGCTCGCGCACCAACGAGACGTCCCGCTCAAGCTGTTCGCGGACCGGATCGATCAGCGCCGCCTCGCGCGTGACCGGATCGACGAGCAGATAGGTGAAGGCAGAGCTCGTCGCATCGAAGAGCTGGCGCAGCATCAAAGCCGGCACGCGCTAGCCACCAGCGAACGGCGGCAGATGGCGCAGCCGCAGATCGAGCAGCAGGAACGCGTCACCGGCGATGAGCAGTCCCAGCACGCCGCAGAGGATCGCGAAGATCCAGAGTTCACGCCGACGCGCGCTCGCAGCCACTGTCGAGAGCACCACGCCCATCTGCAGAATGACGAACGCGAACTGGAAGCGATCGCCCTGTTTCTCATGGCGCAGCTTCTCGTCCTCCATCTTCTTCGCGCCCGCCTGGATCTGCGCGAGATCGGCCTCGTACTTCTTGGCGTCGAGTGCGTTCTTCTTCTCGAACTCCTCGAGCTGCGCAGCCATCTCGGGGTGGCCCTGCGCGAGCGCGCGAGAGAGGTCGACCTGGTTCTGGGTCAGGTGCCGCTTGATCGACTTGGCCTGGTAGTAGCTCCACTGATCGCTCACCTCGGCCTGCGCGAGAATCGTGCGAGAGAACTGGCCGGTGTACTGGCCCGAGGAGACCGCCGCGAGCACAGCCAGCGCCGCCGTCGTGCGCGGAAGATGCTCGTGCCAGCGATGGCTCTTCGCGAGCGGCGCGTGTGCACTGGCGGGGTCGTTCGGATTGGACGGTCTCGGGGCGCCTTCAGCGCCAGCCTCGGTCTGGGTCATGTGTGGAGTGTATCAAACGGCGAGCGCACGCGACCTTCTTCAACTCGCCGACCGCCTCGCGTGTGCTACATTTTTTTCGCGATGCACCCGTCCTTCGGCCGCTACGAACTTCTCAAACGTCTCGCCGGTGGTGGCATGGGCGAGGTCTACCTTGCCCGCCAGCGCGGTCTCGATGGCTTCTCCAAGCTGCTGGTGATCAAGACGCTCCTTCCTCATCTCTGCGAGGATGAGGAGTTCATCACCATGTTCAAGGATGAAGCGCGGCTGACGGGCCAGCTCATCCACCCGAACATCTGCCAGGTCTTCGAGTTCGAGCAGGTCGAGTCCACCTATTACATCGCGATGGAGTACCTGCGCGGCGACGATCTGCGCCGGCTGTTTCGCGCGTGCGAGCAGGCGGGCAAGCCGTTGCGCGTACCGCTCATCTGCCGGATCATCGCCGATGCTGCCGCAGGACTCGCGTTCGCGCACGCGCTGCACGATGGCGAAGGGCGCCCCTACAACATCGTCCATCGCGACATCTCTCCGCAGAACATCCTCGTGACGTTCGAGGGCGGGGTGAAGGTGATCGACTTCGGCGTCGCCAAGGCGGCGGGCCGCGCGCAGCACACGCGCACCGGCGCGCTCAAGGGCAAGTACAGCTACATGAGTCCCGAGCAGGTCGCGGGCAAGGAGATCGACGGGCGCACCGACATCTTCGCGCTCGGCGTCGTGCTGCACGAGTTGCTCACCGGGCGGAGGCTCTTCAAGGCCGACAGCGATGTCGAGACGCTAGAACGCGTTCGCCAGACGCGCGTGCCGCCGCCATCGTCGCTCAATCCCAATCTGCCGCAGAGCCTCGATGGAATCGTGCTGCACGCGCTGGCACAGGATCCCGACCAGCGCTTCCAGACGGCGCAGGAGTTCCGGCTCGCACTGGAAGATTGGCTGATTCGCGGACGCATGAGCGCGTCGAACGCGCACCTCGGCGAGTTCCTCAAGGGCGTCTACGGCGAGCGGCTCGAGAAGGAGTCGAAGCTCGGTCCACTGCTCGGCGATCCCGGCCTCGAAGTGCTGCCCGAGCAACTCGGCGGACGCGGAGGGCCCGGTGGCTCTCCGTCGCGAACCAGCAACCCGAGCATGCCCGCGACTGCGCGCACTCCGTCGGGCCGGGGCACGGTCAACCAGCGGCCCAACTCGACCGACGGCAAGAGCCAGATCGACCTCTCGCAGATCAACACAGAGAGCGGAGCGGCGCCGTTTCCGCAGCCGAAGCGAAATCTCGGGATCGCGGTCGGCGTCATCATCGCGGGCCTGGTGGCGACCGTGGTGCTGCTGCTCAGGCCGAATGCACCGCCCGCGATCGCAGTGACCAACCTGACCATCCAGAGCACGCCTCCCGGAGCGACGCTGCTCGTCGATGATGCGCCGGTCGGGACGACGCCCAGCAAGCCACTCGCGCTTCAAGAAGCAACCGCGCACGTGCAGCTTTCCCTCGACGGATACCAGCCGATCGACGCACAGCTCCCGCTCAAGGCCGGCGCGCAACAGCACAACTACAAGCTCGAGAAGCTCGCGCCGCAGACGGTCAATGTTCAGATCAAGAGCGATCCGGAAGAGGCGGACGTCAGCGACGGCGCGCTGCTGCTCGGCAAGACGCCGTATGTCTGGACGACGACGCGCGGCGAGCACAAGCTGACCTTCTCGCTGAGCGGCTATCGTGAGCTGACGCAAACAGTGTCGGTGACGAGCGAGAAGCAGGACATCACGGTGCGCCTCAAGAAGATCGCAGAGGCGGTGCAGCCGCACGAGGCGCCCCCGCACGAGGCGCCGCCGCAGCTCCACGACATCAAGGGCGAGCGCTGAGGGCCGGCTGGGCTCGACGAGACCAGAGCGCATCGATCTGCTGATCGACGGACGCGCCGTGGACTCCTGCGATCCGCGCGAACTGCGCCTGGCCTTGCTGGGCTGCGCCGCGGTGGAGTTCGCGGAGGTCTGGCTCTCGGTGAACGGCGGCGCATCGATGGCGCTGCTCAAGTCCGGCGAGCGCGCGCTCTGCTTCTTCGTCCGGCACCACGGCGATCCCGGGTTTACGTCGCGGAGGCCAGCGAGCGAGCAGAAGCGCGGAAGCGGCGTTGAACTTGAGTTCCGCATCGGCCGCGGAGACAGCTGCCGATTCCCCTCCGATTGGACGGTTCCTGTCTTTGTCGCGCTCCGCGCCGCGGACGAGTTCTTGCGCAGTGGCGAAAGACCACCGCAAATACCGTGGCACGACGACGCAACCGTTCCGCCTGCGCCACGCACGACGCAGAAGCGACGCGCGCGAAAGTCGTAGCAGCGTGTCGGCAATCACCTCGGGTTGCCCAGAGAGAGCGGACGTCATGAATCGTTTGCATTCCAATCATTGGCACTCAAAGCATTTCGCCTTCGTCGCGCTGCTCGCGGTGCTGCTGGCGCTCTCGCCCGCGCTCAAGGCCGACGACACCGCCGACGAGGCCGACTTCCGCTTCCGGCGCGGCGCGGCGCTCTATCACGGCGGACACATCGAGGATGCGCTCAGCGAGTTCCTCGCGTCCAACCGGCTGGTGCGCAACCGGAACGTCATCTTCAACATCGCGCGCTGCTTCGAGAAGCTGCAGATGTTCAACGAGGCGTGGCGCTTCTACTCGGAGGTCCAGAACGACGCGATGCCGGCCGACGATCGCAAGGAGCTCGACACGGCGCTCGAACGGCTCAAGCCGCAGCTCGCTCTGCTCGAGGTGAAGACCGATCCTCCGGGTGCGACCGTCTTCATCAACCGCAAGGATCTCGGCGCGCGAGGACAGACGCCGATCACGCTCGCGCTCAGGCCTGGCAAGGAGACGGCGATCATCGAAGCCCCGGGCTACAAGTCGCGAACCACCGAGGTGACGCTGGTGACCGGCAAGACCTCGCGCGTGGGAACCGCGCTCGAGCGCATCTATGGCGCGCTCGAAGTGCAAGGCGAGCCCGCGCAGTTCGAGTTGCGCGTCGACGAGGCGGATGGCGAGCAGCTCCTCGAGAAGAGCGGGCGCGCGAACATCCTGCCCGGGCATCACACCGTCTACGTGAGCGCGCCAGGATACGTGACGCAGCAGCTGAGCGTGGAGATCCCGGCGGCGGACACCGCACGACTGAAGTTCAAGCTGCTGCCCGTTCCGGCGCCAGCGGGGACACTGGTGGTCAAGGCGAACCTCGACGGCGCACTGATCCGTGTCGACGGGAAAGAGGTCGGCTTCACGCCCGGCGTGATCGATGGAGTCACGGCCGGCGTGCGCAAGGTCGAGATCAGCTACGAGAGCCGCGAGACCGTGCTTCGCGTGGTCGAGGTGAAAGTCGATGAGCGCACGTTCGTCGAGGCACGACTGCGCTACGCGCAGCCCAAGGTGGTCGCGGCCGAGCGCAAGCTGACCCGCGCAGAGGACGCACCGGCGAGCATCACCGTCATCTCCGGCGACGAGATCCGCGCGTTCGGCTACGCGACGCTCGCTGAAGCGCTGCGATCGGTGCGCGGCCTCTACGTCACCGACGACCACACCTACAGCTCACTCGGCGTGCGTGGCGTCTCCACGCCGAGCACGCTCGGCAATCGCGTGCTGGTGCTCAACGACGGGCACATCACCAACGAGGTCTCATACGGCGAGAGCTTCATCGGACGAGAGTTCGACGCCGATCTCTCCGAAGTGGATCGCATCGAGATCATCCGCGGTCCCGGTTCGGTGCTCTACGGCAGCGCGGCCTTCTTCGCCGTCATCAACGTGGTCCACTCGGTTCCTCCCGAGGGACACCACGTCCGCGCAGCCGCGACGGCGGGGAGCGACGGCGAAGAGTATGGACACCTCTCGCTCTCAAGCGCTGGAGAGCAGGGCTACGCCTGGCTGCGCGCGTCGGCCGCCAACAGCGACGGCAACACCGCTTACCTGGCGCCGGCTGCGAGCGGTTCACAGGCGCAGATCGCGCAGAATCTCGACCGCGAGCAGAGCGGCCACGGCGACGTGCGCGCGCGCTGGCAGGACTTCTCGCTGATCGCCTCGTACACGAGCCGCAAGAAGGTGATCCCCACCGGGGCTTTCGAGACGGTCTTCAATGCGCCCGGAACGCAGGCGATCGACCGTCGCGGATTTGTCGAGGCGAACTTCGATCACACCTTCGACTCGGGGCTGGGCCTCGATGCGCGCATCTCCTACGACGCCTATCGATACAGCGGCAGCAGCGCCTATCTCGTCGGACAGGGATACGACTCGACGCAGGAGGATTGGCTCTCGGGAGAGCTGCGCGTGCGACTGCCGGAGTTTTTCAAGAACCACCTCTTCATCGGTGGAGAGGCGCAGGATCGGCTTCGCATCCACATCACTTCGATTGTCCCGGGCACGGTCGGTTTCGACAACGCTGCGGGAAATGCTGGCGGCGTCCCCAACAGCGAGACCGTCTACAGCGCGTACATCGGAGACGAACTGACGCTGCACCGGCGCTTCCGCATCAACGCCGCGCTGCGCATGGACGATCACACCAATCTGCCCAAGCCGCTGGTCTTCAATCCGCGCATCGCCGTGATCGTGCAGCCCTACGAGGACGGCACCACCAAGCTGCTCTTCGGGCAGGCGTTCCGCGCTCCGGGATTCGCCGAGCGCTACTACACCGACTACACGTCGACGGCAGCCGCACCGAAGCTCAATCCGGAGCGCGTGATGACGGCGGAGCTTGAGCATACCCACCAGCTCACCGACGACGTGTCGATCATGGCAGCGGTCTACTACAGCCGCGGCACCGACCTGATCGGCAACGTGACGCTCGATCACAACTACACGCCCTGCCCCGACTGCGCGCAGCTGCAGAACCTTCCGGGCACCGCGATCAGCTGGGGCATCGAGGCGGAGGCGCGCTGGCAGCCGGGCGCGGGCACGCTCTTCGAACTCTGGTACGCCTACGCAAACTCAACCGACCCGACGGGAGTCCAGGTGCCGAACTCGCTCTCACAGGCGGGCGCACTTCGTTTGATGTACCCGATCATCCCCGGCTCGCTGACGTTCGCCACCGAGCTCATCTACAACGGCACGCGCCTCACGCAGGAAGACAACCCGAGCATCGCCCCGATCGCCGTCGGCGATTCGCTGCGCTGGAACATGGGCATCGCTGGCGTCTACAGCAAATGGGGCCTGCGCTACGGCGTCTATGCGCAGAACCTGCTCAACGAGCAGGTGAACCTGCCGGGCGGCACCGAGCTCCCCACCGCTCACCATCTGGTGACGCAGTACGGTCGGGTGATCCGGATAACGCTGGCGGCGACGTTTTAGACTGACGCACGCTTCCGCGTGGTGGGCGGCGCGGCCCTCCGCAGAAGCGGCAGAATGGTTTGTGTACCGATGATTGGTACACAAACCATTCTCGCGGGCACCTACTCGTCCTTCTGCGCGAGCTTGGCGCGGAGCAGATCGCCGAGCGTGCCGAAGCCCTTGCCGGCGGCCTTCTTCATCTTGCTCTGGTACTCCTGATACTCGGCCCGATCGAGCGCCGCTTCCGCGCTGGTCTTGCTCAGGCGGTAACGGCCGCGCTCGTCGATGTCGAGAATCTGGGCCTTGAACGTGCTGCCCGGAGGATTGGTCTTCTTGTTGTCCGAGCCGCGCGGAGTGCCGAGCTCAGCGTTGGGAATGAGCCCGCGCAGCGCGCCGCTCGCCCACGTCACGAAAACGCCGAACGCTTCACAGCGCTCGACAGTCGCCTCGACCACATCGCCCGGACGCGCACGCGGCGCCGCAGGCTTCGCCTCGCGAGCCTCCTTGCCCTGCGCGCCGGATTCATGCGGGCCGCGCCCATGGCCTTCGCGCGCACGCGGAGCCACGGGACCTTCCTGCGCGGCCTCCTCGTCGGTGATGCGCCGGAGCGCGACACGCCTCGCAGAGTCGTCGATCGATTCGACCTGCACCCAGATCGTCTCGCCCTCCTTCACCACGTCGCGCGGGTGCGTGACGTGACGGTCGGAGAGCGCGCTGACGTGCACGAGTCCATCGACGCCAGGGAAGAGTTCGACGAAGGCGCCGAACGGCTGCAGGCGCGCGATCTTGCCTTGCAGCTTCTGCCCCTCGGAGAGTGACGCACGGTGCGCGTCCCACGGATCCTGCTCGAGAGCCTTGAGCGAGAGCGCGATCTTCTCGACGTGCTTGCCGTCCTTCTCTTTGGTCTGCTCGATGCGCAGCACCTGCACGCGCACGTTCTGGCCGACCTTCACGGCCTCCTGCGCATGCGCGACGCGCGCGTGTGAGAGCTCGCTGACATGCACGAGACCTTCGAGCCCGCCGAGATCGACGAACGCGCCGAAGTCGCGAACCGACGTGATCACACCGGAGAGATTCGCGCCGACGTGGAGGCTTGCGCGCAGCTCCTCGGCCTTGCCCTTGCGCTCCTCTTCGAGCACGGCGCGGCGAGAGAGAACCGCGTTGCCGCCGCGCATCTCCATGACGCGGAACTTGAGCTTCTGGCCGACGAAGACCGACGGATCGTCGACGAAGCGGATGTCGATCTGCGAGGTCGGGCAGAACGCGCGCTGGCCTCCGAGATCGATCTCGAGGCCGCCTTTGTTGAGCGCGGCGACGACACCCTCGACGGGCAAGCCTGCGGCGAACGCGGCTTGCAGAGCCTCCCGCCCCGCGCCCTTGGGAACGCTGCGCGTGACGACGACGTTGCCATCCTGTGCGGAGAGCACGAAGCCATCGATCGAATCGCCGAGGTGCGCCGTCAGCTCGCCCTTGTCGTCGCGCAGTTCGCGCAGATCGATGATGCCTTCGCCCTTGCCGCCGAGATCGAGGAGCGCCACTTCGGCGCCGAGGTGGGCGATCTTTCCCGTCACCTTCGCGCCCGCGCTCAGACGCTGCCGCTTCCCGCTTCCCGCGGACGCAAAGAGCGCCGCGAAATCTCCGCCTTCATCGGCGCCAGGCTGCGCGAACATCGACTCGGCGAGCGGCTGCGGTGCGCGCGGCTCACGCTTCTCCTGCTTGCGCTCCTGGTGCCGCTCGTCGCGCGGACGGTGCTCGCGCTGCGGCTGGCTGCGCCCTTCCCCGCCTTCGGCTGCCGTACCCGGCTGTGCACTCGCGTCGTGCGCCGCCTCCGCGCTTTTTGCTTCCGTGCGCGGCGCGTCGCCCGGCTTGGGCAGCGTGATCTTGCGCACCACCACCGGCCACTTGCGATCATCCTTGCGCGGCGCACGTGGACCCTTGCGCTCACGATCCTCGCTCCTGGGCTGCGCCGCCGGAGGCTGCGTCGCACTCGCCATGATCTCCTCGAACGAGGGCGGCGAGGCAGGCTGCGGCTTGTGCGCGGGCTTCTGCTGCGCACGAGGCGCAGGCGTCACCGCGGGCGCGTCGACGGCAGCCATGATCTCCTCGAAGGACGGCGTCCCGCCCTTCTTGGGGCGCAGGGCGGCGTTGTTCGTCTGGCCCTCGGTTGCGGCCGTGTGCTCGTCGTTCGAGAGATTCTTGGACTCGGGGGTGTCGTTCATTTGGACGCTTCTTCGCTCTGCGTGGTGCTGCGTTGACGTGGGTGCTTCCGAAGTATGGAGCGGCGGCGCATATCACAGGTGGCGTGCACGATGCGCGTTTGACGCGACCGGCGGTCGATTCGCCGCGGAGGAATTCAGCGCGGCCTCGATGGCGATCGTTTGAGTGCCAATGAAATTGCCGCGCTCGCAACAAGGAGCATTCGCACAAGGCCCACCGCCGCCCAGGGGCCCTGGTTCTGCACGAGTTCCTGGTGATGGAAGGGAAACTGCCACGCGCCAAGAGCGATCGATCCGAGCACGCAGAGCGCAGCAAGAGGCGCGTCGAAGAGAGCCGCAGCAGCGAGCGGCGCGAGCACGATGGAGAACTGGGGCGAGCCGATCTTGCCGAACGCGACGAATCCGCAGAGGGCGCACAAGGCTGCGAGATGGACCTGCGTGCGCGTCGCGACGCGTGCACAGAGAAGCATCCATGCGATCGGCAGGAGCGTCCCGATCAAGCCCAGCGCGGCCGGCGCGCTCGTGACCTCCTCCGCGCCAAAGCGATGCGCGAGCTCCACGTGGGCGAGACCCTGCTGGCCAAGAACCATCCAGAGAGAGCCCCACAGGCTCTGCATCTGCACACCGCGCGAGGCGTGGTAGCCGAGAAACGAGAATGCAGACGCGCCCGCAGGGAGCATCGCGGGCAGAGAGAGCAGGAGCGCAGCGACGAGGCCGGAGGCGACCGGGCGGCCGAGCCGATGCGCACGCACGAGTGGAACGCAGAGCGCGGGAGCTGCCCAGAACGGATAGAGCTTGAGCGCCGCAGCCGCGCCCAGAGCGGCTCCGCCGATGTTCGCCAAATCCGCAGACGTCGCCAGCAGCGCCACCGAGAGCGCGAGCAGCGCAGCGGGCGCGAGGTCGAATCGGGTGAAGAGCACCGACCCGCACAGGAGGAGCGCGCACCACGCGAACGCGAATGTCGCGACCTCAGGGAGCAACGCGCGCGAGTTCGATTCGTGCGCAAGCCCGTGCCCAGACTGCTCGCGCTGCATCGAGCTCAACCGCGCGATCCAGAACGCAGAGAAGAGCGCGAGCGCGTCGAACGGGGCGAGGACGAGCGCGAGCGCCGATTCGAAATGGAGCAACCCCGACGAAACCAGCGCGACGGGCAGTCGCAGAAAGAGCAGTGCAGCGGGAGGATACTCGAACGGGATCTCGCGGTAGGGAGCCGCGTCATCGAGAGCCCAGCGGGCCGCGGACTCGAGGTAGTGCGCGAGGTCGCTGCGCTCGCGCAGCGAATCGGGAACGCAGAGCGCGTGCAGCAGCGCACCGGCGATCGCGAGCAACCCACCGACGAGAACGTCACGTCGCGCGGTCGATCCCGTGGCAGCCCGATCGCGCTCGTCCTCTTCCGGAGCGGCCTTGCGCGATTCGCTTGCACTCACTGCGGCTCTCCCGCGCGAACGTCTCGCCGCCACCACCAGACGAGGGCTGCGAACACCGGAAGAAGCGGCAGCAGCGCGGCCTTCCCGTCGAGACCGAACAGCAGCGGCAGAGTGAAGCCGCTGCGATAGTCGAGCGTCTCCTTGCTGTTGAACCAATTGACACTCGCGCCGATCTGTCCGCGATTCCAGATCGCAAGCCAGTTGTCGCGAATCGGGTCCCAGTCGAGCGGCGCGGCCTCGGGATGGGTCGCCCACGCCAATCCGCAGACAAGCAGCGAAGGAACAAGCAGCAGCAGTGCCAGGCGCGGCCAACGCTGCGCCGCGGCCGCGAGCGGGATGGCGAGCAGAATGATTCCCGGCAGCGCGTGGCGCGGGCCAAACGATGCGTGCCCGTCCCAGTAGACGTAGCCAGCGTTGAGAGCCAGAAATGCCGCGAAGAGACCGAGCGAAAGCAGCGCGTCGGCACGCAGCGGGTGCGCGCGACTCTCTCCGCGAGACGTTGCAGTCTGGTGTGAACGCCACAGCAACGCGCAGCCAGGAAGTGCGAGCAACAGCGCCGGCGAGAAGCGAAAGAGTCCGCGATGAACACCAAACGTCAGCTGCCAGAGCGCAAGCAGGCGAGGCGCGTGCACGCCGAAGAGGCCGCTCGACATTCCTGTGAAGCCGTTCGGCGCGAGGTGCGCGTAACCGGGCGAGAGCGGACTTCCGAAAGCGCTCCACTGGTAGAGCGCGAGGAGTGTGAGCGGCGCCAGCGCGCCGAGAAGAGAAGATGCAAACGCACGGCGCAACGTCTGGAACGACGCGGCGTAGAGCGCGAGCGCGACCGCTCCCAATGCGGCGGGATACTCGACGACGATCGCGCAGCCTGCGCAGAGGCCGGCGAGCGCGACCGCGCGATTCGCAGCAGTGCGGCCATCCGCGCCCCGACGCAGCAGCACCCACGCCGTCGAGAGAAGGCAGCCCGCCACCGCGTGTCCGTAGAGCAGCCCCGCGTAACCGAGAATGGGCGAGGCGAGAAAGATGATCGCGATGGCCAGCGCCGCGGCGACTGCACCGAAGAGCACGAACAGCTCTGCGTAGAGCAGGCCAGCGCTGAGCGCGATCGGGAGCGAGACTGCCAGCAGCGTGACGAGATACGGAACCGCTCGCCACCAGGTGGCCTGCTCGTCGTCGAGCCCGCACGCGAGCGCCGCCGGCCCCACCAGCGCGAGGGCCGCCGCCGCCGCGAAGGAGATCCCCGGGGCCTTGTCGGAATAGACGTGCCCGTCGCGCTCTGCCTTGTCGCCGGTGCACTCCGCATCGGGATCGATGCGCACGCTCCCGCGCACGACCAGCGCACGCGCGAGCGCGAAGCGACTGTTCTGGTTCCACCCTCCGCCTTGAAAGATCCAGAGCTGAGGCAGGAGCACGAGCAACGTGATCGCGGTGCGACCTGGCGTGCGGCGCGGAAGTGAATCGCTCACGCGGCACCGCGATGAAAGCGCAGCACCATCACTGTCCCCTGCGGCGCGCCCGCGCGGGCCGTGATCGAGCCGCCGATCCGCTGCATGGTCGCGTGCGAGAGCGCAAGTCCGAGACCCGTGCCCTGCCCGGCGGCCGAGCCCGTCACGAACGGCTCGAAGAGACGAGGGAGCAACTCGTGAGCGATGCCGCTGCCGTCATCGCTCACCTCGACCGACACGGCGTCCGGCTCAATGGTTGCGCGCACGCGGATCTTTCGTGCGCCGGCCTTGGCTGCATTGGTGAAGAGGTTCACCAGCACCTGCACGACGTAATGAGGCTCTCCCTGCACGAGAGGAAGGGCGCTCGGCAGCTCGGTCTGCAACGCGCAATCGCGGAACATCGGCTGCGGCTCGACGAGCGCGCGGGCCGCGCCCAGAGAGCCTTGGAGGTCGATCAGCTCCAGTCGCGGCGCGGCCGGGCGGGCGAGATCAAGCAGGTCGCGAAGAATGCGATCGACGCGCGCAGCTTCCCGCTCGATCCTCTCGGCAAACTGCTGCGCCTCGGCCACATTCGGATTTTCTCCGATGCGCGCGAGCCGTTCTCGCAGCAGCGCGGCGTAGGCGATCACCGCGCTGATCGGATTGCCGACTTCGTGCGCAACTCCCGCCGCGAGGCGCCCCACGCTCGCAAGCTGCTCGCTGCGAGAGAGATCGGCCCGCGTCTCGCGCAGCGCGCGCTGCTCATCGGCCAGCGCGTGGTTGCTCTGCTGCAAGGAGACGATCTGCGCTTGCGTCCGCGCGCGCTCCTCCGTGAGACGATTCCCGAAACGATTCACGGCCCCCCCGAGCCGCCCGAGCGCGTCGCCGCCTTCCGGCAGGAGCGCGTGCTCACCCGGCGCCTCGAGGCTCTCGAGCGCTGAGATGGCGACGCGCAACCGCTGCACAACCCCGCGCTCCAGCAGCGCCAGCGAGAGCAGCACCGAGAGCGCCAGCGAAGCCGCGAGAGACAAGAGCAGCCGCTCATCGAGCGCACGGAGCTGATCGCGCACCGGCTCGAGCGGGATGGTCAGTCGAAGACCGCCGCCGCCCGGAAGCGCCTCGCAGAGCGTCGCCATCGCGCCCGCACGAAGCATCGGCGCAACACAAGGGCTCTCGCTGCGCTGCAGTCCCTGCGAACTTCTCTGCGCAAGCAGCGCATCAAGGCACGCTTGAGCGACCGCTGGGCCGCACTGCGCGCGCGCGTCATGCAACGATTGCTGCAACGATTCTCGCGCGTCAGCGAGGCGCCGCGCGTAGAGCACATCGCGCACGTCGAGCAGCAGCGCGATCGCCAGCAGCGCGCCTGAGAGCAGTCCCGCACCGAGCACGCCGGAGAAGAGGCGCAGGCGCAGTCCGCTCGCCGGTGTGCTCACGGCAGCAGTCTCGCCAGAAGAGAAATCCAGGCGGACCAGAGGCGGTCGCCAAGCAGCAACTGCTCAAGCGCGCCGAGCACGAGGAAGGGACCAAACGGAACCGCGGTCGGCGGAGGAACCCACTCCTCGTCGTCTTCTGGTTCCACGGCACCTTTCGCCGCTTCGCCTTCGTCCTGCGCAACGGCAACTGCGGGCGAGACATCACGCGCATCCGCACTGGGCGCGGCCGTGCGCGATTGCGGCGCTGGAGCATCGTTCATCGGATCCGTTGCGGGTGGCGTCGCATCCGGTCGCGCGCCGAGAGCCTGTCCCGCCAGCAGCAGCACAATGCCGACCAGCGCGCCCTGCACCGACGCGAGCATCATCACCGGCAGCAGTGCCGGAAGACCAAGCCAGGCGCCGATTCCCGCGAGCAGCCACACATCGCCCCAGCCCATCCACTCTCGTCCCAGGCGCTCTCCCATGAACGCGATCGCGGCGAGGAACAGTCCACCGGCGAGCGCACCTCCGGCGCTGGAGATCAACGCGAGCGCGAGCGAAGGCCACCCGGGAATCAGGCCCGTGAGCGGCAGCGCGAGCGCGCCATTCCAGAGGGGAGAGAGGAGGCCGACCGCGAGAAGCGGCAGCGTGATTTCGTGCGGCAGCAGCCAGGTATCGAGATCGATGTAGGCCAGCGCGACCAGCGCGCTCGCGGCGAGAAAGAACGCCAGGGCCGAAAGCGTCGGCCCGAACTCGCGCGCGATCGCGATCGCGAGCACTCCCATCAAGGCCTCGACGATCGGGTAGCGAATGCTGATCGGCAGTTTGCAGTGGCGGCAGCGCGCACGCAGAGCGAGCCACGAGACGATCGGCAGATTGTCGAACCAGGCGATCGGCTGCTTGCAGCGGGGGCAGCGGCTTCGCGGATGAACGACGCTCTCTCCCGCAGGAACGCGGGCGATGACGACATTGAGGAAGCTGCCGACCACCGCACCGACCGCGAAGGCAAATCCAAACCAGAGGCCAGGCGCAGCAGCGAAGACGAGTTCGATCACGAGGTGACCGCGGTGCTTCGTGCACGCGAGACGAACAGCTCCTCGAGCGTGTTCCGATGCGGCGTGAACGACACCAGCGCGCCGCCGTGCGAAAGCGCGAGGCGCACGGCCTCCTGCGCATCGGCCCCGTTGACGAACGTGAGGAGCCAGCTGCGATCGGTGCGCCGGGCCGCTCCCTGCGCGGCCGCGATGAGTTTCG
Organism: uncultured delta proteobacterium; assembly: GCA_903911145.1. Taxonomy (GTDB): domain Bacteria; phylum Myxococcota; class Myxococcia; order Myxococcales; family 40CM-4-68-19; genus CAIWCD01. The sequence continues at coordinate 124,052 of CAIWCD010000018.1, read as the reverse complement.
CAAGAGGCGCAGGCAGCTCGCCAGCAAGACCATCGATGACCAACTCGAACGCGCGCGCGCCGGGCGCGACGAGATCGCCGAGCGCACCGCAGTCAGTCAGTCGCCCGTCAACGACGAGACCGACGCGATCGCAGAGCGCCTCGACGTCGCTGAGGATGTGCGAGGAGAAGAGCACCGTCCGCCCCTCGGTGCGCAGCTTGAGGATGATGTCGCGCACGTCCTTGCGGCCGATCGGATCGAGCCCGCTCATCGGCTCGTCGAGGATCACCAGTTCGGGATCGCCGATGAGCGCCTGCGCGAGCGCAAGCCGTTGCACCATGCCCTTCGAGAATCGGCGCACGGGACGATCCGCGCGACCTGCGAGGCCGACCTGCTCGAGCATCTTCTCGCTCTGCACCCGCGCATCGTGCGCGGAGAGCCCGGCCATGCGGCCCGCGAAGACGAGGAACTCGTCGCCGCGCAGGAATTCATAGAGAGCGGGATTCTCCGGAAGGAAGCCGAGCTTCTTGCGCGCCGCGATCGAGCCGGCCGCCGCCCCGCAGATCGTCGCGGTGCCGCTCGTCGGCTGCACGAACCCGAGCAGCACTTTGATGGTGGTGGTCTTGCCTGCGCCGTTGGGACCGAGCAGTCCGAAGATCTCGCCCTGCCGCACCTCGAGTGACAGATCGCGCACAGCTGTCACTTTCCGCGCCCAGAAGCCGACGCGGAAGATCTTCGTCAGCGATTCGATGCGGACAATTGTCTCGGACAATGGGCTCTCCTCGCTCTACGGACCTGCGATTGCGCGGCGATCGATAACAATCGATAACGCCGCGATGCAAGAACGAGCGTCGACGACGACAACTCCGCCGCCGAGCCGGATCGCCGCAGCGCTCCCTCTTGCGACCGCGGTCGCCTCGACGCTCGCCCTCTGCCTGCCAGTCCTCTCGCCCCGCCTGCAACTGCACTACCGCGACACGATCCGGCTCTACTATCCGGTCAAGCAGTACATCGCGGAGCGGCTCTCCCGAGGTGAACTCCCGCTCTGGGATCCGTGGACCGACAGCGGCATTTCGCTGCTCGGTCAGATCAGTCCCGGCCTGCTGCATCCCTTCACGCTGCTCTACCCGCTGCTGCCGTTTGAGCTGGCCTTCAAGCTCAACCATCTGCTCGCGCTGCCCATCGCGGCCGTGGGCGCCTACTGGCTCGCGCGCAAGCTTGGCACCGCCCCCTGGCCCGCAGCGGTCGCCGGGATCGTCTACAGCGGCTCGGGCTACCTCGTCTCGATGACCGCCTCGAATCTTCCCTACGCGCTCGGCCCGGCCCACGTTCCGGCAGCGTGCGCCGGGCTGCTCTGGTTGGGCGAGCGCCCCTCGGCAAAGCGCCTCCTCGGCGCGTCGTTATTACTTGCCTTGTGCAACTATGCGGGCGAGCCACAATCCGCGCTGTTCGCGGCGCTCATCGCGGGGCCGTGCGCGCTGTCCCTCTGGATCTCGCGCGCACAAGGAGGCCTTCGTGCGCGCGCGCTTTCAGGCCTTCGCGCATGCGGGCTGATCGCGCTCTGGGGCGGCGCTGCCCTCGCGCTCTCGATGCCCGCAGTCCTTCCCGGCGGACTGCGGGCACACCGATCCGATCGCTGGAGCGGCATCAGCAAATCCGAGAGAGCGAGCTTCTTCGTCGCGCCTGCGCGCCTGCTGGGCTTGATGATCCCCCGCGCGTTCGACGACACGATCGATGAGCAGACCGACGCGGCGGGCCTCACTCCATTCTGGGAGTACTTCAATTCGTCGGACCGGGCCTCGTTCTCGGACGCCATCAGCCTGGGCGTACCCGCGATCCTCCTCGCACTCTTCGCGTTCTTTTCCGATCGCCGCGGCCGCTGGTTGGCCGTGGGCGCGGGGGTCTTCGCTCTCGCGTCGACAGGGGACGCGCTTGGCGTGAACGCGCTGCTCGTGCGGTTCATCCCCGGCTTCGGTCTGTTCCGCTACGCAGAGAAGATGATCGGGCCGACCTCACTGCTGGTTGCTCTCGCAGCCGCACGCGGAAGCGAGAGCGCGCTGCTGCAGAGCCGGCGCCACGCAGCGGCACTCTTCGGCCTGTGCGCGGCAATGAGCGGCGCACTCTTTGGCGCGCGCCGATGGCTGATCACCCACGAGCCGCAGGCCATCTCCTTCCTGCTCGAGAGGGGCCATGTTCACGCGCACGCGGCTCCGGTGCGCCTGCTCGATCTCCTCGAGCCGGCACTCGCGACATCCGGGCTGCTGGCGCTCGCCCTCGGACTCATCGCGCTCCACCGCGCACGCTCGCTGCGCAAGGCCGCATTCTCTGCAGCGCTGTCGTGCGCCTGTTGCATCGCCGCCGAGATGACCTACGCGTCCGACCTGCTGTTCACCGCGAACATCGAGCTGATCCGCCACCCTCCGCCGCTCGCTGAAGAACTGGCCCGCCGGGCTGGACCGAGCGAGGGTCGTTGGCGCTTCTACTCGATGGGAGAGCTGTCGATCACCCACCTCGACCGGAGCGATCCGCGGCTCTCCTCCTCGGTCGCAACCATCGCGGGACTTGGCCCGCAAGTGGATTCGCTGTTCCACATCGAGAGCGCGGGCTCCTACTTCTCACTCTTCGACGAGAACTACCGCTACGGAATGACGTACGCGTCCAAGGCGAACTTCGGCACGCTCTTCGACGTGCGCTTCCTCACGACAGGCCGCGACAAGCTCTCTGAACGAGAGGCGAGCCGCGATGGATTTACGCTCGTCGACGACTTCTGGCTGCGCGAGAACCCGCCACAGCCGCGCGCATTTCTCGTCGCGCGCGCCTTCCGGCCCCCGACGAACTCGCTGACGATGGAAGTGATGCTCGACCCGGCATTCTCGCCCCGGACGGCGGCCGTCCTCGAGCCGGGCGAAGGGAGGCTCGTCGGCAGAATCGATGGGCCCGGCCCGGTGGGCGACGCGAACTATCGGCGCCTCAGCCCCGAGCGGATCGAGGTCGAAACGCTGGCTCCGTCCGATCGTCTCCTGGTCGTCTCGGAACATTACGACGACGGTTGGCGCGTGGAACTCGATGGTCAGCCGGCCCAGTTGCTCGTCGCCGACGTCTGCGCGCTCGCAGTCGCGGTCCCGTCGGGTGCGCATCGGGTGGAGTTGCATTTCTGGCCTACGGGACTGACCGCAGGCATCTGGATCGCTGCTCTGGTGCTGGCCGCGCTGCTTGTGGGTGTTGCGCTGCAGGGGCGCCGCGATCGACCCTTTGCGGCGCTTGACTGACAACTTCTGTCACCGCGTCGATTACTTTTCTTGCCGAACTCCTCACAATCACTGCAATGTGCGCGGCACCGAAGTTGCTCCTCGTCCGGGGCAGTGACTGCAATCCCCCTTAAATCTGGAGAGCTGAAATGACCAAGAAAATTCTGAAGGGCTTTACCCTCATCGAGCTGATGATCGTCGTCGCCATCATCGGCATCCTTGCCGCCATCGCCATCCCGAACTTCATCAAGTTCCAGGCCCGCTCGAAGCAGAGCGAGGCAAAGTCGAACACCAAGGCGATGTACACGGCCGAGAAGGCGTTCTTCGCGGAGAAGGATCGCTGGTCGACACTGGTTGGCGAAGTCGGCTTCTCTCCCGAGCGCAACAACCGCTACAACTACTTCCTCGGCGGCACCGCGCTCACGGACCGCACCACGACCACGGAAGTTGTCGGAACCACCGCGACCGGCGTCGCCGCCGATGCGTTCAAGTACGGCACGGCCGCGACCACGACGACGATCGGCACCACTTGTGGTGCGGGCCCGACGATTCCGAGCACTGTGACGAGCGCGTCCGACTGGGCCGGCGCTGCGGTCGGCAACATCGACACCGACACGTTGCTTGACGTCTGGTCGATCTCGACGCTGAGCCGCACCTGCACCGCGACCGACTCCCTCGGCAACAACTCGGGTGGCGAGCCTTCGAACGACTACAACGACGTGGTCCACTAGCCGAACGGCTGGTCGTTGTTCGCAACAAGAGCGGGCCTTCGGGCTCGCTCTTTTTTTTTGCGCAGTCCACCGCGAGGAAAAGAGTCAGGCCGCTCGCGAATGCGCCTTCAGGCAGAGAGAGTCGCTGCTACCATCGTGACCATGCAACGCAACGCCGCAGCGCTGGCGGGCATCGCCGCTCTCGTCGCCCTCGTCGCGGCGACGGGGTTCGTGCGCCAGGCCGCGGAGGAGGCGAGGCCGCCTGCGGTCGAACTCGCCATCGACGTCCCGCCCTTTCCTCCCGCGGTGGCGCGGCCATTCTCATTCGGGTTGCGATCACTGGTCGCCGACCTCACGTTCCTCGAGGCGATCCAGGTCTTCGGTGCGCGCAAGAGCAACATCACGCTCGCCGAGGGGCTGCATGAAGATCGACTGCTCGCGAAGCTGCTCACCTACTCGACCGATCTCGATCCGAAGTTTCGCGGCGCCTATCGATTCGCGGGAGATGCGCTGCCGCGGCACACGACCGATGGAATGGAGGGAGGCATCTTCGCGGCGGAGACGCTTCTCAAGCGGGGAGCGGTCGAGCGCGCCGATGACTGGCAGATCCATTTCCTGCTTGGCTTTATCGAGTCCTACTACCTGGAGAAGCGCGAGGAGGCTGCCGTGCAGTTCGCGGCGGCGGCGCGGCTTGAGGGCGCGCCCGCGTATCTGGCGATGCTGGCCACACGCGTGGCGGCGCACGCAGGAGACCTCGCGTTCGCCGGGCAGCTCGCGCAGACCATGCTCGCGCAGTCGAGCGAGGAGTCGACGCGGGCGGAGTGGCAGAACCGGCTGCTCGACATTGCGATGGAACGAGGCGCTAGAGACCTCGATGCGGCGGTGGTTCGCTTTCGCGCGCAGACGGGACGGCTTCCTGAGCGACTCGACGCGCTGGTCTCCAGCGGCATCATCCCAGCCATCCCCGCAGAGCCGCACGGCGGCAGCTACTTCATCGATGCGCTCGGCGCGGTCCATTCGACGCACGGCGAACGGCTGCAGATCCGCAACAAGGCGCAGAACCAGGCAGGAGTGATTCCGCAATGAATGCGTTCGCGACACAGCTCGTGGTGCTCGCCGGCAATACGCTGCGCGAACTCGTGCGCAGCAAGCTGCTCTACAACCTGCTCATCTTCGCGGTGCTGCTCATCGCCAGCTCGATGTTCGTGGCGCAGCTGACGATCGGCCAATGGGATCGAATCATTCTCGACATGGGGCTCGCGGCCACGCAGATCGTCGGGATGCTCATCTCGATTCTCATCGGGGTCGGGCTCGTCGCGGGAGAGATCGATCGGCGCACGATCTACCCGACACTGGCACGGCCTCTGTCGCGCGGGACGTTCCTGCTCGGTCGTTATGCGGGGCTGCTGCTCGTGCTCGCGCTCAACGTTCTGGTCATGATGGGCGTGCTCGGGCTCGTGCTGCATATGGCCGGCTATGGCATCTCGCAGACCGCGCTGCAGGCGATGCTGCTCATCTTCATCGAGCTCGCGGTTCTCTCGGCCGCGGCGATCTTCTTCGGCAGCTTCACCACGCCAATGCTCGCCGCCGCGTTCTCGCTCTCGCTCTTTCTCATCGGCCATCTGCTCGGCGATCTGCAGGCGTTCGGCAAGCGCAGCCACAGCGAAGCGGCGAAGCTCGCCACCAGCGCCGCCTATCGGATTCTTCCCGACCTGGGCCTGCTCGACCTCAAGGCGCAAGCGGCGAGCAACCTGCCGGTCGCGTCCCACGCGGTCTGGACGGGCGCGCTCTACGGGCTGTCGTACGCGGCGGTGCTGCTCACGCTCGCGGTGATCGTGTTCCGCAAGCGCGATCTCAAGTAGCCGCTGCGGCGCTCGTGCCCGCGCTCATGGCTCGTCGCGCGGATCGTCTTCGTCGTCACCGGCGTCGACATTCGCGTCGATATTCGCGTCGACACCGGATGCACCGACCGGCTCTGCGAGCTTCTTCACGCGGTGGCGGAACTGCCGGAAAGTCAAGCCCAGCAAGGCCGCGGCGTTCTTCTTCACTCCGTGGGCCTGCACCAGCGCGCGATCGATCAGGCTCTTCTCGATCGCCGTCAGATGCTGCTCGAGAGAGAAGCCGGGCGCGAGCGGAGCATCGGGCGAGAGTGGTTCCGGCGCGCGGGCGAGCCGCGACGAGATCGGCAGCGCATCGAGCGTCACTTCGCTGCCCTCGGACAACGCGACGGCACGCTCGATGAGATTCTTCAGCTCGCGGATGTTGCCGGGAAAGTCGTACGCCTCGAGACGGCGTCGCGCCTCGGCCGTCAGCGTGAGCGGCGTGCGGCCCTGCTCGCTTGCGAAGCGCGAGAGGAACTGATCAGCGAGCGCGCCGATGTCCTCGCGTCGTTCGCGCAGTGGCGGAACCTGGAGCTGGATCACGTTCAGTCGATAGTAGAGATCTTCGCGGAACTGGCCCGCCTTGACTGCCGCGGCGAGGTCCCGGTTGGTGGCCGCGACCAGACGCACGTCGACCTCAAGGTCGCGGCTTGCGCCGACGGGACGGATCTTGCGCTCCTGGATCGCACGCAGGAGCTTGACCTGCATTCCCAGAGGGAGCTCGCCGATCTCATCGAGAAACAGCGTGCCCCCGTTCGCCGCCGTGAAGAGTCCGTCGCGCGGCCCTTGCGCGCCCGTGAACGCGCCGCGCACGTGACCGAACAGCTCGCTCTCGATGAGGCCCTCGGGGATCGCCGCGCAGTTCACCGGGACGAATGGCGCCTCAACGCGAGGGCTCTGCATGTGCAGCGTGCGCGCGATGAACTCCTTGCCAACGCCGCTCTCGCCCATGATCAGCACGGTCGTACGCGTGGGCGCGACCTTCGCGACCAGCGCGGAGATCGAGCGCATCACGGTGCTCTGCTCCACCCAGGCGGGCGCGGCCGACGACTTGCCCGAGAGCTGCGCGCGGAGGGTTTCGTTCGAGTGAGCGAGCGACTGGTGCTCAAGACTCAGGTGCACGAGCTGCATGAGCTCGTCGTTCTTGAACGGCTTGGTGATGAAGCGCGCACCCAGCTCCAGCGCCTCGCGTTTGATCTCGTCGGTCCCGTAGGCGGTCATCACGATCACCGCGGGGTGCGCGCGTGATTGAGAGGCGCGGCGGAGCACGTCCAGCCCGCTCTGGCGGCCGAGCATCACATCGGTGATGACGAGCTCAATCTCGTCGCCCTCAAGCGCCGAGGCCGCAGCCTGGACCGTCGCGACGAGCTGCGCCGCGTGACCGGCACGCCGCAGCAGCTCCTCGAGATACTCCCGCATCGACTGCTGATCGTCGACCACGAGCACGCGCGCCATATCGGGACTCTATCAGCCGGAGAGAGGAAGAATGACGATGAACGTGCTGCCGCGCCCCGGCGAGGATTCGAGCTCGACCCGACCGCCGTGCGCCTCGATGGTGCGCTGGACGATCGAGAGCCCCAATCCCGAGCCGCCATCTTTGGTCGTGAAGAACGGCTCGAAGATGCGCCCACGATCGGCGGCGGAGATCCCAGCGCCGCTGTCCTGAACGATCAGGTGCGCCTCGGTCTTGTCGGTGCGCACCTGCACGCGCACCGAGCCGCCCGACGGCGTCGCATCGGCGGCGTTGCGCAGCAGATTCCAGACGAGCTGGCGAAGCAGACTCTCGTCGCCGCGCACGAAGACCGGCTCGTCGATTTCGCGAAGTACAGTCAGACCAGCACCAAGCGCCGTGGGGTGGAAGACCTCAAGCAGCTCGCCCACCAGCGCAGAAAGAGAGAGCCGCGCCAGCTCCACCTGCTTGGGCTTGGCGAACGTGAGGAAGTCACGCACGAGCAGCTCGAGGCGCTCGCTCTCGCGCAGCACGATCTTCATCAGGCGACGATCATTGGCGTCGAGCTGGGGCGCACCCGCGAGCAGCTCGATCGAGCCGGTCATCGACGCAAGCGGATTGCGGATCTCGTGCGCGAGTCCAGCGGCGAGCTGGCCCACGGCGGCCAACCGATCGCTGCGCCTGACCGACTCCTCCATCCGACGCAGATTGCTCAGGTCCTGAAAGACGACGACAAATCCCGGCCGCGCGGGCGAGCCCGGATCCACCAACGGGGCAAGCGAATAGCCGAGGATCCGCTCCGAGAGATCGGCGTGCGCGAACACCGTCTCACCGCGACCAAGCTGGCCGAGGCTGAGCGCATCGGAGAACGCGGGGAAGTCCTCGCGCAGATTCTTGCCGCGCAGCTGCGCAAACGTGCGCCCGCAGATCTCTTCGCCGGCCGGATTGATGAACGTGATGTGTTGGGTGCTGTCGATGGTGAGGATGCCGCTGGAGATGGAGTGGACGATGCTCTCGTGCAGCGCGGAGAGCGCCGTGAGTTCGGACTCGGCGCGCTTGAGCTGCCGACGCGCGCCCACCAACGCGTCGGCGAGATAGCCCGCGAGCGCTGCGGTGAGGAGGAACGCGGAGAGATTCGCGGCCAGCGTGAGCAACAACCGCGGCGTCGGCATCGCGGCGTGCTCGAGGTAGACCGGCTGGCCGATGAGCCCTCGCTCGCTCCCGATGGAGAGAACGAGAAACGCCGCCGCCGCGCAGAGCGCCGCGATGTTCGCGCCCTTGCGCGAGAGGCCGATCGCGCCGTTCACGATCGCGAGCGGATAGAGAATGGTGAAGATGCTCTCGGCGCCGCCGGTCAGGTAGACGAGCCCAGTCGCGGCGGCGATGTCGCCGACCATCTGCGCGTAGCCGATGAAGGTGAGGTAGCGGCCGGCGCGGAGGAAGAAGACGGAGATGAGCGACGCGACGTAGATCGACGCGATGATTCCGTAGAGCAGGCCCTCGACGCTGCGAACGAACTCCGCGCCCGAGCCAAGTGTCAGCCACGCCGTTGCGCCGAGGAGCGCCGTGCCGACGAGCAGTCGAGCGCCCGTGAGCGCGAGGAGCTTGTTGTAGAGATTCGGCGCAGGCCGCGTCGAGCGCTCCGGAAGCGGACCCGCTGCGGGCGTGCCCGCCTCGGTCACTTGATCGAGCCGGCGATCGAGAAGATCGGCAGATACATCGCGACGAGGAAGCCGCCGACGACGCCGCCGAGGAAGACCATCATGACCGGTTCGATCATGCTGGTGAGCGCCGCGACCGCCGCGTCGACCTCATCGTCGTAGAAGTCGGCGATCTTGGTGAGCATGATGTCCATCGCGCCCGTGGCCTCGCCGACGCCGATCATCTGCACGACCATCGGCGGGAAGACCTTCGTTTCCTGCAGCGGCTGCACCATCGTCTTGCCTTCGGAGATCTTGTCGCGCGTGTAGCGAATCGCCGCCTCGACCGTCTTGTTTCCCGCCGTTTTCGCCACCACCTCGAGTCCGTCGAGGATGGGAACGCCCGAGCTGATCATCGTGCCCAGCGTGCGCGTGAAGCGCGCGACCGCGACCTTGCGGATGAGCGGCCCGAAGATCGGCGTCTTGATCGAAAAGGCATCGAACTGCTCGCGCCCCTTCGGCCACTTCAAGTATTGGCGGAAGCCGAGGATCACCGCGACGATCACCACCACCATGATCAGGAAGTAGCTCTGCAGCCACTTCGAGAGGTCGATGATGAACTGCGTGGGCGCGGGCATCGTGCCGCCGAAGTCCTTGAACATCTTTTCGAACGTCGGGGTGACGAAGAGCAGCAGCACCACGGTCACGCCCACGGCGACGCAGAGCACGACGACCGGATAGGTGAGCGCGCCCTTGACCTTCGCTTTGAGCTTCTCTGCCTTCTCGATGTACGCGGCGAGCCGCTGGAGAATCGTGTCGAGGATGCCGCCCACCTCGCCTGCCGCAACGAGCTGCACGTAGAGCGTGTCGAAGACGTCCGGGTGATCGCCGAGCGCATCGGCCAGCGTCGAGCCGGACTCGACTTTCTGCTTCACCTTCGTGAGCACTTCGCGGAACGCGAGATTGTCGAGCTGCGTGGCGAGAATGTCGAGGCACTGCACCAGCGGCAGACCCGCGTCGATCATCGTCGCGAACTGCCGCGTGAAGATGACGAGATCCTTGTTGGTGATCCCGGTGCCGAAACGCGGCAGGACGATCTGCGTCGGCCGCTTCTTCACCCGGACGTTCTGCAGCTGCATCTGACGCAGGCGCGACATCACGCCCGCCTCGTCAGCGGCCTCCATCTCGCCCTTCCTCGTCTCGCCCGCGCGCGTCTTGCCCTCCCACACCCAGACGGGATGCTTGGATGCAGACGGCGAGGAGGTCTTGGCGGATACCGAGGCTTGAGCCATCGCTTGCTCCTGAAGAACTACGTGCTGCAACGAGAGGCGCGCCCACGGCTCCGGCGCAAGACCGACATCATTGAACCGGACGAGTGTCGCAAAACCAGATGAATCGTCAATTTACTGCGAACGCCCGGTGACGTTGCGCGGGGACTGCGAGAGGAGATTGCGCAGCTCGTCCTGATCGGAGCTGCGATTGAGGCCCTCCTCGAGCGCGATCTGCCCGCGCTGGATGAGCGCGGCGAGAGCCTGGTTGAAGGTCTGCATGCCGAACTTCGTCTGGCCGACCTGCATCTGCGAATAGATCTGGTGGATCTTGTCCTCGCGGATGAGGTTTCGGATCGCGGCGTTCGGAACCATCACTTCGATCGCCAGCACGCGTCCCGGGCCGCTCGCGCGCGGCAGGAGGCTCTGCGACATCACGCCCTCGAGCACGAAGCTGAGCTGCGCGCGGATCTGCGTCTGCTGGTAGGGCGGGAAGACGTCGATGATGCGGTTCATCGTCTGCACGCACGAGTTGGTGTGCAGTGTGCCGAACGCGAGGTGGCCCGTTTCAGAGACGATCAGCGCCGCTTCGATCGTCTCGAGATCGCGCATTTCGCCGACGAGCACGACATCCGGATCCTGGCGCAGGATGTACTTGAGCGCCTTCTTGAACGACTGCGTGTCAGCACCGACTTCGCGCTGGTTCACCACGCAGTTCTTGTGCGGGTGGAGATATTCGATCGGGTCTTCGATGGTGACGATGTGCTCGTGCCGCTCGGTGTTGATCTTGTCGATGATCGACGCGAGCGTCGTCGACTTGCCCGAGCCGGTGGGGCCGGTGACGAGCACGAGGCCGCGCGGCTTCTTCGCGAGCTCGGAGACGATCGCCGGCAGACCGAGTTCCTGGAACGTGAGGATCTTGAACGGAATGGTGCGGAACGCCGCTGCCACGGCCCCGCGCTGCATGAAGAGGTTCGCGCGGAAACGGGACAGGCCCTTCACGCCGAACGAGAGGTCGAGCTCGCTCTCCTCCTCGAAGCGATGCTTCTGCGCATCGGCGAGAATCGAGTAGCAGAGCTGCTTGGTCTCGACAGGAGTCAGCGGCGGCGTCTTGAGCGGCACCAGCCGACCGTCGATGCGCAGCTGCGGCGGAGACCCCGTCGTGATGTGAAGGTCGGACGCGCCCTTCTCGACCATCGCCTTGAGCAGTTGGTGCAGATTCGGCATCGCGCTCTCGCTTTATCGAAACTTATCGATTCGGTAACTTTTGGTAATTCCCACTAACGCATCGTATCGGGCGCGGTGTTGCCGACGACCTCTTCGATGCTCGTCAGGCCATTCTTCAATTTCGCGATCGCGGCCATGCGCAGCGTCTGCATGCCGAGCCGAATCGCCTCACCCTTGAGCTCCGCCGTCGAGGCGCCGTTGATCACCAGCTCTTTGAGCGAATCCCAGAGCGGCATGACCTCGTAGAGCGCGACGCGGCCCTTGTAGCCGCGGTTGTTGCAGATCTTGCATCCGACCGGCTCGAAGACCTGGAACGAACCGATCTCCTCGGGCTTCACGCCGATGTCCGTCAGCGCCGCTTCGGGAACGTCGACCGCCTTCTTGCACTCGCCGCAGAGCTTTCGCGCGAGACGCTGGGCGAGGATCAGGTTCACGGCCGAGGTGACGAGGAACGGCTCGATGCCCATGTTGAGCAGGCGGGAGACCGTGCCCGGCGCGTCGTTGGTGTGCAGCGTCGAGAGGACGAGGTGTCCGGTGAGCGCGGCCTTGATGCCGATTTCCGCCGTCTCGAAATCGCGGATCTCGCCGACCATGATGATGTCGGGATCCTGGCGCAGAAAGCTGCGCAGCGCGGCCGCGAAGTTCAGGCCGATGTCCTCGTGCATCTGCACCTGGTTGATGCCGGCGAAGTTGAACTCGACCGGATCCTCCGCGGTGTTGATGTTGTCGGTCGTCTTGTTCATCTCTGCGAGGGCGGAATAGAGCGTCGTCGTCTTGCCCGAGCCGGTGGGGCCGGTGACGAGGACCATCCCGTATGGCTTGTCGATCGCGTCTTTGAAGGCCTTGAGCGGCTCGGGATCGAAGCCCAGCTTCGTCATGTCGAGCTGCAGATTCGACTTGTCGAGCAGACGCATGACGATCTTCTCGCCGAAGAGCGTCGGGCAGACGGAGACGCGGAAGTCCATCTCGCGCCCCTTGCCCAGCTTGAGCTTGATGCGTCCGTCCTGCGGCAGGCGCCGCTCGGCGATGTCGAGCTCGGCCATGATCTTCATGCGCGAGGTGATCGCGTTCTTCAGCTTCATCGGCGGCTTCATCACCTCGTAGAGCACGCCGTCGATGCGGTAGCGGACGCGGAAATCCTTCTCGTACGGCTCGACGTGAATGTCGCTCGCGCCCTTCTTGATCGCGTCGAGCAGAATGAGATTCACCAGCTTGACGACGGGCGCGTCCTGCGCGGATTTCTCGAGGTCGCCGGAGCTTCCCGCCTCCTCGTCGTGGCCGACCTCGATCTCGCTCTCTTCAAAGCCCTCCATCACCTCGTCGTACGAGGGACCTTTCTCCGCATAGTACTTCTCGAGCGCCTCCTTGATCGCCTGCTCGGAGGCGACCACGACCTCGATGTTGTAGCCGGTGAGAAACTTGATGTCGTCGATGGCGTAGATGTTCGACGGATCGCTCATCGCCAGGATCAGCGAGGCGCCCGCGCGATTGACCGGCATGCACTGGTGCTTCTCTGCGACGTCCTTCGGCACGAGGCGCACGACCTCGTGATCAATGTCGAACTCCTTCAGATTGATCGACGGCACGCCGTACTGCTTGGAGAGGAAGCTGGTCAGCTCGCTCTCCTCGATGAAGCCGAGCTTGGTGAGGTGGTAGCCAATCCGGCCGCCGCCCTTCTTCTGCTCATCCTGCGCGCGCTGGAGCTGCTGCAGCGAGATGAGATTTTCGCGAACGAGCAGTTCGCCCAGACGACCGGCCATGCGACGCACCTCTGAGTCAGAGACGAAAGGCGTGGACTATAGGCGATCGGCCGTAGGTCGCACGAAAAAGGCAAAGCAGCGCCGTGCGAAGCGCCGACCGATGGGAACGCGTCGCGCGAACTCCACGCGAACTACTTCGGAGTGCTCGGGTCGTGGAGTGCGCGGCGGGCGTCATCGACGTCGCGCGCGATCTGCGCCTTCAGCGCATCGGGGCCGGCGAATTTCTGTTCTGCACGCAGCCGCTGCACGAACGATATCCGCAGCGTGCGCCCGTAGAGATCCGCACTCTCGTCGAGCAGATGCACCTCGAGAGAGAGCGGCGCGCGGCCAGCAGCGTCTGTCCCGCTCGCGCGAAAGGTCGGGTTGATTCCGAGATTCGCCGCGCCGAGCATGGGCGCACCAGCGACTTCGTGTGGTTTGTACACGAAGGTCGACGATGCGGCCGGGCCTTGCTCCGCCTGCACGAGCGCGTCGTCTGCCGAAGCCATGAGCTGCGCGCGAACCGCGTAGACGCCCACCGCGGGGAGCAACTCAGCGTCGGTCCTGAGGTTCGCAGTCGGCCAGCCGAGCGTGCGGCCGCGACCGGCTCCGCGCACGACACAGCCCTCGAGATCGAAACTGCGGCCGAGCAGCTCTGCGGCAGCGTCGACGCGGCCCGCGAGGACGAACTCGCGCACCTTGCTCGAGGAGACAACGAGTCCGTTAACGGTGACCTGAGGCAACACGTGCAGGCGCACTCCGCGCTCCTCGAGATCGCGGCGCAGAGAGGCGACGTTGCCCGAGCGGGCGCGGCCGTAGGTGAAGTCGGCGCCAACCAGAACAGCCGAGGCCCCGGTGCGCGCGAGCAACTCGACGAAGGCGTCGGGATCGAGCGACGCGAACGCGCGATCAAACGGCTGCTCGATGAGCTCGTCAACAGAGGCGCGCGCGAGCAACTCCCGCTTGCGCGCGCGCGTGCAGATGAGCGGCGGGGCCATCGCTGGAGCGAGCAATCTCGCGGGGTGCGGCTCGAAGGTGAGCGCGCAGACTGGCCCTCCCACGCTGTTGCGCGACTGCTCGCGCGCGGCGTCGAAGAGCGCGCGATGGCCGCGGTGGACACCGTCGAAGTTACCGATCGCGACGATGCCGTGCGCGAGTTGGGAAGCGGCTGCCGCCAGCCCGAGGTGTATGCGCATGCGGCGGCGGCTGATATGGGAACGCGGCCGGGCTTGTCAAACAGGAGTGCAGCGAAGCAGATGGTGCGCGCATCCACAGCCACTCCGCGAGCAGACCTCGCGCCCCGCGGCTCGCTGCGAAGCGGGTATCTGGCGGCCTGCCTGCGCGCGCTCAAGACCTTCGCGTTCTGCGCTCTGCTGCTCGGTTCAAGTCGTTTGTATGCAAACAATCTTGTCGACGCGCGCCTGCTCGCGGAGCCGGCCTCGGCCAGCGCGGGCGAGCCGTTCACGGTCGCGATTCGTCTCCGTGTTCCAGAGGGCTGGCACATCTCCTGGCGCAATCCGGGTGACGCCGGGCTTGTGCCGACGCTGCAGTGGGAGCTCCCGGCCGGAGTCGCTGCCTCGGCCATCCAGTGGCCCGCGCCGCATGCGCTCGAGCAGGGACCGATCGTCAGCTACGTCCTCGACGGCGAGGTCTGGCTGCTCGTCGACCTCGTCCCCGCTCGCGCGCTGCCCGTCGATCATCCGCTCGCGATCAACGTGATGGCGAACTGGCTCGTCTGCAAGGATCTCTGCATTCCAGAAGAGGCGCGGCTGTCGCTCACTCTCCCTGTCGCACAGACGCAGGCCGTGCCCTCGACGGATGCGACGGGGTTCGCGCTCGCCCGCACCCGACTTCCTCGCGCGCTCGGCTGGAGCGCGACGCTCACGCAGGGAGAACAAGCGACGCACGCGGTGACGCTGCGAATCGACACGGGCGAGCTCGCGGTCTCCAATGCGCGCGCCCGCTTTTTTCCGTACGAGCGGGAAGCCATCGAGCCTGCGGCACTCCAGCCTCTCGAGCGAAGCGCGCACGGACTTTCACTCGTGCTCACCCGCCCGCGCGCGGCAGTGGGCGAGCTCAAGCGTCTCTCCGGCGTGCTCGTGCTGCAGGGGAACGACGCGCTCGACACTGTCGCTGCGGAGGTCTCAACAGCGCTGCCGACCGCCACCAGCGCGGAGTTGCCGCTCGTGCCCGCGTGGCTCGCGCTCTTCTGCGCGTTCGCAGGAGGGATGCTGCTCAACCTGATGCCCTGCGTGCTTCCGGTCCTCGGCTTCAAGGTCTTGAGCCTGGTTCGCGACGCCAGCCGTGGGGAGCGCCGCTCGCACATCGGTGGGCTCGCATACTCGGCCGGCGTTGTCGCGTCGTTCTGGGCGCTGGCGATCGCGCTCTTCGCGTTGCGCGCCGGAGGACAGCAACTCGGCTGGGGATTCCAGCTGCAGTTTCCCACCGTCGTCGCGCTGCTCGCCCTGCTCTACTTCGCGATCGCTCTCTCGTTCCTCGGCGTCGCCAGCTTCGGCTCCTCTCTGCAGACGGCCGCGGGCGCAGTCCGTTTCTCCTCGAGCGCGTGGGGCGCCTTCGGCAGCGGCGTGCTCGCCACCGCGGTCGCGACGCCCTGCACCGCGCCGTTCATGGGAGTCGCGCTCG
The DNA here is from genome assembly GCA_903911145.1 of uncultured delta proteobacterium. Classification (GTDB taxonomy): domain Bacteria; phylum Myxococcota; class Myxococcia; order Myxococcales; family 40CM-4-68-19; genus CAIWCD01. The sequence goes on along the minus strand of CAIWCD010000018.1, from coordinate 108,268 downwards.
GCGCCGCGCTGGTGGCTCGCCCGCTGGTGGCCTTCGGAATCTTCACCGGCCTCGGCGTCGGGATGGCCTGGCCGTACGCGCTGCTCACGTTCTGGCCCGCGCTGCTCTCGCGCATTCCGCGACCCGGCCCATGGCTCGCCCGGCTGCAGCAACTCCTTTCATTCCCTCTCTTCGCCACCGTGCTCTGGCTGCTCTCGGTGCTCGCGGCACAGACGAGCTCCGCGCGCGTCTTCGTCTCCCTCGGCGCAATGCTTCTCATCGCGCTCGCGCTCTGGGCCTGGCGATTGGGCAGCAAACCGGACGCTCTGCCGAAACGCCGCGCGAGCGCACAGGGCGCGGCTCTGCTGCTCATTGCGCTCTCCGTTGCGACCACAGTGCGGCCGTCGCTCCTTGGCGGATCCGGCCTCGCCTCGCTCTCGGCGCGCGAGCACGCGGCGAGCACTGGAGACGGCGTCTCCGAGGTCGCATGGGTCGACTGGTCCGAGGAGCGCGTCGCCCAGCTGCGCGCAGAGGGCCGCACCGTCTTCATCGACTTCACGGCGAGCTGGTGCCTGAGCTGCCAACTCAACGAACGCGTTGTCTTCTCCTCGCGCGAGGTGCGCGAACGATTCGCGGCGAAGGGCGTGGTCCTGCTTCGCGCCGACTGGACGCGCGCCGATCCCGCCATCACGCGCGCGCTCGAAGGGTTCGGCCGCTCGGGTGTTCCGCTCAACGTGCTGCTCGGTCCGAAGCAGGGACCGCCGATCGTGCTGCCCGCGGTGCTCACGCCGGGGATCGTCCTCGACGCGCTCACTCGTCTGCCCTGACCGCACATGCCCCAACTCGAGCTTCAAGGTCGCACGCTGCAGTTCATCGACGAGGGGCAAGGCACGCCCGTGGTCCTGTTGCATTCAGGTGGGCTCTCGTCGCGGCAGTGGAGATCGCTCGCGTCTGCGCTGCGCGCGCGCCACCGCGTGATCGCGCCCGACTTCATCGGATACGGAGGGTCGAGCCGCCTCGACCCCGACGCGCACTTCTCGTTCCGGGAGGACGTCGAGATGATCTGTGCGCTCCTTGCGACGCTCGCACAGCCCGCACACCTCGTCGGCCATTCGTACGGCGGACTCGTCGCGCTGCAGGCAGCAGTGCGAAATCCCGCAGGAGTGCGCTCGCTCTCGCTCTATGAACCGGTCGCATTCGGAGTCCTGCATGGTGCAGCAACCGAGAGTGTGAGCGCCGAAGCAGATGCCGCGGAGGCTGCCTCCGCAGAGGCCCTCGCGACCGACAACGGTGGCGGCAACGAGGCCTGGCTTGCAGGTTTCGTCGACTGGTGGCAGGGCGCGGGAGCGTGGGTCGCGCTGCCGGAAACGACGCGCGCGAACTTCATCGCTGTTGGTCGCAAGACGTTTCTCGAGGTGCGCTCGCTGCTCGCCGATCGCACGCCCGCAGAGGCCTATCGCGTCATTGCCGCACCCGCGCTGATCCTCGCCGGCGCGCGTTCGCCGCACCTCGAGCAGCGCGTCTGCGCCCGCCTTGCCACAGCGCTCGCAAGCGCTCGCGTCGAAACGCTTCCGACCGCCGGACATATGGGTCCGCTGACTCACATGAGCATCGTCAACGCGATGATCTCGGCGCACATCGGCCAGTACGACCTGTCTGCGCGCCCCCCTTCTCCCGAGATGCCGAAGGTGCTCTAAGAGCGCCCCTTCATTCGCAGGAAGAAGAGGAGCAACGCCCGTGTCCAGCCCGATGACGCTGCGCAATTTCGGAGGCATCCACCAGCTCGTCGTGCAGAGCGCTGACGACCTCGGCAAGATCGACGCGCTCGATCCCGCGCGCTGGGCTGCCACGTCGGCACCACTGCGCGATCTGCACTGCGACGAGGCATTTCTCGGCTTCCTCGACGCCGATCAGAATGGGCGCATCCGCGTGGCGCGCGTCCTCGCTGCACGGGACTGGCTCTTTGCCCGGCTCGCAGACCGCAGCGGCGTCACCGCCAAGAGCGACGTGCTCACGCTTGCCCAACTCGACGTTGCGAACGCGGAGGGCGAGAAGCTGCGCCACGCTGCGCTGCACGTGATGCGCGAACTCGCACTCGGAGAGCGGACGAGCCTGAAGCTCGACGAAGTGCGCGCCTTCCGCGCCGGCTACGCGAAGACGCTGCGCAACGGCGACGGCATCGTGCCCCCCGAGCTGATCGAGGATGCAGAGGTGGCCGCGTTCGCGCGCGATCTGATGTCGGTCGTCGGCAGCCTGCCGGACGCGAGCGGCTTTCTGGGCGTGGGCGTGGCCGGGCTCGATCGCTACCTCGAAGGAGGCCGTGCGTTCCTCTCGTGGAAGAGGAAGGGCGCCACCGCCAGCGAGCTGCTGCCGCTCGGTGATGCGACCGCGAGCGCCTGGGCTGAAGTGCGTGGCCTCGCGGCGAAGATCGACGAGCAGTTTCTCCGCTGCGAGCTGCTCGCGCAGGAGCGTCTTGGCACCGGCGCGCTCAAGCTGACCGACGATGAACTGCGCACTCTGCGCGCGAAGGATCTCGCTGGCATCAGCGCCTATCTCGCTGCCGCCCCGCTCGCCGAACCGGAGCCGAGCTGCAAGCTGCTCATCGGCGGCGCCGTCAATCCCGCGTTCCAGAGCGCGTGGGATTCGCTCTCGCGCAACGTGTTCGCGCGCATTCTTCCCGGGGTCACGCAGCTCGATCGCGCAGGCTGGGCGCGGGTGCAAAGCACGTTCTCGGCGCACGCGGCGTGGGTCGCTGAGCGGCCGCCGGAGCCGTTCGAGAAGGTCTCCGACGCGCAACTCGCGGCGCAGCTTGATGGTCCGTTGCCAGCGAAGCTGCGCGCGCTGATCGCGATCGACGCCGAGGCCGCGGGGGAGCTCGCGAACATCGCGGCGCTCGAGAAAGCGATCCTCTTCCAGCGCTGGCTGATCGAGCTCGCCAACAACTTCGTCAACTTCTCTTCGATCTACGACCCAGGCCAGACGGCGCTCATCGAAATGGGCTCGCTGATCGTCGATGGCCGACGCCTCGAGTTCTGCCTGAAGGTGGAGAGCGCAGCGCGTGCGGCCCACAAGTCGGTCGCGGCGGGCAGCCTCGCATTCCTTGTCTACGCGCAGATCAGCGAGTCGGAGGGCAAGCCGCCCGCATTCGAGATCGTCGCGCCGGTCACCTCGGGCGAGCGCGGCCGTCTGCGCGTCGGCAAGCGGGGCATCTTCATCGACACCGCGGGCAAGGAGTGGGACGCGGTCGTGGTCGAGATCGTCGAGAACCCGATCAGCCTCAAGGAAGCGGCGATGGCGCCGATGCGCCGCGTGCAGAAATTCATCGGCGACAAGATCGAATCGTTCGCGCAGTCGCAGCTCTCCTCGAGCGAGAAGGCCGCGCACGGCGCGACGGGCGGCGCGATCGAGCAGACGGGAAACGTCGCGGTCGGTGCGACGCCGCCGCCTGCTGCGCCCAAGCCGGCCGACTCGGGCGCGGGAATGCAGACCCTCGTCATCGGCGGCTCGCTCGCCTTCGCCGCGGTCGGTTCGACGCTCGCGTACATCGGCAGCATCGCGCCCGCGAAGCTCGTCGGCGTTGTCATCTTCCTCGCAGGCATGAGCGCGTTTCTCGGCTGGCTCAAGCTGCGCCGTCGCGACATGGGCATGCTGCTCGAGGCGAGCGGTTGGGCGATCAACGCGGACATGAAGATCACGCGGCGGCTCGGCTCGGCCTTCACCCGCACGCCTGCATTTCCGCCGGGCACGAAAGTCGATCGCTTCGACATGCTCGCTGACTCGCCGGAAGCGAAGGCACAGAGTCGGCGCGTGCGGAGGGTCCTGACTCTCTTCGTCCTCGCGCTGCTGGCGGGCGCATTCGCGACGCACTACTGGTACTGGAACCTGCGCGGACACTAAGCTCGCATGGGCTGATGCAAGGGAGCGCCGTGGAGCGAATGGATGCGCAGAGCGATCGTCTCGTGGCACGGCCTGCGCGCGCGGTCGTCGAGGGCGACGGCGTCTCGATCGTCGCGCCGTCGAGTCCGTTTGATCGCGAGAAGTTCGAGAAGGGCCTCGCGGCGCTGCGCTCGATTTCACTCACGCCCAGGCTCGATGCGGCGCTCTTCTCGCGCTGGCCGGAGCACGAACCGGCCTATCTCGCCGGCAATGATGAACACCGCGCGACCGCTCTGGTGGCGGCTCTACGCGATCCGACCACGAGCGCCATCGTGCTCGCGCGAGGTGGATACGGCGCGATGAGGATCGCCGCGCAGCTTCCGCTCGAAGAGATCGCGCGCGCGAACAAGCTGCTCGTCGGCTACAGCGACGCGACGGTGCTTCACGAGCTCTGGGCGCGCGCCGGCGTGCCGTCGATCCACGGCCCGATGTGCACGCAACTCGGCGAAGAAGCCGACGCACTCTCCCGCCTCGCCGCGCTTCTCTTCAGCCGCGCGACAACATCGATCACGTGGAAACCCTTGCTGCTGGCGGGCGCGCGCACCGGTACGGCACGGGGCACTCTGCGCGGCGGCAATCTCGCGACGCTCGCATCGCTCTGCGGCACGCCTCTCGCGCCGCGCTTCGACGGCTGCATCGTTCTCCTCGAAGATCTGGGCGAACCGCCCTACCGTCTCGATCGCCTCTGCACCCAGCTCTTGCAGAGCGGAGCATTCACCGGCGCGCGCGGCATCGTCGTCGGCGATCTCTGGAGCGCAAACGAGCAGCCGCAAGGCCGCGCCGAAGTGCTCATCGAACGCTTCGCGTCTCTTGGAATCCCGCTCGCGTTCGGCGCCCCCTTCGGCCACGCCGGAAGAAACCAGCCCGTCGCCTTCGGCTGCCAGCACGAGCTCAACGCGAGCGAGGGAACGCTCACTCCGCTCGAATCCCCCACGACCACCGCGCCGCTCGCTTCCCTCCTGCCGATCACGTAGCCGAACTCGACGCACGCCAAGACCGAGAAGGAGCCGCGGCGCAGTCGGGCTTCGCTGGCCGCGCGCAGTTCAGGAGCGGCCGCACCCATCCCCGAACTGAGCACGTTCTGCGTCAGCCGCGGATGCATGTTTGAGCACGGCCAGCGAAGCCCGATGCGCCGCGGCGTTCTCGTGCCACGCGCGCGCCGACTTCGGCTACCGTGCGCCCCCATGCGCATCTACCTCCTCGGCATCGCCGGCACCGGAATGGGCTCCTTCGCGGGCCTCCTCCGCGCGGCCGGACATCAAGTCAGCGGCAGTGATGAAGGCGTCTACCCTCCGATGAGCGACAAGCTCCGCGAGTGGGGAATCGAGGTCTTCACGCCCTATCGCGCCGACAATCTCTGGAGCGCCGGCAAGCCGCCCGATCTCGCCGTCGTGGGAAATGTCATCCGCGCGCAGAACGTCGAGGCGACTGAACTGCGCCGCCGCGGCATCCCGCACGTGAGCTTTCCCGAAGCGCTCGAAGAGCTCTTTCTCCTCGAGAGGCACAGCGTCGTCGTCGCCGGCACGCACGGCAAGACCACGACGACGAGCCTGCTCGCCTGGGTGCTGCAGAGCGCGGGCCGCGAACCGTCGCTGCTCGTCGGCGGCGTCCCGCTCAACTTCAACGAGGGCTTCCGCCTCGGCAAGGGGGCGCACTTCGTCGTCGAGGGCGACGAATACGACACGGCCTATTTCGACAAGGGCCCCAAGTTCATGCACTACCGCCCGCGCACCGCAGTCTTCACCGGCGCGGAGTTCGATCACGCCGACATCTACAAGGACATGGCGGCCTACGAGAGCGCGTTCGAGAAGTTCTTCGCGCTCGTGCCCGATGACGGCTTCATCGCCGCCTGCGCCTGCTTTGCGAACTGGAAGAAATTATCGAATTTTGCAAAGTGCAAAATCGAAAGTTATCGAGCCGTCGACGACGCGCGCGGCGCCGATGGCAGCGACGTCGACTGGAGCATGCGCGGACTTTCGCTCTCTCCGCGCGGCGCGGCGTTCGAGCCGATCTTCAGAGGCAAGAGCGAGGGCGCGCTGCTCCTGAACGCAGCGGGGCGGCACAATGTCGAGAACGGTCTCGGCGTCTACGCGGCCTGCCGCGCACTCGGACTCACGCACGCGGAGATCGCGACCGGCTTCGCTTCGTTCAAGGGCGTCAAGCGGCGGCAGGAACTTCGCGGCATCGTGCGCGACATCTCGGTGATCGACGACTTCGCGCACCACCCGACCGCCGTGCGCGAGACGATTGCGGCCGTGAAGGCGCAGCATGCCGGCCAGCGCCTCATCGCCATCTTCGAGCCGCGCAGCAACACGGCGATGCGCAAGATTCACCAGGACGAATATGCCCACGCGTTCGCCGACGCAGATCTGGCGGTCATCAGCCAGCCGAGCGCGCTCGCGAAGGTGCCCGAGAGCGAGCGGGTCGACGCGCAGAAGATGGTTCGCGACATCGCAGCGACGGGCACGCAGGCGCGCTGGTACGCCTCGGCGGACGCGATCGTCGAGGCTCTCTCTCCCGAGCTCAAGAGTGGCGACGTCGTGCTCGCCATGAGCAACGGTGCGTTCGGCGGCATCCACGAAAAGCTGCTCACGGCGCTCGCGAAGTGAGGCTCGTCGGCCGTCTTGCATCGCTCGCTGCGATTCTCGCGATGAGCAGCTGCGCCTTGCTGGGCGCGGCCCGGAGCGATCGCGCAGCACTGGCTCCGCGAGGCGGCCCGCCGATCGACGGAACGCTGCACGATCTCTCCGGAACTCCGCAGACGATCTCGAGTTTGCGCGGATGCGTGGTGCTGCTCGACTTCTTCGCGACCTGGTGCGAGCCGTGCCGGCGGGGGCTTCCGCACACAGACGAAATCGCGCGCAGCCACTCTGGGAGCGGGTTTGCGGCCTTCGCCATCTCCATCGATGACACGCTCACTCCGGTCGCGCCGTTCGTCGATGCGCTCAAGCTCGCTCTGCCCGTTCGCTGGGACGAGAGCGCACGCGTCGCCGATTCGCTCGGCATCGAGATGCTCCCGGCCGCGCTGCTGCTCGATCGACGCGGCGCTGTCCGCTTTCGAGCATCTGCCGACGATCCCGAATTCGCCGCCCACCTCGAGAAAGCGCTCGACGCGCTGCTCGAAGAATCGGCGCACGATCAATCGCCGTGATCGCTGCGATGATCGGATAGAATCTCGGCCATGAGTTCGTCACCGCCTCCCGCGATGCCCGATGCGCAGCACCTCGAGCTGGCTTCGATCTGTGTGGCTGCAGCGGAGACCGGCGCGCGGGTGCTGCGCGAGCTGTTCGAGAGACCGCGCGAGGTGCTGCTCAAGGGCCGCATCGATCTCGTGACGGACGCCGATCGCGCTGCGGAAGAGCGCGTGCTGAACTTTCTCGCCGAGCGGATGCCGGGTGTCGCTGTGCTCGCGGAGGAGAGCGGCGCGCATGGCGAGGGCGCCGCACGCTGCCGCTTCATCGTCGATCCGCTCGACGGCACCACCAACTACGCGCACGGCATTCCGTTCTTCTCCTGCACCGTCGCCGTCGAGCTCAAGGGCCAGGTGGTCGCGGGCTGCACGGTCGATCCCACGCGCGGGGAGCGGTTCCGCGCGATCCGCGGCGGCGGGGCATTTGTCGGGAGGGCCAATCTCTCGTCGGTGCCCGCACACCGTCCTGCGAGCGAGCCGCCCGAGCGCCGCCTCGCCGTCTCGAGCGCGGAGACCCTCGGACAGGCCGTCATCTGCACGGGCTTTCCCGTCGAGAAGCGCGCTCGCCTCTCCGAGTTGGTCGACGCGTTCGGCAAGTTCACCGAGCTCGCGCGCGGCACGCGCCGCCTCGGCTCCGCGTCGCTCGATCTCGCCTACGTCGCGGCTGGGCGCATCGATCTCTTCTACGAACAGGGTCTCAAGCCGTGGGACGTCGCGACCGGCCTCCTGCTGGTCGAAGAGGCCGGCGGAACCGTGAGCGCATTCGACGGCAGCGCGCACGCACTCGGCGGCGGAGAGATCGTCGCCAGCCCGAAGGCGCTCGCGGCCGCTGCCCGCGCGGTCCTCGCAGAGTCCCGCGCGAAAGTTACATCTTTACAGAATATGTAACAGCGTCACTCCGCCTGCTACTTCGTCGGAGCAGGCGCCGCAGGTGCCGCCGTCGCGTCGCCGTTGCTCGCCGGCTTCGCCGAATCGGGCCCCGATTGCACATCGGCGCGGCGGTTCTTCTTCCACGCATCCTCATCGTGTCCGGGGTCGGCGGGCTTCTCCGAGCCGAGCGAGATGGCCTTGATCTGACCGGCCTTCACGCCGAGCTGCGCGAGATACTTCTTCACCACGTCCGCACGCTTCTGGCCGAGCGCGAGATTGTACTGCGCGCTGCCGCGCTCGTCGCAGTTGCCCTCGATCTTCACGTCGAGCTCGGGGTGGCGCGAAAGCACATCGCCGACAACGCCGAGCTTGTCCGAGGCGTCCTTGGTGAGCGTCGACGAATCGAACTCGAAGAAGACGCTGACCGACTTGAGCTGCTCGAGGGCCTTGTCGAGTTCGGCCTGGCCCTGCGCCTTGAACTCCGCGGCCGGCGTCGTCTCGGGCGCGGCCGGCGGCGGCGTCTCGACCTTCGCAGCCGGCTTGGCGGCCTGCGGCTTGACGTCCGGCTTCACCTCGGGGGTCGAGCAGGCAGAGACGGCGAGAGCGGCCAGAGCGAGCGAGAATCGGAGGAGCGGCGTACGCATGGGTGATTCCTTCGGAGGTGTCGAGGGCAAACGCGGGCGCCTGTCCTCGTATTCCCGCGGCGGCCCGTGCGCAACTTACTGGCTGCCGCGCGAACGCCGCCGTGCGCTACCGGCGCAGCATGACCTTGATGGCGATGCCAGCGAAGCCGACTCCGAGGATGCCCAGAATGCCAACGGCGAGCCACAGGTTGCCGCGCCCCGCACCGACGGGCGGCGCGTCCGGACTCTGCGGGTCGATGAGCAGGGAAAGCTTCTCGCCGACGCTGTAGGCATCCTCGGTCTGCGCATAGAGATTCGACTGGCGCTTCTGCCCATCCGGAGCGGTCCATTCGAAGATCACCCGGTACGAGAGATCTCCCGTCTGGTTGCGGAAGTCCGCCACCTCGAGCACGACGCCCGACACGGGGATTGCGCGCGCGTGAAACGCGTTCGAGCTGCGCACCATGAGCGTGACACCGGCAAACAGTCCGAGACCGATCGCGAGAAAGACCAGCGTTCCAATCCGCTGCGTATCCATCCGGTCAGCCTACGTGGGCTGCCTGCGCGGCGAAAGAATTCACTGCTTCACATACGTGCCGGAGAGCGAACCGTTCGCGCCGCAGAACGATGCGCAACTGGACGGATCGGCCGAGACAGTCGCGGTGCCGGCGGAGATGCGCACCTCGACCAGACAGGCCGGCGTCTCGGGATCGACGAGCAGCGCCTTGCCATTGTCGAGCGACCCGCTTCCGATGAACGAGCAGACGCTGCGAGCGCTCGCACTCTCGATGCGGCCCCATGCGCGACCGGCTGCCGTCGGGCGAAGTTCGAGCGTCGCGACCCGATATTTCTCCGGGCCGATATAGACGCCGGAGAGCGTCCGGGCCGCACTGGGCGCGGCCGCGGCGAGTTCGCGCAGCTTCAGATAGTCGAGCCGCTGCTTGAGTTGTTCGTGGAGGCAGGCCGCGATGCCAGCCCCGCTCGTGCACTCGAGGTTGCGCGCGTGCAGCCACTCCTTCTGCGCGGCCTTGAGCCAGGCAGCCTCGGGCGATTCGAGCGACGAGAGCAGCCCGCGGTAGGCGCGACTCATCTCGGCGTCGAGCTTCGAAAGCTCCTCGTCGCCGCAGATCTCCTTCTCCTGTGGCGTCGTCGCCTTGCGGCAGTCAAAGCCCGGCGCGGTCGCGCTCGACGCAGTCGCGAAGAGCAGCACGGCAAGCAGCGGCGCGTGTTCCGAAAGACGGCAGAGCGATCGAGTCACGATCGTTCGATCTACCCCCGCCGACTGGCCGCGCGGGGCGCAAAATGCGCGAGCGCACGAGCGCTCCAGCTGAACGCGAAGGCGGCGAAAGACGAGACCCCTTAGAGTGCCCCGCGCATTGAGCGCCTCCTCCGCCATCGGCACATCGACCGCGCCAGCCAGCGACGAACTGCGCAGCACCGTGCCCGCGCTCGTGGGCGTGCTGCTCGCGGCGATGCTGCAGGCGATCGACGGGAGCATCGTCAACGTCGCGCTGCCTCAGATGCAGAGCCAGTTCGGTGCGTCACTGCCGCTGCTCGGTTGGGTCGTCACGGGCTACACGCTGGCGAACCTCATCGCGATGCCACTCGCCGCCTCGCTCTCCCAGCGCACGGGACTGCGCGCCTACTTCGCTGGCTCGGTGATCCTCTTCACGCTCGCCTCGGGCGCCTGCGCGTTCGCGCCCGGGACCGCATCCCTCTTGATCTTCCGCGCGCTGCAGGGGCTCGGCGCGGGGGGCCTGCTGCCGCTCGCGCAGGGAATTCTCATGACGCTTTTTCCCGGAGAGCGCCGCGGAACCGCAGTGGCGCTGCTCGGCTTTGCGACAGTGCTCGGCCCGCTCTTCGGCCCTCCTCTCGGCGGACTGCTCACCGACGCGCTCGGCTGGCGCTCGATCTTCTGGATCAACCTCCCACTCGGCGTGCTCTCGACGTTTCTGGTGCTGCGCTTTCTGCGCGCGCCACCGCGAACGAAATCCTCGACGCCGATCGACGTGAAGGGGATCGCGCTGCTGCTCACCGCTGTGCTCTCTCTCCAGCTCGCCTGCGCGCACCACGTCTGGCTCCTCCCTCTGGCGGCTCTCTGCGGGATCGCGTTCATCCTTCACGAACGCCGCTCACCCGCGCCAGCCGTGGAGTTGCGCGTGCTGAGGCATCCGCAGCTCGCGAGCACGCTGGTCGCCGCGGCGCTCTACGGGGTCGGCCTCTACGCGAGCGTGTTCCTCACACCGCTGACGCTGGAGAACGAGCTCCACCTCTCCGCTGCGCGCGCGGGACTCATCCTCTCGATGGGCGGAGTCACCTCGGGCGTGCTCATCCTCTCCGCGCGTCCGCTGCTCAAGCGATTCCGCGCGCAGCACCTCTGCGATGTCGGCGCGCTCTGCTTCGCGGGCTCGATGATCTGGCTCGCGGTCGTCTCGTGGCGGCACGGCGGCGCCGCCTGGGGAGCCCAGGCCCTGCGCGGCGCGGGGACGGGGATCCTCTATGTCGGGATGAACGCGTTCGCGTTTGCAGAGGTGCCCGAACAAGATCTCGCGACGAGCGCGAGCCTCTTCTATCTCTTGCGACAGCTCGGCGGCAGCATCGGCGTGGCGCTCTGCGCGCAGGCGGTTCACACGCACGGCGAGGCGGGAGCAGCGCTCTGCTTTCTCGTGCTCGCGCTCAGTGCGCCTCTGGCGATCCTCCCGATGCGATTTCGCGCCCGACCTCTGCTCGAGCGCGCAACGCCTCGCTAACGCTGCACGCGCGGCGTGACCATCGGCAGGCCCGTCGCGGGATCGCGCACCACATCGACCGCCGTCCCGTAGGCCTGCTCGAGCAGCGCAGGCACGAGGACATCGGCGGGAGTTCCCTCCGCGAGGATTCGCCCATCGACCACCAGCGCCAGGCGATCGCACGCGGCTGCGGCGAGGCTCAAGTCGTGAAGCACAAGCAGCGCGCCCTTCCCCGCACGGGCTCGGCTGCGCAGCGCATTCACGAGGAGCACCTGGTGCGCGAGATCGAGCGCGACCGTCGGCTCGTCGAGCACCGAGAGAGCCGCGTCCTGCGCAAACGCGCGCGCGAGGAAGATGCGCTGGCGCTCGCCTCCCGACATCTGCGAGACGCGGCGATCGGCGAGATGGAGAACGTCGAGTTCAGCGAGAGCCGCTTCGGCGTGCGCGCGATCTCCTTTCGCCTCGAGCGACCAGAGGCCCAGATGCGGCGCCCTGCCCATCAGCGCCACTTCGCGCCCGGTGAACGGAAGCTCCGAGAAGCTCTGCTGTCCGAGGAAGGCGACCTGCTTGGCCCGCGCGCGCAGAGTGAGCGACTCGAGCAGCGCGCCGCCGAGTTCAATCGAACCCGCGTCCGCGCGCAAGAGGCCACAGGCGAGGCGCGCCAGTGTGCTCTTGCCGGCCGCGTTCGGTCCGCACAGTCCGACGATCTCGCCAGCGCGCACCGAGAGCGTGACCGACTTCACCGCTTCGGGCGCACCCGCGGGCGAGCCCGGATGGCGGAAGGCGACTTCGCGCAAAGACAGCAGCGTCGCGGCCGTCGCAGGAGAAACGAGCGAGAGCGCACGAATCGCGCTCCCCCGCGTCCCGTCTGGCTTTCCGCGATCGCTCACGCGCGCCTCCGAAGCAGGAGAACGAAGAGAGGCGCGCCGATCAGCGCGGTCACGGCGCCCACCGGAGGCTCCGCGCCGACGGCACGAAAGAGCATGCGCGCAGCGGCGTCGGCGAGCACGAGGAAGATCGCGCCGCCGAGCGCGGACGCAGGGAGGAGCACGCGATGATCAGGACCTGTCAGCATGCGCACCGCGTGCGGCACCACGAGCCCGACGAATCCGACGAGGCCCGTGAGCGCCACCGATGCGCCCACCGCGATGCTCGCCGCGAGGAACGAAAGCGCGCGCGTCTGGCCGACGTCGACACCGAGCGAGGTCGCCTCCTCGTCACCGAGCGCGAGCAGATTGAGCCGGCCAGCGAGCGCCGTCAGGGCCGCGAGAGGGAGCATCACTGCGAGGCCCGCGGCGATCAGCACGGGGGGCGTCTCGTAGCCGAGAGTTCCCGAGAGCCAGAGAAGCATCTGCTGCGTGCGCTCGGGGCGCAGCAGCGCTTGAGCCGCGATGACGACCGCCGATGCAAACGAATTGAAGACGACGCCGAGCAGCAGCGCGCGCTCGGGATTGAGCTGGCCGCGCACGCGCCCGAGAGTGAAGACCATCACGGCCGCACCGAAGGCCCCCGCGCAGGCCGCCACCTGCTGGGGAACGAGACCGAGCAGGGAGGCCGCACTGGCCGCGGCCGCGGGCGCGATCACCGCGACGAGCGCCGAGCCGAGCGCTGCGCCACCGGAGAGGCCGAATACGAACGGATCGGCGAGCGGATTGCGCAGGAGGGCCTGCAGCGCGACGCCCGCAAGGGAGAGGGCCGCGCCCACCTCGGCGGCGAGGAGCACGCGCGGCAGACGCAGCGAACGCAGGATGGTCGAGTCGGGCTCGATGCCGTGCAGCGCCGCAGTGAGCGAGATCGGCTGCCCGCCGCTGGTGAGGCCAAGCGCCATCGCGGCCGCGAGGATCGGCAGGAGCAGCAGGAGTACCCGCACGGCCCGCACGGCAGCGCTTTCGGCCCCGGCCCGACGTGCGTCATCGAGTTCGCGGCTCATCGCGACTCCGTGCGGGACAGCGTCGCCGCGAGCTGATCGAGCGCCTCGACGAGTCGCGGCCCGGGATGCATCAGAGCGGTTCCCTGCAGCGTCGTCACCAGCGAATCAGCCAGCCCCGGCAGCGCAGACCGACCGCTCGGCGACTCGACTCCGCAGAGGAGAATTCGCGCAGGATGCGATGCGACGGCCGCCTCCGCAGAGAGCCGCACGAAGGGCCGTGGATCATCGAGTGCATTGATCGCGCCGGTGTCCTCAAGCAGCTCTCCCGCGAAACCGCCGCGGCCCGCGACGACGAGCGGGTCGAGACCAAAGACAAGCAGCACCCGCTCGCCCTTCGCCGGCGCACGCGTGCGCATTTCGCTGCGGTGCAGAGTGAGCTCCTGCACGAGAGCCGCGGCTTTCGCGGAGAGCCCAAGTCGCGCGCCGACCGCCAGGAGCGCGGTCTGGATCTCCGCCATCGTGCCGAGCTTGAACGCATCGATCGGCACGCCGAGGCGGGCGAGCGCCTCGACCGGTCCGCGATTCTCCGGCGCCGGCTGCGCAAGGATGAGATCGGGCGCGAGCCGCAGCACCGCCTCGGGCTCGGGATCGTTGTAGCCGCCAATGCGCGGCAGGCTCGCCACGCGCGGGTCGTCATCAAAGCGGGTCACGCCGACGAGCCGCTCGCCTGCGCCGAGCGCGAGCACCAGCTCCGTCAGCGACGGCGCGAGCGTCACCACCCGATGGATCTCGCGCTTCGGCTCGGGTCCGAGATGATGGTCCGGCTGCGCTTGCAGCCGCGGCGTTGGCGGGCCCGAGTCGCTCCGGGCCGCGCCCAGACTGGTCGCGAGCACGCATGCAAGCAGGCGCGCAAGGACCAGATGCGACGCGGTCCACGGGGCGCGCGCGCGCGATGGGCGCGGTGCCGATCGCACGGCCGCGACGACAGCAGCGGTGGACTTCGCAATCAGCGTCACTGTCCGTTCCTGCGCCGCGTTCACTCAGTTCGCTCCGCCATCGCGCGACGAGCCCGTGAACTTCACGCCGACGAGCACGCCCGTTCCGTTGTTGCTCACGATCGCCTGATCGTCGTCGAGGGGAACGATGTTGTACGGATAGCTGCTGTCGCCGGTGTTGACCTCGCCGACGAGCATCTTGCTCTGCGCCGTCTGCGAGAGGTCGAGCTTCTGCACCGTGTTGGTACCCGACGACACCGTGAAGACGAACATCCCGCGCGCCTTGACATCCTGGAGCGCCGCGCCGTGCGCGAAGGTGTAGACCGCGCGCTGGACCGTCGGGCCCGCCGCGCCACGCGTGACCAGCGCGAGCGTCTCATCGACAGAGTTGACGACCGCGATGCGGCCATCCGAGAGCAGTGCCATCGCCACGGGAGTCGCGCCCACCAGCTGCGCGCTCCCCTTCACCGCGCCCGTCGTCGCGTCGAGCTGCACGATGTACCCGTCCGGTTCCGCCGAGCAGAGCGCGAAGAGATCGCTCCCGTCCACCAGCAGATCGCTGACGTACATGTACGCGTCGGCGGCATCGGTGCAGGGGAGCGCGATGGCCGGGTGCGCGCTGTCCGCCCCATCGGCGAGCGCGAAGCTGCTCCGCTCGATGCTGGCGAGGCTCGCGGTGTTGGTGTCGCCGATCCAGATCTTCGTCGGGCCACCCGCGAGCGAGTAGGGCTGAAATCCGCCAGGCGCAGCCAGCGAGTGCGCCACCGAACCGTTCACTGGATTGACCTGCACGACCGCGCGGCCAGGTCCGGTGGATGCTCCGTACGAGCCGCCGCACGCGACCAGCAGGAGCCCCTCGTCGCTCTTGACCGCGCCCGGATTCACACACGCGTGCTCATCGACGCCAGCGTCGCTGCCCGGTGGAACGCCTGCATCGCTGCGCGCGAGATCGATGAGCGTGGTCGCGCCCGTGCTCGGCACAACCCCCGCCAGCATGCCCGGTCCCGCCGCAGCGTAGTTGGCGTCGAGGTTCGTCAGCGTCACCCACGCGCGCCCGTCCGCCGCCAGCGCCATCCCTTCCGGTTTCGAGAGCCCCTGGTCTCCCGCGACCCACGGTTTGAGCGCCGCGCCCGACGGAAGAGTCGTGCTCGGCAGAGGCGGTGGCGCCAGATAGCCTCCGCCGCTGCACGCCGAAAGCAGCGCGGCCAGCACGATCGTTTGAACACCAATCATTGGCACTCCAATCATTGGTACACAAAGCATCTCCCGCATCTTCTTCGGCGTCATCGGATTCGGCGTCATCGTGTCGTCCTTCGGTTTGCGTAGATTCGCGATCGATCAGGTCAGAAGCGGGCGCGCGCGATCGCGGAGAGAGACAGGCCCGGAAGCGGGTACTGGAAGAGGTCCTGCTGGGTCTGGTCGTCGAGCGCGTTCTTCAGCTCGAGATCCACCCAGAGCGGTCCGACGACGCGCGCACCCAATCCACAGGAAAGCGTGAACTGCGACGGCAGCGACGTCGTACCGAACTGGTTGCGGGGCATCGAGGAGGAGAAAACGGCCTCGGCGAATCCCTCGAGCCGATCTCCCCGTCGCGCCGCGCGAGCGAAGAGGCGGTGCGGCGGTCGGTAGGGAAGCTTCTGGCCCGTTTCCGTCGCGGCCGGGCGCTCGTCGATGGCCTGGAGATAGCTCCACGAAAGCTCCGCCGTGAAGCCGAGCGGCAACACGACGAGCGCCTCGAGTTCGGCCCCAAGCACCCGCGCCTGCCCGATGTTGAACGGCTTCTCCCTCGCAGGCGGATAGAGTTCGTAGAGAATCAGATCGCGAAAACGGGACCAGAAGAGCGTCCCCGCCACGGTCACGCGAGCGGTGTGATAGGCGGCGCCGACGTCGATCGAGCCCGCGCGCTCCGGCCGCAGAGAAGGGTTGGGCGATGTACCTCCCTGCTGGAGGTAGAGTTCGGCGAAGCTCGGCGCGCGAAACGACAGGCCCGCGCTCGCCCGAAACTCGAGGGGAGCAAGCAACTCGAGGAGGCCGCGCGAGGTGTCCGCGTTGGCCAGGGGCGCGGTCGAGAGCGCGGGTTGCGCGGACTGCATCGACGCGGGAAGCGGCATCGATTGCCCCGACGCACCTTGCTGCACCGCGCGAGTCTGCGCTCCGGCGAACGGTCGCATGGAGATCGCGAGCGCAGGGCTCGCCGCGAGATCAGCTCCGATTGCATCGAGGCGCACGGCCGGAGCGAGCGACAGCGCTCCTCCGAGCAGCGTGAACTCGTCGTGCAGCGCGAGAGACCCGACGCCGCGTCGATGCACGCCCGCACCCTGCCCGGCGAACCAGTCGGAGCCACCGGAGAGCGTCGCTGTCGCCCACTGCAGTCCTCCGATCGGGAACGAGGCCTCGACCTCTCCGCGCGCCGAGAGGCTGTGCGTCTCCTGCTCCGCGCACGAGCGATCGTTTCCAGAAGCGCACGACGAGAATCCATCGCCCGAGCCATTGAGAACGACCCGATCGATCTGCGCCCACGCGCGAGCAGACAGAACCGCACTCCCCTCCGCACGACGCACCCGAGCGCCGACAATCCCGCTCTGATCCTCCGAGCGAGAGCGAAGCGTGAAGGCACCGATCGGGCCCGGCAGTCCGCGGTCGCCCAGCGACCCCAGCGCGAGGACGTCGAGTGTGGTGCCCGCGGCGATCTCTGTCTCGTCGCGCACGAGAATCCCCAACCTCGTCGCATCGTCGTTCTGCCGCGTCTCCTGCACGAGCGGAGCGCCCGCCACGTCGGGAGTGAAGCTGCGCAGGTAGCCAAAGCCGCCCCCAGTGCGGTCGAGCTGGATCGCCCCCGTCACGCCCTGCAGCGCTCCACACGACGCGCCACACGACAACTCTCCCGCGAGTTGCGCTGTCTGAAACGAACCGAACGAGCCACGCACACCGACCTGCGTCTCCGCCTGCGCCGCGCGAGGGACGATCTCGATCGCGCCGCCCAACGCCCCCGCTCCGAGTTGTGCCCCGAGCACGCCGCGGTGAACGACGATCCGTGAAATGAGTGCCACCGGAATCGCGGAGAGATCGAAGGCTCCACCGCCCGGCCCATGCAGTGGGATCCCATCGAGAAGAATCAGCGATTCATCGGCCGAGGCGCCACGCAGAGAGACAGTCGCCGTCTGCAGCGGTCCACCGAGCGCACGCACGGTCGTGCCCGGCGAAGCGGCGAGAAGCTCCGCGACGCTGGTCTGCTCGCCAGCAAACCGCTCGACGTCGATGGCCGTGGTCGGCACCGAAGGTGTCCGCGACACCGCCCCGACAGGGATGTCGACCTCGTCGCCCGAGATCTCGTCCGACACTCCGCCGCCGGAGGGGAATGCTCCGACTGTCGCTGCGCTCTCGCCATGCGCACGCAAGGCCGCGACGAGGAATAGCGCAGCAGCAGAAAATACACGCCCAGTCTGGGCGCGAGGCGACGGCACGTGAGCTCCCCTCTCTCTCTCGAAGAGGTGAACGAGCTGTTGCCGCCGGGCAGGTTTCCTGGCTTCCGGGTATGCCGCTCCCGTTGCGGGGAGCGACGCGCCTCGGGCCCGCCTTCCCCGCCCCAATGACTGGGCGAGTGGCACATCGGCTCGAGACTGCCCGGCTACAGTGGCGGGACCGCGCCGGCGTTGAACCGGCTTCCCTCGAGGCCCCTTCCGGGGCGCCACGGCGGCACGTCAGACAAGTTGTTCGCGCGGCTCTACGCGGAAGAACCCATCCCGGTCAAGCAACGCTCACGGCGGGGCAGTCGCAGGTGGCGATACCATCGGCCCTGCCTTCGGGATGAGCGCGGCAGGACGCAGCGTGGTCGGCCCCTCGAGAGAGAGATGCGGTCGAAGCCTCGACACCAGCCGCCGCAGCCCCTTGATTCGAGCTACATCCTCGAAAGTCGCGAACGGCTTCGCCTGCCGCCGCGCGACGATCTGCGCCGCCCGCCCCTTCCCGATCCCGGGCAGGAGCCGGAGCTCTGCCTCACTCGCGCGATTGAGGTTCAACACTCCTTCGACGGGCGGCTTGATGTGCTTGTGGCGCGGCCCAGGCATCGCGTGCGCGACCGACGGCGCGAGCACGCCCATTGCGAACGCAATTCCCAGCGCCCCACGTTTCATTCGCGAGCCCACGACGCTACGCCTCATCGCCGGACGCGAGCGTGCTTGCCGCACGAGGCTTTCTCACCCACGGAGGCTGCGTCGCATCTCGCGCGTCCTTGTCATCGCGGAGCTGGATCTTTCCCAGCAATGGAATGGAATCGAGATAGACGTTGATCGAACCGTCCTTATTGACGAACCCGGTGCCGACACGACTCCAGATTGGCTTGTCGCTGTTCTTGCGCTCGATGATGTTCCAGGCCGCGAACTTCCTGCCATCGCTGCGCCCTGCCTCTGCCTCACCGCCTGCTCCTCCGCGCTCCAGCATGACTCCTCCATTGCGCGGAGCATCAAGCCCCGCGCCGCTTTGCGGCTCACTGCCGCGTTTTGCGATGGATGGAATGCAGCCCGCGCGCCAACGCGAACATCACTCGACGAGGCCCGTTTCGACCGCGTGAGGCGGTCTCGAAAAGGACCGCTGGCGGCGCGAAATGGAACCAGTGCGGGTCCCGAATCGGACCCCCGATCGAGCATATGAAGGTGATATCAACGGCATATCGATTGCTATCCGACATCAATCAATGAATGCCGGCCACGCCAACGTCATTTTCCACCACACTGAGGCAACGCGCCGCTCAGTGCATCGGGGGCATTGTCGGTCCACTGGGCTCGAGGCGTCCAAACTGCGCCTCGTAGCGCACGAGGTTGTCCTGCAGCGCCGCGACAAGCCGCTTGAGGTGCTTGGGGCTCGTGATGATGCGCGAGCGGACCACCGCCTTGGGCACCTGCGGCAGCACGTACATGAAGTCGAGAACGAACTCGGTCTCGTTGTGATGGACCATCGCCATGTTGGAATAGATCCCCTGCGCGATGGTGTCGTCGATATGCAGCTGCATCTGGTGCTGGTGCGCCTGCGGAGTCTTCGGATCATCGGCCATGGGTGCTCCTTCGCGAGTTCTGCGGCGGGGACTGCGTGCGCCTTCTACGCCAATGCGCCGCATGTGGGGCTGCGCGCGCAAGAGGATTGCCGGCCTGCGTGGCTGCGTGCTACCGCGGCGCATGCTCGAATCTCCCTCGGCAGCGTTCGAGTTCGGCGAAGGACCGGACGCGTGCCTGCTCCTGCATGGCTTCAGCGGTGCGCCGTCGGAGATGCGGCCGCTTGGAGAGCGTCTCGCGCAAGCGGGCATGCACGTTGTTGCGCCGCTCCTTCCGGGTCACGGGACCTCGGCGACAGAACTGCTCAACGTCTCTCGAGCCGACCTGCTGGATGCGGCACTCGCCGCGCTGTCGCAACTGCGCGGCGCACGGAGGATCTATCTCGCCGGACTTTCGGCGGGCGCGTTGCTCTCCATCGAAATCGCAGCCCAGACACGGCAGCGACAAGGAGATCGTGCGCTGACCGCGCTGGCCCTGCTCGCCCCTGCCGTGCGTTTCGCCGGGACAACGTGGATCTTCGCCGAGGCGCTTGGGCGGTTGCCAGTCGGGCGCGCTCCGATCTTCCTGAACAAAGGCCAGCGAGACATCGTCGCGCCGCCGGCGGAAAGCGCGAATCCCGAGCTCCGCGCCGATGGCAGCCTGACGCGCGCGCCGCTCGCCTGGGGCCGGGAGCTTCGGCTGCTGTCGAACGAGGCCTTCTCGCACGCACGTCGGGTCCGGGTGCCAACGCTCATCGTGCAGGGTGGGCGCGATCGAACCGCCGCGCCGCGCGGCGCTCGCTTGCTTGCCGATCGGCTCGGTGCACGCCACATCGAGCTGCGCATGTTCCCCGAGAGTGCGCACGTCCTTCCCGTCGATCGAGACGGGCCGGCCGTCTGCGAGGCGGTCGCCGATTTCTTCGCGAGAATCACGAACCGGACCAGCACAGACGCGTCGCACGGATGACCGGGATGCCGACGCAACCGCAATCGCTGTAGAAGTCGACTTCTTCAGGCGCAGGAACACCTCGACGGGAGACACCGCATGCCCCGCTATCTGCTCGCCATCGACCAGGGCACCACCAGCTCGCGCGCGATCGTCTTCGATGGGCGCATGAACGCGCGCGGCCAAGGGAGCGTCGAGTTCCGGCAGTTCTTCCCCAAGCCCGGATGGGTCGAGCACGACCTCGACGAGATCTGGAGTTCGACCCTGAAGTCGATCGAACTCGCGCTCAAGCAGGCGGGCGTGCGCGCCAACGAGATCACGGCGATTGGCATCACGAACCAGAGAGAGACGACGGCGATCTGGGATCGGCGCACCGGGAAGCCGATCCACCGCGCCATCGTCTGGCAGTGCCGTCGAACGGCCGCGATGTGCGACGCGCTCAAAGCACAGGGCAAGGAGTCTCTCGTGCGCGCCCGCACCGGACTTGTGCTCGACGCCTACTTCTCCGGCACGAAGATTCGCTGGCTGCTCGAGAACGTGAAGGGCGCGGACGTTCGCGCACAGAAGGGCGAGTTGGCGTTTGGAACCATCGACAGCGCGCTGCTCTGGAAGCTCACGGGAGGTACGGCCCACGCAACCGACCCAAGCAACGCCTCGCGTACGCTCCTGATGGATCTGGCGACGCGCCAGTGGGACGACGAGATGCTGTCTCTCTTCGGGATCCCTCGCGCTCTCTTGCCGGAGATCAAACCGAGCGCGGGCGAGTTCGGCCGCACGAAGGGGCTCAAGGTCCTCCCGGATGGCATCCCGATCTCGGGGATCGCGGGAGACCAGCAGTCGGCCCTGTTCGGCCAGGCCTGCTTCACAGCGGGCGAGGCGAAATGCACCTACGGGACGGGCGCGTTCCTGCTGATGAACGCAGGCCCCGAGCCCGTGACCTCCAAGCATGGACTGCTGGGAACTGTCGCGTGGCAGATCGGCGCCGAAGCGACCTATGCGCTCGAGGGGTCGGCGTTCATCGCGGGAGCAGCCGTGCAGTGGCTGCGCGACGGATTGGGCCTCGTGGACGAGTCGTCGCAGATCGAAGCGCTCGCGCGCAGCGTGCCTGACAGCAACGGCGTCGTCTTCGTTCCGGCGCTCGCGGGACTTGGCGCACCGCACTGGCGACAGGAAGCGCGCGGCATGATCTGCGGACTCGATCGCGGTACGACTGCCGGCCACCTCGCGCGCGCGACACTTGAGGGGATCGCGTTTCAGATTCACGATCTCGCCGTAGCGATGGCGCAGGACATCGGTCACCCGATGCCGATGTTCCGCGTTGACGGCGGCGCATCGCAGAATGACCTGCTCCTCCAGTTCCAGGCCGACCTCCTGCAGACGCAGATCGAGCGGCCGCGGATGGTCGAGACAACCGCGCTCGGAGCCGCAATGCTCGCAGGTCTCGGCGCGGGAATGTTCAAGGGAACGGCGGAGCTCAAGGCCGCTGTGCGCGGGGGAAAGAAGTTCGCGCCCAAGATGAAGCTCGAACTTCGTGAGCAGCACCTCTCCCGCTGGCGCGCGGCCGTCGCGAAGGCATGAAGGTAGCGATGAACGTCAGCGCTGCGCAGCGAACAAGCGCGAGAGGAGAGCTGGCGCGAAACACACCGCGAACGCGGAGGTCTCGCTAGTCTCCGCCGGTTGGCGCGAGTTTGATCGCGACGATCGCCACGATGAGGGCGCGGCTCTGCTCGTCGAGTTCGACAAACTCAATCGCGACGCCCGGAACCACGCCTGGACGATCCGGCATGATCACGCGAACAACCCGGCCGACGCCCTCGACCACGCGGCGCACGCCAGCGTCGAACTGCACGGCGATGAGCTGACCCACCTCGCGAATCTGTCCACCCGGGCCTGCGTGCTCGGAGCGCAGGAACATGCCGCCCACCGAGAGGTCCTCCGCCGTCGCGTCGAGAAACTGCTGCACGTTCCCGAAGCGCATCTTCACGGTCATGTCGACCGTGGCACGTTGGTGGCGGCGCATGCCCGGACCAGACTTCGGTGGCTCTGCCGCTGCCTGCTCGCGCACGCCCGAGGCGGTCACTCCCTCTGGCGGATCGCGGTCGGACATCGGGCGGCGTGCTCCTGGATGCGAGAGACAGTTCTCCCATCGTCCCTCCGCTGGGCGCCCGGTGCAAACGAAACAAGCACGCCCCTGTGGAGATTATCTCGCAAACAGATGGTCGAGAGCCTCGCTGACGCTGCCTGCCGGACAGAGTTCAAGGGGCGCGGAGGCCAGTCGGCGGGCGTTTCCCGCAGGGAGGATGCAGCGCTTGAAGCCCAGTTGCGCCGCCTCTGCGAGGCGCGGCTCGATGTGGCTCACAGCGCGAACCTCTCCCGCAAGCCCGACCTCGCCGAGCACCAGCGTGCGGCCGTCGATGGGCTCGTCTCGCACAGAGGAGCAGAGCGCGGCGAGGAGCGCGAGATCGCCCGCCGGCTCGGATAGCTCCGCTCCCCCCGCGGCATTGACGTAGACATCCTTGTCCGAGAGCACGAGGCCCTCCTTCTTCTCGAGCACGGCCGTGAGCAACGCGACCCGCGCGGGATCGACGCCGATCGCCGCTCGTCGCGCGGATCCTGGCCCAGATCCATCGGCGACGAGCGCCTGCAACTCGACGAGCAACGGCCGCGTGCCGCTCATCATCGCGACGACAGCGCTCCCCGCCGCTCCCTGCGGCCGCTCGGCGAGAAAGAACGCGCTCGGATTCTTCACCTCGCAGAGACCTTCGGCCTTCATCTCGAAGACGCCGATCTCGTTGGTGCTCCCGAATCGATTCTTGTGCGCACGCAGCACACGATACGAGTGGCTCTTGTCTCCCTCGAAGTAGAGCACCGTATCGACCATATGCTCGAGGACGCGCGGACCGGCGATGGCGCCATCTTTGGTGACGTGCCCGACGAGGATCACGGGCGTGCCTGTCTCCTTCGCCCACGCAACCAGCCGCGCCGAGACCTCGCGAACCTGCCCGACCGCGCCCGGCGCGCCCGGCAGTTCAGGCCAGGCCATCGTCTGCACCGAGTCGATCGCGAGAACCCGCGGAGCCACCTCGTTCGCCGCCCGCAGCGCCTCGGAGGCATTCGTCTCGGCGAGCAGGAGTAGAGAGGGAGAGAGCGCGGCGAGCCGCTCCCCGCGCAGCCGGATCTGCTTGAGCGACTCCTCTCCCGAGACGTAGAGCGTCGGCCGATCTCCGGCAAGCCGCGAGAGTCGATCCATCGCAGTGAGGAGCAGCGTGCTCTTGCCGATCCCGGGATCTCCCGCGAGCAGCACTACCGCGCCCGGCACGAGCCCTCCCCCGAGTGCGCGATCGAGTTCGCCAATGCCAGTCTGGTCCCGCTCGCCCGCCTCGAGCGCGATGCGGTCGATCCCCATCGGCTTCTGCGACTCGCCACTGCGTCCGTATGTCCGCATCGCTTTCGGCGCGACCTCCTCGAACGGCCCCCATTCGCCGCACGAGGGGCAACGGCCCATCCACCGCGGGGTCCGGTAGCCACACTCCTTGCAGGCAAGCTCGATGCGGACAGCCTTGGCCAGTGCGGCTTTGCTCGCCATGTGAATGCTCCAGTCCGAGATGGTTTGAACACCAACGATCGACGCCAACGAGAGCGCACGGTAGCGATCGGGTCCGACAACGAGTCGCGCTCTGCGCTCTGCACAGGCTGCAGTGCACGGCACGGGCCAGCCGCGCCGGTTCGCGCGCACGCAGCGATCGAGAAGCCAAGCATCCCTTGCCAGCACCCGCGCAGGACCGTAGCGTGCGCGCCCCCATGCGCCGTTCGCCGCTCGTCATCCTCTTCGTCACCGTCTTCCTCGACCTGCTCGGTTTCGGGATCGTCATCCCGTTCCTCGCCTATTATGTCGAGAGCTTCGGTGCGCGCGCGAGCACGGTCGGCCTCTTGATGAGCACGTTCTCTCTCGCGCAGTTCCTCTTCGCGCCGTTCTGGGGTCGCATTTCGGACCGGGTGGGTCGCAGACCGATCCTCCTCATCGGACTCGCTGGCTCTGTGGTCGGCTACCTGCTCTTCGGCTTCGCGGCCTCTCTTGCGTGGCTCTTCGCTGCACGCATGATCGCGGGCATCTCGGGCGCGACCATCCCGACCGCGCAGGCCTACATTGCCGACTCGACAACGCCAGCCAATCGCGCGAAGGGCATGGGGCTCATCGGCGCGGCCTTCGGACTCGGCTTCATCCTCGGGCCTGCGCTCGGCGGCATCCTCTCGGACGCAGCAGTGCCGCTCGCGAACGCGCTCGGAGAGGGACCGTTCGCGAACCTGCTTCGACACAATCCCTACGCGCTGCCGAGCTTCGCCGCGGCCGCGCTGGCCGCGATCAATTTCGTCGCGGCGATCTTCTGGCTCCCCGAATCGCTCTCTGCCGACCTGCGCACGCAGGCGAACCAGAAGCGGCTCTCCCGCCTCGAATCGCTGCGCACGGGACTGACCAGCGAGGTCGGGCTCTACATCGCGGCCTTCGCGCTCTTCCTCACCGGACACGCGATGATGGAGTCGACCGCCACGCTGCTGGTCGCCGCGCGCCTCGGAATCGCGCAGACGCCGGAGGCCCATGCGGGCCTTGTGCGCAACATCGGCTGGCTCTTCGCGCTCATCGGACTCGTCTCTGCGATCGTGCAGGGCGGACTTGTCGGGAGGCTCTCGAAGCAGTTTGGCGAGAGGACGCTCCTGCTCTGTGGCCTCGTCTGCGGCGCGCTCGGATTGGCGCTCACTCCGCTCTGCTCATCCTGGTCCGCGCTGCTGCCGGTCTTCGCGCTCATCTCGCTGGGCGCGGGACTCGCGTCTCCGACGGTCAACGCGCTCATCTCCCGCTCGGCCCCGCCCGATCGGCAAGGCGCGACGCTCGGCGTGGCGCAGTCGGCGGGAAGCCTGGCGCGGGTGCTCGGGCCGGTGCTCGGCGGCGCTCTCTTTCAATCCATCGCGCCGGGCGCATCCTTCTGGGCGGCCGCGCTGCTCACGGCGCTCGCCTTCATCGTGATCGCGCTTGCGCCCCATCCCAAACTGCACGCCTGAAGTCGATTTCGTAGAGGAGAAACTGTGACCACGCGGCCCGAAGAGTCCCCCGAGATCGATGACGAAGATGCCGCCGATGACGCCGAGGAAGGAACCGGCGCGCGAGAGCCCAAGGCGAAGCTGTCGCCGAATCTCTCCGGCAAGCAGCGTCGCTTCCTGCGCGCCAAGGGGCATCTGCTCGCGGCTGTGTTGCAGATCGGCAAGGACGGAATGACTGACCCGCTGGTCAAGAATGCGCTCGTGCAGCTCGAGGCGCATGAGCTCATCAAGGTGAAGGTCGGGGACACCTCGCCCATCAATCGCCATCGCGCAGCCGAGGCGCTCGCGGCCGCATCGGGCGCGGAGCTCGCGCAGGTCCTCGGCCGCACGTTCCTCATCTACAAAGCGCGCAAGAAGAACCCGGTCATCAAGCTGCCGAAGTAACATATAACCATCTGGTTATATGCATCCGGCGGCACTCAGACGCGACGCGAGTCGAGCAGAACCCGCTCCGCGATGTGCTTCGGTGCTCGCTCCCTGAGGATCGTCCAGGCGGCAAACCAGGGCTGCTGGCTCTCGGCGCTGCTGGCGAGGAGCTGTTCGGCGCCGCCCTCATCGATCGCGAGGATTTCGTCACCGCGTTCGATGAGCGATGTCCCGAGCGCGAATGCAAGCTGCTCGCTCATCGCGCGGTAGCTCTCTTCGCGGCGCTCGGCTGACTCGGCTTTCTCGCGGCGGTGCGATCGTTCGTGGGGCATGACCTTCTCTACGTCGACTGCGATGGAGTGACCATCTGCACTCCCGGCGACGGGAACGGCTCGTCGGGCCCACCTCGGAGCCGTTCCGTGCGACGCTCTCCCGGATGGCACTCGTTCGCGGCACTGCACGCGGCCCCGCCCGGCCCAACGCGACGCTGCTGTTCAGGCAAGTGGTCGCCGATATGGCGGACTCGCTTCCCGAGCTCGCCCATGTCCGGCCCTCGCGCATCCTCTTCGTCGCAGGAGAGGCGCGCCGCGGCTCGCGCGCCACCATCAAGCCGCTCGGAGGCAGGGGCCATCCGCGCGTGACGCTCGAGGGCCGTCGAGCCCTCTACTGCATCACGCTGCGCCCGAAGTTCTTCCGCAGCTCGACGCTCGAGGAGCGCGTTGCGACGCTGCTCCACGAGCTGCTCCACGCAAGCCCCTCCTTCGACGGAACCCTCTCGCCAGAGCGGCGCCACGAGAAGCTCTCTCCCTCCCGCTACGCCCAGCTGATCGAACCGCTCCTGACCCGATATCTCGCCTGCGCCAATCCGCGGCTGCTCAAGAAGCTCGGCCATGACGGCGAAGTGCTTGCGCGCCAGTGGCTCGAGAGACCGACCGGCAAGGCGGGGCGGCGCGTCTACACCGAGGAGGATCTCTTCCTCGGCCCCGTCGAGATGCTCACGGCGCCCAAGAAGATGCATTAGGCTGCGCCCGCGCCGATGGTGCGCCTGCACTTTGCGGAGGTCATCATGAAGATCGCTCTACTCACTGGCGGCGGAGATTGCCCGGGGCTCAACGCCGTCATCCGCGCGGTGGTGCGGCGCGCCGAGCAGCACTCCTTCGAGGTGATGGGCGTGCGCGAAGGATGGCGGGGCCTGCTCGATCCGCCGAACCACTTCCGCCTCACGCGCGAGGCGACGAGCGGAATCCTGCATCTGGGTGGAACCATCCTCGGCACCAGCCGGACCAATCCGTTCAAGAAGCCGGTCGGCGGCGAGAAGCAGGTCTTGAAGAATCTGCGCGCGCTCAGGGTGGGCGCGGTGATCGCGATCGGAGGCGAAGACACGCTCGGCGTCGCGACGCGGCTGCACGAGCTCGGCGTGAAGATCGTCGGCGTGCCCAAGACGATCGACAACGATCTCTCTGGCACCGACGTGACGTTCGGCTTCGACACCGCGGTCGGCATCGCCACGGATGCGATCGATCGGCTCCACTCGACGGCGGAATCGCACAAGCGCGTCATCGTCTGCGAAGTGATGGGCCGCCACGCGGGCTGGATCGCGATGCACTCAGGTCTCGCCGGCGGCGCCGACGTGATCCTCATCCCTGAGCGGCCGATCGACATCGCGAAGGTCTGCGAGCACATCCAGAATCGGCACCGCACGCAGAACAAGAACTTCTCCATCGTCGTCGTCGCCGAGGGAGCGCAGCTCGGCGGCAAGGATTCCACGCTGAGCGGCAAGACCGACGAGTTCGGTCACGTGCGGCTCGGCGGCATCGGGCAGCAGGTCGCCGAGATGATCGAGGCGCGCACAGGCTACGAAACACGCGTCACGGTGCTCGGCCATATCCAGCGCGGAGGCACGCCCAGCGCGGGCGATCGCGTTCTGGCCACCCGCTTCGGCGTCCACGCGGCGGACATGTGCGCGAAGGGCGAGTTTGGAAAGATGGCTGCGCTGAGGGGAAATCAGATCGTCTCGGTTCCGCTCGCCGACGCCACCGCTACGCTCAAGACGGTCGATGCAGAATCGTTCGCCGTCGCCGAGGTGTTCTTTGGGTAACGATGCGGGAGACGGCCGCAACAACGGCCGGGACGAGAGTTCGGCGGGACGCAGCGCACGCTCGCGCGGGCTCGATGCGGCGCGAGGAGACGGACCTGTCTCGCGCCGCTCGCTGTTCAAGAAGACTCTCGGCGGGGCAGCGCTCCTGGCCGCAGCCAGCGCGGTTCCCATCGCGCTTCGCCGCACGCAGC
The DNA here is from genome assembly GCA_903911145.1 of uncultured delta proteobacterium. Taxonomy (GTDB): domain Bacteria; phylum Myxococcota; class Myxococcia; order Myxococcales; family 40CM-4-68-19; genus CAIWCD01. The sequence continues at coordinate 80,352 of CAIWCD010000018.1, read as the reverse complement.
TGCGCGAACCTCCCGCTGGCCACAGCCTGAAATTCTTTACGCCTGCCGAGTACTCGATCATGGCCGCCGTCGCCGATCGCGTGCTCGCCGAGACGGTTCCCGCAGAGCTGGTGAGCGATCCGCCCGGAGGAGAGACCGAGCTTCCCGCTGCGCTCGCGGCCGCCATCGCAGCGCAGCCCGCAGCGCCGACTCCCGACGCGCTCGACGTCGCCGGTCGCATCGATCAGTTCCTCGCCCCGTCCGATCCCGCGACGGCCCACGACTTCAAGCAGCTGCTCGGGCTCTTCGACAACGCGCTCTTCTCGTTCGTCAGCGGCGGACCAGCGACGCCGTTCACCAAGATGAGCCCCGCGCAGCAGGATCTCCATCTCGCGCGATGGGCCCACTCCCGCCTGCCGATGCTGCGCTCGGGATACCAGGCGATGAAGCGTCTTTCGGGAGCGATCTACTTCAGCGCGCCAGAGACGTTCGCTTCTCTCGGGTATCCCGGGCCGCCCTATGCCCTCGTGCGCGCGGTCAACCAGTCGCGCGACGCGGCGGCGCACGCGGCCCCCGCGCAGGCCGGAGGCGCGAAATGAGCGGCATCATCACGGGCGATCAAGTCGCGAGCGATCTCACGCTGCGCCCCGATGTCTGCATTGTCGGCAGCGGCCCCGGCGGCGCGATGGTCGCCAGCCGGCTCGCACGCGCGGGACTCTCGGTCGTCGTTCTCGAGGAGGGCGGCCACTTTTCCAAAGACGATTTCGACATGCAGGAATCGACCGCCTACCCGCGCCTCTATCAAGACCGGGGCAATCGCGCGACGGCCGATCTCTCCATCTCCGTCCTGCAGGGCCGCGCAGTCGGTGGCGGCACCGTGGTCAACTGGACGACCAGCTACCGCACGCCCGAGCACGTCGTGCAGCACTGGCAGAAGCGTGAAGGCTGCGCCGTCACCACGAAAGAACTCGCGCCCCACTTCGACGAGGTCGAGCAGCGACTTGGTGTCGCGAAGGTCGAACTCACCGACGTCAACGCGAACAACCGAACGCTCTACGACGGCTGCACGAAGCTGCATTGGCAGGTCGACACGATCAAGCGCAACGTCCGCGGCTGTCTGCGCTCGGGCTACTGCGGGATGGGCTGCCCGGTCGACGCAAAGCAGAGCGCGGCACTCACGTATCTGCCCGACGCGATCGCGGGCGGCGCGTCCGTCTATGCGAACTGCCGCGTCGAGAAACTCGAGGTCAGCGGCGGGCGCGTCGTCGCAGCGATCGGCGTAATTCTCGATCCGAAGACGCAGCTCCCGACAGGCAAGCTCGTCCGCGTCGAGGCGCGCACGACCGTGGTCAGCGGCGGCGCACTCAACTCGCCCGCGCTGCTGTTGCGTTCCGGCATCACGCAAGGCCCTGTCGGCCGCTTCACCTGGCTGCATCCGGTCGTCGGCGTCAGCGCGGTCTACGAGCAGCGGATCGACGGCTTCTACGGCGCTCCGCAGAGTGTCGCCTCGCACCATTTCGCCAAACGTACCGAGGGTGCCGGGTTCTTCCTCGAGGCAGCACCCGTTCACCCGATGCTCTCGGGGATCGCGCTCGGCGGATTCGGCGGACACCTTCGCGCCAACACCCGCGCGCTCGCCCACGTCGCCACGACCATCGCGCTGATGATCGACGGCTTCGACGAATCGGAGGCGGGCGGCGCCGTCACCTTGCGTCCCGACGGCGGACCGAAGCTCGACTATCCGCTCGGCGATCGGCATTACGAGTGCTTCCGCGCGGGCATGAAGGCGATGGTGCAGCTGCAACTCGCCAACGGTGCGCTCGAAGTCGACTCGCTGCACACGCGCGGGCTCAAGTTTACAAAAGAGGCCGATCTGTCACAGATCGATTCCGGCCCGATGGGTCCCAATCGCCTCGCCGTCTTCACCGCGCACCAGATGGGCGGCTGCAGGATGGGTGCGGATCCGAAACGCTCGGTCGTCGATCCGCATCTGCGTCACCACGCGGTCCAAAACCTCTGGGTCATCGATGGGAGCGTCTTCCCGACTTCACTCGGCGTGAATCCGATGGAGTCGATCTACGGCATCTCCTCGTGGGGCGCGGCGCAACTGCTCGCCGCACTCAAGAGCGCATGATGAACACGGCTGCATTCAGGAGGACCACTTGATGCCCAATCGCCCGGTCGAGCTGCGCGAAATCGTCGTGCCTGCGGAGGACGCGGCGGAGCGTCTCGACAAGGTCGTCTCGCGCCTCTTCGGCGTCAGCCGCGCCCGCGCGATGGACTGGATTGCCGAGGGGCGCGTGAAGGTCGACGGGCTGCGCGGCCCGAAGGCGCAGCAGGTCGGGCCGGGCGCGCGCATCGCGATTGAGCTGCCGCCGTCGGATGCGCCGGTGCCGCAGCCGGATCTGCCCGTCCGGGTTGTGCACGCCGACGCGCACGTCGTGGTGATCGAGAAGCCTGCCGGCATGCCCTCGCATCCGCTCAAGCCGGGGGAGCTCGGCACCGCTGCCAATGCGCTCGTCGCGCGATTTCCCGAGCTGGCCACGATCGGCCCAGCGCGCGAGGGAGGCCTCGTCCACCGACTCGACACGGATACGTCGGGCCTGCTGCTCGCCGCGCGCACTGAGGCGGCGCACGCGAATCTGCGCGCCCAGTTCACCGCGCGCACCATCGAGAAGGGCTATCTCGCGCTCGTCGCGGGGGAGTTGCATGCTGGCGGCGAGATCGATCTCCCTCTCGCGCACGACCCGCGCGATTCACGCCGCGTCCGCGCTGCCTCTGATCCCGAGTGGGCGGCGATGCACGATGCGCGTCCTGCCCTCACGCGATTCTCGCCCATCGAGCGACGGGGAGGATTCACGCTCCTCGATGTCGAGATCGCCACGGGAGTGCTGCACCAGATCCGCGCCCATCTCGCCTTCATCGGTCATCCGCTCGCCGGGGACGCGCTCTACGAAGGGCCGTCTCTGCCCTCGCTCCAGCGTCACTTCCTGCACGCCTCCCGGCTCGGCTTCTCCCACCCCGATGGAACCCGCGCGAGCTTCTCGAGCGCGCTGCCGGCCGATCTGCGCGCGATCCTCGATCAGCTCGTCTAGCTTCTCTCCGAGCGAAATCCGTCGGGCCCGAGAGGTGAATCAGGGGTCTCGCGAAGCGAAGAGGGGCGGCCGCTCATCGCGACCACCCCTCAAGAACTTCGCGGCCTGACGAGTCAGGCCTTCACTGCTTGCGAGCTAGCGCAGTGCGAGCTTGCCGAGCTTCGCCGACGCCGTGCGGGCCACCGACTTCTTGCCCACCGACTTCGTGGTGCTCGGCGGGCACGGCGTCGTGATGGAGGTCGCGACCGTGCCGAAGAACTTGCACGAGTTCTGATCACCCACGAGCGAGGCAGACGGCGTGTTGCTGAACGCGTTCGCCTGACCCTGGTAGTCAACTCCAAGCGGAGCCAGCGTGGTCGACGTCGCGATCAGGATCGGGCTCGACGAATCGACGAGCATCGTCGCGAGATAGTTCGCATTCGCGGCGAGCGGCGCGGAAGTGCAGACGATCAGATACTGGTTGTCGTCCGGCAGCTTCGGGCACGTCAGCTTGACGCCAACGCCGTTCGAATCCACCACCTGCAGCAGGTTGCTCGTCGAAGGCACGCCGAGCAGCTTGCTGTTGACGCTGCCCGCCGAGATCGACGCGTTGAACTCGACAATGTACTCGTCGGCAGTCAACGGCTTTCCCGTGAGAGGATCGGGCTGGCCCGTCGGCGTGTAGAGAACGGCGTTGCCCGCCGAGTCCTGTGGGAGCGGCTCGTACGGCTGCGTGGTGAACGACCGGATGTCCGGGCAACCACCGTTGACCTTGCAGCCCTCAGCGGTCAGGTTCACGGGCGTCGTCTCGGTGTCGGTGATGCCGGTCTGCGCAATGATCTCGTACTTCTGGTTGCACTTGACCGGAACCTTCGGGTCAACAGCGAGCGTGTAGACGACCGTTGATGCCGCCGTGACCGTCACGAGTGCAGGATCGATCGCGTCGCCATTCGTCCCGTCCGCGTTGATCTCCTGCACGGCAACCGTCGAAGAGGTGACGCCAACTGCAGGGCGCGAGAAGGAGAAGACGAGGTTGTCGCCCGCGACATCGCCCGCGTGGAGGATCTGCAGAGGCTGGTTCGCCGCACGGTCCGAGCTGGTGTGCGTGAAGTTACCGCCGCACTCGTTGTTGTTCGGGTAGTCGATGCAGATGCGCTGGAGGCTGCTGGTGCGCATCGTGGACGTGGTGAACGTCTTGTGCTTCTCCCCGAAGGCCTGCCCGCCGAGTCCCGGAATTGCCGCCGCCACCTTGAGCCCCTTGATGTCGATCTTGTACGCAGTGGCGGGCAGAAGCGCTTGCGTCGGCTGAAACGCAATCGCCTGGTTGTTCATGCTGGCGGGAAACGTAACCGTCCCGGGAACGACAGCGCCGCTTGGATCGGTAACGACAAAGTTATCCGACGTGGCGGAAGTATCGATCGGAGCGTTGTAGTTCGCGACGATGAAAGACGGCTGCGACGACGAGAGCGGCGAGGCGATCGAGAAGTAGTACGTCGCGCCAGCGGGACCATTCTTGCCGTACGCGAGCTGCGCAACGCCACCGTTGGCCGGAGCGATCGAGACCATCCGAGGAGAGTCGTCCGCCGCGGTAAACTGGTAGGTCGTGGTGTTCCCGAGCGTCACCAGGTTGGACTGATCCGCAAGGCTCGTGTCCACCGTGATCGTGTAGCTCTGGTTCGGCTCCCAGGTTGCGCCACCACCAAGTGCCGGCGTGTCATGGCCAGGGAGCGAGTATCCCGGAGCAACATAGATGAAGCGCGCATCACCGTTGACGAGTCCACCGGCGCACGAGTCGTTGATGATAAACTCGTCGAAGTGGGAGCCATCCGCGCGCGTCGCCGTGACGGCAGGAGTCTTCCCATCCTTGCCCGTCGGAACGCAGTCACCTGCGACCGTGCCGTTGTTCGGATCAGGCTGCTTGGCGAGGAAGCCGTACGTCGTGACGACGAAGAACGGCGTGTCGTCGGCAGGCTGCTGGTAGTTGCTGGCCCCCACCGCCGCGAGGTCCTTGAGCAGGCCCTTGTAGGGCTTGTCGATGAACGTGTAGTAGCCCGAGCCCTGGTCCTTGTAGCCGGCCGCCATGATCTCGAAGCCCGAGGTGGTGAACTGGTACTGGCCCGAGCTCCAGCCGTTGCCAGTCGGGAACGAGAGCGACTGGTGGTTCGGGTTGGTCACGGCCGTGTTGCTGAAGACCACCGTGTACGTGGTGAGGGGCTTGAGCGGGAGGGCCGTTCCCGTAGCGTTGTCCAGGAACGACGCAGGCGTGAACGTCTGGCAGGTAAACGGATTGGCCGAGGCATCCGTTGCCGTGCCGGACCCGATCACGAACGTGAGGCTAGGGAAGCGCGACAGCGGGCTGGTCGGGTCGTAGCAGATCGAACCAAACAGCGGCGCGTTCGGCCGCGACGGGTCGACGATCTTGAACGGCGCCGTATTCGGGTCGAAGCCCATCTTGCAGTACGAGCCAAGCTGGTTGGCGTACTGGTCTCCGATCTGGAGAAGGTCCCCATCGAGCGGCGTGTTGAACTCGATCACCAGAGAGCCGTAGCTCGCCGGGAACGGGCTCACGTTCTGTGCATTCTCGGGCCCCGTCACGCCCCCGAAGTTCGGATAGTGCGGGTCGGTCGGATTGGCCCACATCTGCACGTCTGGGAGCGCGTTTCCGACGCTGTCGCGGGCGTAGACGGCCATCACGACCGGCGACTGGTTGAACTGATCAGGCTGCGCATCTTCCTGCGTGGCGCATGCGCCGACGACTGCGGCGATTCCGAGCGCCAGGAGCGGAGCGAAGGTCCCCGCGGCGGTCTTGGTCTGCATGGATGATTCTCCTGAAAGTTTCATAAGTGGTTGAGTGATTGCCGCGAGAGGCCGCCGGTCGAGCATGGCGGCCGCCCGCAGGCAGTTCGCTTAGAAGCTGAACTTCGCGTTCAGACGGGCGGAGAACGGCAGCTGATACCCCGTCGCCTGATTGAACGTCGGGTTGAGAGTGACCGGCTGACCCGAGGTGTTCTTCAGGTAGTTGAGGTCCTTCACCGAACCGTTCACGATCGGCTGGACGCTGTCGAACGTGTAGTTCTGGTCCACCGCCGTCGTCTGGCGAGCGTCCGTCACGTTGAACAGGTCAAGTCCGACGCCGAGCGAGTAGTCCTTGTTGATCTTGTACGCAACCGACGCGCGAACGTCGAGGCGGTAGGTCCAGGGCAAGCGACCGTCGGATCCGCGGGGGAGAATGAACGCCTCGCCCGGGCCGTAGAGCGGGTGCGCGCCGAGAGTGTTCAGCGGGCCGCCCTGGTCGATGTTCAAGCTGGCACCGAGGTTGACGGTCGTGTTCGCGTTCACTTCGATCACGTACGCGCCGTTGAACTTGAACTGGTTCGGCTCGTCACCCGGGAGAGGACCATCCTTGTTCGGCAGCAGCGAGAGGAGGTCGTACTCGGAGAGGATGTTCGGGTCGAGCTGGCCGGTCGTGTTGTTCACAAGGCCCGGATAGTTGCCGCGATACGAGGACCAGGTGTACGTCGCGCTCAGCAGCCAGTTGTCCGAGAACTGCTTGTTGAAGCCGAACGTCACGCCGTCGTAGACGCGGCGCGGGGGCGGCTCAGCAATGACCTGGCCAAGGCCCGTGACGCCGTACTGGCCGCACGCGCCCGAAGCGATCGACGAGGCCGAGCAGGGCTCGCCCGGGTTCGAGAGGAAGTACGTGTTGCCGTCGTTGACCGACATGTCTTCGATCACGCGGCCGAGCCACTTGCGGACGTATCCGAGGCTGAGGGAGATGTCGCGGTAGACCTGATACTCGCCGCCCATCGCGAACTCGTTGGTGTACTGGCCCTTCATGTTCGGGTCGAGACCTTCACCGGCGCCCGCGCCCGTGAACGTGTAGGTCTTGCCGCCGGCCTGGCCGCCGACGAGGATTGCGCAGGTGCGCGGATCCTTCGGGTCGGTGCAGTTCGACGCGTTCGTCGAGTAGGTCGCCTGCGTCTCGCCCGAGAGGGCGCGGTCGGCGAGGTCGAGCGGAACGTACTCGTAGAACTGGCCGAACGACGCGTAGACCTTGCTGAGGCCGCGGCCCGTCCAGTCGTAGGTGAGTCCGATGCGGGGCATGAAGTTGGTGAGGCAGAGCGCGGTCGTGCCGCAGTCCGCGGCGCCGGACGTCGCGTCGGGGCTGAGCTTCTGGTACTCGACGCGGCCACCGATATCGAGCACGAGGCCCTTGTTCATGATGTCCCAGGTGTCCTGGATGAACGCGGAGGTCGTGACGTTGTTGGTGCTGGTGCTGACGCTCGATCCCTGCAGCGAGATGATCGAGTTGCCGTTCGTGTTCTGCGCGCCCGCGACGAAGGCAGGCACGCCCGGCGTCGTCGGGTCGACAAATCCGTAGCCGCGAACGCCGCGGTAGTAGGAGAGCGAGCTGCCGCTGAAGATGCCGTAGAACGCCTGGCCGCCCGTGTACGTCTTGATCTGCTCGAAGCGGTCGTAGCCGACATCCGCGCCGTACTTCACCTGGTGGTGGCCAGCGAGGTTGTCGATGAAGTTGGTCAGCTTGATTCCGCCCTGGATGCGGTCGAGCGAAACGGTCGCGAGGTAGCCGAGGCCGCCCGTCGAGTAGTTGCTGACCGGGCACGGATCGAATCCGTCCGACTGGATCTGGCAGCCCGCAAGAACCTTCGCGCTGGTCTGCGACGACGGGAGCGTGCCGTCGTTGAGGAGCGGGTTGAGCAGGTTCGTCGTCGTCTGCCACTGCACGCTGGGCGTGTCAAGACGCTGCGCGGAGCTCAGTCCGTCGAGCGCGCTGACCGTCGTGGTCGGGCTGGAGGCGGAGCCGTTCTGCTTGTGGTAACCGATCTGCGCCTCAACGAGCATCTGCTTGTTGAAGATCTTGCCGGCGTAGCGAAGCTTGTAGTCGCTCGAGCCCGACGACGTGTCGTAGATGCTCGCGCCTTCGTTGATCGCACCGACAGCCTGCGCGCCCGTGCTCTTCGTCGGGTTACCGTAGGCGGCCAACTCGAGGCTGTGGTTCTCGTTGATCGCGAACGTCAACTTCGCGGTGTACTGGTACGAGGTGACGTTGTTGACGTAGCGCTGGCTCGCGAGCTGCGTGGTCTTCGGCGAGCCCGTGGCCGGGTCGATCACGGGGCTGCCGCTGCCGTTGTCAATGCGCGCCTGGATGACGCGGTCGAGATTCGTCGAGACGATCTGCGGCGCGAATCCGACGTAGAACCACAACTTGTCCTTGATGATCGGTCCGCCCAACTCACCTCCGAAGTCGAGGTTGTAGTTCTGGCTGGCCTGGCTCGCGATCGCGAGGCCGGCCTCGCTGACCTGCTTGCGGCTCGCCTCGAAGGGCGACCAGTTGATGAAGACGGATCCGTGGAAGTCGTTGCCGCCGCTCTTGGTGACGACGTTGACGATACCGCCGGACGAACGGCCGAACTCGGCCTGGTAGCCGCCGCTCTTGATTTCAACTTCCTGGACGAAGTCCTGGAGGAGCGACGTTCCCTGCGTACCGTATGCGGGGTCGTTCACCTGCACGCCGTCGACGATGTAGTTGCTCTCGGCCGAGCCCGAGCCGTTGAAGGCGACGCCGTACGCGTCACCGTGCGAGCCCGGAACCGTGGTGAGCACGGCGTCGAAGTTGCGCGCGCCGCGGCCGTACGGAATGAGGGCCATCTGCTCTTTCGAGACAGTGCCTCCCGTATCCGTGCTGGTCGTTGAAATAACCGGCTTCTGAACCGTAATCTCGATCGCGGGGCCGTTCACCGTGTCGGGAACGAGCTGAAGCTTGATGTGAATCGTCTTGTCGAGGCGGATTGTCAGGTCCGACTGCGAGAAGGGAGTGTAGCCCTCGCGCTGGATGTCAATCTTGTAGACACCCGACGGCAGCAGCGAAATTTCGAACGCGCCGGAAGCATCCGTCACGGCCGTCTGTTCACCCTGCAAGTTGGGCGAAGTGGCGATGACGACCGCGTCGGCGACAGGCTGCTGGGTGTTTGCATCGATGATCTGACCCTGCAGACCACCAGTGGTCTGGGCCAGAGCTGGGGTCGCGAGCGAAAGGCTCGCCGCACCAGCTGCCAAGAGACTCACAATCCGACGAAACTTCATGCTACCTCCCGAGAAGGTCCTGAAAATCGATCGCAGAGCAGCCAAGCAGGCCGGCGCGATGTCTTGTGGTGCGGCGAAATCGTCAGCTACACAGCCATCCAAAGCGGAAAAGACTACCTCTGCTCACACAGCAGGGCGCGCGTTCTACCTCACAGCCACGCAGCGTGTCAACCATTGCATCACATCCATTGTTGGTGATCTTTGCCAACACGATTTCGGCCCCGTTTTCGAAGGGACCGTCACCTGGGCGACACCGCGACGTCAATCGGTCGTCAGATCGATTCAATCGGCCGCGCGTTCCACCTTTGGTCGGACGATCTACGGCACTGATCCGACCCCTTGTTCGCGTTCGTTGACACTGCTCGGCCCGCTGTGTACTGTCCGCCCCCTTTTCGCCGCCGTATCAGGCCAAGTTCTCGTCGTTTTCCGCTCGAGAGGGTCCATGTTCGAAGGCATTGCCAATCAAGAGAGAAACGGCGTACGCCGAGGCTCCTCCTTGGTTGTGTCTTTCCTTGTCCATGGCGCGGTGGTTGGTCTCATCCTCGGCATCACCTATTACAAGGCGCACGCGCCCAAGGAAGAAGAGCCGGTCAACGTGGTGTTCCACGCCCCGCCGCCTCCTCCTCCTCCGCCGCCTGCCGGGCACAAGAAGACCACTCCGCACGAGCGCAAGACCATCACGCCGAAGGTCGTTCCGCACACCATCATCCAGCCGCGCGAGGTTCCGAAGGTCGAGGAGAAGCCGGCCGACAACTCGCCGGACGACAGCGAAGATGATGATGACGGGGTTGAAGGCGGTGTCGAAGGCGGCGTCGTCGGAGGCGTTGTCGGTGGCGTCGTCGGAGGAGTCGTTGGCGGGACACTCGGCGGTACCGGCGACGAGAAGGCGCAGATGCTCGGCGCCGGAATGGTCCGCCCGCAGCCGAACTGTCAACCGCAGCGCCCGATCGCGCCCCCACAGGCCGTCGCGATGGGCATCACCGGCACAGTGTTGGTCAACTTTGTTGTGCATAGCGATGGACACGTCGGCGAGATCGAGCTCAAGAATCCCAGCGCACCGCCCATCCTCTTTGAGGCCGTGAAGAGCTGGCTCACCGGCTGCTCATACACGCCCACGATGGTTGGCGGCCGACCCATCGCGATCAAGATGTTCGTGCCTTTCACGTTCAAGGCAGAGAAATAGTTCCCGCTCCACTTCGGAGGAAGTGACCAGATGGATTTCAGCGTAATTGGGATGTGGCACTCGATGGGCCTTCCGGCGCGCCTCGTCGTGATCACCCTCGCGATCGAGTCGGTGTATTCGATGATGATCATCGTGGAGCGGCTCATCGCCTTCAACCGCGCGCGCGAGCAGTCGCGCCGGTACGCGGAGAAGCTGCGCGACCTGCTCCCCGGCCACCAGATGGTCGAGGCGGCCCAGATCGCGGGCACGCTCAAGCACGGGCACATCCCCCGCGTGCTCGGACTCGGAATCTCCGAGTACAACAAGGGCCGCGATGCGCTGAACAACAAGGGTCCCCACGACGTCGGTGACTTCGACCTCGTCGAGGCGATCAACCGCGCGCTCGAGCGGGCGACGCTGCGCGTGACGGCAGACATGCGCCGCGGCCTCGGCGGACTCGCGACGGTGGCCTCGACGGCGCCGTTCGTCGGTCTGCTCGGCACGGTGCTCGGCATCATCACGGCCTTCCAGTTGATGGCCGCGTCGGGCTCGGGCGGTCTCGCCTCGGTCTCCTCCGGTATCTCGGAAGCGCTCATCACCACGGCCTTCGGTCTGCTCGTGGCGATCCCCGCGCTGATGATGTTCAACTTCCTCACCAACCGGGTCGAGGAGATGACGGTCGACATCGCCGACGCCTCGAACGAGCTGGTCGACTTCTTCCTCAAGGAAGGCCGCTTCGACGAGCCGCTGACGAACCCTGGCTCTGGCAAGGCTCCCCCGCCCGCACCGCGAGGCTAGACCGCCATGGGTATGGACACCGGCAGCAACCGGGCTGCAGTCCGCTCGGACATCAACATCACGCCGCTCGTCGACGTGGTGCTCGTGCTGCTGATCATCTTCATGGTGATCACGCCGATGCTCCAGCGCGGCAAGAGCGTCGAGCTGCCCAAGGCAGTTCACGCCGCCAGCGGTCCGCCGAACCAGGACCCCAAGTTCGTCTCCGTGACGAAGGAGGGCAAGCTCTACTTCGAGTCGGACGAGGTGACTCCCGAGCAGCTGCTCGCCAATCTCAAGGATGCCGGAGCAAAGGGATTGCGCGTGATGATCAAGGCCGACGTCGACACCGACTACAGCTTCATCCGGCCCGTGCTCGACAAGGCCTCCAAAGCGAAGCTCAAGGGCGTCGCGCTCGCAGCTGAGCAGCTGAAGACGAAATAGGAACGGACGACCATGGGCGCTGCAGTCGGAGTTGGAAAAGGTCCGCGATCGGACATCAACATCACGCCGCTCGTCGACGTGGTGTTGGTGCTCCTGATCATCTTCATGGTGCTCACTCCCCTGATGGAGAAGGAGATCGCCGTTCGCGTTCCCGAGGACGTCGACAAGAACGAGCCGGTGCCTCCGCCGGATCCGAACGACCAGCAGTGGCTGCTCAAGGTCGACGCGCAGGGGAAGTGGCTGCTCAACGGCACGCCCTACGACGACGCGGCGATCATCGAGCCGCTCAAGACGGCGTTCCACCAGGCGAAGGCCAAGGGCGATCCGGTCATCTTCTTCGACGCGGATGACAAGGCGAAGTATGTGCGCGCGGTCAAGGCGCTCGATGCGATTCGCGACAGCGTGGGCGGCACAGGCTGGACGATTGGAATGATGACCGAGAAGCTCGACGATCAGGCGGCAGCAGCAGGAGCGCCCGGTGCGCCGGCGCCGGCTGCCCCGACCAAGTAGAAAAGTCAAGCGGTCTGCTGGTCCAATGAAAAAGGGCTCGCTCCGAGATGGAGCGGGCCCTTCTTGCTTCGTGGCCCCGGCGAGCGCTCGGCCAAGGGGGCCAAACGAGCCGACGCCGCTAGGAGCTCTTTCCGCCTCGACGGCCGCGACCACCACGGCGGCGGCGACGCGGACGGTCTCCGCCCTCGCGCGGCACCTCGATCTGCAGCTCCGCGACCGGCTGGCCGAGGAAGATCGCCTGCCAGCGTGCGAGCGCCTCGATGCCCTTGCCCGTCGCGGCGGCGTTGAGCTCGAAGACCGCGAGCGCCTCGGGGAAGATGCTCTCTCTGGCGAACTGGGCCGCGGAGAACTTGCGACGCTTCTTCTCGCCCGAGAGGATCCCCTGCACGGAGAGAATCAGGCGGGCCCGTTCGGCGATGCGGCGCGGGAGGCGCGCAGTCGAGACCATCTCAGAGAGGACGACCTCAGCCGAGACGATTCCGCGCGGCAGAGACCAGGGCGTGCTCTGCCCGCCGACGGAGAAGGTCGGGATTCCGGACGCGGCGAGCCGTTCGTCATGAAGCTCGGAGAGTGAGCGCAGAGCGTCGCTGGGGAACGGCGCGTGCGTCGCCGCATCGGCAGCAGCAGCGGAGAGAGCGGTCTCGCTGCTCGTCGCCGTTGAACTCGTCGCTGCGGCGGAAGCAGCGCCATCGCTCGAATCTGCAGCGGCAACGGGCGCGGACTCGGGAGCGGAGGATTCGGAGGCATCGCCATCGGCATCATCGTCCGCGTCGTCGTCACCCTCGTCGTCGGACTCTTCCGCGCTCGCCTCCTCGGCGAGACGGCGATTGAGCGCCTCGAGTTCGGGATCGATTTCGTCGGCGTCTTCCGCCTCGACCGGCGCGTCGGGCGCGTCGGCTGCGTCGCCCGTGGAGGCGACCGGCGTGGCGTTCGCATCGGCGGGATGAGCCGCCTTCGGGATCGGCGCGAGCGAGCTTCCACTGCGAGGCAGCGGCGAGAGCAGGGTCGAGAGCAGCACAGCGTCCGACGGCACCTCGTCCACGCGCACGTGCGCATCGAGCGCGTCGAGAGCGCGCAGGTGGCGCTCGAGCGAATCAGGCTCGGCCGTGAAGACCGCGTCGATCGGCGGGAGCAGCACGTTGAGCACGCCGACTTCGCGCATCAGCTCGACGCAGCGCTTGGCCGAGCCACTGCGCGTTAGCTTGAGCAGCTCCTCGAGCACGCGCGGCGGGGCGCAGCGCGGGATCTCCTGCGCGTGGGCCTTCATGGCGGCAAGCGTCTCCGGCTCGAACGTCAGGCCGCACTTCGCCGCAAAGCGAATCGCCCGGAGGATGCGCACCGGATCTTCGCGCATGCGCACGTCGGGATTGCCGATCGTCCGCACCGAGCGGGCGTAGAGATCGGTCTTGCCGCCGACGTGGTCGACGACCTGCCCGTTCTCGAGATCGTAGAAGAGGCCGTTGATGGTGAAGTCGCGGCGACGCGCATCTTCCTCTTCGTTGCCGAAGACGTTGTCGTGCCGGATGAGCAGGTCCTGTTTGATCTCCGCGCCCTCTGCGCCGTCGACGATCGCGTCGATCGGGTTGGCGCGGAAGGTCGAGACCTCGATCACCTTTCCGCCGCGGAAGTAGACGTGCGCGAGACGAAACCGTCGGCCGATGAGCCGGCAGTTGCGGAAGGACTCCTTGACCTGGTGCGGATGCGCCGAGGTTGCGACGTCGAAATCCTTCGGGCGGTGGCCGAGGAGGAGATCGCGCACGCAGCCGCCGACCAGATAGGCCTTGAAGCCAGAGCGGCGCAGGTGACGGACGACCTTGATCGCGTCGGGATCGAGGAGGTGGGCGGGGATCTCGTGGTCGCGCGCGGGCGCCTGTTCGGGCGCGGAGGCTGTGCTGCTGGCTGCGTCGGCCGCTTCTGTGGCTGCTTGCGTGTCTGGCATGGGGGTCGCGCGCTTGTTGGTTCGCGCGGTGGGGCTTGTAGGCTCGTTGTCGTCTGGCGGTCAATACGCAGCAACTCAAGAGGCGCTGGGCGGGCGAGTCCCGCTGCGAACCAGAATCTTCCCCCCGGGAGGTCTTCGTGGAGCCCCGGAACAGGCACGACTTCACGCGCCCAGGCGCACCGCTGTTGCCGAAGTCAGACTCAAACTAGTGCGGCGGCATCTTCGCGGAGGAGAGCGCGTGGAGCTTGCGCGCGACCGGCAGACGCGCAGCAGCCACCTTCGCGAGCGGTCCGAGGAGTCCCAGCTTCTCGAGCTCGAGACGGCCGAGATGCAGCGCGAGCTGCTCGATGGTCGCGCCGTCCATGAGCAGTCGGTAGATCCCAGGAGCGTAGGAGTCGTATTCGTCGCTCGGTACGCCGCTGCCGATGGGGTCCCAATCCTCGATGAGGATCGAACGGATTGCTGCCAGAATCATCTTCGCGCCCGACTGCGAATCGCTCATCGTGCCCTCGTCGCATTTGTGCGCCGACCGAGCGCGAGCTGTTCGGGCCAACCGGAGACGAGCGCCCTGCCATCGCCGCCGATGCGCACCTCGACGGTCTGCGCGACCTCGCCGTGGGCGATCAACTCGAGGCCCGGCGCGTAACGCGACGTCAGGAAGTGGAAGCGCTGGTTCTGCGAGCCGGCCCAGCGGCGGGCGCGCTCAGGTTGGCGCTGATCGTAGCGCCCATCGACGAGCAGGTCGGTCTCGGCAAGCAAGGCGGCGCTGCACGCTGGCGCAGAGGGAGCGCGCAACTCCTCGAGCGTGTAGCCGCTGAAGGTCATCACCGAGAGGCCGAGCGCATGCGCGCCGCGCGCGAAGAGAGAGAGAGCCTCGGCCTGCTCGAACGGCTCGCCGCCCAGCAACGTGACTCCCTCGAGGCGGTGAGATGCTTGGTGTTCCAATGATTGGCACTCAAACGATCGCCGCCCGAGCACCGCAAAGCCTTGCTGGGCGCGGGAGAGCCGCTCGAGCAGCGCGCCGACTGACAGGAGTTGAGCGTCCTCGTTGCTCACGCCGAGGCGATCATCGCGAGCCGCGGTCCTCTCCCTGCGCGTGTCGAACAGGTGCGGATTGCAGCACCCGGGGCAGCGCAACGAACAGCCCTGCACCCAGACGGCGAAGCGCAGGCCCGGCCCTTCAGCGAGCGTCTCGTCGAGCACCGCGCCCAGGCGCAGCGCGGGTTCGCTGTCGTTCTTCTCGTCCGCGCGCATGCGAGCTCCCGATGAACTTGAGCACTCTACCTCGGTCGATCGGAGGAGGCCGGCGCAGCAGGAAGCCACATCGCGAGGAGCGCCAGTCCAATGCCTGTCTGCACTGCAGTTCGCGACGAGAAGGCGTGTTGCCGACTGCAAGGTCTCGCTCGTGACGGAGCCTCATGAACCGCATCGACTCCCAGTTGCGCATCTGGATTTCCCTCGCTCTCTTCGCCATCGCGGCAGCGCGACCCGTGCACGCCGACGATGTAGCGCCGCCTGCGCGCGAATGGCCGAAGGCGCGGCGTGACTCTGCGCCTGTCGTTCTGAGCGATGGGCTCGAGTCGGCGGATGTCGACCGAGAGGCTCGCCTGCTACGCTTGGCGCACTTCAAGGAGGGGCCCCGTGAACCGGATCAACGCTCGACTGCTCGCTGTCGCCTCGTTCACGCTCGTCGCCCTCGTCGCGCGTAAACCGGCTCTGGGCGCGGACGGGAGCGATTCGGAGAGGCCGCTGGTGATCGACAACGACGCCACGCCGCACCCGGCCTTGGCCGCGCCTGGCGCGAGCGCACTGCCCGAGCAGCGATTCGATGCGCCGCCGCCTCCACCTCCTGCACACCGCACCCGGTCGCGCGCGGTCCTCGAGATCGACGAAGACGGCAGGGCGACCAAGACACGCAACGGCGTCACCACCGCGCTGACCCCCGAGCAGTTCTACAAGGCGGTCGGGCGCAGGGATCTCGCCGAGGCGCTGCACGACCGGCGAAAAGAGAAAAAGGCCGTCGTGATCGGCGGCGCGGTGCTCGCGGGCCTCGGCACGGCGACGCTGATCGGCGACATCGCCTACGCGGCGGGAGGCTTTCGCAGCTGCAATCTTCCCGGCGCGCGGAGCAACTGCTCGCCTCAGTACGCGATCAACAACCAGCTCGCTGCCACACTTGCTCTCGTGGGAATCGGCGGGATCATCGCCGGCACTGGCGTGCTCGTCGGAGGCCTCGTCGGGATGCATCCGGATGCGGGCGGCGACGACGAGCGACGCGACCTGCTCGAGGAGTACAACGCGCGCGCGCCACGCAGCGCGGCTCACTCGAACACGGCGGCCAGTGTGAACGAGACGACCGCGCAAGGCGCTCCGCGTGACGGTGCGGGAACGAGACTGCTCGCGCTCCGCCCGCTCTCGACGCTCTCCGTCGCGCCGCTGCTCGGCGATCAAGCGCGCGGCATGACTCTGCGCATGTCATTCTGAGCGGGTTGTGCTGCGCGTGGCCGGAGCTGATTCGCGCAAGTCACCTGCCGCGCACCGATCGCTCTCAGGAAGGGTCTCATGAACCGCACGAATGCTCGTCTGCTCGCCGTCGCCTCATTCACCATCATCGCCCTCGTCGCGCGCAAGCCCGCACTGGGCGCGGACGCGAGCGCACCGGAGCATCCGCTGGTGATCGACAACGCGGTCCCCGCGCAGCCTGTGATTGTCGCCCCGCCGAACGCTCCGGATGTGGACGCGCCGCCCCCTGCTGCTGCGCGGCGCCCCCGGGCGCGCGCGACCATCGCGATCGATGAGGACGGCAACGCGACGAAGACGCGCAATGGAGTCACCACCGACCTGACTCCCGAGCAGTTCTACAAGGCGGTCGGCCGCAAGGATCTCGCCGAGGCGCTGCACGAGCGGAAGTTGCACAAGGTGCGCATGGCGGTCGGTGGCGGAGTGTTGATCGGTCTCTCAGCCGCTCTGCTCATCGGGGATTTCATCTACGTCGTGAACAACACCATCGGTTGTGGAGTGACGGTCGGCTCGCGCGGATGCACAGACCGCTTCACGGGCAACTCCCGCCTCGCGTCTGGTCTCGCCATCGGCGGATTCGCCGGACTCCTTGCCGGCGGCGGAGTGCTCGTCGGCAGCCTCGTCGGGATCCGTCCGGACGCGGGCGGCGACGACGAGCGGCGCGACCTGCTCGACGAGTACAACCTGCGCGCGGCCCGGCGAGACGCGGCGCCGAATGCGATGCAGGAGCGCAACGAGACGGACACGCACAGTGCGCAACCGGCAAATGCGACTCCGCGGCAGCTTGCGCTTCGCTCGCTCGCAACGCTCTCTCTGGCGCCGCTGGTGAACGATGAGGCGCGCGGCGTGACGCTGCGCATG
Source organism: uncultured delta proteobacterium (assembly GCA_903911145.1). GTDB lineage: Bacteria > Myxococcota > Myxococcia > Myxococcales > 40CM-4-68-19 > CAIWCD01. The sequence goes on along the minus strand of CAIWCD010000018.1, from coordinate 62,984 downwards.
GCGTTCTGAGTTGAGGCGCTTGCGCCCGAGTGGCCGCGTCCCGCGGGCGCAAGTCACCTGCCACTCTCTGCTCTCCTCGTGAAGGGGTCCCATGAACCGCGCAACTGCTCGACTGCTCGCCGTGACGTCGTTCGCTCTCGTCTCCCTCGTCGCGCGCAAACCGGCGCTGGGAGCGGACGCGAGCGCACCTGCGCATCCGCTCATCCTCGACAACGCGGCACCGGCGCGGCCTGCTCCGGTTAAGCCGCCTCCTGCAATGAGCAACGCTGGAGAATCCTCCGAGAGCGCCCCGCCCGCTCTGGATGCGGACGCGCCGCCGCCACCTCCTCCCGCGCGACACTCCCGCAAGCGTGCGACGCTCGCGATCGACGAGGACGGCAACGCGACCCGGACGCGCAACGGCGTCACCACCGATCTGTCTTCGGAGCAGTTCTACAAGGCGATTGGCCGACGCGATCTCGCCGACGAGCTGCATGAGCGGCGGATGCACAAGGTGCGCATGGCGGTCGGTGGCGGAGTGCTGATGGGACTCGGAGTCGCCGCGCTCCTCGGCGACCTCATCTACGTCGCGAGCAACTACGTCGATTGCGTCCAGATGGTCGGCTCGCACGGATGCACTGGAGGGACCACGACCAACTCGCACGTCACCGCCGGTGTCGCCATCGGCGGAGTCGCAGGACTCGTCCTCGGCGGCGGCGTGCTGGTGGGCAGCCTCGTCGGCATCCATCCCGACGAGGGCGGCGAGGACGAGCGGCGCGATCTGCTCGACGAGTACAACGCGCGCGCGCCACGCAGCGACGCACAGAAGGCGGGGCCTGCCGAGCTGAACGGAGCGAACGTGCGCGAGGTGAAACCAGACGCTGCGACCCCGCGGCAGCTCGCGCTGCGGTCGCTCGAAACTCTGCGCGTGATGCCGCTGGTGTCTGCTCAAGACCGCGGCGTCGCACTCGGCCTGTCCTTTTAGAGCGGGTCCATTTCGAGACCTGGGAGGGTCTCGAATCGCTCCGCTCCGCACCGGGCGCGATCGAGCGCTTCACTCGTGAAACACGGCTGGCACGCCGTTCGCTCTCTTTCGCGGCGTGCACGCATCCATCCAGAGCGCGGCCCTCGCGGGCGCAGCGGCAGCCGCGGTCGAGGTGCAGGTCGATCTCGCGCTCGGACTGCCCGGCTTCTTCCTCGTCGGGCTTCCCGACGCCTCCTGCGTCGAGGCGAAAGTCCGCTGCGGCACAGCTCTGCGCAACTCGGGATTCGCGCTGCCGCAGAAGCGCGCGACCATCAATCTCGCGCCGTCCGAGCTGCGCAAAGAGGGAGCCGCGTTCGATCTCCCGATCGCGCTGGGCCTGCTTGCGGCGTCCGGACATCTGCGCGCCGAGTCGCTCGACGGCGTGATGGCCGCGGGTGAGCTCGCGCTCTCAGGCTCAGTGCTGCCCATCCGAGGGGCGCTCCCGATCGCGCTGCTCGCTCGCGCGCAGGGCATCAAGCGTCTGCTCGTCCCGCAGGCCAACGAGCGCGAGGCCGCGCTGGCCGTGGCCGCTCCGGTCATCGGCGTCTCCTCGCTGCGGGATGCAGTGCAGGCTCTCGAAGAAGAGCGCGCACCAGGAAACTTCGCGCAGCCGCCACCAGCGCGGTCTGCACAGTCTCTCGACCTCGCGGACGTGCGCGGGCAGCAGAGCTGCAAGCGGGCGCTCGAGATCGCCGCAGCCGGCGGACACAATCTGCTCTTCATCGGACCGCCCGGCTCGGGCAAGACAATGCTCGCGCGCAGGCTCGCGGGGATCCTGCCGCCGCTCTCTTTCGACGAAGCGGTCGAGGTCACGTCGATCTGGTCGGTGGCGGGAAAGCTTCCGGCTCAGGGCCTGCTCGTCGAGCGGCCGATGCGCGCGCCGCATCACTCCATCTCGGTCGCGGGGCTCGTCGGAGGAGGAGCGCCGCCGCGGCCTGGAGAGATCTCGCTCGCACACCAAGGCGCGCTGCTGCTCGACGAGCTGCCCGAGTTCTCTCGCTCCGCTCTGGAGTCGCTGCGCCAACCGCTCGAGGATGGCGTGCTCACGGTCGTGCGCGCGCGAGGGGCCGTAACACTGCCAGCCCGCTGCATGGTGGTCGCGACGATGAACCCCTGCCCTTGCGGCCGGGCGAACGATCCAGATCCCCAAGCCTGCCGCTGCGGCGCGCTTCTGCGCAATCGATACCGTGCGCGCATCTCCGGGCCGATCCTCGATCGCTTCGATCTGCACATCGATGCTCCCGCGCTTGGGCCGAGCGATCTGATGGGGCCACTCGACGGCGCATCGAGCGAGACTGTCCGCGCCCGCGTGATCTCGGCCAGAGACGTGCAATCGAAGCGGCTCGCGCGTCTGCGCCAGAACAACACGGCCGAGCTGAGCTGCAACGCGCAGCTCCACGGGCGACTGCTGCGCGAGCTATGCGACGCGACGGACGAGGCGCGGTCGATGGTGGCGCAGGCGATCCAGGGCCTGAACCTCTCGGCGCGCGCTCACGATCGCATCCTGAAAGTCGCGCGCACGATCGCCGATCTCGCGGGAAGCGGGCGCGTCGAGAAGCGCCACGTCGGCGAGGCGATCCAGATGCGCTCGCTCGACCGCTCCTACGAGCCGGTCGGCCCCGAGCTTCCGCCCGATCTTTCGCGCCCGCGTTCTGCGGCCACCGCGCAACCGACTCTCGAGCACGAACGCTCGCGGGAAACCCACGCTGTCCTCGAACGGAGAATGCAATGAGCAAGCTGTCTGAGAAACTGAAGGCCGTCGCCGCTGCCATCGGGTCGATCGAGAAGCAGTTCGGCAAGGGCTCGGTGATGCGCATGGATGGAAACGATCAGGCGCAGCCCGTCGCGGTGATCCCCACGGGTTCGATCGGTCTCGATCTCGCGCTCGGTGTCGGTGGTCTGCCGCGCGGACGCGTCGTTGAAATCTACGGACCGGAGTCGTCGGGCAAGACCACTCTCTCGCTGCAGGCGATCGCGCAGATTCAAGCCCAGGGCGGAGTTGCGGCGTTCATCGACGCCGAGCACGCGCTCGATGTCGGCTACGCGAAGAAGCTCGGCGTGAAGCTCGAGGAGCTGCTCATCAGCCAGCCCGACACCGGCGAGCAGGCGCTCGAGATCGCCGAAACGCTGGTGCGTTCAGGAGCCGTCGATCTGGTCGTCGTCGACTCTGTCGCTGCGCTCGTCCCGAAAGCGGAGATCGAGGGCGAGATGGGCGATCAGCATATGGGCCTGCAGGCGCGCCTGATGTCGCAAGCGCTGCGCAAGCTCACCGCCGTGATCGCGCGCAATGGAGCGACGGTGATCTTCATCAACCAGATTCGCATGAAGATCGGCGTGATGTTCGGCAGCCCCGAGACGACGACCGGCGGCAACGCGCTCAAGTTCTACGCCTCGGTGCGGCTCGACATCCGGCGCATCGGCGCGCTCAAGGACGGCGACACCAACATCGGAAACCGCACGCGCGTGAAGGTCGTGAAGAACAAGCTGGCGCCGCCGTTCCGCGAAGCAGAGTTCGACATGCTCTACGGCGCGGGCGTCTCGCGCATGCACGAGCTGCTCGACCTCGGCTCCGAGAGAGGCGTCATCGAAAAATCGGGCGCCTGGTACAGCGCCGGGGGAGAGAGGTTCGGCCCGGGCCGAGACAAGGCCGCCGAGTCGTTGCGGGGAAATCACGAGCTCGCCGCGCTGCTCGAGAAGAGTCTGCGCGACGCGATGAGCGCCAGCGCAGTGCCAATGCCGACGCAAGCGGCCGCCGAGGCATAGCGAGCGCAATCGAGCGAGGAGGAACGCACCGCCGCGCCGGGCCGGCTCCCGACGCGGCGGTGCGAGGCGGCAACGAAGCAAGAAGCACCGCGACGTGCCGACCGAACATCGCGACGTGCACCTCCGGACCAAGCCGCGGAGCAGCCGTGTTGCCCTGCCGCGCGCAGTTCAGGAGCGGCTGAAACCCTCCCCGCATCAAGCATGCACGTCGGCTGCGAATGCATGTTTGAGCACGGCAGGGCAGCACGGTGCTCCGCGGCGCTCCCCCCTAGAAGAACCGGTTGAACACCGTTGCGCCCCACGCGTTGACCGCGACGCCGAAGAACGCGACCGCCCAGAACAGTCCATTCAGCGGGCGAGCGCCCAGGCTCAAGAGCGCAAAGAGATACGGGGTGTAGTCGAGCGAGAAGCGGAAGCCGAACTGGGCGAAGCCGTCGTTTTGGTAGAAGAAGCCCGGCACGGAAACGGCCGCGACGGTGAGCCAGAGCGCGCGGGTGATGCGCGGTGTGCGCATCGGCCAGAGGAGAAACAGGAAGAGCGGCGTCGTGACCAGAATGCTGATGCCGTGGGCATCGAAACCAAGCTTGAACGGGTTGAACTCGATCTGCGGCAGGCGCGTAAACGCAGCGTGGAGGTTTCGCTCGAGGAAGGCGTAGTTGAACAAGCCGTACTTCGCGACCTGCTCGTTGACGCGGTTCATGTAGAGGTGGCTGTGGCCGAACTCGCCCGCGCTGCCGAAGCGGGCGATGTTCATCGCAGCCATCGGGAGTCCCACGGCCGCGAGAGGAATGGCGAAGAGCACGAGCCTCTTGAACGCGAGCGCGCGCTGCGCTGGATTGGTGAGTGCGTCTCTGATCGCGGAGAGCGTGGCGCGCGGAACCTCAAGCTGGGCGCGGTCCGGCGCATGTACACCCTTCTCTGCCTGTCCTCGCAACGAGGCGTTCTTCTGCGCACGTCGGCTCTTGCCCGACTCCTCGCGATCGCGCGCGTCCGCGCCAGGCGCGGGCGAGAGGATCGCCTCGAGCACGAAGAAGACAATCGAGAACGCGAGGGGCGTGCGCGTGATGGTTGCGCAACCAAGCGCAAGTCCTGCGAGCATCGGTGCGCGCGCGTGCAGCGACGCGAGCAGGTAGCAGAGCGTCAGCGTGACACCGACGGTCTCGGCCGTGTACCAGACCTCGCCGCGGATCGAGCAACTCCACGCGACAGTGCCGAAGCCGAAGAGCAGAGCGAGCCAGGCGTGATCGGCCGAATCGCGCAGAACCGCTCCTGGTGCGGCCGAGAGCTCTTCTCCCTGCTGTGAGAGTTCGCGAAGGAAGCGGTAGATGAGCGCGACGTTGAGCGCAGCGAACGCGATGGTGAAGACGGTGTCGTTGAAGGCGAGTCCGAAGATCGCCACCAGCGGCATCATCAGGACTGCGGGGAACGGAGGGAACGACGAGTACCAGCGCCCCTCTTGCAGGACCCAGTCGTTGAGGTTCGGGGGCTTGGCGACGTCGAGGTGTCCGTGGAGAAACCCGTCCGCCTGCCAGACGAACTGCGGTGCGTGCGACTGTTGCCAGAACATTCCCCAACTGGAGAGCGCGTAGGCGAAGAACGCGAATCCGAAGAGCATCAACTCGACGCGGTAGCGTGCGGAAAGCCTTGCCCAGAGCGGGCCTGCGGAGTTTGTGGCGGCGTTCGAGGAGGAGGCAGCGGCGCTGGAAGATGCGGTCATGGCGTGGGGGCGAGGGTCATGGAGCGCGTGGCTCGATCACGAGTTGGACGCGCGGGCGGTGCGCGCGGGGCGAGGCAGAGGAGGAACGCCGAGCGCTTCGCGCAGCATCTGGAGCGCGGCAAATGCGGACTGGAGGCGAACCTGCCCGCGATCGCCGCGGAACCGGTGCGTGCGCGCTCGACCGCCTCCAGCGCGGTCGGGAGACGATGCGTCAGTTGCGCCCGCAACGGTATTCGCATCGCTGCTCGTGTTTGAGGTGGCGTCTGTGTGCGGACCGTCGATGCAGATGCAGACCGTGCCGACCGGCTTGTCGGGGGTGCCGCCGTCGGGACCGGCGATGCCAGTGATCGCGATCGACCAGGTGGCGCCACTGGCCGCGCGCGCGCCTTGCGCCATCAGCATTGCGACCTCGGGGCTGACCGCACCGAATTGCAGCAGCGCGCTCGCAGGCACGCCCAGTGCTCGCTGCTTGAGATCGTTTGAGTACGTAATATTTCCGCCGACGAAGAATTTCGACGCGCCGGCAAACTCGGTGCAGAGCTGCGCGAGAAGGCCACCGGTGCAGCTCTCAGCAACAGCGAGCGTCTCTCCGCGGGCGCCGAGCAGTTCGCCGATTGACTGCGCGAAGGTCACGCCGTCCTGTCCGTAGACGTGCGACGAGAGAGCTGAGCGGCAGTCGGCCTCGGCGGCCGCGAGCAGGCGCGCGGCCTCGGCGTCACTCGAGGCGAGCGCCGCGAGCGAGAGATGATTCTCGGGAAACTTCGTGCGGAAGCCGAACCGCACTCCAGTGTGTGCGAGCCGGATCGCCGACACCGCCTCGTCGAGCGCGCTCTCGGTGATGCCGATGCACTGCAGCGTGCGCGAGCGCATCGCCGTGTGGCCCGTGGCGCGGCCGATCGCGACGACGATCCGCGGCAGCACGAGCTCATCGATGATCCGGTGGTACTCGCGCGGCACGCCCGGCAGGAAGAAGAAGTGGCAGCGGTCGATGCGAAGCGCGAACGCGGGCGCACTCCCGTCGGGATTTCCCAGCAGCTCGCTTCCCTCGGGAACGCAGGCCTGCCGCTCGTTGTTGAGCGGCATCGGCTCCTTGCGTCTGGCCGCCCAACCCGCGCGCAGCTTCGCGAGCCACACCGCATCGAGCCGCAACTCGACGCCTGCGGCCTGCGCCGCACACTCCGCCGTCAGATCATCGGAGGTCGGCCCGAGGCCTCCGCTGACAATGCAGAAATCCGCGCGCACCGAGATCTCGAGCAGCGCTCTGCGAATGTCCTCGCCGCGATCGCCCACCACGGTCGTGCGCCGCAGAGAGAGCCCCAGTGGATAGAGCTTCGCGGCCGTGATCGACGAGTTGGTATCGGAGATCGTCCCGCGCAGAACCTCGTCGCCCGTGACGAGGAACTCGACGATCGGCGCGTGCGCCGGCGGGGCATCGATCGGAGGATTGGCGCTCATCGGGAGCTCATCGGGAAGGATCTGCGTGGATATGAAGCGGATATGAACTTGATATGCACTGGATATCAGCTCTCGAGGAGATTCAATCGCCTCGATTCAATTTGATTAGACCCAGTTCTGGTGCACCAGCAGCGCCCACGTCGCGCGCGTCAGGCCCGCGGCCCAGACCGCGGCGAAGACGTCGTCGAGCACGACGCCGGCGCCATTCTTCCAGCGCGGATCGCGATCGAAGAAGCGCGCGGGCCACGGCTTGAGCACGTCGCAGATGCGGAACCAGACGAAGCCGACCAGCGCCAGCCTGGGTTCCCACGGCAGCATGAACATCGTCACCAGATAGCCAGCCACTTCGTCGATGACGATGTGTCCCGAGTCGGCGACGCCGTAGTACTTGCCTGCGCGATCGGCGGCGGCGATCCCGGTGACGGTCACGACAAGCGTAGCGGCCCCGTAGAGCATCACCCGCGAGAGCAGAGGCAGCGGCGCGAGCACGAACATCAAGAGCCAGAAGAGAGGGATCGCGGCGGCGGTCCCGGCCGTGCCTGGCGCGACCGGGAAGTATCCCGAGCCGAAGAAGCTCGACCAGGTGAGCGCGAGCATCGGGGGCTTGCCGCGATCGCCCGCGAGGCGCAGCGGCTTCTTGATCACGACCGCGACGCGCCTGGGTTCGCCCGCGGAAGCGCTGCTCGGTTCGGTGCTGCCTGTCTCGCTCGGCATGGCGAGCCTTCTAGCAGAGAGCGTGCACGTTGCGGATGCGCGACAGGCTAGCGCTTCAGACCGCTCGGCGCCGGCGTGCTCTCGAGCTCGTCCTCTTCCGCAGGCAGCAGCTCTTCCGACTCCGCCTCCGCGCTCGACTCGAGCTCGTCGAGATCACCGCTGTCGACGGGCTGGCTGTCGGTCGCCGCAGCTCGTGCCGCCGCGCGACGCTTGCGTCCGAAGAGCAGCTCCTCGGCAAGCCCGAGCACGAGGTAGCTCGAGAAGTAGACAAGCAGCACTTGATGCGCCCTGCCCGTCAGCGCGAAGCCCAGGAAGACGAGCAGCACGCAGGCGAAGATGACGAGTGTGCGCGCCGAGAGGCCGGCGTCCTTGAACGTGCGGTAGCGCACCGTCGAGACCATCAGGAACGAGAGGCCCACCATCAGTGCCGCGATCGGAGTCGGACCATCTGTTCCGGGCGCGCGCAGAGCGATCACCAGCGCGACGATCATGCCGGCCGCGAGAGGAATCGGCAGCCCCACAAAGTAGCGCGAGACGCCGCTCGGGGACTTCTCGTGCTCCGCGTGCGTGAGGACGTTGAAGCGGGCGAGGCGAATCGCACCGCACGACGCATAGGCCGCGCAGATGAAGATGCCCAGCGTGCCCATCCCCGAGAGCGCCCACTTGTAGACGAGGATCGAGGGCGCGACGCCGAACGTGATCACATCCGCGAGCGAGTCGAGCTCCACCCCGAACTCGCTCTGCGTCTTTGTCATGCGCGCGACGCGTCCGTCGAACGCGTCGAAGAACGTGCCGAAGAAGATCGCGATCGCGGCTCGATAGAAGTTGTCGCCGGTCTGCTCTCCCGCACAGAGCGCGATCGAGTAGATGCCGCAGAAGATGCTGCTCACCGTGAACAGGTTGGGCAGCACGAACATGAGCTTGCGCAGGTCGCGACGGCTGCGACGGGCGCGGAGATCTCCGGACATTGGCGGGAAGCTATCACGCAGTCGCTGTCCGTGAGCGATCCACCATTCGGAGTGGGTGATCGAAAAAAAACGACTACCCCTTGTGGATCGCTGTTGACAGCTCAAATCCGCTCTGGTAGCGGTCTCGGCGCGTTTCGATCGCTGCAGACCAAGCCTGGAGCGGGCCGGAGAGATCCGGCAATCGTGAACGCCAACAGCATCCATCGGAGAACACACCATGACGAAGGCAGAACTGGTTCACGTGGTCGCGGGCAAGGGTCTCACCAAGAAGGCGTCGGCGGAGCTCGTCGACTCGCTCTTCGAGACCATTGGCAAGGCCATCAAGAAGGAGAAGCGCTTCTCGTACCCTGGCTTCGGCACCTGGACGGTCCGTGAGCGCAAGCCCCGCATGGGCCGCAACCCGCAGACCGGCGAGGCCATCAAGATCAAGGCCTCGAAGACGGTTGGGTTCAAGCCGTCGAAGGAGCTGAAGAAGGGTCTGTAATTCAGACTCTGCTTCGCGAAGAGCGCCCTCGATCGCCTCACGGCGGTCGGGGGCGTTCTGCTTCGGGGACGCTATCCGCGCGGAGCAGGCAGCACGTCGAGCGTGATGTAGCTGCCCTTGCCGACCCAGTTGAAGCGGCGCGATGGCGGGCGCACCGCCGCCAGGCGATCCTGCTCGAGCCAGACCTCGACGGGCCAGGCCCCTTCCCACGCGCACGACGGGCAGGGGCTCTCGGCGGCGCCGTCCGCGAGCACGGCAGGAGCGCCCAGGCCGCGCACCGCATCGCCAAGCGCGAACGTGCCGGGTTCGCCGTAGCGATAGAGGACCAGAACCGAGACGCGCGCGCAGCAGTTCGGGCAGTGGACCTCGGCGCGAACGCGACTGGCGCCGGACGCAGACGGACTGAACGGGGTCATCGCTACGACTTCTCCTCTCCAGACCCGAGCGCAAGCGACGGGCGCAAGCGGACCGCGGTGCGCAACTCGCCAGTCCCATAAAGGCGCACAAGCTCCTCGGGAGTCTGGCCCAGCTCCGCGCAGACCGCCGCGATGAACTCGCCCGCCTGCAGGAAGTGAAGCTCGTCCCCGGCGAAGAGACAGATGACGACGCCCGGCGCGCGCGGCAGGTGCACTCCGGTCGATTCGAGATGGTAGACGAGCCGCGGCAGCTGCTCACGCGCGAACGCCGCAAACGTCGTGTCAGGAGCGAGCGCCAGCTCGTACGCACGGGCCATCGGCGCATCCTCGCTCTCTTCCGCCACGCTCACATCGACGTCGGCCGGCGCATCCAGCTTGCCTTTGCGAGCCGCTTCTTCTCCAGCGGCCGTCGCGCGCCGCGCCCGCGCCATCGCCTCATTCGCGTCTCGGGCCGGAACGCTCCTCCACGCCAGCGCGGCAATTCGTCGAAGCGGTTCGTCCATGCGGGGAATCTACGCCAGTTCGGGGTTCGCGTTCGTTCCGTCAACACGCAGCACTGGGAGAGTTCGCGTTCTTCGCGAATCTATTTTAATGCTTTTTAATCGTTTTTAATCAGCGTAACGCAACGGTTAGAACAGCGATTCCGGCACGTAGAGAATATCTCCCGGGAGCAGCCGGAAATCCGGCGCGCGGCCACCGACGATATCGTCGAGAGGGACCTTGATTCGCTCTTCGTTGCCCGGGCTCGCGACGCGCGTCACCGTGCATCCGTTCTTCGCAGCCATGCGCGTGAACCCTCCCGCGAGCGCGACCGCCTGCACCACCGAGAGACCGTCCTCGTACGAGAAGGTCCCTGGCTTCTGCACTTCGCCGAAGACGAAGATCTTGCGCGAATTGAGTTCGCGCAGAAACACCGTCACTTGCGGATTCTTGAAATATCCGTGCTGCAGGCAGGCCGCGATCGCGTCGGCGGCGGCGTTGGCCGTGAGCCCACCGACCTTCACGCTCTTGCAGAGCGGAAACTCGACATTGCCATCAGGTCCAACGCGAAACGCGCCTGAAAGATCCGGCTCCTGAAAGACACGCACCTCGAAGACATCGCCCGAGCCAAGCGCAGAGGCAGGCAGCGCATCGGCCGCCCGCGCGACTGCCGGATTGGTCGACTCGACACCCGGACCGTTCCCCTGCACCGCGCGGCAAGCAGAAAGCCCCGAGAGCAGCAAACCCGCCACCAGCGCGGCCCTGCGTGTCATCGACTGGTTCATGGTTCGCCGATCCGTTCGCGAGATCATCGCTGGCCGCAACGTGAGCGAGGGTTGAATCAATAAGTGAAGTTCAAGCGAACGTAGGCTTCGAGGCGCTGGTAGCCATAGACCGGGTTGGTCAGGCTGGAGATGCGCTCAGAGCCAATCGCACCGACCGTCACATGCAGCATGCGGAAGATCTCCACCGACGCGGCGAGCTCGCCCGACATCTGGGTATCCTGCCGACCCTGCGGATCGTTGGCGTAGCTGATGATGTCGACTCCTCCGTTCGCCGTCAGCTGCACGCGGCCCCAGAGCTGAAGCTTGCCGGTCAGAAACCCGCGCCAGTCGTCGTACCAACCATAGGCGCCAGATACGGGCTGGACGCTCCTCGACGCACCGATCGAGATGCCTGCAGTCTCGCTCGGGTCCCATCCCGCTTCGACCTGTCCAACCACGCTGCTGAATCCGTCGCCAGCGGCCGAGAACGAATTGGCGTAGCCGACCTTGAGGACGACGCGGACCTTCTCGGTGACGAGGCCCGCGAGGCCCGCCTGGACGACGAGGGGCATCGTGGAGACGTTCGCCGCGCCATTGCCATAGTTGCGCAACTGGAACGAAGAATCGAAGACGACGGCCGTCTTGGGGAAGAAGCGCCACCGGGCGTCGAGCGCAAAACGGTGGGTCGTGGAGTTGAAGTTTCCGTAGTCGGCGCCGTTGCACGTCGGGTCGTTGCCGCAGGTGAGGTTTCCCTGCGCGTGCAATTCGTAGGCTTCGAGACCGAAGTTATAGGCGACGCCGCCCTCGATCGCTCCGCCTCCTGGACGGAACGACAAGCGCCCGCCGATGTCGTTGGCGTCCGTGATCGTGCCGATCGCGAGCGAGGGATTGCTCGAGTGATCGCTGCGCGTGAAGTTCTCTGTCGCGCTGAAGCCAATCGGCCCGCTCTTGGCCACGTCGAGCGCGGCCGCGACCGAAGCGGCGAGATAAGAGAGGTCGTGAGTCGGGTTGAGCCAGCCGGTGTAATCGACGTAATCGATGTTTGCTGCGCCAGTGAATCCAACCGTCGTGCCCTGCTCCACGAAGCGCGCGCCGGGTCGAATGTGGAGAATGAAATCGGCCGGATCCCAGACGGGATTGGCGGTGGTTCCGATGCCGCCCTGCCCTGCCAGCGTATCGAAGCGAAGTTCGGACTCGAAGGACAGGTGCAGGCGTGAGTTCTCACCGAGCGCAAGGCCCGGCCCTTCCGCTCGCGCAGCGCGTGGCGCCACGAGCAGCGCCAACAGCAGCGCAGCAGAGAGCGAGCGGAGGGTCACATCGGTCTCAGAACCCGCTCGCTGGCGCAGGTCGATTGTCGATTGGCGTCGGCAACGGAGAGAATGTCGAGTCATTGCTCGGCAGTCCCGGCGGCACCTCGACGTCAACGTGCGTCTTGTCGTCGGTGTAATAGGCGAGCTGTCCGATGCACTGCTCGGCGTCCTGCCGCAGCTGCGAGACCTTTCGGCCCGCCATCGTCGCCTTGGTGAAGTGATTCTGCGAAGTGTCGTCGTCGTTGCGCGCGTTGGCTTCGTGGAGATCCGCCGCGGCCTGCTCGGAGATCTTCACGAGCCCCTTGACCTGGTTGACCTTCGCATTGACGCAGTCGAGCTTGACGATGTCCTTCTCTTTGCGCGCCTGCACTCCGATCTTTTCCATCGCGGCCGTCTGCTGGTGCATCTGCTCGACCAGCTTTTCCATGCGCGATTCCCGTTCACCAAACGACAATCGCTCTTCGGGAGGCGTGGTCTGCGCAGCCTGCGACTGGCTCTTATTCGAAGCACTGTTCGCGGGTGGAGAAGACTCTGCACGCGCGGCCATCGCCACGCAGAGAACCGCGCTCACAGCCAGAAGTGTCCTGAGAGTATACGCCACGTTGAACACTCTAGAGGGGGATGGACAAGGGGGCAACGAACTGGCCATAGGACAAATGGCGAATTCCCCGACGAGAATCGGGGTCGCCGCCGCCGCTCAGGGCGGCTCGGTTCATTTCAGTTGGTCCGGCTACCCAGCCGGCGCGAAGAGGAACGGGAAGGAAACTGTCGTGTCAGAATCGGGCTTGAACGGGAAGTGCCAGGTCTTGATGAGGCGCATGACGCACGAGGCGACCTCGTCGGATCCCATGCTGTCGGAGTCGACGTTGACCTCGGTGACTTGACCGTTTGTTCCGATTGTGAAGCGGATCACGAGCTTGCCGCGCAGCGTGGGGCTTCGCTTGAGCTGGGCTTCGTAGCAGCCCTGGACCGAGCGCAGGCGGATCTTGATGAAGCGCCCGAGCGCGTCCTTGTCGACCGTCGATGAATCGACGTCGGCCTCGCCGTCCGAAGAGACCGAGCCGTGGACCGCGACGTCCTGCTTCTCGCGCATCTTCACGTTGCCGCCGCCGCCCGTGCTGATTCCGCCGAGCGTCGCTGCCTGTGCCGCGCCTTCTCCGCGCCGCGACCCGCCACCAGCTTCCGTCGCGATCGCCACGCCGCCGGCGCCCGCGAGTGCTGCACCGATGTCATCGGTGAATCCGCCACCGGCCGCGAGCACGTTCGCAAGAGCGCCGCCGCTCGTTCCGACCGCGCCGAGAATGTGCACCAGGCCCTTCGAAGCAACCGCCTTCTGCACCTCGGCCTTGTGCTCGGCCGAATCCTTCGGAGGCTCCTTCTTCGCCTCCTTCTTCTCTTCCTTCTTGTCCTCGGCAGGAGCGTCTTCGACCTTCTCCTCCTCCTTCGGCTTCTCTTCTTCCGGCGGCTTCTCGGGGATGAGCAGCTTGGCAAAGCGATCTTCCATCACGTCCATCGCCGTATCTTCGGGCGGCAGATCGCGACGCGAGATGGCGCCGACGGCGCAGGTATGGATCGCGAGGCTGATGAAGAGCACCGACATGAACGTGTGGTCGGTGATGTTCCAGATCGTCCCGCGGATCTCCTTCGGCAACTTCGGCGTCGGAGGCTTCGGCGGTGCGGGCGCGAAGTTGAAGACGAACGAGACCTCGCCAAGCGTGACGCGTCCGCGCATCGATTCGGTCAGCGGGATCTCGAAGAAGCCCGCGTTGGGAACCGCGAGCCCCTCTTTCCGCGTATCGGCCAGTTCGTGATCGCGATTGTTGATCGTGATCTTCCCGCGCGCATTCTCGTCAAAGTGCAGCAGCAGCTGACCTTGCTTGTTGTGCGTGAAGAGCGGCTGCGTGGCGGCGAGAGTCGAGAGCGGGAACGCGAAGGTATTCTTCGCAGCCGTGCCGACAGTGATCGGCTGCTGGCCGAGGAACCAGCGATCCTCGATGAAACGGCCCTCACGAACCACGCCGACGTGGAGGGCCTTCTTGGACGTTTGAACAGTCTTGGTCATCGGGATCGTTGCGGGCAGGTTGTCGGAATCTATTTGCAGCGGACCTTCTAGAACGGATCCTTGTCGCAGGTCTTCACGATTTTGGGGAGGAAGCTTTCCTTTTTGTCCCCGTCATCGAACGTCTGGTTGTTTCTCGGGAGGATGAAGAAGGCCTGCGGCTTCTGCAGACGGCCTTCAACCGTGAACTCCTCGAGGCGCAGAACCTTCTTCGCGGGAGCGCCAGCACGGGCAGGTGCAGCCGCCGAATCGGCCTTCGCAGGCGGGTCGTCAGCACGGACCGGAGCGCTGCCGAGCGAGAGGAGTGCAACCAGAGCGAATGCCGTAAACACAGGCTGGGCGCGGCCGCGCGACGAAGTGCGTGAATTGGAGTCGATCACTTTTCGTCCTCCTTGCCATCGCCGAGCTTGCCCTTCGCAGGTGCGGGCTCGAGCGTCGACTTCGCCGGCGCGTCCGCATCATCGTCGATCTTGCCCAGCTTGCTCGACTCGCGCTTCTGCTTCTCCTGCTCAGCCTTCGCGGCCGCATCGGCCTTCTTCAGGCGGTCCCGCTCATCGCGCGCGATCTTATCCTTCGCCTGCTTGAGCAGCTTCTCTGTCTCCGCCTGGTAACGCGCAAGCTTCGCATCCGATCCACCCTTCTTCAGGAAGTCAGCGAAGAAGGTCCCGGCCTGCGTGAGCCGATCGACCGGCGTCTTTCCCTTGAAGTCGCCATCCAGATAGAGAACGCCGAGATTGAAGATCGGGTTGAGATCGTTGGGGCTCAGCTCGATCGCCTTGCGATAGGCCGTCTCCGCCTCCTCGAGGCGCTTGGCACCGCGCAGCGCATTTCCATAGTTCACCCAGAGCGCGCCGCGATCGGGCAGGAGCTTGATCGCCTCGCTGAGCAGATCGGCTGCGCCCGCGAAGTCGCTCGCTTCCGTGAGGAGCACGCCGAGATTATTGCGCGCCTCGGCCAGCTCTGGAGAGAGCGCGACCGCACGGCGGAAGGCCTCGATGGCGAGCGGCTTCTGATCGAGCGCAAGGAAGACGAAGCCCTGCGCGTTCGCTGTCTCCGCGTTGAGCGGATCGATCGCGGCCGCGGTCTCGAGCACGTCTCGCGCGAGTTCGTATTTCTTCTCGCGATACCAGACGTCGGCGAGCGCCTGGATCGCCGGGACGTTCTTCTCGTCCTCCTTGCGCACGCGTTTCGCCTCAGCGAGCGCCGCGTCGAACTTCTGCCCGGCGATCAGCACGCGCACATATTGGATGCGCAGCGCGAGCAGCGCGGGATATTGCCGGATGCGAGCAACCAGTTCGCTCTCCGCGTCGCGCAGTTCACCGAGCTTGAGGTGCAGCCGGGTAAGGTTCGCCGACGCCTCGATGCAATCGGGTCGCGCTTTCAGCGCCGCGCGCAGCACCTCCTTCGCGTCGTCGTTCTTTCCGGCGCGCGCGAGCAGCACCGCCTGGTTCATCGACGCCGAGCACTGCTGCGGATCGGCCTTCGCCGCATCGGCGAAGAACTGCTGCGCACGCGCCACATCACCGCGCTTCATCGCCTCCTGGCCCGACGCGAAACTCTGCTTGGCCTTCTCTTGATCCTCGGAAGAGACGGTGGGAACCACGGGAACCGGGGTCGCTGGGGCGGCGCTCGAGACCTCGGGCACCGCCTGAACCTCAGAGGACTCGCCTCCATCTGCTCCACCGTCTGCGTTGTCTTCCGTCGGCTTGAGCTCCGCCGTTGCGCACGCGGCGAAGAGCGCGAGTGCCGAGATGAGGCCGATGCGGCAGAGCGAGAAGCGCATCATTTGCCATCTCCGCCGAGTTTGTTGGCGGGAGCCGCGCCTGCCGGAGCCGCGGTCGCGGGAGGAGGAGAAGCGACTGCGGGAGCAGACTGAGGCGTGAGCGGAGTTCCCGTCGCGCCCGAGGGAGCGGGCGCAGGAGCACCAGTCGGAGCCGGAGCTGGTGCACCATTCGCCGGTGCCGCAACAGGCGCGGGTGCCGGCGCGGGTGCCGGCGTGGGAGCCGCGGCAGGAGCCGCAGACGGAGGAGGCGTAGGCGGCGGCGGCCGGATCAAGGTGCCGTCGAGTTCCGCCAGCGCCGTCGGCGAGACCGGCTCGAGCAGATACTCCTGTTTCGGATCCTTCAGCAGCGGGAAGCTCTTATGATCGTAGTGATCAAGCGACTCGAGAATCTTCCGCGTCCACTCGTTGGCGATCTTCAGGTCGCGCGCTGTCGCAACGGCTTTCTTGTAGGCCTCCAGCGCACGCTCATCGATGGGCAATGCAATCTGGTTGAGCTGGTCTGAATAGGCCGCAACACCTTCATCGCCCATCTTCTTGATCTCGGAGGGAACCGGCGCGTTGTTGAGCGCTGCCGCGAACTGCTCGTCGATATAACCAACTCGATACAATGCAGCCACGATCCAATCGGGTCGCTTGTATTTCACCGCGACATCTCGATAGAGCGCCATGACCTTCTCGCGCTCCTCGGCTTTCTTCGTCAATGCCGCCTTCAGCGACTTTTCGAATGCGCTGCCTCTGCCGTGAGCTTCGATCTTCACCTTGTCGTAATCAACAAACTCAATCTCCGCGAGGTTGAACTTGGCCTCCGCTGCCGCCGCCGATCCCACCAGATCAGACGGGACCAACTTGCGCGCATCATATTCAGCCACCGCATCGGCGAACGCCTGCCTCGCCGCGGTCTCGCTATTGAGCTGCTTGAATGCCAGACCAATCTTCAAATAGGCCTGAACGACGCGCTCCTTCTCCTTCTCGTTCTTCTTGAAGCGCCGGATGTAATCGGTGAGATCAGCGATCTCCTGCTTCCAGTTCTTCGTGTGCTCCGCCACCAGCGCGCCCTTGAAGAGCATCGACGGCGCGTCTTCGCGATCGGGGAAGAGCTGCGCATAGCGCGCATAGGCCGCCTGCGCTTCGGGATAACGCTGCAGCTCCTCGAGCGCCTTCGCGAGATTGAAGGCCGCGTCGGCGCGCTTCTGGCTCTGCGGATACTTATCGACGAGCGTTCCATAGCGCTCAATCGCCTTATCGAAATCAAAGGCCTTCTCCGCGTTCAATCCGACCAGGAAGAGCGCGGACTCCGCGAACGGACTCTGCGGATATTGCGTGAAGAGCCGCTCATAGACCTTCTGCGCTGAATCGTTGCGGAACGCCTGCTGGTAGCAGAAGGCGGCGTTGTTCAGCGCCTTATCTGCGAAGTCCACTTTGGGATCTTCATCAACCGCCGCGATAAAGAGCTTCGCGGCCTCTTCATAGTTCTTGCTATCCATCAACGCAGTCGCGCGACTTGCACGGGCCTTCAATTCAATGCCCGTCAACTCAACGCGCTGCTTGTCATCCATCTTCTTGCCGTTCTGCTTGAGCACGGCGGCAGAGAAATTCTCGACCTTCGCCCAATCCTGCTCCGCGATGAACGTCTCGAGAGTCAGGTTCGAAGCGAACTTCGCTTCCTCCGCTTCAGGATAGTTATCGATGACAAGCTTGAAACGCCGGCGGGCCTCATCGAACTGGTTATGTCGATAGTAGGTCTCGCCCGACGTATAGAGCAGGTTCGCTGCCTTCTCGTCCTTCGGAAGCAGGCGGACGAACATATCGACCGCGTCGACCTCCTTCTTGCGCAGTTCGTCGAGTTCAATCGGCGCAATCTTCTGATCCTTCGGGCGCGCGTTGGATAACAGGAGCGGAGGCAGCTCAAGCTTCCCTGCTTTTTCCAAACGCTCGATCTCCTTGTCGAGCGAAGCCACGACAGCGAAGGCTGAATCGTTCAGATACTTGCCGTCCGTCTGGTCGTCGCGAACCCCGGCATATTCAGCCGCGGCCGCCTCGAACTGGAGCGAGTTATAGAGAGTCTCGGCGTGATAGAAGCGCGTCTCGTAGAGATTCTTCGCGTGAGGGAATCGCGCGAGATAGGTGCCATATGCGGTGGCCGCCGCCTGAAACTCTTTGAGTGCGAGTTCATACTTCTGCGACTTTTTGTATTCCTGCGCCTGGAGGTGATGGAAATTGGCGCTCGAATAGAGCGACTTCTCCATGATCTGCCGCGTCTGCGCGAGCACTTCCGCGTCGTTCTTGTTTGCCTCAAACCAGGGGCTGCCCTCGGCGAACTGCTTGACGAGGATATCCCTCTCGGCTCGCGACTTTTCGAAGTCGCGATCGCGATCATAGGCCTGGACAATCTTCTGTTGAATCTGAGGCGCATAAGGCGCCGTCGGATTCTTCTCCATGACGATGTGATAGCAGTCGATCGCCGGCGCATTCTTCGTCTGATCGAAGTAGATATCGCCGAGTTTGCGCCAGAAGAGCGGCTCCCACGAGCGGCCTCCGAGCTTGACGAAGAAGGCCTTGGCCTTATCCACGCCGCCCCACTGCTCATCCGCGAACGAAATGGCCGTATATTGCAACGCCTCGTCGCGAAGCTCGCCGCCCGATTCGCCCTTCTTCTGTGCAGCGACCGCGCCCTGCCCCTGTCCCGGCAGCTTCTCCGCGTCGTTCTTCTTCTTCGTGCGCGCGTCGTAGGTATCGATGAGCTCGACGAATGATCCGACGGCGTCGTCATATCGATCGAGCCGATACCAGGTCCAACCGAGCTTATAGAGACCCTTGTCATATAGGGGGCTATCCGGCTTATCCGTGACGTGCCCGTAGGCTGCCGCGGCGAGGAGCAGACTCGAGTTCGCATCTGCGCCCGGATTATCAAACCAGTATTCACCCACGCGCATCCACGACTCAGGAACGAACTTCGAATCGGGATACTTGGCAATCAACTCGGCGAACGCGTCGCGCGACTCTTCGAGTTCGCCCTGCTGCTCGAGGACATATCCGAGCAGGTATTGGACGCCATCGATGAGGCGATAGGTGGGAAACTTGGAGATCAGCGTCCGATAGAGCGAGACCGACTTATCGAAACGGACCGGCGGCTCAGGCGGTGGCTCTTCCCCGGGCCCGAGCGTCTTCATCCGCTCCTCGAGCTCCTT
Source organism: uncultured delta proteobacterium (assembly GCA_903911145.1). Lineage (GTDB taxonomy): Bacteria > Myxococcota > Myxococcia > Myxococcales > 40CM-4-68-19 > CAIWCD01. Next base: position 43,880 of record CAIWCD010000018.1, on the reverse strand, counting down.
CTGCGCCATCTGCTGCTGGTCCTTCGCCTCTTCAAAGTAGAGTTCGGAGAGGCGGAACATCGCGTCGGGCGTGGCGCGCTGCTCATCGGGATAATGGGCGATGAAGTTCTCGAACCGTTCGATCGCCGTCTTGCGCAGCGCACGCTCGTCGACTTCGAGTTCGCGAATCTGCGCCTCGTACGTCTCGGTGAGCTTGCTGCGGCGCTCTTCGTATTTGCGCTGGACGAGCAGCGCGACCTCTTTGCGAAACTCGCTGTTCTCCACGTCCCAGCGCGCATGCGCGTCGAGGAAATCCTGCAGCTCACGCTGGTCGGCATCGCTGCTCGAAGGAATCTGCTCGACCTTCGGCGGCGGCGGCGCAACCGGAGCGGGCGCAGGCGTGGCGGCACGCACTGCCAATGAGCAGAGCGCAACCGAGAGCGCGAGAAGTACGCGCCCGCTCACTCGACCTCCTTGAGAACTTCGGAGAACTCGTCAGCGAGCGTCTTGAGCTCCTTCTGCTTCTTCTCTTCGAGCTCGGTGATTGAATCGGTGCGATCGCGCTTCTGCGCCCAGGCCGTATCAATCACGCCAACGTCGGCTTTAATCACCAGGTCACCGAAGATGCGGCCCACGCGCGCAAACGTCTCGGTGGTAATGCGGCCGAGCAGATGCTTGGTGCCTCCTTCGACGTCGCTCACTTCCCGGCTGTATCCCGAGAGATTCTCCGCCTCGCGCTGCAGCCGGCTGCGCAGCACCGCAAGCTTGTCCTGCGCCCGGCTGCGAATCGAGCGACGCACTTCGACGGCGCGCAAGCGCAGCTCGCCGAGCATTGCAATCGAGGTCTGGATACGGGTCTCGAGTGCACGCGCCGCCGGCGGCAGCTGGGCCGCAAATGCGTTGGAGGCCTTTCGCTCCGCATCGGCTGCCGCGAGATAATCCGCACGCAGCTTCTCGTCGCCCTCTGCACCCGCGACCGCGCCGGCCACCGATCCACGAGCTGCGTCGATCGCATGGTCAATGCGCTGCCGCTCATCCTCGAGTTCGCGAACGACCGCGCGATCTCCGGCGATGCGATTGGCAAACTCGCTCTCGGCCTGCGCAACCTCAGCGCTCGCCTTGCCCGCCTTCGCCTTGCGGCTCGCGGCGGAATCCTTCTGCCATTTCTCAGCGGCAATCAGCTGCGCACCGAGACTGTCGATCTGCTGGCCGAGACGAAACGACGCCTTCGACAATTCAGTCACTCGCGCGAGCGCCGTCGCCTTGCGCTGGGCAAACGCCGCAGCCGAATCGGGCAGCTTCGCGACGCGGGTATCCAGCACAAATCGAGACTGCCGTGCCGATTGAAGCTGCGCCGCGATCGCCGGATCTGCGCGAACAACCAGCCGCGACTCGACAGCCGTCAGCTCGCCATCCGCGCGGACGAGCGCATTCTCCACCTCGAGCGCGCGCAGATTTCCCTCTTGCAGCGTGGGAAACAGCTCGAGCCGCCCGGACTGCAGCGCCGCGGACAGGGTATCGAGAAGAGCCTTCGACTCCTGCAACCCCTGACGACCCGCGCCGAGCTCATCGATAATCACCCGGGCAGTACTCGCGTCGCGTCCGGTTACATACTTGCGCGCCACTTCGGGCAATAGCTGCGTGGTATCGAGCGAGCGCTCTCCACGCTCGAGGAGTTGGTTATAATAGGCGACCGGGTCGGGAACCGAGACCAGCTCCTGGATTCGCGCCTGCACGGGACGCATTTCATTGCCAAGCTGCTCATAGGATTCAATCGCCTTCTCATATCGCTTGATGCGCAAGAGGAGCTGCGCCTGCTGCAGCCGCGCCTCGGGAGCAATGGTCGAATCCTCGACGAGCAGGAGCAAGAGCTCGGTCGTATGCAGCGCCTTCTCGTATTCACCCTGCTTCTGCCAGCAGGCAGATAGTTCATAGAGCGCGTCATTAAAGCTCTCTGAATCGTGTTCAATGCGCTCATATCGCTCGGTCGCTTCGATCACCTTGCCCTGCTCATAGAGAACACGGCCGACCGCGAGCAGAGCCAGATCGCGCAGGCGCGAGTTCTTCGCCTCGTGCGCCGCCTTGACCGCAGCCTCGCCCGTGAGTCCCGCAGGAGTATGCGCGACGTCCGCCGCGGTCGGGGCGCTGTCGATCTGTGGCATCCCCAGAACGTGCTCGAACGCCTGGTGCGCCTCCTCGAGAGCGCCCCGCTGCACCAGCAACGCCCCCTCGAAATAACGGGACTGGGGGCCATACTCACTCTCATCGGGAATGCGGCTGAACGCGGCCAGAGCACGCGAGATCCGCTCGGCGTCCGGGATATCCGAACGGCGCGCAGTCCACTTCGCGTGGACATAGACGACCTCGGGCTTGACCTTCCCTTCGCTGCCCGCCTGCACGAGCAGCGCCTGGTACAGCTCTTCAATCCCGGTATGGTCGCTGACCTTCTCGGAGAGATCGATCAGGCGCAGCATGCTCCCCTGGAGGTGACGCGGCACGCGCAGCTCGGCCAGCTCGCGGAAGTATCGGCGCGATTCGAGCCAGCTGCCTTCGCGATAGAGCGCGTCTCCCAGGTAATAGAGAGCGTCGGGGCGATTCTCTTCGTTCTTATAGCTGGGCGCATCGACCACGTCGTAGAGCAGCGCGGCCGCGTTCGCATATTCGCCGAGGAGATATTGCGTCTCGGCCTCGGCAAAGCGATGGCGCAGCTCGAGCAACTCACTCGGATCCTCGGCCTGGCCATATTCACGTTCAACCAGGTTGAGGCGATCGGAGACGGTCTGGACGACGGTTTCGACGCGCTCGACCTCCGCCGCATCGTCCTTGACGAGCGACGGCTCCTCCTCTGCGGGCGCCGCGCGCGCAGCCCCACCCCAGGACAACATGGCCATCGCGGCCAACACTGAGGTGAAGCGCACGCAGGTCACTGCGGTCTCGCGTCGGCCGGAGCCGCTCCCGCCGCAGGTGCTGCGGCATCGCTCGCGTCCGCCGAAGCGCGCTTGACTGCATCGCGCGTCACTTCGACGTCGTACTTCACCGCCGGACGATCCTTCAAATCGGTGGTGATATTCCCCTTCTCATATCCCACGATTTTAATCTGCGTAACCTTCCCGCCCTCGGCGTCGAAGGTGTAGCTCGATTGCAGGTGGAACTTATATCCCTCGAGATAAGAAAATACTCCATATCCGTGGCCGCGATACTGGAGCTTCACGCTGATGGCGTGATTGCCCGCGACGATGCGGCCATTGAAGATTTCAATCTCTTGCTTCTTATCGAGGTCGCCTTCGCTGTCGACGCGCGTGAAGATCGGCGCACCGTCGAGCGCATAGCTGACCGATTCGAGCACAAACTGGCTGCCCATCTCGTTGCGGTGCACCAGCACGGCCTTGGCGCCCGCCGTGATATCGCCGCCGAGGACCGTTTCCTGAAGCAGCAGGAGGCGCGCCTTGGTGCGGAAGATCTTCTCCTTGAGCTCATTGACGTTCTCTTCGAGCGACTTGACCTTCAGCTCGAACGCTTCGTCGACCCCTGACGTCTTCGAAGCCTCTGCCGCAGCCAGTGCGCCCGGTGTGATCGCGGGATTGGCGGGAGCTCCAGCCGTCGCCGGAGCAGCGGGCGCGGTGGACGACGGAGCGGTCGCTGGCGCACCGACGGCAGGCTGCGCCGATGCCGGCGGCACCGCAGCGGGAGCGGATGCCGAAGGGGCGGACGCGGTCGGCGGCGTCGCTGGCCCAGAAGGCGCGGCGACAGTCGATGCTGCTGCCGCCGGAGCGCCGCTCGCGGGCGGCGTCGCGTCACTGGAAGGAGCACCCGACGCAGCAGGAGCCGCGGCCGGAGCGCCAGCACGCGCGTCATCGGCCCGGGTCACTGCGGCCGAGAGGAGGAGAGTGCCGATCAGGCACATGACTGCTTGAGCTCGGCTGCGCACGAACGTCAGGATCCCTTCCGCTGCGTGATGATGATCTGGCGAATGATCGCCTTCAGCGTTTCATAGACGCCCTCGCCCTTCGGAGCCACTGCCTCGAAGAACGGAACGTTCCGTGGATTGAGCAGACTCTGCATCTCCTCGATGGAGGCTGCGTTGGGAAGATCCCGCTTGTTGTATTGAATCACGAACGGGAGCTTGTCGAGATCATACGCATGCTCCTCGAGATTCGAGCGCAGATTGATCATCGATTCGTCGTTCGCTTCGGTGCGCTCGACCTGGCTGTCGGCGACGAAGACGACGCCGTCGATGCCCTTGAGGATGAGCTTGCGCATCGCATCGTAGTGGAACTGTCCGGGCACCGAGTAGAGGTGGAACCGGGTCTTGAAGCCTTTGATCTGCCCGAGCGCGAGCGGCATGAAATCGAAGAAGAGCGTGCGGTCGGTGTCGGTCGCGAGCTTGATCATCTTGCCGCGCGACGCCTCAGGCGTGGTCGCGTGCAGATACTCGATGTTGGTCGTCTTACCGCCCAGGCCAGGGCCGTAATAGACGATCTTGCAGTGCATCTCGCGCGAGCTGTAGTTGATGTAACTCATTGTCGTCGAGCCGCGCCTTTACTCGCTGAACAGGCTGTCAATGTCATCGTCGGTGATCTCCGCGAAGGGAGATCCGGCGCCCGGCCCAGCGGCCTTCTTGGTCAGCGCCTCGAAGATCTTCGCCAGCTCATCGGAGGCCTTGCGCACGCGCAGGCGGACGAGTCCGAGACTTGAGCGGGCGTCGAAGATGACGACCAGAATCACCCGGCCGCCGACGATGCTGATGTGCAGATTGTCGCGCTCTCCCTCGTGAAAGAGGATGGAAAATTCTTTTTCCCCGATGAGTTTGGCGAGGCCGCCCGTCGCGGCGATGTTGCCCGCCGTCAGCGACGCGAGCGATGTCGTGTCGAGGTTTTCGGTCGCGCCCACCGACGCAATCAGCTGGCCGTTCTTGTCGACGAGGAAGACGACCTTCGCATTCGCCTCGCGCGCAAGTCGGTCACACACGAGGCTGATGTGCTGGAACTCCTCGTCGTACATGACCATCTGCGGCTGCATGGAGCGGTCCTCGCTTGCGCAAAACTGCCAGAAGTTGCCGACGCTAACAGAGGGGCCGCAGAGGGGCAAACAACCGATCGGCCGACGATCGACGGACGCCACGCCGCGGTCGCGGGTTCAGAGCTCCCTGCGGCCTGACATCGCGCGGGCAAGCGTGACCTGATCGGCATATTCGAGATCGCCGCCCATCGGCAATCCCTGCGCGATGCGCGTGATGCGCAGCCCGAGAGGCTTGAGCAGACGAGAGAGGTAGAGCGCGGTCGCCTCGCCCTCCACCGTGGGGTCGGTGGCGAGAATGATCTCTTCGATCTTCTCCGACGACGCGCCTGCCGCATCGCTCTCGGTGCGCGCACCGTCGTGACTCAACCGGGCGAGCAGCTCCTTGATCTTCAGCCGATCGGGGCCAACGCCATCGAGAGGAGAAAGCGCGCCGTGCAGCACATGGTAGCGGCCGCGGAATTCACGCGTGCGCTCGATGGCGAGCAGATCAGGCACCGTCTCGACGACGCAGAGCAGGCGGCCATCCCGCAGCGGATCGCGGCAGAGCGCGCACGGCTCCTGCGCGGTCAGATTGCAGCAGCGCGAGCAGAGGCGCACGTCGTGTTCGAGCGCGAGAAGAGCCTGCGAGAGTTCGCGCGCGTACTCTTTCGGCGACTCGAGAATGTGGAACGCGAGCCGCTGCGCCGTCTTCTCGCCCACACCGGGCAGGCGCGACAGAAGCACCGCGAGGCGCGCGATCGGATCGTGAACGCGCTCGCTCATCGCCACCCGGAGCTGTGCAGGCTCTTGGCGTCGAGCTTCGCCGGCAGTGCGCAGACACCGACCTGGTTCACGCCCGCCTGCTCGGTGGCGCCTGCAGCGACGGTCCAGAGATCGCAGCGAGCCTGCCACGGCGTGCCGCCCACGCACTCGGTATCGACGCGCAGAACTTCGAGGCGACCTTTGGCATCCACTTTCAAAAAGGAAGTGTAGCCGCCAGTGACGTCGCCTCCGCCTGCGCAGTCGCCCTTCTCGCCAAAGGCCGGCAGCGTGCCCGACGCACCAAACGCGAACCCGTCGCCGCGTCGCAGAAACAGGCGCGTCTCCTCGCGCGTCAGTCCGACGTGCAACGTGATCGCCAGGTCGTCCTCGCGCTTGGCTTCGCGCAGGTTGAGCAGGTGCGCGTCCTCGAGCGTCTGTCCCTCCTCGAGGTCGAGAAGGCGAGCGGCACGGATGCGAACACCCGGCGAGTAGATCATCAGGAACGAACCCTGGCAGCTCGTGATCTGCGCGATGAGCATGGCGCCGTCACCGCGGCTCGCGATCGCGCTCGCATCAGACGCACCGGCAGCGGGCGTCGGGCACTCCTCGCCGCGACGGGCCGAGGGCAACAGCGCGATCAAATCGGCCTTCACGCCATCGTTCAGCTTGATCGGCCCGTCGGCGTGAATGCCCTTGAGCAGCTTGTCGAGCGACGCGCCCACGGGACCGCCGGTCGGCTTTGGAGCTGCTGCAGCTGCTGCCGCGGCCGCATCGGTGTCGAGCTTCGCGTCCGCATCCGACTGTGCGTAGGCGAGGTGCGGGAGCACGCAGAGCGCGAGAGCACAAACGCGCAGAGCCGCCACCAGCCTGGTCGATCTGACGCCTGCCGCCCTGCTCTGCCGATTCGAGTTGAGCTTCTTCATGAACTATTCCTCCCCCAGATCCCGGACGTCTTCGATCTCGCCAGCGAAGATCTCGACTGCTGCACGAACGTGCGGATGCTCGCGCCCGAGTGCCACGCGCGCGTTCGAGGCCCGCGCGCGCACCTCGCGCTTCTGCTCGGCGAGACTCTTGGGCGCGCCTTCCGGAGCGTCCACCTGCTCGCGAATCAGGATCTGCGGCTTCTTCCCGAGCGCCCGTTCGAACGCGATTTCGAGGGCCGCGCGATTGTCGCGATCATCGAGAAGACCCGCGCGCGCCTGGGCCCGCGGCAGAGTGAACGACACCAGGTCGGCCGTGATCTCCTGCGGCACTCCCTGCTCCAGCACCGCCGCGAGAGCCGCCTTGCGCGCCGCCCGGACCGACTCCACCAGACGCTTCCAGTTTTCCTCAAGCGAGCGCGAAGCCACGTCCAGCGCGGTCGGGGCAGTCGCAACAGCCGGTGCGACGGGCGGAGGGAACGACGCAGGCGGCGTGCTCGCCGGAGCAGGCGGCATCGCGCGCGCTGCACTCACGGCAGGCGGAGATGCTTGGTGTACCAATTGTTGGTGTTCAACAGATCTCGGCGCGACGCTGCCTGCCTGCATGATCGGATGCGAAGGCTCCGCGGCAGTCCGGGTCGGCTCCGAAGCGACCAGTGCGGCCTCGGCGCGGACGAGCGGCGCACCCGCGCCAGGCAGGCCCCGCGAGCCCCACGGAGGAGTCGACGGACGCGGCTTTCCCTCGGGAGAAACGCCCGCGGGAATCGCTGCGCCTCCCAGCTTTCCCGCCAACTGCTCGACCCGCGCGATGAGTTCCGGCAGCCCACTCGACGGCGCGAGATGCACTGCGCGCAGGAGCGCAACCTCGATTGCATGCCGAGGAGTCGCCGCGCGCGCGACCTCATCCTGCGCGGCCTGGAGCAGCTCGAACACGCGCGCGAGCTGCGCTGGATCGCACTCGGCACCCTGGGCTTTCAGCTCGCGCAGCTCGTGATCGGGAAGATCGAGCGTGACGCCGTTCATCTGCACGAGGAGCAGATTGCGCGCGTGCGCCGCAAGCTCCTCGGCGAACCGCTTCATCTCCGCGCCCGCCTCATATGCGCGCACGACCGCGGCCAGCGCACCTGCGGCGTCGCGGCGAAGCACGGCCGTCACTGCATCGGCAGCGACGCGCCGATCGAGTGCACCGAGGATCTCTGCGGCCTCGACATCGCCGATCTCTCCTGCAGCCGGGTCGTGCGCCGAGAGCAGCTGATCGAGCAGGCTGAGCGCATCGCGCATCGATCCCGCGGCCTGGCGCGCGACGAGCGAGAGCGCGCCATCGCTTGCGGACACCTTCTCCGCGACGAGGATCTCGCGCAGGCGGGCGACGATCTTCCCGAGCGGCACGAGCTGGAAATTGTGCCGCTGCACGCGAGAGAGAATCGTCGCCGGCAGCTTCTGCGGATCGGTGGTCGCGAGGAGAAACTTGATGTGACCCGGCGGCTCCTCGAGCGTCTTGAGCAGCGCATTGAAGGCCGCGCTCGAGAGCATGTGCACTTCGTCGACGATGTAGATCTTGTAGCGATCGCGCGCGGGCAGATAGCGCGCCGCCTCGCGCAGCGCGCGCACGTCATCGACACCGTTGTTGCTCGCCGCATCGATCTCCTGCACGTCGATGTCGGTGCCCGCAGCGATCTCGAGACACGGCGCGCAGGTCCCGCACGGCTCGGCGCTGTCGGGATCGGACGCTCCCGCGGGACGAGGAAGATTCACGCAGTTCAGCGCGCGAGCGAGAATGCGCGCGCTCGTGGTCTTGCCGCAGCCGCGCGGTCCGCAGAAGAGAAACGCGTGGGCGACGCGGCCTGTCTTGAGCGCGTTCGCGAGCGTGCGGACAACATGCTCCTGCCCGGTCAGGTCGGCGAACTTCTGCGGCCGATACTTGCGCGCCAGCACCAGATACGGAGCCGAGGCCAATGCGGAACCTGCGCTCTCAGCGGTTTCTGGCGCCATATCGCGTTTGTCGAATCCTGTGGGTGGTCGGGGCGAGAAGCCCGCAGAGGCGCTGGACCGGAGACCGGGCACACGGTTGAAGCCGCTACCGTTGCTCCCTTCCGGGCCTGGCGGGTTCACGTCCCGCCGTTGCCCGGCCCCCGGTCCAGCGTCTCTGCGGGGCGGCGGAGGCTTCTACCACACTCCGCCCGTCTCTGCGCAAGGCCGATCGGACGCGGCGATCTATCAGGGCCGCGCTGGAGACGCAACCCGAGTCCTCCTGCGCGACACTCAGTGCGGCGGGGGCAGATTCGGATTGCTCATCTGCGGCAGTGGATCAGCGTGATTGCGATCCCACGCATTGTTCATCAGGTCGAGGCCAGGTGCAGTGGATCCTGAAGTTGCCGGCGGATCATTCACGCGCTTGACACCCAGGCCCTGCACAGCGTTGGTAGGTGCCGTACTGCTGCCTGCGCCCGCGCCCGCGCTCGAGATCCCGATCGAACCGGCGGGCCCTTGCGCCGCCTGGCCGTCGCCGAATGGCCGCGCTCCGCTCTCAACCACCTGCATGTGCGGCATCGTCGAGCGCGGCACGCACGCCGAGCCAGTCTCCGTCTGTTCGCAGCTCAAGCCCTCCGCGCACTTTCCCCGGCAGGCGAGGGGGTCACAGAGTCCGGTCGTTCGATTGCAACTCGAGCCCGGAAGGCAGTCGACATAGCACTCGCCGTTCGCGCGCCGGATCGCCGAATAGCCTCCAGCGAGTGACGTGATGACTGCGGCCCCGGCTGCATTCGAGGCGTGGCAGGCCGGCAGCGCTGCTCCAGCGATCAGCCCAGCCAGAAACAGCGAGAGCGCGCGACCGGTCCCCTCCCGTCGTGCGCTCTCGTCCGCTTGCCTCATGGCGATTCGGCCGGCGGCGCTATCGACGCGCCTGCGCCGACCGAACCGCCGGCGCTGGCGGTGAAGCGAGCACGTACACGCCGTCCTGCATTCCCCAAGGCGCCTGCGTGCGTTGCTGCGTACCGAGAATCTCCATCGTGCCCGGAACGATGGCGTAACTGTCGCTCGCATGCGAGAGCATGTGCACGGCCCATCCACTCGTGCTTGCCGCGACCAGCGAGCCGACGCCCGTGTCAGGGTCCGTTACGCCCTCTACGCCTGCACGCATCAGCATCAGATTCGAGCCATCCGCGAGCAGTGCGAGCTTGAACGGGAACTTGCTCTCACGCGCATTCAGGTTCATCGACAGCGTACCCAGATCGATTGGGTGTGTTGAGCCCGCCGCCAGGATCTCAACATCGAACAGGCCCCAGGCCGTCTGCCGCGAGGGGACCTGGTTCATGCTCCACCGCACGAGTCCGCCCAGCTTCTGCGCAGGCATGTCTCCCCAATTGTTGGCTACATCAGCGCCATAGTTGTGGTTGGCGAGGGTCAACAGGGAAAAACCGCCAGGAGCGTTTGCATCGAGTCCGACCACGAGCGACTCGCCGAGCGTTTCGTTCTGGTTCCAACCCGAGAGAGCGATGCGATCGTCGGAAAGGAAGGCCTGCGTGTCAGTCGAGATGTAGTCGAGCCCATCGACGACGATCGGCACCGGAACGGGACTGGTCGTGGAGAGATCCGCGAGCGCAGGAACGTCATTGTTCGCTCCCGTCAGCGCCGCAGGCTGCGTGAACAAGACAACCTTTCCATCGTCGCTGAACGTCATTGAATAACCCGGCTGGCACGGCCCGAGGCTCACGATCGGAGAGCTTGGGACATCGATGCGCGTGGCGAAACACAGCGGGTAAACAGAGGCCTCTCCTCCGCTGGTCGCCCAGCCGATCCAGTTCGGCGCTGCGACGTTTCCGTAGAACCATTGGCTTTGCTGCGTCATCATCTGAGTTACGTCGGAGGCGATCGGCGTCGCTGCTCCTCCCGCCGTGAAAGAGTACTCTTCCAGCACCGTTGTCGAAGACCCTCCATCAGACTGCTGATCGAGGAACAGGACATAATCGTTCCCATTGACCGTCAGCATCTGCGCTTGACCGAGGTTTACGTTCGCGGTGGTCGACAACGTCTTGCCCGTGGTCGAGCCGGTAACGACGTCGGAGAACGAAACCGCGACGACCGTGCCGTCCGACGCCGGATATCCACCGACCGTGTAGGCGAGATGCGACGGTGCATACCAGGGGGCCTGTGGCGCAATCACCACTCCACCCGATCTTTGATTGTTCTGATTGAAGTTCTGGAACGGCCAGTTTGCGCTGCTGATGCCGGGATATTCCGACGTCTGGGCCGTTGGCTCGCCCGGCAGGCCCGCCGCGGCCTGGAACGGCATCAGATACATGCTCGTGGTGTAGCAGCAACCGTAGTTCTGCAGCGCCCCGCTCACGTCAACTTCCAGCACATCCACGGCGGTTCCCGCGAACTGGGCCGGATAGACGGTGAACGAATCGTTGGCAGGCTGCGTACCAACATTGTTAGTCAGTTCGGTCAGCGACGTCCCATCCGAGGACGCCAGCAACACGCCCGACTGGGAACTCATCACGACAGCCGAGCCGTCAGAGGAGAAGTAGAGGTTCAATCCAGTGCTGTTGTTGTAATCGCCGCCGATATTATTTGCCGGGCAGTCGCTGTTCTGATCGTTCAGGTCGCAATTGCTCTGCACCACCGTGTCGACCAGACCATTCCCATTTCCCGTCCACTCGATCCAGACGCCAAGTCCGTCCGGAGAAACAAACAGCGAGCGGGTTCCGTCGTTGGCATTGGTTGCGCATCCGACGAGCTTGACCGAGGAGGGGGTAGTCACGTTGACCGCATAGACCGGATAGAGAGAGTTCCCGTTGAACCGATCGGAAGCACAGGCGCCAGCGCCCTGGTTCATGCCGATGATCGCAATTACGTTCCCACCGGAGGCCACATTGCCGTTGAGCTGGAACGGGCTCAGACGACCCGGCGGCGCACCTGAGTTCGGGTCGGTCACCTGAATTCCGAGAGGATGGATGCTCCCATCGGCGAGGGCGAGGTTCGCCATGCCGTTCTCCAGGTAGACCGCCGAGCCCTGCGGGCCGATTTGCATCTCTGGAAGCGTGCCGGCCGCGGCGACCTGCATCTCCTTCCCGGTCGCCGCACTGTTGCCGATGTCGGGAACAGCTCCCGGAACCAGCGTCACATGGTGATTGTGAAACAGTGCAAGCGTCCCCTCCGCCTGCCGCGGCTGGTTCACTGCGACCGTGCCGTAGCTTACCGTGAAAATGGCGTTCCCCAGATAGCGAGGGTCGGTCAGAATCGGCGAGACCTTCTGGCCACTCACGACCTGCGTCCCGTACTCAAGCTCAAGCGGAGAGGCGAGAGGATAGAGCTGATCCGCGACCACGAATCCCTCGCCACCCGACATCGCCAGCGCGTTCGGAATCGTCGCGCTCCTGAGCGCATCATCCTCGCCGACCGAGAGCGAGTAGAAGCCAACGGGAGTCACCGCATTCCATGCACCGGAACTGTCGACCTTCGTCGATCCGGCGGCCGCGCCAGTCCAGTTCACCGTGAGCTTCGACGGATCGGGCGTCGTGCCGAACGGGCCGCCGTAGAGCGAGAATTGACCTGCGATGGCGACGTTGGCCTGGACGACGTTCGAGAGCGTGAGCGTGCCCGCGTCTGCAATGGATGGCGCTTGCGGTGCGTAGGTGATGGCAACCGACACGGGAGCCGATTCACTGCCAACCACGCTTGCGGAGAGCACCGCAGCCGGTCCCGCGGGAATCCCACTGAGAAGGAAGTTACCGCTCGTATCGCTGAGCGTGCTCCGACTCGTCCCCTGGGCAACCACGAGCGCGCCCGCCACGGACGCCCCTTGCTGGTTTGCGACCTTGCCTTGCGCAGACCCGACGGGCGTGAAGGTGAAATTCGCGCCGGCGACAAAGGGGGCGGCCGCGGAGATCGTGAACCCGATCGTCGCCGTGCTCTCTGCCGTCGAGAGCGCCGAGGCAGTCAACGTGTAGTTGCCCGCGACGAGATTCTTGAAGGTGAATCCACCGCTGTTGCCTGTGATGTACACGCCCGGCGTCGCGCCCGAGAGCGTGACGATGATGCCATGCGCGTCGGAGAGGCCAGTGAGCGTGACCGTCCCCTGCACCTGGCCGATCGCGTCGAGTGGCGGGCCAAGCGTCAACGCAGGCGCGGTCGTGGTCTGCCCCCACGCGACCTGCACAGGCGCGGAGGTCACCGCACTCTGACGATCGGGGTAGGAGGCGACGATGTTGAAGCTGCCCACGGGAACGGCCAGCAACAAATAGGCGCCGCTGTCATTCGTCACTGTCACGGACGGCGCGCCAAGCGCGGTGGTCGTAATCCCCGCGTTGCCTGCGGTCGCCCCCTGCAACGTGGCGATGCCGGAGACGAGTCCGGTCGGCGTGAAATGGAACTGCGGCGACGAGAGTTGCTGCCCTCCGAGAACCTGCACGGCAAGCGTTTCCGAGACGCGGAGCGCATCGTGGACGATCGCGGTCAGCGCGTACTGGCCATCAGGAAGGCCCGTGAAGGTGATCGCGCCGGTCGCATCAGTGAGGACAGCGGCCGACGAGTTGATTCCTTGCAGCGTGACCGGAATACCCGCCTGCGCCGACATGCCCGCGAGAATGACCTGACCCGTGATCGCGCCGATTCCCGCCGAACCGGCCTGCAGAGTCAACGCCGGCGCGGGCTGCGTCGTGTTGTGGACGACCGCCACTGCGTGATCGCTCGCAGAAGCAAAGCCCGGAGCGCTGGCGATGACATCGACCGTTCCGGTCGGGAGCCCGCGCAGAGTGAAGTTGCCTGCATCGTCCGTCACCGCGACAGCCGCGCTTCCGGGAGAGACAACGAGGATGCCGCTGTTGCCCGTGGTGGACCCGAACGTAGCGGTACCGCTCAGCGCGCCGATCGCCGTGAAGACGACGTTCGCGACCGTGCTCCCCGGAGTGGCGGAGACGGACGCGGTGCGGATCTGCGGACGCTCCTGCGCCGCGGTGGGAGTGAAGAGCAGCGCGTAGCTTCCCGCAGGCAGACTCTGGAACGTATAGGTTCCGTCGGCCGCCGTCAGCGCGCTCTGGTGCACAGGCCCATCGAGTGCGACCGAGATGCCGCTCGAGTCGCTCTCATTGGCGTAGATCGCCTTGCCCGTCAGCGTTCCGGTCGCGGGCTCCGTCTTGCTCCCCGCGCAACCTGCAACGAGCAGCGCCGCGAACGGCAGCGCCGACCAGACAATCCGATTGACCACAGTGGTCCTCATGGCTGCACCCAGGGCGCCGAGAAGTAGACGCCGTCTTGGAACGAGTACGTATCGGGCGAGTGCTGTCGAACGCCCAGGATTGAGTTGTCCGGCAGGAATGTGCCTTGCGCCGAGCGGCCGACGAGCGAATGGACCGCGCCGTCGCTCATCCGCATCGTCTTGAGCACGCCCGACATCTCCTGCTGCTCGTAGATCTGCACGGGCGAGCCGATGACGTCAGAGTGGAACAGCAGGTACTTTCCGTCGGCCGAAACCTCGAGCGTGCCAGGGAGTGCGCCCGTCGTTTTTTCGGGCGTGCAGCTGCTGCCTTGCGATACGCCGCTGCCTGGAACGAGCACGTTGGTGCCGGCAACGAACGAGCTTGCCTTGGCTCCGAGGTAGACGAGATTTCCCAGAACTCCGTAGCTCGTCGTGACCGTCGACGCGGGAACCATGAGGAGGGCGATGCTGCTTGCTCCCGCACCGACGAATGCAGAACTTGGAGTGCCGGCTGCCCCAGGGATCGCGGCGAGCTGCAACGTGCTCGTCGTGAGGCTTGCCGTGTACATCGCGGCCGCCTTGGTCGTCGGGTCGACATTGAGGAACGCCAGCGTGCCATCGGCAAGCATGAAGTTCATCTGTGCGGAGACCCCGGTGGGCTGGGTACCGGAGCGCGAGCCGTCGTTGGCCAACTCGGTCACGCTCCCGACCGACGGGGTGGCGGCGAGCCCACACGAGATCGCCAGGCTGGTCGACCCGTCCGCCGATGCGCGCACGATGAGCGGGCTGCCGTCCTCTCCCGAGAGCAACAGATTGTTGTTCTGCCCGCTCGAAATCAGGGAGCAGTCGGTGGAGACCTGCGGGAGCGCCAGTGTCGCGGTGATGGCCGGAGCCTTGTTCGCGATCGACTGCGATGCGTTGGCAACGCTGAGCGTGAAGTAACCGCTGCCGGAGGCGTGCGGAGTTCCCCCAACCCAGGCGACGCGGTCCCCGCTCGGCACAAACGTGCTCGCGCTGGTCTGCTGGCCCGCGCCGCATCCGATGACTCCGCCAGCGACCGAGGTGCCATCATCGAGCACAACGGTTTCGCCCACTGCGCCAGCGGAGTAGTCGGAGAGGTTCAGTGCGCTGGTGGTAGTGGAGGCCCCCTCCGGTCCATAGACGGTCGTGACCGCATACGCGACCTTGGTGCCGCTGACCGGCGCAACGCAGTTGAATCCGGCCGAGTCGACCGCCTGCCCCGACACATCGCCATCCGCGAAGTTGAGAGGCAAGCCCGCGATCACCGTCGGACGAAGGCCACCGTTGCCCGACGCCTGCTTGCACGCGTCGTCAGTGGCGGCCCAACCGACGATTCCCGTTCCATCGGTCATCACCTGCCAGTCGCAGATCAGCTTGGCGGAAAAAAGCACCGCCGAGCGAGGCGCCAGCGCCGAGAACTCCCTCGCGATGATCGCCTCGCCAGCGAAGTTGGTACGCGAGCTGTCGTCGTAGACGATGTACTTCTTGCCGTCGCTGGAGGTCGAGAGCTCTTCGAAGTTCCCGCTGTGCAGATCGGTGACGATCGTCCCGTCGGCGCTGGCGAGCAGGATGTCGCCGCAGGTGACCTTCGTGCTCCCCGCCTGCGTACCAGGAGCGGCGCAGAGGAGGACCGACGTGCCGTCGGCAGAGACGTCGATCACCTTGGCGTCGGCGTTGACCGCGCCGCTCGCCTTGCCACCGCCCGACGGCTTGAGCAGCACGGGGCTTGGGCAGCCGCCGTCGAGGTCAACCCCGCTCGTCGATGCGACCGCGATCGATCCGTTCGCGCTGTACCAGACCCAGAGGCCATCCGGAGAGACGAAGATCGGCGATGCGCCCAGGTCGTTCTGACAGGTGACCTGCACAGGCATCGGCACGCCATCGCCGAGCGCATCGTTGATATTGAACGAGTAGAGCTGGTCGAGCGCGATCCCGCCGTCCTCGACGTCAATTGAACTCTCCCAGCCGAGATACACGACCGTGGAGCCTCCGCTGGCGATTGGCGCGGTGATGCCGGAGCTCGCGCCAGAGCAGGTGCAGACTACCGGTTTAATGGTGCACCGGCAGCTTCCAGGGCTTGCCGGTGCAGCCTGCTTGTTCTCAACCAGAGGACCGAAAGCCTCGACGACCTTGCCGTCGCTGCGCCCGATCTCGAGCGGCCCGGCCGTCCCCGGCAGGACAGGGAGCGAGTAGAGCGCGGTATGCGACGGACCAATCACCGGCGAGGGCTGCTGTGTGCCCTGCAGTGCCGTCGACAGGCCACAGCTGTTGTCCTCGATGAAGACGCCAGCGCTCGGAAGGCGGACCGCGACGCCTCCGCTCTCGAGCCACAGCGTTCCCTCACCGATGCCAGTCGGCCCATTCGCAATCGTCGCAGGTGTGGAGTAGGCCGCGTAGTTGCTGATGATGAGGGCATCGTTGGTCCCGCTGATGGTCGGATCGAGATAGGTCGAGGCTCGCCCGATGATCGCGGCGCCCTTCGCAGACGCGGCGATGCGCGTCGCCCCCTGCAGTTCGACCGTGCCGATCGCACCGGGAAGCGCGCCGCCCCAGACCAGCCCGGTCGAGCCAGGCAGCGACGCAACCGGGATCGACTCGTGCGAGCCGTCCGCAGCGGTGATGCTCAGCGAGTAGATTCCTTCAGCGGCAGAGAACGAGAAGGCGCCGGAGCTGTCAGCAGCAGCAGCGACACTGGCGAGCCCTGTGCCAACGGCATCGAGCTGGGCGAGCGCGGCGGGAGTTCCATCCGTGTCGAGGGCGCGGCCAGTCAAGAGAGCGGCCTGTCCGTGAGCAGTCAGAATGAGAGTCGCAGGGTGCCCCTCATCTCCGCGTGCGAGAGGAGCGACCGCCTGCAGCTGCGAGAGCTCTGAGGCCGTGCTGGCCTGGACGGCCAACGCGATACCGACCGGAACGCCTCGCAGGATGTAAGAACCGTCGACAGCGGAGACCGCGCTCGCGGAGCCGCCGTTGAGGAACACCAGCGCCGACGGCTTCGGCGTGCCGTCCTGCTCAGTCACGTAGCCGCGCAGTTCGGCCTGCGGAGTCAACGACAGCGAGAGAGCGGAAATCGCCGTCGCACCGAGCGTCACAGAAAGCGACTTGCTGCCCTCGCGCGTGCCCGTCGCCGACGCAGTGATGAGGTAGTTCCCCGGCTCGACGTGGATGAAATCGAAGGCGCCGTCGGTGCCCGTCACCTGCATCGTCTCGGTGGGGCCCCGCAGCGTCACGGTGATCCCTGAGTTGTCTTCACTGCTCGCAAAGAGCGCCGTCCCGCTGATCTCGCCAGTCGGATAGATGATCGAGCTCGACAGATCGAGATCCGGGGCAACGACCTCCTGGTTCCAGAGCACCGCGACCTGCGTCGATGCAGTTCCGCCGCCGATGATCGACGCCTGGATCTTGGCCATCTGGGTCGCAGGCACATTCGCGAGTTGGTAGCGACCGAGCTGGTCGGTGACCGACGACGAGGCCGTTCCCTGCGCCGTCACCGCGATGCCCGCGTTCGCCGTCGCGTGCGCCGATAGAACCGCCTTGCCTCGCACGATGCCGACGGGGGCGAACGACAGAGAGACGCCCGAGACAGACTGGCCGCCGGTCACAGTGACAGCCTGGGTCTGCATGTTGGGCAACGTCGAGCGAACCTGCGCCGCGACCGTGTACTGGCCATCGATCACGCCATTGAAGACGAACGAACCGTCAGCTGCGGTGATGGCGGCGGAGGAGGTCGGCCCCTGGAGCGAGACGGGAAGACCCTGCTGCGGCGAAACCCCGACAATGGAGAGCGAACCGGAGATTGTGGTTCCGCCGACCGGAGCAGGAGAGAGAGACAACTGCGGCGCCTGCGTCGTCTGGCCGTGCACAACCACGACGCCCGTCCGGGTCGCACCCGCAGCGCCGCCGAGCGACGCAACAAGGTCATAGGTCCCGGCAATCAGACCGCGCAGCAGGAAGTTGCCCGAAGCGTCGGTGGCGGCGACGAAACCCGTCCCGGCGATGATGACGATGGCTCCAGGCACGCCGGTGCTTCCGATCGCGACGTTTCCCGAAATCGCGCCAACGCCGGTGAAGGAGAGCGCAGGCGCGACGACCGCGCCCGAGGAGACCTCGACGTTCGTTTCGAGGAAGGGCTCAAGGCCCGCGGGCGCAACTGCGCTGACCACATAGCTTCCCGCAGGAAGGCCAGCGATCGACCAACTGCCATTGGCATCGGTCAACGCCGCCCCGCTGGCCGGGCCATAGACGGTGACGACGATTCCAGACGAGTCGCCACCATCCTTGTACGTGGCATGTCCGGAGATGCTTCCCGAGTAGATGGGAATTGGCGCGCTGGTGCAGCCCGCAAGGGCGCAGAGCATCGCAAGAATCAGACTGGAGCGGCCCATCATGGAACAACTCCTGTGTAGAGACCGTCCTGGAAGTTGAGTGGAGCCCGGTTGCCTGCGCGCAGGCCGTAATAGGTCGACTTCCCGGCCCAGATCGCGCCGTTGAGTTGACTGTAGTAGCCGACCACGTTGCTGGATTGTGCAGGTGCTGCGGCGGTCGCTCCCTGAGCAGCGATGCTTTGCCTGGCCTGAGACTGGGCTGAGATCTGAGAGACGAGGAAGTCCATCAGAATGCGTGCTGGGGGGCCGCTGGCCGCCGCCTCGATGAGTAGATTCGCACCTGAGGAAACAGTGTCCGGGAGAGAGGGACCGGCTGCGGTCCCTGCAACCAGAATTCTCTCTCCATCCGGAGAGACTGCGGCGCCCGTCACACCGAGGGCGATCAGTTCGTCCTGGGTCGCGCCCGAGACAAACCGGTATGCGCCGAGGAGACCCGTGTTGGTGTCGAGACCGTCATAGAAGACGCCATCGCCCAGCGGCGCGAAGGAGATGAGCGTGTTCCCTGTGCGGATCGTGCCCGCGTCCACTCCAGAACTTCCAGTGGTGGCAACGCCGATGACAAACTCGGTCCCGCCACCATCCGGGTTTGGAACGCTGCTCTCTCCCACGAGTCGACCATCGACCAGAAAACCAAGAGCGTCAGTCGTGATCTTCTGGGCAGTAACAGGAATCATCTGGGCCGAAGGGTCCGCGAGCAGACCATAGGGAGCCGATGGAGCCGCGAGTCCAAGGTTGAGATCGACACCAGTCGTCGACCAGACAACCTCGTTGGAGTCAGGAGACATGAGCGCGAACCCGCGCCCTCCCGCGATGACCTCCTCCAACTGCTTGAGCTGCTCGAGCCCTCCATCCGTGCCCAGAGAGGCGACCTCAGTCTGAGACGTTCCATCCAGCGTCGAGACGCGCAGGTGGAAGCCGGCTGCGTCCAGGCTTGAGTATGCAACCGCGGCGGCTTTGGTATTCCATGCACTGGGTGTCTGGAACAGGCTTCCGTGCGGGAGGGCCTTCCCCGTGTTCTTCCGCTGCTGCGAATAGTCCGCGTAGATCGAGGCGCCATTGACCGCGATCGCCGCGACCCTGAGGGCGGTGCCGTCCGACACGATCTGCGTCTGGTGGATTCCGCCGTCAGAGGCCACGGTTGCAACCGCAGCAGATCCCTCGAAGCGGGCACCGAGCGGCGTCCCTCCTCCAGCCGCGCCCCCATCCGTTCCCGCCGCATATCGATAGAAGACTGTGTCGCCATCATCAGAGACGAGCCAGTCGATTGCCGAGTCTGAGATCTCAGACAGTGAACTGGTCAGAGTTGGCTGGCCACCAACAAGAGTAAATGATCCACCATCCGTGTTTGGAAACGCGGCGTAGATCTTCGAACCGTACAGTCCGACGCCACCAACCAGCCCCCCGAAGGGCTCAGAGCTGAACAGGATCCTCTGGGTCTGAGATCCGGCAACAAACGGAGCGACCACAAGTTCCAGGAATGTAGTGGCACCATCGACTCCATAGGCCGGCGCACCGAGCAGTTGGGCGCTGCTGTCTGCAGGGCTGAACAGTCCCAACTTGCCGCCGAGAACATATGGAATGACTTCCTGAAGCTGCGTACCATCGGCGGCAGCCGTCCAGAGTCCTGCGCAGCCACTCGGCTGGGTGGTTCCTGCGTCGTTGCCCTGGCCATCGGTCAACGGAATGGAGCAACCGTTGGCGTCTACAAAGGCGACCGTGGTGGCATCCGCGGAGAACTGGAAGAACGTGCTGTCGTCGATTCCACCTGTCACCTGCGTTTCAACGTCGGTGACCGGAGCCGAGCTTGAACGTGCCGCTGTCGGGCCGACCACGAGGTCTCCGCTGGCGCCGCTGCGGAACCAGACAACCTTACCGTTCGGAGCGAGATAGAACGTGGCCGTCGCGGACGAGCCGGCCGCAGCCCGGTCCATCTGCAGGAGGCCGAGGTTGGCCACTCTCGGCTGCGCGCTGGAGACGTCGGCGTAGATCAAGTGCGTTCCGTCTGACTCCACGGAGGTGAACACCAACCCCTGCCCTGCGGCTTCTACCTGCGGTGCGTAGGCAGTGCTGTTGATCACTCCGCACTTGAGGCAGCTGCCGCTGTTCGCGTACAGGCCGATGTCAGCGATCTTCGTCGCAGTGCCATCAGACGTTCCGATCATCATGGTTGCTGTGTTCGTACCGGTCTGAGATCCGGAACCCGCGATGGACTGGTCGAGGCTGATTCCGGTCAGGAACCAGATCGAGTGCTGCTGCCCGGCGCCTTGGCGCGGTCCGATCCCGAGGCCCGCGGTGGGCACATCGTTGAACGCAAAACGCTGCCCGACGCCTCCCGAGATCAGAGCGGGAGTTCCAGTGCACGTTCCATAGATGTCGTTCGTGGCGACCGTGCAGTCTGAGTCCAGAAGCGCAGCGAGATCGTGTGTCGTCGGGTCCGCGTCTGAGGGAAGGATGTTGTCTCCGGCGGTCAACTGGTGACCCCACTGGAGCTCGATCGGGTTGGGAAGAGACCAGGCAGACCCGTCGTCGAAGAAGGTTCCGTTGGTTCCCGCGAGTGCGACCACGTTGGGGATCTTCGCCTCGTAGCCGCTGCCCCCGTCGAACGGGAGCGCCAGCGTCAACTCGTAGACGCCGGGGGTCACGGCGAGGGAGAAGCCGCCGTCGCTGTCGGTGCCGACGGAAGCAACGACCGGCCCGTCGACCGTCGCGTTGATCCCGGGCTTTGCGCCAAACCCAACCACGGTCGCAGCACCAGAGACCGTCGCGCTTGCACCTTCAGGACGCAGCACAAGCGTCGCCGCCTGCAGCGTCTGGGCATATCCAACAGTTCCGACGGACACCGCAGCAGAGAGATAGCCGGCAGTCGCGGCCGTCAGGCTGTAGCCCTGTCCCGCGGGCAACGATGAGATTTGATAGTGCCCCGAGGAGTCGGTGACTGCCGACCCCGACCCGCCCGAGACGTAGACGGATGCGCCCGCTGCGGGCTGCCCGTTGAGCGTGACCAGACCGGCGATCGCTCCCGCGCCAGTGAAGGAGATCGGCAGCGTGGAAACGCCGCCGTCCTGGATGCCCACGGAGAGAGTCTGCTGCGCCTCGACGGTGTTGCTGGCCACTGCGGTGACTGCATAGAGGCCGTCGGGGAGTTGGGCAAACGTGAATGAGCCATTGGCTGCACTGACCTGGGCACCGCCCACAGTTCCAGCAAGTGACAGCTTCACGCCACCAGCGTCGGCCGCGGTGGAGATCGACACCGTGCCGTTGATCTGTCCGCCCGCCGCCTGCGGGGAGAGTGACATCTGCGCCGCCGTCACCGAACCGTCCCACGGAACCACGACGCTCGCGGTGCCGATTGCGCGGCCCGGATAGGTCGCGGTTACCTGGCGCGCACCCGCGGGAACGCCCTGCAGCGAGTAGTTGCCTGCCACGTCCGTGAGCGCGATTCCAACCGCACCGGGCGAGGAGATCGCGATGCCGTTGCTTGCGGCGGCACCGAGCAGAATCGCGCTGCCGTTGATCGTACCAAGCGGCGTGAAGTGCATATCTGGAAGAGTCGACGTCGCGCCCGCGGCGAGCTGCACCGTGGCGCTCTGGACGGCCGGCGCAGCGGACGGAATCGCCACGACAACCGTGTACTGGCCCGAGGCGAGATTGGTGAAGCTGAAGGCTCCAGTGGCATCGGTCGTGGTGCCGCTCGGCGAGTTTCCGGAGAGACCGACGGGAACTCCCTGCGGAGCCGCCTGGCCATCGAGGATGACCTTGCCCTTGATGCTGGCGGTTCCGCCGCCCGCCGACCCGACCAGGTTGAGGAGCGGGGCCTGCACCACCTGGCCGCGCACGACCGCGACCGTCGCAGTGGCCGAGCCACGTCCAGCGCGGGCCGCGACCACCGTCTGACTGCCGGCCGGCACAAGGTTGAGCTGGTAGTTGCCGGCATCATCGGTCACCGCCAACGACGAAGTTCCAGGCACCGACACGACAACGCCCGCGTTCCCCGTCAAGGCACCGAGCGACACCTGGCCCGCGATGACGCCAACCGGCGTGAGGGTCTGCAGCGGAACGGCAGTGGTCGCGCCCGCGCGCACCTGTGCCGAGATCGTCAGCGAGCCCTCGAGCGTGTTCGGCGCGGCAACGACCAACGCGTAGCTTCCCTCGACCAGCCCGCTGAGCGCGTACTTGCCATTCGTATCCGTCCGCGTCTCGGCCGCAGCAGCGCCGACTGCGCTGACCAGCGTCTGCGATTGATCGCCGCCGCCCACGAGGGCAACGACACCTGAGAGCGAGCCGGTCTTGGTGCTCGACGAGCAGCCTGCAATCAGCAGCGCGCTACCGGCGGCTGCCAGCGAGACCATCGACGACCTGCGCACGATGTTCGCGGCTCGCTTGCGGCGCGGCCAGAGCAGCAGCATCGCGAGCAAGGGAAGGAACGCAAGGTTGCGCGAAGTGGGCGCGGCCTGCGAGCAGCCCGCCGTTGCGATGCCACCACCGACGCGATCGACGATCTGTTTGAGCACAGTGATCTTCACCGTGATGCTGCCCGTATTCTTTCCGTCGCTGCAGGTCGCCACGACTGCGTAGTTGCCCGCCTGGCCGAACGTCGTCGTCCAGGAGAATTGCATCGCGATCGCGTTGAACACTGCGCCCGTCGGCAGCGGCGTGATCGAGCAGGTCAGCGGCGCGGCTGCACCGCCATCGAGTTCGGTCGCCTGCACAGGGAAGTTGACCGCATCGCCTTCATAGACCGTGAAGGGACCTTCCGGCGCAATGATGAGCGAGCCGGGAGGTGCCGCCGGACTGACGACGAAATTGACCGGGGCGGTCGTGCACATCGGCGCCGATTCGGGGAAGCCCGGCTGGTCGCAGCAGGTGAGCGTCGCTTGATATGTGCCGACTTCATTCGCGCCCGGCGTCCAGTTGCCCTGGTTGTTTGCCGGCGTGAACGAGACGCCGGTGGGCGCGCCACTCAAAGAGCAGGTCGTCCAGTCGTTGTCGGGATCGGTCACGTGCGCGGTGAAGCTGACCGGCAGATCCACCGTCGCCACCACGGTCGGAATCGTCGCGATGACCGGAGGGCGATCGGTGTTGAGCACCTGGATGCGTCCCGGCTTGCTGTCGCTCAGCGTTCCATCTGAGACCGTGAACGTCACTTCATATTGGCCCGCCTGCGTATAGGTCGGGGTCCAGCTGAAGACCTGCGTCGCGGCGTTGAAGATAGCCCCGGCGGGGAGCGACGCCGCCGAGAAAGTCAGTCCGGAAGTGCCGTCCGGATCGGTCGCCGTCACAGTGAATGTCAGCAGGCTCGCCTCATGGACGATCTGGAGCGGGATGGGATCGAGCACCGGCGCGTGCGCGACGGGCAGCACGTCGATCTGCGTCTTCGTGGTGGTGCAGTCCGCAGCAGGAAGCGGCTTGTTGAACTCGTCTGCACCGGCTGGCGCCTCGCTGCAGCACTGTGTTGTCACCGTGTAGGGCGAGTTCTGGCTCGTCCCCGACGCCGGCAACCAGGTGAACTGGTTCGTCGTGGTGTCGTAGGCCGAACCGCTCGGCAGACCCGTCATCGTGCAGACATCAGGGCGCGAGCGCGGGTCGGTTACCGCAGTCACGAAGTGAATCCAGCTTCCCTCGAATCCCTGCTCCTGGGGATCGGCGACGATCACCGGAGGCTCGTTGAAGTAGGCGACGTGGATTTTGACCACGCCAGTGGCCGTCAATCCCGGGTCGTCGGTGACCTTGAGGGTGAGGACGTAATCGCCCCACTGGCCGAGAGCGGGGGTCCACCTGAAGGTGGCGACGGAGGGATTCGCCGCCGACTGGGTCATCGTCATCCCGGTGGGAAGACCGACAACGGGCGCGTGAACAGAACTGCCCTGCGTCTCGACGTAGCTGACCGGCGAGTAGGCCAGGTGGTCGCTGTAGGACTGCCCGCTCGCGTTGATGCCCGTGACGGGAATGTCGAGATCGTGGCCGACGAGGTTGAACGAGAGCAAGGAGAGTTCAACCGTCGATTGATTCGCGACCGCATCCAGCTTGGGCGCGCGGTTGACGTTCGTTACCGTGATCTTGACCGGCACCGTCGTCGCGCACCACGCAGGCCCCGCCGAAGCGCCGGTGCAATCCGTGACGTTCTTCGTCGCGGTCACGAGCACCGTATAGACCCCAGCCTGCAGGTAGGTCGGGACCCAGCTGAACGAACCATCGGAGAGCGTCGCACCGAAATGGGTCGTCGTGTAATGCGTGCCGTCCCCATCGGTCATCTCCATCGTCAGGATGGTGGGGTCGCCGTTCGAATCCGTGATCACGGGTGTGAAACCGACCTGCTGGTTTTCCGGAATTGTCAGGTCGCCCAGGTGGGCGATGACCGGCGCTACTCCGGTCTTGGTGACGAAGATGTCGAGCTCCTGCGGACCTGCGCAGTTGAGAGCACCGAACGAGTCTGTTGCCTGGCAGAAGGCGACGAACTCCTGCGAGTCGGAAGTTCCGGTGACCGTCATGCCGGGCATCATCGTGACCCGGCCCTTGTTGTCGAGCGTGGCCCAGGCCGGCAGCCCCGTGCAGCTGTAGGTGATGCTGTCGCCGGTCGCGGTGTCGTAGTCGATTCCCGCAAGATCGACGCTGGCCGCGGCGCCCTCCGCGACGGTCTGGCTCGGGATCGGCGCGAGGTAGGGAGCGCTGTCTCCGTCCACCAGAACGGTGAGCGTCTTCTGGACGGACTCACTGCAGAAGTCGGTCGCCGTAAACAAGAGGTGGTGCGGCACGCCGATGACGTTTGAGGTGCCATCGGGCTGCGTGCAGTTCGTGGTGTGGCCGTTGACGATGGGATCGGCCGGAGGATTCCAGGAGAAGAGGCCGCTCGAGGGATCGAGCGTGGCGTGGCTGCTGCCGTCGGCGTTGAGCGGACCAGTCGTTGGTCCTCCGTCGGCGGCGACGAGCACGAACGTCAGCGCATCATGGTCAGGGTCGGACGCAGTGACGGTGTAGCTGTTTGCCTGATCAGCGACGAACGTCGTCGTCTGATCAATCGAGGTCGGCGGATTGTCCGTTCCAATGATGCGGAACGTGCCGGCGTCGAGGCTCGTGCTCTCTCCGCACTTGTTGGAAACAGTCAGGTCAAGGTTGACGTTGTGATCACCGCAGGCGACCTGCACGGGAATCGAGAACTTCGTCAGCTTCTCGATGCCGCCGTCGAGGGAGACACCGGCGTCGACCGCTGGGCTGACCGAGAACGTCTCCGTGGTCGCACCGAACTTCGCGAGAATGGAAACGACGTCGACAGGCGACGAGGATTGCACGCCTCCCGTGATGTTGATGTTGCTCCCGGCGTGGACCGAGTAGCCGCCCGCGCCCGAGGGGGGGAGCGAGCCGCCATCGACGTAGAGAACCGGCGCGAGCTCATCGTCGAACCAGCTCTGCGACGGGTTGCTGACATCGACGCAGCTTGAGACGCAGGCATTCCCGGCGATGGGAAGAATCGTGACCGGGCCAATGGGGTTGAAGTTCGAGAACGGTTGGCCAGTGGACCCCTGGATATTGACCTGGAGGCTGCTTCCCGAATAGGTGCCGACAGGAGCGAGCACGTGCAGCACATAGTTGGTATCGCTGAATTCAGCGGTTCCATAGGAATAACCGTGATAGCTGCCGCCGTAGCCTCCATCGGCGAGAAGATACGTCCCCTGGTTATAGATCTGCGCGTTGTTGATCTCCAACGGCACATCGGAAGCGTTTCTCACCGCAATGCGAATATTGAGCTTGCCGAAGCCGATTAACGGCACGCCCGCGTCGGCTGGTGAATTCGACTGCAGCTCGACAGCGTTCGGCAGGTCGTAGGCAATCGTCTGGCTGACAAAGCCGCCGTCGACCTGGTTGGTCCCCTTGGTGATTGTATAGGCGACGGCCTGGCTATCGTATGATCCGACGAGACCGACTCCTTCAAACGCGCCGTTCTGGCTGGAGGAGAATGGCACATACAAGCCCGCTCCTGCGTTCGGAGCATATACATTCCCGTCGGTGTCATAGATCCAGCGCTGGCTATAGTAGGTCGGAAAGGAGAAGGAGCCAGCGGACCTCATTGACGACGTGATTACGTAGTATCCGTTCTGCGTATTGCCCGGAGCAAGACAGCCCTGGAAGTCCATCTGGCCGCTGATGACGCCAGTCTGGCCCTTGTACGTCGCATAGTTGCCTCCGGAGATGCTTCCACCGTCGGTAATGGCGTACGAGCCGTTGGGGAAGAATCCGGAACCGGGCCCGCCGGTGCTCGTGCCATCCACGGCACGGTAGGCAGGCGTCCAGACGTTCTGATCGCTGTTGGGCCCGCCATCCGATACCGTGCGCGGAAGTTGAATCATCTCTGTTCGGCCGTCCGGAAATGCAAGCGAGACAGCCGGCTCATTGGAGGCCCAGCAGCCATTCCAATTGCACGAATAGAGATAGCCGGTGCCTGCCCAGGCCAACATATCAATCTTCTCGGTCGTCGCCGTGGGCGTGGAGGTAATCACCGGCGCGACCTGCTGGTAGGTATTGTAATTATTCGTCCAGGCATATCCTCCTCTATACTGCCCCCACTGCTGCGAGCCGCTGTTCTGCGGGAGCACGTGGTCGCCGAGCGAGATGAACGTCTCGATGTTGGTGATGACAGGGCAACCGCCGTCGAAGGTGGAACCACCATCAGGGAGCGTGAAGACGCTGGTGGAGCAGCCGCTGGTCGGTTCGGTCAGGGTAATCGTGAGAGGAATCGTCTCCTGATCGTTCAATGGCGGCGGAGTATAGACCGGCATGGTGCAGGCGCCGCCATCGAGGGGCATCGAGACGACGACCGTAGAGGAGCACTCGTTTCCGACCGTAGTCAGGTCAGCGGTCCCGCTGTAATAGAATGGATTCTCTCCGGTCGCGAAATGGAGGCCGACGCTGAAGCTGACACCGGCATCCGGAACGCCCATGCTGTTATGGGTATTCGGCTGCACGAGAAACTCGCCCGCGACATACTCTTCGCATGACCCGGCGTTGGTCCAACCATTGTGATTCTGGTTAAGTGTACATACGGGCATTCCGCCGCTGACCGGAGCGACCACATAACCAAGCGCGCTCTCGAGAACGGCCGGGTTGCTCACATCGTTGATGCTCGTGTCCTGGTGGGTCGAACCAAATGAACTATTATAGTAGATACAGTTGCCGTCCTGATTCCAACCAACGCACCAACTGTAGTAGTTTGAGATCGGCGACTGGGCGTTGAGATAGAGCGCGGCAGGAACGTTGCAATTCTGGTCCACCAGAATCCGGAGACTGCAAAGATGCGTCAGGTCAGTCGGATCGGTATAGTTCGCGCCGGTGGGTGACGCGAACGAAGGAAGAGACTGGTCGTTCAGCAGGCGGGTCGGAGTATTTCCGTGATTCGGATCCTCCTGGTAATAGATGAACATATCACCCGTGTACTGATAGGAACCACCGTCCGCGGGCGCAGGGACATATTGATAGCTGAAGGATGCAACATCCCCATTCGTGACGCCGTTGAATGGAATCGTCACCCAGGCAGGCGCGGAGGGATAGATCAGCACCATCTGGCCGTTGTTATTACTCGTCAGCGGGCGCGGATTTCCGCCTGAGCCAACTTCAAGGTTGGTCCAGTCAAACTCGAAGACGCGGCCGTTGGCGCTCTGGTCCGCGCGGGCAGCACTCCAGCCGATAAAGCAGAGTGCAGCGGCGAGGAGACCCATCCGGCGGGCGATGGCGCGAATCCCGGTGCTCCGTGGCGCTGGCGTAGAGGGCCCGCGGCATCCGTCAGCCAGCGCGCGCTGCCCATATCCAGCACTGATCACTTCCATGCATCGAGCCATCGGTTGCTCCCTGTTTTGCGAACGCACGCAGACAACAGTGGTGCCTTCGCAGTACCGAACTATCGCCAAAGCTAAATCAAGCGCGTGACCTTCGCCCAGATGAGGAGCCAGGTCCAGTGGGGAGGTTTCTGGCTTCGGATGGGAGAAACCCCTGTGACCAACGTCGCTCCCGAAAATGGGTGACGCGCGATGACGCGCGAGAGCTTGCGGCGAAGCCCTGCCGGTGCGCGTGATTCGCGCCTGCGGAAAATCTGAATGATGAGGATTGGAGGAGAGCGTGGGATTCGAACCCACGATACCTTTCGGTACTCCTGATTTCGAATCAGGTGCCTTCAGCCGCTCGGCCAGCTCTCCAAAATGTCCTGCTCTGCACTTCGTTCGCGCTTCACTGCATCGATCGGGCATCTGTCGTCAAGCACTTCTGGCGGGATTGTGACGCCGCTTGTTGGCGGAGAGGGTGGGATTCGAACCCACGATACCTTTCGGTATACACGCTTTCCAAGCGTGCGCCTTCGGCCGCTCGGCCACCTCTCCATATTGAGCGCATTCGTGGATGATCAGGGCTCGCCTGCTTTCGGCTTGCGCCGTTCGCGGAAGAAGCTGCGCAACAGTTCGCCAGATTCGCTCGTCAGGAGCCCCTCTGAAACCTCGAGTTGGTGATTCAGGCGCGCGTCTCGGCAGACATCGGAGAGCGAGCCGACCGCGCCAGCCTTGGGATCTCGCACGGAGAAGACCAGGCGATCCAGACGGGCGTTGACGAGCGCGCCCGCGCACATGAAGCAGGGCTCGAGCGTCACATAAAGCGTGCAGCGCGACAGGCGCCAGCGACTCAACGAGCGCGACGCCTCCTGCATCGCCACGATCTCGGCGTGTGCGGTCGGGTCGCGAAGTCTTTCGCGCGCGTTGCGTCCACGGCCGACGACGAGCCCATCACAGACGACGACGGCGCCGACGGGCACCTCGCCTTCTGCGGCTGCGAGCCGGGCCTCAGCGAGCGCCTCAGCCATCCACGATTCATCCATTGTTTCCAAAGAGCGGGCGCGCGGTCTATCACGCAGGGTGTGCCGCTGCAAGAAGACAGCGGCGTTGCCTTGCACCAGACCGCCGCCACCGACGCAACCGCCTCGACGCGAGTTCCTTCGTGAGCACGTGCGCGGAGCAGTCGCGCGTATGGTGAGCGCAGATGGAGATTCGAGGATTCATTGTCTCCGCCTGGGAGGAGCGCCGTGAGGCCGCCGCCGGCGAACGCGTTGCGAGAGGTCACGACCGGGTCTTCCTGACGGGCCGCCTCGAGGACGGACGCAGCTTCGCGGCGGTCGTACCTGCTGCGTCTCCAGCGCTCTATGTGGCTGCTTCCGACGGCGCCGCAGCGCTCGAGGCCGTGCGTCGCGGAGCACGCGATGGATCGACGGAAGGTCATGAACACGGCGACGATCGCGATCGGACACGCCTCGACGCTGCGCACTGGTCGGACCTCGTCGGCACCCCGCTCGCTCGGCTGATCGTTGCACGCGGAGCGCTCGCCCGAGCGGAGAGGGAACTTGGCGCATCGGGAATCCGCGTGGCGGCACAGGAGCGGCCGCGCGCTGCCGAGACGCTCACGGAACTCGGACTTTCGGGTCCGGTGACCATTCGCGGAGAGTCGCAGCCGGGACGCCGCGTCGATGCGGTCTTCGTCGATCCAGAGCTGTCGCCGTGCCGAGAAGGGGTACCTCTCAACTGGATGGCGCTGGATATCGAGACCGATCGATCCGGTCGCGTCGTTGCAGTTTCACTCGCGGGCGCGGGTGGCCCCGGCGAAGTGCTCTTCCTTGGTCCACCGCTCCGCGCACCGTTCACCGCCTCCTATCCGACCGAGGCGGAGCTGCTCGCCGCACTCGCGGTTCGAATCGTCGCGCGCGATCCCGACGTGATCACGGGTTGGAACGTCATCGATTTTGATTTCGACGTTCTCATCCGCCGCTGCGCCGCCCACTCCATTCCCTTTGATATCGGGAGGACGAACGAGCTGATTTCGCGAGTTGGTACACGCCAGGCGCTCCGGCTTCCGGGGCGCGCGGTGCTGGATGCGATGCGGCTGGTCCGCGCATCGGGGGAGCGATTCGACGCGCTCTCGCTCGAAGCGGTCTCCCAGACCTTACTCGGCGAGGGCAAATCGATCGCGCTTCACGGCGAGGCCAAGCTCGCCGAGTTGGATCGGCAGCGCAGGGAAGATCCAGAACAGTTCTGTGCTTACTGTCTGCGCGACTCAGAGTTGGTGCTTCGGATTCTTACCCAGACAGGGCTTGATACCCTGACGGCAAAGCGCGCGGCACTCACCGGCGTCCCCCTTGAACTCGCCTGGACCAGCATTCCTGCGTTCGAACGCATCTATGGTGCACAACTGCGAATGCGGCACGTGCTTCCACCTGAGCGCGAAGAACGCCGCGTCTCCGGAGCTGCAGGAGGAACAGTCCTGGAAGCGTTTCCTGGGATCTTCCCAAACGTTCTGGTGTTCGATTTCCGGAGTCTCTACCCATCGATCATCCGCACGTTCAACATCGACCCGCTGGGTCATGCGCGCGCAGACGTGCGGCCTGCTCCAGACGACATCCGCGCGCCCAACGGTGCCCGCTTCCAGCGCGACTCAGGAATCCTCCCTGACATCATCAGTCGCTATGCCGCTGAACGTGAACAGGCGCTCGCCTCCGGAGATGAGACGGCGGACTACGTCTACAAGATCCTGCAGAACTCGTTCTATGGCGTGCTCGGCGCAAGCGGTTGCCGCTACGCACGTACAGAACTCGCAGGGGCAATCACCTCGTTCGGGAAGAAGTTCCTGACTGCGGCACGGGACTTCTTCGAGCAGCGTGGAATGCGCGTTCTCTACGGAGATACCGACTCTGTATTCGTGCTTTCTGGTTCAGGGGATGGTGCCGGGCACGCTGAGTTGACGACGTCCGGGTCCAACCTTGCCGCGGAACTCAATGCCCAACTCGGCGCTGCGATCGAGAATGAATATCGACTCTCTTCCCATCTCAGGATTCGCTGCGAGAAGGTCTACCGACGCTTCTTCATTCCGCGCATTCGCTCAGACTCCACTGGCTCCGGGCGCGGTCGCGCGAAGGGATACGCCGGCCTCCGCATGGGCGAGGGTGGGAACTCTGAACTGGAGGTCAAGGGAATGGAGGCCGTGCGCAGCGACTTCACTCCGCTCGCGCGGCGTTTCCAACTCGAGCTGCTCGCATTGGTATTCGCTGGAGGTGGTGAGGAGGCGATTCGCAGATACTGCCGGACGCTCGCCACGAATCTCAGACATGGAATATTGGACCATGAGTTGATCTACCGGAAGTCGCTGCGCCGCTCCGCGCAGGAGTATGAAACGCAGACGCCGCAGGTCCGGGCAGCCAGACAGCTCGGATGGACAGATCGGCGCGGGCGGATTTCCTATGTCATGACCAGCGCCGGCGCTGAGGCAGTGGAGGCACGATCGGGTTCACCGCTCGATTACAGCCACTATCTGGAGCACCAACTACGCCCCATTGCGCTGTCGATCGCCGATGCGATGGGGCTCGACGGACAGGGTTGGTTGGAAGAGCCCGCGCAGATGTTGCTGACGCTGGAGTAGTGCCGAGCGACCGCCAGCTGCCTGCAGGCGACTCCCAGACGGAGGGGAGTCAGACATCGATTCAGTTCGAGGGGAGATAAACTGGCGGGCCCAGCAGGATTCGAACCTGCGGCCTTCGGATTCGTAGTTGGGGATCTCCCTCGTGCGGCAATGTCCTCGCGCGTCCCGGATCGTGTCTCTCCGCACGGTTACAACGAAGTCCCTCAACACGCAGGGATGCTCCGGGATGCAGAAACACGCTCGGGCTGCCCCACGGCTGCCCCACGGACGGCACGGCCGGCTATCCCGGTTGCCGGCGTTCTCACCGCCCCCTCTGCCCTCTTTCCTTCATCGCTAAGGACTGAAGGGACAAAAGGGCCGAAAGCACCAGATCGCCGGCTTCGAGCAGTTCAAGCGCGACAGCTTCCCGAGTTGCTCTCTCCTGCCCAGGTGGCCGAGTTCCTCGGCGTCTGCCGCGCGACGATCTACAAACTCACGACGACCGGGCAGCTCGCGCACATCTATGTCGGCTCGCTGATCCGCATCCCGCGCATCGCGCTCGCGGCTTATCTCTCAGTCAATCGAGCGGCGTCGCGATGATCTCAGCATTCCCACAAATGCGGCAAAACACGGAGAGGTGCGGCATGGAAGTAATTCCTGATCCGATGGACGGCCAGAAGCTCGAGGTGGTTCAATCCGAGGAGGAGTTGGCCGCGGAGGAGCGCGAGGAGTTCGATGCGGCGCCGGTGGCTGGCGCGGTGGGAGCCTTTGGGCCGAGTTTAACCGCGAAGGAAGAGAGGATCGTTCTCGCCATGCTTGCGCATGGAACGGTCGCCAGGGCGGCCGAGGCGCTCCGAGTCCATCGCCGAACCATCGAACGCACGCTCGCACACCAGCACGTGGCGGCGTCACTCAGGGCGCGCGCGGCTGAGCTAACGGAGGCGGCCGGACTGCGGCTGCGTGAAGCGGCAGGAGAGGCGGTGGAAGTCCTGCGAGAGCTGATGCGGCCGGCGGTGCCGGGGGCCTACGACAACCCGACGCCGCGAGATCGCTTCCTAGCCGCGAGGACGGTGCTCGAACTGGCGTTCAAGGCTACCGAGCAGGCCGGGCCGGTGGCACGACTGGAGCAGCGAAACGCGGCACGGCGGATCGCAAATGCTCGAGGGCTGGCCAAGGACTACGGCGGTGGCACCGATTATTGAGGCTCTCACGCGCGCACGCGCACGCGCGGCACCAGGATGCAGGGGGACGGGTTACCCACGAGGCAGCGCACCGACAAGTTGGGCGGGATCAATCTGCAACGCGTGCGCGAGCCGAGCGATTGTGTCCAGCGGGACGTTGACCATCTCCCGCTCGATCCGCTGAAAATATTGCAGGGAAAAACCAGCCTTCTCCGCTGTCCGCTCTTGGGTCAGTCCGAGCCGCTTGCGCTCGACTCGTAGGTTTTCGGCCAAGCGCCCACGCAGCGCCTTTCGCAACGTTTCAAGTGGGGGCCGCTGCGCACGCATCGCAGCACCGACGCTTCCATTGAAACCCTATGGGTTGTAGAACCCAATAGGTTTCAAATGACGTCGACGAAATGCCACAAACCGGGAGTGGGGACTCATGAAGCGCGACATCGCTGCGGCTCTACTGGTGGGGATGGCTACGTCGTGCGGCTGGTCGGCCAAGGATCGCGAACGCTACATGTACGTTTGCAAGCAAGAATGGACCGTGCCGGCGACGACGGCCGGTGCAGTGCTGATGATCGACAGGTACGGCAGCGAAATGGAAGAGGATCCGAACCCAGATCACATTAAAGATATGATTGGAATTGGATATCACGTAGCTACTCGCACCGAGCTGGACAAGCATACAGCGGATCGAGAAAGAATGGCGGTGCAGGCTGCCCGCGGCATGGCCCAATGTGGATGCTTCTTAAGGATAGATGAACGATGGGCAAGATCTTTTGATGATTGGTCCAACAACAAGAACAAGGCTCCACCAAGCGCCGCCGTCGATCGACAGGTCGAGTGCGGGTTCTAACAGCGATGCAGACTTACGCGGATACTACCTGGGCGTTGGTATGCACGCGAAACCGTAACGGCCCTGCTTGTCGACGGACCGCGAGGCTTCGTGCTGATCTGCCTCCGCGGGAAGAAAGCCATACCCCGGAGAAACTATGCCCGACACCAGCGACGCCACACCAAGAAAAAGCCTTCGCATACGACCGTGGGGTGAGATTGCCGATACTCTTGATGGCATTCTTGATCGGGTCGTTTCCCGCAGAGTTCGCATCGATGAATCGAGTCGGCTACGCCAATACGTAACCCTCATGCGCGAAGAGGGTGCTGCCCAACCGGCCCAGGAACGCCTTGAACAAATGTCCAAGGTGCGATCGGACGCAGATGAAATCGTCTCGGCTGTAGAACATCTGTCGATGCCTCCAGAAGTTGACGGATGGGAAACGCTCTTCAAGCGGATCCAGGGGGGGCCGCTAACCACTACAGGAGCTGCACACGACGATGCGCGGGCGATCCAGGTAGAGCTTCTCGCTGCTGGAATGCTACGATCCGCCGGTGCGCGAGTGATGTTTGAAGAGCCCGACGTACGGGCTGAGTATCTTGGGCGCGTCGTCAGTCTCGCGGCCAAGCGGCCAGTTTCTTTTAAGAACCTGGAGAAGCTCGTTAAGAATGGCAGGGACCAGCTCGTGAAGGCGGGGGGAACTGGTGTGCTATTTTTGGATCTAGCCGAACTTGCCCCGGAGCATTCTCAAGTTCGGACCGTCGCAGACCATAATGCGGTTACGAATGATATTGCGCCGCTTCTTCTCAAAAGCCTAGATCGCTTGGGTGCGAAAATTCCAACGTGGGTCCAAGGGAGAAATGCTCGGCCCAATAACGTCTTGGCCTATGTTGGCCTTCTTCGCGCACGATTCGTGATCCCAACGGCGAGCGGTCCACACTACGGAACAATGCGACGACTACGAGCTATGCAGGCCAGCGATGTAATCGTACCGGGTTGGTTGAGAAACCTCATAAACGCAACCGCACAGGTCAACCAAGAGCCGGCAAGCTGACAGGCCTGCGTGCACAACTATTGGAGGGAAAAGAAAAGGCGGCGCCGCGCTAACGGCCCGCCTCATGATCGAACGCGGTTGGAGGTCGCGATTGATGGGCAAGAGGGTAGCGAAGGTCAAGAGAATCGACAAGCTCTCCGCACGCGCGAGACCGACGGACGCCACGCTTGCCCAGCATGCTTCGAATCCGGTCGGCAGCACGCAGCCGCCAGCCGAGATTCCGCTGGTCGCGAACTCAGGCGACTCAAGATATCCCCCCGGACAGCTCGTCGGGGCGCTTCGCCGGCTTCGCAGCGAATATCCCGCGCATTTCGCAGCCGCAAGCCTCGAGGAAATTGCGTTTGTGCTCATGATCGGCGCCGACCTGAGAGCACGCAGGGGGAATAGCCGTGAACTGGCCGGCGCCGCAGGTGCAGAGCTACTTCTACACATGCTTTGCACCGACGATCGGGAGCTGGCGAGTCGATTATCCAGACAGCTTTTGAGTCTCGCCGAGCGGATTTACAACGAACAGAAAGCAAAGCACGAAGAGACAACGCGGGAGAGGTTAGCGGCCATGGGTATACCGTCGCCACCGCCATTGGATCGGATACCCTTCCGGCAAAATCTGCTCGGCCGGTATGGAGTCGGCAGCACTGATCGCGAGGTTCGAGTTCAGTTGATTTCGAGGGTCGAAGGTTTCCTCGCCGAGCACCCGGAGCTCGAATTCGGCAAGGCCCGCCAAGCGGCGAAGCCCATCGCAGAGATGCTCGCAAGTTGGTGCAAACGAGACAAGGGCAGCGCCGGCCTGCTCGGGTTTACCGGCTCAGGAGAGCAGTGGATACCGGTCATCGCCGATACAGTCTATCAAGTGGGGAGCGACAGGCGGCGTTCCCGTTCGGTCCCGTCAGTACAGCTGTTCGCCGAGGGGATCATTGATCGGCTGCGTCAACTCGCAGGATCTCACGGCGACCTTCGCGAGCGCAGCAAGAAGCGCCGCCGATAATTCTGGGACAGCCCCCTCCCCCTGTCCCGCATCTGCAAGGGAAGAACGACGGTGACTTAAGAACACCGTCCATGAAAAGCACATCCCTCGAAGCTATCCTCGAGCTTCCCCGTCGGAAGCTGTACTCCGCGCTCGCGGAGGTTGACCGCTCAACTTTTGATCGCGCCTTGCGTGGCGAGCGTGTGCGCCCAAGCACGCTCGCTCGCATTCGCCGCGTGCTGGTCGAGCACCGGATGGAACACCTCTTGCCGGAGCGCAGGTCGTGAGTCGCGCACAATCCGGCGCGCATGCGCGATCTCCGCAGAGTGATCGCTTCGGCGATATCAAGCGTCACTTCGGCGCCGCCGCTCTGCTCGAATTGGCGCAGGCGGAGGGACTGCACCACCGAGGCAGCGGCCGCAATCGAAGCGAGTGCCCCGGTTGCCGCAACGGCGACGTGCGCGGCGTGAGCATCGGCGAGCGCGACGGCTGCGGAGTCTGGAAATGCCAACGCGACGAACAGCATCGCGGCACCGCCATCGACTTCCTCGCTCTCGCGCGGAGTATCGATCCTGTCGAGGCCGTCGGAGAATTGGAGCGGATCGCCGGAATCGACTCGCGCGTCCCGCACCACCCGTCGCCGCCACCGCGGAAGCCGGTTGCGCCGCCTGCATACCCACCCGCGCAGGAGGTGGCCAAACTCTGGAGCCGCTGCGCGCCGCTGGGCCTCGAGCCGGAGATCGCTGCGGCGTGGGCTGCTCGCGGGATCGACGTCGGCCACGCTGAGGATCGCAGCCTCGCCCGCGCGCTGCCCCGCGGTGTCGAGGTACCGCGCTGGGCCTTCGGCGCCGGCGAGCGGTGGAGCGAAGGGCCATATCGACTGATCGTGCCTCTCCATGACTGCAATGGCCGGCTCGCGTCGCTGCATGCGCGTGCGGCCGTGGCGCCACATGGAAAGCCGAAAGGTCTTTCGCCGCTCGGCTGCACGATCGTCGGGCTCGTCATGGCCGACCCGCTGACACGCCTCATGCTCGCGGGCGAACCCTGCGGGGATGATGAGCCCAGCGCGAATGTCGTGCGGCGGTGCGATCTGGTGATCACAGAGGGCGTGCCCGACTTTCTGACCTGGGCAACCCGCTTCAACGAACGAGCAACAGGCGCACCGGCGATCCTGGGAATGATCGCGGGAAGCTGGACTGAGGCAGTCGCGGCTCGCGTACCCAAAGGTACTGCTGTGTACCTGCGCCAGCACGCGGACGCCGCGGGAGCGAAGTACAGCGCGCGCATAGTCGAGACGCTCGGAGACCGCTGTTCCGTCTTCGTGACAGAGGCCGGTGCCGGAGGTGCGCCGTGACCCATATCAAGGACGATAACGATAGGCTGCGCGCCGGCGCGCTCCCGACGGATCATCGCGCGGGAACACGTCCCGCGGGGCAGTCTCGTCGCCAATCGCACCGCACGTCAGCAGACGAGGCGACGCCTGGACCATGGCCGGAGCTGGTTCCGATCGGGGCACCGGAAAACCTCCCGGCCTTTCCGCTCGAGTTGCTCGACGATTGGCTCGCCCGCTTCGTCGAGGCGGTGTCGGAGCAGATCCAGGTGCCGCCTGACCTGGTTGCAATGTGCGGTCTGTCTGCCCTCTCAGCAGTGTGCCAGCGCCGTTTCTGGATCGAGGCGTCTCCAGGGTGGCGGCAGCCGGCGTTGCTCTGGACGCTGGTCATGCTTGCCAGCGGCAACCGCAAGACAGCCGCCTTCGAGTTCGCGACGCGGCCGCTGCGCGCATTTACGAAGCGAAAGGGCCTCGAGCTGGCCGAGCGTATCGCGGCCGAACATGGCGAGTTGCGCATGCTCAAGGGCAGCCTCGTTCATGCGGAGAGAACTGCGAGCACCTCGAAGAAGCAACAGGAGAGAGAGGACGCGAAGCGCGAAGCGCAGGAACTCGCTCGCCAAGTGGAGAAGTTCCGCCTGACGCCCGACCCGCTCTTGTTTCTCTCGGAGGCGACGCCGGAGCGCCTCGAGGAGATGCTCGTCGAGCGGGGGCGTGCTGCGCTTCTCGCCGACGAGGCGGGACTGCTCGGGCTTCTCGCGGGTCGTTATCGAGCGGGAAAGAGCGCACCGAACCTGGATCCATTCCTCAAGGGCTACGAGGGCTGCACCGTCCACGTCGGGCGCATGAAGCGCCCTGATGGCAGCGGCGGCGATCGCCATGCGGAGGCGGCGCACGTCACCATCGGGTTGGCGCCGCAGCCGGACGTGGCGCTTCCGCTGCTGCGCAGCTCGGAGGCATTTGCGGACACCGGATTCCTCTGGCGGTTCCTCTTCGCGTTGCCGCGCTCGATGGTCGGCGACCGCAAGATCAAGCCGCCCGCGGCGCCGGCGCGTGTGCTCGACGAATACGAGAAGAAGATGGGGGAGCTGCTCGAGATGCCCGAACCGTTCCCCGACTGCTCAGAGAATGAGATCCCCGTGCTGCGTGTCTCCGAGGAAGCCGCCGCGGCGCTGGGCGCTTTCCAGGCGGAGATCGAGCCGAGACTCAAAGAGCATGTCGGGGATCTGGCCGGGCTCGGCTCGTGGGGCGCCAAACTCGTTGCACAGATCGTCCGTCTTGCCGGGCTCCTTCATGCCTCGAAGGTTCGGGCGGAGCCGTGGGGCACGCCGATCGAGGTGGACACCATGCAGCGCGCGATCAACTTCGCGCCCTACTTCATCGCGCACGCGAAGGCGGCCCGATTCGAGATGCAAGCGGACCCCGAGACGAAGCGAGCGCAGCGCGCGATTCGGTGGATCCGCGAACGATGCAAGGCCGGTGGTCCTCGCGTCTTCACTCGGAGTGAGCTGCATAAGGCGATCGCCAAAAACAAGCCGGTGGATGAGATCAATCCGTTGCTCATCCTGCTCAAGCGGCACGCGGCGATCCGCGAAGTTGCAGCCGCAAAGGACACCGGCGGCGCTCCGTGCAAGACGGCGTTCGAGATTCATCCCGATCTCGCGGAGGTGGCCAATGACTAACGCGCCAGCACGGCCGTTGATCCCGGCGGAATGCCTCTGGACGGTGCGAGAGGTTGCGGCGTTTCTCCGCGTCGGCCGAAACACCGTCTACGAGATGGCACAGAGCGGGGCGCTTCCGAGTCTGCGAATCGGCGCTCGCGTGCGGTTCGTGCCGGAGGAGATCCGCGCCTGGCTCGATCGCCAACGCGCGCCGGATGCGGCCGTGCTTCCGATAACCAAGGGGGTTGCGTGATGCAGGTCCACGAAGGTAGTATTTCGGGTATGACAACCGCCAAGATCGCGATCACGGTACCGGAAGACGTGCTGGAGAAGGCGCGCCGATCGGTTCGCAAAGGCAGCGCGCGCAGCTTGAGCGCGTACATCAGCCGGGCGATGGAGCAAAAGGTCATGCTCGACGATCTCGATTCGCTCCTCGTGGAGATGCTTGCGTCTTCTGGCGGTCCTCTCAGCGCCAGCGAGAAGCACGCTGCCGATCACGCCCTCGGCCTCCCCGTGAAGCAGCGCCGGGCGCGATGAGCGGCCTGACGCTGGACAGCGGCGCCCTGATCGCGTTCGAGCGCGGAGAGCGATCGGTCGTCGCCATCGTGGCGCGCGCCCTCGAGCATCGGATGAAGCTGGCCGTGCCGGCGGGCGTGGTCGGGCAGGTGTGGCGGGATGGTCGCAAGCAGGCTCGATTGGCGCGGCTCTTGGCGTCCAACGTGGTCGAGATCGAGGCGCTCGACGATGGGCGCGCGCGCGCGGCCGGCCAGCTATGCGGCGCGACCGGAACATCCGACGTGATCGACGCCTCTGTCGCACTCTGCGCGCAGGCGCGCGGCCAAGGGGTCCTGACCTCGGACCCCGACGATCTCGCTCGGCTCGGACCGTCGCTTCGCCTTGTCGTTGTGTAGTCGCATCGAGAGTGGAGGCACTGCATGCCTTGGAAACACGGTGATCAGTGGGTGACCAGGGTGAAGGACGCCGCGGGAATCAACCGCAAGGTGCCGCTGCCCGAGGCGCGCACCAGAGAAGAGGCCAAGAGGCACGAGGCCGAGCTGCGCTTGAAGGGCTGGCGCCAGCGCGAAGGGCTTGAACCGCTCCCCGTCGATCGCAGCTTCACCGTAGGCGCGCTCCTCGGGTGGTGGCTCGAAACATATGTGAAGGGCGGCCCGTCAGAAGGTCGCGAGCGCAGCCGGTGGCGCGTGCATTTCGAAGGCTCCGATCTCGTGCGCCTGCCCGCGGCAGCGCTGACGCCGGGACGGCTCGAGGCGTTCCTACAAGAGAAGGTCCAGGGCGGAATGGCTCCGGCGAGCGTCAATCACCTGCGCTCGATGGTGCGCGCCGCCTGGAACTGCGCCCGCAAGGCCGAGAAGCTCCACGGCGACAACCCCGCGACCGATGTGGCGCGCCGGAAGGTGCCGAAGCGCAAGCCGAGCTTCCTCGAGGCGCACGAGGTGCCGCTCGTCCTGGCGCAGCTGGGCACCACCGATCGCGATCTGGTGGCTGTGGCCGTCTACGCGGGATTGCGCAAGGGAGAGCTGTTCGGGCTCCGCAAGCGCGACGTGGATCTCGAGCGCGGCCTGCTCATGGTGGGCAGGAGCTACGATCGAGAGACGACAAAGGGCAAGTCCGAGGAGCCGGTGCCGATCTCGCGCGACCTCGTGCCGTACCTCGAGCACGCGCTCTCCGCGGCGCCGGGAGAGCTGCTCTTCCCGAAGCCGGACGGCACGCACCGAACGGAAGAGGACAAGCTCGGCGATCGGCTGCGGGGCGCAATGAATCGCGCCAATATCGTCGATGGATGGCTGCACGTCTGCCGCTGGTGGAAGCTGCACCCGAAGCCGGCGAAGTACGAGGAGCGGCATCCCGATAACGAGCGCCGCCGCTGCACCGTCTGCCAGCGCATGCTCTTCCCGAAGGCGATCCCGCGCCGCTTCCGCTTGCACGACACGCGGCACACGGCGGCGACGCTCATGCTCGCGGCGGGAGTCGATCTCTATGCGGTGGCGAAGATCCTCCGGCACAAGGATCCGCGCGTGACGTTCGAGACCTATTCGCACCTCGTGCCTGGTTACCTGCGGGACCAGATCGACAAGGTATCGCTGGGCGCTTCACTGGCGGCGCCGGTGGAAGCTCCTCCGATGCGCTCGAGCAGGGGGGCTTATGTCCCCAAGGTCCAGGGACGGAAGATAGACGGGACGTTACTCGCCCCCTCGGAAAAGGGGCTTATGTCCCTTTCGTCCGTTTTGTCCTTAGAAGCAGGTTTCCGAGAGTCTTCTTCTTCGATCGGATCTGCCGAATTTGCCGGCCTTGCCCCAGGGCTGCCCCAGCGAGCGGCGAGCGGCATCGATCACCCCGCGGAGGGGCTCTCAGAAGACGATTGTTATCGAGGAGATAAACTGGCGGGCCCAGTAGG
The DNA here is from genome assembly GCA_903911145.1 of uncultured delta proteobacterium. Lineage (GTDB taxonomy): Bacteria > Myxococcota > Myxococcia > Myxococcales > 40CM-4-68-19 > CAIWCD01. The sequence goes on along the minus strand of CAIWCD010000018.1, from coordinate 2,781 downwards.
ATTCGAACCTACGGCCTTCGGATTCGTAGTCCGACGCTCTATCCAACTGAGCTATGGGCCCTTCGACTGCTGCTGCGACGGTGTTGGCGGAGAGGCAGGGATTCGAACCCTGGATACAGTTTGACCCGTATACTGGTTTAGCAAACCAGCGCCTTCAGCCTCTCGGCCACCTCTCCTCAAACGTCCGTTTTTGCCTCCGACTGCACTGGCTCCACGGCATTCGTCGCCGCAAAGAGGGTGGCCTTCTAGATCACGCGCATCAGGTCGTCAAGAAGGGAGTTCGAGGATCCTCTCCGTCGATTGGGTTCTGCGTCGGGAAGAGTCGTCGGGGGCGAGAGGATCAACGGGCGCCGAAGTCGGCTCCAGCGTCGTTGATCGGGCCGGCGGAGCGAACCGAGGCTGCGTGACAGAGGAGCAGACGCGGGACGCGCCTGTCGCGCCCGATCAGGCCTGGTATGCAATGCGGATCGCGCCCCAATGGCGACCGAAGATTCGCAGCGGCGCGGACGTATCGATCATCAGCGCCGTCTTCCCGCCGCCCATATCGCGGCGATAGGTCTGCACGAGAAAGCGTTCTTCATTGACTGCGGCCGAAAGCCCCACACGGTCGTTGAAGATTCGCCGATTGCGGCAATGGGCAGCATTCCACACGGCATCCGCCCCCTGCGGCATGGAGAACTTGCTGTTGTGCGTGGGGAGATATCCGTGCCGATCGACCGCGGCGCAGAAGACTACGTTGTTCCGAAGCTGGAGCGCGCCGTCGAAGATCGGCGTCAGCAGCAGATCAAACGCCGACACATATCGAGTGGAATACTGGAGCGGGTTGCTGCCCAGGATCGGTTTGTACTCCTCATCAAACACTTCATCCAGGGAGAGCCGGCCGGCGCGCACTGTCTCTTCAACGATTGCACTTACGCTGGCGGCGGTCCGCTCGGCAGCAGCGACGAAGAAGGCATCTTCAGTCTCCACGCCGGAGTTGACGGTCATGGCGAGGAGCTTCTCTCCCGCTCCCAGGAGCGAGCGGAGCCGCTCGTCGGCGGTATTCAGGCTGCTGGTCGAATCGCGAATCCCCTGCGAGAAGGCCTCGACAGATGCGGATAGCTTCTCGGTGTGATCGCGCGCGACCTTCGCATTGCTTTCAATCCGCTCAACCTCGCGCGAGATATCGTGAACGATTCCTCCGACGGAGCGAAAGGCCTCGTGGATGACGCGCGTCCCGCCGCTCACCGAGTGGGCAACCTCGATGTTCGAGTTCCCTTGCGAAATGAGCTGCTGCGCCTTGGCGCGAAGGTCGTCCATCGTGAATGAAATCTGCTGCGTCGCCTGGCCCGTCTGCTCCGCCAGCGATTTTACCTCCGATGCGACAACCGCGAATCCTCTTCCAGCGTCACCAGCACGAGCCGCTTCAATCGTTGCATTGAGCCCGAGGACCTTCGTTCGCATCGCGACATGCTCGATGGTCAAGACCACCGCGCTGACCTGAGCGAGCGCGCTGCTTAATCCCTCGAGCAAGGCCTTACCCTGCACTGCAGTCTGGGCCATCGCATCGATCTGCGCGATCGCGGCGAGCAGGCCCGCTTGAGAGGAGGAGAGCTGGCGTTCTGCCTTCGTCGCGATGTCGATGCTCGATGCAACCGCTGCCATCGTGCCGGCATTACAACCAATGACGGTCTGCATATCCTCGCGGATATTGGAAACGACCTTTTCCTGTGCATTCATCCGGGCGGTGGCGTCGTTGACATTCCCGGCAACGTCACCGATCTGTATGCCCAATCCTCGCGCCCGTTCAGCAAACTCTTTTACCGTAGAGTCAAACGATCGCGTTGATTCGGACATATCCCGTCCCCATTCGCATCCCATACAAGCAGACGCGATAGTGGTTTAGCAGATCGCGAAGGGCGCAGCCCCCGCTTCATTTCGTCGCGGCTGACGCAGGTCGGCGCTCCGGAGCGGGCGGACGCGGCGATCCGCACCAAACTCCCGCCCAGATGCCGAGGGCACCGGGGCGGAAGCCGAACCACCGCAGCTGCATTCTACGATCGGGGATTTGCTCCTAGTAGTAGGTCCATACTCCCGTAGCGTCGCGGACCTCAAAGACCCCGCCTCCGACATAGACCAAGGTAAGCGTCGCCCCAGGACCACCCACCACCAGAGTCTGGTCAAACGGAGTTGCGGTCCAGATATCTCCTGCCATCTCAACGGCCGAGAGCTGGCTGCCCGCCGCGTTGGAGGCGACGCTGCGCCATGCACCGACCGTGGTGGAACGGATGAACGTCTGCCCGTAATCGTGGGAGGTCCAGATGTCGCCCCCGTAGGTAACGGCCGCGAGATTCTGGCCGCTTGAATCCGAGGCGACCTGCAGCCAGCTCTGGCCGGCCCCATCACCGTCCCCGCTGCTCCAGGTCGCGCCGGAATCCTTGGAGGTCCAGACCATACTGCCCAACGCTGTCGCCGCCATGTTCTGGCCGCTCGAGTCAGAAGTCACGGACGTCCATTTCAGCCCTTCGAGTCGCGGATCCCCCTGACTCATGTCGGTCCAGGCCGTGCCGCCATTCGTTGAAGTCCAGATATTTCCACCCTGTTCAACTGCGACGAGGTAGACGAAGCTGGAGTCGGTAGCGACGCCCGCCCAGTGCTTGTTTGGAAGCGATCACCAAGAACCGCGGCGGAACGATCGCGGCGAGCGCGATCGCTGGAGCCGTCAGGCAGGCGTCCGCGGCGCGGGGATCCGCGACACGAACGTGAGCTGAGGCGAGCAGCGTGGCGGGGCGTTACTCGACT
>CAIWCD010000017.1 GCA_903911145.1 uncultured delta proteobacterium | reverse complement strand
CCAGGAGCGAGAGGCGGAGAAACTCTTCCGCTCGCTGCAAAATCGCTTGGCGGCCTCTGAAGCGGTCGCCCCTTCCGGCGGTCCGGTGACTGTCTCGAGATTCGCCGAGACATGGTTGATCACGCGGCGCGAGCAGCTCGCCGATCCGCAGACGGAGGAAGCGCGATTGCGCGGATATATCCTTCCCGCGATCGGTCATATGCGGATCGAATCCGTTCGGCCGCGCGATCTGATTGCGCTGTTCGGTCGATTGCGCGCGGCAGGTGAACTCGCACCGAAGACGATCAACAACGTTTACGGAGTTGCGCGCACGCTCTTTCGCGATGCCCAGATCGCTGATCTGATCGACAGCTCCCCATGCATTCTCACGAAGCACCAGCTCGGCCCGAACGTCGACAAAGATCCCGAATGGAGAGCGACAGCGGTATTCAGCAAGACCGAGCTGGAAATGCTGATCGCTGATAGCCGGATCTCGGACGACCGCCAGCTCGTGTATGCGCTCGCCGGGATCGCAGCCCTACGGCACGGAGAGATCGCTGGCCTGCGCTGGCGGCACTACGACGCGGCCACGGAGCCACTGGGCCGCCTGACCATCGCGACCAGTTACGACACGGGACGAACCAAGACCGGCGTCGCTCGGCTGGTGCCCGTTCACCCGACTCTCGCGGCGATGCTGGCATCATGGAAGCTCGAAGGATGGGCCACCATGATGGGGAGGCAGCCAGCCCCGGACGATCTGGTCGTGCCGATGCCCGCGCCTACGAACAGGGGCCGCCGCGTCGAACTGGGCGCGATGCGGACCGAGCACAACTCATACAAGCGGTTGATGACCGACCTGAAGCGCCTCGGCCTGCGGCATCGACGCTTTCACGATCTGCGGCGCACGATGATCACGCTCGCCCGGACCGATGGCGCGCGGCGCGACATCCTCGAGCTTTGCACGCACACGCCGGGCAAGAGCGGCCGCACGATCGACCTGTACACGAGCTTCCCGTGGTCGTCCCTGTGCGAGGAAGTCTCGAAGCTGCGCGTGAAGCGCGAGCCGCGCGGCGAGGTCGTCGAAATGCGGCTCGCGGCGACCGGATCTGACGCGAAATTCGAGCTTGTAACCCCGCGAAACGACTCAAACGCTCGTCACAAGCTCGTTACATCGTCCGAAAAACGTCAATTATCCCAAGAGGATAAATGGTGGAGGCGGCGGGAATCGAACCCCTGGAAGTGTGTTATCTGGGCACGTCGACTGCTCCGCAAGCGTTTGAAACGACGCGACAGCAAGACAAGACGGGACTGGCCAACAGGCCGAGAATGGGGTCCGACGGTAAACGGTGTAAAGGTTCCGCCAAACCACTGTTGGGTCGCCCGCGGCCACGCGCCGACGTGGCGGCCGGGTGCATTCACAGGCGTAGTGTGGGAGGAGACGAAGCCTTCGCCGCGATCTGCTACCCTCGCCGCGTCTAACTGCCGCTCAAAATATGCGGCGAGGGTAGCAGATCGCGGCGAAGGCCGCAAGTCTCGAGCCGGACATCGCACAACCATATGTAATATATAGAAAAATTCGACAACAAAAAGCACGAGTGCCGCCTATGGCTTGCTAGGCGCAGCCCTCTTCTTCTCGAGCCACTGAGCCACCCGGGGGTAGCGTTCCATCGTGAATTTCTCAGGCAGGCTCGAATCACACACCACCGCCTCAAATGGATCTCGACCGTGTTTCTTGTGCACGGTGCGACCATTCACCGAGCAAGCAACTGCGATCACCTCTTCGTTCAGGTTCAAGGCCGCTCTGACACCAACGTCCTTCAAGACCTGGCGAATGAATCCTCGGCACGAATGGATCGAGGCATCGAGTTGCTGCAGGGCATCAAGCGTATCATAACCAGGCAACGTGGCGACGTTGCTGACTCTGCTGACCAGCGAGTGCACTGGATGAAGGACGAGATAGAACTGGCCGGTTCCCTTTCCGGTCTCGTCCAAGAGTTCGATAGACTGAGCTCGGTCGTTGACCTCCTTCTCGCTGTTGATCCCGTGCGGAGCTCCCAGAAAATCTATCCCGCGCGTTTCGCCGGCAGAATCAACGTACTGCACGACCCCAACATTCGGCGTAGGGTCGTCCATGCTGGGGAAGAGCGCTTTTCCATTTAGGCGCTCAGCAGCCAAGCGTACAGCCTTGTTGTCTCCACAAAAATCGATGTCTTTGCTCGTTAGCGGAACGCCCTTGAGGGCAGTGGGCAACTCGTCAAAGTATAGATGGGCCCAGACGCTGACAGCTTGGCCGCCGATGAGCACGATGCGCCCCGTCAGTTCGCCGAGGCGGCGCAACAGGGAGCGGACGTCAATGGCTGAGAGGTTTGTTAGGGCCGTATAGACCAACCCGGCAAAACTAGAGGCGAGAGGGGTCTAGCCGAAGACGGAACGGCACGGACACAAAATGCTCATTCTCTTTTTTCACGTCCTGCGAACGCCGTTCGCCAGACCGAACAGCCCGAGCGTCTTCTTGACGAAGCTCGCGCTTCAGCTCCTGCCAATCACCAACGCTGGCAACGCTTTCCCGCATGCAAGCCTCCGTCGCAAACAGAGCCTAACTCGGTGGACCATAGAGCGCAAGCCCCCGTCTGTAGGGGCCACAGCCGAGCGCATCCATTCATGCTCCTAGTGGTTCGGCACGACACAAGTATTTCTTAAGCGCTGGGCAGCGACCAACAGCGCCACAGCAAGGCCCGTCCCAAAGGCGGGACAAGCGGCCGCAAGACGGCCCGCGCCGGAACACCTCTCCTCGTCGAAAAAAATAAGGCCCGAATCGACTCTGGAAGCGATCACCAAGAACCGCGGCGGAACGATCGCGGCGAGCGCGATCGCTGGAGCCGTCAGGCAGGCGTCCGCGGCGCGGGGATCCGCGACACGAACGTGAGCTGAGGCGAGCAGCGTGGCGGGGCGTTACTCGACT
>CAIWCD010000016.1 GCA_903911145.1 uncultured delta proteobacterium | reverse complement strand
GAGCGTCGCAGGAGCGGCTTCGACGTGCTCGGTCGCGGGCTCTACCGGGACATGCACGTCGTCCTATAGCAACGGCCAATTCTCGTTTACGCCGGACTTCTCGACCGCGACGTTTAATAGCGGCAGCGACGGGACGGGCACGGTCAGCGTGACGGTAACGGTGAAGGACCGCGCGGGGAATGTCGGCACGGCGACCAAGAGCGACGTCGCGGTGACGCGCGTGAAGTGGGTCAGGAAAATGGGGAGCAGCATTATCAACTTCGCGGGGAGCCCGATTGTTACCAGCGTGCCGGCGCCGCAGATCATTCTTGGCGGCAGCGAGCACGACTCGAGCGGTGCAGTCCTGTCGCTTGCTCCGGACGGCACGAAGCTCTGGCAGGCCGGTCACGCGCAGGGCATTACGACGATTTCCCAGAATATGGCCTATAGCCCGGTCACGAAGCTGCTCTATGTGGTGCCGAGCAGCGGGGCCAGCGCCTATGCGTTTCCGCTGACGGGGTCGAACCAGACGCCTGCGGGAGTCGGAGCTGGGATTGCCTGCACCGGAGGGGGCGTTTCCGGGGCGCCGACGATTATTGAGAGCGGCGGGAGTGAGTATGCGCTGGTGCCGGACGACACGGCTTCGTTTCACCGCCTGACGGCGTTTCTCGTCGCCGGTGCGACATGTACCGGCGCAGATAACCTGAAGACGGCAAGCTGGACTGGCAACGTCTATACCGCCTCGACAGATGGTTCGAATATCTATCTTGGGCACGATGATACTGCGCTCGCAAAGGCGACGTTTAGCGGTGGATCGTTCACCGTACCCATTGATGCCGCCGCGACGGTTGCCATTGACGGGAATATCGCCATTGCGGGAGGGCTCTTCTTTGGGGACGATAACAACAATGTGTACCGAGACTTCTCGTCGTCGGGACTCACGACGGCGTGGACAAACGGGGGCAACGGGCCGAATGCGAACTATCCCGACACGTCAGCCTTGGTGACTGAACAATATGTATTTGGCAGCTTCAAAAAGAATACCTACGATGGCCATCTCTACGCATACTCGCCGAGCAATGGTGCCACTGCATTCACTTACCCGGCAACGAGCAGCGGCGGAGTCGGCGCACTTTCCAACGTCGCGTTGGGCGCAGACGACACGATCTACGTGAGCGACCGAGGCAACGGCGAGATCGTTGCGCTTGCCGCACCGGCGAGCGGCATGGTGGCGACCAAGTTGTGGTTCTTCTCACACGTGGGGGCGACTACAATCACGGCACCGAGCCAAGCCGGCCCAGCGACAACCGAGCCTACGATTGACGCGGCCGGGACCATGTACTTTGGAGACGGTGCCGGCAACGTCTTCGCACTTATTACCGACTCCGGCGGCCCGCTGCCGCCAACCGCGGGGTCGAACTGGCCCCGCGTCGGCTTCGACAACTGCAACTCGGGGAATACCAGCTTTAATTGCCATTAGTGAGCGCACGGGCGGGCAAGCTTCCCGCGACGACCCGTTCGCCTACGCCGCGAGTATCGTTGTTCACCGACCTCGCGGCATGCGCCGGTATCAGGCCATTTGTCTCAATCCCGCCTTTGCGAACCGGCGGCTGAACTCTTGACACCTCGTCGTTTTGGCCCCACTCAGATCCCATTGGCGCGGGTGTCGCGAGGCCTGCAAACGAGGGGTTGTTGCCTCAATGTCCTCAGTGCAAGACGGAGTGGGGCGACGACGTTCTCGTCTGCCCTGAGGACGGTACGCGCCTCGCGTTTGAGAGTGCGGTCACCTTCAGCAGTGTGCCGCTGCAAGAGGAACCGGACCCGCTCCTTGGGAGCAGCGTCGGCAGTTATCAGATTATCCGGCTCCTTGGCAGCGGAGGAATGGGCGCGGTCTATCTCGCTGAGCATCCGGTGATTCGCAGCCGGGTCGCGGTGAAGTTCCTTCATCCGCAATACACGGAGAATCGCAAGGTCGTTGATCGCTTCTTTAATGAGGCGCGGGCCGTCAACCTGATTGGCCACGACAATATCCTCAAGATTCTCGATCTGAATATCACGCCCGATGGTCGACATTACTTCGTCATGGAGCTATTGGAAGGCCAGTCGCTGCAGGCGCTCGTCGAGCAGGGGAAGCCCGTTCCTCTTTCGATTGCCGGTCCGATTCTGCTTCAGTTCTGCGAGGCGCTGCAGGCCGCGCACGACCGGCAGATATTCCATCGCGATGTGAAGCCGGAGAACGTCTATTTAATCGCGCATAAGGGCCGGAAGAACTTCGTCAAGGTGGTTGATTTCGGCGTCGCGAAGCTCGCGGAGCCAAGTCCGGGGCGGGGTGGAACGGGCACGACGCAAACCGGAATGGTTGTCGGAACGCCGTCGTATATGTCGCCCGAGCAGGCGGGAGGCGTGCATCAGAAGATCGACGCGCGCAGCGATATCTATTCGACCGGCGTGATGATGTTTCAACTGGCGACAGGCGCGCTGCCGTTCCCGAGCGAGAATTTCGGCGAGGTATTGGTCGGGCATATGCGCGAGGAGCCGCCGCATCCGCGCGCGCTGAAACCCGAGCTGCCAGTTGAATATGAGCAGGTCATTCTGCAGGCGCTCGCCAAGAGCCAGGATGCGCGGCAGCAGAGCATGCAGGAGCTCGCGGCGCAGATTGCCGAAGTGATGAATGCGCTGCGCATCCCCAATGAGCTTCCCATTGCCGATTTATCGGTGAGCTCTCCCGAGATGGTGCGGCTTGTGCCATCTCAACCCGGTGCGGCGCGCCACAAGCAGGAGCGTCCGCGCTTTCGTGAGGCGCAGGTTGTCGAGCGCGCGGCGGGCGAACTCAAGCGCTCCGGCCAGACTCTCGCGACGCGGATCGCGCCGTTGCCGACCTCGCTCCGGCCCGCGCAGGGAGCGGTCGCGCGACGCAAGTCGATTCCTCCGCTGTTGATTGGCGTGGGTGCAATCGTGCTGGTGATCGTCGTCGCTTTGGTTGCGAGCGCGATCTTTCGCGCGGGCGATCCCGCCAAGCAGCGCGCGCGCAAGAGTGCCGTCGCGGCCGTGGAGCCGGAGCCGGCGCCGGGCGTTCCCGTGCTGCTGTCGATCGTCTCCGAACCGCTCGGCGCCACGGTCGATGCGAACTGGCACGAGGGCGCGCAGAGCGGCAGGACACCTTTTGATGTGCGCGTTCCTCCCGGCACGAAGGTCACGCTGGTGTTTCATCTCGCCGGCTACGCGCCCTATCGCCAGGATGTGATTGCCGATGAAGCGCAGGTCGTCACCGCGCAGATGCAGTCCGATGGGACCGTCCGGCCGGCGCGCCCTCGGCCCGCGGAGAAGCCTCGGCGCGAGCAGAGCAAGAGCGACGATGTCATCGACGTCGCGAACGAGCTGAAATAGCCGTGCTCGCTGCCTCCATCCCGCTTGACAGAGAGTGCGGAGCGGGGCTCTTGTTGCCGGTTCGACGGTGATGATCTCCCCGCTCGTCACCCAGTTGCACCGGAGTCCGCGTGTCCCAGAGTGAGGAAGTCCAAGAACTGCCCGCCGAAAGCGAACTGCCGCCCGAGGAGGTCGCAGCGGCACCCGCAGAGTTGCCGGCTGAGGAAGAGGACGAGCTGATCGGCCGCGCCATCGGCAGCTACATCGTCACGCGTCCGCTCGGCAAGGGAGGCATGGGCGCCGTCTATGCCGCCGAGCACCCGGTGATCGGCTCGCGCGTCGCGATCAAGTTCCTCCACCCCCAATACTCGGCCGATCCGAAGATCGTCGATCGCTTCTTTAATGAGGCGCGCGCAGTCAACGTCATCGGGCACGACAACATCCTCAAGATCCTCGACCTCAACGTCACCGAGGATAATCGCCATTACTTCATCATGGAGTTCCTGATCGGCAAGGCTTTGCAGAAGCTTGTCGAGGACGGAACGCCGGTTCCGCTCTCGGAAGCCGGGCCTATCCTGCTCCAGTTCTGCGAGGCGCTCGAGGCCGCGCATTCCAACAAGATCTATCACCGGGATATCAAGCCCGATAACGTCTATTTAATCGTTCATAAGGGCCGCAAGAACTTCGTCAAGGTCGTCGACTTCGGCATCGCCAAGCTGACCGGCAGCGATGGCGCATCGACGGGCCAGACGCAGACCGGCATGGTGATGGGCACGCCTGCCTATATGTCGCCAGAGCAGGCCGGCGGTATGGGCAACCTGATTGACGCGCGCAGCGATATCTATTCGACGGGCGCGATGATGTATCAGATGGCGACCGGGCGATTGCCGTTCCCGGGCACGTCGTTCGGCGAAGTTCTCATCGGCCATCTGCAGCTGATTCCGCCCTCTCCGCGCGAGCTGAATCCGGAGATCCCGGAAGCGTACGAAGCGGTGATCATGAAGGCGCTGCAGAAGAAGCAGGCCGATCGCCAGCAGACGATGCGGCAACTGCACGACGAGATTAAGGCGGTGATGGATAGCCTGGGCATTTCGGCAGAGCTGCCGATTGCCGAGGAGAAGGATATGCCGCCGCCGCCCGGCGTGATGTCGGCGGCGAAGCTCAAGACGTTGGTGCGGCCGAGCAATCCGCGTGCGCGTGCCTCGAACCCCGCGCTGACCGCGGCGACGTCGATTCCCACTCCGGTGGCGCAGGCGACGCAGATGCTCGCGCAGCCGGAAGTGGTGCCGCAGAAGAGCAACGTCGCGCTGTTCGCCGGCATCGCGATCGCGGTGCTCGTCCTCGTTGGCGGTACCATCGGCTTCGCCATGCACCAGGCCAGCAAGCGGGCCGAGGCGGAGGCGGCGCAGTTGGCGGAACGTGCGGCCAACGACTCTCGCGAGGCTGCACGCAAGGCGGCCGAAGAGGAGCGCCAGCGACAGGCGGCCGCGCTGCAGGCGATGCCGATCACGCTGATCACCGTCTCCGATCCTCTCGGTGCCAGCGTGGAGGGCAATTGGACCGAGCAGGACAAGCCGCAGCAGATGGTCGGGATCACCCCGATGCCGTTCAAGGTTCCGCGCGGCGCGAAGGTGCGCTTCAACTTTACGAAGGCCGGCTTTCTCCCCTACGCACTCGACGTGATCGCGGATCAGGAGAAGACCGTCTCCGCCAAACTCGAGCCCGAGGCGAAGCCCGCGGCTCCCGCTGCTGCGGCGCCGGCGCCTGCTGCTCCAGAGGGCCCAAAGAAGAAGAAGGCGAAGTCGAGCGCAGGGGCGGGCGGCGAACAGCAGAAGGAAGATCCGCTGCCGATCGATTTCTAGCGCCGTGCGTTCATGCACATTGATGGTTCCAAAACCGCGCGGTTGCCGCTACTGTCGCCCCGTCGGATTCGCGCCGTTACGCAGTGGGAGGGTCTCTCGATGAAATTCCGCGTCAGCCAGCTTGCCTTTGTTGCTGCTCTGCTCTCGTTCGTCCCCGCCGTCCGCGCCGATGATTCGGCCGATGAGTTCAAGCGCTACGTGCAGAAGGCAAAGGTCGATTACGACCTCGGCGAGTTCGATCAGGCTGCCGAAGAGTATATGGCCGCGTATCGCATCAAGGCGGTGCCGGGCGCGCTCTTCAACATCGCGCAGGCCTGGCGGCAGGCCGGCAAGTACGAGAAGGCGCGCCAGTTCTATCGCTCCTATCTGCGAGAGGCGAATCCCGATCCGAAGCCGCGCGCCGTCGTGGAGAAGGCGATCAAGGAGCTCGACGAGCTGATCGCGAAGGAGACGAAGACGAAGAACGCCGCGCCCAATGGCGTTCCGCCGCTCTCTGCCGGGAAGGGCGAGACTGCGAGCGACGATATGGCTCCGCCCTCGAAGGGCAAGAGCGCGTCGCGGGCGGGCTCCGATACGGCTCCTGACGCCGAGACGCTTCCGCAGGTTCCCCAGAAGGCCGCGCCTCTCGCAGCGCAGACGGCGAACACGACGGGTCCTGCCGCGGGCGGCGCGAGCGCGAGCAACACGACGGACCCGAAGTCCGGCGGCGCCTCGTCGTCGGCGCCTCCTGCCGCCACGCATCCCGGCAAGGGCACAGTCGATACGCAGGCCAAGAGCGGCAACAGCCACACCGTTGCCTATGTCGTCGCGGGCGCTGGTGTCGCGGTTCTCGCGGGCGGCGCGATCTTCGCGGTCAAGGCGGGCAGCACCGATTCGAGCCTCACCTCGACCGCGCACGATCGCGCAACAGCCGACAGCCTGATCAGCACGAGCAAGACCGATCACCTTCTCGGTGCGCTGCTGCTCGGCGTCGGCGCGGCAGCGGTGGTCGGCGGCGTGGTCCTCTTCTTCCTGCCGACCTCGGGTCCGAGCGGCGGCACGGGCGCGGCCGTCGGCGGCCACTTCTAGAGCAGGCGTCGCGATTGAACCCGTGAGCGATCTTCCGCATCGCGCGGGTCTCTTGCCCGAAGAGGCCGCGTCGCTTCTCGGGCACCTCGGCGTCGATCTTCGCATCGGTCGGCAGCTGCTGCTCTCAGCGGTCGGGCGCGGCGAGACCGATCTGTCGACGGTGCGCGACGTCTCGAGAGTGAAGCTTGCGGCGATCGCGGCCGCCACGCGCATCGATCCCCTCGAGATCGCCTCGCGCGAAGAGGCTCCCGACGGCTTCCGAAAATATCTCTTCCGCCTTCGCGACGGACAGAAGGTCGAGGCGGTGCGCATCCCGATCCCCTGCGAGGCGCCCGGGGCGCGCCTCGAGGAGTTCGAGGGCAAGGAGAAGAAGTACATCGTCTGCGTCTCCTCTCAGGCCGGCTGCGCGCTCGCGTGCGCGTTCTGCGCGACGGGCGAGCTGGGCTTCTCTCGCAATCTCGCGGCGCACGAGATCGTCGGACAGGTCCTCGCGGTACGCGCCGAGGCCGACCGCCCGGTGCGCGGCATCGTCTTCATGGGCATGGGCGAGCCGTTCCTCAACTACGACGAGGTCATCCGCGCCGCGAAGATCCTCTCGCATCCGTGCGGCGCGCAGATCGACGGCCGCTCAATCACCATCTCGACCGCGGGAATCGTCCCTGCGATCCGCCGCTACACCGAGGAGGGGCACAAGTACCGGCTCGCGGTCTCGCTGACGCAGGGCAATCCAGCTCTGCGCGCGAAGCTGATGCCGATCGAGCAGATCCACTCGAGCGCCGACCTCATCGCAGCCATGCACGACCACGCCCGCACGCACCGCACGCGGGTGCTCGTCGAGTACGTGCTGCTCGGCGGCGTCAATGACCGCCCCGAGGATGCCGAGGCGCTGGTGAAGCTGCTCGATCCCTGTCTCGTGAAGGTCGATCTGATCGACGTGAACGGCGGCGTCGGGAATTTTGCGCGCGCGACTTCTGCTGCACGTTCGGCCTTTCTCGACGTGCTCTCCCAGGCCCGGATGCCGTTCGGCGTTCGCTACTCGGGCGGTCAGGAAGTGTCGGCGGGGTGCGGGCAGTTGGCGGCCGGAGAGCGCGGGCGACCGCCAGGGGCGCGGCTTCCCGTGATCGCCTCATGAGTTTGAGCGAGGCAAAAGACAAGATGGTGACCGACCGAAGTCGAGGCAGGTCGAACGGCCGGGTATCACCGGGCAGGCAGTCGGTCTAAGGTGCTTCTCCGTTTTTCTCGTCGCGATCCGCATGGCGCCGGATCACCGATGAATGCAGGACAGAGCGCCGCGTCCAACGAGGCATGAACTTCATGCGCGACGACATCAAGGTCCAGCAGTCTGGCTTCTTCCGCGGTGCGATGCTGGTCGCCGCGGCCTGTGCGCTCGCCTCTTTTGCAGCCCGCGCCGAGAGTGCCGGTGCATCTCCCGCGGCCTCCGCGGCCGCTTCCAGCGCAGCCTCGCCGACCGCGGCCAGCGCGGCTCCGATCGCTCCGAGCGCGGCTCCGACTGCACCTCCTCCGGCTCCGATGGCTGCTCCGGCGGCTCCGACGGTCGCGAAGGAGGCGCCCGCCATCCAGCCTCCCGCGCCCCGCCCGCCGCAACTGACCGAGCAAGAGGTCCAGCAGGACATCGACGACGACGAGGATCTTCCCGAGCCGCCGCCGCCCCCGCCCGTCGCGCCGCCACCTGCTCCTGCGTTTCCCCATGCGCGCCGCCGGATTGTCCACGCTGAGCACGACGCGCGCGCGGGTGCGATCTTCTCCGTCGGCCTCGGCGCCGCGCAGCAGTACCTGAGCGGCGCGGGCCACTCGCCTGGTCTCGGTGTCGATCTGCGCCTCGGCTACGGCTTCAGCGATCGCTTCCAGCTCTTCTTCGATCTCGGCGCGATTCAGCCTGGGCAGAGCGACACGACCAGTTCGGTCTCGACGTGGCATCTGCGCGCGCATGGCCAGACGGTCCTCTTCGGCGATCGTCGCGGCAACGGACTGAACCTGAACCTCGGCATCGGCTTTGGCGGCGTCTCGACCAACGGCTACACCACGCCGCACGACTCTTCGCAGCTCGGCGTTTCCCTTGGCGGCGGTCTCTCCTACGAGTTCCGCATCTCGCCGCGCCTCGCAATCGCGCCGGAGCTGTTCGCCAGCTGGCAGCAGGTCCCCAACTACGGAGGACTTCCGGCCGACATCGCCTGGTCCTACGGCGCACGCGTGAACGTCCTCTGGTACTCGACGTTCTAGTGGTGTCTGTGGCGCGATCCCCGCTATAAACCGCGCCCCTTGGACAACGTCGGAATCGACAAGACCGTTCTCGACAACGGGCTGCGCGTGCTCACCGTGCGGCTTCCGCATCTGCACGCGGGCCTCGTCAACGTCTACGTGCGAGCTGGCTCGCGCCACGAGGACGCGCGCACCAACGGGGTCAGTCACTTCCTCGAGCACCTCTTCTTTCGCGGCAGCGTCGGCTTTCCGGATGGGCGCGCGCTCAACGCGATGGTCGAGGATGTCGGCGGCGACCTCAACGGCGTCACCACGCGCGATCACGGCTACTACACGTCACCGGTGCATCCGGCCCGGCTCGAGCTCCCCCTTCAAGTTCTCGGCGACCTGCTTGCACGCCCGCTCTTCAAGGACATCGAGACCGAGCGCGAGGTCATCCTCGAGGAGATCCTCGACGAGGTCGACGAGGACGGACGCGACATCGACGTCGACAATCTCTCCAAGCGCGCCCTCTTCGGCGACAGCCCGCTCGGTCTGAAGATTGCGGGCACGCGCGAGACGGTGGCGAACCTGACCGAGGCGGACATCCGCGCCCAGCACGCGCGGGCGTACGGCGCGAAGAATCTCGTGCTCGTCTGCGCGGGACCGCTCTCGCATGCGCGCGTCGTCGAGCTGGCCGCGGAGGCATTTCGCTGGCTGCCTGCTGGCGTGGAACTCGGCGAGGGGCCGTCTCCGCTGATCGCCGCGCGAAGCGAGCCGCACCAGATTCTCGTCGATCACAAGGGCGAGTCGCAGACGCAGGTGTCGCTGAGTTTTCGCGGCCCGCCCGAGGAGCATCCCGACTTCGCCGCGCTGCGGGTCATCCGGCGCATCCTCGGCGACGGGCTCTCCTCGCGGCTGCAGGGCGAGCTCGTCGAGAAGCGCGCGCTCGCCTACTCGGTGGGCGCGGGCGCGGATCCCTTCACCGACTGCTCGGTGTTCGATGTCGGCGCCGCCTGTGCGCCGCGCAAGGCCGTCCAGGTTTCCGAGGCGCTGCTCGAGCTGCTCGGCGAGCTGTGCACGCGCGAAGTTCCCGAGGCGGAGCTGGAGCGGGCGAAGTCGAAGTCGCGCATCCGCGTCGAGTTCATGCAGGACGGGCAGAGCGAGATGGCCGAGTGGTACGGCCTCGATGAGCTGCTGCGCGGCCGCACCGAGAGCCCCGCGGCGTGGATCTCCCGCATGGAGAACGTCAGCGCGCAGGACGTGCTGCGTGTCGCGAAGAGCACGTTCGCGCGCGAGCGGCTGGTGGCCTGCGTGGTGGGGCCACTCTCCGGAGTGGAGAAACGTCTGCAGAGCACGCTGGGAGCGGCCGCGAGCTTGCCTCGATGAGTCCAGCCGATCCTCTCGGCGGGCTCGGTTCCCAGGGCGGACCGGCTGCAAGCGGGGACCATCCGCCTGTCGAATCGGCGTCGCCATCGTCGCCATCCGATCCCTCTTCTCCGGACGAACCCGCGACCTCGTCGCAACGCGCGCAGCCGCACCCAGCGCGGGTTGGCGTGACGTTCCAGGCCCACGGAACACCGACCGCCTTCGCGCTGCTCTTCGTGCTCGGCGCCTTTTTCATCGCCCAGTGCGCGCTGGGAAACTGGGACACGCAGGACCCGCTGGCGATCTTCCGCATGGGCGCGCTGCACTGGGTCGCGGTGCTCGATGGAGACATCTTCCGCCTCGGCTCCTATTCGTTTCTCCACGTCGGCGTCGCGCACTTCCTTCTCAACGCGTGGGCGCTCTGGATCCTGATGCGGCCGATCGAGGCTGCGTTTGGCTCGGTCGGCGCGCTCGGAATCTATGCGGCGGCGGTGCTGATGGGGGGCGGCGCGTCGATGGCGTGGGCCATCCACGAGAAGAATCCGTTCATGCTCGCGGCGGGCGCGTCGGGCGGGATCTTCGGACTCTTCGGTGCGCAGATTTCACTCTGGCTGCGGCTGCGCACGCGTCTCCCGCCCGAAGCGTCGAAGGCGGCCATCCGCGGGCTCCTGCTCAACCTCGGGCTCCACGTCGTCATCTCCTGGCAGGCGGCAGCGAACGGCATCTCGCTCGACAACTCGGCGCACATCGGCGGCATCTGCGCGGGCGTCCTCTTCGGACTCCTCGCGCCGATCGGTGTGCTGCCGCGGCGCTTCTGGTCGAGGCCCGCGCAGATTCTCCTCGTGCTCAGCACGTTCACGCTCGCATCGATGGAGGGCGCTGCGCTCGCCCGCGCTGTGCATCCGCGTCCTCGTTTTCTTCAAGGTGATGGAGTCGTCGCCGAGGCGCCGTGGATGTTGGTGCC
This sequence comes from uncultured delta proteobacterium, assembly GCA_903911145.1. Taxonomy (GTDB): domain Bacteria; phylum Myxococcota; class Myxococcia; order Myxococcales; family 40CM-4-68-19; genus CAIWCD01. The sequence goes on along the minus strand of CAIWCD010000016.1, from coordinate 69,121 downwards.
GGCAGTCGGCGGCGTCGCGGTGAGTCCGGGAGGGATCGCGATGGAGGCTCGCATCAAGCGGTTGTCTGAGCCGCTCGCACTCGATGCCGGCAGCGAGGCGCTGCGCATCGGCGATCGAACATGGGTGCGCGCGACCAGTGAGACCGAGCAGGGCGAGACCATCCTCACGCTGACGGCGCAGGAGGGGCAGGGCACGCTGCGCATCGAGGTCCTCTGCGCTTCTGAGGTCTGCCGCGGTGGACTCGCCGCCGATGCGTCCATGCAACTCGCGCGGACGATTCGCCTCGAGTGACAGGGCGCGATCGTTGGTGTTCAAACTATAATCGTTGGTGTTCAACAGATCGGCAGCGCGAGATCCCAGCGCCTACTTCCGACCGCCCGCTGCCGCCGCGTCGATGTCCACCTCTCCCGACGCGTCGCCGTCTACTCCAGCAGGCGACGCACCGAGCGCCCACGCTCCTGCGGGATGGCGCGAGAGCAGCGCGACCTCCTGCGCAGAGAGCGTCGCCGTCCGCACGACCGAGAGTCGGGTGTCCGTCAGCACCAGTTGCGCGCCGCCGTCCGCAAGCCGCACGACGTCAGGCCGCTCGTTTCTCTCCCGGTGTTTCGTGAGCTGCGCCTCCAGATCGCGCAGATGCCGATCGATCCGCAGCGCGGCCTTCGCTCCGCCCGTGAAGGCGTGAAAATGCTTGTTGCGCGAGAGCGGCCGCTCGCTGTCGTGAAGTCTCTCGAGCAGTCGATGAAGAAACCCGCGCATCGCGCAGAAAGCGTAGCACGCGCTTCACGAAACACATCTTGGCCGCACGCAGCGCGCACCGCGCACCGCTCAAGGCCTTCGCGCATCCAACCCACTTAGACGCACATTCATTGCGTCAAGCGGCCTTGCTTGAACGAGGCCTCGTCAATATTCTTCGGGTGCAGTCAGTGCATCGTCGGCCGCTTGGACAAACGGCCGCTTGCGAAAGGCAGAACGGAAATGGCGACAGGTACAGTGAAGTGGTTCAACGACGCGAAGGGCTACGGGTTCATCACTCCGGACGGCGGTGGCAAGGACGTGTTCGTCCACCACACCGCAGTCCAGATGGAAGGTTTCCGCAGCCTCGCCGAAGGACAGAAGGTGGAGTTTGAGGTGACCGATGGGCCGAAGGGCCCGCAGGCGGCCAACGTCCGTAAGGGGTAACGGAAACAAGAGCACGGTCGACGAAAAGCCGCTTGGCGCTCGCGAGAGTGCCAGGCGGTTTTTCTTTCTGCGTGGCATCAGCTCGAGGCGAGCGGGAGCCGCAACGTGAAGGCCGTGCCCTGCCCAGGCGCGCTCGTGCAGGTCAGCTCGCCGCCGTGTTCCTGCGCGATCTCCTGCGAGAGCGCGAGGCCAAGTCCGGTGCCGCGCTCTTTGGTGGTGAAGAACGGATCGAAGATTCGCTGCAGCCGCTCCGGTGGAATCCCTGGCCCGCTGTCCTTGATCTCGACGAAGAGCGAATCGTCGCTGCGTCGCGTGCTCACGGAGATTGTGCCTCCCGCGGGCATCGCCTCGCGCGCGTTGCGGATCAGGTTGAGCAGCAGTTGCCGTACCTGGCCCGGATCGAACGTCAGCGTCGGGAGATCGGCCGCGAGCGCGCTCTGCAGTGACACGCCTGCTGCTGTCAGCTCGGGGCGCACGAACGCGAGCAGCTCGCGCAGCGATTCGGTGAGGTCGGCGGGCAGCGTCTGCGGGCGCGGCAGTCGCGCATAGCGCAGATACTCCTCGGTGATGTTGGCGAGGCGATCCACCTCGCGCGCGATCGCCGCACAGAGAGCCATCGCGGACTTCGTCGCCTCGTCGCGCTGCTCTTTCGGAAGCTCCTCCGCCTGCATGCGAAGCCGCTCGCCGAGCTCCTCTGCGTTCAGGCCGATCGCGGAGAGCGGGTTGCGAATCTCGTGCGTGATCTGCGCCGCGATGCGCCCGATCGCGGCGAGTCTCTCGGAGCGCACGAGCGCTTCACTCTGCGCACGCAGCTGCTGTTCGCGCGCGGCGAGTCGTCCGGCCATCGCGTTGAACTCGTGCGCGAGCAGCGCCAGCTCATCGTTGCCTTGCTCCGGAACATGCGCGACCGCATCCGGCGCCCCACGGCCGAGCGCCTGCGCGGCCTCTGTCAACGCGGCGATCGGCGAGAGCGCGCGCCCTGCCAGCAACGTCACCAGCACGCCGACGCCCAGCACCAGGAAGGCCAGCACCGCGAGCATGGTGCGGGTCTCGCGTTCCTGCGCCTGCGCCTCCGCGACGCCGCGATTCATCTGGATCTGCAGTCCATCGAGGAGCGTCTTGAGCTCGTAGTCGACGCGCCGCTCGGTGGCGTGGAGGCGCTCGATCTGCTCGTGCAGTTCCGGCATCTCACGCGGCGCGCTCGCGGGCGTGCACGTGGCGGCGTCATGCGCGCAGCTCTCGTCATGCTGCGCGAGCAGCTTCGCCAGCAGCGCGGCATCGCTCTCCTCCTGCGCGATCTGCTCGCTCAACGTCGTGAACCGCAGCTCGATGCGTTGGAGTGAGTCGGCATCCGAATCGTTGGCGCTCGGCGCGCGCACTGCCGTCTGCACCAGCGTGCGCGCGCGCGACAGCTTCTCGCCAACCACGCGCGCGAAATAGGTGTGATCGAGATCGATCAGTTGGTGGCGCGCCTGCGCATTCTTCTCGTCGAGGAGGTGCACCGTGCTGCGCTCGCGCTCCTTCTGGAACGCCTCGAGTGAGCTGGCCTCGCGCGTGAGCGGAAAGTAGCCGCTGGAGATGAGCGAGAGGCTGTAGCCGATGCGGCGCACGCGCAGCACCGCGAAGAGAGAGACCGCGCCCGAGGTGACGAGCACCACGAGGAAGCCGACGAAGATCTTGCTGGCGATCGACAGGCGCATTGCGGAGCGATCACCCTTCGCGCTTGCGTCGGTACTCGGCCTTGACGAACTCCATCAGCGCGTCGAGGTAGCTCTCGATCGGCGGGCAGCGGATGCCGGTGCCGTCGAGCAGCTCGAGCGTGTTGCGCGAGGAGAAGAAGACGAGGTGGTTCACGGTCGCGATCGCCATGCGCTCGTCGCGCGTGAGTCGTTCGAGGCCCGGCAGCTTGAGCAGCGCGTCCGTGAGTCGATAGCCCAGAGAGAGGCGCGGGAGCTTGCGCCCCATGCGCTGCGCGACGAGCTCGTACACGCGCCGCACGCTGCCCGGATTTGGATCGACGAGGTGGAAGGTGCGGCCGACCGCGCGCGAATCGTGGTGGAGATGATTGGCGGCGGCGACGACGAAGTCGACCGGCACGACGTTGAGCGGCGCCACGCCGTCGTGCGGGAGCGGAAGCGGCATCGACACGGGGCCGCTCGTCAGCATGATGCCGATGGTGTACGGGCCGCCGAAGCGATCGATCTCTCCCGTGCGCGAGTCGCCGACGACGATCGACGGGCGCAGGATCGTGCAGGGCAATTCGGTCATCGCCCGCCGCACGAGCAGCTCAGCCTCGAAGCGCGACTCCTCGTAGCCGTTGCGAAAGCGCTGGCCCGCCGCGAGCTCGTCTTCAGCGACGACGCCGGTGCGATCGCCCGCGACGAAGACGGTCGAGAGGTGCGTGAAGCGTCGCAGGTGGCGGCAATCCTCGGCGAGTTCGAGCAGCGCGCGCGTGCCCTCGAGGTTGACCTTTGCGAGCACGGCACGCTCGGCGGTCAGGTCGCTCCACTCGGCAGCGTGGAAGATGTCGGTGATGTTCTCGGTGAGCGCGCGGTACTCGGCGGTCGAGAGGCCGAGGTGCAGATTCGAGATGTCGCCGTCGATGATGTGCAGCCGCTCGCGGTCGTTCGCAGGCAACGCATCGGCAAAGGCGCGCGCATCGGCGAGATGACGCTGTCGGCAGAGCAGGGTGACGCTCGGTTTCGCAGGACCCGTCGGCGCGCGCGCGACGAAGGCCAGCGCGGCCCGGCGTGCGAGCAGCTTGGGAAAGCCGGTGACCAGATACGAAGCAGCGCGAAGATCTGAAGTGCCACTCATCGGCCCTCCGGGGGCGGCGCGGCAGAGGGAAGCGACTCTCCGCGCAGGGCCGCGAGCGCGCGTGCGACCTGGGGAATCAACGCGGAGACGAGTCCGGCGTTGTCGATCACGATGCTTGCAACCGCAACCTTCTCCTCCTGCGGCAGCTGCGCAGCGATCCTCTTCTGCGCTTCCGCTTCGCTCAAGCCATCGCGCGCGATCACGCGGCGCAGCTGTTCTTGAAGCGGAACCGTGACGACGATCAATCCATCCTGGCCGCGCTGGAGGCCGTTCTCCACGATCAGTGCCGCCTCGTAGATCGCCACCGGCGCGCCTGCATCCTCGAGCGCCTGCAGCCGCCGCCGCACCTCGAGCGCGATGCGCGGATGGAGGATCTTCTCGAGCGCCTCCCGCTCGGCGGGATTGGAAAAGACGCGCGCGCCGAGGGCCGCCCGATCGAGCTCGCCCGCATCCGAGACCACACCGGGAAAGCGCTCGGCGATCTCGCGCAGCGCGGGCATTCCGGCCGCGACCACCTCGCGCGAGACGCGATCTGCGTCGATGACGGGCACGCCCGCCGCAGCGAAGAGACGCGCGACGGTGCTCTTGCCGCAGCCGATGTTTCCTGTCAGCCCGATGATCTGCACGGGCGTTACCTTACTGCGCTTGCGGTCCGCGCTTTCGGACTTTGGGCAGACGCACGCTCCATGCGAAGGAACTGCGATGCCGACGCTGCTTGCCCTCTTTCTTGCGCCGCTGCTCGCGCAGTTACAGCCGCTGCCGCCGCAGCTTGTCCCGCTCGACTCGCCTGCAGGAGAGCAGCTGCTCTTCGAATCGTCTGCGCGTGCGGCCTACTTTCCTCTCACCTCATCGTTCGTCACGCAGCAATCGACCGCGTTCTGCGGCGTCGCCTCGGCCGTGATGGTCTTGAACGCGCTGCCGATCGCCGCGCCCGTCGCGAAGGAGTGGGCGCCGTTTCGCGCCTTCACGCAGGAGAACGTCTTCGCGCCGCAGTCGCCGATCACGGCCGCGCTCGTCTCGAGCGGTGGCCTGACGATGGAGCAGCTCGGCGCACTTCTGCGCGCCAACGGCGCCGACGCAGATGTGTTGAATGCAAATGATTCCGCGCTCGAGCGCTTTCGCGCCGACGCCAGCGCCGCGCTCGCGAAATCTGCGCACCACGTCCTCGTCGATTTCTCGCGCCCCGAACTCGGCCAGGACCTGGGCGCGCACTGGTCGCCGCTCGCCGCCTACAACGCCAAGGAAGATCGCTTCCTCGTCCTCGACGTCGCGCGCTTCCGCTACCCGCCATACTGGGCGCGCACGGCAGATCTCTTCGCCGCGATGAACACGCGCGATCTCGATTCGGGAAAGCAGCGCGGCTACATCCTCGTCACGCCGCACACCGGTGCCGCAGGCCGCATCGAGATCCCCAGCCTGCGCCACCGCATGAAGCTCTACGCCCTGCTCGCCTCCTCGATTCTCCTCTGCATCGGCGCAACCGTGGGCGCGTTCGTCGGCCGCTCTCTGCTGCGCAGGAAGCTCGCGAAGCAATTTCCGCGAGCAGCGTGACGTAGCTTTTTCCCCAGACGGCGGCGCGCGGGAGCGGTGGTGGTGGCCGGCGACATTTCGCCCCGACCTAAACGCTCGACGCTCGCGTAGCACGCGCACTCGTTTCGCAAGCGCCGGCGTCCGGGACGCCCAAGCGCGACCGTCAGCACATGTCGCATTTCTCTCGAGCGTCTCGCCGCGCTGACAGGACCCCTCGCTCACTCGCCGCGCCCGAGACCGACAGGTGCGTGTCGCCGGCCAGCACCATCGTCCCGCGCGCCGCACTTGCACAGGGCGCCACCGCGACAGTAGGTTCCGCGCCCTTTTCGCAGAGCCGACGACAGGACCGCTGTGGACGACAAGCTCCAGGAGATCGCGCGCCGCTTCGAGCGGCTCACCGCCGATCTGAGCAACCCAGAAGTGATCACCGACCGCACCCGCTTCCAGCAGGTCGCGAAGGAGCGCTCGCAACTCGAGCCGCTCGTCGACGCGTTCCATGAGTTCTCGCGCGTGCGCGCGCAGCTCACCGAGACCGAGGCTCTGCTCGTCGACGCCGAGATGCGCGAGATGGCGCAGGAGGAGCTGCCCGGCCTGCGGCAGCAGGTGGAGGAGCTCGACAGCAAGCTGAAGATCCTGCTGCTGCCGAAGGATCCGAACGACGAGCGCGATGTCATTCTCGAGGTGCGCGCGGGCGCGGGCGGCGACGAAGCGGGACTCTTCGCGGGCGAGATCCTGCGCGTCTATCTGCGCTACGCCGAGCGGCGCGGCTGGAAGGCGACGCTGATGGACACCAGCGAGAACGCGGCCGGCGGCATCAAGGACGCGAGCGTGACGATCACTGGCGACGGCGTCTACTCGGCGCTCAAGTACGAGAGCGGTGTTCATCGCGTGCAGCGCGTTCCCGCGACCGAAGCGCAAGGCCGCATCCACACCTCGACCTGCACCGTGGCGGTGATGCCAGAGGCGGAAGATGTCGACGTGCAGATCAATCCCGCCGACATCCAGATGGACGTGATGCGCTCCACGGGCGCGGGCGGGCAGAGCGTCAACACGACCGACTCGGCCGTGCGACTGACGCACAAGCCGACGGGTGTCATCGTCAAGTGCCAGCAGGAGAAGTCGCAGCTCAAGAACCGCGCGATGGCGCTGCGCATGCTGCGGACGAAGCTCTACGAGATGGAGCTCGAGAAGCAGCAGAACGCGCGCGACGCGGCTCGCAAGAGCCAGGTCGGCACTGGCGATCGCAGCGAGAAGATCCGCACGTACAACTTCCCGCAGGATCGCCTGACCGATCATCGCATCTCGCTGACGCGCCACAATCTGCCCGCCGTGATGGATGGCGACATCGAGGACATCCTCGTCGCGTGCCGCACGCACTTTCAGGCCGAGGCGCTCCAGCAGCAGATGGGGCAGCCCGCGAAAGAGACGAAATGAGTCCGTTCGCGCCAGGTGCCAGACCGACCGTCGGAGAGCTGTGGGCTGCGCTGGCCGAGCGGATGCGCGCGCCCGAGATGTACAGTGAAGGGCCGCGTCACGAAGCTGCGGAGTTGCTCGCGCACGCGCTGGGCCTGCTCCCGCGCGATCTCGAGGCGCGCATCGAATCGCGGATCACCGAGGCCGAGCACAGTGCGTTGTTGGGAATTCTCTCGCGCCGACTCTCTCCGGAGCCGACCGCCTATATCGTCGGCGGAGTCGAGATCGGGCCCTTGCGCTTCAAGGTCGATCGTCGCGGTTTCATCCCGAGACTCGATCTCACCGTCCTCGTCGAGGCGGGGCTCGCGGGTGTGCCGCTCGAGGCGAAGGGGCGCGCGCTCGATCTGGCCAGCGGCATCGGTGCCGCAGGCATCTGCGTCGCGCATGCGCGGCCGGGGCTGCTGCTCGATCTTGCGGACGTCTCGCCGGAGGCGATCGAACTTGCGCGCGAGAACGCGGAGCTCCACGTCCCGGGCCGTGCATCGTGCTGGTCGGGCGATCTCTTTGGCGCGCTGCCCGCGGATCGGCGCGGGAGCTACATCGTCATCACCGCCAATCCTCCGTGGGTCCCGGATGGCACGGTGCTTCCCGACGAGGTGATCGATCACGAACCGAACGTCTCCTTCTTCGGCGGGCCCGACGGTCTCGATCTCGTGCGGCGGATCATCTCCGAACTGGGCTCGTGGCTCGCACCGGGGGGCATCTACGCGCAGGAGTGCGATCCGTCGCAGGTCACGAAGGTGCTCGAGCTGCTTCGCGGCGTGGGCCTCGTCAACGGCCGCGCGCACGCGGATGCGGAGGGCGTCCTGCGCGTCGTCAGCGCGGTGCGCGCGTGAGCGAAGAGAAGATCGCGCAGTCTGCTGCAAGCGCGGCGACCGCGCCCAGCGCAGGCGGGAGCGCTTCGGAGCCGCGCTGGACGGTGCGCTCGATGCTCGCCTGGTCGCGCGATTGGCTGGCGAAGAAGGGGATCGAAAATCCGCGCCTCGACGCGGAGCTGTTGCTGGCGAACGCGCTGCAGGTCGCGCGCATCAAGCTGTACGTCGATCACGACAAGCCGCTCGAAGGCAGCGAGCTGGCCCGCTTCAAGTCGCTCATCCTTCGGCGCGCCGAGCGCGAACCGGTCGCTTATCTGCTCGGCACCAAAGAGTTCTACGGACGCCCGTTCGCAGTCGACAAGCGCGCCTTCATCCCGCGCCCCGAGACCGAGCTGCTGGTGCAGGCGCTGCTCGCGGACCTGTCGCGGCGCCATCCGGAGATCGGTGCGGCGGGCGCGCTGCGCGTGCTCGATCTCTGCGCGGGCAGCGGCGCGATCGGCGCGACGCTCGCGGCGGAGCGTGCCGACCTCACCGTCGATCTCGTCGAACTCTCTCCCGAGACGGCGGAAGTCACGCGCGCGAATGCGCAGGCGATTGCGCCGGAGCGCACGCGCGTGCTGGTCGGCGATCTGTTCGCGCCTCTCTCTGCAGGCACGCGCTACGACGCCGTCGCGACCAATCCGCCGTACATCCCTCTGCGCGACGCTCACGAGCTTGCGCCCGAGATTGCGCGACACGAGCCGCGCCTCGCGCTCTTCTCCGGCGACGATGGTCTCGATCTGATCCGGCGCATCGTCGTGGAGGTTCCGCGCTGGCTTGTGCCGGGCGGGTTGCTCGCACTCGAGCTCGATCCCTCGCAAGCAGAGAGCGCCATCGCGCTCTGCTCTGCGGCCGGGCTCGTGGGGGCGCGCATCGAGAAGGATCTCGCGGGGCTCGCCCGCATTCTGCTCGCGCAGGCGCCGTGAACGAGCGTTCGAGATCGTTGGTGTTCCAATGATTGCTATGCAAACCAATTCAGATCAGGCCGAGGAGCGCTAGATGGACGCGATCGAGATTCAGGGCGGCACTCCACTCGTCGGCGAAGTGACAGTCTCCGGCTCGAAGAACGCGACGCTGCCGATGCTCTGTGCCGCACTGCTCGCGAAGGGCCAGTCGCGCTTCTTCGATGTTCCCGCGCTCGCCGATCTGCGCACGATGGGACGGCTGCTCGCGCACATGGGCGCGTCGATCGATCCACTCTCTGCGCCGCCAGGACTGGGGACGACGCTTTCGATCGACGCGAGCACGATCGGCAATCCGGAGGCGCCGTACGAGCTGGTCAAGACGATGCGCGCGGCCGTGCTGGTTCTCGGTCCGCTCGTCGCTCGTCTCGGTCACGCGCGCGTTTCTCTCCCCGGTGGATGCGCGATCGGGGCTCGGCCGATCGACCAGCACTTGAAGGGTCTGACCGCGCTGGGCGCGAAGATCGAGCTCGCTCATGGCTACGTCGAGGCGCGTGCCGACCGGCTTGTCGGCACCCACTTCAACTTCGATCTGCCGACCGTGACGGGCACGGAAAATCTGATGATGGCCGCCTCGCTCGCCGAGGGGCAGACCGTGCTCGAGAACTGCGCGCGAGAGCCGGAGATAGAGGCCCTCGCGACGATGCTCAACGCGATGGGCGCGCGCGTGCACGGCGCTGGCTCCTCGACGATCACGATCGATGGCGTCAGCAGTCTGCGTCCGGTTGATTCGATGGTCGTTCCCGATCGGATCGAGGCGGGAACCTTGATGGCTGCGGCCGTGATCACCGGCGGCGATGTGCTCGTGCGTCGTGCGCCCGCGCCCCATCTCGAGGCGCTGACCTCCAAGCTGCGCGAGGCGGGTGCGAAGGTGACGGTCGAGGCGGATGGCGTGCGCGTCGTCGGGCCTGCTCGTCCGAATCCGATCGACGTGATCACCGCGCCGCATCCGGGCTACCCGACCGATCTTCAGGCGCAGCTGATGGCCTGCCTCTGCGTCTCGACAGGCGCGAGCCGCGTTGTCGAAACCGTCTTCGAGAACCGCTTCATGCACGTGCAGGAGCTGCGGCGGCTCGGAGCAGACATCGCGGTCGAAGGCAACACGGCGCTCGTGCGCGGCCAGCCGGAACTGCAGGGCGCGCCGGTGATGGCGACCGATCTTCGCGCGTCTGCATCGCTGGTGCTCGCCGGACTGCGCGCGAGTGGAACGACGACGGTCTCGCGCGTCTACCACCTCGATCGCGGCTACGACGGCCTCGAGAAGAAGCTCGCGGCACTCGGTGCTCGCATCGTCCGCGTTCGCGAAGCCTAGGCAGTCAAAATCGATGCGACGAATCGACCTACGACGTTGCGATCATACCGCGCCGATTGCTTGCGGCTGCGACGGTGCGCTAGGTTCGCGTCCAAGCTTGGACTTCACCGAGCTGTGAGGAGCCTGACACCCCCATGGATTGCCCGCGCGACAACGTCGAGATGGTCGAACTCTCCGAAGGTGAGGACAAGCTCCTCACCCGATGCGGCGAGTGCGGCGGTCTCTTCCTCGACGTTGCAGATCTGAACCGCATTCTTCTTCACGCAGGCCTGCCGACGCTCGATGCGATGGGCGGTCGCGCCAATCCGGAAGAGGACGTCGGTGATTGCCCTTCGTGCGCGGTGAATCTCCTCGCGGTCGAGAGCAGCCACAAGCGCGACCCGATGATCTACGAGACCTGCGAGAGCTGCGGCGGCATCTGGCTCGAGGGGGCGGACTTTCCCAAGGAAGGCGAGACGGCAGCCGAGCTCAAGAGCGGCATCGTCGACTTCTATCGGGAGTTCTCAGCGCGCGCGCACAGCAAGCCCGCAGCGCGCTAGGCAGGCCGCAGCATGCGCACCGCACGGTGGGCCGCGCCGCTCGTGATCGGCGTGAGCTGTCTCGTCGCTGCGTCGTGCAAGAGATCGCGCGAGGGTGCACCAGGAGCGGCTTCGGCGACTGCTGGTGCGTCGTCGGCAAGCAAAGCGGCGCCGGTTGCGGCTGCGGAGATCGGTCTCGAAATCGAGCCGAACAATCGCGCGGCCGACGCAACCCCTCTCGTTGCTGGACGGAGCATCAAGGGGACTCTGGCGACTTCCGAAGATGAAGACTGGTTCAAGCTGAGCGCGGTCGCGCAGCCGGGCCAGTTCCTTCGCATCGATCTCTCCGGCGTCCCGGGCGTGCGGCCCCAACTCGAGCTGCGCGCGCTCGCGGATGGCACGCTCCTGGCGACGTTCCGCGCACCGGGCGAGGGCGAGGGGATCTCGCTGCGTGACATCTCACTCGCAGGAGAGCTCGCTGCGCCGCTTCCTCCTCAATTGCGCGCGGCCGCGCCAGACGCGGGCGGGAGCGCGATCGGCTCGGACAGTTCAGACGCCGGGGCCGACGCCGAAGCCGCGTCGGAAACGGGCGCCGACGCGGCCGTCGAGATGGTTGGCACTCAAACAATTGGCACACCAAATATTGGTACACCAAGCAATTCTCCCGCGGCCGTCGATCTGGATGCAGGCGCGTCGGCGAGCGACGCGGGAGCGGCGACCGCGCCGCCGGACACGATTGCCGAACCTGCTGTGGAGCCGCCGGATGCCGCGACGACGCCGCCTCCTCCTGCTCCTTCCGACTCCACGGCCCATGTTGCTCCGAGCGTCGTGGAGCCTGCTGCAGCGGTCATCGTTGCGCCGCCAAGCGAGCCTCCCGGCTTCTATCTGGTCGTCCGTTCAGCGCCGCTGACGAATGAGAAGAAGGCGCGGCGAGGCGCGAACGCGGAGGTTGCATATACGCTCTCGACCGCACTGGAAGCGGGCGCGCGCGATCTCGAGGCGGAGCCGAACGATGATGCGCAGCACGCGAACTGGCTCGCCTCGACGCGCACCGGTTTCCTCTCGCCGAGCGGAGATGCCGATTGGTATCGCGTGCGCAATGAAGGAAAGTCCGTGCTGCGCGCCGAGGTCAGCGGGTTGGCGCATGCCGATCTCGAGCTGGCCGTCTACGCGCCGTCTGCCAATCCGGGAGAGAAGCCGCAGCTGCTCGCGCGCGCGAACGAAGGCGGCGCGGGGGAGGGCGAGCTGCTTCCCTCGGTGGGCATCGATGGCGACGCGCTCGTTCTCGTCGGGTGCGCGCAGCACGATGTCGGAGGCGCGAAGGTTCGCGACTGCGAGGATCGCAGCGCGTCGTATGTGGTCAACGTCTCGCTCGCCGCCGACGATGGGACGATCGAGCGCGAGCCCAACGATGACCTCGATCGCGCGCAGCCCATCTCGCTTCCCGCGCGAATCACCGGAGCCCTCTGGCCGCGCCGCGATGTCGATCTCTTCCGCTTCCATCTCGACGCGCCCCGCAGCTTGAGCTTCCGGCTCTCCGCGGTGCGCGGCGTCGACACGATGCTCACGCTGCGCCAGCTCAAGCCAGGCAAGGACGGGCGCACGATCTCTGAAGTGATCGGCACCTCCGACGCCGTGCACGCAGAAGGACCGGAGATGATCCTCTCCGTGCCGTTCAAGCCGGGCGACTACGCCATCGAGGTCGCCAGCCCGCGTCGCGAGGGCAGCGCGACGCAGACCTATCTGCTCTCAGCCGAGTAGCGCGCGCGGGGGCCATTCGCCGACGTTGCTAGCTGCGTGCGTTGTGCCTTGACGCCAGCGCCGCCGCACGACTATGAGTTGGCGCGTATTGAGCGGGAATAGCTCAGTTGGTAGAGCATCAGCTTCCCAAGCTGAGGGTCGCCGGTTCGAACCCGGTTTCCCGCTCCAATTCACCCTCTGAATTTCTGAGTCGACGCCATCCGCTGCTCGCAGCGCGGAATGACGTTGAGCTCGTTTCGATCGTTGGATTCGCCGCGCACCGCACGAATGAAGTTGGCGAGGCCCGATCCAATTCATATTCGCTTACACGGATGCGTCCGGAGTGACGCACAGAGCCGTGCCTCGCGATTCCGTCTGCGGCAGAGAGCAGGCCGCCAGTCGCGTATCCGTTCATCAAAGGAGACCCAATGCGCATTCTTCCTCGTGCCGCAAATGCAGCCCGCCGGGTTGGGGCGACTCAATCGACGACCAGATTGCTTGCGGTGGTGATGCTCTCCATTGCGCAGGTGGCCTGCCACGGGGCGCGCCCGCTCGGGCCTGAGGACGCGGGCTCGGATGCAGGCAGCGACGGTGGGCTGCAGGATGCCGGGTCGGATGCGGGCACGGATGGAGGAACTGGTGGTGATGGGGGCGTTGTCGCGGCGCCCATCGCGACACTGACGGCGCCAAGCATCGTGACCAATGGTGCAACCGGCCTCGTTGCGGCGGTGCCCAGCCAGCTCGACACGACCTATGCGTGGACGATCAGCGGCGGGACGATTACGGATGGCGCGGGAACAAATCAGATCACGTTCACCGCCGGCGCCGTTGGAGCGATGCAGCTGGTGTGCACGGTGCGCAACTCCGCGGGTGTCTCAGCGACCGGGAGTGTCGGGGTGATCGTCACGGCAGATCCGGTGGTGTCGATCTCTGCGCCGACGGCGGCGACGACGGGCGCGGCGGGGCTGACTGCCTCTGTTCCCGCGCAGGCCGCAGCGACCTACGCGTGGACCATCAGCGGTGGAACGATCACTTCGAGTGCGGACGCGAATGCAGTCACGTTCACAGCAGGCGCGGTCGGCACGTTGACTCTCTATTGCCAGGTGTCTCTCGGCACGGATTCGATCAGCGGCTCGGCCGACATCGCGGTGGTGGCGGCTCCCGTCGCTACGTTGTCCGTGCCTGAGTTCGCGGCGGTCGGTCAGACCGGCCTGACCGCGTCTGTACCGAGCGCAGATGGCGCCACGTATGTCTGGTCGATCGCGAACGGATCGATCACGTCCGGCGCGGGCACGAGCGCGATCGTCTTCACTGCGGGGAGCGCGGGGAGCGCATTGATTACATGCACCGTGACGAATGCCGCGGGAACCAGCGCGACCTCGACTGCATCGTTCATCATCATCGCAACTCCCGGCACACCAATCGTCTCCGCGCCCTCGACGGTGACGACCGGAAGCAGCGGACTTTCTGCCTCGGTCGCGCTGCATGCAGGCGAGGGCTGCGCGTGGACGATCAGCGGCGGCACGATCACCTCGTCGACGCACGATGCGACCGTGACCTTCTCCGCGGGAGCAGTCGGCACACTCACGATCTCCTGCGAGATCACCAACCCGGTCGGCAACGCCACCGGCTCTGCGTCCATCGCGGTGATCGCCGCGCCCGTGGCCGCTCTCACTGCGCCCGGGATCGCGACGGTTGGCGCGACGGGACTCACCGCATCGGTCCCTGCGCAGGACGGCTCAAGCTACGCTTGGACGATCACGAACGGGACGATCACGGGCGGCGACGGCACGAACGCGATCACGTTCACGGCAGGCTCCATCGGGCTGCTGGTGCTCGACTGCACAGTGACGAACGCGGCAGGAACGGCAGTGAGCGGCGGCGCGAGCATCATCGTCACCGCGACACCGATCGCGTCGATCGTCGCGCCGAGAAACGTGACGACAAACACCGCAGGCTGGACGGCATCGGTCGCCACGCAGGCGGGCGCGAGCTACGTGTGGACCATCGTCGGCGGGACGATCACCGCAGGTGGCACGGGTTCGCCTTCCTTGACGTTCACTGCAGGCGCGGTCGGGACGCTGACGCTCACGTGCAGCGTCACAGTGGGCTCGACGACCACGAGAGGCACGCTCGACGTCGCGGTCGTCGCTGCGCCGGATGCAACGCTGACGGCACCAAATGTCGGCGCGGTTGGCCAGACAGGACTTGCGGCCTCGGTGCCGAGCGCCAGTGGCGTCACGTATCTCTGGTCGGTCACGAACGGAGCAATCACGTCTGGCGCGGGCACGAGCGCGATCGTCTTCACGGCAGGCAGCGCGGGCAATGCATCGATTGCCTGCACGGTGACGAATGCGGCCGGCACCTCCGCGACGTCGTCGCTGTTGATCCCGGTCGTTGCACCGCCGACCAGTCCCGTCCTCACTGCGCCCGCGACCGTCACCACCGGCAGCACCGGCCTCGTCGCCTCGGTCGATCTGCAGAGCGGCGCAACCTACACGTGGACAATCACTGGTGGAACCATCACTTCGGGCGCGGGCAGTCCGACCATCCAGTTCACCGCGGGCGCGATCGGCACGCTGGCTCTCTCCTGCGACGTGCGCAATCCCGTCGGCCACCAGAGCGGCTCCGCGAACGTCTCGGTCGTCGCTGCACCGGTGGCGACCATCACGACGGCGGCAACGGTCTTCACTGGTCAGACCAGCGTCGCGGCGAGCGTCGTTGCGCAGTCGGGTGATTCCTATCTCTGGACGATCGCGAACGGCACGATCACGAGCGGGCAGGGCACCAACGCGATCATCTATACGGCGGGCAGCGCAGGGACTCCGCTGGTTCTGGGTTGCACGGTGACCGATCCGTCGACAGGCAGTGCGGCCGTGGGCAGCGCATCTGTCGAAGTGCTCGTCTCAACTGCGAGCCTGGCCGTCACACTGACGGGTAACCCGAGCAACGCGACGGTGACCATGAATGGTCCGAATGGTTATACCAACGTGATTAGCGCAAGCGAGACGCTCTCCGGTCTAGTGCCGGGTTCCTATAGCGCGACGGCCGCCAAGACGATCTTCAACGGATTGGCCTATACGCCGACGATGAGCGGATCGCCGGCTTCGATTTCGGCAGGTGGCTCAGGAGCCATCGGCATTACCTATGCGTCGAGCAATACCGCGCCGACGATTAACCAGATTGCGGCGCAGACCATCTATGGCGGCTCGACGTCGCCAACTCGTGCGGTCACGATCGGCGACGCAGAGGATGCGGCCACGACGCTCAATCTCTCGGCCTCGTCCAGCGTAGCCGGCGTGCTCTCCAACATCACGGTGGCTGGCACTGGCACCGCGCGCACCGTCACGTTTACTGCGGCGCCGACCGCGGCGGTCACCTCGACGAACATCACACTGACCGTCACGGATTCGCAGAACGCCCAGACTGCGATGACCTTCCTGGTTAACGTCATGCCGAGCGCGATCGTGACCAGTTCGGCGGACTCTGGTGCAGGCACGTTGCGCAGCCTGGTTAATGTCGTGCCGGCGAATACCACCATTACCTTCGACCCGGCCCTCAATGGGCAGACGCTCGCGCTGGTTTCGACGATCATTGTTCCCGTCAAGATGACCATCGTGGGACCGGGCGCGTCGAACTTCACGATTGATGGCGGCGGGACGGTCCAGATGTTCAATATCAAGGCCTCGTCCACCCTAAGCGGCTTCACCTTTAACCACGGGTATGCCGCGGGCGGAGGCGCGGCAATCGTGGCGGGGCCGGCCGCAACGACGCTGACCGTCGATAGCTCCGTCTTTAATAACAACTACGCGGCAGGGGGGGCGGGCGGTGCGATTTCCGCTTCTGGCCCTCTGACCGTGACCAACAGCACCTTCACTGGAAACAGCACAGCCTTGTCGGGAGGGCTGACCGGAGGCGCGATCTCTGCGTGCGGGGTAACCAGGCTGGTCGGCGATGCCTTCACCTCCAATGCGTCCAACTACGGAGGCGGTGCGATCAACCTCGGTTGCACTGGTTCCTCGCTCACGATCAGCGGTTGCTCGTTCTCCGCCAACTCGTCACAGATCTGGGGAGGCGCGGTCTACACGCGGTCGCCGGCGACAGTCACGAACAGCACGTTCGCGGGGAACTCATCGCAAAGCGGTGGTGCCTTCTACGCCTACGACTCGGCAACCCCTCCTTCGGCCTCATTCGCATCGCTTTCGTTCGTGACGGTCACGACGTCGACGGATGCGGCGAACTACGGAGCGGTCTATTCTCAGCTTGCCTCAATTTCGATGTCGAACAGCATCGTCTCGGGCAACACCGGCGGAGACCTGGGTGTCTATTCCGGAGGAGGCAGCTTCTCCTCCGGCGGATACAATCTGATCGGGAGCGTCAACGGCATCGCATACTCGGGAGGCACGGGAGATATCTATGGCGCTTCTGCGGGCCTGGGGACATATGCCAACCATGGAGGGACGGTGCCGACGATCAACGTCTCCGCGGGCGGCGCAGGTGTGAACGCCATTCCCCCGGCGGCCTGTATTGACCTCAGCGGGAATGCAGTCACCACCGACGCGCGCGGCTCTGCGCGGCCGGGCGATACCAACGCCAATTGCGATATCGGATCATATGAGCGGCAATCGACCGATCCTTGAGGCGCGCAACCGAGACTGCATATCTCGAGGAGACTCGCTCAGCGGGCGCCGGCACGGCCGCGCTGGTGCTCCTCTCCCGCTGAGCTATTGGATCGAAAACGAATAGGCGTATCGGATCGTCGTAGCGACCGCATTGCCTTTGCTGCGGGCCGGACTGAAGCGAAATCGTTTCACTGCCTCAATCGCCGCTTCGTCGAGTCCATGGCCCGGACCGGAGATTCGTCGAGCCTCGACGACCGCGCCAGACATATCGATTGTCAGCAACAGCACGACCTTTCCCGCAATCCCCGCTTCGCGGGCCGCGCGCGGGTATGGCGCGAGAACCTCCTCGAGCAGAACGGGCATCTCGTCGACTTGCGATGGAGGCACGAAATTCTCCGGACGCGGCGGTCGGCCAATGAGGGTCTGCGCTGCCGTTCCTTCGCCCGGATTTCCCAGCAGCGTCGAACCGACCGCAACACTGGTGGTTGCGGTCGCCGCCGTCGACTCTTCCGTGATCCCAACGCGCGCAACCGCTGCGGGAGCGTCCGCGACGGGCGGCTTCTCTCTCTCAGCAGCTACGATTGGGATCTCAGACTCCGGCTCCGGCGGCTTCTTCACGGGTCGCCGCTTGAGCTGCTTGCGCGCGGGCGGCGGAGGTTTCTCCTGCACCGGCGGCGGAGCTTTTGCTGCAGGAGTGACGATCGCCACCTCGATGGCAACGTTCGCTTCCTGTGGTGCCCGAGATACGGCGGGAGCGCTGTGCAGCGCGAGGTAGAGCCCGCCGTGCGCGACGAGCGAGAGCGTTGCCGCGAAGCCAAACGCTCTCACCGTGAAACGCCTCCACCCCTCACGACATCGATTAGAATGCGCTGCTCACGATCACCGTCGGCTGCCACGGCTGATCATACTGCGCGAGACCAAAGAGCATCGCCGCCAGCACCTTGATGCGCCGATGCGGCTCCATCAGGACGATGCTCGGGCCGATCTCCGCGACGGGAAAAATCTCCTGCCCGCCAAGCGCGACGCCGCCGGGCGCATTCGGGTCGAGGATTCCGTGGCTATCGAATCCGATCACTCCTTCGACTCCGATGCGGAAGATATCCGGAACGATCTCATAGTTCAGGCCATATGCCGCCTTGATCTCGTAATCGATACCGCTCGAGCTATCGCGGAAGATATTCCGCTCAAAGCAGAGGTTGAGCGCCGCGAGCAGCTTCGAGGTGAAGACGGTTCCTCCGAGGAGAAGTCGAACCTCAGCGCGCGGAGAATTGTAATACTGGCTCGTCAACTCGAAATAGAGCGTCGGGTTACCCCAATACTGACCCCAATAGCTTCCCAGCGCGATGCGCAGCTCTGCGGCAATGCCCGTGTGGCCGCCCGGAGCAATGTGGTACGTGCCGTCTGACATCTGTCCAAACTGATAGTTCGCGTAGAGGTCGAGCTGCAGGTGCTTATAGATACCCAGCTCGATTTCCGACTGGAAGAACTGGCTTCCCTGGTTCGGCCCGGGCTGCGCACGCGGAGCGCCGAAGCCGCCATTCCACCACTGCTCGACAGTGACCTGTCCAGGGTCGATGACCCAGAGCCGCGTGGTGGTGAACTCGCGAACCTGCGTGTACTTCGGCGATGGCTTGAACGTGGTGACGTTGGTTTCGTAATCGCTGCCCTTGTCGCTCTCGCTCGCTGCCGCTTCCGTCTTGCCCTCCGCCGCCGGTACGCCTGCATCGACAGAAGGTGTTGCCTCGCCGCTCGCCGGTTGCGTGACCAGCGTCTCGTGCTGCTGTGCGGCCTCGAGGCCCGGTCCTGCGCTGAATCCGCCGGCCGACTGCGCTGGGGCCGCGCCGCAGACGAGCATGCCCAACGCCAAGGCGAGGAAGGAGAGGGAGGAACGAGACACCAACGCGCCCATGTGCAGACCTCTTTCGGAAGGGACCCCAGCGAGGGCTTGGATCTCTACCGGGTGAAACAGTCCGCTGGTATCCCGCCGATACGCGATGAAGCGCGATCACGACACGAGATCGCGCCGCCAGTGGCTGCTCTGTGTCGTTTTCGCGACGGACTTCGCCGCAGTGAGCTGCAAACCCGGTTCTGAAATTCCCCGCCCTGCGCTCACCACGCGCAGACGCGCCGTTGCCGACGCAGGCATCGAGTTGTTCCCTGTCCGCGGTGATCTCGATGTCGCGCCCGGCTCAGAATCTCAGACTCTCAGAGTCTGAGATCTCTGAGAGTCCTGAGATCTCAGACATCCCCTAGGCCATCAGACTGGAAGCAACTTCCCTGATCACCTGAACGGCCATGGCGAGATTGATGACCGCGCCGATTCCAAACGAGAGGGTGCGGAACGGTTGCTTCGCAGTCAGGTAGAACGCGGCGTGCGCTGTGCGAACGGCCAGGAACGTGAAGAAGAAGATGCGCAGCCACATCATGCTCGGGTTGGTCTGGGTATAGAGAAGGCCGATCACAAAGAACGGTACGGCATTTTCCAGCGCGTTCTGGTGTGCACGCTTCACCCGCTGGACCGCCGCGGATTCCACCTCGACGACGACGGCTCCTTTCGGGTTGACGCCGACGTCTTCGGGATTGATGAGCTTGAGGCTCTCGGCGCGCGTCTTCGCGGTGATGAATCCAAGCGCGTAGAGAATCACGACCAGAACGGCCGAGCAGAGCGCGTAGAGTTGGAATGCAGGCTGGGCGAGCAGTGTCGTCATAGACGTTCCCCCGATGGTTGTGTGGCGGAGTCGAATTGTCTCCGGGGCGCAGACCGTAGCGGTCCGGTATCGCGATTCCAAACTCTTTCGCGCACACCCATCGAAAAGTTGGGCGCTCGGTCGCATGTCAGGTTTCGTCGCCGCTGGCCTGCTCGTGCGCCAGTGGTGGCCCGGAGAGCTGCGCGCGGTGCCGCTGCTTGATTCAATCGGGGTCGATCGGAGCAAACGCGAATTGAATTCATTCCAATGTGACATATGCTGTCAGAACGTCACCAGGAGGCGATTGGATGCTGATTGAATCGATCATGACCCGGAGCATCGTCTCGGCGAAGCCGGACGACGATCTGAAGTCGCTCAAGGAGGTGTTCGAGCGCGCCGGGTTCCATCATCTTCTCGTCATCGAGGCGGGAAAGCTGCAGGGGATCATCTCCGATCGCGACCTGCTGCGCGCGCTGAGTCCCTTCGTGGCGACAGCAGCCGAGCGGCCCCTCGATGTCGCGACGATGCGCAAGAAGGCCCACCAGATCATGACGCGTGCGCCGGTGACGGTTGCGCCGGATACGACTGTTCAGACCGCGATTGCGCTCTTGCTTGAGAAGAAGGTCACGGCACTGCCGGTCGTCTCTTCCTCGGGAATGCTTCTGGGCATCGTCACCTGGCGCGATCTGCTGCGCGCCTGCCAGACCAATCAAACGCTGTGAACGCGCTGATCGAGTGGCACAACCGATTCCTCGATCGATTCATCCCGGCGCGCAGCAAGGAGGACCCCGGTGAACTGAGCCGCTACCGCCTGCTTGTCGGCGTGCTCGTCTATGCCGCGCTCTTCTCCGTGCTCGCGGGCACCGCCCGTTATCTTCTCGCCGGCTGGGCGCACAGCACGCTGGCTGCGTTCGCGGGCATGGCGCTGCGCACATCGCTGTTGATCGTCCTCTGGCAGACCGGGTCGAGGGGATTCACTTCCGACCTGCTGGTGACGGTCTCATTAACCAATTTTCTAATTACCGCAGGATTCGACGGAGGCGTTGGCTCGCGCTCGCTCTTCTGGCTCAGCGCGCACCCGCTGGTGGCGAACTTCACCGGTGGCCGGATCCGTGCGCTCAGAACGTGCAT
Organism: uncultured delta proteobacterium; assembly: GCA_903911145.1. GTDB lineage: Bacteria > Myxococcota > Myxococcia > Myxococcales > 40CM-4-68-19 > CAIWCD01. Next base: position 48,295 of record CAIWCD010000016.1, on the reverse strand, counting down.
CCTCGCTACCGTCGGCGTTCTCGCGCTCTATGCGGTTCAATCCGCCGGCCTCCTCGAAACTCCGCCGTCCCCGGGTTCGGATGTCGGCTGGGTGATCGTCTGCCTTCTCTCCGTCTGGTTCTCGGGGCTGGTCGCGAGCCTTTATGAAGCCACGCGCAGGCGCGCCGATGCCACGGTGAGCGCGACGCTCGTTGCGCTGCAGGACCAGACCAACCAGCTCAATGCGCTCTTTGAGAGCATGTCGGAGGGGATCGCGCTGCGCGACGCAGACGGAAAGATCATCCTGAGCAACCGGGCGGCGCGCGAGGTCGCGGGACTGGGGCCCATGTGGGCTGATGGAAAGACCGCACGCGAGATGGGTCTGCGCTTCTTCGCTCCCGATGGGGTTAAGCTCAGTGACGACGAAGTCTACTGGGCCGTTGCGCTCAAGACCGGGCTGCCGCAGCTCGATGTCTCCTTGCGCGTGCAGCGCGCGGACGGCTCGATCTATTCAATCGTCGCCAATGCCATTCCCCTCTCGTCGCAGCGCGACGGCGGTCGGCGACAGGTCCTGACCACGTTTACCGATCGAACCGAATTCCTCCGCGCGCGCGACCAGGCGGAGAGTGCGACGCGTGCGAAGTCGGAGTTTCTCTCGACGATGAGCCACGAGATCCGCACGCCGCTGAATGCGATTCTCGGGATGACGCGATTAACGCTGAATACCGAGCTGACTGAGGCGCAGCGCCAGAATCTCGTGATCGTGAAGCTCTCGGCAGATGCCCTGCTGACCATCATCAGTGACATCCTCGATTTCTCGAAGATCGAGGCTGGCAAGTTGGAACTCGAGGAGGTCGAGTTCGATCTCGCGGACCTGCTCCAGCGAGCGCGAAAAGTTCTGCAGCTCTCCGCGCAGGAAAAGGGGCTGGCCTTCACGACCGCGTGCGCCGAGGAGATCCCGCGCTCATTAAAAGGCGACCCGAGTCGGCTGATGCAGGTGCTGCTGAATTTAATGAATAACGCGATTAAGTTTACCCAGGCCGGCAGCGTCTCCGCGCGGATCGAGCTGCTGCGATGCGACCAGCAGCAGGCGTCGATTCGCTGCGAGATTCGCGACACGGGAATCGGGATCGACAGCGCGGCGCGCGAGCGGCTGTTCACTCCATTCAGCCAGGCCGACCAATCGACGACGCGACGCTTCGGCGGCACGGGACTCGGGCTTTCCATCAGCAAGAAGCTCATCGAGATGATGGGCGGATCGATCGGCGTGGAGAGCCAACCAGGGCAGGGGAGCACGTTCTGGTTCGAGCTGCCGCTCCCTCTGGTGCGTCCGCTGGTTCCAGAGCGCACGACGGACGGGACCGGAGCCGCACAGCCTGCGCCGCAGCGCGGAGCGCACGTCGGGAAGCTGCTGCTGGTTGAGGACAACGCGTTCAACCAACTGGTCGCGCAGCGCGCGCTCGAATATTACGGCTACTCGGTCGACGTCGCAGAGGACGGCACGCGGGCGCTCAGCGCGCTTGAGCAGCGCAGCTATGATCTCGTCATCATGGATTGCCAGATGCGGGTGATGGACGGTTACGAGACGGCGCGTCGCATCCGCGCGAGCCAGACTCTCTCGTCCGCGCCGACGATCCCCATCATCGCCGTGACCGCGAGCGCCTCAGCAGAGGATCGCGAACGCTGCCTCTCCGCGGGGATGAACGATTACATGGCGAAGCCGCTGAACTTCGAAGCGCTGGTCGTCATGATCGACGCCTGCCTGCGGCCGCGAGAATAAGAAAGCCCGACCCTGATTCAACGGGCCGGGCTTCGCGGCGAAGCGCGCTGTGCAGCCTGGACTAGCTGTGCTTCATCGCCTTCGCGATTCCGGCCTGCATGTCGGCAGGCGACATCGCCGGCGAGAGCTGGATCTTCGCGTTGAGGTGGAGAAAGAACGACTCGCACACCGCGGGCATCTGCGTCGCGTCGGTCATGTCGAAGAAGAAGAACGCCGCGCGGTCGCCGTTGTCGGAGGAGAAGTAGGCCGCCTCCGGCTTGAACTGCTCGGCGAAACCCATCATCGTCTTCGGCAGCGAGCCGTCGAGGATGGCCTTGTTTCCCGCTTCCGTCGGAATCGTCACTTTCAGCATCATGCGCATATCGGTTGAATCCTCTGAGAAGGCCGCGCAATGCAGCCCGAGCGCGGACGTCTAGGACAAATCGTCGCAGCTGCGCAAGCGGGGAAAGTAAGGGGGGGGGGGGCCTACCTCGGCACAGACCCGCGTCTCGATAAGTCCCCGCGAAAAGAAACAGATTTTCCCTCGCACTCCCCGCTGCGGGCCTTAACGCACCCCCGAAACGCACCGATAGCCCCTGCAGCAGCCGCCACATCGAAATCCGGCACGAGGGCATCTCATGGAGCGACAACTCAATTCGACAGAGCCGCAGACCAGCGTCACCGAAGAGCTGGCTCGGCTGCGCGAGGAGAACGAGCAGCTCAAGAGCTCGCTCCAGCGCATGGCTGGGCTTGCCTATCGGGATCCGCTCACCGGCCTGCGCAATCGCCGGTACTTCGACGAGCGGCTCGAGGAGGAGATGGCGCGCCTGCGCAGAGTGGGGTCGCTCTCGCTCTCGCTGATGGTCATCGACCTCGACGGCTTCAAACACGTCAACGACACGTTCGGCCACGCTGCGGGCGATCGCGTGCTCATCTGGGTCGCGGAGTTTCTGCGGGCCCACGTCAGATTCAGCGACCCCTGCTGCCGCTTTGGCGGAGACGAGTTCGTGCTGCTCCTGCCCGACACGACGGCCGAGGGCTGCGCCACTCTTGCGCAGAACCTCAGCACCCAGCTTGACGCCTGTCGAACGCGCGGAGAGGCGGCAGTCGGCTTCTCGATCGGCTGCGCCACCTCGAGGCGGCCCGACTCTCCCGGAGAGCTGATCGCGCGCGCCGACGCCTCGATGTACGAGGACAAACGCGCGCGCCACGCCGTCATCCCTCTTCGGCCCCGGGCCTCGTTCGCGGCATAGCCCTCTCCCGGCTTGCGGCCACGGCCGCAGCTGGTCCTCCAAGGCCACGCAGTCGATCGCGCGCGTGTGCCTGAACGCAAGTTCGGGACAGAGAGGTCCATCCAGGACCGTGCGCAGCGCCCGGAAAGTCTAGCAGATCGAAAACAGGTGGGACCTTTCGGACTGCTCGCGTTCGCCGAGCCCAGGTCCTCCTCCACGTGTCGTATGCCGGAGCACTGCTAAGAAAACCCTGGAAGCGGGCCTATTCAGTCCGCTGAACTTGCTCAATAAAAGCTGACGACAGATCTCGAAAATCGGGTTTTTACGCATCCCGAGACCAGACAAGGCCTTCCCTCTCGGTCGTCGTTTTTTCTCAGACCGCGGGCGCTTCTGCCGATGCGGGTGCGTGCCTGTGGTTCTGCTCTGCGCGGAAAGTCACTGCGCTTCGCTGCTCGACGAGCATCGTCGAGCCCATCCAGTCGACCGGTCCACCTACCTGAACACAAGTTTGGGTCAGAACGGACTGGTCTGGCCCCTGCCCGCCTCGCAAACCATCCCGTAGATCGAACGCAATTGAGGTCTTCTGGGTTGATCCGGGTCGCAGAGCCTCGGTCCTCCTCCACGTGTCGTATGCCGGAATACTCCTTCCAGGATCCCAAACAACACTGTTTGCAATGTGCCGGTTTGATTCATGAAAAACAGCAGAGAAAAATCGACTATCGGGTTTCTACCTGACCAGAAACCAGACAAGCCCGTGCCGTTCGATCGTCTTTATTCCCGCGATCGAGATCGCTTCTGCCGATGCAGGGGAGTGCCTTGCTGTGGTTCTTCTCTGCCCGGACAGCATCTGCGCTGCCCTCCCTTTTTTCGGCACATGTACATACATCTGCACCCCTCCAGAAGTTCAACTCTTCCAAAGGACGCCCAACCCATGAAGCTGAACCTGCAAAACCTCGCGCTCACCGGAGCGCTGATTCTCGCGAACGCCTGTGGTGGACAGAAGTCCAGCACCTCGCCGATCGGCAAGACCGACGCGAAGGTCCGCATCAACAACAAGATCTCGACCGATATTACGGTCAGCACCACGGGCACGGAGGTTTGCGGCAAGTTCACGCTCCGCCCGTACTACTTCGACGCAATCACGGGCCTCCCGACGCCGGCCGACAAGAACAACGACGGCACGATCACGTTCACCACGGGCGCGGGCATCCCCGACCCGCTGGCGCAGCCGATTGAAGGCTGCATCTCCTCGAGCCCGATCGATCCGGCGACGAACTCGAACTGGGGCTACATGGGGACGTTCAGCGACTACACCGACTGCAACACCGGTGCGGCGCTCGCCAATGTCGTCCCGACGGGCGGCGTTCAGGTCCAGACCTGGTTCATGTGCAAGGCGAATCTCGACAACGCCGCGAACATCACCGCGCGCGTCTCGCTCGTGGCGAGCGACTCGTCGGGGTACGCGAACATCGGGACCACGGTCGAGGCGACGCCGGTTGTTGCCGCCTGCAAGTATGCCGACCAGACCAACCTGATCACCAAGCGCACGATCGGGCTGAAGGACGCCAACGTGGCTCCCGGCGACTTTCTGACGATCAAGTACAAGATCGCGAGCATCGAGAAGAGCTTGGTGTTCGCCGCGGTCGCCCGCAACGCTCCGCTCATCAGTCAGACCGACTTCTACATCGGCCTCGACTCGTCTGAGACGCTGGCGAACCTCGTCGAGCGGATGAAGCAGATCCAGGAGTTGAACCTGGTCACGACCATCTCGCTCGTCCAACGTGCGCAGAAGAAGATCGCGGAGCTGTCGATGATCGACTCGAGCCAGCCGGTCGCGATCGGCGACAGCTCGGCCGCATTCTACTACGACACCATCGAGAGCTATGTCGGCACGTCCTTCGAGGCCGACGCCACCAGCGAGCTCGGCGCCACGATCGGCGATGAGCAGGCCCTCATCGCGATCAAGGACGGCCGCGATCTCGACGCCGTGTTCGTCAGCAAGGTCTCGAACGGAACGACGAGCGACATCGCCTTCGCGGGCACGTTCTACCAGACCGCGCCGACGACGGTGGCCCTCCCGAGCGAGACGCTCCTCCAGACCTTCCCGAGCTGCGTGAACCCCGACCAGTTTGACTCGACTGGCACGTTCCAGGGGCCGGGCAAGGCAACGGCGCTCTACGTCAACAACGCGCAGGCTCAGTGCAGCACGACCGCCTTCACTGGCGACGCGAGGGGCACAACACCGAGCCTCGCGACGACCTTCGTGATCCCGGGCAAGGGCTACGCGAACGCGCAGATCATCGACGCGGACACCATCACCATCGCGACCTCGCAGAGCACGAACTTCGCGAACCTCCGCGACTACCAGGCGATGGCCCAGGGCGTGGCCTACCGCGCGACGAACGAGTTCAGCCGCGAGTTCGTTTCGCTCACCGCACTGCTCGGCGTCGAGGCGGGTATCTTCTCGGCGGTCAGCATCGTGGCGGCGCTCGACGGCGACAACTACGGCAACCTCTACGTGATCGTGAAGCACAACGCGTCCAACCGCTTCGGCTACATCACGCTCTCCATGAACGGCTCGCGTGTCGGGACCTTCTGGGACCTGAACATGGTCTACAAGAGGATCGTTGCCGAGCAGATCGCGAAGAAGGTCGCGGTCGGCGACACCCATGCCCGCCAGGCTATCGCCCAGTACCCGACGCTCGCCGAGGCCCAGTGCCGCGGCCTGACCGGCGAGATCAACGGCTGCATGACGGCCGAGGATCTCAAGGCGCGCACCAACTGCTCCGTTCCGCTGCCCTGCGACACGTCCTCGTCGTCGGACGTCGCCGGCATGCTCTCTGACGTGAACGCGAACTGCGCGACGCACAACTCGTCGCTCTCCCTCGCCATCCCGACCGACTACTGCTCGATGAGCGACATCGAGCAGGCCGACTTCGTCACCTCGTACGGCAACTACGCGGCGGCGTATCTCGACTGCAGCGGGACGTGCACCGGCATGACCTTGCCGGCCGGCTGCGAGCAGGCGAGCTGCGTGTTCACCAACACGGACGAGACGACGCTCGCCACCACGATCTCCTCGTCGGCCTACTGCGGCGACAGCGGTGAGTTCGTGTCCAACAGCGGCTTCGCGTTCCCGTCGGGCTTCTGCTCGACGGACCCGGCGGCGCTGACCACGGCGTACGAGGCGTACGTGACGGCGTACATCGCCTGCATGGGCCACTGCGACAAGGGCATGGCGACGCCGGCGGCGTGTGGCAACGACGGCTCGAGCTGCCCGGCCATCGACCCGACCAGCTGCATTACCAACCCGTAGTTCGAAGCACCTGCAGCAAGAGGCGGCGGCGCGCACGATCAAGCGCGCCGCCGCTTTGCAGTTGAAGGGAAGTTGTTGCCGAGCACGCTGACAATCCACTAAGCACGGGTGCGCATGCGTCGCGGATATCTCCCTCTTTGTTTGCTCGCCGCCTGCGCCGCTCTTGCGTGCGCGAAAGCGGGCCCGCCAGCTCAATCGGGCGGCAAAGGGACGATCCAGTTCGGTGCGTCGACCCGGATCACCACGGCGCCAGGCGCCACCTCTTCATTAAATCTTTGTGCCCACGTATCGCTGCGGCCCTATGCGCCCGATGCGAACGGCCACGTCGTCTTTACCGATCCGGGGCAGCCCCCGATTACCTTCATCGCGGGCGGAACCTCCGCCGCGGCCCAGTCAGGCCCGATTGAGGGATGTATCGCCGGGGATAGTTACGGTCTGGGATATAATTGGGGCTATCAGGGAACTGCGACCGATTTCTTCGATTGCAACGACGCCGACGCGGGGACGCTGGCCAATGTCTATCCGCATACCGTCTTCCTCGACGTCGAGCTGGTGTGCATCCCCGATCACGATATCAACGCGCAGTTTGATATCCCGGTGTCGGTGACGGTTCCCGACTCGGTCGGATATGTCGATCTATCCGCGCAGGTTGATACCTCGCTGGTCTATATCGGCTGCAAGCAGGCCGATCTCGGGCAGCAGGATGGGCAACTGCATTTCGCTGAAATCGGAGCGTTCAACCCGCTGGCCGCCTCCACGCCCGCCGGCTTTACGGCAATTGGATATATCGACGCGCAGAGTGGAAACGCGCTCCCGGCCGCGCCAGGAGCGGTCGAGCAGGCGGCTGGTGTCAGCCAATTGCCGCCCTCGGCGAATAGCGGCGCATACTTCACGGGGCATCTCGACCAGACGCAATTGCCGACGGGTTCGACGCGCGGTTCGTGGGAGGTCGTGCAGACGTTCGCGCAGCAGTGCGCAGCCGGCAGCGTCTATGCCGCGACCGGCAGTCTTGCCTGCGATACGCGCATATCCCAGACTGGCGAGATATCCACGTTGGCAATGCTCTCATCCGCGCTGCTGCTGGTTCCGAATGCCCTCTGGTTGTTTGCGGATATCGAATCAGATCCGTCGACGCTGCTGATTCGCTCGGGTGGCACGACGACGCTTTCAGACGCGACCGTCTCTCCGGCGACGACTGCCTGGAATGCCGAGACAGAGAGCGCAGCGGTCTCGTTTGGCGCCGGCGCGACGATCGTTGCGGTCAATCTCGATCTGCACAATCCGGGCACGCTGCTGGTGGCGATTGAAACCAGTGCTGGGCTACTGGTCTCGACAGTGGCGCAGGACCAATCCGGCAAATGGAGCGCGCAGAACCCGACCCCAATCTCGGCGCTTTCCGCCGCGCAACAGGCCGCGCTGCTCTCGCCGATCACGCCAGGTTGCGTGCCGATTTCCCAAGCTCATATTTCGCGGCAACCGACCGATTCTCCCCCTCCGCGCGCTTCTGCACATGATGCAGCGGTTCGGAGGCGAGACGAATGATCGACCGCATGCGCAGCGAAGGGAAGGGGGCCGCCATTGCGCTGCTCGCCTGCTCTTTTGCGCTCGCGTCGTGCCATCGCGCTGCGCCAGCCAGTCCGAACCTGGTGAATCGTCACGTCGATCTGCAATCGATTTCAATGCCGAATCTGCTCTCGGTCGATTGGGATTTCACATTCTGGTATCTCGGCGCGACGCCGGCGAAGCAATACAACGAATACAAGGTTTCCTCGACAGCGCAGGGCGGACACGTCAGCCCGACGCTGCCGTGCATTACCGATGATTCAGGCACCGGAACCAACCAGGTGAAGGCGGTCGCGCAGCTCTGGTTTTCCGGTCAGACCAAGCCCGTGCAGGGAACGGGAACGGCGCTCTTCACCTGCTCGCGCAGCCTCGATGTTCCAATCAATATCGTCATATCGGTTCAATTGCCGCTCAATAGCGGCTTCGGTGATCTCGGCGCGTTGGTCACGGGCGTGAGCTGCAACTCACGCGTGGATTGGAAGGGCGACGAGTGGCTGGCGGTCTGCGGCAACTCCTCCTGCGGAGATTCCGAAGCGGCGTTCCTCTTCGAGAACCAGTGCCAGATGGTCGGGGGCGGCGCGCCGTCGTTCTGGGCCTGCGGGGCGCCGTCGGATTGGACGATGATCAGCTTCGTCGCCAACGCGCAGTTCGCGGTTCCTCCCGGAGATGGGAGCTGGACGTTCGGCATCTCCGCCTTGCCGCAGTTATCTCTTCCCGCGGCGGATCCGTCATTAACCGATTCGACTGGCACGTTAATGGTCTATTCGAACGTGCAGACGCCGACCGCGACGCTCTCGCGCGTGCAAGGCGTGAATCAGAGCGCGATCGCGACGCAGCGCACGGCGGATTTCGCGGCCATCCTGACGCTGCCTGCGCAATCGATTGGGGGAGACCTGCCGCAGCAGCTTCTCGCGGTGCGCAATTCCCCGGCAGGCGCAAGCGCCACTTCATTGACCCGATTCGGCGCGTGCGATGTGCCGGTTCTCGGGACGCAATTGTGGCCGGGCCTTTCGGTGATCGATGTGCGGCTACGCGATGCGGCCTCGGCCGATGTGCTCCTATCGACCGACGCTGGTGGAATTGCATCCCAGCGCGCGGTTTGCACGGCCGTGCGTGCGAATGATGGAACGCCGCAGATCAACTGCTCCGCCGCGGTGCCGCTCTCATGACGCGCGCACGCACTCTCTTCGCGCTGCTCGCCTTCGGCCTCTTTGCCGCATTGCCGGCCGCGGCCGATTCGACGCTGCTCGGTCTCTGCTCCGAAGTCGAGAATGCGCAGTGCGATACCCGGACGGCCTGGAGCGTTCAGGATCAGGCGCTGACGCCGCAGTTGAACAATCCGGACAATAGCAACGCCGCCTATCAAATCACGGTAACCGAAGGCCCGACCTCGCGTGTGCTCAAGGTCTCCGATGTGATTACGCTCAATGGAATGATGGCGAGCGGGACGGAGATCGCGGCGATCTTTCTGAGTATCCAGAAGGGGAATGGCAGCGGCGGATATACGACCGTGGCGAGCGCAGCAATCGGCGATACTTCGTCGGCGTGTGGTTGCCCATATGTCGCAAGTTCGATGACGCTGTCGGCGCAGGATTCCGCGGGCGCGCCGATCTCGACGACGGCGCCGCTCTTGACGCTCGCCGCGGGTGCCGAGAGAAACCTCACGCTCAACGCGAGCTGGAATCTGAGCCAGGGATTGATTCATCCGGGTGATGACGTGCGGATTCAACCGTGCGTCGCATATGCCCAGGCGGCGATATCATTACCGCCGGGTTGCTATGCCAATGGCGGCGGTGTCCGCGCGGTCAAGGCCTGCAGCGGATTCTCGCTCGATAGCTGCGCGGCGCAGCCCGAAACGTTGACCGAAACGCTCTCCGCGCTCTCTTCGCCGATTGCTTCACTCGGGGGATTTGTTGCCACCTCGAACTCGCCGTCGCTGACGCCAGGACAGCTGACGCAGAGCGCGGGCGGGGCGCAGCTCTCCTTTACCGCGAGCGCCACCGGGAACGCGGGAACCGTGAGCACGCTCAATGTCTCCGGGGCCGCGACCTGTATTGCCAACGGCACCGCAACGCTCACGGATCTCGCGGCGCTCTCCTCTGTGAATACCGAGGCCTCCATCGCGATTCAATGCGACGGGATTGGAAGTGGCGGCGGTTCAGGTGGTGGAGCAGGCGGCGGATCTGGCGGCGGAGCTGCGGGTGGCTCTGGTGGCGGCTCCGCGGGCGGTGGCGGAGTCTGCAATGGCGCGGCGGTGGGTGAATCCGCGAACTATTCAGTCTTCGTCTTCAATACCTTCACGGCGACCGGTTCTGATATCGAAGGCGCGCTCGCTGCCGGCGGAGATATCTCGTTCAGCAACTATGCGGTCGGCGCGAGCCTGTCGGCGGCGGGGCAATCGGCGGCGCTGGTCACGGCTGGCAATCTCAAGAGCAGCGCGTCGCGCATCTTTGGTGATGCGTGGGTTGCAGGCACTGTTTCCGAATCGTCGGATATCGGCGGGACGCTGCACGTCGGTACCAATGGCCTCGATTTCAATGCCACCCAGACACAACTGCTCGCACTCTCCGCGCGTTTGGCAGCGCTGCCCGCGCGCGGCGCCATCTCCGCTCTCGGCGACGTCGTGCTGACGGGAAGTGATCCGGTGGTGAACGTCTTTCATCTCACCAGCACGCTGCTCGCTGGCGCGTCGGCAATTGATATCTCGATACCTTCAACCGCGATTGCAATCATCAATATCGCGGGGACGAATGTGCAGATTGCAGATATCGGGTTTAATCCGGGTGGGCTCCGCGCGAATCAACTGGTCTTGAATTTTCCGCAGGCGACCAACCTGGCTCTGCGTGGAGTCGGGCTCGTCGGTACCGTTCTCGCGCCCAATGCAGACGTCGCGCTCAACTCCGGCGCGGTGCTCGGACAGATCTTCGCAAAGTCCTACGTGGGCGCGGGCCAGGTGAATCTCGCAGAGCCGCTGGTCTGCATTCCCCTGCCGGCGAATTAATCAAATCAACTGCAGCGTCGTTGCGCGGGCAGTGCCGGGTTGCGCCCTACTTCTCGAGCGTCGTCAGCCGGTGCTTGAGCGCGTACTTCACCAGACCCGCGACCGAGCGGATGCCCAGCTTCTCCATCAAGGTGCCGCGATAACTCTCGACGGTCTTGGTTGAGAGGCCAAGCTGCGCCGCGATCTCCTTGCTGCGCATTCCGTCGGCGAGAAGCTGGAGCACCTCTCGCTCGCGCTGGGTCAGCGTACCTGCTGGAGTTGCATCGCCCTTGCGCAGCGCGCGGACGAGCGAGCTGGTCAACCGGGGCGAGACATACATCTCGCCGCGCATTGACGCGCGGATCGCCTCGACGAGCTCGGTGGCCGCGTCATCCTTGACGACATATGCGCTGACGCCTGCGTCGAGCGCGGAGTGGAGATCGACTTCCTCCTTATGAAGCGAAAGAACGACCAGCTTGCTCTTGTTGGCGGGCTCACTCTGCAGGCGGCGCGCGACTTCAATTCCGGAGAGGCCGGGCATCTGGATATCGAGGATTGCCACGTCGGGCTGGAGGCGTCGGATCTCTTCGAGCGCGCGTAGACCGTCGGCCTCTTCGCCGACCACCTGCATGTCGGCTTCGCCAGCGAGAACCGCACGCAGGCCGGTGCGAACCACCGGGTGATCATCAGCAAGCAGCAGACGCATCAACTCTCCCTCGTGTACGGTGCGTATCTACACGCAGCTGCTCGGCAGCGGCGAAAAAACTGAACGAAGAAAGCGACGTTTCTGGCCACGCAAACAAGCCCGCAACAGGACGAGTTGGCAGACGAAGATTTCGGCGAGCAGGCGTTTCGTCGACAGCTCGACAGTCTGCTGCCGTGGCGCCTTCGCGTAGCGGCGCTGACGACCTTTGCGGTGTGCGGCTCATTCGCGCTCGTGGACGTTCTGGTGGTGCAGGGCGATGTGCTCTTCTATCGAACGCTGAGCCGCGTTCTCTTCGCGCCTCTGTTTCTTCTCATCGGTGCGCTGGCGAGCCGTTCGCTGGGGCAGCGCTCGCCGCAGGCACTCGTGCTCGTGCTCGCCGCCGCGCAGGCGCTTCAGCTCGCGGTGACTGGTCTCTGGCTTCCTCCTGCGGAGAACGTTGGATTCTTCCCCGCGCTGCTCTTCTATTGCGCCTACCTTCCTCTGCCGCAGCGACGCGCAATCCTGATGGCGATGATCTTTGCCGGCGCGTTCTTCACAGTGAATCTGGCGGCGCACCTCTGGCCGGTCGCGCTGATCATCAAGCACGGCGGCAATCTGCTCGCAGCGCGCATCACGGGCGTGGTGGCCGTGCGCATGACGGAGAAATACGCGCGGGGAGAGTTTCTCGCGCGACGCGCACTCGCGGTGGCGAACGAGAAGCTCGTCGAAGCGCGGCGCGTGAAGGACCAGTTCTTTACCGATGTCTCGCACGAGCTGCGCACGCCGCTGACGACAGCGCTGCTGGCTCTCGAGGGAAACGTGGGCGACGCGAAGGCCGCGGTCCGTCCGCTGCATCGGCTGCAGAAGCTGGTTGACGAGCTGCTCCAGCTTGCGCGCATCGATGCGGGAGCCGGGCGCGCGAGCGACGAGATCATCGACGTGGTCGAGGCGATTCGCGGCATCGTCGTCGAGTTCTCCAGCGGCTTCACGGGCAAGGGCTTGCGGCTGCTTGCGGAGTTGCCGGGCGAAGCAATGCCCGTGCAGATCAGCGCGGAAGCGCTCGAGCGCGTCGCAGTCAATTTGATCGGCAACGCGCTCAAATACACGCCCAGCGGAGGCCGCGTGATCGTGCGCGTAGATGCGCGCGGAGAGGACGTCGAGCTATCGGTCGAGGACGACGGGCCGGGGATCGCTCGCGAAGATCAGGCGCGCATCTTCGAGCGGTTCGTGCGCGTGGAGAGCCGCGCGGGATCTCCGGGCGTCGGCGTAGGCCTCTCGATCGCGCGCGAAGTGACGGAGCTCTACGGCGGCCACATCGTCTGCGAGAGCACGCTCGGGGCGGGCACGACATTCCGCGCGCGCTGGCCGCGCTCGAAGGAGAAAGTGGCGGTGCTGCGCTCGCCCGCGCCCCGCGTGATCGAGGCGGTTGCGGCTGCGCTCGATGGCGAACTGGCGGTCGCGCGGGCCCCAAGCAGCGCGCTGCCCGGTGCTCCGCGCGTGCTGGTGATCGAGGACCATCGCGATCTGGCAGAGCGCATCGCGATCAGTCTGGGCGCGGCCATGAACGTCGTGCTCGTCCACGATGGCGAGTCGGGGATCGCGGCGGCGAAAGCATCGCGGCCCGATCTGATCATCTGCGATGTGCTCTTGCCGAAGCTCGACGGGCTCGACGTCTGCCGCGCCCTTCGCTCGGACGTTTCGACCAACGCGATCCCGATTCTGCTGCTGAGTGCGCTCGCTGAGCGCGAGCACATACTTGCCGGCCTGCAAGCGGGTGCCGACGACACGATGGCCAAGCCGTTCGACGCAGGAATGCTGCGGGCGCGCGCCGAGGCGCTCCTGCGCCTCAAGCGGCGCCGCGATGAGGCGGGGCAGGGCACGCAGGTGCTGCGCGCGTTCTGCCAGGGGATGGCGCTCGCGCTTGGGTATGACGCCACCGTGCTGCTGCTGCCCGGAGAGGACGGACTGCTGCACGTCTCGGCGAGCGGCGGTCCGGAGAGTCCGTTCGTCGGTGACTGGGGATCTGCGGAGGCGCCGTGGGTGAGGGAGAACGCGGCGAGTCTGCTCTCGGGGCGCAGCGACGCGCCCGCCGCGATCGCGTCTGTCTGGGGCGCCATCAGCGCGCCGGTCGCGTCGACTCCTCGAGGCGCGCTCGTCTTCATTTCAATCAAACAGCGCGCCCTGCGTGCCGACGAGATGGAGATCGTCTCCGCGGCGGCGTCCTGCGCGGCGGTCATGCTGGAGCGGGAGCGCAGCGTCGGAACGCTCGCGCAGTTTGCCGATGAGAAGCAGCGGCTCTCGTCCGCGATCCTGTTGGGACAGGACTCCGAGCGTCGTCGTCTCGCGCTCGATCTGCACGACGGGCCAGGCCAGACGCTCGTCGCCGCGCTGCTGCATCTCGACCTCGAAATGCGCGCGCTCGGTCCGCGCGAAGCGCTCTCTCGCGTGCGGCTGCTGGCCGGCCAGGCCCTCTCGGATCTTCGCGCTGTCACGCGCGATCTCCATCCGCCCGCGCTCGCGCAGCACGGACTCGTCCAGACTCTGCAGACGCTCGCCGAGCAGTTCAGCGGGGAGCGCACGGCAGTGGTGACGCAACTGGTTCCCGAACTTCCTGTCGCGCTGCCGGATGGCACGGCGCTTGGCCTCTTCCGCATCTCGCAGGCCGCGCTCACCAACGCTGTCCGGCATGGCCACGCGGCCCGATGCACGGTGCGCCTCTTCGTCGAGGCGGGGCTGCTCGTGCTCGAGGTCGAAGATGATGGCGTCGGGTTCATCCCGGAGCGCACCGAGCACGGAGTCGGCCTGCCGGGCATGCGCGAGCGCGCCGCGAGTCTGGGCGGACAGCTGACAATTGAGAGTGAACTCGGTCGCGGCACCCGTGTGCGCGCCGCCGTTCCCTATCCGTTTCAGGGCTGACCACTCGAACGGGCGCTGCGGCAAGTCGTACCTGCACTTATCGACAGGCCGCTCGCGAGCCGACAAGCAGGGTGTAGCGGCGAACTCTTTCACCGCTGTCTCGTGGGAGTCAGCCATGGCCATCAGCGCAATCGCACCGGCGTCTCAGGCAACCTATCCCTCGCACGGCGACGATCAGGAGATGGAAAGCCAGGCCCGCTCGCTGCAGAAACAGATCGCCGCGCTCGAGAAGGCCGCGCAGGTTTCGCCGCAGATGAAATCGGAGCAGCTCGCTGAACTCGAGGCTTCGAAGCAGCAGCTCGAGATGGCGATGGTGCAGGCGAGAGTTCCGGCGCGCTCCCCCGTGTCGCCGCATGCAGTGACCGCCGTGACCCCGCACGGCAGCGTGGCGGGCGACTCGACGCCGGCGCGAAACGAGAGTGCGAGCGAAGCGAGCGCTGTCGACGTCTGGCTCTAGCGCTCGCCGTCGCCCGGCGGCGCTGCGTCGCTAGCGCCAGGAGAAGACGCGGTCCTCGCGCACCATCTGTGCGAAGGCCTCGGCGGTGATCGCGCGCGAGAAGTAGAAGCCCTGCGCGAACTGGCAGCCGAGCGCCTGCAGCTGCGCCGCCTGCTTCGCGGTCTCCACTCCTTCGGCGATCACGTCCATCGAGAGCGTGCGCGCGAGCGAGACGATCACGTTGACGAGCTCCGCGCGGTTGCCCATGCCCGCGCGCGCAACGAACGAGCGATCGATCTTGAGCGCGTCGAAGCGGAAGTCGTGCAGGTAGCCGAGGCTTGAGTACCCGGTCCCGAAATCATCGAGCAGCAGATGGACGTTCTCGTTCTTGAGCTGCGCGAGGATCGGCGCTGCCGGCCCCGCGTGCTCCATCAGCAGACTCTCGGTGATCTCAAGCTGCAGCTGGTGCGCGGGCAGGCCACTCTCGGCAAGCGCTGCGCGGACGTGATCGATCAGCTCCGGCTCGAACTGGCGCGCCGAGAGATTCACCGCGACGGTCAGCTCGTGCGCACTCTGCTTCGAGAGCGCGGCCGCAGCGGAGCACGCCTCGCGAAGCGCCCACGCGCCGATCGGAACGATCAGTCCCGTCTCCTCGGCGATGGGGATGAACTCGGCCGGCGGGATGTTTCCGCGCTGCGGATGCTCCCAGTTGCAGAGCGCCTCGCAGCCGACGATCCGTCCGGTGCCGAGCGAGACCACCGGCTGGTAGGCCAGCCGCAGCTCGCCTCGCTCGAGCGCGCGCCGCAGGTCGGTCTCCATCTGGAGGCGGGCCTGCGCGACCGCGTGCATGCTCTCCTGAAACACGGCGACGCCGCCGCGGCCTTCGTCCTTCGCGCGGTACATCGCGATCTCCGCGTCGCGCACGATCTCCTCGGGGCGTGAATAGCGCGCGTTGCCGAGCGCGATGCCAGCGCTCGCCTGCGAGAACAGTTCGGTGCCGTCGATCTTGTGCGCGGGAAGCAGAGCGCGCTGCAGCTTCTCGACGAGCTTGAGCGGTTCGGCGTCATTCGCGTACTCCTCGAAGAGCACGCAGAACTCATCTCCGCCGAGCCGCGCCACGGTGTCGCCCGGGCGCACGCTCGCGATCAGGCGCTGGCCCACGCTGGAGATGAGCCGATCGCCGACCACGTGTCCGAGACTTTCGTTGATCGCCTTGAAGCGATCGAGATCGAGGAAGACGCAGGCGTAGCGCGAGTCGGCGCGGCGGCGCTGGAAGGCCATCGCCTGGCTCAACCGATCCATGAAGAGCGAGCGGTTGGGCAGCCCCGTCAGCGCGTCGTGGAGCGCGTCGTGCGCAAGTTTCTCCTCGGAGAGTTTTCGCTCGGTGATGTCGGTCTGCGAGCCGGCCAGGCGAGTCGCGAGACCGCGCTCGTCGCGCACAGCCTGCCCGCGCGCGAGCATCCAGCGGTAGGTGCCGTCCTCGTGCAGCGCGCGATATTCGCACTCAAAGTGTGGCGTGCGTGCGGAGAGGTGCAGCTTGAGCGCCGAGTTCAGACGATCGCGATCGTCGTGGTGAACGCGCAGCAGCCACCGCTTCGGATCGCGCTCGGGTGCGTCGCTGATAGCGAGGCCGATCTGTGCGCGCCAGCGTGGCGAGAAGTAGATCGTTCCGGCCCGCACGTCCCAGTCCCAGAGGCCGTCGGTCGCGCCCTCGGCCGCCAGCGCGTAGCGCTCCTCGCTCTCGCGGATCGCCTCGTCAGCCCGGCGCCGCTCCGTGACGTCGAGCACCGTTCCGATCACCAGCGACTTCCCGTCGATCACCGCGCGCGTCCCGAGCGTCTCGATGTCGATGCGCTCGCCGCCCTTGCGCTGCCCGCGGAAGTTATAGTGATCGGAGAGCGTCTCCCCCTCAAGCCGGCGTCGCAGGCTCTCGCTGACGACGTCGCGCGTGCTCTCGTGCACGAGCATGAGCGGCGTGAGTCCGTGCAGGATCTCGCCGACCGAGTAGCCGAACATCTGGGCGAAGCGTTCGTTGCAGTAGACGAATCGATCGCCCTCGATCACGTACATCCCCGCGAGCGACTGCTCGACGAGCAGCCGATAGCGATCGGCGACGCCGATCGAGGGCGCTTCGGTCGTCGTCGACTGGGGCTGCGGATGCCGCTGGCTCATGAAGGGCGCGCACGATGGCAAAAGGGGAAGGGCGTGCCAACTCGGACAAGTGACGCACAGTGGAAACGCCTCCGGGCGCCTTCGTGATCGCGCCCTCGCGGCTGCGTGATAAGTGGCCCGTCCGTGCCCGCGCCCTCCCGTGACTCCTCCTCCGCGATGATTCCTGATTCGACAAACGAATCGCGCGCGCCCGCGCCCAGCAAGGCCGCGCCGACGAAGCGGGCACGTCGCGCCTTCATCGATCTCGCGCGCGGCTTCGCCGTCCTCTGCATGATCGAGCACCACCTCTTCGACGCGTTCATGCCCGACAGCTTCCACGGCACGCCGCTCGATCACTTCTTCCGCTTCATGGGTGGAGTCGCAGCCCCGGCGTTCCTCTTCCTTGCGGGCACGGCGATGGTGATGATGATGGAGGGTGGCCTCGCGCGCGGCCTCTCTGCTCGCGCATCCGCGCTGCTCGCGGCCCGGCGAGGTGGATGGATTTTTCTCGGCGCCTACCTCTTCCGCTTTCAGGAGTGGGCGTTGGCGATGGGGGCGTCGCCAGCGTGGACGATGCTGCGCATCGACGTGCTCAACTGCATCGGCCTCGCGCTGATACTCACCGCGCTGATCTGGGGAATCGGCGCCTCGCTCTCCAATTCGCTTCGCCTGCGCGCGCTCCTCTTCGCCGTCGCGTGTGCGGGCATCGTGCTCGCTGCACCGCTCGTCTGGGATTCAGAATTCCCCGGCCTGCCGCAGTTGCTCTTCGACTACCTGCGAGGTTCGCCGCCGCGCGCGCTCTTCCCGATCTTTCCCTGGATCGCCTACGCATTCGCCGGAGCGCTCCTCGGCCTGCATCTCGCGCAAACCCGCTCCCAGCCTGACTCCGCGAGCGCCGAGCGGAACGTGCTCGCCCTCTGGACCGCCGCCGGGACGCTGCTCTGGTTCGTCATCCTGCGCGTCGACAATCTGCCGTTTCACCTCTACGCGCATCTCGACTGGTGGCGCACCTCGCCCGCCTATTTCCTCCTGCGCTGCATCTCGATGCTCTGGCTTCTCGGCGCGGCCTGGTTGGTCGAGCAGGCCATCGCTCCGCTGCGTGCGCGCCTGCACTGGGTGCGCCCGGGCCCGCTGGTGGCGCTCGGGCAGCATTCCCTCATCATCTACTGGGTACACATCGAGATCGTCTACGGGTGGCTCACCTGGCCGTATCGCGGGAAGGTTTCACTCGCGCACGCGGTGCTCGCGCTCTCTGTTCTCTACGCGGCCATGATCGCGCTCGCGTACCTCGTCGGTCCCGCGCTCGATGCCGCAAAGTCAGGCTGGACGCGGGCTCGCGCGCGGTTCGCAACGGCAATCTGATCGTGCGCTTGCGCGACGGGTTCACGCGGATGCGTTGACGGCCGCCACTGCGCTTCACTTTTCGGCGATACTGCCGCCCCCGTGCACCTCGACCTCGCCGACTTGCTCAAGTTCTCCCTGCTCTCGCTCTCGGCGATCTTCTTCGTCGTCGATCCGATCGCGGTGGTTCCGATCTTCGTCGGGATGACCCGCACCGACAGCGAAGAGAAGAAGCGCGCGATGGCCAAGCGTGCGTCGATCACCGCGTTCGCGATCCTCACGTCGTTCGCGCTCGCGGGGGCGTTCGTCTTCCGCGTCCTCGGCGTCACGCTCTCGGCGTTCAAGGTGGCCGGCGGAATTCTGCTCTTGATCACGTCGATCGAAATGCTCACGGGCCAGAAGACGCGCACGCGCAGCACGAAGGAAGAGGAGCAGGAGGGTGAAGAGAAAGAGGACGTCGCGATCTTCCCTCTGGCGATTCCGCTGCTCGCTGGACCGGGGTCGATCGCGACGGTGACCGCGCTGATGGCTCGCGCAGGCCGCGCTGTCTATGCGGTGCCTGTCGTGATCGCGATCGCCGTCACCTGCTTCGTGAGCTACCTCATGCTGCGCGCGGCCGTGCGCATCTCGCGCCTGCTCGGCGTGACAGGGATGACGGTGCTCAATCGCGTCATCGGCCTGATCATCGGCGCGCTCGCTGTGCAGTTCGTTTTCGACGGCCTCTCGGATGCGTTCCCGAGGCTGCTGAAGTGAAGTCGATCGCGCTCTCGCCCGCTGCTGGCGCGGTCGCGATGCTCGCTCTTCTCTCCGCGGCCTGCGCGCTTCCCGTGGTGAGCGCGAACAGTTTTCTCCCCGCGGGAGATCTGAATCGCGGCGATTTCCGCGCCAGCGTTTCTCTCGAAGTGGGGCGCGTGCTCTCGACGCCGTCGGATCTCGATCTGACGGCAGGAAGCACTCCGGTGCCTGCGCAGAAGTGGGTCACCGACACGTGGGTCGCCTCGGATATCTCGTTCGACTGGGCGCCAAGCGACCGTGTTCTCGTCGAAGCGCAGCTCAAGGTGACCAACCCGATCGACCCGTTCACCATCGATGGAGTGGGCGGTGCGATCGGTGCACGCGTGCGTCTGCTCAAGAGGGAAGGGGATCGCGGGCTGTCGATCGAACTCGGTCCGCGCTTCGTCGGCGTGCGCGCGGAGGAGGAGGTGACGCAGACGTCCGGCACGCGTTCGCAGACCGATCGCTGGACCTATCGTGCGCTGGGCGCGGAGTTGCCGTTGGTGGTGACCTGGCGGCTTCGGCGAGAGCTGGCGCTGACCGCTTCGCCCTTCGCGCGCGGCTACCTCATCCGCGCGTGGCACGATGTGATCGCGAGCAACGCGACCACGCAAACCAGCCGTCTGCAATGGACGCCGGTGATCTCGGGCGGGCTTGGTCTCTCGGTGGCGATCGATTTCGGGGCGCTCGAACTGTCTCCGGGCGTTGCGCTCGAACTGGCGGCGCGCGCCGGCCCGAACGCACCGCAGCAGCTCCTCGTCGAACCCGGCCTCGCGGTCGGCTATCGCTGGTGACGACGCATGCCTTTCCTGGCCGCCGCCATCGCGTGGTTCGCATTCTTCCTCGCCGCGCCGTTCCTGATCTTCCATCCGCGCACCAGGCGAGGCCAGCGCGCACGCTTTGGCAGGTATCGAGGAGATCCTCTCCCGCCCGCTCCTGGCGCGGGTCCGCGCATCTGGCTGCATGGCGCATCGGCCGGCGACATCCTCGGTCTGGTGCCGATCGTGCGCGAACTCAAGGCGCTCAGGCCCGACGCGCGCATCATGATTTCTGCGATGACCGACTCGGGCGCCGCGATGGCGGAGCAGCGGCTCAAGAGTACCGGGCTCTGCGAGCTCGTCACGTTCGTGCCGTGGGATCTGCCGCAGGCCTGCGCGCGGACGATGCGCGCCTTGCGCCCCGACGTGCTGGTGCTCGAGTACACGGAACTCTGGCCGCAGTTGATCAACGCGGCGCAAGCGTGTGGCGCGAAGCTGGTGCTGACCAATGGACGCATCGGGCCGCGCAACGTCGGGCGCTACCAACTGCTCTTCCGCCTGACGGGAAATCTGCTGCAGAAATTTACGCTGCTGCTGATGCGCGCCGAAGAAGAGGCGGAGCGCGCGCTCTTGCTGGGCGCGGACAAGAGCACGATCGCGATCACGGGGAACACGAAGTTTGACGCGCTCGCGGTCAGTGTTCCGCCGGGGCCGGATCCGCAGTTCGCCGAAGCGCTCGGCTGCGCAGGTGAGCGGCTCTGGGTCTGCGGCTCGACGCATGACGGAGAGGAAGGGCCGCTGCTCGCGGTCTTCGCGCAACTGCGCACCGAGTTTCCCGGGCTGAGGCTGCTGCTCGCGCCGCGCTACATCGAGCGTGCGCCGCGTGTCCTCGCGATGGCGCGCGAGCGTGGGCTCTCGGCGCGTCTGCGCTCGCAGCCGGGTGGCGCCGAGCAGGTGATCGTCCTCGACACGATCGGCGAACTGGTGCGCGCCTACGCGCTCGCGACGATCGTGTTTGTGGGCGGCAGCTTTGGCCGCAGAGGCGGACAGAACATTCTCGAGCCCGCAGCCTGCGCCAAGCCGGTGCTGTTCGGACCGCGGATGGAGAACTTCGTCGACAGCGTGCAGGTGCTCCTCGGACGCGGCGGACTTCAGGTCGCAACGCCGCGTGCGCTCGAGAAGCTGCTGCGCGAGTTGCTGGCGCGGCCGGATGAACTCGCGAATCTCGGGCAGATGGCGCGCGAGGCAACGGCGGCCGTGCGGGGCGCGAGCGCGCGCGATGCGAAGCTGATCGTGCAGCTGTTGCCGCCAGCGAATCCGGGAGCGGTGTGATGCGAGCGCTCGAGCGCATCTGGTGGAGGCGCGATGAGCCGGTGTGGGCGGAGGCGCTGCTCTGGCCGCTCTCGTTGTTGTCTCTGTTCTTCCGCGCCGGCGCAGCGATGCACGCGAAGCTGGCCTCGCCGCAGCGGGCGCGCGCGAAGGTCATCTCGGTCGGAAATCTCGCGGTCGGCGGCGCGGGGAAGAGCCCGGTAGCGATGCTGCTCTGCGAGCAACTGCGCGCGCGCGGGCATCGGCCGGCGTTTCTCTCGCGCGGATATGGCCGCCGCAACGGCGCGCCTCTGTCGGTGGTCTGCGAGGGGAGCGGGCCTCTGCTCGATGCGCGTGCAGCCGGAGATGAACCGCTCCTGGTGGCGCGTCGCTGCCCGTGGCTGACCGTGCTCGTGGGCGCCGATCGCGCGCTGCTGGCGCAGGAGGCGCAGCGGCGCGGTGCCGACGTGCTGGTTCTCGACGATGGCCTGCAGCACCATGCCCTCGCCCGCGATCTCGACGTGATCGTGATCGACGCCAAGGCGTTGCTGGGCAATGATCGGCGCTTGCCGCGAGGACCGCTGCGAGAGGGCGCGGAGGCCTTCGCTCGCGTCGGCAGCCGCGGACTTCTCTGGTTGAGCAACGCGCGTGACGTGGAGGAGAACGAGTCGATGCGAACTCTCCTCGATGCCGCGCGGCAGGCCGGACTTCGCGGCCCGGTCCGGAGCGCCACCATCGCGCAGGGCCCCGCTGACAGCAGCATGCCCTCGCCGCTCGACGGTTCTGCTTCATTGCGCGGCGTGCCCGTCTATCTGCTCGCAGGCATCGCGCGCCCGGAGAGATTCGCCGAGACCGTGCGCGCTCTCGGCGCGGAGATTCGCGGTTCGCGCTTCTTCGCCGACCATCACCCGTTCACGGCGACGCAATTGGCGAACGTGCGCAAGGCCGCTCTGGGCGCGGGCGCGACGCGCATCGTGACCACAGAGAAAGACGCCGCGCGGATCCCGGCAACGGAGATGATTGGTACACCAACGATCTCGGCGCTCCCCATCGAGCTGGAAATTCTCTCTGGAGAAGAGCTGCTCACGGCCGCACTCGACACCTTGTTGGAGAAGAGCGCGTGACGGTCGCGACGTCTCCGCGCCCGCGCGGCACGGGCCCCGTGCGGTTGCCCAACCAGCGACTCTCCGGCCGCCTCTGGATCGCGTTCGGTCGCGCGCTCGGCGGTCTTGCGTGGCTCTTGAGAATTCGTCGCCGTGTGGTGCTGGAAAATCTCGCGCGCGCCTTTCCCTCCCTCGATGAAGCGGCGCGCCGCACGCTCGCCCGGTCGAGCTACGCATCGCTCGGCACGGGCCTCGGCGAGATTCTCCTGTCGCGCACAATCTCAGATGGCGAGCTCGCCGACTGGGTCTCGTTCGACGGCTTCGAGCGTTACGAGCAGGCCGCCGCCGAGGGGCACGGCGTGGTGGTCGTGATCGCGCACTTCGGCAACTGGGAGTTGCTGGGTCGGGCCTGCGCGAAACGCGGTGTCCAACTCGCGACGATCACCCGCAAGATGAACGGCTGGGCGAATCGCAGGATCGCTGCGGCCCGCGCGGGGAGCGGACTTGCGCAACTTCCTGATCGCGGCGCGACGGCCGACGCGCTCGCGCTGCTGCGGCGCAACGGCGTGCTCGCGATCGCGGTCGATCAGAACATGAGGGAGAAGCGCGGCATCTTCGTCGACTTCTTTTCGCACCCGGCCTGCACGACGCCCGCTGCTGCCGTCTACGCGCTGCGCGCGGGCGCGCCGATCATCGCAGCCTTTCCCGTGCGGCAGCCGGATGGAAGCCACCGCGTCCTCGTGCAAGGTCCGTTCGTCGCGCCGCCCGAACTGCGTGGGCACGCAGCGATCCAGGCGCTGACGCAGGAACTCACGCGCGCAGTCGAGGCGATCGTACGTGCGCATCCGGAGCAGTGGTACTGGCTGCATCGGCGCTGGAAGACGCAGCCGCGCGCGCCCGTGAAGGCGCAGACCGATCAGCTCGCGCGTCGAACTGAGTAGCGGGCGATCGCGCGCAACTCCGCGCCCACTGCGGTCGGGATCGATTTACTCTCGAGCGCTGCCTCGGCCTGTGCGCAGAGTCGCTCCGATTCCGCGCGCGCAAACTCCTCAGCACCCGAGCGCCGGAGCACGCCCCGCAGCGCTTCGATGCCCGCCTCATCGAGGTCGTGCTTGCCGAGGCCGGAGAGGAGCAGCGCGCGATCCGCAGGCGTCGCGAACTCAAGCGCATGCAGGACGAGCAGCGTGCGCTTCCCCTCGCGCAGATCGTTTCCCGCCGACTTCCCGGTCTGCTCAGGCGCGCCGAATGTCCCGAGAAGATCGTCTGCGATCTGGAAGGCCTTGCCGAGCGGGAGCGCGTAGTTCGCCAGCGCACCACGTGTTGCATCGCTCGCACCGGCAAGCAGCGCGCCGAGCTCCAGCGGAAGCGCGAAGGTGTAGCTGCCTGTCTTGAGTTCTTCGATCCGCAGCGCCGCGTCGCGCGCGAGCGAGTGGGCGAGTGGCGCGGCAACATCGAGCGCCTGCCCGAGCGTGACCTCGGCGAGCGCGCGCGCGACCAGTCTGGATGCGGCGAGCGCGCGAGGGGGCGCGACGGGAGCGGCGAGAATCTGCTCAAGCGCCCAGGCCTGGCAGAGGCTGCCGAAGAGGATGGCGAGACTTCCTGCCGCGTGCGCGCTCGCGGTCGCCACCGAAACGTCACTCACCGTCTTCGCCGCGCGCGTCACGCCTTCGGGCCGCGCGAACGAGACGTGAAGCGTCGGTCCTCCTCGGCGCTCCTCGTCGCGGTCCATGAAGTCGTCGTGCACGAGCAGGTAGGCGTGGAAGAGCTCAAGCCCGATCGCCGCCGTGAACGCTTCGTGGCGCGCGCCGCCTCCGGCTGCACAACCGAGCAGGCAGAGCGCACCGCGCAGACGCTTGCCGCCGCGCAGGACGTAGTCGCGAAGAGCGCCGAAAGCAGGTGTCAGATCGACCGGCAGCTTGGCCGCGGCCGAGACCTTCTCCTCGAGGAGAGCGCGAAGCACCGGGTCCGACTCTCGTGCGAACTCGAGCAGAGACGTGGGCGCGACGGAGGTTCGTGTCATTCGTACACCAAGGTCAGAGCCCCTCAGCGGCCGACCATTCGCGCCCGAGACTCGCGACGATCTCCTCGGCGCGGTGAAGCTTGATCTCGCCCGACGCGACGAGCTGCCGCGCGACCTCATCGACTGCTCGTCCGCGCGCACCGGCGGTGACTGCGAGGTTGCGCGCATGCAGCGCCATATGTCCGCGCTGGATTCCGACCGTCCCGAGTGCGCGCAGCGCTGCGAGATTCTGCGCGAGGCCAACTGCGGCGAGCACGCCCGAGAGCTTGCGCACCGGCGGATTTCCCAGCAGCCGCAAGAGCACGGGCACGAGCGGATTCGTCTTCACGGCGCCGCCCACCGTGCCGAGTTGCAGAGGCAACTCGATGGAACCGATGAGTGCCGCGCTGGTCGTGCCCGAAGCGGGCTCGACCCACCAGCGTGAGAGAGGCGCGTAGTGTCCCGAGCGCGCAGCCCAGGCGTGCGCGCCCGCTTCGATCGCGCGCCAGTCGTTGCCCGTCGCGATCGCCACCGCGTCGACGCCGTTCATCACGCCCTTGTTGTGCGTGCAGGCCCGATAGGGATCGGCATCGGCGAAGCGGCTCGCCTCGGAAATGCCGAGTGCGACCTCGGCTCCGGTCAGTCCGAAGTCGGCGAGCGCCTCGACGGGAATGCGCACGCGCGCCCGCGTCAGGCGCCGATCCGCGAGGTTGCTGAGGATGCGCAGCCGCACTCGGCCGCCTGTGATCTTTTCGCAGAGCGGCGCGATCCCCTCGCACATGGTGTTGACGAGGTTCGCGCCCATCGCCTCCTGCGTATCGACGAGCAGGTGGGCAATCAGTTGCGTTTGAAAACTGGTCTTCTCGACCTGCTCCGGCACCTCGAGCAGCCGCACCTCGAGATCCTTCGCGCCTCCGCCGCGCGCGCGCATCGCGGGATGGAGCGCGTTGGCCGCGGTGAGGATCCGCTCCTTGGCCGCGAGCAGAGCGCTGCGCGCCTCGTCCGGATTCGCCAATTGAGTGATCTGGACCTGTCCGATCATCAGCGGTGCTTCGCTCTCGGTGAAGAAGCCGCCGCCTTCGCGCGCGAGTTTGGCCGCGAGGCTCACCGCCGCGATCACCGACGGCTCCTCGACCGCCATCGGCACGAGCAACTCCTCGCCGTCGATGACGAAGTTGAGACCGATGCCGACGGGCAGGCCGAGCACGCCCACCGCGTTCTCGATCATCGCGTCGGCGTTCTCGAGGGGAAGGGAAGCACTCTCGGCGAGACCGGCGAGATCGTCTTCGTCGCAGTCGATCGCATCCGCGAGGCGCCGCAGACGCTCAGAGAGCTTCGCCTTGTGAAAGCCGGGAAGTCGGGACCCCTTGGCCATCGATTCTCCTCGCGGCGTCTGCACGCGCGCAGTCACTGTGATGGAGAGTATCCGCCTGCGATGCCCGGGTTGATGAAGTTTGCGGGAAGAACGGGCGCGGCCGGAAAGTGGAGGTGGAAGCCGCGGCGTGCCAGCCTCGCGCGCATGAAGCTCATCATCGCCCTGGCGCTCTCTGGCGCGCTGTTCGCCGCGCTCTTCGTGGTCCCGTTCAGCGGACGCACGCTCTGGCAGCGCGCGCAGGCGAAAGGCTTGCCGCAGTCGGCAGCGCGCGCCGTCTCTGGCAGCGCGCACGCCGCGCTTCGGTGGGCAGAGGAGAAACGAGCGCACGCAGGCGAGGCGGAGAGCCCGTCGCTGCGCAAGGGCACGCACAAAGAGGTCGCCCACGCTCCCTCTGCATCCGCGAACTCCCGCCTGGGCGAGGCGCGCTACCGCAACGGTGCAGCCGCTCCTGGCGCGGTCGGCAGCGATTCTGCGACGAACGATGCCAGCGGTGCCGAACCCGCAGCTGTCTCCCCGATCCAGCGCGTTGCGCCAGCACATCCGGCCGCCGCTCACGACCACATCGTCGCCGCACCGCCGGCCGAGCAGCTGACGAATGGCGAGCGCCAGAGCCTCGACCGTCTCATCGCGGGCCGTGCGCACGGCCGCTGAGTTCGCCTCGCGTCGCCGAATGCAGCGCGCGATGTCTTGACGCCGCGCGGCCTCTTGCCCATCGTGCGCGCCGTGCCCGAATCCTCTTCGCCGCCCGTCCCGTTCTGGGCGCTCATCATCGCGTCCGCTGCGATCATCCTCGGGCTTGCGCTCTACAAGGACCATCGCAAGGGGGCGCTCGACCGCGCGCCGCAAGTGATGCTGCCGCTGCTCGATGGCAAGACGAAGCAGGAGCTGAAGGACAACACGATCACCATCGTCGACTTCTGGGCCACCTGGTGCGCGCCCTGTCGCGCGAGCATGCCGCGCGTACAGCACGTGTTGCGCGACTACTCTTCGCGCGGTGTCGAGCTCTTCTCCATCGACACGGACAACGACGACGCCAATCGCGAGCCGCAGGTGCAGGAGTTCCTGCTGCAGAACCAGCTCTCGTTCCCGGTCGCGCTCGACAACGGCGGCGCGCAGGATGCGTTCCACGTCGAGTCCCTCCCGACCATGCTGGTGGTGGGCCGGGACAGGCGCATCATCTGGCGCCGCGTCGGCGTGCTTGATGCGAGCGAAGAGCGCGAGCTGCGTCGCGTGCTCGACGAAGCTCTCGCCGCCAGATAGTTTGCACTCAAATCATTGGCACTCAAACGATCTAGAACGGCGCGCGCGAGAAGTCGCAGCTCCCGTCGGGCACATTGGCCGTGCAGATCGACGGAACGATCACGCGCGGGATCCCGAGCAGCGACGTGACGAGAAACGTCCCGATCTGCTCTCGCGCGGCCTGACCCGCGAGCGAATTGCTCTGCGCGAATCGGTGCAGGCAATCGTCGACGCCGCAGGTGTCGTGGAACTGCTGCAGGCCGGACTGCGCGACCGCCTCCTCGACGTGCGCAAGGCCCGGCAGCACACGCAGCGGCACGCCCACCTGTACTGCGCCGAGCGAGACAGCGACGAGTTCGTTGCCGATGTTGGGCAGCACCGGATCGCCGATGTCTTCCTGGATGAGGCACGGCGGCACCGGCGTCGGCAGCGCATCGACCCAGTTCGCGCCATCGACGTCGTCCCAAGCGGTCTGCGAGGTGGCGAGCTGGAGGTCGAGGTTGACCGCGCCGCCCTTCGCGCTCGGCCACGCATCCCGCGCGAGATTGACGATGTCGGAGAGCGCGATGAACTGTGTCCACGCGGTGCCCGGCACATTGAGCACGCCCGCGCGGATGCGCGCGCGATCGACGCTGACATGCACGAGTCCCATCGTTCCGCCGAGCGAGCCGCCCGCATACAGAAGCTGCGTCATGTTCGGCTTGAGCGCGGGCGTTCCCGGCACAGCCGTCGTGAGGGCCTGCGCGAGCGCGTCGCTCAAGGCCCCCGGAAGGATCGCCTCGATCGCGGCGATGTTCGCGTGGGCCTGCAGCAAGTGGGCGGTCGAGTGGTCGGAGCCCTCGATGGTGCGCAAGAGGCCGATCACTGTCGCGATGATCGAGTTGCCCGTCCAGCCGAGGAAATCGAATCCGATCTTCGCGATTCCCGCGCCGGCGAGGCCGTCGTCGAAGGAGTCATCGTTGTAGTCGCCGCCGGTGCCGTGGCCGTAGATGACGAGTGGATAGTCGCGCGTCGCACGCGGCAGCATGACGCGGAACGGAACATCGCGAACGCCATGCGCAACCGGAACGCCGCTCGAGTCGTAGGTCAGGTGTCCGGTCTGATCCTCGGCAGAGAGGAAGTTCGGCATGCCCGTGAGGTGTCCGAGCACGACCACCGCGATGTTCGCGGTACTCCCGCCCGTCGAATCGATGACCACGCCGACCGTGCCGGCCCTCACCGCGGCCTCGGCGGCGGCGCGCATCGGGAGCAGCCGATTGGTCGCGTCCATCGTTGAGCGCGTAACGAAATCCCAGAGGCGCAGCACGTGAGCGGGATCGATTTTCTGCATCGCCAGCAGTTCGCGGGCATTGGTGTAGTGCGCGAAGAGCGCTGTCTCGGCCGGCGTCGTCGGCGCTGCGAGGCCGAGCGAAACCAGCGTCGTGCGCGACGCTTGAAAGCTCGTGCCATCGGGCCGGCGGACCGAGTCGACGACGACCGCGAGGTGGATCGATGCAGCGGCGAGCACGCGCTTGGGCGTGATCACCAGCATCGCCTCCTTGACGCCGTTGTTCACTCCGCGCACGAGGCGGATGCCGACCGGGATCTCATTGCCGAACATGGAGCCGGGTTGCGCATTGAAGACCCGCGCGAGGCCGTCGCCGACGGTGGCGGGATCGACATCCGAGGTGAAGCCTGTTGCGAGCGGCGTCAGGCGTGAGAAGCCGTCGGCCCGGTTGAGGCTGCTCGGATCGTCCGGTTGGGGAGTGGCGGCGGTCTCGACGTTGACGCGAAAGCCGGTCTCGGTGGTCGTGTCGGTGGTGAGAAATGCGCTCGACGGCCAGGGCAGCATGCAGCGCGGCTCATCGGTTCCGCCGCACGACGAGGTGAGCGGCGTCCACTCGGGTACAGGCACAACCTTCGGAGTCGAATCGCTGCAGGCCGCCACCAGCGCGGTCGCGAGCGTGAGCATCTTCCAGCGCATCGTCGTCGACATCGATCTTCTCTCCCTCTCGCGCACGTCAAAGAGGCGCTCCGAGCGCGGCGCACTATGCATGAACTTTGTCTCTGTTCACTCTCTTCTCTTGCGGCCCGCCTTGAGGCGCGCGCCGGCCTTTGTTACAGAGGCGTCCCTTTTCGAGAGGAGCAATTCATGTCGCGTCCGTGGGCGGTCATCCTCGGTGCATCGAGCGGCTTTGGTGCGGCGTGCGGCGCGGAGCTCGCGCGTGCAGGCTTCGACATCTTCGGAGTGCACCTCGATCGGCGGAGTACGCACGAGCTCGTCGCCTCGGCAAAGCGGGGGATCGAGCAGGCAGGCGGGCGCGCGGTCTTCTTCAACGTCAACGCCGCGTCTGATGAAGCACGGGCGGAGGTGCTCGCGGAGATCGAAAAGGAAGTCACTTCCCAGAAGAAAGATACTTCCGAAAAGGAAGCAGCTCCCGCAGTGGGACTGCTGCTGCACTCGCTCGCGTTTGGTGCGCTCAAGTCCTTCGCCAGCGACAAGCCCGAGGAGAACCTGACGCGGGCGCAGTTTGAGATGACGCTCGATGTGATGGCCAACAGCCTCGTCTACTGGACGCGCGATCTGGTGATGCGTGGACTGCTCGGGCAGGGCGGCCGCGTCTTCGCGATGACCTCGAGTGGCAGCACGCGCGTCTGGCCGTCGTACGGCGCAGTCTCGGCCGCGAAGGCTGCTCTGGAATCTCATTGCCGCCAGCTGGCGCTCGAGTTGGCGCCACGCGGGATTGCGGTGAACGCCGTGCGCGCGGGGGTGACCGACACGCCGGCGCTGCGCAAGATCCCCGGGAACGAGAAGATGATCGAGCTCGCGAAGGGCCGCAATCCGAGCGGACGACTGACGACGCCCGAGGACGTTGCGCGCCTGCTCGCGCTGCTGACCGATCCGCGGGCCGCGTGGCTGACGGGCAACACGCTCGGCGTCGACGGTGGAGAAGATATTGTCGGATAGCGCGGCCGCCTCCGCGCGCACTGGCGTCGCGCTTGCGCTTGCGCTGCTCCCGTCGTGCGCGCATGTGCCTGCGGGCGTCGTGAACAGATCGTTTGCACTCCAACGATCGGACGCCGTCGAGGTCTGCATGCCACCGGGCGAGCAGCTCTGGCTCAGCCGTCTGCGCTGTCCGGATGGCTCACCCGTGCGCATCGTTTCCCGCTCGGCGGCGGGGGCGCGCAGTGAGCCTGCGTCGGATGACGATCCGCGACAACTGCAGCAGCTTGATCCGGGGCGGCCGCTGGCTCGTGGCGAGCCAGACTTTCACATCGTCGAGGCGGTGATCGTTTCCTGCGGCGATGGCGATCGGACGCTCTTTCTCGACATGTACCACTGCGCGCAAGGCCCGCCGGAGCAGGCGCCCGCGCAACTCTCCATCGTTCCGCTCGAGCTGCCGTAAGGGCGCTTCTGCCTGGTGCTAGGCGCGAGGATTCTCGGCGAACAGGGCAGAGTTCAGGGCGCGCAGATGCTCCGCGCGGGTTGCGCAACAGCCGCCGACAAGCCGCGCGCCGCTCTCCACGCATGAGGCGATGAGCCGTGCCCAGAGCGGACTTGCGCACGATCCGCTGTCCGGTTTGAGCGCGAAGGGAACAGACATCTGACTTGCGATCTCTCGTGTGAGCGCAGCGAGCGAGGGCGCAGACGGAGCGTCCCATGGTCCGCAGTTGATGCCGACGATCGCGGCGCCGGCGTCCGCGAGCCGCGCGAGTTGCGCAGGTGCGGACGCGACGAGGTCAGGCGCGCCAGAGAACGCGGCGAAGGCGAACGAGACTGCGACGGGCAGCGACGTCTCCTCGCGCGCGATCTGCAACGCGCGCTCGGCGTGCGCGGAACTCATCGCCGTCTCCAACCAGATCGCGTCGGCACCGCAATCCGCAGAAACGCGCACGGCCGCTCCCAGAGCGGTCTCGCGCAATCCTGGCCACAGCGCAACCGCGACCCAGCGCGCGCCACTTTCTCTTGCGAGGTGGACCGCTGCTCTTGCTTCTTCACCCGTCGGAGCGCGCGCGCCGAACGTGTTTGCGAGCAGCAGTTCCGCTCCGGCCTCCACGTGCGAGCGGTGCACCGCCGCGACCTCGTCGGGATGTGTGAGCGTCCACGAGATCGCGTCTTCCTGCGAGAGCGCGAGCCCGCGCGCGAGCAGCGCCGTTCCCATCGCTGCGTCGAGCAGCAGCGGCCTCGTGTCGGCGAGTCGCTGCGCGAAGGTGGCCTCGTCTGCGCTCAGTGTTCGCTCGAGTGCGCGGCTGCGTTGGCTGTCGTCCCGGTGGCGGGTACGGGCGAAGTTGTGCGGCCGGCAGAATGCGCAGACTCTCCCGTGTCGGGCGCTCCGGCGCTCGCCCCCGCGCCAGGAGCGGTCGGGATCGCGATCGCGTCTCCGCTCGCCGCCGTTCCAACCGTGGTCGCCTTCGCTGCCGGCACTCCCGCCTGATCCGCGTCGTACGCGCAGAGTCCGAGCAGATCCTTCTGATCTCCGACGCGCCGCTTGATGCGCGTGGCCAGCTCCTGCGCGGACGAGAACGCCTCTGCCGAGCTGTGGGCCTTCGCGGCGAGCTGCCGATACTCGACCACCGCCACGAGCTGCCGCCAGAGCAGATCCTGCAACCGCTCGAAATGCTCACGCGCATCCTCATCAAGGGCGCTCGCCGGCAGGTCGACGATCTGGTCGTTTGCGGGCAGACCGACCTGGTCGAGGATCCCGAGTCCGGCGCGCGAGTGATCGATCACCGCCATCGCCTCCTGAACCAGCAGCGGATACTCCTCGGTGAGAATCGAAAAGCGCAGCGTCTCCGGATCGACGAGCTGCACGCGGACCGCGCGGGAGGCGAACGGGATGGTCAGAGAGCGGGACGGCTCCGCGAAAAGCGCCTGCACCATGCGATCGCGATCGGCGGCCGTCAGCTCTGCGCGCAGTCCCACCGGTTCGCGCTTGGGCACGCGAAACGTCTCGAACTCTTCTTTCAGCTGATCGATGCCGACCACCACATTGAGCGCAGCGGCGTCCGTGTATCCCGCATGAAAGACGCCAACGAGCTCCGGCTCTCCCGTGTGGCACGAGATGGCGAACACGGGCGAGCCGCTGTTGCCGCTCGAGAGCAGCGCATCGATGACGAAGTCGACGTGGTTCCACGCCTTGTCGGAATCCTGCGCGTAGGGGTTGACCACCTTGCCGCCAGAGAGCGCCGTGAACACGCCCAGAGGGAAGCCGCGCACCTGCACGAGATTGCCCGCGCGCAGCGCACTCGAGCGGCCGAAGCGGAACGGCATCAGCGGCAGCACCTTCTTCGCTTTGAGCACCGCGATATCCGCGGCCGGATCCGAGAGCACCTTGGTGAGCGCGATGTGCCCCGGCTCGTAGTCGTCGCTCTCGTCCTTCACGATCTTCAGCTGCTCGCGCACCTTCTTGCTGCCGGAGGGAATTCCCTCGACGGTGTGATCATCGTCGGTGACATCAGGCCGGCTCGCGACGTGTTCGTTCGTCACCAGATAGGTCTCGCCGTTGATGACCTTCCACGCGAACCCGGTCCCATGCGCGACCGCGCGCAGGTACTGCTTGTGCAGCTTTCCATCGCGTCCGTAGTAGACGTGCTCGTACGTCGCAATCGAGCGAACCGCGAAGACGAACGGCGACTTCGCTCCCTCTTCGTCTGCCGCGCGGGCTGCGATCTCCGGGGGAAGAGCGTCCGCATAGTCTCCGGTGCAGAGCGGCGCTGGTGCCGGCGCTGCGAGCGGCGTCGACTTCCCCTGCGAGCGGGTCCCCTTTCCGGCTGCGCGAGACTTTGCGGGCGCATGCGCTGCGCTCGGTGACGTCGCGGAGTTCGAGGCCGCTGGTGGCGGCGTGGCGGGCGGCGCGTCGGGCACGCCGGGCGCAGCGAGGAGCAGTGCAGCGAGAGCGGGCAGGGCGCTTGCGATCACGCTCTGAAGGATGGCGGGGAGCGGTTCGCCGCGCAATGGAGCTTTTGTCCTGCTATGTTCCGCCGCGCATGCCCCAGTGCATCCGCGTCGTCGCCGCCATGCTCGAAAAGGATGGCCAGTACCTCATCACCCAGCGCCGTCCGGGCGGGTCGCTGCCGCTGCTTTGGGAATTTCCCGGCGGCCGCGTCGAGGAGGGCGAGACCGACGCGCAGGCGCTCGCGCGCGAGCTGCGCGAAGAGATGGGCATCGAGGTCGAGGTGGGCGAGCGCGCGATCCAGGTGCATCACGTCTACTCGGCCTACGAGATCGACTTCGCCGTCTATCGCTGCACGCTCAAGAGCGGCGAGGTGAAGCACGGCCGCGTGCACGATCATCGCTGGGTGAAGTGGACGGAGCTCGACAAGTACCAGTTTCCGCCGGCGGACGAGAAGACGCTCGCGCAGTTGTTGGGATTGCACTAGCTCCAGTCCGGGGCGGGGGCGCCTCGTTCGGGATACGGTTCTCCGACGCGAGCGTGACTGCGTTCCCGGCGAAACTGGAGCGTGATTGCCGGAGCGAAATGTTGCCCCGCCGCTCGCCCCCGCCCCGAACGCTCCTCTGTAAAACAGGATGGGAACGGAGGCGCAGATGCACCTCTTGACGTGGGTGTCGGTGGACTTACGTTGCGGGCCCGTCTCGACGCGAAATAGTCGGGGTGGGCTGCGTTGTTCTCGTACGCGATCGGTTCGCGGGACTGTTCCTGGAGGCTTCATGCACTGCTCGATTCGTTCGTTCGTCGTTGCGCTCTCTCTGCCGCTCGCGCTCTGCGCCTGCTCGCGTGATGGGGGTTCGATCTTTGCCAGCGAGGCGCAGGCCTCGTCGCTCGCGCCCGCGCTGGTGGCGGCTCCGGTGATTTCTGCGCCTGTCGTCGCCGCACCCGTGCTCGCTGCGCCATCGACGGGAGAGTTGCTCGCTCCGCTGCCCTCGCTCGCGCCGCTCGTGAAGCGATTGCGTCCGGTGGTCGTGAACATCAACTCCAAGTTCCGGCCGCGCCCGCAGCGCCGCGGGGGGCTGAGTCGGGTGCCGCACACACCGCAGAATCCCGACGGCAACGACGAAGAGCAGAACGATCAGAATGGGCAGTCGGACCAGGATCCGATGCAGCGCTTCTTCCGCTACTTCGGGCCGCACGGGCAGATGCCGCAGGACAACGCGCCGCGCTCGGGACTCGGCTCGGGTTTCCTCATCGGCGAGGGCCTTGTGATCACCAACAACCACGTCGTGCAGGTGCAGGATTCGCAGGGCGGGAAGTTCCGGCCGATGGATGAGATCAAGATCATCACCGACGACCTCGCGGGCGGCGGCACGCACGAGTACACAGCGAAGCTCGTCGGCGCCGATCCGAAGAGCGACATCGCGCTGTTGCGCATCGATGATCCGCGCGCGAAGGCGCTCATCGGCGCGCAGCTTGGCGATTCGGATGCGCTCGAAGTCGGCGACTACGTCGTCGCAATTGGCGAGCCGTTCGGTCTTCAGGCCACGGTCACGGCCGGCATCGTCAGCGCGAAGGAGCGCTCGCAGTTCGGCGGGCCGTACAGCGACTATCTGCAGACGGACGCGTCGATCAATCCGGGCAACTCGGGTGGGCCGCTCTTCAACCTGCGCGGCGAAGTCGTCGGCGTGAACAGCGCGATCATCTCGGGCGCGAACACGATCGGCTTCGCGATCCCCATCTCCGTCGTCAAGCAGATCCTCCCGCAGTTGCGCGAGAAGGGGCACGTGGTGCGCGGCTTCCTCGGCGTCGCGTTGCAGGCGCTCACGCAGGACACGGCTGAGCAGTTGGGCCTGAAGAACACGCAGGGCGCGCTGGTGGCCGACGTGGTGAAGGATGGCGGCGCGGAGAAGGCGGGCGTGCACGCGGGAGACGTCATCACGCAGGTCAACGGAAAGGTTGTCTTTGACAACAATATGCTCACGCGCGAGGTCGGCTCGATCCCGCCGGGCAAGCAGATCAAGTTGACGCTGGTGCGCGACGGAAAAGAGAAGACGCTCACCGTCGATCTGAAGGAGCGGCCGGAGGAGGCGGAGGAGTCCGCGGTCGATGCGCAGGGACCCGCGGCACAGAGCGGAGATCCGCTCGGGCTGGTCGTCGAGGCTCTGACACCTGAGCTCGCGCGGCGGGCGCACGTCGAGGCGAACACGAAGGGTGCGATCATCACGGACGTAGTGCCAGACTCGCCCGCGGCCGAGGCGTCGCTCGAGGAGGGGGACGTGATCATCGAGCTCAATCGCACCGCCGTCGCGTCGCTGGGTGACTACAAGAAGGCGAGCAAGGGCATCAAGCCCGGTGACACGGCGCTGCTGCGCGTGCGGCGCGGCACCGCGGTCGAGTACCTGACGGTGCGCGTGCCGAAGTAGCGTCCGAGCCGTCGCGCGATATTCGCCTATCGAGATGGGCGCGGCCAGGCTTGCGGAGCTGGCCGTCCGCGCACGAGCACCGTGTCGTGCAGGCAATGCGCGTCGTCGCGATCGGGATGGCTCAGCGTCGAGTGCAGCCCCCGGCTCTCTTTTCGCTCCTGCGCGCAGGCGACGATCAGCCGTGCCACGTCGGCGATGTTGCGCAGCTCGATCAGATCACGCGTCACCAGATAGCCCCAGTAGTACTCTTCGATTTCACCGAGCAGATTGTCGAGGCGGTGCTCCGCGCGGGCGAGCCGCTTGTCGGTGCGCACGATGCCGACGTAGTTCCACATGAGGTTGCGCACCTCGTCCCAGTTCTGCTTGACGACCACGCCCTCGTCCGGCGTGACCGCGGCGCCCGGATCCCAATCGGGGATCGTCTCGAAAAGAGCAGGCGTCGCTGCGCGCGCGACCTCGACTGCGCGATCCGCCGCGCGATGTCCGAAGACGAGCCCCTCAAGCAGCGAGTTTGACGCGAGCCGATTCGCGCCGTGCAGTCCCGTGCAGGCGGTCTCGCCGATCGCGAGAAGTCCGGGCAGCGTCGTCTGTCCGTGCAGGTCGGTCGCGACCCCTCCGCACGTGTAGTGCGTGCCGGGCACGACCGGGATCGGCTGCACCGCCATGTCGATCCCGAACGCGTGGCAGTTGGCGTAGATGTTCGGGAAGTGCTCGAGGAGAAACGCCTTCGGCAGATGCGTCATGTCGAGGAAGACGCAGTCGTCGCCTCTCCTCTTGAGTTCGCTGTCGATCGAGCGCGCGACGATGTCTCGCGGCGCGAGTTCCTTCCGCGCGTCGTAGCGGATCATGAACGCCTCGCCCGCCTTGTTGCGCAGAATGCCGCCCTCGCCGCGCAGCGCCTCCGAGATGAGGAAGCTCTTGGCCTGCGGATGAAAGAGGCAGGTCGGGTGGAACTGGATGAACTCCATGTTTGCGATCGCGGCGCCCGCGCGGTGGGCCATCGCGATGCCGTCGCCGGTCGCGACGTCGGGATTGGTTGTGTAGAGGTAGACCTTGCCAGCGCCGCCGGTGGCGAGGATGACGGCCTTGGCGAGAAAGGCGTGCACCTGTCCGTCGGGCGCGAGCACGTAGCAGCCGAGCACGCGATCGTCCTCGGCCTTGATGGGCGCGGTCTTGCTGCTTTTCGATGCGGACGTGCGCAGCTTCGACACGGTGATCAGATCGACGGCGGCGTGATCTTCGAAGATGGGGATCTTCGCTTCGGCGATGGCGTTGAGTAGCGCGCGCTCGACTTCCCGGCCGGTGAGATCGGCGGCGTGGAGGATGCGGCGCTGCGAGTGGCCACCCTCGCGGGTGAGGTGGAATCCAGACGGTGATTGATCGCGCGTGAACTCGGCGCCGAGTTCGATCAACTCGCGCACGCGGGTCGGGCCCTCCTCGACCGTGACGCGCACGGCCTCTTCCCGGCAGAGACCTGCGCCCGCCTCGAGCGTATCCGCGACGTGCTGGTCGAACGAGTCGCCCGGACCGGAGACGGCTGCGATTCCGCCCTGTGCGTAGTTGGTGCTCGACTCGGCGCGGCCCCTCTTGACGAGCACCGCGACGGTGCCGAACTCGGCGAGGCGCAATGCGCAGGTGAGGCCGGCGACGCCGCCGCCGATGACGAGGAAATCGTGGGTGTAGCGCATGGGGGCGAACCCTAACCTCAATCGCCTCCGTGCGTGTCGGTCGGGCGACGCGTGGGCGAAATGGTTGATCTGAGGATTTGCCGCAGGTGCGCGCGCGTTGGTATCTTGCGAACCCGTATGCGCAGATTCCTCGCCACGCCTCTGCTTCTGGTTGCCGCACTCGCCAGCGCTGCTTCCGCGCGCGAGCCGCTGCACGTCTGGACCGATGCGGATGGCGTCGTGCACATCGAGGACCCTCTGCCTGGCCGCGTTCCGCCGCGTCGGGGAAATTCGCAGGGCGCGCGCAAACCCGCGCACGGAGCGCGTGCGACGCACTGGTGGGAGCGCGCCACCGATGCACCGCCCGACGAGATCGATCGCGCGGCGGGCAGGTACAACATCCCCGCCGAGCTCATCCGCGCCGTCATCTCTGTCGAGAGCGCGGGCGACACGGCGGCTGTCTCCCGAACGGGCGCGAAGGGCCTCATGCAGTTGATGCCGCGGACGGCCGGTCATGTCTTCGTCGAGGATCCGGTCGACCCCGCGCAGAACATCCAGGGCGGCACTCGCTACCTGCGCGAGCTGGCGAACGAGTTCAACGGCGACATGATGCTCATGCTCGCCGCCTACAACGCGGGTCCCGAGGCGGTGCGCAAGCACCACGGGGTCCCGCCGTTCGATGAGACGCGCGAATACGTGCGCAAAGTGCTCTCCCACTACAACGAACTCAAGCACGAGAACGCCATGCACGCGTCCGTTGCATCTGCGGCCCAGCCCGCTGCGCCCGCAAGTCCCGCCAATGCGGCAAGGCCGGGAGCAGCACAGTGAGCGATCGGTTTGGTTCGTCACGAGGTTCGGATCCGGGCCGCACCGCCGAGGAGGAGCAGGTGCGGCGCAACCGGTTTGATCAGGAGCTCGCCGCGGCGCAGGAGTCGCAGGCGGCCGGTGATTCGGTGACGGCGCGGGCGCTGCTCGATCAGGCCCTGCGCCATGTCCCGAGCGATCAGCGTGCCCGCAACCTGCTCGGCCTGACTCTGTTCAAGCTCGGCGATCTGGTTCGCGCGGAGACGATCTATCGCGCGCTGATCGACGACCATCCTGCCGACCCGACGCTGCGGGTGAATCTCGGGCTGGTCTTCCTCAAGCTCGGCGCTTCCAACGAGGCGGCGCGCTGTTTCACGACGGCGATCGAGCTGCAGCCGGAGCACGTCAAGGCGCAGAACTATCTCGGGCTCGCGCTCGCGCAGAAGGGCGATCACGCGCAGGCTCGCGTCTGGTTTCTGCGCTCGGGGAACGCCGCGATGGCCGAGCGGATGGAGGAGCTCGCGTCGGCGGACCGCGCCCACAGCACGCAGGAGCACACGCCCGTCCCACGGAGGGTCGCGAACGAAGCGCCCGTGTCGACCCCGTCGATGAGCCCCGCGGAGGCTTCGATCACGTCGGAGTTTTCCCGCCGCAGCGACCCGCCGAAAGATGCCTTCAGCGCGACTGGATCGACGCAGCCGTTCGGGATGAAGGTGATCACGCAGACCGGCGCGTACGGCGCTGTGCCAGTCGCGCGAGCTGAAGAGGCGGCCGTGCACAGCCTCGACACCGAACCCTCTCTTCCGCCGGCCTCTCGGGTTGCGTCTTCGCCAGCGGCGCCCGCGTCGAGCGCAAGTCCGGTCGCAGGCCCAGCATCGTCGGGCTCCATCGAGTCGGCGCTCAGCCGGATGGAAGAGAGCGACATCCACGACGACGATCGCGCCGACACCGCGGAGCACGCGAAGATCGACTTCTCGACCGTCGCGACGAACAGCACGAACCCGCCGGCCGCTTCCGAGACGATCGCGCAAATCCGCTCTGGGCGCGGCTCGCAGAGTGCTCCGGAGTCGCTGGTCGACTTCTCCGCAGCGCGCCAGATCGCCACCGAGCCGGCCAGAGGCTGCTACTCGATTGGCCCTGCGTCGCTGGTTGTTCAGGTGCGCGGCGAGCTGCTCACGCGCCTCGACGGCATGGTCGCCAGCTTCGGCTCGGCCACGCTCACCGCGGAGCTCAAGCGCTTCCGCGGCAAGCCGACCGAGAAGTCATTCGGCGAAGGCGCGCGTCGCATGCTGCGGGCCTCGGGCGAGGGCCGGTATGTGATCGCCACGGCCGGTCGCGTCTTCACGCCGCTCGAGCTCGCGGACGAGCCGGCCTACTTTCGCGAAGAGGTCCTCTTCTCGTTCGCGGACTCGCTTACCTTCGAGAACGGCCGCGTGCCGAGCAAGACCGGCCAAGACCTCCATCTCGTCCACCTGCGCGGACGCGGACAGCTGCTGCTGGTGACGCACGGAGCGCCGCACGCGGTCGAAGTCCACAGCGCGCAGCCGCTCCGCATTCCGCTCGATCAGCTGGTCGGATGGCACGGCGCGACGCTGCAGCCACGCCTGGTCTCGATCGTCGAGGATGCACCTGAGTTGGGCGTCGCGCTCGAGCTATCCGGCGAGGGCATGGCGCTGGTCGACGTGCCCGACGAGAGTTGAGACACGCGCAGGCGGCGCAGCGTATCTGCGCAGCTCGGCGCGCTCGTCGATGAGCGCGAGATGCGGAAGCTCGTGCTCCTGCTGCGTCCACGCGCCGAGATTCAGATATCTCGTATTCGCGGACAGTGCCGCATCGACGCGCTGGTGGCTGTGCCCCATGACGACATACCGGACGTCGAGGATGTCGGCGACGCGTGAGGCGGCGTCGTGCAGCAGCAGATTCGCGTCGCATTGACGTTGGCGCGCGAGCCACGGATTGAGGATCGCGAAGAGGGCAGAGGCGAGCAGCGCAGGCAGCAGGCGAGTGGCGCCGTGACCTGCGACGAGGCCTGCGAGGCCAGCCGCGATGAGCAACGCGAGCAGCGCCATTCGATCGACATAGAAGAGTTGGGCCGTTGCGAAGAAACTCTGTTCCGCGGGCTTCGACGCGGCGGCAAAGAGTTGATCGGCTTGCTCGCGGCTCGCGGGAAGAAAGCGGGAAAGCCACGCGCGCACACGGCTGCGTCGCGTCTCAGCAGCCACCAGACCGGCTCTCCGCGTCATCGCGCCCGGCTGCAGTGTCCCGCGAAGCGTCTCCTTCGCGATCGGCAACAGCACGCGCAATACCATCGCGAAATAGTCGGCGGCGATATGCAGCGGATTTCCCATCCGCAGAACCCAGGCGAGATATTCTCGCACCGACATCTGGTCAGCGCTGTCGAGATCCTCCTGGTCTTTCGCCCATCGATTGGCGAAGTAGCGCAGGACCTTCGAGCTCATCGGCAACTCGAGCGAAGCGTCGCAGGGCCGCTCATCGAAGAAGCCGGTCTGCAGGCAATACCGATCGTGCGCGTTGCCATGCTCGAGATAGAGCAGCCCCGGCTCGAGATAGAACCAGGCGTGAAATCGAATGCGCTCCTCCAGCGCACGCAGCGCGTCTCCTTCGACGCCTGCTCGCCGCGAGAGCAGCCGCACCAATTCGCGCTGCACCGACGGGAATTGCAGCTCCGCATCGTGATTGCCGCGGATGAACTGCACGTCATGCCCGGCGATGAGAAATCGGGCGAGTGCGTGGAAGACCTCTTCGTGCCGAGCGGCGATGCGGCGCAGTTTCCAGACGCACTTCTCCTCCTCGGGCGCGAGGCCATAGCGCTGCTCCTCGTCGCGCACGGAGAAGCGCGCGGTTAATCGGGGCGCCGGCATCGCCGTCACTGCGACGAAGTCGAACACATCTCCCGCGAGCAGCAAGCGCCAGCGGCGGCCTCCGGCGCGACGCGCGGCATGGTGATCGAGAAAGTGCACCAGCGCGCGGTCGAGGCCTGTTCGTGCCGGATCTCCGAGCGGCGCAGTCCTCTTCACGTCGCAGCCGAGGTGGAGATCGCTCAATACCAATAGGTTGTAATCGCGCGCCTGCGTCACCTGTCCCCTCGCAGTTTCATTGCCCGGGATAGTGCGCAGGCCGCGCGGCAAGATCGCGGCGAATTGAATGCGATCCACGGCAATCACGTGACGATTGCGCGGCGGCGGTCGTGTCGCGCGCTGCTTTCCGGTTCGCCTCCTGATTGTCATCGGGCCCGATCAGTCTCGTCCGCGAAACGCACCCACTGAGGAGTTCCCGATGGAGTCTCTCTGGCCGATCTTCGCCGCGCTCGCGTTCTGCTCGCTCTGCACCGCGCTCGTCGCCAATCTCTGCTCCTGGCGCGTGCTCTCTCGCAGAATCCCCACGCAGGGGTCAACGCCTCCAATCTCAATCTTGAAGCCATTAAAGGGCGTCGACGATGGCCTCTATCTCAACCTCGTCTCCTTCGCGCAGCTTGATTATCCGGAATATGAGGTCATCCTCGGTGCCGAGGACGCAGGTGATCCCTCTCTTGATGTCGCGCGCCGCGTCCAGCGCGAGTTTCCCGCGGCGCGCATCACCGTCATGCAATGCCGTGGATATCGAGGTAAGAACCCGAAGGTGCGCAGCCTGCAGTCGCTCGCTGCGAAGGCGCAATATCGCCACTGGTTGATCTCCGATTCCAATGTCCGGGTTGATTCGTCGTGGTTGCGCGATACCGCAGCAGAGATGAGCGATACGCGCGTTGCACTCGTGACCAACCCGATCGCCCCGATGCCGTCTGACGTCGAGAGCCTCGGTGCGCTCTTCGAGAATCTCCACCTCGGCTCCTTTGTGCTCGGCGCAATCGCTCTGCCTCGCGTATTGGCAGATCGGGCCTGCGTTATCGGCAAGTCGATGCTGCTTGATAGTCGCGCGCTTCATGCCGTCGGTGGTCTGCGCTCGGTGCGAAACCTCCTCGCCGAGGATTACCTGCTCGGGCGTAAATTCGAATTGGCGGGATATCGCGTTGCGCTCTCGCCGCATCCCGTCCAGACGGTGAATGAGAGTTGGACGCTCGAGCGCTTCTGCAATCGACATATCCGTTGGGGCCAGATGCGCCGGCGTATTTCGCTCGCGGCTTATCTTGGCGAACCGCTGCTGAATCCCATTCCGCTGATCCTTGTCGCGCTTGGGTTCAGGGTCGCCGCGCTGTTGTCCCAGGATTCAATCGACGCCGCTGGTTCGCCATGGGCGCGGGCGATTGCGACTTCACTGGGTGCAATTGCAATCAAATGCGCGTTGGATATGAGTCTGCTGCGCCGGTTGCGCAAGACGCCGCTTTCGCTCTTTGACTCGGCCTGGATTCCACTCAAGGACATCCTGATTGCCGCCATCTGGCCGGTTGCTGCGGTCCGCCGCACGCTCGATTGGCGCGGCAACCCTTTGCGCATTGGCCGCGCGAGCCGCCTGTTTGCAATGGACCCGGAAGTTTCGGCGCAGGTCGGGCAGGAGCCCGCTTAATCAGCCGAACTGTCCTCGTTGGCCGTCGGACGACGATTTGTTAATGAGCGGGCGAGCGCTGCTCGGTCTCCTTCTGAGAGCGCGCGCGATAATTCCCCGAAGGCCGCCAGTGCAGGCACTCCTTGCGCGTCGAGCGGCGTGCGCGCGATCTGTCCCGCGGCCGCGTCGAGTCCAATCAAGCCAAACCGGGGCTGGTAACTGCCCCATTCGTAATTATCCCAGAGCGACCAGTGCAGATATCCCTGCACGGGAATTCCATCGGCCACGGCGCGCAGGAGTTCATAGAGATGCGCCTGGATAAAGGTATCGCGGCGCGCCCCGTCGCTTCGCGGGTAGTCGCGCCCACCGACGGCGCGAATCGCCATTCCATTCTCAGCGAGCCAGATCGGGGTATGCGGTGAGGCTTGCGAATACAGGGCGAGTGCGGCCGAAAGTCCGCGCGGATGTGGCTTCCAATCCCATTCGTCGACGATTGGCCCGACCCCGCGATCACTCCCCGGCGTCGAGCGTCCGACGACATTCCAGGGAAACGGATCGTAGTAATCAAACGCGAGGTAATCGAGCGCCGGACTTTCCTGCGCATAAGCCGCGTCGACGAGTCGGGAGAGCTGGTGGGGATGCGTGCCGCGACGCAGGATCCCTTCCACGGCCCGCACTCCCCAGCGCAGGATTAGACGCGGCACCGCGAGCTCTCCCTCACTTTCAAGCATCGCCCGCGTAAAGGCCCGCTCGCGCTCGTGCAGATGTTCGGCGAGCGAGTTGCGTGGGATTCCGGCCGCGGGGGCGAGCAGGAGATCAACGAAGAGCGCGTCGGCGCGATAGAGGGCCGAGAAGTTGTTGTTGAACGAGATCGCGGGCGGCGGAATCCCGCGCGCAGCATGAAGTTCACGCACGACCGCGGTTGCAGAGAGATGCGCGAGCAGCTGGTTCTCAATACACCTGCGCGCTGCCCGCGGCCCCTTCTGCTGGTGGGGAAACCGCCCGGCGATATAGGTCGCCAGGGCATACATATTCGGTTCATTCAGCGTGATATATCGATGAAGCGGAGCGCCGCCAGCGCGGTCGAGCGCGTCGAGGAGTCGCGGCAGGAATGCGCGCAGATATGCCGCAAAACGCACCGGTGAATCTTCGTTCAGCCAGAAGTCGGGCCCCAGATGCGCGGGATGGGTCCAGTGATAGAGGGTGCAGAGCGGCTCGATACCCGCGCGCTGGAAGGTCGAGAGAATGCGCGCGTAATGATTGATCGCTGCGTCGTCGAGTTCGGGTGAAGTCGCGTCGGCCGTGCGCACCGGTTGCACGCGCGCCCATTCGAGAGAGAGACGAAACGTGCGCAGGCCATGCTCCGCCATCAGCGCCGCGTCTTCGGCATATCGCTCCCAGAATCCGCACGCGCCACCGCTCGGGACGAAGCCGTCGCGGCCTTCCCATCCATTCCAGTTGTTGAGCGGCTCGCCCGCACCGTTGTATCCGCCCTCGCATTGAAACCCCGCAGTGGCGACGCCGAGCGAAAGCGATGACAACCGGGCAGGCTCGATTCGGTCGGCCAGCGCGCGGGCCTGCGCTTCATTGAAATGGAGTTCGAATTTCCGCATGCCGCACCAGACTATCCCGCGTCGAGAGCCCGGACGCGTGAATTGCAGATCGCTGTCGCACCGCTCAAAACCTCTGCTACGCTGCGCGCCCGCGATGACTCCGACTCAACCTGCACCATCCTCGGTCCCCGCCGTGCGCCCGCGAACGAGGAGGGAGCGGCTGCGCGAAGAGCTGCTCAACGCGCCCAATCTGATCACCATCTCGCGAATGGCGCTGATTCCCGTCTATCTGACGTTCCTCGCCTACGAGAATCGGCACAACAGCTTCTGGGCCGCGATCATCTTCTCGTTCGCCGCCGCGAGCGACTGGATCGACGGTTGGATCGCGCGCATCTCAAACAAGATCACGACGCTCGGAAAATTCCTCGACCCGCTCGCCGACAAGCTGATCGTGCTGTCGGGCCTCATCATGCTCATCCGCGTCGGCCGCGTTCCGACCTGGGTGGTGGTGCTGATCCTCGCGCGTGAGCTGCTCATCAGCGGACTGCGCACGCTCGCAGCTGGCGAGGGCCTGGTGATTTCCGCGAGCCAGGGCGGCAAGTGGAAGACCTCGCTGCAGCTCACGGGAATCATCGCGCTGATGGTCCACTACCACTATGCGATGGACTGGTTTGTCGTGCGGTTGCAGACCGATTTCCATGTCGTCGGATTGACGCTGCTCTATCTCTCTCTCGTGCCCAGCCTCGCGAGCGCGGCCGAGTACGTGCGCGGTTACTACACGCTCGATGGGGCGCAACGGGAGCGTGTCGATGCGGCTTGACAGGGGCGGGGAGTGGGTCTAGAAGGGCCGCCGATTTTGCGGAACTAGCTCAGTTGGTAGAGCGTCGCCTTGCCAAGGCGAAGGTCGCCAGTTCGAACCTGGTGTTCCGCTCCAATCTAAAGCCCCGGATTCAGAGACATTCTCTGGTCCGGGGCTTTCTTCTTTTCCGGCCTCTTCGGTTTCTTGGGACACAGATGGGACACGACTGCGTGTTCCAATCGCCGCCCCAGAGCTGAAT
Source organism: uncultured delta proteobacterium (assembly GCA_903911145.1). Taxonomy (GTDB): domain Bacteria; phylum Myxococcota; class Myxococcia; order Myxococcales; family 40CM-4-68-19; genus CAIWCD01. The sequence goes on along the minus strand of CAIWCD010000016.1, from coordinate 3,503 downwards.
TCTGATCCGCGCTCGCGCATCGGCGCGTCGGGCAGCGACTTGAGGGCTTCGCGGGAATCCTCGATATCGAGGTGCCCGTAGATCCCGACCGTCGTCTTGATATCCGCGTGCCGCAGGATCTTCTGCACGATGTACATGGGCACGCGCGCCTTGAGCAGCAGCGTCGCGGTCGTGTGCCGGAGATCGTGAAAGCGCATCCAGCGCGGCAGCATCGTCGGCCAGAGCTTCGCGTTGCAGAGCTTCCCCGTGGCTTCGTCGATCTGCGGACAGCGCCGCAGCTCCCCATCCGCATACTCCGCGCTGTATGGCCGCTTCTTGGCCGCGCAGCTCCGGCACGTATGGCGATAGCCAGTGACCAGCTTGGCGCGCGCGAGCGCCCGGCGCAGAACCTTCTCCACGCTCGTGCTCGGCTTGCGCGCCTTTCCATCCGCGCGCGGGAAGAGCAGGGGGCCGGGCGCGGTGTCGAGCGCGTTCTTTAGATAGTTCGCAAGCGGCTCGGGGATTGGCAGGAGCGCCTCGTCGCCGCCCTTGGTCCCCTCGCGCTCGTGCGAGTGCCGCACGACCAGGCTGCGCTCCTCGAGCCGCACGTCGGCCTTGCGCAGGCCGAACAGCTCGCCCTTGCGGAGTCCGAGATAGAGTGCGGTCGCGAACAGATCGCGCCACGCGTCGGTCGCGTTCGCAAGGACGAGCGGCACTTCCTCTGCGCGGAGTGTCTCGAACACCCGCTTCGGAACCCGCCGCGCCTTCACCTCGTGAACGGGGTTCTTGCCCGACCACTTCTGGGCGTCGATCGCATTCGCAAAGACAGTCGAGAGCGTCGCGCGCAGCTTGTTGATCGAGCCGGGCGCCTGTCCTCCCTTCTCGAGCTCGCGCAGGAGCGAATCGATCGCGGCGTGATCGATGTCCGCAACTCTCCGGGTCGCGAGCTGGTGGTCCATCACGTGCGTCTGCAAGCGAGACTTCTCGCGACTCACGGAGGGCGCTGGGCACCGCTCGCTGAGCCACCAGTTGCAGGCTTCCTGCAGGGTCAACGTGCAGTCAGTCGGAACCGCCTCGAGGCCAGTGCGCCGCCGCCACGCTTGGTTCTCGAATTCGTCAGCGAGGCGTTGGCATTCGCGCTTGGTTGTCGCGGTCGTCACCTGCCGCTTCCGACGCCCGTTGTGCTCCTTGTAGGCGACGTACCACTTGCCATTCCGCTCGATTGGATACGCCATGGCTTCTTCTACTCCCCTCGTCCGACGACAGGCAGCGCAGCGACACGTCCGCGACCTTCAGCGCGCTGCTCGCCACGGCCGATCGCACGGATCTTGATCGGATCGAACTTGAGCAAGCCGCCAATGCGCACGCACGGGAGCTTGCCGGCGTCGACCTGCGCGTAGACGGAGTTGCGGCTGACGCCGAAGAAGCGGGCCACGTCGAGAGGGTCCCAGAGCCGGTCTTCCTCGAGAATCGACGAAAGACGTCCCAGCTCGGCTGCTACGCGCAGCAATCCAGCCTTGGGGACTTCGATCGTTTCGCGCTCCGCCGTGGCGTCGATGGCGGTGCGCACGAATCGAACGACACTCATGCTGGCTTTTCTTGATGCGGACATTTGGCCTCTCCTTCAATTGGCTTCGTAATGGGCGAGCACGTTCAGGACGTAGCGAGGCGTCTCGTGGTTGCGCGGGAGCGGCGCGAACAGGCGGCGAGGGCGCGCGTTGTAGGCGACCAGCGCGCTGATCACGTCGCCCCGGTAGTGATCGAGCAGGACCGCGAGGAGCCGCACACCGGCGAGGATGTTCTTCGCGGGATCCCAGAGATCGTCGGGTGTCACGCCGAGGCGGGTGGCGTTCGCGGGCATCACCTGCATCAGGCCGCGTGCGCCGACGGGCGAAAGCGCAAGCGGATTGAAGCTGCTCTCCTGCTGGATGATCGCGCGCACCAGCGCAGGTGGCACCGCGAACACATCATGCGTGCTCGCGACCGCGCGCGCGATCTCGGCGTCGAATCGGTGCTCGGCTTTCGGAGCGGCGAGCAGGAGCGCTACAGCGAGCGGCGCGATGATCATGGCGCTGCCGAAGTAGCCATGCGCAGCCCCGCGAACGCCAGCATCTCGCCGACGGGCCCGCGCCGATCGGGACGACAGTTCATTCGACCGGGCCGAAAGGCGGTCTCCAGATCGGCCCAGGGCTGGTAGAGCGAGCGCGCGTCGGCCGAATTGAACGCGACGACGGCGCATCCGCGCAGCGCGCAGAGACGCAGACCGTCCGCGAGCGCGTGATGCTCCGCGAGGGAGAAACGCGCACCGGTATAGGCATCGAATCCGCTGAGGTATGGTGGATCGGAGAGGATGAGATCGCCCGGCCGGGCCTGCTCGATCACGCCCCGCCAGTCGTCGAAGAGTGGCTGCGCAGGGAGCTGACGACCTGCGGAGGCAAGTTCCGAGCGGAGTGGAAACGGCCACGCGTGAGAGAGGCGACGAGGGTCGGGCGGCACGTTGAGCGCGCCCGCGCGGTTGACCCTCCAGATGCCGTTGAAGGCGAGACCGGAGAGCCAGAGGAATCGTGCTGCGCGCGCGGGGCTTGAGAGAGCGAGAGGACCGAGAACGCGAACGCGCTCGTACTCCGCGCGCGCACGCGGTGCTCCAGCGCCGTGGAGGAGAACGAGTTCATGGAACACCTCCGCGCCGCCGTCACGCCGAAGTTCGGCGTGGAGCGCGCGCAGGTCGGGGTTCGCATCTGCCGCGATCAGAACCGGCGCATCGATCGTTTGCTCGAGAGCCCCGGTCCCGTGAAAGAGCGAGAGCAAGCACCCGCCCGTGTCGGCGAGATGGGCCCGCAGCCGCGGCGCGAGCGCGGCGCAGAGGTGCCACTTTGCGCCTGGCCAGCGAAAGAGGTGCGCGGGACGGCGCTCACCGAATGGCTCGGTGATTCTGAGAGGCAGGCTGGAGCCAGAACGAGACGTCCCTTCTGTTGGCGCCCGGTGCCTGTGATGGAGAGCTTCGGAATCAAGAACAGTGCTGATGTGATTCACTGCCATGTTCGATGCCTCATTGTGATGAATCCAACACTAAAACGAAGATTCGTTTAGATGGCCATATAGCCTCATGGCGAATCATCGTCAAGCCGCGTGTCGATGACGGCGTCCCGGTTGAGGCCGCGCATACTCGACGGTGGCTGCGGACCAACGGCTGACCGACCGGGCTAAGCAAGCAGAGCTAAACGTGCCTGCTGCGCTCGTCAGCGCTGTGGCGTTCGGGACGATCTGGCTAGGGCATGTCGCCCCAGTCCGGTAGATTCTCGTTGCTGAAATAAAGACGGCCCAGCAGGGGCCCGCCCGTGGGGGGTGGACCAAGGGGCCGGCAGAGGTCGTGCCGATGGAATTGGAAGCGATCATCGCAAACCGCGGCGGAGCGATCATCCTGAGCGCGGGGTGACACGCGGCGCGGCGGCGGAAAAGTAGCCTCGCGTAGCCAGCGCGCCGAGGCTCGAGAGCGCTGGCGGATGAGACGGGCGACCCGGCTG
>CAIWCD010000015.1 GCA_903911145.1 uncultured delta proteobacterium | reverse complement strand
GTTCCCATCCCGAACACGGAAGTCAAGCCCTCCAGAGCCGATGGTACTGCACGGTTTCCGTGTGGGAGAGTAGGTCGCTGCCGGATTTTTTATTGAAGGCCCCTGTTACGCGCGTTGCGCGAACAGGGGCCTTCGTCTTTTTGTGCGCCTTCATGTCGTTTGGCTGCGGCCACGAACCTCTGACGCGATGTTGTCAGCGAGGGCTTCGCAGGGGCAGCGAATCAGCCTGATTTGGACTCGTCCGACTGAACTCGAGGAGGCGATGGATCGAGCGGAAGCCTGCGCGTTCGAGGGCCTTGCGCGAGCCGATGTTCTCGACGTCGCAGCCACACACAGGCTTGATTGCTTTTCGCTCACAGTAGTCCTTGAGCCACCAAGCGATCTGCGCGCCCAGTCCGCGGGTTCGGTGGCTGGGGGCCACCACCATCCCGATATCGACGAACTCTTGTTCCTCGGTGATTCTCCGCATCACCCCGCAACCAAGCAGGTGACGCGAAACGTCGGCGAAGAGCACCAGCCCTCCGCTGCGTGCGTAGTCCGCTACCTCGGCCGCCGAGTCGAAGAAGCCATCGTGAATCGCGAGAACCGCATCAATGTCCCCGATGCCGCCAAAGCGCGCGACGCAAGGCACCAGCGGCGGTGAAGGGGCTGGGTTGATACGGCGGAACAGCACGCCGACAGTGCGGGAATGCATGTCCAATGCGGAGAGTGCGGCCAGCAGTGGCTCGTCGAAAGTCTTGCTGAGCACACGCCGGAATCCAAACGCCTCGACTGATGCCAATGCCTCGTCAAGCTTGTCGCGCTTTTCGGGGACGACGAAGAACTCGACGAGGGTTGCGTTGTGGATCGCGGCATACCCAACCGGTCGTCCTCTTTCGAAGAGGACGAGCTTCTCTGCCTGCTCAACCAGTCGCTCAAGGTAAAGCTCCTGGGCCTCGGGGAGTAGACGCAGGTAGGACCTTCGAAGTTCGGGCGGAATCGATGAGCGTGTTTCGGCGTGCATCTCAGCTTGCCTCCGCCAACAAGAGCGCGAATCGGTTACGAAGAAGAGGCTCAAATCCTCGTCATTGATAGAGCCGTTCTGCTCGCGAATGATCGACGGCAACCTCAACTTCCATCGCTCTGACTCCCATCTCGCGCGCCATTGCGATTGCGCGGTCGAGAAGCGCTGCACCGACTCCAATGCCGCGCCTCCCTGGTGCGACGTAGAGCTCGTCGAGCCATCCAGCCAGGCCGCCGCGCTCGAGAGTCCACGTTGTTGCGAGGACCGCGAGTCCAATTGCGTTGCCTTGTTCATCCGCGAGGAGCACACGCCCGAGCGCCGGTGAGACAAGCAGCACGCGCGTTGCTTGTTCGAGGTCGTCGCCGCTCGGGGATTGACCGTGCTCTTCGAGTTGCGCACGGAGCAACGCAACCGTCTGTTCGAGATCGTTGGCCGTAGCCACGCGTCGTGTGAAGTTCATCCCCGACAGACTGCGGCGACTGGCGTTCGTTACGCGCCCATATCTCGGAAGATAGGGGCGCGAGCGGACGGATGTCCGTGCGCTACTTCACCGTGATCCGCGCGAACTTGCGCTTACCCACTTTCAGCAGATGCACGCCGGCCGGAAGCGAGGCATTGGGATCAGAGATCTTCGCTCCCTCGATGCTCACGCCTCCTTGCGCGATCAACCTGCGTGCCTCACCTCCGCTCGCCGCCAGGTTTGCCCGCGTCAACGCCTTGAGCAGCGGCAGCGTCTCCGCTCCCGCTTCGCGCTCGATCGTCAGTTCCTCGATCTCGTCAGGAACTTCCTTGCGCGCAAACTGGGCCTCGAACGCCGCCGCCGCCGCCTCGCCCGCCGCCGCGCCGTGGTAGCGCGCGACAATCTCCTTCGCGAGATCGACCTTCGCGGTCTTCGGATGCGCCGAGCCTGCAGCGATTGCCGCGCGGAGTTCCGCGATCTGCGGTGTCGTCTTGCGCGAGAGCAACTCGTAGTAGCGCCACATCAGTCCGTCGGTGATCGACATCAGCTTGCCGAACTGCTCGTTCGCCGGCTCGTCGATGCCGACGTAGTTGCCGAGCGACTTGGACATCTTGTCTCCGACGATCTTCCCGTCGACCTCTTTCGCGTCAGTTCCCTCGAGCAACGGACCGGTCAGGCAGACCTGCGGCGCCTGCTGGTACTCCTTCTGCAACTGGCGCCCGACGAGCAGATTGAAGAGCTGATCGCTCGAGCCGAGCTCGACATCGCTCTTGAGCGCGACTGAGTCGTAGCCCTGCGCGAGCGGATAGAGAAGTTCGTGCAGCGCGATCGGCCGCTCCTCGTTGTAGCGCCGCTTGAAGTCATCCCGCTCGAGCATGCGCGCAAGTGTGTAGCGCCCGGCGAGCTTGATCATCCCGCTCGCGCCGAGCGTCTTGAACCACTCCGAGTTGAAGCGGACTTCGGTGCGGCCCTCATCGAGAACCTTGAATACTTGTTTTTTATAAGTATCTGCGTTCGCGAGAATCTGTTCGTCAGAGAGCGGGGGGCGCGTCGTGTTGCGGCCGGTCGGATCTCCGATCGACGCGGTGAAATCTCCGATGAGGAAGATGACCGTGTGTCCGAGGTCCTGAAAGCGCCGCATTCGCTCGAGCGGGACCGTGTGTCCCAGATGCAGATCGGGCGCTGTTGGGTCGAATCCCATCTTCACGCGAAGCGGAGTTCCTTTTTCGTACGCACGCTCGAGTTTCTTGAGCAGGTCCTCGCGCGTGTGCACGTCGACGGCCCCGCGTGTGACCTCGGCAAGCTGTTCCGCGGGAGTTGCGCGCCGGAGCATCGCCAGCGTCGTCGCATCGACGCCGGTCTGATTCGCCTCGGCGCGGATCGGCGCAAGCGGCGACTGCGGATTGGTCGTGCGTGCGTTCTTCGCTTCGTCTTGCATACTCATGCGGGCAGCCTCTCCTGGATTCGTTCGATGCTGATCGCGCGGCCCGTCTCGTCATCGAGCTCAAGCAGCGCACCCTGCAGATAGACCTCTTCGCTCGCCGGCTCGAACGGCGCGTGGCGAGAGGTGAGGAATCGCTGGATGACGTGTTCCTTCTTCATCCCGATCACGCTGTCCCACGGTCCGCACATTCCGACGTCGGTCATGAACGCGGTTCCTCCTCGCAGCACGCGCGCGTCCGCTGTCTGGATGTGCGTGTGCGTGCCGAGCACAGCCGACGCGCGGCCGTCGAGGAAGTGGCCCATTGCATTCTTCTCGCTGGTCGTCTCGCAGTGCATATCGACGAGGACGCAGGGCGTCTCTTTGCGCAGCTCTGCGAGCAGTCGGTCTGCCGCGCGGAACGGGCAGTCGAGGTTCTTCATGAAGACGCGCCCCTCGAGATTGAGCACGCCCAGCTTGCGCCCGCGCGCATCCTGCAGAATCGCGTGCCCGCGGCCGGGCGCGCCCTCCGGATAGTTCGCGGGCCGCAGCTGCTTTGAATTCGGTCGGTCGAGATACGCGTTGATCTCCCGCTTGTCCCAGATGTGATTTCCGCCCGTCAGCAGATCGAGACCGGCGCCGAGCAGTTCGTTTGCGCCATCGATGGTGACGCCGGATCCTCCCGCGGAGTTTTCCGAATTGCCGATGCAGAGATCGATGCCGCGCTCTGCCCGCAGTCGGGGCACGAAGTGGCGAACCGCGCGCCGGCCTGCGCTCCCGAAGATGTCGCCGACGAAGAGGACCTTCACGTCTTCAATTGCTCCACAGATATGTTGCACTCAAACTATCGGTGCGCTGCCGCTGCTTTCGCCCGCTCGGTGAAGCAGATGAACCGCGCTTCGGTGCAGAGCGCATCGAGCGGGGCGTCATGCTCGCCGACCGGGACCTCGGGAACAAGCGCTGCTTCGCGGACGAGTCCAATCCGAAGCGCGCGCGGGGCCGCGGCGAGCGTCGCGTCGTAGTGCGCTCGACCATGCCCCAGGCGGTTGCCGTGCAGATCGAGCGCGAGCGCAGGGACGACGAACACGTCGATTTGCGATTCGTCGATCCGTTCCCGGCCCGTCTCCGGTTGCTCGATGCCGAGCGGTCCTCGCATGAGCGCGCCGCCCGCGCGGTGAAACGTGAGTTCGCGCTGGCCTTCGTGCACGAGCGGAAGGCAGACGCTCACGCCGCGCGAAAGCAGCATCGCTTCGAGGGCGCCGATGTCGGGTTCGGAGGGCAGGGCGCGAAAGAGCGCGACGCACGTCGCGTTCTCGAGAAGGCGAGATTGGATGAGCCGTTCGATCGCCTGGGCAGAACTCGCTGGCGGGACGGGACCGAGAGCGCGCAGCCTCGTGCGCACCGCGGCGCGCAGAGCCTTTTTTGTAGCTGCGCGGCCACCCGCCGCGAGCGCCGAAGATTCGATCAGCGTTGGCACGTCCAGGTCCTTCATCGAATTCGTGTCTCCATCTGTTCGATGACCACAACGCGTGCGCGGCCAACAAAACGAAGGCGGCGGCAGCCCCTTGTTGAGCCTGCCGCCGCCTTCAAAAAAGCCCCCGCCTCGGTCGTGTGAACAGCGTCGGATGGTGCCCTGCGCTAGGCAGGTGGGATCTCTGTTGCCCGCTTCAGGCTTCCCTCTCGGCTCGCGCTTCGAGGGCATGCACACCGCGGGCGGATCGAAATCCCGATTGACAGCTATCGGGCACGAGGTCAGCCGCTCATCACGAACCAGGCAGGGAAGTGTCGAGGTGACGTCCCTGTTTCTCCTCTGCGACAACAGTAAGAACGGCGCGGGCGCGCGTCAACTTGTCGTTCGTGAAATTGCGTTCACGCGCTTCTCGGGCGAGCATCCCCGACCGTGCGCATCGCTCTCTACCCCGGCTCGTTCGACCCGCCCACGCTCGGGCACCTCTCGATCATCCAGCGCGGCCTCGAGGTCTTCGATGGCCTCACCGTGGCCGTGCTCAAGAATCCCGCCAAGGATGCGCTCTTCACGGTCGAAGAGCGGGTTGAGCTTCTGCGCGAGGTGCTGGGAAACGACCCGCGCGTGACGGTGAAGACGTTCTCCGGGCTGCTGGTGAAGTTCGCCCAGCAGGAGAATGTCCGCACGGTGCTGCGCGGACTGCGCGCTGTGAGCGACTTCGAATACGAATTCCAGATGGCCAACATGAACCGCAAGCTCGATCCGCAGATCGACACGCTCTTCATGATGACCGGTGAAAAATATTTCTACATCTCCAGCCGATTCGTTCGCGACGTGGCTCGCCTCGGCGGAGACGTCTCGGGCCTCGTCCCTCCTGTGGTGCAGGCCGCGCTCGAGGCCCGGTTCGCCGCCTCGAACGCTGCGCCGGGCGGCTCGACGAAATAGTTGGCACTCCAAATATTGGTGTTCAAAGTAGTTTGATCGCGGCGCATTCAGCCGCAGCTCCCGCCAGAGGCATCGATGAGCGAAGAGTTCCAGTTCAGTCGCCGTGTTCAGTCCGTTCGTCCGTCTCCGACGTTGGCGATTGCCGCCCGAGCGGGAGAGTTGCGTCGGCAGGGAAAGGACATCGCATCGCTCTCAGTTGGGGAGCCCGATTTTCCTGTTCCGGCGCATGTCGCGCAGGCGATCGAGGCCGCGCTGCGCAAGGGCGCGACGCGCTACACGCCGAGCGCTGGACTGCCCGAACTGCGCGAAGCGATCTGCGCATTCACGCGCACCGAGGCGAAGCTTGACGCCACGCCCGCGCAGGTGCAGGCGACGGCTGGCGCGAAGCAGGCGCTCTACAACGCCTGCCAGGCGCTGCTCGACGAGGGAGACGAAGCGGTCATCCCGAACCCGTACTGGGTGAGTTATCCCGACATGGTGAAGCTCGCGGGCGCGATACCTGTCGAGCTGAAGATGAGCGCTGCGAATGGCTGGCAGCCCACGGGCGCCGCGCTCGCGAGCGTGATGACAGAGAAGACGCGCGTGGTGATTCTCGGCAGTCCGTCGAACCCCACTGGCGCGGTCTGGAGTGCGGCTGCTCTGCGCGAAGTGGCCGACGTGCTCGCGCGCTATCCGAGAGCGATCGTGCTCAGCGACGACATCTACAGCAAGCTCGTCTACGGCGGCGTGCGCGCGCCTGCGCTGCTCGAGGTCGCGCCCGAGTTGCAGCCGCGAACCGTGATCATCCACGGCTGCTCGAAGAGCTACGCGATGACGGGCCTGCGCCTCGGCTGGGCCGTCGGCCCGAAGGCGATCATCGCGGCGATGAACAAGGTGCAGGACTCCTCGACGTCGAACCCGTCGAGCCTCTCGCAGCACGCCGCGATCGCGGCGCTCACCGGCCCACAGGAGCCGGTCGAGGCGATGCGCGTCTCTTTCGAGAAGCGGCGCGACTTCATGCTCGATCTCTTCTCGCGCGTGCCAGGCGTCCGCGCAGGAAAGCCAGACGGCGCGTTCTATGTCTTCGCGGACGTCTCGTCTGCGCTCGGGCGTTCCCACCAGGGAGAAAAGGTCGGCGGCACCGTTCGACTGAGCGAGATTCTCCTCGAGACCTTCGGTGTCGCTGTAGTGCCCGGTTCCGCGTTTGGAGCGGAAGGCTTTCTGCGCCTCTCGTTTGCGACCTCGGAAGACGAGATTCGCCGCGGCGTCGAACGGCTCGCGGCGGGCCTCGCATCGTTCACCTGATTGGCCGCGCTACCTGCGTGAGTCGAGGAGCTCCCATGACATCGCGGGACGTCGTCAGCGAAATCATCGAGTACAACCAGCCGCTCACCGATGAATCTCATCGCGTGCGCGATGCCGATGGTCGCGACCTGACGCACGAGGCACTGCTGCGCAAGTTCGACGCGCTCGCTCGCTCCCCCTTCGCATTCTTCCGCGGCACATTCCATCTGATGTCGCGCGACCTGCTTCAGGATCGCGTGAAAGGAGCGACCGCTGCCGCTCCTGAAGCGCTGGTTGTCGGCGACCTCCATCTGGAGAATTTCGGCGTCTACCGCGGTGCGAGCGGACAGCTCTGCTTCGACGTGAACGACTTCGACGACGTCGGGATGGGGCCGGCCGACTTCGATCTCAAGCGCCTCTGCACCAGCGCGTATCTCCTGCCAGGTGTCTCGCACACGTCCCGCGCGGCTGCCGCGAAGGCGATCGCGAAGGGGTGGGCCGATGCGCTCGACCGCATTGGTGGCCGCTTTCCCGTCGCGGCCTACGACGACAAGGCCGAGTCGCCCGTGAAGGAGTTGATGCACGAGCATGGCGCGCACACCGCGCAGCAGTTGATTGCAAAAGCCGCTCCCGAGAGTGGCCACAAGAAGTTCGGCTGCGATGCTGAGCCGCGAAAGTACGCGCGCGCGACGAAGGCGTGGGAGCACGTCGCCGAGAAGGCCTTCGCGGAATATCTCGAGTCGCTCAAGCAGCTGAAGGTTCCGCTCAAGCACGCCTGGGCGCCGCTCGATGTGGCGTATCGCTTCAAGGGTACGGGTTCGCTGGGGCGGCTGCGCTTCTCAGTCCTCTGCGGCGCTGGTGATGAGCGGCGCATCGTCGAGATCAAGGAGGCGCGCCAGTCCGCGCTGGATCAGGCGCGTGGAATCGCGCCGTCGGAGCAGCGCGCGCGGGCACAGACCGCTGCGATTCGTCGTCTGCAGGGAAGCCCGTGGCCGCTCGTCGCCGCGACCCATCTAGGCAAGGTCCCGGCGCTCTGCCGCGAGATTCAGCCAGAGGAGGAGAAGATCGGCACCGATCGGTTCTCGACTGGCAAGGGCGACGCCGATCATCTCGAGTTGGTCTCGTACGCGCGCCAATGCGGAGAGGTCACAGCGCGCCTGCTCTGCCGCGCGAGTGCGCACGCGCTGCTGGACACGAGCTCGTTTCGCGCTGACGAAGCGGCGCACGCGGCAGTCGGCTTCGCTGAGAAGTATGCGGCGCAGGTCGAGGTGGATCAGAAGGCGTTCCTGCATTCTCGTCCCGCGATCCTCAAAGCGCTCAGGCTCGCAGGCACCTGATCCAGGGGCGCTGTGGTATGCGAGCGCGCGTCGCACCACTCAATTCTGGAGGACACGTGAAGAAGATCATTGCTGCTGTCGCCGTTGTGCTTGCGTTCGTGTTTGCAGTGCCGGGCAGCGCGCTCGCCAGCTCGGGCGTGCTGGTCGCGGCCGCGGCCAAGGCGGAGAAGCTCGACCTCAACACCGCGACCGAGGATCAGCTCAAGGAGCTCCCGGGCGTCGGCGATGCCTACGCGAAGAAGATCGTCGCGGGCCGTCCGTACAAGGCGAAGGACGAGCTGGTCGAGAAGAAGATTGTCCCGAAGGCGACGTACGCGAAGTTCAAGGAGCTGGTGATCGCGCACAAGGTGAAGTAGCGCGGAATTGAATTCCTGACCCGCCGGTCAGAAATGGCTTTCCGAGGAGCAGTCGTCGTCTCGGAAAGCCGCCGCCTCCTCGGTGGATCGTCGTTTGTGCAGCAGACTACAAGCGGTGGATCTGCATCATGCTCGCGCCGAACGTCGGTCGGTTCGGCGGTACCGCGCTCGCGATGACGACGGCTTCTCCGCGCATCGCTTCGCCAGAGTCGAGCAGCGATTTCGCGACCGCCGCGATCATCTCGTCGGTGGCCTCAAACGGCGTCTGCACCTTGCGCGCGGTGACGCCCCAATAGAGCGCCATGCGGTGATAGGCCGCGTCACTGCCGGTGAAGGCGACGATGCGCGCCTGCGGGCGGTACTCGCCGATCTGCCGCGCGGTCTCTCCCGTGCGCGTGTAGACGCAGATGGTGCCGATGCCGAGCTGTCCCGCCGCCGCCGCGCAGGCCTTGGCGACAGCCGTTGCGAAGCTCGAGTCGGTCCGCTCGATCTCCGCGACGGGCCTCGCCGCGAAACGCGCCGAGCGCTCGACCTCCTCGACAATCGTCGCCATCGTGCGCACCGCTTCGATGGGATGCGCGCCCGTTGCCGTCTCCGCCGAGAGCATCACCGCGCCCGCGCCGTCGAGAATCGCGTTGGCCACGTCGCTGACTTCGGCGCGCGTCGGCGAAGAGGCGACGATCATGCTCTCGAGCATCTGCGTGGCGACGATCGAGATCTTCCCGTGCGCCGCAGTGCGCTCGATCGCCATCTTCTGGATCAGCGGGACGCGCTCGAGCGGCATCTCGACGCCAAGGTCTCCGCGCGCCACCATGATGCCGTCCGCGATCTGCGCGATCTCGTCGATGCGATCGACCGCCTGCGGCTTCTCGATCTTGGCGATGATCGGCGTGTCGCCCGTGATGCGCTTGATCTCGCGGATGTCGTCGGCAGAGCGAACGAACGAGAGCGCGACGAAGTCGACCCCTTGCGCCAGCGCGAATTTAAGATCCTCGAGATCTTTCGGCGTCAGCGCGGGAATGCTCACCGCGGTGCCGGGCAGGTTGATCCCTTTGTGATCGGAGAGCATCCCGCCGACAACGACGCGGCAGCGAACCTCCTTGCCCTGGACCTGGAGGACCTCGAGGCGGATCGCGCCGTCGTTGATCAGAATCGGATCGCCGGGCGTGACGTCATTGGGCAGCCCGACGTACGAACAGGAGAAGCGCGCGGCGGTGCCGAGCGCGAGCTCCTCGACGGCGATGGTGACCTCGCTGCCATCGACGAGCAGTACCTTGCCGCCGTCGATCTTCCCGACGCGAATCTTGGGACCCTGCAGATCCGCGAGCAGCGCGATCGGCCGTCCCGCCGTCAGCGCGGCCGCACGCACCGCCGCGATCGCCCGCGCATGATCCTCATGAGTGCCGTGCGAAAAGTTCAGCCGCGCGACGTCCATGCCGGCGGCAACGAGGCGGCCGAGTGCAGGCTCCTCACGCGAGGCCGGCCCCATCGTGCAGATGATTTTTGCTTTTCGCATGCGCTCTTCTTACGCGTCTTCTTCGATCTCGTCGTCTTCCTCTTCGTCGTCCGCCTCGTCCTCGTCCTCATCTTCTTCATCGGGGTCGGCGACTTTCGCCTTCCCGACCGAGGGTTCCTCGTCGTAGGGCGGCGGCAGATCCTCGCTGTCGATCTCCAGCGTCACCTGGAACTTGCGGCGCAGCGGAGCGACCGCTGCGAAGAGATCGTCGAGCGCTTCAATCAGCGTTTCGATCTGCCCTGTGGCCGCGCGCGCGTTGCAGCCTGGGCAGCGGATCTCCGGTTCCGCCTGCAGCTCCGTGAGCTCGAGCGAAAACGACTCCTCACACTTCTGGCAATTCAGGTCGAGTTGCATTCGTGCACGCCCTCCCGGCGTCATCTCGAGCGCGCACTCTAACCGGGGTTGGCCGTCGGGCAATCGTCGATTGACGGTCCCTCTATCGCACGCGAAAAGGCCCACTGCCATGCGTCTGACTCCGCACAGCGCTCGCCGTCTCCTGCGTTCAGCGATCGCGCTTGCCGCGACGGCGCTCATCGGCTGCGCGGGCCAGGGCCAGGTCTATCCGTGCAATCCGGATGGCGGCGGCACATGCCACAACAACCCGCTCAACGACGCAGGCACGACAGTCGGGAATTACGTCTCGAGCGCCGTGACGGTATTCCACGACGGCACGCACAATTCCGGCACCGACGTCGTCGCGTTCAATGGCGCGCTGTTCGCGATCTTCCGCCATTCGAGCGCGTACACGGTCTCTGCGAGCAGCAGCGTCTACGTCGTCACCTCGACGGACAGCGGTGCGACGTGGAAAAAGACAGCTGTCTTGAGCGCGACCGGTCTGGACCTGCGCGAGCCGAAACTGGTCGTCTATCAGGACAAGCTTCGCGCGACGGTCACCGCGTGGGACCCCACAGATCCGAACCAGCACAAGACGCAGGTGCTTGCCGCCTCGTCGTCGGACGGGACGGTGTTCAGCAAGCTCGCGAGCGCAGGCCTCGTCAGCGGCAGCGAAGCGTGGCGACCGCGTGCAGTGAGCGATTCGGTCTGGCTTTCGGCGTGGAAGGCCGACGAGCTCTTCGCCAACGACGCGCCTGGCGGCCTCGCTCTGTTCGCGAGCACAGACGGTCAGACGTTCAACGGCGGTATCACTGTTCCGGTCGGGCCGGGCGCGCACCAGGCCGACCTGCTCCAGCGTGCCGACAATTCTCTCTGGCTGGCGATACCTGAGCGCGCTGAGAGCGGGAGCATCGATCAGCAGACGATCTGCCATACCGCGGTGCAACTCCCCTACAGCTTCACCTGCTGGTCGGTCGCGCAGGCTCCGATCGCATCGCCCGTTCTCTTCGAGTTCGACGGTGTGCTGCTCCTTCTCGGCGGTCACACGCTCAGCGATGGACGGGGCCGTACAGCTCTCTGGCAGGTCGATGACCAGGCCCAGCAACTCAGCCTGATCGCCGACCTCCCGCAGAGCGAGGGAGAGACGGGAAGTCCGGGCATCGTCGGCCTCGACGCGACCCACGCGCTCATCACGTACCAGTCGACCTCGGTGCTTGATCCGCGTGTTCAGGCGCTGGGCCACGAACCGACGACGATCGAGGCGGAAAGCGCGAACTTCGCGGTCGACGTCCTCGCCGTGCAACTCGACTTGAGCCAGGTGCCCGCGGGACTCTGAAAGATGAGTGTCGCGCGGCGCACCCGGTCGAGTTGCCGCACGCCGCGTGATCCCGCTTGCAAACGCCCAAGCGCTTCCGCGAGGATGCGCGCCCTTTCCAATCAGACAACCAGGAGCACTGCATGGCCAGCGCCGCACCGCAGATCCCCGCACACGGAGAGCCCGTCACGTTCGCGAATGGTCAGCTCAAGGTTCCCGACCATCCGATCCTCCCGTTCATCGAGGGCGACGGCACGGGGCCTGACATCTGGCGCGCGAGCCAGCGCGTGCTCGACGCGGCGGTCGCGAAGGCCTACGGCGGCAAGAAGCAGATTGCTTGGATGGAAGTCTTCGCCGGCGAGAAGGCGAAGAAGATGTTCGACACCTGGCTGCCGAGCGAGACGATCGACGCGTTCCGCAAGTACGTCGTCGGCATCAAGGGGCCGCTGACCACGCCCGTCGGCGGCGGAATCCGCTCGCTCAATGTGGAGCTGCGCCAGAAGCTCGATCTCTACGTCTGCCTGCGTCCCGTGCGCTGGTTCAAGGGCGTGCCCTCGCCGGTGAAGCGCCCGGACAAGGTCGACATGGTGATCTTCCGCGAGAACACCGAAGACATCTATGCCGGCATCGAGTACGCGGCCGGGACACCGGATGCGAAGAAGGTTCTCGACTTCTTCGCCAAGGAGTTCCCGAAGGACTACACGAAGGTCCGCTTCGGTACGCAGGAGGCATCGGCGGGCTGGCAGAAGCAGCTCGAGGCAATCGGCGCGCCGCATGAGGACGTGGTCGTCGAAGTCGGCGTCGGTCTCAAGGCCGTCAGCCGCCTCGGCACCGAGCGACTCGTGCACAGCGCGATCAGCTACGCGATCTCGGCGAAGAAGCCGAGCGTCAACATCGTGCACAAGGGCAACATCATGAAGTTCACCGAGGGCGCGTTCCGCGACTGGGGCTACGGCACGGCGAAGAAGTACTTCGGCGCAGTCGAGATCGACGGCGGGCCCTGGTGCAAGATCTCGGCAGGAACGAAGACGGCGATGGGCACGATCGTTCCGCACGACATCATCATCAAGGACTCGATCGCCGACATCACGCTGCAGCAAGTGCTGACGCGGCCCGAGGAGTTCTCCGTCATCGCGACGCTGAACCTCAACGGTGACTATCTCTCCGACGCGCTCGCGGCGCAGGTCGGCGGCATCGGCATCGCGCCCGGCGGCAACACCAACTACGTCACGGGCCACGCCGTCTTCGAGGCGACGCACGGCACCGCGCCGAAGTATGCCGACCTCGACAAGGTCAACCCGGGCTCGGTGATCCTGAGCGGCGAGATGATGCTGCGCCACCTCGGCTGGAACGAGGCGGCCGACCTGATCATCAAGGGCATGGACGGCGCGATCGCGGCGAAGACCGTCACGTACGACTTCGCGCGCCTGATGACGGCCGAGGGAGCCTCGGGCGTGAAGGAAGTGAAGTGCTCGGAGTTCGGCGACGCGATCATCAAGCACTTCTAGACCGCGGCACTAAGGTAGAGACGGCAGATGCCCAAGTATCTCGACCCCTCGAAGCCGTGCGCCTGCTCGTCTGGCAAGACGCACGCGGCCTGCTGCCGTCCCTACCTGCGTGGAGAGCAAGAAGCTCCCGATGCCGTCTCGTTGATGCGCTCGCGTTACTCGGCGTTCGCGCTGGAGAACGCGGCGTATCTGTTGCGGACTCTTCACGCGTCGCTGCCGGAGCGCGCGCAGCCAGAGTCGGAGATGCTTACGCTGCTGCGCAGGGCGTGCCGCGCCTACGACTATCCGGGCCTGCAGATCCTCGAGGAGAAGACCGACGGCGCGAAGGCCGAGGTGCTCTTCCTCGCGCAGATGTTCAAGCAGGGGAAGGACGAGTCCTTCCTCGAGCGCTCTGAGTTTGCGCTCGAGAACGGGCGCTGGTTCTACACAACGGGAAAGATGCGCCGGGCGAGCGAGGTCGAGGCGCCAACGAAGGTGACGTTCGCGACGTTCGTGCCCGGCAAGGACGAGGGCGACGAGGCCGTCACCGTCTGAACCGCGCGGGTTCACGCGTCCGAGGAGAAACAGGGTGGGGCGCGAACTTGATCTGACCAACTGGTCACGTTATCGGCGCGCGCTCGGCGACGAGCCGCTGCCGGCTGCGCTCTGCGATCTCGATGCGTTCGAGGCCAATGCGCGCCTGCTCTTCGGACTCGCACGCAAGGCGAATCGACAGGTGCGAATCGCCACCAAGTCGGTGCGCTGCCCCTCTCTGGTGGCGCGCTTGCTCGACCTCGGCGGGGACTGCGTTCGCGGCCTGATGACCTTCTCTGCGGCAGAGACAGCGTGGCTTGCGAAGCAGGGGCACACCGATCTGCTGCTCGCGTATCCGACGCTGCATCCGCGCGACTGCCAGATGGTCGCCGAGGCCAACCGTTCTGCGCGAGCGGCACTCGTCGTTGATGACTGGGCGCAGGTCGAGGTGATTGCGCGGGCGGGTGTGGCGGCGGGCGTGCGCGTGCCGCTGGTGCTCGACGTGGACGCCTCCTACCGGCCATTCGAAAGTGCGCGCGTTCACCTCGGCGTCCGGCGCAGTCCGCTGCGCGCCGCCCGCGCGATCGCAGATCTCGCCGAGCGGATCGCGGGCGAGAGGGGGGCCTGCTTCCTCGGCCTGATGAGCTACGAAGCGCAGGTTGCCGGCCTTCCCGATCGAGGCGGAGGCGCGCTGCAAGCTGCCGCGGTGCGCGCGATGAAGCGGCGCTCGATCGCTGCGTTGCGAAGCTCGCGCGCGGAGATCGTGAGCGAGCTCGTCGCGCGCAAGCTCGTGCCGACACTCTTCAACGGCGGCGGGACTGGAAGCATTGCGCTCTGCGGAGATGACCCGTCGCTCGATGAGCTGACCATCGGGTCAGGATTTCTCGCCAGCCACCTCTTCGATCACATCGACGCCATCGCGCTGCGGCCTGCGCTCTCATTCGCGCTGCAAGTGACACGCAGACCCGCGCCTGGCCTGGTGACGTGTGCGGGCGGAGGCGTCATTGCCTCGGGTGAAGCCGGCCTCTCCCGTCTACCGCACCCGTGGTTGCCACCCGGCTTGTCGCTGCTGCCGCACGAGGGCGCGGGAGAAGTGCAGACGCCGCTGCGCGTGCCCGCCAACGTCGAACTCCCACTCGGCGCGCCGGTCCTGTTCCGTCCGGCGAAAGCTGGTGAGTCGCTGGAGCGGTTCAACGAGCTGCTCCTCGTGCGCGGCGCTCAGATCGAGTCGCGTGCGCAGACGTATCGCGGGCACGGCTTCGCGTTCGGCTAGCTCTCGGCGCGCACGACTCTGGTCTGAACAACACAGCGGCAGAAAAAGGATAGGGTGCGCCCCCGCATGAGCCTCTCCCCGCACCTCGCGTTCACCGACCATCGCGCAGCTCCTGACGCCTGGGCCGCTTCGCTGGGCATTTCCCGAGCCGCGATCGATCTCTATCTTGCGGCGCGGCCGATCGATCTCCACGTCGACTCGTTCATCTGGCAGCGCATTCTCGGCTACGACCTGCGCAAGCGGCACGGCCACGGTCTGCTCGGTGCGCGCTTCTACAGCCAGGTTGATCTTCCGCGGCTTCGCGAGGCGCAGGTCTCTGGTGCCGTCTTCGTCATCTCGACCAATCCGCTGCGCAGCACGGCGGCGAGGCCGCGCGTCTTCGAGAAGAACTTCGCGCGCCTCAAGAGCATCCTCGCGAGTGTCCCGGACGATGTGCAGCTCGTCCGCACTGCGCGCGACTTTGCGGACGCGCAGGCCCACGGAAAGCTCGCGGCGTTCATCGGTATCCAGGGCGGCAACGCGATCGATCGAGACAGCGAGTCGGCGCGTCTGCTCGACGATGGTTTGAGTGCAAAGGAAAATGGTTTGCACTCAAACGATCTGCGCGAGCCCTCTGCGTCCGCGAACTTCTCCAGCGTCGTGCGGGTCACGCTCGTCCATCTGTCGAACTCGCGCGTCGGCGGGACGAGCGCGCCACTCGGCGGAAATCGCGGGCTCACCGAAGTCGGCCGCCAGCTCGTCTCGTCGCTGAATGCGCGCCGCATCTTTGTCGACCTCGCGCACATCTCGAAGAAGGGATTCTGGGAGGCGCTCGAGGTTCACGACAAGAGCCTCCCGATGATCGTCACGCACACGGGCGTTTCGGGCGTGCACGAGCATTGGCGCAACCTCGATGACGAGCAGGTTCGCGCGATCGCGAAGAGCGGCGGCGTCGTCGGCGTGATGTACCAGTCGAGCTTTCTCGGCGATCCGATCTTCAGCGGCCGCGCGGAATCGATCGTGCGCCACCTCGAGCACATCGCGAAGATCGCGGGAGACGAGACGCCTGCGCTCGGGAGCGACTGGGACGGCGCGATCGTCCCGCCACTCGACATGAAGACGTGTCTGGAGTTGCCGCGCCTGGTGCAGATCATGCTCGACCGCGGTTGGCGCGACGAGCGCATCACGCGCGTCTTCAGTGGCAACTTCCTGCGGGCACTGACGCTGCTTCGCGGTTGAACACCCGTTCGCCTCCTTGCTCCGATCGCTCTCGCCGAGACCTTCGATGAATCTCGCTTCAATCCATGACATCGCTCGCCTCGCCGCTCGCTCGATCGTGCGCGCGGCCTTGCCCAGCCTGCTCGTGCTCGTTTCTCTGACCCTCGCGTGCAAGCCTCTCGCGGCCATTCAGGGAACGCAGGCGAAGATGAACTTCGGGCCGCGCTCGTCGCTCTACGACGGTCCATTCCCGAGCGAGGAGCTGCGTGCGCCCTCGCGGCAGTTCGGCCTGCCTCTCTTTCCCAATCCGGGCGGGATCGATCTGATCAACCGCGCCATCACGCTGCTTGAAGAGAGCGCGAACGGGTTCGGCACTTCGAGCGGGATCTTCTTCCAGTTCGACGGGCCGCTGCGCACGAGCACGCTGCCTTCGCTCGACGCGTCTGTGCTCGCCAGTTCAAACGTCTTCCTTCTCGGCATCGATCCGGCGAGCCCTGATTACCTCGTGCAGGTCCCGGTGCAGGTCTCGTTCACCATCGACGCAGGTCCGTTCGGCGCGCCGAATCTCCTCTCGATTCTCCCTCTGCAGGGCTTCCCGCTGCGCCCGAATACCGCTTACGCGGCCGTCGCGCTTCGCGCGATCGGCGATGCGTCGGGAGTCCCGCTCGGCGCGCCGCTCTCTCTCGTGCAGCTCGCGCATCTGGTGCAGCCACAGGGCATGCCTGACGCGGCCTTCGCGGTCTATGTCGAAGCGGTCGAAGCGCTCGCCGCGCGCCACACGCAGATGAACCAGCTCGCCGCGCTCACTGCATTCACCACGGGCGATCCGATCTCGCAGGTGCCGCTGGTGCGCGATGACGCGCTCATGCATCCCCTTCCGCTGCCGACGACGCCGCTGACACTGCAGCAGACCTATCCCGATTTCTGTCTCTACAAGAGCACGGTGCAGATGCCCGACTACCAGGTCGGCACGCCGCCCTACGCCACGAGCGGCGGCCGCTGGACCTTCACCAGCGCGGGCGCGCCGATCTACCAGCGCAGCGAGACCGCCAATCTCTTCGTGACGATTCCGCGCCGCGCGCAGCCTGCTTCAGGCTGGCCCGCGGTTCTCTATATTCGTGCAGGCGGAAATGGTCCGGTCCCGATGGTCGACCGCGGTCCGGCCTCTGTGGTCGGCGGACCCAACGCGCCGGGAGAGGGGCCCGCGAAGAATTTCGCGCAGATCGGCTACGCAGGGATCCAGGTCGATGGTCCGCTCGGTGGTTCGCGCAACCCGAACGGTGCCGATGAGGAGTTTCTCGTCTTCAATTTCCAGAATCCAGATGCGCTGCGCGACAACATCCGCGAGAGCGCGATGGAGACGTCGCTGGTGGCCCGCGCCATCGAGCAACTCACGCTCAACGCGAGCGATTGCGACGGCGCCACGCCGGGAACGCAGTCGTTCGACATCCACCACCTCGCGCAGTTCAGCCACTCGACGGGTTCGACGATCGGCCCGCTCTCGGCCGCGATCGAGCCGCGCATCGGCGCGATGATCATGAGCGGCGCAGGCGGCAGCTACATGAACAACGTCCTCTACAAGAAGATGCCGATCGACGTGCTGCCGCTCGCCGAGGTCCTCATCGGCTACACGAGCAGCGGGCGCAAGCTGGTCGCGGCCGATCCGGTTCTCTCTCTGATCCAGTGGGCAAGCGAGCCGGCCGATCCGCAGGTCTATGCGCGCCTCATCCAGCGCGAGCCGCTTCCCGGCGTGACGCCCAAGCAGGTCCTGATGTTCCAAGGGATCGTCGACCACTACATCATGCTGCCGATGGCGAATTCGTTGAGCCTGCCGCTCGGCATCGATCTCGCCGGCCCGTCGCTTGATCAGACGGTCGCGGAGATCGCAACGCTGCCGCACATCCGTTCGCTCTTGTCTCTCAACGGCCGCTCGCAGATCGCGCTGCCCGCATCGCTGAACGTCACGCGCAATGGAAAGTCGGTCACCGGCGTGCTCGTGCAGCACTACGCCGACGACATCGACGACGGCCACGAGACCGTCTTCCAGACGCAGCAGCCGATGCACCAGTACCGCTGCTATCTGCAGTCGTGGGCGCAGACGGGCGTGCCGACCGTGCCGGATGCGAACAACGAAACGCTCGCGTCCGATTCCTGTCCGTAGTCCGAACGGCGGGAGTGAATCCGAATGAGTCGACTGCTCCTTCTGCCCGGGATGAACGGCACGACGGATTTCTTCGTCGACCTGCTGCGCGCGCTGCCTCCCTCGATCGAGGCGCGGGCGATCGCGCACTCGACGACGCGGCCGCAGAGCTACGCTGAGATCGCCGAGGAGCTCGGGCCTCTCGTGGCGCGTTCTTCGCCGTGCGCGCTGCTCGGCGAATCGTTCTCGGGACCGCTCTCGATCCTGCTCGCGGCGCAGCATCCAGCGGCCGTGCGCGCGCTCGTTCTTGTCGGCACGTTCCTGCGCGCGCCGTTTCCCACTCCGCGATTCGTCGCTTCGCGCGTCGGTCCCTCTCTGTTCCGCAAGCGGCCGCCGGCGTGGCTCGTGCGCGCGGTCCTCTATGGAAGCGACGCAAGTGACGCGCAGGTCGCGAGCTTCCAGGATTGTCTCGCGACGGTCGATTCTGCGGTGCTCGCGCGGCGGTTGCAGGAGGTGATGCGCGTTGATGTGCGCGAGGCATTCGCTCGACTGCGCATCCCGATCCTCTACCTCGCCGGTCGGCGCGACCGACTGGTGCGCGGGTGGAACGTCGCCGCGATGCAGAAGCTGCAGCCCGCGATGCGCGTGATCTCTCTCGATGCACCGCACCTGATCGTGCAGCGGCAGCCCGCTGCCTCGGCGCAGGCGATCAGCAATCTACTCGACAACCTGGAGTCCGTCCGATGCTCTTCGCGCTGATCGCTCTGCTTCTCGCCGCTCCCGACGCCACTGCGCTGCGCCAGCAGGGCACCGACGCCTTCCGCGCCAAGCGTTACGCCGAGGCCTGCCCTCTGTTCGCGCAGGCGAGCGCAGCCGATCCGAAGAATGGTGAGATCTTCGCCGACCTCGGCCTCTGCTGGGACAAGGCGGGCGACAAGGTGAAGGCTCAGGAGGCCACTCTCCAGGCTGCGACTCTGGGCGATGCGACGACGCGGCTGCACGCCTACTTCAACTTGAGCAAACTCGGTCGCAGCCTCGATGGTGCTCCGAAAAAGAAAGGCGAGAATCCCGGCTGTCGGAGGTGGGCGTCAGACGTGACGACGTGCGCTTCCGTAAAGACGCTGAATGCCTGCTCATTCGAAACTGCCGGCGGCGGCACAGGCCAAGACAGCACCGAGGGGGGAACCGCGATCTGTCCGAAGCAGGAAGACGCGCAGAGCTACTCGTACGATGACCCCAATGCGGAGTGCATGGCTTACGTCGACAGCACATCGACGAACTTCCACTGCGGCGCGCCCTCGAACAATTTCCCTGGTTGCGACGAGGATGGCGAATCGAAAGAGTGCCAGGCCGCCATCGCTGAATGCGAGAAGACCGCGCATAGCGAAGAGCACGCCGAGTGCGTTCCGGTCTTTGCCGATGCCTGTGCATTTCGCGTCGGAGTGGTCTGCGACGGGAAGGCATTCGAGCTGATGGCAGGCCACGGATTCGACGTCAGCCAGGACAAGCCGCAGCCGAAGAAGAAGGCGGGCAAAAAGAAAAAGTAGCCTCTGCGTGGTGGGGCGACCCCGCAGTTCGATGCTCGCGTCGAGCCCTTGCCGCCGCGCCCTCTCTGTGCTAGGCCGCGCGCGATTTTCCCCTCCACGAAAGGCACACCATGGCTCGCAAGAAAATCGCGCTTATCGGAGCTGGACAGATCGGTGGCAACCTCGCACTGCTGGCCGCCCAGAAGGAACTCGGCGACATCGTTCTCTTCGACGTGGTCGAGGGGACGCCGCAGGGCAAGGCGCTCGACATCATGCAGTCCCGCGCCGCTGACGGATTCGACGCGCGCATCACCGGCACCAACAAGTACGACGAGGTCGCCGGAGCCGATGTCGTCATCGTCACCGCGGGCGTCCCGCGCAAGCCGGGCATGAGCCGCGAGGATCTTCTCGGCATCAACATCAAGATCATGAAGGACGTCGCCGCGAACCTGAAGGACAAGTGCCCGGGTGCGTTCATCATCGTCATCTCGAATCCGCTCGACGCGATGGTCTCGGTGCTCAAGCAGATCACCAACTTCCCGAAGAACATGGTCTGCGGCATGGCCGGCGTGCTCGACACGTCGCGCTTCCAGCTCTTCGTCGCGGAGGAGCTCGGCGTCTCGATCAAGGACGTGCACGCGCTCGTGCTCGGCGGCCACGGCGACGACATGGTTCCCGTGATCAGCAGCTGCTCGGTCGCGGGAATTCCGCTCGAGAAGCTGATCCCGAAGGAGCGCCTCAACGCGATCATCGAGCGCACCCGCAAGGGCGGCGGCGAGATCGTCGCGCTGCTCAAGACCGGCTCTGCCTTCTACGCGCCCGCCACCAGCGCGATCGCGATGGCCGAGGCCTACCTGCGCGATCAGAAGCGCGTGCTGCCGGCCGCCTCTCTCCTCGAGGGTGAGTACGGCATCAACGGCTACTACATGGGCGTTCCCGTGACGATCGGCGCCAATGGCGTCGAGAAGATCCACGTGATCGACATGACGGCCGAAGAGAAGGCGCAGTGGGAGAAGAGCTTCGCCTCGGTGAAGAAGACGGTCGACGAGTCGCGCGCGATGCTCGGCTAGTCGTTCGCCGATCGTCTGCAATCCAACGATGCCCGCCTTTCCGAGACGGAAGGGCGGGCATCGCTGCTTCGAGGCGTCGCGAGTGGCGCAGGTGCGGCGAAAGATTCCAGCCGATTTCGACGACGCATCGTTGCTCGCACGGAGCTTGTGAGCTATGACGCGCGCGCCTCGTAGGAGGGTGCAATGGCAGAGCGATACATCGTCGTCGGAGGTGGTCTCGCGGGTCTCGCCACCGTGATCAAGCTCGCGGAAGCGGGCAAGCACGTCGATGTCTTTTCGATCGTGCCGGTCAAGCGCAGTCACTCGGTCTGCGCGCAGGGTGGCATCAACGGAGCCGTGAACACCAAGGGCGAAGGCGACAGCCCCGACGTGCACGTGAAGGACACGCTGCGCGGCGGTGACTTCCTCGCCGAGCAGCCGCCCGTGAAGGGCATGTGCTACGCCGCACCGGGAATCATCTATCTGCTCGATCGCATGGGCGTTCCCTTCTCGCGCACGAGCGAGGGACTGCTCGACTTCCGTCGCTTCGGCGGCACGCTCCACCACCGCACGGCCTTCGCAGGCGCCTCGACGGGCCAGCAGCTGCTCTACGCGCTCGACGAGCAGGTGCGCCGCTACGAGACGGAAGGGCTCGTCCGCAAGTTTGAATATTGGGAGTTCCTCGGCTCGGTGAAGGACGAGCAGGGCAACTGCCGCGGCATCGTCGCGCTCGACGTGCGGACGATGAACATCGAAGCCTTCCCGGCCGACGCGGTGATGCTTGCGACGGGCGGCCCCGGCATCGTCTACGGCCGCTCGACCAACTCGCTGATCAACACCGGCACGGCCGCCGCGCGCAGCTACCAAGAGGGCGCGATCTACTCGAACGCAGAGTTCGTGCAGGTCCACCCGACGGCGATCCCCGGACAGGACAAGCACCGCCTGATGTCCGAGTCGGCGCGCGGCGAAGGCGGCCGCGTCTGGGTACCGCGCAAGAAGGGCGACACGCGCGAGCCGAGCGAGATCCCGTCCGCGGAGCGCTGGTACTTCCTCGAGGAGAAATATCCGAAGTACCAGAATCTGGTGCCTCGCGATGTGGCGACGCGGGAGATCTTCTCGGTCTGCCGCGACCTCTCTCTCGGTCTCGAGGGCGGCGACGCGGTCTACCTCGACGTCAGCCACATTCCTGCTGCCACGCTCGACAAGAAGCTCGGCGGCATCATGGAGATCTACGAGAAGTTCCAGGGCGTCGATCCTCGCCACCATCCGATGCGGATCTTCCCCGCCGTCCACTACTCGATGGGCGGCCTCTGGGTCGACTACGAGGCGGACGCGAAGGGCGACCTGCTCAAGGACAGCCCGCGCCAGCAGATGACCAACATCCCCGGCCTCTACGCGTCGGGCGAGTGCGACTACGCGTACCACGGGGCCAATCGCCTCGGCGCCAACTCGCTGGTCTCCTGCATCTACGCGGGTTTCATCGGCGGTCCGGCGATGATGAGCTACGCGAAGAACAAGGCGCCCAAGGGCGAGGTCGCGAGCACTCTGCTCGAGGGCGCGAAGAAGCAGTGGCAGGAGAAATTCGCGGCCATCGGCAAGATGAGCGGCAAGGAGAACCCGTATCAAATCGGCCATGAGATGGGCGAGCTGATGATCAGCGCGGCCACGGTGGTGAAGAAGAACTCCGAGCTCGATGTCGCGCTGTTGAAGATCAAGGAGATGAAGGCGCGCTGGAACAACATCAACGCGCTCGACACGGGCCGCACGCTCAACCAGGCGGTCAGCTATGCGAACCAGCTCTGGAACATGCTGGAGCTCGCGGAGCTGATGCTCAAGGCCTCGCGCCTGCGCGACGAGTGCCGCGGCAGCCACTACAAGCCGGAGTTCAATCTCCCCACGCCGAAGACCCACGACCCGACGCAGGACCCGGAGTGGATGATCGCGTGGAAGAAGCGCAACGACATGTGGCTGAAGAACTCGATGGGCCGCTGGAACGCGAACGGCCCGGACGTGACGTTCGAGTCGCTGCGCAGCCTGCAGACCGAGACGCCGATTCTCAAGCCCGAGCCGCGCTGGTACGGCTAGACGAATCGTTGGTGTTCAACACATTCGGTAATTATCGATTCGATAACTTTCGGTAAGCAGTGAATCGGGAGAGAGCATGACCCCGCCCAAGTCAGGAAACATCACGCTGCAGATCGAGCGCCAGGACGGACCCAACGCGCCCGCTCGCTGGGAGACGTTCAACGTTCCGTACACGAAGAACGCGAACGTCATCTCGGTGCTGATGCAGATCCAGCGCAGCCCGGTGACGAGCGATGGCAAGGCAACGACGCCGCCGGCCTGGGACGCGGCCTGCCTCGAGGAGGTCTGCGGCTCCTGCACGATGAACATCAACGGTAAGGTGCGCCAGGCCTGCTCGACGCTGATCGATCAGTTCGATCTCGAGCAGCCGATCAAGCTGCAGCCGATGAAGAAGTTTCCGCTCGTGCGCGACCTCTCGGTCGACCGCCAGAAGATGTTCGAGAGCCTCAAGCGCGTGCAGGCGTGGGTGCCGACCGATGGCACGCACGACCTCGGCCCCGGTCCGCGGCTCTCGCCCGAGGACGCCGATCTCCGCTACACGCTCTCGACCTGCATGACCTGCGGTTGCTGCATGGAGGTCTGCCCGCAGGTCACGACGAGCACCGCGTTCATCGGTGCCGCCGCCATCTCGCAGGCGAAGCTCTTCAACGATCATCCGACGGGCGAGATGAACAAGGGCGATCGTCTCCACGCGCTGATGGGCGACGGAGGCGTCGCGGATTGCGGCAAGGCGGGCAACTGCGTGCAGGCATGCCCCAAGCACATCCCGCTCACATCGAGCATCGCGGAGATGCATCGCGAGACGACCAAGCAGGCGCTGCTCGATTGGTTCCAGAAGGACGAGCGCAAGGCTGGCGGCGGTCCGGCGTAGCTGCTTCACGAGGGGGCGCACATGGCGGCACCGGTGCTGACGGTGATCACGTACACGGCGAAGCCGGGCTGCGAAGAGGAGCTCGAGGGCCTCTTGCGCACGCACGTTGCTCGACTCGCGGAGCTCGGCCTCGTCGCTGAAGTGAAGCCGCACTTCGCCGCGAAGAAGGTTGGTACTCAAAACATCTTCGTCGAGTCGTTCTGGTGGCGCGACGCAGGCGCACGGCACATCGCGCAGGACAACAGCGAGGTGCAGGAGCTCTGGATGCGCGTCGAGGATCTCTGCATCTCGAACGGCGTCCAGCCGGTCGAGCTCGCACTGCTCGACTAGCTTGAACTGAACGACGCTGCGTCGGAGCTACCCGCGCGCGCGGAAGTCGATCAGCTCCATCTTCTCGGACGCCATCGACAGCACGACGTCCTTGCGCCAGCCCTCGGCGTCACCACCGACCTGAAGCGGCATCTCGCGATCGAACTTGATCGAGACCTTGTCGCAGGTGAAGTCGAGCATCCCCGTCGCGGGCGTGTTGCCGCGCCAGATCTGGGGCAGGTGCTTGAGAATCCACGGAACGCCCATCGACGTGAGCCGCAGCTGGAACTGGCCGGGGTTGCGCTGGGCGAACGGGAAGATCTGGAAGTTGTACCCGTAGCAGGGGACGGTGCCGGCGGCGGCGAGACGGCACGGGCCGCGATAGATCACTTCGCCCGTCGCGATTTCACGACCGATCGGTTTGCCATCGGGACCGAGCTGGCGGGCAGGTCCGCCGAGGTTGATGATCTCGACGTTCGCTGCCTTGCGCTCACGCAGCACGGCCGGGATCGTCTTGCCGGCGATGGCCCAGAAGTAGCCGAGGCCACCGATTCCAGCGAAGCGCATCTTTCCGCTGCCGAGGTCCTTCTTCACGCTGACGTAGTCGTTGAGCACTGCCGCGTCGATGCCCATTCCCGCGAACGGGGCTCGCTTGCCTTCGTGGCAGAGCAAGTGGAGGTCCTGATTCGTGCCGACCTCTCCGGCGCGCGCGCGGAGCACATCCTCGACGACGCCGAGCCGCTTGGGGCTTGCTCCGGAGAGATTCGCCAGCGAGTTGCCGGTACCGAGTTTGAGCACCCCGATTCGCGGCATCGGGCGGGGCTGGGTCGCGAGCTTGAGCGCCGCGCCGCCGCGGGAGACGTGCTCGTTTCCACGCCGCGAAGCGGCCTCGTCGAGCATGCAGTTCACGTAGCCAACGAACGTGCCGTCGCCGCCGCCGGTGAGCACCGTGCGATAGCCCTTGTCGAGCACGGTCCGCGAGATGGCGCGCGCGTCCTCGAACGAGCGCGAGTAGTAGACGTCCTCGGGCGCGACGAACTGCTCGAGTTCGGTGCGCAGCTTCTCGTTGACCGCCTTGGCGTTCGCGTTGAGGAGAACCGCGACCCGCTCTTCTCTGTTCTTCACCGGCAACCGCTCAACAGTGGCGACCATGGCTTTGTCTGCTCCTGGTTGACGTGGCGGACAGCGAACAAGGTCCTAAGCAAGCCCCGGGCCGCGGCATGTCCGAATGCGTCAACTCGGAAATCCATGAAGAGTTTCGGGGCCAGCGTCACATTTGCTCCCGACTGCGCGCCGCCCGGAGCCTCCAGATTGACCGCGCAGTCGAAGTGGCGGTGCGCAATCGGTTACGCGCTGGTGACGCCTCCGTGCCGAGAATGGATCACCTCTTTTAATCAATGCGCGTTTCCTCTTGGCGCGGCGTCTGGTTGGGCGTAAACACGTTGGCTCTTTTGCGCGTGGTCAGTCGGGGTCGCGCGCACGGCTCCTCACCCGCCGATCAAGCAACTTGATTCGTTCGCCCGTAGTATGCGGAGGGTTTCAATGAAGGTGTTTGTCACTGGTGGCACTGGGTACATCGGCAACGCGGTCGCACTGCGATTGAAGAAGGCCGGACACGACGTCCTCGCGCTGGTTCGCTCGAAGGACAAGGCCGCCAATCTCGCCGCTGCGGGAATCAAGCTCGTCGAGGGCGAGCTTGGCAATCCTGCCGGATGGGCGCCCGCCGCATACGGCCGCGCCGCTGTCGTCCACTGCGCGTTCCACCAAGGGGAGAACGGCGTCGATCTCGATCGCCGCACCATCATCGCTTCGCGCGATCTTCTCCGCGGACAGGTCGGCGCGACGCTTGTCTACACGAGCGGATGCTGGGTCTACGGCGACACGGCGGATGTGGTGGACGAGAGCGCCGAATTGAATCCCGCGAAGCTCGTGGGCTGGCGTCCGGCGCACGAGAAGCTCGCGCTCGAGGCAGCGAAGGACGGGGTTCGCTCCGTCGTTGTGCGGCCCGGTATCGTCTATGGCGGCGCGCACGGCGGTATTCCGGGCGGCTTCTTCGCGACCGCATCGAAGGGCGCGGCGCAGGCGATCGGTGATGGGCGCAATCGCTGGCCCATGGTTCACATCGACGATCTCGCGGAGCTCTATGTTCGCCTCGTTGAGCGTGCCCCCGCGGGTTCGATCTTCAACGCGGTTGATCCTTCGCGTGCAACCGTGAAGGAGATTGCGTCCGCAGCGAGCCGCGCTGCAGGCAAGGACGGAGAGGTCTCGTTTACGGCGCTCGATCAGGCACGTGCGAAGTTCGGCGTGTTCGCCGATGCGCTCTGCCTCGACCAGCGACTCTCGAGCGAGAAGGCGGAGAACGATCTCGACTGGCGTCCGCGCCACGAGGGGTTCATCGCCGACGCGGACGAGCTGTTCAAGGTCTGGCGCGCAGCCCAGTAGTTACGCGGCAGCGCCCGGATTCTCGAGCGCTGCTCTCCTCGCGAAATCTGATGACTAGATCGTCGGAGCTGCCGCTGGTGCGGCTGCGGGGACGATCGCGTCGAGCAGCGCGCGATCTCCTTGCAGCGCAGTTCGCTGCGAATAGAACGCCATCCCGCGCAATCCCCCAAGCTCTTCGCCGCCGCCCGCATGTCCAGGGCCGCCGTGAACGAGCTGGGGCAGGACGGTTCCCGGCCCGAATGTCTGTCCCGCCACCTTCTCGCTGCCGAGATATACGCGGCCATGCGCTGATGCGAGGCCGAGCACTGCTTCGCTGAGAAACGCACGGTCGTCGCTGAAGACGGAGCAGACGAGGCTGCCTCCGCCCCTCTTGATCAGCAGGGCCGCCTCTCTGGCCTGCTCACTGGCGCTGCCAGGTTGAAGCGGGCAGAGCGTCGCCGCGGGTCCGAACACCTCATCGCGATGGAGCGCGACGGCCGCGTGCGGCGATGAGCAGAGAAGCAGCGTCGGCCCGATGAAGAAGCCTTTGCTCGGATCTGCGGAGAGTGGAACGACCGTGCCCTCTCCACCGAAGACGCTCGTCGCCTCTGCACGCAGTCGGGCCAGTCCGGCCTTGATGTCGCGGAGCTGATCGCGCGTCGCAAGCGGGCCCATCGTCACCTCTGCAACCGCGGGGTCGCCGACCTTCACTGTCGAGAGTCGCTCGATGAGCGCTTCCTGAACCGCGCTGATCCTCTCCTGCGGCACGAAGATGCGGCGCGTGGCCGTGCACTTCTGTCCGGCCTTCTGCGTGATGTCCCGCGCGACATCCGCAACGAAAATGTCCCAACTCGGCGAGCCCGGTTCGACATCGGGCCCGAGCAGCGCGGAGTTGAGCGAGTCGGCCTCGACATTGAGCCGGACGCCGCGCGGCGCAAGCTGCCCGCGCAGCTTCTCGGCCGTCTGCGCGCCTCCCGTGAACGCGACCACATCGTTGGGGTTCAAGCGATCGAGCAGATCGCCGGATGATCCGCAGAGGAAGCTGAGGGTGCCCGGCGGAAGCGCCTTCGCTTCGACGCAGAGCTGCGCGGCCCGGAATGCCACCAGCGCGCTGCTAGTGGCGGGCTTGCTGATCACCGGCATTCCCGCCAGCAGCGCGGTCGCGAGCTTCTCGGCCATTCCCCACGCAGGAAAATTGAAGGCGTTGATATGGACCGCCACTCCTTCGCGCGGCGACCAGAAATGGATTCCGGCGTAGCGCGCCGTGCGGCCGAGTTGCACCGCGTCTCCATCGCGCAGGACGCGCAAGCTGCCGAGCCCTGCGCCGAGATCTCCATAGTGCGCGAGCGTCGCGATGGCTCCGTCGATATCGAATTTCGCATCCGAACGCGTGTTGCCGCCGTTCTGGATCGCCAGCCCAATCAGCTCGTCGCGGTGACCATGAAGCATCTTCGAGAGCGCGCGCAGCGCGGCTCCGCGCTCGGCAAAGGTGAGCTCACGCAGTGCCTGCCCGCTCTTGCGCGCGTACTCGAGCGCCGCACCGAAGTCGATTCCGCCGGTCCCGGTGCGGGCCAGTTCTTCCTCTGTCGCGGGATTGAAGAGTGAAGCGAGAGCGCCCTGGCCGGGCACCCAGGAGTCCTGCACGAAGCTGCTCAGCGTCTGGATGGACATGGCTGCGCTGGATAGCACAGCCACGCGGATGCGCGCAGCACCAGCGAGCTACGCTTCGTGGCGGGCAATCACGACGGTGTGAATGCCGCCGCGAACCCAGAAGTCGCCCGTGACTTCGAGCCGCCGAGGAGCAAGCGCCGCGACAAGATCGTCGAGGATCCGATTCGTCACTGCCTCGTGAAAGTGGCCCTCGTCGCGGAAGCTCCAGAGGTAGACCTTGAGGCTCTTGAGCTCCACGCAGCGCGCCGCCGGGACGTAGCTGATCTTGATGGTCGCGAAGTCGGGCTGCCCAGTCATCGGACAGAGGCAGGTGAACTCGGGGCAGTCGAAACGGATCTCGTATTCGCGCTTCGGATTCGGATTCGGAAACGTCTCGAGCCGCTTGCTCGGCGCGGTCGGCCTGCGCGGCGAGAGGTCCTTGTCTGCGACTGCGATGCGGCTCTTTTTCGTCGTCATGGCGGCGCGGTCTAGCACAGCCTGGCGTGCGGCCGCGCGCGATTTCCGAGGCGGAAATGAAACGGCCCCCGGCGAGGTGCCGGAGGCCGTCTGAATCCATCAATCCGCGACGTCGTGCCTAGAGGCCGGAACCGGTGCCGCATTGGGGAAGCGCCGGATTGCAGAACGACGCGCTGGTGCCATCGACTGGGCCGCAGCTTGCGTAGCTGACGAGGCAGTCTGCCAGCGCGCCGTTGATGTTGAGCGATCCGACATCCGCGGCGCACTGCTGCGTGACGCAAGCGAAGTTGATCGAGATCCCGGCGAACGTAACCGTCTGGCTCGGATCGCACGACTTCTCGCAGATGCCATCGGTCATGCCTGAGTTGGTGCTGCCAACGCAGATGCCGCCAGCTACGCAGTCGTTGTTAACGTTGCATCCCGCG
Source organism: uncultured delta proteobacterium (assembly GCA_903911145.1). Classification (GTDB taxonomy): domain Bacteria; phylum Myxococcota; class Myxococcia; order Myxococcales; family 40CM-4-68-19; genus CAIWCD01. The sequence goes on along the minus strand of CAIWCD010000015.1, from coordinate 35,379 downwards.
CACTGATCGTTGTTGCTGCCGCTGCCGTCGGACGGATTGTTCGGGTCGGTCGGGCCGCTGCCACCGGAGCCGCCGCCGCTGCCGCCACCCGCGCCACCGCCCGTTCCTCCATCAGTCGGAGGATTCGCGCAGCTGCCGCCCGAGGGGACGCACTGGTGAACCGTGCCGGCCGAGTTTGTCGAGCAGAGGTAGCCCGTCGGGCAGGTCGTGCTGCTGCAGTCCTGCGTGCAGTAGTTGTACGTGTGGGTCGGATCGCTGATGCACATGCCGTTGTCCTGGCAGTTCGCCGCCGTCGTGCACGCCTGGCAAAGTGTGCTGCTTCCGCCAGAGCCTCCGCCGGCTCCTCCCGCGGATCCTCCTCCAGCTCCACCAGCACTGCCTCCCGCCGAGCCGCCAGCCGATCCACCGCCCGCGCCTCCGCCGCTTCCCGCGATGCAGTGGCCGCTCGAGGCCCGGCACGATTCGCCGCTCGGACAACCCGACGAGATGCAGCCTGCGATGCAGGTATGGGTGACCGTGTTGCAGATCGCCGCGGGCGGGCTGGGCGGCGTGCAGTCGCTGTCGAACTGGCAGGGTTCGCCGATTGTCGAGCCGGCGTCCTGGCCGAACCGGACAGGAGTGCTCCCGCTGCATGCGCTGAGAGCGAACGCGCAGACGACGGCAGAGGCGAGGAACATCGGCATGCGAGCGCTTCGCGGCATTTTCACTCCCGTGAGATTGCTCCATAGTAGCCCATCTTCGGCGCGGAGCGTTTCGGTCGCATGACCGATGCAGCAGTGCGTCGAGCACAATGGACGCTGCCTGCGGCCGATGCTTGCGGGGAGGGCTGGGGACGTGTAGAAGGCGCGCCCCATGCCGCGACCGGAAGACCCCGATAGCCGCACTGCGACGCGAGCAGCACCCGCGCGCAGCAAGAGTCGGCCACCGCCAGCCAGCCGACCTCCGCCACAGAAGCGTTCGCCGAAGAAAGATGCGGCTCGGCCATGCGCTTCCCTCGACGCGGACTTTGGCGTCGCGATGCTCGTCTGCGGCGGCGACGAATCGCAAGGCGACACATGAACCGGACTCCGTTGATTGGTCTTCTGCTCTCGATGACTGCCATCGCGGCGTGCAAGACCGCGGTCGATCCTCTTGATGAGTATCGCGCGACCTGCCGCACACTGCAGGCGCAGGGGCAACTGCGCGCGGGGCTCGCGATCGACGACTGCGCCAAGCAGCTCAAGACGGCAGCCGACGAGAGCGATCCGGCGAAGCGCGCAGATGAATTGGCAGGTCGCATCCAGGCGCTGGTGCAGGAGCAGAAGGGCAAGGAAGGTCCCCCGCGCGATGAGTTGCGCCAGGCGATCGCCGCCGTGCAGGCGCTCGGCAAGCCCGCCGCACCTGCGTTGCAGACCCGCTTCGAGGCGAGCCACGATCCCGATCTGCGCATCGCCCTTGCGAAGGCTCTCGTCGGGATCTGCTACGAGGATTGCGCCAAGCAGAAGTTCGACTGCATCGTCCCTGCTCTGCTCGAAGGGGCGACGTCCGACAAGCCAGCCGAGATCCGCCAGGCGTCACTCAAGAGCCTCGCGAGCTGCACGGGAAAAGAGTTTGGCGACGACGCTGCGGCCTGGACCAGCTGGTGGGCGTCTGTCAAGCCGCACCCTTAGTGAGTTGAGCTTTCTTGACCTTGCGCAGATCCTGAAAATAGGCTAGCGGACCCGCGCGCATCTTCCGAATAGGGGCTGAGACGACCATGGGCGAAGGAACACCGAAAACCGAGATGATCAACCCCGCGCTGCTCGACGGGGTGTCGGCCAATTTCATCGTCAAGGGGCCGTCCGGGGTCGAGAAATCGTACCCGATGCGCTCCATCACGATGGGCATCGGCCGCTCGGATCAGTGCGAGATCTCCGTGAAGGACGGCTCGATGTCGGGTCGACACTGTGAGGTCACCAAGATCAACGGCGAAATCCGCGTGCGCGATGCCGGCTCGGCCAACGGCGTGTGGCTCAACGGTGAGCGCGTGACCGACGCCGAGCTCTTCGACGGCGACGTGATCCGCCTCGGGCAGACCTCGATTCGCGTCGATGTCGTCGGCGGCAAGAAGCGCCCCGACGCCGGCATGTCGCCCAAGCTGATCGGCGGAATGGTCGCGGGCTTCGTCGTGCTCGTGATCGCCATCGTCGCCATCGGCGTGATGATGAGCAAGAGCAAGCAGCACAAGAAGGATCTCGAGGCGGTCGCGAGCTTCGTTGCGATGGCGCGCGACAACCAGAAGGCCAAGCCGTACGCCTCGGTGGTCGACAAGATGGGCGACCTCGCCAAGGAAGCCAATGGCATTCCGAAGGCAACCTGCGCGGAGCCGCCGAAGGGCGAGGACGCGAAGAAGGTCGTCGGCGGATATCGCGAGCTGAGCAAGACGTACGACCGTATCGTGACTTCGCTGAATGACTATTCAGCGCGCGCATCGGCCGAGACGACGGGGCTCGCGGGCTTCACGGACGCGGTCGCCGACAAGAAGATCAAAGACAAGCTGGCCGAAGTGAGCGAGGCGATCGAAGCGCGCCACCAGGTGACGACTGCCTTCATCGCCGATTGGAAGAAGCTCTCGTCGGCAACGATGCAGTTTGCCGTGCAGGCCGATGCCGCTTTCAACCAGGGCAACAAGGGCATGTGCGCGAGCGTCGACAAGGGCATCCAGGCGAAGTCGCCTGCGGAGATCGTCTCGAGCTGCAAGAAGAGCTTCGACAAGTCGGTGAGCACGGTCGAGGAGAAGCTCAAGGAGCTCGATGAGCTTCAGGCTGGCGGCACCACCGAGGCCGCAGCGGAGTAGTTTGCGCGTGCATCTTCTGGCTGTCTTGAGCGCGCTCGCGATCATCCTGATCGCGGGCGCGTTCGCGTTTGTGCTCGTGCGTTCGCGGGCGCTGCGGGCACGCCATCGCCGCATCGTCGCGCAGCCGCTGCCCGCGTTCGATTCACTCGGGCTTGAGGGTGAGCGCAGCTACGCCTCGGAGGCTGCGCTCTTTCATGGCAGCCGATTCGCGGATGGGACGTCGCTGCTGCTCGCGGCGCTGAGCACGCCATGCGTCGGCGACCTCTGGTGCAGCAACGCGGCGCTCTTTCTGCGTCGGGAAGCAGGCGCGCCGGATGAACAGACGCAGCCGATCCTCGCATGGCCGATGGCGTGGATCGATGAAGCGAGCCTCCATCGCGGCTTCGCGCCGCTCGCAGGAAAAGAGCTTCCGCTGCTCCGCCTGCGCTGGCATCGCGGTGGCGAGTCCCTCATCAGCGAGCTGTCGGTTCGAGGCGGAATGGAGCAGCTCGAGCGACTGCGGCGCGAGATCCATCTGCGGCAGGAGCGAGGCGCGGTCCTCGTTCAACTCGGGGCGCTGCGCGCTTCGACTCCGGAGGAGATCCTCGCTCGGTCGAAAGCCCCTCGACAGTAAGGTCGCCGCGATCTACAAGCCGCGCTCCATGGACCGCATCGCCCAGCTCCGAAAGTTCGCGCAAGCGCGTCCCACCGATCCATTCCCGCGCTATGCCCTCGCGCTTGAGCAGCGCAGTGCAGGAAACGTGAGTGGCGCGATCGAAGAGCTTTCGACGCTCACCGGCAGCAAGCCCGACTACGTCCCGGCGTACCTCATCCTCGGCCAGCTCCACGAGCAGGCCGGCCACGTTGACGACGCGAGGCGCGTCTATCGCGAAGGCCAGGGGCAGGCCCGGACGCAGGGCAATGCGCATGCGCTCTCGGAACTCACTTCAGCTCTCGCGCAGCTCGGCGACTGACCTGTGAATCGGCCGATGCTCCCAATCTCTTCAATAGTTGTTTTCTACAACGATTTCACCAGGAGGGTTTCATGATGCGCGCCGCTCGTACGTCTGCCTGTCTCGCCCTGATCCTCGCCGCCGCGTGCGGCCCCAAGCCCCGTCCCGCCACGTTGCGCGACCTGCAGGGCACCGACGTCTCCGTCTGCTATACGCACGCGGCGATCGGCAACAACCACCTCGCCGGTGACGGCACGATGATGATGATCGTCGACACCGACGGCGCCATCCCGGCGGCCTGGTTCCACGACGGCAGCAAGATTGATTCGCCCCAGTTCTTCCGCTGCATGACCGCGCTCAGCGTCGAGAACAAGATCGAGAGTTCGAAGACGGATCACATCTTCGGCTGGATGGTCTCCTGCCAGCAGGGCGGCTGCGGCATCCACGCGCTCAACACGCTTCCCCCCGCGCCGTTCGAAGAGGCGCTCGCGCAGGACTCGCTGACGTTCGCCGACTGGGCCGACTCGAGCGACAAGGGCTGGGGCTACTACTACGTGCACAAGTACTCCGACGCCGAGGCCACGTTCAGCTCGGTGCTCACCACGAAGCCGGACGATGTGCGCGCACTTCGCGGCCTGGCGCAGACGCTGGTGGAGTCCGGTGGCGATCTCAAGCGCGCCCGCACGGCGGCGGAGAAGGCCGTCACGCTGGCGAAGAACGCAGCGTCGCTCGAGGCGCTCGTTCGCGTCTGCATCAAGGCGGGCGATGACGAGTGCGCCGTGAAGAACTTCGTTGATGCGACCAAGTCCGAGGACGTGAAGGATCGCTCGCTCGACCTCGCGCAGCTCAACGACATCGTCAAGGCGGCGAACGGCCGGCTCGATGCGGCGGACAAGTCGCGGCAGGCCGACATGGAGAAGGCGAAGGCCGAGGCGGAGGCGAAGATGGCCAAGGCTGATCCGCTCGGCTGCTACAAGATGACGGGTCCGGATCAGGCCAAGTGCTACGTCAAGCGCTGCTTCGAGGCGGGCGCGCAGGCGTATGCGCAGCAGCTCACCAAGGCGAGTGGCTCTGCCTACTCTGCCGGCGAAATGTCGTCGGCGGCGGGCGTCGGCGGTGCGACGATCGTCACGATCCCAATCCGCTCGAGCGGAAAGAAGAAGGGGCAGAACATGGACGCCTCGTGGGCGGTCGTGCTCGGCGACAACGTCGACATGAAGCCGTACAAGGAGAACCTGCCCGCGTACAACATCAGCAAGGATCACAACGCCTGCAAGTAGCCCTCTGGGCTGTCGGGAGTTCGCGTGACTGTGCCGAAGAGAGTCCTCTCGCCGTTGAACTGGTTGGCTCTCTTCGCGCTCTGCGGCGCCGGGGCCGCGCGTGCCGAGCGCTTGCCCATGCAGTCCGATGTCGACCGCTGCGCGTTGCGGGCGGTCGATCTCGGGAATTTCTCACTCGCTGGCACGGTGCGGCTCGAGCTGCTTGTGCGCAAGAGCGGGCAGGTCTACGCCGCGTTCGCGCACAGCGGGAAGGGGAGCATCGACGCAAAGTTTGATTACTGCCTCGCGAGCGAAGCGCTGCTCTGGCAATACCCGGGCACGCCGGTCGACACGACTGCGCCGTTTCCGATCAGCGTGGCGCCGGGAGGGGATGCGCTCGCAGACACCGGGAGCCGTGCAACCGTCGGGCAGCAGACGACGTCGGCTCCTCCTCGCGTGTTCCTCCCCGCGGCGCATCCGGAGATCCCGGTCGCTGAACTCGAGGTCGCGCGTGCGCAGGCCTCTCTGAACGTGCTCTCGGATGCGACCGCCGCAGAGCAGGGCCTGGCTGCATTGGCGGTGCATAATTATGCAGCGGCGACGGAGCGTCTCCGGGCGGCGCTGGCGAAGGATCCGTCTGATGCTCTGGCCCTGCGCGGGCTTGCGCAGGCGCTGGTCGAGAGCCACGGCGATCTCGAGGCCGCGCGGGAAGCTGCGCTGAAGCTGGCTGCGGTGCAGCCAGGTTCGGTGGTCGGTCCCGAGGCGATCCTGCGTGTCTGCGCGGCGCGCGGCGATGACGCTTGCGTCTTCGAGGCCTGGAAGGCCGCGCGCGCGGCGCAGGATGTCGCTCCGCGAAGCCGTATTCTTCAGAGCGAGTTGCAGCCATTGGTCGAGAAGTCAGCCGCGCGTCTGCGCGCCTCGGCGGGTGACAAGCACGCGGGCGACGGCGACGACGCGCATGGTGCGGAGGCAGCACCGGTTGATCCGTGCGCGACTGCGATCGATGCGCAAGCGCAGGCGCTCTGTGTAGTCAAGCGGTGCTTCGATGAAGGAAGCCTGGCCTACGCTCGAGAGCTGTCGAAGGGCGGTGCGGAGTTCGAGGCCGGCGAGTGGCGCAGCGCCGCCTCGGGCAAGGATCGCCTGATCGTGACGCGGCCGATCTCTTCGAAGACCGACGCGGGCGCGGCCTCTGTGCATCACGACGCAATGTTCCTCGTGAAGCTCGGAGAGCAGTTCTCGATCCAGCCCTCGAGCGCCGACGCGCGCAAGATTGTGCTGGAGCACAACGCGTGCGCAGCGAAGAGCGGGCCGACGTCCGCACCGGCTCCACCGGCCAACAGTCCGGCCACAAAGTAGGCGAGCGGACTGCATAATCATGCAGTGACTATGCGGTTGCCGCGTGCATCAGCGCTTGCGGGTGACTGGCTTCTTCGCCGATTGCCGCGGTCTCGCTGGATCCCCCTTCGTCGCGGCGCCGCTACGAAGGGCTTGCAGTGATGGTGATGCAAGAGCGGGCAGCTCGAGAATCCGCTCGACCGCGCTGAGCTGCTCAGGCGCTGCTCGGGTCGCGCTGCGGGCGAGGGCCAGAGAGAGCTTCGCCAGTTCGCGATAGAGCGCGGCTGTGCGCGAATCGTGTGCCTCGAGCGAGCTCAGATGGGCTGCCAGCGTTGCCGCGTCTCCGCGCGGAACGGGCCCTGTCACCGCCTGCGCGGGCGTGCGCGATGCCAGCGTGTCGAACGCTCCTCTTGCCAGCGGGAGGAGCGCGGTGCGTGCTTCAGTCTCTGTCGCGCCGGTTGCACTCTGGAATGCGCGCACGGCCTCTGCGAAGAGCGCGACCAGCGAGCCGCCCGCCAGCACAGCGGCCGCGTGGTAGAGCGCGCGAGAACCCGACACAGCCAACGGTTCCATGCCGAGCGTCTGCGCGAGCGCGGTGAGCTGCCCTCGCGCTTCATCATCCGAGCCATCGATTCCGGCCGTTGCCCCCGCGAACGCGTCGGCGCGACTTCCCGGCGGCACCGCGCGCAGTGGATGCATCGAGCCGATTCGCGCACCGCAGAGGAGTGCCGGCTGCAGCGCAGTAAGATCGAGTGCGCCTGCGAGGTGGGCCACGGTCTGCCCCGGACCGATCAGCCGTTGCGAGACGAGCTCTGCGCAGAGAAGAGCGATCGCAGCGTCGGCGACGGAGAGGATCACCATCTCTGCCTCGCGAATCGCTCGCGGCAGCGCGCCCGACCGCCACTGCGGCGTGCGCGGCGTTCGATTCCATGCAGCGACGATGCGGACCTTGTGGGTGCGCAGCGCGGGCAAGAGCACGCTTCCGACAGCGCCACATCCCAGCAGCGCTGCCGTGCGCGGGAGCCGCGCAGTCGTCACGGCTGCTCTCTTCTAAACTCGATGCCCGATGCGCTCGCCAGCGCCAGCAGCCGGTCTCCGCTCTTCACGCGGCCCGAGAGGATCTCATCGGCGAGCGGTGATTCGACCATCCGCTCGATGGCCTGCCGCATCGGACGGGCGCCGAGCGCGGGAAGAAACCCGCCCGCCTGCACGAGTGCTTCGACGAGGCCGGGGCCTGTGCGAAACGCGATCCGTCGCTCGTCCCAGAGTCGGCGAGAGGATTCGGCGAGCAGCAGCTGTGCGACGCGGGCGACCTGCTCGCGCGAGAGTGGAGCGAAGATCAGCCGCTCGTCGAAGCGGCTCCAGAGTTCAGGCGCGAAAGTTCCGCGCGCCATCTCGAGTGCGCGTGCGGACTGCGGGTGCTCCGACGGCTCAGGCGGCAACGTGAGCGCAAGCGGATCGACCGCGCCAGGAGCGGCCTCGAGCGATTCTCTCGGTTGGGCCGCGAAGCCAGCGGGCCGCCCTGTGCCTCCGAACGCTGCTGCGCCCGCGTTGCTTGTCAGGACAATCACCGCGGCCGTGAAATCGACGCGGCGGCCGCGGCCGTCGGTGAGCTGGCCTTCGTCAAGGACTTGAAGCAGCAGCTGGAGCACGGCCGGGTGGGCCTTCTCCGCTTCATCGAGGAGAACGACGCAGGCCGGGTTGCGCCGCACTGGCTCCGTGAGCAGACCGCCTTCGCCGTATCCGACGTAGCCGGGCGCCGCGCCGACGAGACGCGAGACGCTGTGCGGCTCGCTGAACTCCGAGAGATCGAGGCGCACGAGCGCGCCGCTTCTCGCTGTGCCGCTCGCGTCGACCGCGGGGAAGAGCTCCTCTGCGAGCACCTTGGCGGTCTCTGTCTTGCCGACGCCGCTCGGGCCGGCGAAGAGCAGCGAGGCGAGCGGGCGCTGTCCGGCGAACCCGGCGCAGTTGCGGCGCAGCACGCGCGCGAGCGAACTGAGCGCACGCTCGTGTCCGACGATGCGCTCGGAGAGGCGACGCTCGAGTGTGAGGAACCGCTCGCCATCGGGCTGCAGCAGTCGCTCCTCTGGAATTCCCGCCATCCGCGCCACTGCGCGCGCGATGTCATCGTGATCGACTTCGATCTTTCCCTCGCGCCGCGCCCGGGAGCCGGCAAGATCGATCGCGGCGAAGGCCTTGTCGGGAAGAAACCGATCGCGCACGTATCGCGCGGTCATGCGGCACGCGGCCTCGAGCGCATCGGCAGAGAAATGCACGCCATGGTGCGCCTGGTATCGAGGAGCTGCACCCTCGAGAATTCGCAGAGCCTGTCGCGCCGAAGGTTCGCGCACGAGCACGGGAACGAAGCGCCGCTCGAGCGCCGGGTCGCCCTGGATGTGCTTGCGAAACTCGTCATGCGTGGTTGCGCCGATGCAGGGAAACTCGCCGCGCGCGAGCGCTGCCTTGAGCTCATTGGCCGCGTCCTGCGGCCCCTCGCCCGTGCTGCCGGCGCCGATGAGCATGTGCAGCTCGTCGATGAAGACAATCACGCGCCCATCTGCGCGCTTCACATCTTCCTTGATCCCGAGGAGCCGCTCGCTGAAGGAGCCGCGCAGCGCCGTGCCGGCGACCATCCCGCCGACGTCCAGCTCAACGATGATGCGGTCGAACGGCTGCGCATCTCCCACGCGCGCTGGGCCCGCTGCGGTTTGCGCCAACTCCGCGAGGCGGAGCGCGAGGCCTTCGACGATCGCGGTCTTTCCGACGCCTGGTTCGCCGACGAGCACAGGATTGTTCGCGCGCCTCTTGCCGAGAATGTCGAGAACCTCCTCGACCTCTGCCTCGCGACCGATCGCTGCGTCGAGCGTTCCCGCCGCCGCAAGCTGCGAGAGATTGCGTCCGTGCGTGGCGAGCCAGGGATACTTCTGCGGATCGAGCGCGAATCGGCCACCCGCATCAGGCGCGACACTGGGGGAACCAGACGGTCCGCGCGATTCGTGAAGTCCAATGCGCGATGGACGCACGGCCCCCTCGCTGAGATTGCGCAGATCGGGCGCTCCGAACGAGGCCGATCGTCCGTCGAGAGACTGCGGTGCGGATGAATCGGAGAGCCCGTGTGCACGCGGCAACGGGGCCTCGGTCACAGCTGTGCGCGGCCCGTGCGAGAGGGCCGGCTGCGGAATCGATCCGAGCGCAGCAGGTCCGCGCGAGGCGAGCGGCGCGACGTGCGAATGCAGAGGTTCACGACGTGGATCGCGAGCGAGCGGAGCGCGCGCCGGTTCGTAGACGGGCTCATCGCGGGACGCTCGCTTTCGCAACGGCCCGGTCAGGCGAGCGAGCGCGGCAGTGCGCAAGTTGGCCACTGGCGCGGCCGCGCGCTCGAGCAGTGTCGTGGCTGCCGAGCGGGGAAGGCGAGTGAGCGCGACGAGCAGATGCAGCGCATCGGTCTTTTCGTGCACGCAGTCGTCGGCGAGTTGGCGTGCGCGCGCGAGTGCCTGGCTGACAAGACCTTCCGGCTCCTCTGGAGACTTGCCCGCCTTCGCGAGCAGCGAGAGCACCTCGTCTTCGCTCAGGCCCCGCTCACGCAGCAGGCGATCGGCATCGTTCTCGAACGTGAACAGCGCCAGCAAGAGGTGCGCAGTGCCGAGCCGCTGCGAGACATTCCGCGCGATGTCGTCGGCCTCCGCGGCGACCTGCTTGAGCTCATCTGAATCGGTGGCCATCGGTGCGGCGCATCCTCGCGGAAGCGATCTGTCGAGGCAAGAAGGATCGCAGCGTCGTTCGTGAAACCCGCGCCACGCATGGCTTTGCGCAGTCGTGACTTGACGCAATGCCACCCGACCCCCTACACGACCGCCTCGTGCGCCCACTCACCATCGGAATCGCCGGAGGAACCGCGAGTGGGAAGACCACCGTGGCTCGTCGGCTCGTCGAACGGCTCGCAGGTCACCCCATCGCGTTTCTCGATCAGGACTCGTACTATCGGGACCTGTCGGACACGCCGCTCGATGAACGCCGCGCGTTCAACTTCGATCACCCCGACGCGTTCGACACCGATCTCTTCGTCTCGCACATCGCGGAACTGCAGGCGGGCCGGGCGATCCAGAAGCCCATCTACAGTTTCACCGCGCATTCGCGAACGGCCGAGAGCGTCCACGTCAGCCCTGGCGACGCGCTGATCATCGAGGGGATCCTCGTCCTCTCTCTCGAGCCGGTGCGCAAGCTCCTCGACGTGAAGGTGTTCGTCGACTCCGACGACGACGTCCGCGTGCTGCGCCGCCTCTCGCGCGACATCAAGGAGCGCGGCCGCGATTTCGACGGCGTGATGGAGCAGTACTTCCGCACTGTGCGCCCGATGCACCTGGGCTTCGTCGAGCCGAGCAAGCGATACGCGGACATCATCATTCCGCACGGCGGCAACAATGACATCGCGATCGAGATGGTCGCGGGAGCGCTGCGCCAGAAGATGCGCTGACGGGCGAGAGGTGTTCGCATGATGAATCACTTCATCGCCGGGATTTTGCGCATCGTTCTTCTTGAGGCGAGCGTCGCGCTGCTCGTGATCTCGCGCCTCGTGCGCAAGGATGACGCTCCGCGGACGCGCAAGCTGAACATCGCCTTCGTGCTCGTGGCGGCGCTTTCCGTATTCGCCTGGACGAATTTCGGTGCGCTGCGCGGCGGCGGCGGACTCGTTCATCGCTGGGAGCAGTACCACTTCTTCTTCGGCTCGAAGTATCTGCGCGAGGTCGGCTATTTCGATCTCTACAAGGCGACACTGATCGCCGACGCCGAGAGTGCCCACGTGCTCGGCGGTGCACAGCGGACGCGCGATCTCTCCACCTTCGACGACGTCTCGATTCCCGTCGCGCTCTCAGACGCCTCGCGTGTGCGCGCACAGTTCAGCGACGAGAGATGGGCCGCATTCAAAACGGACTGGGAAACGCTCGCGCACGGAGATTCAATCTGGGCGCAGGTGATCGACGATCACGGCAACAGCGGCTCGCCCGCGTGGGCCATCTTCGCCGCGCCGATTTCGTACCTCACCGGCATCTCGCGCAGCGGCCAGACCGCGATGGGCCTCATCGATCCGGTCCTGATGCTCGCGCTCTTCGCGATGTTCTGGCGGACGTTCGGCCTGCGCGCGACGAGCGTCTCGTTGACGATCTGGTCGCTCACGCCATTCTCGTTTGACTATCTCTCGGGAAGTTTTCTGCGCTGGGATTGGCTCTTCGCACTCGGCCTCTGCCTCGTCTTCTGGCAGCGCAAGCGCCCAGCCATCTCGGGCGCATTTCTCGGCTACGCCGTCGCGTCGAAACTCTTCCCGCTCTTCTTCGGCGTCGGCCTCATCTTCAAGGCGCTCGCGGAACTCGTGCGCACGCGCAAAGTCGATCCGCGCATCGTGCGCTTCGGCGTCGGCGGCGCGGCCTCAATCGCACTCTGTGTCGTCGTCTCCTCCTCGATGTTCGGTGGCCCGTCGATCTGGCGCAACTACGCTGGGCGCATCTCCGTCGCGCAGCACGAGAAGTTCTATTCAAACCAATATTCGTTCCACACCGTCTTCCTCCAGTTCGCCGAGAGCAGCGTCGCAGAGATCTCCGATGGACTGTTCGTCCCGCGCGAGATCAAGCAGGGCCGGGCCGATGTGGCGATCGACCAAGATCACGGCGGGATGCTTTTCGCGCAACTCATCCTGACCGCGCTGGTGGCGCTCGCGCTCGCGAACGCGACGGAACTGGAGGCGCTCGCCATCGGTCCGCTGCTCGTCTATGTCTGGCTGATCGTCAATGCCTACTATTGGAACATGCTCGCGCTGCCGGCCCTTGTCTGGACGCTGCGCGACGATGAGGGCAAGCGCGGCTCGCTCGCTGCGCTCATCGGGCTGCACGCGATATTCGCCTGCTTCTATCTCTATCAACATCTGAATCGCGGATATGCCGAGGGATACTTCGTCGGCCTGCTGCTTCTGTTCGTTGCTCTGATCTGGATGGTGCCGAAGTGGCTGCGGCGCGGCGAAGCGACTGTTTGAACTAGCGCCGCAATCTCCATGCACGCGCAGCAGCGAGCAGTCCTCCTCCGGTCGCGCGCAGCTCGGCTGCGGCAAGATCGAACCGCCCCCGGACGAGTTCTCGCGGAGCCTTGACGCCGACGCGGTAGAGCGCCGTGCCCGCCACCACCGCGGCCGCGCGCAGTTCAGGCAGATGCCGCGCAGCCGTGCGCAGATGGTTTCTCCCGAGCAGATAGCGCTGCTGCGCAGAGCCGGCCTTGAAGGTCGCGCCGAATCGGTGATGCGCCGTCGCGGCCCGCGCATACCAGCAGAGATATCCAGCGGCCCGCGCGCGCAGAGAGAGATCGACGTCTTCGTAATACGCGAAGTAATCGGGATCAAAGAGTCCGAACCGGGCGAGCAAGGAGCAGCGGAGAAGGGCGGCGCCTCCGCTGACTCCGTCGACAACGCCGTCTGCGCGCTGCAGTACCGAGAGAGGGACGAGGAAATCGCGATCGCGCGCGCGGCCGAACCAGTCGATGGTCAGGCCCGTCGAGTTCACTGACTCGACTCCTTCGTGCCGCTCGCGAAAGAGCAGTGTGCCCGTAAGGAGCGCGGCTTGCGGCTGCGCACGCGCGGCATCGAGGAGCGTCGCAAGATAGCCGGGCGCCAACTCGACGTCGTTGTTGACCAGCAGCGCGAACTCCGCGCCGGAACCGAGCGCTCGCTCAAGCGCCACGTTGTTCGCGCGCCCGTAACCGATGTTCTCCTCGAGAGAGATCGTCTCGACGACGTCCCGGAAATCTCGCGCGAGCAACTCCGGCGAATTGTCGGTCGAGCCGTTGTCAACGACCACCACATGCAGATCGAACGCCCCCTCCTGCGCGAGGAGTGCCGCCAGGCATGGAGACAGCAGTGCCGCGCCGTTCCAGTTCACGACGATGGCGTGAACGCGCGGGCGTGTTATCTCCTGCGCCCGCTTGCTCTCCATCGGAATCAACGCCGCTCCTCTGCTCGCCCCGCGCACCGGCGTGGGTCGCTATATCGCAGGCCTGCTCGGCGGGCTTGCGAACATTGCGGAGCGCAGCACGTTTGAACTGCATCCACTGTCGGGCCCGAGCGGCGATCTGAATGCAGCGCCGATCGCGCGCGGGGCCTTGCTGGGAGCGGTTCGCGCGACGGCCAAGGTCTTGCCCGGAGGGTATGTCGCGGCGCAGTTGGCGCGCTCGGCAGCGCTCGTGCGCGCACGTCGCCAGCACCAGCTCGATCTCTTCCACGAGACCAACCACGCAGCTCCCTGGTCGAGTCTGCCTACGGTGCTGACGGTTCACGACCTCTGCACGCTGCTGTTCCGCGAAACGCAGGAGGCCGCGCGTGCGCACCACTTCGCTCGCGCACTGCGGGTGCGGGCCGGGCGCGCCTCGCGCGTGATCGCGCCCACGGAGGCGGTCGCCACCCAGCTCATCGACTTGCTCGGCCTCTCACGCGATCGCGTCGTTGCGATCCACCACGGCGTCGATGCGGATTTTCGCGCGCGCGTTGCCGATGCGCCGCGGCCGCACGCCCTCGTTCAGATGGGAGTGTCGGCTGGCTACCTCCTGTTCGTTGGTGCACTCGAGCCACGCAAGGGCCTGCCCACGCTGCTCGATGCCTACGACGCGCTCCCGTCGGCTGTGTCGAGCGCGCATCCTCTCGTGCTCGCCGGGCCTCCCGATCGGATCGATTCCGCGCTCGCGTCGCGCCTCACGCGGTCGCGCGCAGGTCGCGTCGTTCAACTCGGCTACACACGCCCGGACGATCTGCCCGGTCTCTATCGCCACGCGACGGCGCTCGTGCTGCCCTCGATCTACGAGGGGTTCGGGTTGCCGCTGCTCGAAGCGCTTGCCTGCGGCTTGCCCTGCGCGATCTCGGACGATCCTGCGCTCGTGGAAGTCGCGTCTGGTGCGGCGCTGGTCTCTCCGCGAGGAGATTGCGACGCGCTCTCCGGCTCATTGCTTCGTCTTGCGCGCGAGCCGGACCTGCGCGCTGCGCTCTCAGCGCGAGGGAAGCTTCGCGCGGCCGCGTTCAGCTGGGAGAAGAGCGCGCGCGAACATCTCGCGCTCTATCGCGCGGCCGCGGAGTCGCCGTGAGCCAACGCGTCGCGCTCGTCCACGACTGGCTGACCGGATATCGTGGCGGCGAAAAGGTTCTCGCTGCACTCTGCGCGCTCTATCCCGACGCAGAGATCTTCACGCTGGTCCACCTCCCAGGCAGCGTCGGCGCGCAGATCGAGTCGCATCCAATCCACACCAGCATTTTGCAAAAATTACCGAATTCGCAAGTTCATTATCGACGCTATCTGCCGCTGTTCCCCCTCGCGATCGAGGCGCTCGATCTTTCCGGTTTTGATCTGGTCATCTCGACCAGCCACGCTGTCGCAAAAGGCTGCCGGCCCGCTCCTGGCGCGCGTCACATCAGCTACGTCCACACGCCGATGCGCTACATCTGGGATCAGTTCGAGGCCTATTTCGGACCGGGCCGCGCAGGTCTGGCGACGCGCATGGCAGCGCATCTGGTCGCTCCAGTGCTGCGCCGCTGGGATGTTGCGTCCACGTCGCGCGTCGACGCCATCATCACCAACAGTCGCTTCGTCTCGGCGCGCTGCGCTCGCGTCTGGGGCCGCGCCGCCGATGCCGTCGTCTATCCACCCGTTGAGACCTCGCGCTTTCTTCCCGCCGCGAATCTTACGAGTGAAGAGCGCTCGAGCCGCGGCTATGCGCTGATCGTCTCCGCGCTCGTTCCCTACAAGCGCGTCGACCTCGCGGTCCGCGCATTCACCCGCGCCGGGCGGCGCCTGATCGTCGCGGGCGGTGGTCCTGAATTATCGAAATTATCGAATCTCGCCGGTCCGACCGTGCAACTGCTCGGGGCGGTGAGCGATGGCGAGTTGCTCCGCCTGTTTCAACACGCCGCCTTCTTCGTTCTGCCCGGCGAAGAGGATTTCGGCATCGCGCCGGTCGAGGCGCAGAGCTGCGGCCGGCCCGTGCTCGCGCTCGGCCTCGGCGGTGCACTCGAGACGGTGCGCGATGCTGCGAACTCTTCTGGAGCGCCGACGGGCCAGTTCTTCGCCGAGCCCACCGAGGAGTCTCTGCTCGATGCCTTGCCCGAGATCGATCGACTCGCGCGCGAGAGCGAATCGGCGGCCACGCGCACCTGGGCGGAGCAGTTCTCCGCGGATCGTTTCGGGAAGGAACTCGCCGCGCAGCTCGCGCGCCTGCTCGCCTGATTCGCCACCTCCGCTTGTGCGCGGCCGTTGGCGCTGCTAACCCGTCGCCCCGTGTTCAAGCGCTACCATCAACTCTTCGTCGCGCTCCGCGTCCTGCTCGATGTCGCCATCGTCGCGGTCGCATTCGCCGGCGCCTGGCACATTCGCTTCGGCTCGCCGCGCACGTTTCCCTTCGCCGAGTTACCGCGGTTCGACGACACGATGCTGGTGTTCGCGATGGCCCTCGTCGCCTGGCCGTTCGCGCTGCGGGCTGCCGGCCTCTATCGCCCGCAGCGCCAGCGTTCGGCCTTCGACGAACTCTTCTCTGTCTTCAAAGCCATGCTGGTGGCGGGCGGGCTGCTCGTCGTCGCGACCTACTTCACGCGCGAGTCACGCTACTCGCGCGGCATGCTCGTCATCTTCAGTGGCCTCGCGTTCGTCGGCGTCGGGCTCGTCCGTTTCGTCCTCAAGGAGCTCCTCCAGGCGCTGCGTGCGCGTGGGTATAACCGCCGGTATGTGCTGGTCCTCGGAGCGGGACGGCTTGCGCATCAAGTGATCGACGCGATCGAGGAGCACAAGGAGCTGGGTTTTCACGCCATCGGCGTGCTCTCGGTGACGAAGAAGAAAGTCGGAGAGACGGTCGGTGGTGTCGAGGTGATCGGCACGCTGCGCGCGCTCAAGAGCGTCATCGCAACCCGCGGTGTCGACCAGGTGCTCGTCGCGCTGCCGTCGCGCGCGGTGCATCACCTCCCGCGCGTGATGGAGGTTCTCGCCGACACGACGGTCGACGTGAAGCTCGTTCCCGACGTCTACCAATACGCGACGCTCTTCGGCGGCCTCGAGGAGTTCGGCGGTCTGCCCATCGTCAATCTGCAGAGCACAGGCGTCCTCGGCCTGAGCGCCATCGCCAAGCGGGCCTTCGATCTGCTCTTCGCGTCGCTGATCCTGCTCGTGCTCTCCCCTGTGTTTCTCTGCATCGCCGCAATGGTCAAGCTCGGCTCGCCCGGTCCGATCTTCTTCGCGCAGGAGCGAGTCGGACTCGATGGCACCGCGTTCGAGATGCTCAAGTTCCGCTCGATGCGCACCGACGCAGAGGCCGCGGGCGCTGCGTTCGCGACGGCGAAAGATCCGCGCGCGACGCCAATTGGTGCTCTCCTTCGTCGCCTCTCGCTCGACGAGTTGCCGCAACTGCTCAACGTCCTTCGCGGCGACATGAGCCTCGTTGGTCCGCGCCCAGAGCGGCCGATCTTCATCGAGCGGTTTCGCCGCCGCATCCCGCGCTACCAGCTGCGGCACATGGTGAAGGCGGGGATGACCGGCTGGGCGCAGATCCACGACCTGCGGGGCAACAGCAGCATCCAGAAGCGCGTCGAGTTCGATCTCTATTACATCGAGCACTGGTCGATCGGGCTCGACCTCAAGATCCTCGCGCGCACGATGGCCGCGGTGCTGTTCTCGCGAAACGCGTACTGATCGCGTCGCGCGCGCGCTGCAAGTCTCAGAGCGAGAGAGCCAGCAGTCGCGCCGTCTCGTGAATCACGGCGCCAATCTGATCGAGCGCGCCCGGCCCCTTCTTCACTGTGTGCGTCAGGCCCAGCTGCAGCTGCAGGCGGCGATCGATCTGCTCCGCAGTGGCGCTCACCGGCACGATCCGGCACCGCTCGGCGAGACGCAGCGAACGCATATGCAGGCAGAGATCGATCCCATTGCCGTCGGGCAGTTTGAGATCGAGCAGCATCAGATCGGGTGTGAACGTGCGCAACAGGCGCAGCGCCTCGTCGCTGCGCGAGACGATGCGCAACTCCGCATGGGGCGCGGTCTTCCGCACGAAGAAGTCGAGGACCTTCTGCGTTGCCGGCTCATCTTCGACGATGAGAATTCGCGCAGGGCGCTGCTCGCGCTCCTCCGAGCCCGGCTCGGAAAGCGCACGCAGACGGCGCGCCACCTCGGACATGTGCGGCGGACGATCTGACGGAGACTTGGCAGACATCTCGGAGATCAGATCTGCGAGCGCATCCGGCACATCCGGGCGGCGTTCGCGCAGCGACGGAAGCGGCGTGCGCTCGTGATCCTTCCAGATTGCTTCGATCGTCGGACCGAGGAACGGCGGTGCACCCGTGAGCAGTTCCCACGCGAGGACGCCCAGCGCGTAGACATCCACCAGGTGCGCCTCGTCGGGCGCGACGGTGCTCTGGGTCGCCTCGGGCGCGCTGTAGGCGGGCGTCCCGCGAAACATCGGCGCGTCGGCTGCCGCGAAGAACGGCACGAAGACGCCGAAGTCGAGCAGCACCACGCGGCCCTTGGGCGCGAGCATCACGTTGGCCGGCTTGAGATCCCAATGGACGATCCCGGCCTCGTGGACGATCGCGAGGCCGTCTGCGATGGACGCGAGCAACTCGATGGCCGCGGAGACCTCGGTCAACGCGGAGCGCGAGTTGAGATCCTCGATGCGCTGCTCGAGGCTCAGTCCGTAGACGCGCTCCATGACGAAGAACTCGGTGTCGACGTGGCGACCAATGCAGTGCACCGCGACGACGCACGGGTTGCTGATCGCTGCGAGCGCCCGCGCCTCTTCGCGCACAGAGGGGTGCCCCGGCGCGTTGGTGCCGAGCTTGAGCGCGACGATCCGCAGCAGGTCGCGATCGAGGGCCTCGTAGACGTGGCCCATCCCGCCCTGGCCGAGGAGATGGCGGATCTCATAGACCGAGCCAACGACGGTGCCGGGGGCGAGCGCAGGGGCTTCAGGTGTGGGCGGCAGATCCATTCGAACCCTCGGGCCGACAATGACACGGACGTGAGTCTTGGGAAGAGAGAATGTTTGTTGCGCGATTGTCTCCGCTCGACAGCGCGTTTCCCTGCTGGTCAAGCAGACCCTTTCGCGCGATGTTCTCGCCGTGCTCGCCCCTCTGACCAGCGCGCTTCTTCTCCTGCTTGCCGTCGATCCTGTCGACGCGGCCGCTTCTGCGCCAGCTGCGCAGGAGTCCGATGCGCCGAATGACGCCGACGCGCCTGCTCCTCCTTCTCCCAGCGCCGCGCCGCCAGCGATTCCGGCGGTGTCCGCGCCAGCTGCCAGCTTGGCCCCCCCCGATCCGCTGCAGCCGTTGAAGGACGCGATGCTGCGCGCATTCGCAGTTGCGCGGCGAGGCGGCCCACCGGAGAAGGCTCTGCCTGGAGCGACGTCTCTCGAGCGGTTTGTCGCTGCGCTGTCCGAGCCGAGCGACGACATCGCCTGGCCGCTCTTCAAGCAGCTCTCGCTCGAGTTCCCGAAGGAGCCGTGGGGCGACATCGGTATGGGCCACGTCTATGTGCGCTGGCACATCCGCGATCAGGCAGAGAAGAGTTTTGCTCGCGCGCTCAAGATCGCGCCGCAGCATCCGATCGCGCTGGTCGAGCGCGCTGTCAGCGAGCGGATCTTCGGTGATGCGACTGCGGCGAAGGCCGATGCCGAGCAGGTGCTTGCTCGAGATGCGAACGACGCGCGGGCGTTGCTGCTGCTCGCTCAACTGGCCGATGACGCGGGTGCGAACAAGGACGAGTTGCGACAGGCCTACCAGCGCGCACTCAATGCGTCGGCCGATCTCTACGAAGCCCGGCTGTGGCTCGCCGCTGCTGCAGAAGCGTCAGGCGACACGGTGGCCGCGCTGGAGGCCGTTGAGGCGCTCTCGCAGATGAATCCGCGCGATGTGCCGACGCTGCGCAAACTGGCCGCGCTTCGGCGTGCACGCGGCAACTACGCGGGTGCCGTCGTCGCATACGAGGCAGCGGTCGGGCGTGGTGATGCCACCAAGGACACCTGGAGCGGGCTCGCGGCCTGCAAGCGCGCTCTCAAGGATACTGCGGGTGAGGAGCAGGCACTCCGACGCTGGCGCCGGATCGATCCGCGCGATCGAAACATCGTCGTGCGCCTGTTCAATCTGCGCGTCGCGGCTCACGATGGAGCGGGTATCGAAGAGTTTGCCCGGGCGCTGCTTGGCTTCGATGCGAAGGACGCCGGCGCTCACCTCACGCTCGCGACGCGCAGAGGCGAAGCGAGCGATCTGCTCGGGCAGCTCGATGAACTCAAGGCCGCGGCGGCGGGTTCGACGCATCCAGAAGCGAAGGGTGCCGTCGAGCGTGCGCGAGCAGAGCTGGCCGCATTGCGCTCACGCCTGCAGCTCCCTGCGCGCCCGCTGGTCGCGGCGAATCCGGATGGAATCTACAACGTCAGCTCTCGCCATCTGACCGAGCTCTACGAGCAGCGGCGTGCGCTCAAGCCCGAACTCGCCGGGAAGATCACGGTGGTGTTGAAGATCAGCAGTGCAGGCTCGAGCGATGCCGTTGAGGTCACCGAGGACACGCTCCACGAGCCAGAGTTGACGCAGCAGTTGGTGGCGGCGCTGCGCGAAGGAGAGTGGCCGAAAGCGAAGAAGTCGCTCACCCTCAAGTACGAGCTCGCGCCGCCCCGCAAGCACATGGTCGAGGTCGTGGAACAGCCGCGGCGCAAGAGCAAGGAGAAGCCTGTCGCGGCTCCAGCGCGCGTCACCGGCGTGGGTGGCCTGTGAGCGCGCCCGTCGGCCAGCCGCAGAAATTCTCGCGCACCATCCTCGGAGTCGAAGTGCTGCTGCGCAGCGAATGCGCACTGCTCAAGGGCTTGCGCGTCGGCGCGATCCTCAACCCGACGAGCCTCGACCCCGCACTCAACCACCTCGCGGACCTCCTGCACGGCCCTGCGCGCGAGATGGGCGTCGACCTCGTCTCTCTCTTTGGCCCCGAGCATGGCGTGCGCGGTGACGTGCAGTACCTCGAGGAGATCGACACGGCCGTCGATGAGCGCACAGGCCTTCCCGCACACTCGCTCTACGGAAAAGATTTCGCGTCGCTCACGCCCACCGAGGAGCAACTGCGCGGCCTCGACGCGCTCGTCTTCGACATCCAGGACGTCGGCAGCCGCTACTACACCTACCTGGCGACGATGGGGCTGTGCATGCAGGCGGCGGCCAGGCATGACCTCAAGTTCGTTGTGCTCGATCGTCCAAATCCCATCGGTGGCCTCGCGGTTGAGGGCGGCATCGTTCATCCGGGCTTCGAGTCGTTCGTTGGCCTCTGGCCGATGTCGGCTCGCCACGGCCTGACTGCCGGGGAGATGGCGGCGATGCTGCAGCGTCCGACGGAGCGCGGAGGCTTCAACATCGGTTGCGAGCTCGCTGTGGTTCCGATGCTCGGTTGGAATCGCGGCATGCACTTTCGCGACACGGGACTGCCGTGGGTGATGCCCTCGCCGAACATGCCGACGCCCGACACGGCGCTCATCTATCCCGGCATGTGTCTCCTCGAAGGCACGAACCTGAGCGAAGGGCGCGGCACGACGCGGCCGTTCGAGTTGTTCGGTGCGCCCTGGCTGGACGGGCACGCGCTCGCCGATTCGCTCGACGATGAGAAGCTGCCTGGCGTTCGCTTCCGCTCCTGCTCGTTCACGCCGACGTGGGACAAGCACGCGAAGGTTCGCTGCGGCGGCGTGCAGATTCACATCGATGCTCCGCGCGAAGTCGATGCGGTCCGGCTCGGCGTCGCCTGCATCGTGCACGCACGCGCGCAGGCGCCTGAGCGATTTGCCTGGCGGACGGAGAAGTACGAGTTCGTCGACACCATCCCTGCGATCGATCTGCTGACCGGCTCGGCCGCGTTTCGCAAGAGCGTCGAAGAGGGCGCGTCTGTCGATTCACTCTGCTCGGCGTGGGCAGGCGAGCGCGAGGCCTTCGTCGCTCGGAGAAGCGCCGCGCTCCTCTACTGATCGGCGCTCGCGATCGCAGGCGCCACTTCGCGCCGCGAAGGCGTGCGGGTAGTGTCTGCGCGCATGGAGATCGCGATCTTCGGCGGCAGCTTCGATCCGCCGCACGTTGGCCACCTGCTCACTGCTGCGTGGCTCTTGATGACCGAGCCGATCGACGAACTCTGGTTCGTTCCGGTGCGCGACCATCCGTTCGGCAAGCGGTTCGGAGCTTCATTCGATCAGCGCGTTTCTCTCTGCGAGAAGGCCGTCGCTTCACTCGGGCTCGCGCGCACGCGCATCTCCCGGGCGGAGGAGCGGGTCGGAGGAGACGGGCGCACTGTCGATCTTCTTGAGATGCTCACGCTCGAGCATCCTCTCGACCGCTTCGCGCTGGTGATGGGCTCCGACATCCTTCAGGAGACAGCGCTCTGGAAGCGGTTCGATCGCGTCAGCGAACTCGCGCGCATCATCCGGGTGCAGCGCAAGGGACACGAGTTGCCGGACCTCCCCGCGGCAGTGCTTCCCGAGATCTCCTCGACTGACGTGCGCGCCCGCCTCGCTGCAGGCTCCCCTCTGGCGGGCCTCGTCCCGCGCGCCGTTCTCGAACAGATCGCCGAGGGCGGACTCTATGGTGTGAGCACGTCGGCGCGATCTCCGCTATCGTCGCAACCCCGATGACGACGCCCGCGCTCTCACGACTCTCTTCTGCCTGCTTCCTCGCGCTTGCTTCACTCACGCTCGCGCAACCAGCCCGCGCCGCGGAGACGACGAGCGCGACCGACGCGCCGCCCGCGCAGCCCGTGGCGACTGCACGCGAGGGAATCGACGCCAACCTCGATGCTCCAGAGACGCCGATTGTTGTCCCGTCTCCCGTACCGACGGGAATTCTCATCGCGTGGAAGCCGACCCTGCTCTCGGTTCGCATCGATACCGGCGCAGGCGGCGACAAGTTCGGCAGCGACAAACTCCAGGCCCTCCGTGGTCTGGCCCGCTACACGTTTCTGTTTGATCCGGACATCCCGTTCGTCGGTCGCGTCGAACTCGAGGGCGGCCAGTTCAAGAGTGATTCGCAGTACGCGTTCGCGGGCAGTACGGGCACGGATTTCACCCTGCGCGCGATGGTGGGCGCGGCGACCCGCATCACCTCCCGCTTCACCGTCTTCGCATCCGTCGGCGCAATCACCCGCTACCAGTACGGCCGCGCGTCGGGCGGCGCGCCCACCATCGGTGTGCTCGGCGTCCTCTCGAACATGGAACTCGAGTTCCGCCTGCTCCCGCAGCTGACTCTCTCCCTCTTTGCGGAGGCCGCACTCGCGCCGATTCCTTACGCAGCGGAGCGTGATCTCGGCATTCTCTCCGACGCCAGCGAACTGCGCGCGAGGCTGCAATTCTCACTCGACCTGACGCGCGATGTTGCGCTCGATGTCGGCTACGACTTCACCCGCTGGCACACTTCCTTGAGCGGCAGCACCATCCTCGGCAATTCTCTGCCGAACCAGGCACTCCTCATCGAGGATCGCGAAAACGCGCTGACCCTCGGCGTGCGCTGGAAACTCTAGTTCAAAGATCCCATGGCCTATCCTGTTGAGCGTCCGCGTCGGCTGCGCAAGAGTGAAACGCTTCGTCGAATGGTGCGGGAGACCGCGCTCGAGCCGGGCGACTTCATCTATCCGCTGTTCGTGACGCCGGGGCGCGGTATCCGGCGCCCGATCAGCTCGATGCCCGGCGTGGCGAACCTCTCGGTCGACGTCGCCGTCGAGGAGGCGCGGGTCGCGCATGGGCTGGGCATTCCTTCACTCATCCTCTTCGGGATCCCTGATGCGAAGGATCCCCAGGGCTCTGGGGCGTGGGACGAGGCGGGCCCTGTCTGCACGGCTCTGCGTGCGATCAAGGACGCCGTTCCCGAACTGGTCCTCGTCGCGGATATCTGCTTATGCGAATATACTGATCACGGTCACTGTGGTCCGCTGGAGCGCGATGCGCGCGGTCATCTCTCGGTCGCGAACGACGCGACGCTGCCGCTGCTCGCACGTGCTGCTGTGGCCTGCGCGAAGAGTGGCGCGGACATCATCGCGCCGAGCGACATGATGGATGGACGCATCGCTGCCCTGCGCGCGGGCCTCGACGGCAACGGCTTGAGCGACACGCCGATCATGAGCTACGCCGTGAAGTACGCGAGCGGCTTCTATGGACCGTTTCGCGAAGCAGCGCAGAGCACTCCGAAAGAGGGCGATCGGCGTGGCTACCAGATGGATCCGGCAAATGTGCGCGAGGCTCGGCGCGAAGCGCTTCTCGACATCGAGGAGGGCGCGGACATGCTGATGGTCAAACCCGCGCTCTCGTACCTCGACATCATCGCGGAGGTTCGTCGTCTCAGCGACAAGCCGCTCGCGGCGTACAACGTCAGCGGCGAATACTCGATGCTCAAGGCTGCGGCGCAGAACGGATGGATCGACGAGCAGCGGGTCTGTCTTGAGTTGCTCACGTCAATGCGGCGCGCGGGAGCAGATCTGATCATTACGTACAGCGCGCTCGACGCCGCCCGCTGGCTGGGCGCTTGACGTGTTTTCCGAACCTCCAGGTCCGCCCGAGCGGCCGAACGACTATCCCCCGGCCGCGCTCTGGCCGCGCCTGCTCGCCCGCATCCTTGATGCGCTCGCAGTCGCGGCTCCCTTCGTGCTGCTGGGGCCGATGCGGCGCCCGGTTGCTGCCGCGCTGACGGTTGCGGCGCTGGTGCTCTGTGCGGATCGGCTCTTCGGACCGGGGCGTTCGCTCGGCAAGCGGCTCGCAGGGTTGCGCGTCGTCGTGCTCCACAAGCGCCAGCCCGGTGGCATCACCGCGTCGATGCGCCGCAACGCACTCTTCGCGATCGCCGTGCTTCCGGTCGCCGCCGGATCTTTCGCCGCGCTCTGCTGGGCCGCCGCTGCGGTCATCGGTGTTGCAGCCCTCGAGGCCGGCGTTGCGCTCTCGCCTCTCACGCGAGATCTCGGCCGTCGCCGCCTGGGCGATCTTCTCGCGGGCACCCAGGTGATCGACGCCTCGATCCCTCTCGGCCTTCCCGCCGCGACGTCCATCCTTCGCCCGCGCGCCGCCTCTGCCCTCGGCGCAGTTCCGCGCATGCCGCGCGCGCACCTCTCTCCTGATTCGCTCTCCGGTCACCCGTCCGAGGATCCTGCATGCGTCTCGCATTGACCCACAATCTGCGCCTCTCCGACTCTGAAGATGAGGCCGAGTTCGACTCGCGCGAGACGATCGACGCGCTCACCGCCGCGCTCGAACGCCTCGGCCATCGGGTCGAGCGCGTCGAGGTCTCCGGCCCGGCGAGCCGCACTGCCGCGCGCCTCGAAGCCTTCGCGCCCGATCTGATCTTCAACATCGCCGAGGGTCGCCGCGGCCGCTTCCGCGAGGCGTTCTATCCGGCGCTCTTCGACGAACTCGGCTTCCCCTACACGGGCAGCGACGCGTGGGTCCTTGCCGTCACGCTCGATAAGGCGCTTACGAAGCTGATGCTGCGCGAGTACGGCGTCATTTCGCCCAAGGGCCAGTTCATCGAGTCGCTCGCCGACTTGAAGCTCGATGGCTGGCGCTTCCCGATCATGGTGAAGCCGAACTTCGAAGGCAGCTCGAAAGGCATCACGCAAGACTCGATCTGCGAGGAGCGCGGCAAGCTGCGCGCGCTTGTGGAGAAGCAGCTCGCGCGATTCCCCGCAGGAGTGATCGTGGAGGAGTACATCCCCGGCACCGATCTGACCGTCGCGTTTCTCGAGCGGGTCGAGAACGGGCGCGACGGCGTGCTGACGCCGACCGAGTACATCTTCGACGAAGCGGAGATGAAGAAGCGCAAGTACAGGATCTACGACTACGACCTGAAGTCGGAGCACGAGAACGCGGTCTCGGTGCGCTGCCCGGCGCAGTTCGACGAGCACATTCTCAAGCGGGCGCAGGAGATGGCGCGCGCGGCCTACAAGGCGCTCGGCTGCCGCGATCTTGGACGCATCGATTTTCGCGTCGGCGAGGACGGCCAGGTCTACTTCATCGAGGTCAACGCGCTGCCGAGCCTGGAGCCGGGCGCTGGGATCTACGCGGCCGCCGCGCTCGAGGGGATCCACACGGACGGCTTGCTCGCGAAGGTGATCGAGAGCGCGGTGGCTCGCTGGGGGATCAACGATCCGAAGAAGGCGAAGAGCCGGCCGCCGCGCCGCGCGGGCCCGCTGCGCGTGGGCTTCACCTTCAACGTCAAGCGCATCAAGCCGCAGATCGACGGCTCGAAGGACGATGAGGCCGAGTACGACTCGCCGCAGACGCTGCAGGCGATTCGCGAGGCGATCGCAAGTGCAGGTCACGAGGTGGTCGATCTCGAGGCGACACCCGAGCTTCCCACTGTGCTTGCGACGACGCCGGTCGATCTCGTCTTCAACATGGCCGAGGGAATCAAGGGCCGCAATCGCGAGAGCCAGGTGCCTGCGCTGCTCGAGCTTCTCGACATTCCCTACTCGGGGTCCGACCCGGCGACGATGTCGATCGCGCTCGACAAGGCGCTCGCCAAGCGCATCGTCCGGCAGAACGGAATTCTCACGCCCAACTTCTTCACGATGACGACAGGCAAGGAGCGCCTGCCGCGCGACGTGCGCTTTCCGCTCATCGTCAAGCCCGTCGCCGAAGGCTCGAGCAAGGGCGTGCATCCAACCAGCGTCTGTGAGAACGAATCGGAGTTGCGCGAGGCGGCGCGCGAGATGATCGCCAAGTACGATCAGCCTGCGCTCATCGAAGACTATATTCGTGGACGCGAATTTACCGTCGGCCTGCTCGGCGAGCGTCGCCCCAAGGTTCTCCCGCCGATGGAGGTCGTCTTTCTCGACAAGGGCGACATCCACCCGGTCTACTCGTTCGAGCACAAGCAGGATTGGTCGAAGAAGATTCGCTACGACGTGCCCGCGAAGGTCGAGCCCGCACAGCAGAAGGCCCTTGAGAAGGCGGCGCGCGACTGCTTCATCGCGCTCGGCTGCCGCGACGTGGCCCGCGTCGACTTCCGCATGGACGAGTCGGGGAAGGTCTACTTTCTCGAGTGCAATCCTCTCCCCGGACTGACGCCTGGCTGGAGCGATCTGGTGATGATCAGCGACGCCGCTGGCATCTCGTACAACGGGCTGATCAGCGAAATCCTCAGCGGCGCGATCCGTCGTTACAAGGAGCGCGAGCGCGAGCGCCGGGAGCAGGGCAGGGCGCCTGCGGTGGTCGTGCAGGTGCCGGGCGCGGCCGCGACGGCCAGCGCACCGAACGGCGGAATCTCGAGCATCGCGAGCGTGACCCCGACGCCTGCGGTGAACGGGAGCGGCAACGGCGCCGCAAGCGCAGATCCGCGCCCAGCAACGCTTTCCGCGCAGTCCGAGGGCCTGCCCTCGTAGCCTGAGGCAGGAAATTCATGGATGCCACGGACACCAGGCCCGTCGAGAAGCGCGTGCGTGCGCGCGAACTCTTTCGCCCCACGAGCACCGCTCTTGGGAGATTTGCGACGGGCCGATGGAACGCGATCACCGACGTGGCCGGCGTGCAGGTCGGCCACTCGACGATCATCCGCGGAAAGGGCCCGCTCAAGCGGGGCAAGGGGCCGGTGCGCACTGGCGTCACCGCGATCCTCTGCAACGAGAAGAACATCTTCGCGCAGCGAATCGTTGGCGGCGGCTTCGTCCTCAACGGCGCGGGCGAGGTATCGGGCCTGACGCAGATGATGGAGTGGGGCCTGATCGAAACTCCGATCTTCCTCACCAACACGCTCTCTGTCGGACAGGTCAGCGACGCGGCCGTGCAGTGGATGATCGAGACCTATCCGGGCATCGGCGGCGAACACGACGTGCTGATTCCACTCGTCGGCGAGTGCGACGACTCCTGGCTCAACGATTCCGCGGGCCGACACGTCAAGGCCGAGAACGTCTTTGAAGCATTGCGCACGGCAAGCAGCGGACCGGTCGCGGAGGGCTCGGTCGGCGGCGGCACCGGAATGATCTGCTGCGACTTCAAGAGCGGCATCGGCACCTCGAGCCGCAAGCTGCCGCAGGAGTTCGGCGGCTACACCATCGGCGTCCTGGTGATGAACAACTTTGGCCATATGCGCGACCTGCGCGTGGCCGGCTTTCCTGTCGGGACCGTGCTTGAGGCGCGCTATCGCGCGATGCCCAAGCGCAAGCTGAACTACGGCAGCATCATCGCCGTCGTCGCCACCGACGCGCCGCTCTCGACGCACCAACTCGGTCGCATCTCCAAGCGGGTCGCGCTCGGCATCGGCCGCGCAGGCAGCATCGCCGCGCACGGTTCGGGAGAGATCATCCTCGCGTTCAGCACGGCCAACACGGTGCCGCGTGTGACCGACAAGATGATCTACCGGATGAAGATGCTCCTCGACCCGCGGCTCGATCCGCTCTACGCGGCGGCGATCGAAGCGACCGAAGAGGCGATCCTCAATTCGCTGACGATGGCGCGCGACCTCGACGGGCCGAATGGGAACTCGCCGGCGCTGCCGCTCGCGGAAGTGAAGGAGTTGCTCGATCGCTGGGATCTCGACTCGAACGTGCGCGCATCCGCTCCCAGCGCGGTGGAGACGCACTCGGGCGCGCACGCAGAAACTGCTCCGACATCTCTCGCCGCGCCCCCTTCTTCCGGGGCGAGCGAGAAATAACGAGAGAGATTTTCACCCACGTCTCTCCTGCGCCTGCTATGGTGCGCGCCCTTTTGCCGATCGCGCGGCCACATCCGCGCGCAACTTCGAGGAGTCAGAAGCATGGCCCGTTCCAAGAGCAAGCACGTCCGTCTCGTCATGCGCCGCCGCAAGCAGCACAAGCAGCGGGTGAAGCGCCAGAAGGCCGCGGCCAAGGCGGTCGGCACCAAGTCGGCCGCGAAGAAGGCTCCGGCGAAGAAGGCCGAAGCCCGCGCCGAGGCGTAGAGCTTCGCTGCATCGCTGGACGTAGATCGCTCTCCTGCGCCCAGCGCTCGGGAGCGATCGACATAGCTTGATCAGCTTCTACGCGTCCGACTTCCCGCTGCTGGCGGTGGAGCCGGACGCGCTGCTTTTGGCGCCCGAGTCGCTGCCGGAGTTGGTGCTTGCGGGGGCTGCGCTGGTGCTCGGGGCCGCACTGGGCGCTGCTGGCGTGCTCGCGCCGCCTGCCGATCCGCTCGACGGGGGAATGCTCGCCGAGCCGCCGCTGCTCTCGCTGCTGCTCGCGCCAGTGCTCGAGTAGAGGTCCTTGTACCAGCCGCCTCCCTTGAGCTGGAACGAGTTGAGGCTCATGATCCTGGCCATCTTCCCGCCGCACTTCGGGCAGGCCTCGGGCGGCGGATCCGAGAGCTTCTGCAACCGCTCCTGGACGCCTCCGCATGCTTCACAGCGAAACTCGTAGATGGGCATGGGTCAACTCTAACAGCGGGTGTTTTGTTTAGCGCTAGCGCAGTGAGAACTGCGTTGCGAGAGCCTGCGCTTCGCCCGGCAGTACGCCAAGCGTCTTGGCGAGCGCGTCGATGCGTTCGTCTCCAGCGGCGAGTTCCTTCCAGATCAGCTGCACGCGAGCCCGCGCATCGGCCTCGAGCTCGTCGAGCAATCCAAGATCCGCCAGCCAGTCCCGCTTCTCGAGGAGCAGCGCGATGCTCGCCTTCGGCCAACGGGCCGCTCGCGCAGTCGTCCGCTGGCGCTCGCGCAGGGATTCGAGTTCCCGCGCCAGCCCCCGCTCGCGGATCAGCTCTTCGAGTTCATGCCGGGTGGTGCCAAGATCTGCCGCGGCCAGCTTGAACGCGCCGCGATGGCGCGAGACCAGAGCGCGGATGAGATCGCGTTCGCGTTGGCCGAATTCGCGTTCCAATCCTGCAGCGCGAAATCGCGCGAGCAGCGCTGCAGGGGAGAGCGGCCGCGCTGGCGTGCCGAGCCTTGCGGCCAGTGCTGCGCGACGCGGCCCGACTTCGCGCAGGACCGCACGCAACTCCTCTCCTTGCGCTGCCGAGGGGAGCTCCGCAGTGCGCTCTTTCTTCTCCGGGCGAGCCGGCTCGCGCTTCGGCGCAGCAACCGCTTTCGCCACATCGTCTGGCTTCGCGCGCACGCCCGCCGCGCTTGATAGGCTTCGACCGGGAATGCGCTTCGACGCAGGTGGCTCCTTCTCTCTCCGGCTCTGTTCCTCCTGCGCTGCGATCGCTGCGAGCGCGCGCTCGGCCTCCTTGCGCGCCGCGGTCTCCTCCTTCTCCTTTGCTGACCGACGCAGCACGGGAACGCTCGCGGAAGACTTGCGCGACGTCGCGACCGGCATCTCCGTGTCGAGCCCGCGCAACAGCTTTCCCGTCTTGCGCCGCAACTGCAGCCTGTCCACCTCTGCCGTCAACTCGTCGAGTGACCAGCCAAGCGCCTTGGCGACGAGCGCCGTGTCGCGGTGGTAGGCGAAGAGAGTGAGCAGCTGTCCCGCGCGCTCCTCGTTCGGCGCGCCTTTCGCCTTCTTTTCTTTCGACGGCAGCGGCTTCCTCTCGACGGGCTTCGCGATCAGCGGGACCTCTCGCGGCAGTGGCTCCTTGCGCTCAGCGCGCAGCGCCATCGCTCTCGAAGTGGTCGGTTGCGTCCGCTCAATTTTCGGCGCGCGACGCTCCGCGCTTCGACCTTCGGCGCCACCGGACGCCGCGAGGCCGGCCAGGTCCTTCGCCGTCAACATCTGCGCAAGCGCGTCTCGTTCGACCTGCAATGCGTAGTAGCCCGTCAGCTCGCGCGCGGCCGCCGTCTGGGGCGCTGTTCCTCGCGCCAGGTCGGCCCACGCCATCGGTCCGAGCGGCCGCGCAGGTGGCTCGTGCTGCGCGTACCCGAGGAGTTCCTGCTCCTCGTCTGCGGACAGAGGTGCGAGTGCTGCGCGCGCCTCTTCTTCGGTCGCAGCGCGGCCTGCGCGTCGCGACAACTCGCGAACCAACGTCACCAGCTTCGCCTCGACCGCGTTTGGATCCCGCATCGCGCCGCGGCACATAGCACAGTGGCGAGAGGAAGAAGCTCCGATCGTCGTCCCTCCTGCGTGGCCCCCTGAACTTCTCTCTGTCGCACGCATCGCAAGGGCCGTGTACAGTCCGCCGCCCGACGGCGCTTCTTCGTCCTGACCATGCCCCGACCTCGATTCACGCTTCGCAGGAAGATCGCTCTGCTGACGGCCGCGCTGCTGATGGTGGCCGTCGCGGCGTTCGCCATCGTCACGGTCTACGTGCCGTGGAAGGCGAAACTTGCGACGCAGCGTCACCTCGCTCTCGAGCGAGTGCGGCCGCTCTCTCCGATGATCGTGCGGCTCTCGGCCGAGGGGGTCTCGTTCCGCTCCGATGTCATGCAGGATCTGGTCATCAACTCGTCGGGCACGCCGGGGCAGGAGCTGGTTTTCGCCCTGCTCTACGACGAGAAAGGAGCGCTCCTCGAGTCGGCCTCGGTGGTCAATCCGAAGCTCCTCGGTCGGCTGTCGCCGCGCTTGCTCGCCCTCTACCGGACTGACTCTCTGCACGGTCTGCAACAGCTTGCGCTGCACCACGACGGCGTGCAGCAACTCGCCGTCTCGCTCAAACTCGAGGGCGCCAGCGCGCCGGTCGGTCGGATGCTCCTCGGCCTGTCGACCAACTCCATCGACGCCGAGGCCCGAGCTGTCCTCCTGCGCGAGCTCGTGCTGCTCGTGCTGCTGCTGGCCTTCGAGCTGTTTTGCGCCGCGCTGATGGCCCGCCAACTCTCGCTCCCGCTCACGGCGCTCGCGGGAGCGATGGGCCGCACACAGAAGGGCGAGTTCGACGCCGCGCTCGAGGTGCAGTCGCACGCACGCGACGAAATCGGAGACCTGGCGCGTGCATTCAACTCGATGCTCCAGGGTCTGCGCGAGCGCGAACGTCTGCGCGGAACGCTCGACCGTTATGTCTCCGGAGATGTCGCCGAGCGCATCCTCTCTGAGTCCGACGACCTCTCGCTGCGTGGCGAGACCCGGCTCGTCACTGCGCTCTTCCTCGACGTGCGTGGCTTCACCAGCCTCTCCGAGTTGCTCACGCCGCAGGAGATGGTCGCGCTGCTCAACGACTATTTCCAGGTGATGGTCGAGGCCGTCTTGCGCCGCGGAGGGACGGTGAACAAGTTCATCGGAGATGCCGCGCTCTGCCTCTGGGGCGCGCCACGCGCGGCGGTGAAGCCTGAACTCTCTGCGGTGCGGGCTGCTCTCGAGATCCAGGCGAACGCCCACGCGCTCTCCCAACAGCGCATCGCGCGCGGACTTCCCGTGGTCGAGTTCGGCATCGGCATCAACAGCGGCGAAGCGCTCGCGGGCAATCTGGGCGCGGCCCAGCGGCTCGAGTACACAGTGATCGGCGATGCGATCAACACGGCCCAGCGGCTCGAGTCGCAAGCCAAAGCAGGCGAGGTTCTGGTGTCTCAATCGATCTACGAGCGCGTCGCGGAGCACGTCGAAGTCGTCGCGCGCGAGCCGGTGAAGCTCAAGGGAAAGCGAGAGCTGGTTCAACTCTGGGAAGTGCGCGCGCTCAAAGCTTCTGCGGCTTTGCTCGCGCTCGTCTGTCTGGCGATGCCGCTCGGCTGCGAGCGTGATCAGTCGGGCGCGGCCGACGAGCTGACCATCACCGTGCGCGGCGATCGACGCGAGCTTGAGCTGCAGGAGAAGGCGCTGCAGGATCGCGAGGCGGAGCTGCACGCGCAGAAAGAGCAGCTCGACGCGCAAATCGGTGATCTGGTCAAGAGCGTCGGGGCCGCTGACGCGGAGCAGCGCCGCCGGCTCGACGAGGAGATTCGCAAGGCGCGCGAGAAGCAGACCGAGGTCGTCGCGAGCGTGCAGACGGTGATTGCGAAGAAGAGTGAAGTCGATGCGAAGAAGGCGGCGATCGACGCGCCCAGTTTGGCCGACCCGAGCGCTCTCGCTGCGCGCGAGGCATCGATCGCGATGCGCGAATCCCGTCTTGCCGAGCGCGACACGGACCTGGCTCGCCGAGAAAAAGCGCTCGCTGCACGGGAGGCCGCGCAGGCCGACTCCGAGCGCGCGTTCGCCGCGAAGTCTTCCGATCTGAAGACGGCGCAAGCACCCGCGTCTCAGCAGCAGGCGAGCTCGGCCCGCGATGTTCCACAGGCCGCGTCCGTCGAGTCCCGCCACAAGAAACTCCTCGACGAACTCGCTGCGCGAGGCGTGCTGATTGGCGACCTTCCCATTGAGGATCAGCCGCTCAACGCCGATATCTGGGCCGCGCGCAGACAAGGCGATTTTGCGCGCGCTGGTGACCTGCTCGTGGAACTCGCTCGTGCGGCCAAGCAGCTGCAGGTCGACCAGCGACTCGTCGAGCAGAAAATGCGACGCCTGCAGAGCCAGCGCGCATCTGCCAAACTCAGCGATGTGCAGCGCAAGGAGGTCGAGACGCTCTTTCGCGACGTCACGCTGTCCTACTCCGACGGGCGCTACGACGAGGCGAATCGCGGACTCAATCGCATTGCCGCTGTTCTGGACGCCAGCGCCTCGCCGGGGTAGACCCCGCCACGTGCCCGCTTCCAATCCGCCAGTGCAATCTTCCTCACGCCGCACGCCGCGCGTGCAGTCGGGATTGGCGTTCATTCAGCGCTTGCGACCCGCGCTCTACGCACTGCTGGTCGGCTCCGCGCTCGTCTCGTTCTGGGCGACGAGCGAGACGGTCGGGCCGCGCATGCCGCCCTGGGCCTCGGCCGTCGCGCCGGTTCTCTTCGGCGCATTCCTCCTCATCTTCGCCGTCTATCGACTCGCGCTCATCCGCGCTCGTCATTACCCATCCTCGACGGGCCTGTTCCAGATTGGGCTGGGCGCTCTCGTGTTCGTGCTGCTGTTGCCGAGCACGCGGCGCGCAATCGCGACCCGCGCGAAGTTCGAAGACACCAGCGGCGATGACGTTGCCGAGTTGATGAACTCCCTTGATCCCCGCGTTCGTGCGCTGGCCGCCGAGGTCGCGGGCGATCGAGATCAGGGGCCTCGGTATGGCGCAGCGCTACTGGAGCGACTCGCCGATCCCGACGCCCGAGTCAGGAGCAAGGCCCGCGCCGCGCTCACTCGATTGCTAGGCTCAGACCTCGCCGCGGGCCTTTCCGACGACGCTGCTCTCGCGCGGTTGCGTCCTGAGTTGGCCTCGCGCGGTTGGTTGCGCCCGGCACCCTAGCTGCCCGCGGTCGCATCGCTTGTCTCGCTTGACAACTCGCCTCCCAACCTCCATTTTGCTCGTTGAGAATCGTTCTCAATTGCGTCGGTCCCGAGGCACTCCTTGCCCACTGCTTCCAATTCTGGCGCGCGCGCGGCACGCACGCAGCAGCACGCAGCGAGAACCGAGGCCGCGCGGGAGCGGCTCAAAGCCTGGATTGCGGAGCGCGGACTCAAACAGACGCGCCAGCGCGATCTGATCGTCGACTCTTTTTTCAGCGCGTCGGGACACCTGAGCATCGACGAATTGCTCGCGCGCGTCTCGCTGCGGGACCGCAACATCGGCGCGGCGACCGTCTACCGCACGATGAAGATCCTCACGGAGTCGGGTCTCGCCTCCGCGCGGCACTTCGACGACGGCCAGACCCGCTACGAGGCCGCGCTCGATCGCGACCACCACGACCACCTCATCTGCACCAAGTGTCAGACGATCATCGAGTTCGAGAACGAGCGGATCGAGGAACTGCAGGACGAGGTCGCGCTCGAGCACGGCTTCACCGTGACGCGCCACAAGCTCGAGCTCTATGGGCTCTGCGGAAAGTGCCGTGCGAAGAGCGATCGCTGATCTCGTATTTCGCCGATCCCGATAACGGCGAAAATCTCAATTACATCAAATGAAAGCACGTGCCTCTTGTTTGAGGCCCCTTCGCTCATGTACTCTGTTCCGGCCAGAGGCCTGATCTCGGTGACCGGGAGCTCGAGTGAGCGCTGCCAGCGAACAACAGGTAGAGTCACTCCACCGTCAGATGGCGCAGGCGTCGCTTGCTGCCGCCGACCTCGATCGCAAGCTGCAGGAGCTCCGCGAAGATGGCCCCGGCCTCGACGCTGCGCTGCGCGGCTGGAGCGAATCTGCTCGCTCGTTGCTGCTTGCGTTTCAGGGGTGTCGAGGTGCGCTGCTGAAGGACGGCACTTCGCCTGACCTCGTCGAGAACATCGACCTGCGACTGCACGACCTCTATCTCAGCTCTGGCACCCTCGACGTCACCAGCGAGCTCGATGGGATGTCCCGGAGTTGGCAGAGCCTGGCGCAGGAGCTTGGTCACCTGCGCGGCCCGCGGCGTGACTATCTGCTCTCGCTCGCTGAACAGCACCAGCCGCGCATTGATCGCACGACGCAGTTGCTGAGCCAGGCGCGCGCGGCGGGCGGGGTCCATCCCGAGGTCGCTGAAAAGCTGCGCGCGCTCCAGTCCAGGCGGGATGAGGCGCTGCGATTCTACGACGCGTGCCGCCTGCGCTATCTCGACGCCGAGAAGGAACTGCGCGAGTCGCAGCTTCGAGAGACCTCGTCGAATCGCGGTTCCGGCGCGACACCCATGCCTGCGCCTTCGCGGGCCTCGATGCTGGCCGGAGTTGCGCTCGAGCGTGTCGCTTCCTCTGCCGCCGTTGCTTCGCCAGGGCGGCCTGCTCCGACAGTCATCAAGCTCGCGCATGACCCGCGACGGGCAACGACGTCCGGTGCGCTCCAGGCGCGGCCGACACAGGCAAAGCCTGCCGCGCCGCAGCAGAGCGGGCAGGTCACGCTGCACGCGAATCCGCAGAATCCGGCGAAGCCGAACGCGCCGCAGCAGAGTGGCCAGGTCACGCTGCATGCGAATCCGCAGAATCCAGCGAGGCCTCACGAGCCGCAGCAGGGTGGCCAGGTTCCGCTGCACGCGAATCCGCAGAATCCGGCGAAGCCGAACGCGCCGCAGCAGAGTGGCCAGGTCACGCTGCACGCGAATCCGCAGAATCCGGCGAGGCCTCACGAGCCGCAGCAGAGTGGCCAGGTCACGCTGCACGAGAATCCGCAGAATCCGGCGAAGCCGAACGCGCCACAGCAGAGTGGCCAGGTCACGCTCCAGGCGAATCCGCAGAATCCGGCGAGGCCTCAC
>CAIWCD010000014.1 GCA_903911145.1 uncultured delta proteobacterium | reverse complement strand
TTCGTCGCTTCGATGAAGAGCAGATCGCCGCCCGCCGCCGTCCACGCAAGGCCCGTCGCCACGCCCGGAACTTCCGTGCGCTCCGCCGTCTCCGCGTAGTAGCGCTCGGGCCCGAGGATGATGTCGAGATCCTCCGCCGAGATGACCCGCTTCACGGACGAGCCACTCGCGACATCGACGGCCACCGCGCGGCAGACATCGGCGACCGTGCGCTCGAGATTGCGCACCCCCGCTTCACGCGTGTAGGCCGTGATGAGCTTGTTGAGCGCCGCGTCGCTGATCTCGATGTTGTCCTCGCCGAGCCCGTGCTCCTTCACCTGCTTGGGCACGAGGTGGTTCTTCGCGATGTGCACCTTCTCCTCGAACGTGTACCCGGGCAGCTCGATGATCTCCATGCGGTCGCGCAGCGGCGCCGGGATCGGGTCGAGCTGGTTCGCGGTCGCGATGAACATGATCTTCGACAGGTCGTACGGCACGTCGAGATAGTGATCGCTGAACGTGCCGTTCTGCTCCGGGTCGAGCACCTCGAGCAGCGCCGCGCTCGGATCTCCGCGCGAGTCGTTGCCGAGCTTGTCGATCTCGTCGAGCATCATGACCGGATTGATCGTGCCGGCCTTCTTCATCGACTGGATGACGCGACCCGGGAGCGCACCGACATACGTGCGCCGGTGCCCGCGGATCTCGGCCTCATCGCGCACACCGCCGAGCGAGAGACGCACGAACTTGCGCCCCGTCGCCCGCGCGATGCTCTGCCCGAGGCTCGTCTTGCCGACGCCCGGAGGACCGACCAGGCAGAGGATCGGACCCTTCATGTCGTTCTTCAGCTTGCGAACCGCGAGGTACTCGAGGATGCGCTTCTTCACCTTCTCGAGCGAGTAGTGATCCTTCGCGAGGACGCTGCGCGCGTTCTCGACGTCGAGGTTGTCCTCGGTCTTCTTCGTCCACGGCAGATCCGCGATCCACTCGAGGTACGTGCGCGCGACGGTGTACTCGCTCGACGCAGTCGGGATCGACTTGAGCCGATTGAGCTCCTTGTTCGCGACCTTCTCGACGTCCGGCGGCAGGCCGAGCTTCTTGATCCGCTCGCCAAGCTCGTCGAGCTCCTCCTCTTCTTCACCGAGTTCGCCGAGCTCTTCCTTGATCGCCTTGAGCTGCTGGCGCAGGTAGTACTCGCGCTGCGTCTTCGACATCTCGCCCTTGACCTGCGAGTCGATCTTCGAGCTGAGCTTCAAGATCTCGCGCTTGCGATTGAGCAGCTCGAGCACGAGCTTCATGCGCTCTTTAAGGTCGACCGTCTCGAGGACCTGCTGCTTCTCCTCGATGGGAACGTCGACATTCGCGGCGATCAGGTCCGCGAGGTGCCCGGGCGCGGTGATGCTCTCGACCAGCTCCGTGGCGGCCGTCGGCAGCTCGGGCATCATCTCGATGACCTCGCGCGCGAGCTTCTTGAGATTGATGCCGAGAGCCTCGACCTCGACCTCTTCGTTCGGCGTCTTGTCCTCGACCGGCTCGATGCGGGCCTTGAGGTACGGGTGTTCCTGCACCAGCTCCGTCACTCGAAAGCGCGCGAGCCCCTGCACGACGAGCGAATAGTTGTCCTCGCCCATCTTCAGCAGCTTCACGATGCGCGCGACAGTGCCCATCGCGTGCAGATCAGAAGCGCCCGGATCCTCTTCTTCGGCCTTGCGCTGCGTGACCACGCCGATGACCTGATCGTCGCGGACCGCGTCCTTGATGAGCGCGATGGTCTTCTGCCGTCCGACTGCGAGTGGGAGCACGCCGCCCGGGAAGAAGACGCTGTTGCGCAGAGGGAGAATGGGAAGGACGGAGGGAATGTCTTCCTTGTTGATGAGCGGAGGCACGGAGGACGGCGTCTGGCCCTTGTTGCTCGGCTTGTCGGACACGGTGTGGAGCCCCTTTCGGCTGCCGATTTGCTGCGGTGAGCCGCGCAACACGCGCGACTCGATGAAGCCACAATAGTCACTGTCGTCCGCGTAGCAACTTCCCTTCGCGCATAAATTTCGCGCGCGCCGGGCCTGCTTCCGATTTGCTTGCGCGACGCAGGCGTGCGGAGGACTCTCGCGTCGATGAGATCGATCGTCATCACCGGCGCAGGAGGAATGCTCGGCTCGCACTTGTGTGAGGAGTTCGCGGCGGCGGGCTGGGACGTGCGTGCGGTCGATCGGCCCGGTGCAGCGTGCGAAGCGGCGCGGAGCGCGGGCGCGAGCGTTTCGCTGCTGCAGATCGATCAGGCTGAGGGAGCGCTGGCGCTGGCCGAACTGGCCCGCTCGGCGCAGGTCGTCGCCCATTGCGCCTTTCCGCGCGACACGTCAAGCCGCGACGAAGCGCTCGCCTCGATTCGCGCAGCCTGCACCGCGGCGCTCTCGGGCGGGGCTCCGCTGCTGCTGCTCTCGAGCTGCAGCGTCTATGGGCGGCCGCGCAACCTTCCCTGCGACGAGGGAGATCTGAAGGCTCCGGTCGACGCCGAAGGAGAGCTGCGCTGGGAGATCGAGCAGGAGGCGTTTCGCACGCGGAGACTGCGCGGGCTCAAGCTGGCCGTGCTCCGGCCAGCGCTCACCTATGGTCCGCGGCAGCGTCGCGGGATGCAGGCCTCGCTCGTGATCGCGGCGCTCGCGGCGCGGGCCGGACGCTCGCTCTGGGTTCCGCGGCGTGGGCCGATCGTGCATGCCGTGCACGCAATCGATGTCGCGCGGGCTGCGCTGCTGCTCGTCAGCGGTGATGCGGGACTCACCGCGCACGATGGGCGCGCGTTCAATGTCGCCGACGACGCGCCGCTGCCGCTCGAGGAGCTGACCCGCGCGCTGCTGCTCGCTGCGGGCACGCGAGAGGCCGGCGCGCTCCCCTACTCGCCCGCACCGGCTCGACTGCTGCTCTGGATCCTGCGCCGACTTCCCATGTGGATGTTCTGGGGCCCGCTCAACCGCCGACTCGCGCGCGCGTGGCTCTCCGCGTTCCAGGGCTCGCCGCCCGTGCCGCCGCCGCAGCTCGGACCTGAGCTGCTCGAGCAGTTCTCGGCCGACCGATACTTCGATACGCGGAGACTTCGCGCGCTGGGCTTCACGCCAACGCAGCCGAGCGCCGTCGAGGGGCTCGCGCTGCTCGCGCGGGAGGGGCGTGCGAAGGGGCTGCTGCCCGAGGCAAGCGCGCGCCTGGGTGGGTGACTTGTCCCAGGGATTCCACTCTTCACTCGGGAGGCGATCGGCGGCCCGGGCGAACGGAGTGGTCGTCGCGACTCCAACCGTGTAGAGAGCCGAGCGCTCGAATTGTCGCCAAACGGTGCCTCCACGCGAGCACGCGGGATTCGACGCGATGACGCCCATCGGGGAGCAGATGAAACACCGCCTGTCTCGACTCTATGCGCCTCTGTTTACAGCCAGCGCGCTGCTGCTCGCGCTCGCGCTTCGATTGAAGGGAATCGAGTTCGCATCGTCGACGCCGCGCGGGCGCCCCGACGAAGAGATCTTCGTCACCGTCGCGCTCAACTACTTCGCTGGACTGCCCCCATTCTCGCATCTGCCCGAGGGGTGGCCGGAGGGATTCTTCTTCATCATCCATCTGCTCGAGCGTCTCGAGGGGTTCGTCTTGTCCTCCTGGACGCATGTCGAAGTGAACCTTGGCTGTCTCTTCGCCGAGCGCCCGCTTGCGTTGCTGCTGGCGGGACGCGGCTTTTCTGCGGTGATGGGCGTAGCTGCTTGCGCGCTGACCGGTCTGAGTGCGCGCCGACTGGTTCCCACAGAAATGCGCGCGGCCGCGCCAGGGCTGGGCGCGCTGGTGCTCGGGTGCAACTACGTCGCGGGCCGCGACGGACATTTTGGCGTGAGCGATGCAACGCTCTGCGCGTTGATTGCGCTTGCGGTGTATCTGCTGATTCGCGCGCTCCAGGAATCTCCGAGGCTCTGGCTCGTTGCCTGCGCCGTCGCAGGAGCTGCCTTCGGAATCAAATATTCCGCAGCCGGTCTGATCGCACCCTGCGCCACCGCGGGTTTTTTTCTCGTTCTTCGCGAGCGCAAGCAGGGCATCGAGAAGCTCGCGCGTTCCGGAATCACCGCACTGATCCTCGGCCCCGCCTCTGCACTCGTGGGACTGTTTCTGCTTTCGCCACGCAGCGTCCTCCACCCCTCAGAACTCAGGGCGAGCCTGCTCAGCCACGGCTTTCGCTACGACACCAGTGGGCACAGCTTCGAGCCCTTCGACGTCGATGCGCACACGCCGGCGGGATGGATTTTCCACTCGACCGTCACCCTCCCACTCGCCTTCGGATTGATCGGCCTCGCGCTCGCGCTGTTCGGACTCTGGCTCGCGTTTCGCCGCGATCGCGAAATCGGGATCACGCTTGCCGTCACGGTGCTCGCGTTCTTCTGCGAAGTCGCCGCGTCTCGACTGCTCTTCGTTCGCTATGGGTCGCCGATGCTCCCGGCTCTCGCGATTGGGCTCACGCTCTCGCTGGCAACCGTGTGGTCGCGAGCCCTGCAGGGCGGCCCCTCCGCAGCTTCGCCCGCGCTCTCCGAAGCCGGGGCATCGCCCGCGATCGCGCGCTCACGAGTTGTCGCCTGCGTCGGTGCGCTCGCGTTGTGCCTGCTGGCCCTCGTTCCTCCCGCCGTTCGCCTCGTGCGCTTCGATCACCTGCTCTCGCAGGACGACACCCGCGACGTCGCCGCCGCGTGGTTGCTCGCGCAGGGCCCCACTGCGAGCGTCTCGAGCGACGGGTGGATCGCTGAGCAGGTGCAAGCAGTGGAGCCTGGCGTTCTCGACGCCTGCAACCGCTCGCTGCCGACGTCTCTGCAAGCGGCCGTTCCGAAGCTCTCGTCCGACACGCGCGACTGGCGCGGCATGGTCGCGAGCGGTCGACAAGGCTGGTCGCGGCTCGCAAACGAAAGCCAGATGAGCAAGTACGCAACGCCCTCTCGCTTCGTCGCCCAGGCGCGCGCAGTGCTGCCCTGCAAGCGACTCGGCCGCCAGGGCTCGGCGCGCACGCTTGATCCACGCTGCTTTCGCGACGAGCAGGTCATCTCACCAGGCTTCCTGTCGTGCGATGCGACCATCGATCCCTACGACAGTTTCTTCGCGCCACTGACCGATCCGCTCGGAGGCATGTCGAGAGGTGGTCCAGAGATCCACATCTATCGGAACGTCTGCATTCCCTGAAACACCTGCTGGGCCCTGGCGCGGCGCTGGTGGCCCGTCGGCGCGAATCTGTGAATCCAGCGGCACGGCAGCGCGCCTTGACGCTGCCGCGTTCACATCGGACAGCAGCTGCACGCATGAGGGGTTGACACGGGCGCACCGCAGGGCATTTCGTGTCGGGCATGGAGGAGAGTCCGGACGAAAAGCTGGAGGCGCGCGCGGAGCGGGCGGTGCGGCGCGGCGATCTGCTGATGGCGGTCGATATCTTCGAGCGGCTCTCCTCTGATCATCCCGAAGATGAGCGGCTGCGCCAGCGCACTGAAGCGGTCCGCTCCCTCTTGCAACCCAGCGAGCTGGTCCATCGACGCCGCGCCACCGAGCCGCTGCCGGATCAGACGTCCGATCTGAAGCTCACGGATGCCGAGCGCGGCGAGGTGTTCGCAGCGGCCGGGCGCTATGCGGATGCCGTGCGCGCCTATCGGCTCGCGGTCGGCGCGCAGCCGGAAAACGAGCTCCTGCGAGATCGCCTCGTCGAGCTGTTTGGCCTCGCCCCGCCTGGCTCGCGTGCACTCGACGATGGTCTCGCGCGGGCTCCCGAGTTGGGCGCGGCCCCTCCTCCGAGTTCGCCTCCTCCTGCTCGAGAGGCCCGCTCAAGCCGCGCCGCGCGTGCGATCTTCCGCACCTCGCCGGGAGCTCCTCCGGTCGCACCGACTCCTCTGCCGCCACGCGCAGAGGCACGCCCGGTGGTGCCTGCTGCGCCGACTGGAGCACCGCACGATCCAGCAGAGCTCCTGCGGATTCTGCTTGCGCGCGTCCGCAGCGCCGCCCGCAGGTAGCGCTTCGCACGGAGCTTGGTCGCATCCGCCACCACTGCTACTCTCGCGCGCCGTTCGCGTCATCGATGTCGCACCGCCCGAGTGAGCGAGCGGCTGCACCGCAGCGCATGAGCATGTCATCCACGACGCACCACGGTGCGCCAGGGGCAACGCGTGAATCCGCCTCAACTCGGCCGCTATCGTCTTGACGAGCAGGTCGGTCAAGGCGGGATGGCCGTGGTCTGGCGTGGCTTCGATACGCAGCTGCGGCGCACGGTGGCGGTCAAGGTGCTCCACGCGCATCTGCTCGCGCGAGAGGAGATCCGGCGGCGATTCGACCGCGAGGCCCACGCGGTGGCGCGCCTGCACCATCCGCACATTCTCGACGTCTACGACTTCTCCGGCCCCGAGGCGCAGCCCTCCTATCTCGTCACCGAGTTCATTCCTGGCGCGTCTCTGCGCGCGTTCGCCGAGGCCCATCCATTCGATCCGCCCGAACTCGCGGCCTGCGCCGCTCTCGCGCTCGCCGATGCTCTCGAGCATGCGCATGCGGCCAGCGTCGTCCACCGCGATCTCAAGCCCGAGAACGTGATGGTGCGCGACGACGGCGTGATCAAGTTGACCGACTTCGGCATCGCCTCGCTGCTCGATCCCGACGAGAAGTTCACGACGACGGGCGCGATCCTCGGCTCACCCGCGCATCTCGCGCCGGAGACGATCGAGGGGAAGCCGGCCGATCCGCGCGCCGATCTCTTCTCGCTCGGCACGCTGCTCTACTGGCTCTCATGCGGCGCGCTTCCGTTCCAGGCGCAGACGCCCGCGGCGCTGCTGCGGCAGATCCTCGAGGGGCGGCCCACCGATCCACGCTCGCTGCGCGCGTCGGTGAGCGACGGTCTGGCGCGCGTGATCTCGCGTCTGCTCGAGAGAGATCGCGAGCAGCGGATCCAGAGCGCGACGGATGCGAAGCGAGAATTGATCGCGCTGCTCGCCGAGTCCGGCATCGACGCCCCCCAGGCAGAGTTGGCCGCGTTTGTCTGCAGCAAGCCGCCGGAAGCGGCCGCACAGCGATTGCGGGAACGACTGGTCGCTCGCAGCCTCGCGCAAGGAGAGTCGGCGCTGCAGGAGCGGAGAACCGCGATCGCGCTCTCCGCCTACTCCCGCGCGCTCGCTCTCGATCCCGACAACGCGATCGCAGCACAGAAGGTGGCGCTGATCCGGCAGCGCGCCCGCAGGGTCAAGCGAGCGAAGCAGGCCGGCGTCTGCCTCGGCGCGGCTCTCATCGCGACGCTCATTGCCGTGCAACTCGGACATGCGGCATCTCGCTCGAGCAGCGAGAGAGGAGCGCAGCAGGCGCACGAATTGGCGCAAGTCGAGGCGCGCGCTCGGACGCTGCGGGAGAGCGAGGCCCACGCACTCGCGCAGACGGAAGCAGACGCGCGCGACCTGCAGGCGCGAGACCTGCATCGAGAGGAGCTTGCGGCGCCGCTCGCGACCGCATCGAGACCGAAGAGCGAACGCGGAGCATCAACGCTGCCGAGCAGTGACGCGCGCGCGCACAGGAGCAGCGGCGAGCAGGTCGCCACTGCCGATCCGAGAACGCAAAGCGAGAGCGCCCACAGAAGATCGGAGAGCACGCCGGGCGCTGGCGTTATCGGGGGCGTCGGGACCGCACCAGCGCTCGTTCCCAGGAGCAGCGGCCCGCTCATCAAAGCCACTCTCAACGTCCACTGGGTCTGGGCGCAGGTCATCGTCGACGGCAACCTCGTCGGCGAGAGCCAGAGCGTGGACGTCGCGCTCGCGCCCGGACCGCATCGAGTCACCGTCAGCCACCTCTGCTGCCTCGACGGAACGCAGACGATCAACGTCGAGCCCGGGCAGACGCGCTACACGCTCGAGCCGGGCAAGCCGCGCCCAGCGCGGTTGAGCGTGCCCGCCGCGCCATCGGACGCGCAGGTGCTCATCGATGGCGTCCCGATGGGCACAGCGCGCGAACTCCCGACGCACGAACTCACGATGACCGATCGGCCGATGCGCGACGTGCTGCTCACCGTCGGCGACAGAGCAGGCCACGTCACGCTGCAGGCCGGCCGGCAGATCCCCATCGACTACCTCCAGCTCACGCAAGGCACGGCTCCATGAACCGCATCGCCGCTCGCATCGCGAAGGGGCTTCTCGCCGCGCTGCTGCTCGCGCTCACCGCGTTTTCTCCTCGAGCGCAGGCGCAGACCGCCGCGGAAACGTCGGTCGAGGGGATGCGCAAGGCCCGCTCGTTCTTCGAGTACGGCGACTATCCAAGCGCGTCGAAGCTGCTCAACCATCTCATCGACGCGACCGTCTTCGAGTCGGGAGAGCTGCGCGCCGAGGCCTACCGGCTGCTCGGGCTCGCCGATTTCTACCAGGGCAAGAAGGGCGAGGCGTACCGCGCGTTCCTCGAGATGCTCTTCCTCAATCCCGATGGAGAACTCGATCCGTTCTATGTCCCGCCCGCGGCCGTGGGGTTCTTCGAGCAGGTGAAGAAGGAGGCCGAGCCGCGCCTGCTGCCGTTGCGCGAACTGCGTCGCGCCGAGGAGCAGGAGAGGCTCAAGCAGTCGATCGAGGAGGCGCGCGCGCGACAGCAACACCAGATCGAAGACGAGCAGCGCAAGCTGATGGCGTCGGCGCCGACCGTCGAGAGGCGCGTCGTGCAGCGCGAATTCTGGGTCTCGCTCCTGCCGTTCGGGATCGGCCAACTGCAGAACGGCGACCGCGCGCTCGGCATCTCGCTCGCAACCACGGAAGTGATCGCGGGCGCCACCAGCGTGGGTTCCGCGCTCCTCATCGAGAGTTTGCGGGACAGCGCGACGGGCAGATTCTCCAGCAGCGACTACCCGCTCGCGCAGCGCCTCAACGTCGCGAAGTGGATCGGCGCGGGAATCTTCTATGCGCTCTGGCTCGGCGGCGCCGTGCATGCGGCAGTCCGCTTCCAGCCTGAGGGGCCGGTCGATCGACCGCTCTTGCAACCGGGGATGGCGCCCCCCGCGCAGGCGCCGCTCCCGGCACCAACGATGCCCGCCGGCATCGACCTCACGCAGCCATCCGCGACGCGCAAGGCCGCGCCCAGTGCGGTCGAGAGCGTTCCCGCGCCCGCATCGACGTCGCCCGCC
Organism: uncultured delta proteobacterium; assembly: GCA_903911145.1. Lineage (GTDB taxonomy): Bacteria > Myxococcota > Myxococcia > Myxococcales > 40CM-4-68-19 > CAIWCD01. Next base: position 265,145 of record CAIWCD010000014.1, on the reverse strand, counting down.
CCATCTGCGCCAAGCGGCGCGACCTCGCATTGATCGGAGCAGCCATGCCCCATCTCCTCGTCCAACTTCCCGGCAAGCCGCTCCAGACCATCGCGCTGCTCAAGCCGCTGCTGACTCTCGGCGCGCGCGAGGCCGACGTGCTGCTGCCGGAGACGCGCGGGCTCATCGCCATCGAGAGAAACGGCGGGCGCTACACCGCGAGCGCACTCGACGGCGCGACCATGCTGCTCAACGGCAAGAAGCGCGACCACCACCCGCTCGTCGAGGGAGACGAGCTCGCGCTCGGCAACGCGCGCATCACTTTCCGGACCGCTGAGCCGATCCACACTCCGGCGCCGAGGATGGTGGCGCAGGAGGGCGCGGCGCTGCTCGTCCAGCGACTCGCCGACCTCGCCGCGCAGCTCGCGCGGGAGCCCGCGCTCGACAAGGCGCTCGCGAACATCCTCGACGCGATCATCGAGGTGGTGCGGGCCGACAAGGGCTTCATCCTCGTCGTCGAAGAGGGCGTGCCACGCGTGCAGACCGCGCGCAACGTGCAGCAGCAGGACATCGCCAACGCGGTAGAGCGGCTGAGCGATTCGATCGTCGCGAAAGTGCTGCAGACGAAGTCGCCGCTGATCGTCAGCGATGCCGGCAGCGACGCGGAGTTCAACGCGTCGGCGAGCGTGGTGAACTTGAAGCTCACGTCGGTTCTCTGCGCGCCGCTCCTGCGCCGGGGCGAGCTGATCGGCGCGGTCTACGTCGCCAACGACACCGTGCGGAATCTCTTCACCGAGGGAGATCTGACGCTCGTCTCGGCCTTCTGCACCAACGCCGCGCTGCTGCTCGAACTCGCGCTCGAGCGGGACGAACTGCGCGCACAGAACCAGCAGTTGTCGACCCGGCTCGACGAGCAGACCTATGGCGACATCCTCGGTGCGTGCGAGGCGATGAAGGACATCTTCCGCAAGATCGACAAGGTGGCCGGCACCGACATCTCCGTGCTGGTGACGGGCGAGACGGGAACAGGCAAGGAGCTGATCGCGCACGAGGTGCATCGACGCTCGACGCGCAAAGCGGGGCCGTTCGTCGCCATCAACTGCGGCGCGATCCCCGAGAATCTCCTTGAGAGCGAGCTGTTCGGACACGTGCGCGGAGCCTTCACTGGCGCGGTCGCGACGCGCGGCGGGCGCTTTCAGGCGGCGAACGGAGGGACGCTCTTCCTCGACGAGATCGGCGACATGCCCGCGGCGCTGCAAGTGAAGCTGCTGCGTGCCCTTCAAGAGCGCGTCGTCGTCAAGGTTGGCGATACCCGGCCCGAGTCGATCGACATCCGCGTCATCGCCGCGACCAACAAGGACCTCGACGTGGAGATGCGCGCCAATCGCTTCCGCGAGGATCTCTATTACCGAATCAATGTCGTCGCGCTGGCGCTGCCTCCACTGCGCGAGCGCGGGGAAGATGCGCCCTTGCTCGCGCGCTGGTTTCTCGGAAGAGCGGTGCGCGAGCTCTCCTCGAAGGTGAAGGGCTTCTCTCCGCAGGCGCTCGCGGCGATCAAGGCCTACCGCTGGCCGGGCAACATCCGGCAGCTGGAAAACCGGATCAAGAAGGCCGTGGTGCTCGCGGAGAAGGCGCTGATCGGGCCCGACGATCTCGATCTCAAGCCCGAGCAACTCGACCCGATCCTGCCGCTCGCCGACGCGCAGGAGGAGTGGCGCACGCGCTACATCAACGATGTCCTCGATCGCAACGGAGGGAACCGGACGAAGACGGCGAAGGATCTGGGCGTCGATCCCCGGACGATCTTCCGGCACCTCGAGCGGATGGAGGCCGAGGCTCGAGGCGAGACGTTGCCGGCGGATTCGATGGGTCGACTCGAGACGGAGGGAGAGCCGTGACCGCGACGAGGATGTCGCGAATGGAGAGCGCAGTGCGCCGCTTCGCGGCCCGGCGGCTTGACAACCGTGCGGATCGAGAGCAGGCGCGGCTTGGCCGAGGGAGTGCATGGAGATTGCGCGTGGAGAGTCTCGTGCGCGCATTCCCGCTTGTGCTGGCGGCCTCGGCGACGTCGTGCCTATTGCCAGCGAGCATCAATCCGGAGAACGGGCAGCAGCATGTTCCGCCACGCGTGGTGATCGAAGCGATCGATCCCAAGCTGGCCGGTGCGCTCGTGGTCCTCCAGCACGGCTCGCTCGATGCGGCCGCGGGCTGCTCATGCCGTGTGCTGCTCGATGTTCCACAGATCGAAGAGGACGATCCGACCGTGAGCCTCGAGGTGCGCTGGTTCGTCGACTACGACGCGACCGACCCGCTCACGCAGAGGCCGGCGGTGCCGAGCCAGTTTCTCGCCGGGTCATTCAATTCAACAACGCTGGTGCGCCAAGGGCCGTCGCTCGACTTCGATCTCGGCGCGCTCGGCGTTTCCGATGGCCTGCACATCGTCGACATGGTGGTGGCCGAACAGGGCGGGTTCGACGACGCGACCACGACGTTCGCGCACCGCGCGCTGCTGCCCGGATATGCCTCGGCAACGTTCCGCTTCGTCGTCTCCGTCGAGACGAATAACGACCAGAGCTGCCGAAGCGATCCACCGTGGGCGCGGCTCTGCAACGGGAGGAGCCGATGAACGCGCGCATCGCGGTCGCGGGCAGCATGATCGCTGCGGCCTTGCTGGGCGCGGGTTGCAGCGCTCGCTCCGCACGCCTCAGCGGCGAAGGCGTGCCCTGCAGCAGCAGCAGCCAATGCGCGCGCCACCAGGTCTGCTTCCTCGGCGAGTGCCGCGCAGGCTCCACGGCGCTCTCGAACGTCCTCGCGGAAGTGCGGCCACCGCCGGGCGGAACCTATGGCGTTCAACAAGTCGGAAGCATCGATCTGCGCAGCACCGTGATCGTCAACTTCACGCTCAACCCCGCGCTCAGCGTGGGCGGGCGCGTCGCGCAGTTGATCAACGCCACGGCCGATGCGGGGACGCAGCCGCTCGCGCAGAGCAGCGTGACGTTTTCGGCGCGCTCGCAGGTGATCCCCGATCGCGCGCTTCAAGTCAGTGTGCAGGCCGCGAATGACGGGACGTTCTTGACGAAGCTCGCGGAGGGAACCTGGGACGCGACGCTCCTGCCGCCGGCGCCGCTGCCGCCGCTCTATGACGACCTCGGGCTGTCGGCGAGCACGCCCGCACTGCTGCTCCAGGAGCCGGCCACGCAGAGCCTGCAGCTCATCCGCGGGACCATCCACGCAGGCATCGAGCCGCTCGCGAATGCGCGCGTGCTCGCCGTGGATGCGAGCGGTCTGGTGCTCGCGGCCGCTGCCCAGGCGGACGGGAACGGCGCGTTCGATCTGCTGCTGCCGCCGACCGTCGATGGATTCTTTCTCCGCGTCGGGCCGCCCACTGACATCACGCCTCCTGCGCTCGACGCAGGAAACGCCGCCCCGATCATTCCCAGCTACTCCGCGGTCGGACCATTCCCGGCCGATTCAGGAACGCTCGGCTGGGATTTCGCGGAGGCCCCCGCGCCCGCGCTGGTGCAGGGCACTGTCGTCGACACCGACGGCAACGGCGTCGCCCGGGCGCGCGTCTATGCGCTCAGCCTTGATGGGCACGGATATGTGCTCTCGACCTCCGTGACCACCAACGCCGACGGAAGCTTCCAGCTCCCGCTGCTCGAGGGAAAGTTCGCGCTTGAAGCGGCTCCCGCCGGCGGCTCTGGCGCGCCTGCGCTCTCGCCAGAACTCGATGTGCAGCTCGACGCAGGAACCGTCGCGCTCTCGCTCACCTGCCCTGCCCGCGTGCAGGCGATCGGCACGATTCTGCAGGCCAACGGTACGCCCGTCCCTGCGGGGACGCAGATCTCCGCGACGCGCATCTCCGACCGACTCGTCTCCAGCCGCGTCGCAGAGACCACTCCGACGGACGCCTTCGGCAACTTCCACGTCACGGCCGATCCAGGCAGCTATCGATTCGCGATCGCGCCTCCCGCCTCGAGCGGACTGCCGGAGAAGCTGACCTCCTTCGACCTCGAAGCGACCACCGCCGGGCTGCCAACGATCACGCTCTCAGCACCGCTCGAGGTGGTCGGCACGGTCACGGGACTCGTCGCAGGGATCAGCACGCCGCTGCTCGGCGCGACGGTCGAATTCTTCGCGCTCGATACGAGCGGAGCGCATTCGATCTCCCTCGGCAGCGGGTTGACCGACGCAAGCGGCCACTACCGTGCGATCCTCCCCGACGTCGAGCAGCCTGCGGTCGCCGTCGCGCCGCGTCGTTGACCGGGCGAAGACAGCGCGATACCAGAACCGTCCCTCTTGGCCCCTCGACCTCCAGAGCTGCGCCCCTTTCGCCTCGCGGTCTACTGCGCGTTCGGCATCGTCTGCGCTGTCCTCTTCTTCCAGCTCATCCGCTCGGTGGTCGGCGATCTCTACGGCCAGCCGCTGCCAGTTGATGCGCGCGCGAGCACGCCAGCGGCCTGCCTCGACGATCTCGATCGCCTCTACCAGCAGCTCGCCGCGCGCGCGGTGCAGCCGGCGCCGAGCGGGCTCGATCAGGGAAGTCTGTCGCGCGAGTGGGACCTCTGGTCGCGCCGATGGGAGGGCGAGATCGCTTCGGTGCAGTCGCGCTGCGGTCTGGCGACGCCGAAAGATCGCGTGATGAGCGATCTCGCGGAGGCTCTCGAGGCGCTGGAGAATCTGCGGCGTGAGCTCGCGCGCAGTGGCGACGAGACTTCCGCGCAGGCAGGTCGTGCTCGCGACGCGCTCTCGTCCGCGCGCGCGCAGCTCTTCAATCGGCAGCCCTAGCCTTTCGCGCGATCTATCGAGCGGCCGGGGCAGCAGGCGTCGGAGCTGGCGCGGCAGGCTTCGCGATCGGATTCGACGCTGGAGCTGACGCCGCGGCAGGGCCTGCAGCCTGCGCCTGTGCGATCTTGCGAATGCGCGACCGGATGAGCGGCGCGAGCTCGCTGCCGGGAAAGAGCGACGCCGCCTTCTGATAGACGTCGGTCGCCTTTGCAGCCGCGTTCGTCTCTTCGTAGCTCGAGCCGAGCCAATATCCGGCCGTCTGCGCGAGGCGCCCCTGCGGCTGCAGCTTGAGGAACCGCTCGAGCGGCTCGATCGCGCCGACAAAATCCTTCAGCTGAAAGCGCGCCGCCGAGAGCTTGAAGTAGAGCTGTGGATCGTTGCTCGGCCCGGCGAGCTCAAGATAGTGGCCGTACTCGAGCGAGATGGCCTTCAGATCGTTGCGGCGCACGGCCTGCTCCGCGGCCTCCTGCGCCGACTGCACCACCTGCGCGCGCAGCTGCGTGACGCGATCGTCGAGCGCCTTCGACTCGAGCATCGAGAGCTGCGACCGATCAAGCCGGACCGCGTTCGCCATCGCCTGCGTCAGACCCGGACCCTCTTTTTCACTCGAGAGCTCCTGGTAGATCTTGCCTGCCTTGTCGCTCGCGTCATGCTGCGCCTGCAGCTTCGCTGCATCCTGCTGCGCCTTCTTGGTCAGCTGCGCGATGGTCGCCGCGGCCGCATCCGCCTCGACCTGCTTGGCCGCCTGCAACGAGTGGGTCGCGGAGAACGCACCGATCACCGCGAGCACCGTAAAGAGGATGTATGCGGCCGCGCTGCTGAAAAACCGGCGGCGCGAGAACTCCTCCTGCCGATCGCCCATGCGCTTGAGCTCGCCGTGCATGTTCTTGAGCAGGTTGTCGGTCTTGATGATCAGGTTGCGCGCCTCGACGACCTCCTTGCGCAACTCGGTCAGCTCGCGCCGCTCGGTGGCGGGAGGAACCAGCTCGGTCGCTCCTGGAGTGGCCTGGACGTTCACCGTCGGACCAAACGACTTCGGGGCAGTCTCGTCAGCCATGGATGGATCCTCGCAGCACGGGCGACTGATTCGTCCCACGGGCAGAAACAAAACGCACGTTTTTGGACAACGAGGGGAACTGACCGGCGTTCACGGCCGCACTCAGTGGGTCGTCGGTTCCTGCGGATGACCAGCGTCCTCGGGCGAGAAGAAGTGGACGAGGAAGCCGACCGAAAGGAGGTTTCCTCCGACGTTCACCGTGCTGCTGAACGCCGGCCAGAGCGCGCTCGAGACGACGTAGCGATCCTCGACCACGAGCGCGATGCGGTTGCCGAGGCGCACGCGCACGCCCGCGCGCAGAAAGCCTGACGACGAATTCGATTCGGTGTTCTGCCCCGCCGACGTGAAGGTATTGAGCGAATATCCCAGCCCGCCGCCTGCATAGAGCGTGAAGTATGGATTTGTATAGAGCGGGGTATCGGCACCGAGGAGGATTCCCACCATTGATACCTGCGCGGTGCCGGCGCTGGTCTGCCAGGAATCGAGGCCGTAGCTGACATCGATGGTGACGTGGAAGTCGGTGTCGGCCGCGAAGCCGAGAGAGAGCACACCCTCCGGCTGGAACGCGCTGTGCTGCGGATTGAGACCGTCGCGCTGCAGCTGGGAGAAGAACGGATGCTGCGGAGTGGCGCGCCAACCGCCGAGCACCTCGACCGTTGCGTCACCCTTCTGCGGAATGGCGAAAGCGTCATAGTCGGCCAGCGCGGGCAGTGCGAAACCGAGCACGAACAGAGGGAGAAGAGAGCGCATCGAGGCTCCGACGTTGCGAAAGCAACCGTGAGATACGAGAAGCGTTGGTACAATATCGGCGGCGACGAGGCGAACAATTGACCGTCGTCGTGTGGAGTGTGACGTGGCGCGTGCGCCGGAGACCGGCTTCTATTTTGAACCTGTGACCGAGCGGCTCGCGCTCGTCGTCGAGGGCTCGCCATTTCCGACGGACGATCACTGGGCGTGGCTCGGCGATCCGATCGACATGACGCCGCAGCAGGCGCAGCTGGTGGTCGCGGTGCGCTGGCCGGGCGTCGATCCCGACACGCTCGAGGTGGAGTTCGACCTGAACTTCGAGCGGGCGGTCGCCGAGGCGGACGCGCAGCGCAGAGAGCGCGACGCGGGAGTGACGCGCGTGCCGCTCGAGTTTGATGTCGATATCGACCAACTGCTCTCGCAGGCGGAGACGCTGCGCGATCAGGTGCGCCAGGTGTCGCTCCATGATCCGTCTCCGCAGGCGCACGATGCGGCGGTGGAGGCGGAGTCGCTGCGGGCGCTGCTCGAGAAGGCCCGCGCACTGACTGCGCCAGCGCAGGCAGGCCACGCGATGAACATCGTGCAGGCGCCGCCGCAGAGCATGAGCCTCACGCGCGCGGCCGAACTTCCAGAGAGCGAAAGCGCGCCGCTCGAGCCCTGGCCGTTCGAGCAGCTGCCGGCCGCGAGAGCTCCCGACACGCACGAAGCGCCCGAGCGCAAGCCGCGTGCATCGCGCGCAGAGAAGCCAGTCGCGTCCGAGCAGACAAGCGTCCCGGCCGCCACCAGCGCGGCCCGCAGCGATTCGGCACCGACTCAGACCAACCCGCTCGAACCCGCGAAGGCGCCTGCGCGCAAGCGGCCCAACATCCGCAAAGGGTAGAGCGAATGTCCACGACACCTTCAGGGACCGCGCCCAGCAAGGCCGCGCGGATTCAGGCGCTCGCCCGCATCGGCGCCCTCCCCGCGCTCTCGGGCGTGCTCTACTTCCTCTCCTGGATCGGCTTCGGCATCTGGCCGCTCGCCTTCATCTGCCTCGTGCCCCTGCTCTACAGCCTTCGCGACACCACGCCCCGCCAGGCGCTCGGGCGCGGCGCGTTCATGGGCCTCATCACCCATATGGGCGGCTACACCTGGCTGATTCATCTGCTGAAGGACTTCGCCTTCGTGCCCACGCCGATCGCCGTGGTCGGCTACGTCCTCATCTGCGCCGCACAGGGATTTCTCTTCGGCGTCTTCGCCTGGCTCCTGCGCCACGCGTGGCTGCGCGCGCGCTCGGCGCCGCTCGCCCTTCTGGTGCCGGTCGCGCTCTGCGCAACCGAGTGGGTCTATCCGCTGCTCTTCCAGAGCTACACCGGCGTCTCGCTCCTGCCCGTCGCGCCGCTGGTGCAGATCGCCGATCTCGGTGGCGTGCTCCTGGTCACCGCGCTGCAGGCGGTGGTGAACGGTGCGCTCGCCGATCTGCTCTTCGTGGTTCTCGCGCGCCGAAGTGCCGCGCTCAGCACGATCGACACAGAGCAGGATTCGATTCCGACCGTCACCGGGCCGGCCCCGCTGCCCTTCGCGTCGATGATTGTCGCGCTCTTCTGCTGTTTGGGCGCGTTCTGGTACGGCGAGCTGCGCATCTCGCAGATGCAGAAGAAGGAGAAGGCGGCGCCGAAGCAGAAGGTTGGTCTCGCGCAGCCCAACGTCGGCGAGGTCGAACTGCACGAGCACCCGTTCGCATCGATGCGCGCGATCTGGGAGCAGACCGCGGAGCTGCAGGTGCGCGGCGCCTCGCTCGTCATCTGGCCCGAAGCGGCGTTTAATCTCCAGCTCGTCGACACCGAGCGTCGGGAGCTGGGCAAATCAATTGCAGATCATATCCCGGTCAATATTGTTGCGGGCGTAATGCGCGGCCAGCCGGGCACGCGCAATGTCTGGAACAGCGCCGCGGTGATTAACTCCGATGGGCTGTTCGGCGACCATTACGACAAGATCGCGCTGCTCGCGTTCGGCGAATATATCCCGTTCGGCGATACCTTCCCGATTCTCTATCAATGGTCGCCAATGGCCGGTGCGCTGACCCGCGGCACTGTCACGACGCCGCTGCGCGAAGGACCGTGGCTGCTGGCGACCTCGATCTGCTACGAGGGAATTCTGCCCCGCACGGTCGCGCAGACCATGGAAGAGCATGACGGCGAGCGCGCGCACCTGCTGGTCAATCTGACAAACGATAGTTGGTATGGGACGGGCCACGAGCAGGAGCAGCATTTAATGCTCGCGGCGATGAGGACGATTGAACACCGCCGCTGGCTCGCGCGCGCGACCTCGACGGGCGTGAGCGCCTTCGTCGATTCAATGGGGCGCGTGGTGCAGAGCATTCCGCTCAATGCGCGGGGCATCGCAATGCAGGACGTGCCGATGCTTCGCGGAGAGACGCTCTATGAGCGGTTTGGCGATTGGCCGGGAGTACTGTCGCTGGCCGCGCTGCTGTTCATCTTCGTTCGCGCGACGCGTCGCTAATGACTGAGCAGTTGCTGCTGCACCTTCTCCTTATCCTCGCGATAGGTGAAGTGCTCGACCAGCTTATAGGCCTCATCGCGATCGGTGATGCGCGGATTCAGGATGGGCACAAGATCGAGCTTCGACTGGCGGTAGGTGACGTGGTCGATCAGCATCGCGACCTCGCCGACGATGAACCAGTTGTCGGCCGCGGCGGCCCGGATCAGCGCGATCTTTCCCGCGTCACCGCTCTCGGTCCGATCGATCGCGCGAATGAGCTGCTTGAACTCCTCGACCGGCATCGGCAGCGGCACGTTCGGATCTCTCGGCTTCGGCGGAGGAGCGCGCACCCGCTCTGGTGGCGGAGGAGCGCGCGGCGCGGGAGCTGAAGCACAGGAGGCAGCGAGGGCGAGCAGAGTGAGCGCAAGCGGTCGGTTCATCTCGCCGTCATAGCGCAATCGACGCCCCCGCCCAATCTCTCGCTTGAGATGCAGGCCCTCAGGCCCTATCCTGTCCGGTCCCTCTTCAAGGAATCGGTGGATGGAGCCTGAGTTCATTCTGGTGAAGGGCGCCCGCGAGCACAATCTCAAGGGCATCACGCTCGAGATCCCCAAGAAGAAGCTGGTGGTGTTCACCGGCGTCTCCGGAAGCGGCAAGTCATCGCTCGCCTTCGACACCCTCTATGCCGAAGGGCAGCGGCGCTACGTCGAGTCGCTCTCCGCCTACGCGCGCCAGTTTCTCGGGCAGATGGAGAAGCCGCACTACGACGTCATCCGCGGCTTGTCACCGACCATCTCCATCGAGCAGAAAGCGGCCTCGAACAACCCGCGCTCGACGGTGGGAACGATCACCGAGATCCACGACTACCTGCGCGTGCTCTACGCCTCGATCGGCAAGCAGAGCTGCTTCAAGTGCGGCCGCGGCGTCGGCAAGCAGAGCGCGCAGCAGATCGCGCAGGAGCTCGCGCGACTGCCCGAGGGGACGAAGCTGACCATCCTCGCGCCGCTCGTGGAGAATCGAAAGGGAGAGCACAAGGAGTTGCTGCAGGACGCGCAGAAGCGCGGCTTCTCGAAGGTGCGCATCAATGGCGTCGTGCGCGCGCTCGACGAAGAAATTGAGCTCGATAAGAAGAAGAAGCACGACATCGAGCTGGTGATTGACCGGCTGGTCATTAAAGCGGGCGAGCCCGCACCGGCAACCTCCACGAAGAAGGGCGCAGAGGCCGAGCGCCCGCTCACCGACAAGCGCCTGACCGACTCGGTGGAGACGGCGCTGCGCGAGGGCAAGGGGCTGCTGCACGCGCTCACGACCCTGCCGAGCACGAGTCGCGGAGGCAAGAGCGCGACCGAAGGCGAGACGCACACCATCTACAGCGAGCACCTCGCCTGCCCCGTCTGCGGAATTGGATTTCCCGAGCTGCAGCCGTCGAGCTTCTCGTTCAACAACCCGATCGGCATGTGCCAGGAGTGCAACGGCCTCGGCGTGCGCCCGGAGATGGACGCGGACCTCGTCGTTCCCGATCAGACCAAGACGATCCGCGGCGGCGCGATCGAGCCGTGGACGCATGCGCTCGAGAAGGGCGGCGGCTGGACGTTCCGCATGATCGAGTCGCTCTCGCAGTCGTTCAAGGTCCCTCTCGACAAGCCCTGGCGCGACCTGCCGAAGGAGACGAAGGAGCTGCTGCTGCAAGGCTCCGGCGACGAGACGATGAACATCAAATGGAGCGAAGGCGGACGCTCCGGGACCTATCGCACGGCATTCGAGGGAATCATTCCCATGCTGATGCGGCGCTTCAAGGAGACGACCTCGGAGAGCATGCGCAAGCATTACCTCCGATACTTCTCCGATAGGCCCTGCTCGGCGTGCAATGGCGAGCGTCTGCGGCCCGAGAGCCGCGCGGTGCGCATTCACGAGAAGAGCGTCGTCGACGTCTCGCACATGACGATCGACGCGGCCTCCGAGTTCATGAACAGCCTGCCCCTGGTCGGCAACGACAAGGTGGTCGCCAGCGAGCTGCTCAAGGAGATCGGCAATCGCCTCAACTTCCTCCTCGACGTCGGCTTGTCTTATCTGACGCTCGACCGTCCGGGCCCGACGCTCTCGGGCGGCGAGTCGCAGCGCATCCGCCTCGCTTCGCAGATGGGTTCCGAATTGACCGGCGTCATCTATATCCTCGACGAGCCGTCGATTGGATTGCACCAGCGCGACAACGCGCGCCTGCTCGCGACGCTGCAGCGGCTGCGCGACCTCGGCAACAGCGTGATTGTCGTCGAGCATGACGAGGAGACGATGGTCGAGGCCGATTGGCTGGTCGACTTCGGGCCTGGCGCTGGTGAACTCGGCGGCGAGATCGTCGCAGCGGGTACGCCCGCCGAGGTGATGAAGAATCCCAAGTCGCTCACGGGCGGATATCTCTCCGGTCGCAAGCGGATTGAAATCCCCGACCGCCGGCGGCGCGGGAATGGCCTGCACATCTCGCTGCATGGCGCCTCGGCGAATAATTTGAAGAACGTCGACGTCGAGATCCCGCTCGGCGCGTTTACCGCTGTGACCGGAGTTTCCGGCGCAGGTAAATCGACGTTGATTAATCGGGTGCTCTACCCTGCCCTGTCTCGCGCGCTCTATGGCTCCCGCGATACGCCCGGAACCTATAAGGCGCTCTCGGGGATCGAGCATCTCGACAAGGTCATTGATATCGATCAGAAGCCGATCGGCCGCACGCCGCGGAGCAATCCAGCGACCTATACGAAGGTATTTGATTCGATTCGCGACGTCTTCGCGCGCACGCCCGAAGCGCGCGCGTATGGATATGAACCGGGACGGTTCTCCTTCAACGTCAAGGGCGGCCGCTGCGAGGCGTGCGAAGGCGACGGTATGAAGGTCGTCGAGATGCACTTCCTCGCCGACGTCTATGTGCCGTGCGAGGTCTGCCAGGGAAAGCGATTCAATGACGCCACGCTGCGCGTGACGTTCAAGGGTCTGAATATCGCTCAGGTGCTCGACCTCTCCGTGCGTGAAGCGATCGAGTTGTTCGCGGTGCATAAGGAGATCGTGCGGGTATTGAAGACGCTCGACGACGTCGGCCTCGGCTACGTCAAGCTCGGCCAGCCCTCGCCGACTCTCTCCGGCGGCGAGGCCCAGCGCATCAAGCTCTCGCGCGAACTCGCCCGCACCGACACGGGACGCACGCTCTATGTGCTCGACGAGCCGACGACGGGTCTGCATTTCGAGGATATCCGACGCTTGTTGATCGTGCTCGAGCGGCTCGTCGACGCGGGCAATACCGTGCTGGTGATCGAGCATAATCTCGACGTCATCAAGTGCGCCGATTACGTCATCGACGTCGGGCCTGAGGGTGGCGACAAGGGCGGCTTGATCGTCGCGACGGGGACGCCGGAGGAAGTCGCTCGCGTGAAGGCGAGCTATACGGGGCAATATCTCGCGAAAGTATTGCAGCGCGGGCGTGCGGCGGCCGGGCGATAAGCGAATCGAAGCGAGCGCGGGACGTGCGCGTGTTGCGCGCCCGGCGCCTGATGATTAGTGGGCGAACCGCACGAGCTCGATCTGTGTCGCGGATGCGCTGCTGCCGAAATCCACGCCCTGCGTGCCGCTGATCACCTCCGCGGCGGGCATCCCATCGATCATTCCCGCGCTCAGACTGCCGAGATCACTCGCGCCCAGAGGCGTCCAGATCGGCATCGACGACAAGGCACCGGTCGATTCACTGATTGAGCCAAGCTCGAGCTGATATTGGTTCGGGTCGTTGTCATATTTCCCAGCCGCAAGAAAGGCGTCGAATGCGCCTCCGTCGGAAACATATCGACCAGCAGGGTGCAACTCCACATGCCCAGCATCGCTGGCAGATGCTGCGAACAGGGCCTGAAACTGCGAGCCAGTCGGTGCGTCGGGGTCATATCGCAACAGCAGAGGGGCCATCATCATGACGCCAGCTTGCCGGCAACTCACCGAGAGCAAGATCGTCGAATGACCACCACCGGAATCGGCATCCAGCGGCACGACTGAAATCGAAATCACGGCGGCTGCGCCGCATAGCGTTCCATCCAACAAATAGCTGTCCTCAGGGAATACGTTTCCTTCGGCGATGCGGTGCGTCTGTAATGGAATCGTATCCGCATCGCTGTTGGAGTCGGCGTCGAACACATAGGCGGAGTCCCCGAGCACCGTCGCACCCCAATACGCAGAGCCATTTCCGCCGTCGCTCACCTCGACAGACCCAATTGGCGACCAGCCGACTCCGCCATCCGTTCTCGGAGCTCCTGCCTGGACAAACACAGAACGGGCGGGCCTCGCTTCTGTCGCGCTTGCCTCCGCAGCCGAATAGAACGCAACGATGCGCCCTGGCCCGGGACGATGCAGCTCGATATGACCGATGGTCCGCACATTGCCATCCAGCGCGTGAAGCGCGCTGAGTTGACCGCTCGGGGCAACCAGCCAAAAGACGACACCACACGGCAACGCGCCGACTGCGCTTCCAGCATCCGCGCTCGCTGCGCAGCCAAAACCATCGACGCCCTCGGCACTCCACGAGGACCCGACGACGACAAATGAATCGCCGATAGATTCGACCGCCGCGTTGACGGGCGGATACGGAGGAGTCCAATTCCAATAGAAGGCAAGATCCCGAAACAGAGGGGCAGCGCTCCAGCCTCCATCGGCGCTGCGACCGGCCAACCACGCGTCATTTTCTCTCGGGTCGGGTGCTGTGTCGCCCTGCCCCGGCGTAACCGTCTGCTCTGCATAGAGTACCGCGATCGAGCCGCTCACACTCTGCGCGAGACCCATCGCAATTCGGTTATCGGCCAGCTGCGACATCTGCGGCGACCAGACCTCTTCGCGCAATATCTCGACGCAGCTGCCCAACAGGCAATTCCCGACGGCGCAATCAATGTCCTGTTGGCAAGTCAATCCGAGAGCGACCGCGCAGAACTGATCCATGTTGCAGACCCTACCGTCGCTGCACGACGACGCATTCGGATTCGTCCCGGCAACAGCAGGCGCGCATGCGCCATCGAAACAGGCATTGCAGTATCCGCAATAGTTCCTCTCGTCCTGGTTATCCGCCTGCGGCACGCAGGTCCCAGGAGGACCGGACGCCGCCGTGCAGGTCATGCACCCGCCGTCGCACGCGGTATCGCAGCAGACTCCCGGCGCGCCTCCGTCGCCACTCCCGCCGTCGAGCGCGATTGCCGCATAGTTCGTTACGCAATAAGCGCCGCCCGGGCAGTTCGCTGCACTTGCGCAGGCATCGCCGAGTTGCTTCGGCTCGCAATGCCCTTGCGCCCCCGGCCTCGCACAGGTCTCGTTCGTCGCGCAAGGAGCCTCGCAGCAGACACCATCCACGCAGGCATTGCTCGCGCACCGCCCATTTTCTGCGCAGCTATTCCCCAGTTGCAGTGTCGCTGGGAAGTCGAGATCGCGACTGCACGAGACGACCAATACGCAGAGTGCCGAAATTGCAATTGCGCGTCTCATCCCTTAACTCCTCCAGCAGTCAGCCCGCCGACAAGATGCTTCTGCAGCGCAAAAAAGACCAGCATGACCGGAGCGGAGACGAGCAGCGCGCCGGCCGCGAACTGGCCCCATTCGGTCTGGTATTCGCCAACCAATCGCTGCAACGCGACCGGCAAGGTGAAGCGCGTCTGGTCGTCGATAAATGTCGCGGCGAGAACAAACTCATTCCACGCCGTCATGAACGAGAAGAGCGCAGTCACTGCCAGCGCGGGCCGCGCAAGAGGAAGGACGACGCGCAGAAAAATCTGCCCCTGCGTCGCGCCATCCACCAGCGCCGCCTCTTCGAGTTCGCGGGGAATGGTATCGAAGTATCCCTTGAGCATCCAGACACAGAAGGGAATCGCGGTCGTCGCATAGACGATGGTTAATCCCGCGAGACTATCAAGCAGGTGCAGGCGATTGAGGATTGCATAGAGCGGCACTGACATCATCGTCGCTGGGAACATCTGCGTCGCCAGCAGCGTGCTCATTCCCAGTTGGCGACCGGGAAAGGAAAAGCGGGATAGCGCGAAGGCCGCCGTTACCGACAACGTCACGCCGACCGCCGTGGTCGCGGTCGCCACGACCAGGCTGTTGATCAACTGGCGGATGAAGATCAGCTCGCCGCTGGAATTGCGGGAGGAGAGCAGCTCGCGCACATGGATCAGGCTTGCGTGTGCAGGCAGCGGCCAGAGCCCGGCGGAGAGATGGGCCGAGTGTGGCGTTAATGCCAGGCCAATCACCCAGAGCACCGGATAGAGCGTCAGCGCGCAGACGGGAATCAATAACAGGTGGACAGCCAGCGCGCCGGGACGCTGCTTCACGCGGCTCATGCGTTCTCCAACGGTTGCTCGCGGGCGATTCGCCGGCTGATCGCCGACCAACCGAGCAGGAAGAGGAAGATGAGAGTGGAATAGGCCGCGGCAAATCCGAACTGCTCATTGCGTTGGAATGCCCAACGATAAGCCTCGGAGACGAGGATATCGGTTGAACCACCGGGCTCGCCGCCCGAGACGAGATAGACAATGTTGAACATATTAAACGTCCACACCGCGCCGAGGATGATCGCGGGGAGCAGCGCAGGCTTGAGCAGCGGCAGCGTGATGTGGCGGAACTGCGCCCAGGCCGAGGCGCCGTCGACATCAGCGGCCTCATAGAGATCCTGCGGAATGCTCTGCAGCGCGCCCAGCGCGACCACCATCATGAAGGGAAACCCAAGCCAGGTATTGGTCATGACATTGGCCGCGAAGGCGGTCGAGAACCCGGTGAACCAGGATACCGGCTGGATATGGAGCGCCGACAAGAGCGCGCTGATCGCGCCGAACTGGCGATGGAACATTCCCTTCCACACCAGCGCAGTGATGTAGTTCGGGATGGCCCAGGGAATAACCAGGAGGACGCGATAGACCCCTTTGAAGCGCAGCAGCGGATTCTTCAAGAGGAGCGCAAGCCCGAGCCCGATGGAGACGTGGAACGCGACATTCACGACGGTCCAGAGCAGTGTCACCGCGAGCGTGAACCAGAAGCTCATCGGCTCGCTGACGCGATAGTCGCGCGATGCGAGGATATCGATGAAGTTGGCGAGGCCGACAAACGTGTAATGCCCGTCTGCGCGATGGAAGAACGAAAGCCCGATGCCGATGGCGAACGGGACCAGCACGAGGACGAGAATCGAGGAGGCAGCGGGCGCGCAATAGAGGATCGCGCGCATCAACTCTCCGCGCCGGGTCGACACGCGCGCGGTCACGCGCTTCAACGACAGTCGTCGGCGCCACGCAAGCCAGGCAATCGAAATCATCGCGGCAATCGCCGCATAGGGCCACGGGGACTGCACAGGCGGCGATATTCGCGTCATCGCAAGCATGCGCCGCTGCGCCTGCGCCAACGCCGCGGTCGGGCTATTCGCTCCACTGAGCACCGAGACGAGAGCACGCTTCTCCGGTTCCCAGACCGAGAGCATTGCAGGGCTGTTGTCCATCGGCACCGCCTTCTCGGAAGCGGCGCGGAAGGCGGTCAGGAGCGGATCATTTCCAATATCCGGGAAGGTATAAGCCGAGCGGGTCGCGACGACCTGCCGACCCACCCGCGCGCGCAGCGCGGCACCCTCGGTTGAAACGAGAAAGCGCGCGAGGGCCTTCGCGCCGGCCTGAACTGGCGAGCGACTTGATACCAACGCGGCTTCCACGGTGAGCAATGGCGCCGCTGGAAGCCCGGTCGCCGATACAATCGGCAGCGGCGCAATGCCATAGGAAACGCCCTGCACTTCGCCAGCAAACCAGGGCCCGTTAATCACCATCGCGGCCTTACCCGCATTAAACAACTGCGCCACCAGTGTCCCGCTCGGCTCCTCCGGCAACGCGCGGTCCTCGAGCGCGAGGTGGCGGACAAACGCGAGCGCCGCGATCGCCTGCGAGGAGTCAAGCTGCGGACGATGCGTGGGCTCCGCGAAGATCTGCCCGCCATATCCGTGCAGCCAGGCGGCGTGATGAAAGAAATCGTTGGCCTCATAGGCGAGCCCATATCGGCCCGCAGCGCGATCGGTATTGCGAATGGCCAGCGCTTCGAGTTCATCCGACGTCGTCGGCGGAGTCTGAATCAATGCCCGGTTGTAATAGAGCGCATCGCACTTCATCGAGAGCGGCAGACCGTAGAGATGCCCGCCGCTGCGCAGCGCCGCAAGCGCCGCCTGCGGAAACTCCCTGCCGCTTTCGATCGCATCTTCGTCCAGTGGAGCGAGCAGCTCGTCGCGCGCCCAGACCGCCATTCTCTCTTGCGAGAAGACGAACAGATCCGGTCCATGGCCGGTTGGAATGGCTGCCGTCAGCTTGCTCGCATAGGCGTCATAGGGAAGCGCGAGCGCCTCCGCGCGATAAGTCGACTGCGATGCATTAAACCTGGCGATTAACTCCAATAAGGCCTGCTCTTCGGCGGCCCGGTATGCGTGCCACACCAGCACCCGCGCGCGCGTGTCGGCCAACGGTTCGGCCGCGACCGGCGCGCTGCTCCCCGCGACAAGGCTCGCGAGCAGCGCAAGCAGTGCAGCCGCGCGCATCAGGCGAGCGCCTCTTCGCTCACCGCATCAAAGAGGTGCAGCGACTCTGGCGCCAGCTGCACGCCTGCATTCGCGCCGACCGCCAACTCCGCGCCGCCGCCATCAAACCGGGCGACGAGAGGACCCGCGGGCGTCTTGAGATAAGCAAAGCCTTCATTTCCAAGACGCTCAATCGCTTCGATTTCGCCGCGCAACACGGCAGCGTCCGGGCCAGCCAGCGTCATCGCCTGCGGACGAATTCCGACCAGTAGATCACGGCCGTCGAATGTCGCCGACAGAGCGCCGATCGGCACGTTGAAGCCATCGCCGGCAAGATGGCCATTGGAATAACGACCGCGCAGGAAGTTCATCGCCGGCGAGCCGAGAAAGGCCGCGACGAACCGATTGGCGGGGCGGCGATAGAGCTCGAGCGGCGCACCGTGCTGCTGAAGTTTGCCTTGATCAAACACGGCCAATCGCGTCGCCAGCGTCATCGCCTCGACCTGATCGTGCGTGACGTAGACAATCGTCGACTTCAATCGCTGGTGCAGCCGGGCGAGCTCTCCGCGCATCTGCACGCGCAGGGCCGCATCGAGATTCGAGAGCGGCTCATCGAGGAGAAATACGTCCGGCCGACGAACAATCGCCCGCCCGATCGCCACGCGCTGGCGCTGCCCGCCCGAGAGCTGTTTGGGCTTGCGATCGAGCAGCGGCATCAACTCGAGCATCTCCGCGACCTCGCGCACGCGTTGCTCGATCTCCACACGCGAAGTCCCGCGCAGATTCAATGCGAACGCGAGATTCTCGCGCACCGTCATATGCGGATAGAGCGCATAGCTCTGAAAGACCATCCCGACGCCACGCTCCCTTGGCGGCGCGTCGTTGACTCGCTTACCGCCAATCAGGATATCACCCGCATCGGGCTGCTCGAGCCCGGCAATCAAGCGCAGCAGCGTGGTCTTGCCGCAGCCGCTGGGACCGACGAGCACGGTGAACTCCCCGGCGCGCACGTCGAGATCGATCCCGCGGACGATTGGATTCTCACCGAAGGACTTGTGCACTCCGCGCAGGGCAACGTCGGTCACGCATTCCTCCGGACGATGATCAGGTGCGCCATGCGACGCGGACCTCGAGCGGGCCGTTTGCCGAGGAGACGAAGAGGAACCGATCGGGGCCGCTCTCCCATTGAACGCTGCCGTCAGGCCGCTTGAGGATCAGCTTGTATTCAGCGACCGAGCGGGATGGAAGTTGAATGGTCACCGGTGCCGCGGCCGCTCCGCGTGGGAGCGGACCGATCGCCTGCGTTGGATCCCAATCGCCCAATTCGGGACCGGCCCCAGCGAGGTAATAAGCTCCCGTCGATTCACCTGCAGGATTTGAGTCGAGCGCGAAGCGGAGCTGTCGCAGCGGAGCCTCGTGCAGGAGGTCTGCGAAGCCGTCGCTGCGTGCGGAGCGCAGCCAATAGATGCGCACTTCTTCCGGTGCGCTCTCTCCTGCGCACGGTAAGCCCGCCGAAGAAGGAAGCGTCCACGAAGAACAGCGCTCAATGCGCGCTCCCGCCTGCGCGGGAATCAACTCGGCAAGCGACGGCACGTGTGCGCCAGCGCGGGCATACAGCAGCAACGCCGCGCGATCCCCTTCGACGCGGGCGAGCGCGATTGCGCCGCTGCCAGCCGCCAACGGAATCGCGCGCTGATGCGTCAGCGCGGCCATCTGCTCGCCCGCCGCCAGTGCAGCCTGCACGCCAGCGCGGGCATGCGCATCGGTGCGTTCAAAAAGATCCCCGCGATTGCCCGGCTCCGTCATCCCCGACAATGCGGCCTCGGTCCCATATTGAATCGCAGGTACCGCGCGGAGAAACGCGAGCGCGGCCAGCGCCTGCGCGACCTTGCCTTCATCGTTTCCGCAGAGCGAAGTGATCCGCGGCAGGTCGTGGTTATCCACGACCCCCACCAGCGCAGCGGCGTCGGGATAGAGACGATCGAGAGAAATAATCGCCGCGAGCCGCTCCGGCGCCGCGCCCTTGCAGAAGAGATCGCCGAGCGCATACGAGAGCGGGAAATCAAACAGGGAATCGAATCCACCCTCACGGCCGACCTGCGCGAGCTTTACAGGATCTCCTTCGAGCGCCTCCCCGAGGAGAAGAAACTGCGGCCCCGCGTGCGCGCGCATCTCCGCATTAAAGCGCCGCCAGAACGTGGTTGGCACATGCTTGACCGCGTCGAGACGAAATCCATCCGGGTGCACGCTGTCGATCCAATGAATCGAAGCGTCCGCGAGATATCGATAGACCTCCTCATTCTCCTGCGCGAGATCGGGAAGCCCATCGACGTCGCGCTGCTCAAGCTGCTCACGGCTGTTCCAATCCTGGATCGAACCCTGGTGATGAAACCAGTCGGGATGCGCAGCAAGCAGCGGCGAATCAAACGCGACGTGATTGAGCACCAGATCCAGCATGAGCTTCATTCCCCGCCGATGCAGCTCGCTCGAAAGCTTCTGCAGCGTCGCGACGTCCCCGAACCGCGGCTCGATCCGATTGATATCCTCGACCCAATAGCCGTGATAAGCGCCGTGAGAAACGAACTTCTCCTGCCGCGAGGCAAAGACGGGCGAGAGCCAGACCGTCTTCACGCCGAGCGATTGCAGTTCGTCGAGACGGGCGACAACTCCCTGCAGATCGCCTCCGTGAAACGCCTCCGGGTCTGCGCGATCGATCGCACCCGTCGGCGTCGTCTGACCCGCCGCAAAGCGATCGACGAGGACGAAATAGATATTCCCGAGCCCGCGCACGCCGTCGGGCGAGGCCTGCCCCGCCCGGCTCGCCGGCAGCGCCGCTGCATCACTGTGCGGGCTGGCCGCCGGAGCAATAAAACCATCCAGCAGCGCCGCCGCCTTCTCCGCGAGAATCCGCGAAGCCTGCTTGAGCGCCTCATCTTCCCGCTCGTGGTCGAAGAGGAGAAACACGGGGATATCGGAATCATCGATCGCGGGCTGGAGTTGCGCGCCACGGCGACCTGCGGTGATTTTCGCGTAGATCACCCAGCGGTATTGACCTTCCAAGAGATCGTAATAGGCGACCCGCGTCTCAACCAGCAGCGCAAACGCCGCATCGCCGGACGCGGCCTGCAATGCCGCGAATCGCTGCTGCGAGTTTCTCGCGCCTCCCAGGAGCGGCTCCGGCGCAATCTCCCGCACAATGAGATTTCTCTCGTCCAGTTCCTGCGCAACGCGGGCGCGGACGTCGTCCGGCAAGGCGCGCGTTTCGCCGCCGCGGTCCTCGAGCATCGCCACCGCGATCGGCACCGGCTGCGCGAGATGCTGCGGCGGAACCCGATGGAGACAACCAGCCAGGAGGAGCGCAAACAGCGCTGGTATGCGTTTCATTAGAACCACCCCTCGGCTTCAACGGCGACGAGCTGGTGCCAATGCCGCTCTTCGTTTGAAAACTGGTTGTATTGATTCAGCGTCGTCTGAAAGTTGTTTCCGAATGCGGCCTGCGCGTTGGAATACTGCAAGCCATAGAGAAGCCGCAGCGACGGACGCAGATAGACTCCGCGGCCGGCGGGATTGAAGACAATGCCGGCCTTGCCCTGCCAGGTGTTGCGCTGGTTGGTATCGCCATATTCGAGGCCCTGGGCATCCGCGACGCCACTGGTGCTCTGGAAGATCGAGTCGTAATGCTCGCGCCAGAGGTTGCCGTTCATCGACTTTTCGTGCGCAAGGCTCGACTCGGCAAGGATATGCACCGAATCGGTCAGATAGGCCTGCAGCCGCAGCACGGTCGAGGCATACCAGCGATTATCCTCGCCGGCAGCGATCGTATTGGCGTTGTTGATGCTCATTCCATAGACGACGCCCCAGACGGCATCGAGCCGCCTCGGCACCAGCGTGAGCTGCATTTCATTGCCGACCTGGACGTCGTACCGCTGGTCAGTCAAGTCGTGGAGATAGATATTATAGTTCTGGCCCTGATACGACTCGGTCACATACGTCTGCGGCATCAACCGCTCGATATGTCCATAGAGGCTGCTCCAGCGCAGCGGCCCGATGTCTCCGAAGCCAAGATATGCAACGGCGCGCCAGGAGACGGAGCTGCGCTGCGACGGTTTGGGGAAGAGTTCGAGCGAGCCCGGGTCCTGCGCGTGCGTGAGCGCATATTGCTGGACGACATCCTGCCGGAAGTAATCGACGTATTGAACGCCCGGCGTCGCGTAGGGCGCGTTGGGGTTACCGGTATTGCCGGGCTCGTAGAGAAGATGACCGCCGATTCCCAGTTCGAGACCGCGCACAGGCTTCCAGCGCGCGAAGCCCCCGACCGTATAGACGGTGTCGTAGTCCGAGCCGTGCAGCCCATATCCTGAGTCACCCACAGCGAGCAGCACGTCGAGCTTGTCCGCATGCCACGTCGCCGAGAGACCAACTGCGTTCTCGAGAATCTGCGCGGGACGGAAATCATAGAGACCGAGATCGCCCGGATAGTAATAGAGCGACCCGACCTGCCAGGTGACGTGGGCGAGCGCGACGTTGCCGACATTCACATAGAACTGCGAGATGCGGAAGTTGGAAAGATTGTTCTGCCCGCCTTGCGCATACTCGAGAAATCCGCCTTCCACGCGGAGATTCACATTGGCATAGGGGTCGGAGCCGTTCGGGTCGGCCTGGATCAGCTGAAGCTGCGACTGCAGCATCGCGTAGGGCCCTTCATTCAAGAGGCGCCCATAGAGATTCCAGAGGCCAAGGCCGCCATTTCCGCCCTGAAAGTCGGGCCGCGCCTGGATGCGAAAATATCCACCCAGCGAGAAGCGGGACGGATTTTCGTCGGCATACCCGCCCGGAGCACCAAGCGTTATCGCGATGGCCACCAGCGCGGCCGCGCGCATCCCGACACCCACTCGCCGTACGCCGCTCACCGGGCCTCCTCAAGAATCACGATGCTCCGCGACTGAACGCTGTAGCTGCCGGAGACGGCCTGCGGTTCAGAGGGGAAGATATTGGCGGATATGGTCGGGTCGGCCTGGCCGCTGAAATAGCCGGGTTCGTCAAACGCCGCCTGGGTATCGACGATGCGCTTCCACGAGATGCCCCCGGGGAGCGTGAACGTCACCGGAGCGGTCTCCATGTTGATGAGGATGTCGAGTTGCGCACCCGCGCTGGAGTCATTGAAATGCATCGCAACGTGGCGGGTATTCCAATCGCTGCCCGCCTGCGCCGCTCCGCTTGCATTCTCCCAGGCGAACGACTCCGACTGGCCATAGTCGACGGGAGCGAAGGCATACTCGTGCGTGCGGCGGAATTGAATCAGCTTCCGCACGAAGTCGTGCATGCGATTGCGCTCATTGTTCGGCGCCCACGCGCCCCAATCGAACCAGTTGTAGGCATTGTCTGCCCAGGTCGAATAGGCGTTGTTATTTCCCAGTTGCGTGCGCATCCATTCGTCGCCGCCGAGAATCATGGGCGTGCCCTGCGCAACCAGCATCGCTGTGAACAGCGCGCGCATATTCGCCCGCTTGATATCCTCTGCTCCCTGTCCCCAATCGCGGGAGCGGTTGTCGCTGGCCCCGTCCTGTGTTGTGCAGAACGACGAATCGGGCTGGGTGCAGCAGATGCTGTTGAGCGGCCCGCAACCGTTCTGTCGCGTGTTGTAGGAGAAGACGTCATACATCGTGAAGCCGTCATGCACGGTCGTGAAGTTGATCGAGTTCTGCGGCCGGCGCCCCGACCCGTGATACCAATCATATGAACCTGACAACAATGAACCCGCGGTTGCTCCGGCCTGCTGGGTATTCAACGTCCAGCTCTGCGTTCCATTGGTCCCATCGTCGTTGACGAAGGAACGCCACCAATCGCGGAAGGGGCCATTCCACTCCGACCATCCCGCTCCGGTCTGCACCGTCGACGCCGGAAACTGCCCGATGAATGCGCCATAGATGGACCACGGCTCGGCAATCAACGGCACATGGTAGTTGAGGAGCACCGGGTCATCGGCGATCGCCTGCAGCAGGGTGTGCTTGGGATCGAACGAGTTGTAGTTCTGATCAACCTCACCAAGGATGGGACCGAGGTCGAAGCGGAATCCGTCGACGTGCATTTCGGTGACCCAATAGTGCAGCGAATCAAGGATCAACTGGTGCATCGGCCGGTTGTTGCAGCGCACGTCGTTTCCGACACCGGTATTGTCCCAATAGGTCTGATTATCCGGCGACAGCGCATAGTAGGCCTGGTTATCCAGACCTCGGAAGCTCAGGATGCTCGCCACTTCCTTGGGATCGAAATTCGCAAGATTGCCCGGATCGGGGCTTCCATCGATGGCGATCTTATCCCGCCAGAGTCCGCCCTCTCCCGTGTGGTTATAAACGACGTCCATCAGCACGAGCAGGCCGCGCTGGTGCAGTTGATCCACCATCCATTTGAACTCATCCCCGACCATCCACGGCCGCTGGTCGCTCGAATAGGTCAACTCCGGCGCGAAGAATCCGATGGTCTCATATCCCCAATATCCACCGTCGGGCGGCTTCTGCTGCGAAGGCATTAATTCGACGGCATTGATTCCCAGGTCTTTCAGGTAATCGGCCTTCTCTCCGATGCCGCGGAACGTCCCCGGATGGTCGACGCCGGAAGCAGCGCTCGCGGTGAATCCTTTCGGGTGCATCTCATAGATGACCAACTCGTTGGCGTTGTGACCGGGATGATCGCCGGACGCCCGCGCCGCCCGCCAGGCCGCTTCTGCGTTGCTCCAGGAATATTGGCTGCGCACCACCACGCTCTTGGCTTGCGCAGCATAGTTGGACACGGTCCGGTCCGGCCCCGACGCCGGGCTGGCCGCCCAGTTGTATTCGCCGGAGTAGGCGCGGGCATATGGATCGGCGAGCAGCTTATTGGGATTGAATCGATTTCCTGCGGCATCGACATCGGCCACGAAGCCGGCGATCGAACCCGGGTGCCAATTGTCGTCGTGGGGCCAGTTCGGTCCCCACGCGATATATCCATAGTTGGCGCCATATCCGAGTCCATCGACGTAGATGTTCCAGACGTCGCCGGTACGGACCATGGGGAACTGCTGCGCGGGTTGCGAATCGGTCGGAGAATCGAAGAGTGCCAGGTCGACGCGCGTCGCGTTCTGCGAAAAGACGCTGAAGTTGACGCCCGTTCCGATCTGCGTCGCGCCCAGCACCGATAGACTCGTGACCTGCGCCTGCGTCAACCCCGGCGCAATCGGCTTCGTCGAATAGAGATGGGGATCGGCATCGCTGGCGCAGCCCGCAACGATCACGCAGAGCGCCGCCATCAAGAGAGTTCGCATCAGATGCTCCGTGCGGCGTCGGGAACAACCCGAAAGTCGCGATGCGGCGCAATAGCACAACGCGACGCTGGTGCCACTGCCGACAATCCGAGGTTGCGACTGGCGGCGAGCGTCCTTGCGCAAAGTTCTCTCGGTCGGTCATCCGAGGATCGACGCTGCGCTGCCCTGGTGTATGTTGCCGCGCAATATGCCCGCACGACGCACCCTCGGAATCATCCTCTCGCTCGCTCTCCCTCTTGCACCCGCGGCTCACGCGAAGGGCAAGCCGCCGACGATCTCGCCCAAAGCGAAGGCCGAGGAGCTGCGCAAAGCGGGCCAGGCCGCTGAGGACGCGGGCAAGGACGATGAGGCAATCAGCGACTTCAACGACGTCCTCAAGATCGACGCGAACGATGAGGTCGCACACGCCGAGTTGGGCAAGCTGCTGTTCAAGAATGGCAAGGCCGCTGACGCGATTTCGCATCTCCAGAAGGCCGTCAAGATCACACCGAGCGACGCGACCGCCTGGTACAACCTGGCCTATGCGAGCCGCAAGGAGCGCAACTTCCCGCAGGCGGCGGAGGCCTATGAGAAGTACGTCAAGCTGCAGCCGGATGATCTCGACGGCCTCTATGGTCTCGCTGAGTCGCTGCGCCAGGCGGATAAGCCGGTCGAGGCGTCGGCCGCATATCAGCTCTATATCCAGAAGGAGAACCGCCCGAGCGAGCAGAAGTATGTAGAGAAGTCGAAGGAGCGCATCGTCGAGCTGGCGAAGGCTGTCGCGGATAAGCAGGCGGCAGAGAAGGCCGCGGCGGAAAAGGCGGCGGCGGACAAGCTCGCGGCGGAGAAGGCGGCGGCGGAGAAGGCGGCGGCAGATAAGGCGGCTGCGGAAAAGCTCGCGGCGGAGAAGGCCGCGGCGGCGCAGGCAGCGGCAGAGAAAGCGGCGGAGGAGAAGTTGGCAGCGCAGAAAGCCGCGGCGGCAGAGAAGGCAGCGGCGGCGCAGGCTGCAGCAGAGAAGGCAGCGGCAGATAAAGCGGCGGCCGCGCAGGCTGCAGCGGAGAAGGCAGCCGCAGCGAAGGCCGCGCTCGCGCAGGCAGCGGCAGACAAAGCCGCCTCGAGCAAGCTCGCGGCGGATCAGGCGGCCGCGGACAAAGCCGCAGCGGCGGCGAAGCTTGCGAGCGACCAGGCCGCAGCAGCGGAGAAGGCCGCGGCCGAGCGCGCCGCAGCAGCAGCCGATAAGGCCGCCGCGCAGAAAGCAGCGGACGAGAAGGCGGCCGCTGAACGAGCTGCAGCCCGAGCGGCGAGCGCACCCGCACCGACAGCAGCACCGACAGCAGCACCGGCAGTCGCCGCGGCACCTCCCGCCCCCGCCGCGGCGAGGCCCGCAGCGCCACCGTCCGCTCCAGTTGCGGCACCATCTGCTGCCGACCGGATTGCGGAAGGAGACAAGGCCTTCGCCGCGAAGAAATATCGGGAGGCGCTCTTCGCATACCAGGATGCAATGCAGGTCGATTCGCGCTCCGTCGAGGCGCTGGTCAAAGCCGGCGATTGCTACGCGAAGCTTGGATATGGGGACGAGGCGACCGACCATTGGAACCGAGCGCTCGTGCTTGACCCGACCAATGGTGCAGCGCGCGATGCGATCGTCGCGTATCGTGCCCGGCGCGCAGGGAAGCCGGCAGAGGAGCCGTCGGCGCTGCCTGCAATTGCACCGGCGCAATCAGCCCCGCAAAGCGCGCCCGCAGCGGCACCTCCAGCACCAAGCGCGGCAGCGGCAGCGCCAGCACCAACAACTGCAGCGCCAGCGGCACAGCCGGCCCCGGTCGCTGCAGCCGCTGCGCCAGAGGATCTCGCGCGCAAGCATTACCTCACCGGCATTGCTTTGGTGCGCGATCGCAAATTTGAAGAGGCGCTCGGCGAACTCGACCAATCAGTTCAGGCGCGGCCCTCATTTGCCGTTGCGTTGATCGCGCGCGGGTCGGCCAAGATCGGTTTGGGTCGATATCAGGATGCTATCGATGATTATACCAGCGCGCGCTCTGCTGACGCGTCGCTTGCGTCGCCGCTCTTCGGTCTGGCCGAGGGATATCGCGGGCTCGGCCAGTCGGAGAAGGCCGCTGAGCTCTACCGTGCGTTTGCGGCGAGCAATGCCAGCGATGCGCAGCCGCAACTCAAGACCTACGCGCTGCAATATGCGCAGGCGCTCGCTCCGAAGTAATCCCGACGGACCGGTTGGCTTGCCACCGTGATCTCTCCCGTGTAGGAAGCCCGGCATGTTCGACAACGACCAGCCGCGGGCGCCGCTCACCACGAGCGGATTGGGCCAGCGCACCAACGATGCGCTCTTGCGTCAACGAGGGTTGATTCCGGGTGAGCCGACACCGGCGACAGGCGCGTCGACCGAGCCTGTCGCAACGGAGCCCGCCCCTGCTGAGCCGCCCGGATGGGAAGAGGGCCTCGGCGCGCTACCGCAGGGATATGAAGATGGACGCCTCGTCTGCCTCGCGCGCGATCCCTCGACGGCGTTTGTCTATTGGGATCTCTCCCGGCAGCAGATCGCGCAGGCCTTTGACCACGGCAGCCCCGCGCGCGCGGTCCTCAAGTTGATTCTCCTCTCCGGGCCGCAGTTGCGCGAAATCGATGTGCACCTTGATATGCGCGGTTTCTATCTGCGCGATCTCCCCACTGGCTCGGAATTTCGCGTCGAACTCTGGGCGGCGAGCGACAAATCCGCACGCCTCCTGCGCTCGTCCCGGCCCGTCCGTTTGCCACCTGCATCGCCGTCGCCCTTGATTGACGAGCAATATCTCCAGATCGATTTCGCGGCTCCGCTCGCCGATGCCTCGCTCGAGGGCGCACCGCCCCATCATTGGCCCGCCGCCGTCGAATACCGGGGCGAGTTTGCCAGCCACGAGGCCGAGCTGTTTTCGGGCGGTGAATCCCGCGCGGGATATCCGCCACTCTTGCGTTCAGGCAGCGGCCTGCATGGTGGAAAGGCCATATGAAGGGGGCGCTCGCAATTGTTCTGCACGCGCACCTTCCCTATGTGCGCCATCCTGAATATCCCGAATTTCTCGAGGAGGATTGGCTCTACGAAGCAATCACCGAGACCTATCTGCCTCTGCTCGAGGCGTTCGATCGCTGCGCCGCCGAGGGGATTCCGTATCGCATTACCTTGACGATGTCCCCGCCGCTCGTCGGGATGCTGCGCGACGAACTCCTGATGAGCCGGTATGCGACCCGCCTCGACAAGCTCTGCGAGTTGACCGACAAAGAGGTCGAACGCACGCGCGGGATACCCCGGATGGCGCGCCTCGCCGAGCACGTGCGCGAGCACCATTACCACCTGCGCCGGCTCTTTCACGACGTCTACCAGCGCGATCTGGTGACGGCCTTCAAGCGATTGCAGGACAGTGGCTTCATTGAAATCATCACCTGTGGCGCGACGCACGGATTCCTCCCGCTGATGGTTCACGCCGAGTCGCAGCGAGCGCAGATCAAGGTCGCCGCTGCGCACTATCGAATGCATTTCGGCCGCGATCCTCGCGGTATCTGGCTACCCGAATGTGGATATGCGCCGGGCGTCGACAAACTGCTCGCGGCGGAGAATATCCGCTTCTTCTTCGTCGATACCCACGGTCTGCTGAATGCCGTCCCGCGCCCGCGCCGAGGCGTCTATGCGCCGGTCTATACGCCGAGCGGCGTGGCGGCCTTCGCGCGCGATCAGGAATCTTCGATGCAGGTCTGGAGTTCGGAGACGGGATATCCCGGAGATCCGGTCTATCGCGAGTTCTATCGCGACGTCGGATATGACCTCGATTACGACTATATGAAGCCCTATCTGCAGGCCACGGGCGATCGCAAGAATGTCGGGATCAAGTACTATCGGATCACTGGCCGCGTCGCCCTCTCGCAGAAGGATCTCTACAATCCGGCGGAAGCACGCCAGCGGGCCAAGGAGCACGCGGCGAGCTTCCTGCACAATCGCCAGATGCAGATCAGTCACCTGCGCGACGCTTTCGGCGACGGTCCGCCGCCGATTGTCGTCAGTCCCTATGATGCCGAACTCTATGGCCACTGGTGGTTCGAAGGGCCGATCTTCATTGAGTCGCTGATTCGCTTCGCCGCGCAGCAGGATATCGTCAAGCTGGTATCGCCCGTTGATTACCTCACCGACTATCCCGAGCAGCAGCTCGCGCAGCCGCCGATGTCGAGTTGGGGCGCGGGTGGATATGCCGGCGTCTGGCTCGATGAGAGCAATGATTGGATCTACCGGCACCTGCATAAGGCGTCGGAGCGGATGATTGAGCTCGCCCGCCTCTTTCCTGATGCCGAGGGGATCCGTCGTCGCGCGCTCAACCAGGCTGCGCGCGAACTGCTGCTGCTGCAGGCGAGCGATTGGGCCTTCATCATGAAGACCGGCACGATGGTCGAATATGCCCGCAAGCGGACGCGCGAGCATACGCTGCGCTTCACGCGGCTCTATGAACAGCTCAAGCAGAACGATCCGGCCGCGCTCGACGAGGCGTGGCTCGCCAAGGTTGAATCGCGGGATAACCTCTTTCCCGAAATCGATTACCGCGTCTATCAATCGGCGCAGTAACTCCCGCGTCCGGCGCGCTTGCCGCTTGGGCGCGTCTGCAGTGATTCACGGCAATCCTGTCTAATGCTTCGCGGGATTGCCGTGCAGCAGAGACTCGAACGCAGGCAATCCGCGCAGCGAGGCAAGATCGTCGTCGTCGCGCGCATGCTCGGCGAGCGCGGTGTCGAGAGAGAATGCGCTTTTCAGATGATCGAGAGCGCCGCCCGCATCGCCCAGGCGGGCCAGCGCGCAGGCATAGTTGTATTGGCCGTCGGCCAGTTCGGGCGCGCGCACCACCAGCTCTGACAAGGTCTGCGCGGCCTGCTTGAGCTGGTTCTGCGCCAGCTGCATCACGCCGATCGCGGAGAGTGCGAGCTGCCGCTGATCGGCGGAGAGATCGTGCTCCTGCGCGAGAGCCGCGCTCCCGTGCGCAAGGCCTCGCGGATATGCGGGAGCGCCGAGCTCAAAGGCCGCCATCAGCGCTCCATAGTGACCGAGCGCAAACGAAGGCTCACGCGCGCAGAGCGTCTCGAAACGCTCGAGCGCCGAGGCAGGATCGTGCTGCTGCAGGAATCCCATTCCGGCGAGCACGTCGAGTTCGCGCTGCCGTTCGACGGGAACAGGCACGGTATGCGCGGACGCGGCCGCTTGCTGGAATACGGCCTCGGCGGTCTGTGAGCCGAGAGGACCGGTCACCTCGATGAGCAGGCAGTCGGCGCCGCGGACGAAGAAGGCCCAACGACTGCGCACGGCAGAGAGATCGGCGCCGCGCGTGAAGCTCCAGCTCGGCGAGGGCTCCTCGCTCGTCGTCTGGTCGCGCACGGGATCGATCGGCGCACTCTTGCTCGGCTCCGGCGGCGCGGCCTTCGCTGCTCGCGCATCGTCCGCTTCCGCAGCCCGTTGCATCGCGCGCAGGCGCTCTCGCGCAGTGTCGCGGCAGTTCGCCACCGTCCCGGGGTGCGCGAGGGGAAACGACCCGACCTCGACGCGGACATCCTTCGCGAGCCGCGTTCCCTCGGCGTTCGTCTGCCAGCCTCCCGCCACGTCGGGAAGTGAGAAGCGCAGCCCGTGAAACGCATCCTCGACCTCCTCGAAAGCCGCACCGGGCACTGTCGATTCCGCCTTGCGGCCCACGGGCGCAGAGTGTGAGCATGCGCTTTGCAGCAAGAAAAGAGAGAGAGCGACCGGAGACGCAGCGCGCGCGACGGCACGTCCAACCCGAGAGACGGCCCTCTGCTGGTGCTGCATCGTGCCTCCGCGAAACTCGAACATTGGCCGAGAGTAACACCGCTCCCGCGTTGCCCGACTGGAGACGCGCGTGCGAAGCGTCAAAGCGATTCGAGGCGTGCTGCGTGCGCGTGGCTCGCGTAGTCGCGACCGAATCGTTTTTCGATCTCGGCGACCGCCCACTCCGAAACCACCGGCCGGCCATGTGCACAGCGAGCGCCGTAGTCCGTTGCGTCGAGTGCATCGAGCAGCGCCTGCGCTTCGCCAGAGGAAAGCGCGTCGTGAGCGCGCACGCTGGCGTGGCAGGCTGCGCGCGCGAGCAGCGCATCGCGCATTCGCAGGAGCGTTTCTCCGCGGCCGATCGACTGCAGTTCTTCTGCGAGATCGGCGAGCAGCATCAACAGTTGCCCGTCCGCAAGCGGAGACAACTCCGCAGGCAGCGCCTTGATTGCCAGCGTTCCCGCGCCAAAATCCGCGAGCTCAATGCCACAGGCGCCAAGCGCCGCGAGCGACGCGGAGAGCGCCGCGGCCGCGCTGGGCGCGGGCGTGAGAATCCGAGGCACGAGGAGTGGCTGCACGAATCCCGTCCGTTCAGCGGCCGCGCGAAGGCGCTGGTAGTTCATCCGCTCGTGCGCCGCGTGCTGATCGACGAGCACCAGCCCGCGCGGCCCTTCGCAGACGAGATAGCTCTGGTGCAGTTGTCCGAGATAGCGCAGGCCCGCGAAGAACGGCGCGGCCGCGAGCAACTCCGGTTGCGCCGACGCCTGCGCGACCATCGCTCCCGGCTGCCCGTCGATCTCCCTGCCACCGACCGGCGTCGCTCGCGAGGAGGGCTGCCACGGCCTGTCTGCATTCGCTCCCGTGCGCGCGCCGAAGCGGGCGATCGCTTCACCAACGCGCGCGATCCGTTCTGCATCGGCCGCCGGCTCACCTTCGGACGAAATGCTTTGAACACCAACGATCGCGCTCCCGCCCGCACCCAGAGCGTACGCGCGCGTCGCCGCGACTCCCGCGACGCCACCCGCAGCCGCCCCCGCAGCTCCCGCGTGATGCAGCCAGGCGCCGGGCGCGAGCACCGCAGAGAGCCCCGCCGCGATCGCCTCCCAGGCCGCGCGAGCATCGGCGAGACGCACTTCCGCTTTCGCGGGATGGACATTCACGTCCAGCTCCGCCGGCGGGACCTCGAGGAAGATCACCGCGGCGGCAAACCGGCCGTGCTCGAGAACCTCTCCATAGGCGCGCAGAACCGCATGCGACAATTGGCGATCGCGAATCGCCCGCCCATTCACGAACAGCCAGATTCCCTTCGCGCTCCCTTGCGCGACGTCGGGCGAACCCGCAAGGCCATGCGCGCGCACGCCCCGCACCGCAGCGTCAAATGGGCTCCAGCGACCATGCAGCTCGCGCGAGATCGCCTCTTCCGCGCGCGAGGCGAGCGTCTCGCCCGCGGTCATCCGCAAGAGCGTGCGCTCACCTTCTCGCAGCGTGAAGGAGACATCGAGCCTCGGCAGCGCGAGCCGCAGGACCGCATCGATGGCGTGCTGCTGCTCGGTCGCGGCCCGCTTGATGAACTTGCGGCGTGCCGGAACATTCCAGAACAGGTCGCGCACTTCGATCGTCGTGCCGGGCGGCGCGCCCGCATCCAGCGCGGGTCCGAGCGATCCACCGTCAACTTCGATGCGCGTCCCCGCGAGCGCGTCCGCCTCGCTTGTCAGCAGGGAAAAGCGCGAGACCGCCGCGATGGACGGCAGCGCCTCACCGCGAAATCCGTAGCTCGCGATCGCAAAGAGATCGTCCTTCGTCCGCAGCTTCGAGGTCGCGTGCCGCTGGAGCGAGAGCCGCGCATCCTCGCGCCCCATCCCGCTGCCATCGTCGCGCACGCGCACGAGCTTCTTGCCGCCATCGAGAAGATCGATCTCGATGCGTTTCGCGCCCGCGTCGAGCGCGTTCTCGACCAACTCCTTCACCACGGCCGCGGGCCGCTCGATCACTTCGCCGGCAGCGATCTGGTTGGCGAGCGTCTCGTCGAGAATCTGGATGCGCGGCATGGGGCGTCAATGTAGCAAACAACGCTGCCGCTCCACGTGGCCCGTTGGCGCAGATAGAATGAGCGGATGAGCGAATCGCCCTTCACCATCGAGCTGGCCGGCCGCGACGATGTCGCGGAGATCCTGGCGATCGCCAACTGGGCCGCGGCAGAGACGCCGGCCAACTTCGCCACCGCGCCGGAGCCGCTCGACGAGTGGCTTGCGCTCTACGCACGCACGCACGAACAGCACCCATGGCTCGTCGCGCGCAGCGACGGCCGTGTCGTTGGCTTCGCCAAGTCGGGCCCCTACAAACCGCGCGGGGCCTATCGCTTCTGCGCCGAGCTCTCCGTCTACATCGCGCAGCCCTGGCACGGGCGCGGCGTCGCGCAGGCGCTCTACGGCAAGCTCCTGCCCATCCTGCGCGCTCAGGGATATGTGCAGCTCTTCGCCGGCATCACGTCACCGCATCCGCCCAGCGAGCGGCTGCACGCGAAGTTCGGCTTCACTCAAGTGGGAATCCTCCATCGCTGCGGCTGGAAGTTCGACCGCTGGCACGACGTCGGATTCTGGGAGCTGTCGCTACAGCCCGAGGGGCCACCGCATGACGTGCGGCCCGTGCGAGACGTCTGGCCGCTGGCATTCTGAATCAAGATTCAGAATCTGAAGCTCGCTTCAATCGAGCGTCAATACATCTGCCTGATCTCCGCTCCCGGATAGTAGTGCGCGAGGATCTGCTCGGCCGTCTCGCCCGAGGCCGCCCGCGCGCGCGCGCCCCACTGGCAGAGACCGACGCCGTGCCCGCTGCCGCGCCCGCGGAACAGTGCATCGCCCTTCTCCACCTCGACTTTGAACGCCAGCGAGGGCAGCGTCGAATAGCCCAGCAACTGCCGCAACTCCGCCCCCTTCATCGCGACCGATTTGTTCCCGGCCGCGCCCAGCTTGATCTTCCGCACGCGCCCGGATGACGTCGTCTCGGTCACCGCGAGGCTCGTCACCGCCGCATGCAGCCGGCCCGCGCGCTGCAGCGTCTGCGAAATCGTCGCGAGAGGAATGCGCACCATCCACTCCGCGCGCGGCATCGCCGCATCCGAGTCGCCGTCATCCTCGACGCGCAGGTAGGGCGTGCTCCCCGGCGGAACATCGAACGCACCCTCGGCGCTCTCGCTCTTGCCGCCGCACGAGGCCGAGAAGTAGGCCGCGATCGGAGCCGCGTTCCAGGTGAGGACCTTCCCGTACGTCGCCTTCGCCGCCGCGCTCGCACCGCTCTCGGGATGGGCCGCGCCCGCGTAGACCTGATCGAGCACCGACGCGCCGAGATGCGCGCGCGCGCCCGGACCGCTCGAGATCTTCTGCGCCACGGCGTAGGTGCGCGCCGCGATGGCCTGCGCCTCGAGCGCCGCCGCGGGCCAGCGCGCCGGCATCTCGCTCGACACCACGGCAGAGACGTACTCCTCGAGATCGAGCGCGTTGACGACAATGAGCGCGCCCTGCTCCGCCCAGACCTCGATGCGCCCCGGCAGCGGCTTGCCCTCGAGAAGGAGCGGAGACGCTCCGGGTCGCACCAGGAGCGGCTGCGCGACTCTCGCGCCATCGAGCAGCAACTCCGCACCCGAGGCCGAGAGCCCGTGTTCTGCGCGCTCGGACAGCGTGAAGGCTTGCGCCTGCGTCCCTTGCGTCGCGTTCGCGCCCGCCCCGGAGAAGCTCGCCGCGGCCCTCCCGCGCGTGACCTCGATGCGGATCTCCTCGCCCTTCGCGGCCGCGCCGAACAGCAGAAGAGCCGTGCCCAGTGCGGTCGCGCGCGCACGAAACGAGCGCCATGCGGAGCGGTAATCTGGTCTCGCGCGAGCAAAGATCTCCGCAGCCAAACGCCCTCCCGCGAGGCGCGGGCCATCGCTGCGCCCAGCAGCGGAAGCGGTCGAGGTGTCTGCTCTCAGAGGGAGGTCGGGCGTCACAGGTGCGCCAACGTGCCTGTCCGCCCGAGCGAGCGTCAACACTGATAGAGTCGATTCGTGTTCCCGGGGATCCGCCGCTCACTCGCCTTCAAGCTGATTCTCGCCGCGGCCGTGCCGTCGGCCGCGGCGCTGCTGCTTGGGCTCTGGGGCATCATCAATCACTCGCAGAAGCTCGCCCGCTACGCTCCTGAGCGGGCCTTCGACGAGCTGCGCCAGGGCGCGGTGATCGGCGCGCTGCTCACGCTCACCTTCGCGGGGATCGCCGTTGCTCTCGCGGCCCGCCATTTTCTCCTCAAGCCGATCCAGGCGCTGATGCTCGCGATGCGCCGCGCCGAAGCGGGCGAGATTCTCATCCGCGCCAAGGTGGGCAGCGACGACGAACTCGGCCAGCTCGCGGGCTCTTTCAACAGCATGCTCGCGAAAGTTACCGACATGGCCGTCGCGGAGATCGAGCAGCAGCAGAAGCTCTCCCTGATGGAGCGCGAGCTGGTGCTGCAAGGCGAGCTCAAGCAGGCCAACGCGCAGCTCGGTGAACACGCCCGCGAGATGGAGCTGGTGCTCGAGGTGTCGCGCAGTCTCTCGGGCACGCTCGACCTGCGCGAGCAACTCGAGGAGCTCGGTCGCCACACCTGTCTGCAGCTCGGCGTCAATGACTTCTCCGTCCTGCTCATCGACGAGACGACGCAGCAGCTGGTGATCGAAGCGGTCGCGGGCAAGGCCCCGGCCTCAGCGCGCGGGATGCGTTTCTCCATCGGCGAAGGAGTCGTCGGCGATGCCGTGGCGCGCGGCCAGACCGTCTACGTCCCGGATGTCGATCAGGACAATCGCTTCCTCCACTACAAGGGACTGCAGCGCAGCACGGGGTCATTTCTTGCCATCCCGCTTCAGGCCAAGGGACGCATCGTCGGCGTGATGAACCTGAGCCGCCCCGAGGTCGCCGCGTTCCGGCCGCAGGAGATCCGCATCGCGGAGGCGATCGCCGCGCAGGCCGGTCTCGCCATCCAGAACGCGCGCCTCTACGCGCAGATGCTCGAGCTCTCGTACACCGACGCGCTCACGGGTGTGCCCAACCGTCGCCAGCTCTTCCAGCGCCTCGAGCAGGAGTGGACCCGCAGCTTGCGTTTCGGCGACGAGCTCTCTCTGCTGATGGTCGATCTCGATCGCTTCAAGTCGATCAACGACCAGCACGGCCATCCCGTCGGCGACATCGTGCTGCGCAGCGTGGCGCTGGCGCTCAAGCGCAACGTGCGCAAGGTCGACACCGTGGCCCGCTTCGGCGGCGAAGAGTTCTGCATCGTCCTGCCCCGCGTGACCCACACGGAAGCGCTCGAGGTGGCCGAAAAACTGCGCCGCTCCGTCTCGCAGGCGCCGATTGAGTTCGCGACCGGAGAGCCGCCGATCTTCCCGACCATCTCGATCGGAGTCGCTTCCTACGTGCCGGAAACGGCAGACGCGGCGGGGCTGCTCGAACGCGCTGACCACGCGCTCTACGAGGCCAAGCGCAGCGGCCGCAACGCCGTCCGCTCGGCCTAGCGACGCGGAAGATCGCGCCCGGCCGCGCCCAGCCTTACTTCGCGAGCGGCAACGTCACACGAAAGACGGTCTCATCCGTCGTCGACTCGAGTTCGATCGACCCGCCGGACGCCTCAAGAATGTCGCGGCTCAGATAGAGCCCGAGCCCCATGCCCGTCCCCGGTAGCTTGGTCGTGAAGTAGGGCTCGAAGAGATGTGCACGCACGTCCGGCGTAATCCCCGGCCCGCGGTCGCGCACGCGAATCACCACCGACGAGCCCTCCTCGGCGCACTGCACGCTGATGAGCCCCTTGCCGGCGTTCGCCTCGAGCGCATTGTCGAGGAGATTGAGCAGCACTTGAGCCAGGCCGCTCGACGAGCCCATCACCATCGGCAGCGCCGGCAGCGTGAGCTGGACGTGACCACTGCCGTGACGCGCCCGCTCGAAGATCAGGATCGCCTCGTGGATCGGCGTCGATGGATCGAACTCGACCACCTCACGCGTGTTCTTGCGCGCCATCCCCTTGAGCGCCGAGATGATGGCATTGACGCGATCGAGCCCCGCAAGCGAGTCGTGCAGCGCCTCGACCACCATCTTGCCGCGCGCGGCGTCCGGCCCGGAGAGCTGCGTCGGCGCGAGGCTCTCGAGCAGCTCGATGTTGGAGCGCACGAACGCGAGCGGATTGTTGATCTCGTGCGTGATTGCAGAGGCGAGCTGTCCGATCAGAGCCAGCCGCTCGCGCTGCACCGAGATCTCCCGCGCGTGCGCGACGTCAGCCTCGAGCTTCTTGCGCTGGGAGACATCGCGGAAGACTGCGCGGACCGACAGATCGCTCGAGGGCGCCGCGCGCTGAAGCGACACCTCGACCGGAACCTGGGCGCCGTTCGGATGGACGATCGTGAACTCGCCAAGCGCGGCGGAATCGAGCGAGGCCGCGCGCAGCCTGGCGGCGAACGCGATGCGATCGGCCGGCGCCACCAGCTCTTCGATGGGCGCACCGAGGAGATCGGCGGCGCTCCGACCGAGGATCGCGAGCACCCGACCTGCCGCGACAACGATCGTTCCTTGCGCGCCGCTCTCGACGATCGCATCGGGCAGGTTGTCCATCAGCGTCTGCCGCGCCTCCTGCTCGCGCTTGATCGCCCCGTCGCTCCGAGCGCGCTGCAACAGCGCCCCGACCGCGTCCGCGAGTCCCTGCACCAGACGAATCTCTCCTTCTCCGAGCAGACCCATCGGCCCGCAGACGAAGAGCGCCCCGAGCATCTTGTCGCCGCCGCGAACGGGCAGCGCGAGCCCGGCAAACTTCTCGCCGCCGATCAGCGCCCGCTCTGCTGCGAACGGCCCTCGCGACAGCACGCGCAGATGCACCGGCGCGCCCGTGAGCGCCGCGCGCCCGACCGCGCTGGACGTGGCCGAGATCTCGTGCGGCAGAAGATAGGTCCGATGCTCCGGCGGCACGCCGACATGGGCGAGCGGCCGCAGAGCCAACCCATCCGAATCGCTCTCGAAGAGCGCCACCCAGCCCGCAGTCAGAGTGCCCGCGAGCGATTCGAGCCCAGGCTGGATCGCATCGGTGACCGAACTCTCGACCGTCACCGCCTCGAGCAGCGCGCGCAGAACCTGGATCTCAGCGCGCAGCCGCGCGGTCGCCGACCTCTCGACATATGCAACGAACCCGCTCACGCCCTCGCTGCGCGCGAGCAGAATCCGCAGCTCCCCGATCGGCCCGGCCGTCATCACGGTCTCGACGAGCTGCCCGCAAGCGGCCGCCCGCGTCGCCATCTTGTCGAGGGTGAGGAGCAGCTCGATCCCCACCGCACTTTCGAGCAGCTGCTGTGCGATCGGGTTGCAGCGCCCGAGGAGATGGGATTCGTCGAGCTGGATCACGCCAAGCGGCAGCTCATTCATCAGCTCCTGCATCGCGCTGTGAGCGAGGGCTGCGTCGGCGCCGAGCATCGATCCGGTCAACATTGCCTCACGACCTCTGCAAGTGGATGACCATCGGCCCCGCTCTTGCCTTGT
Source organism: uncultured delta proteobacterium (assembly GCA_903911145.1). Lineage (GTDB taxonomy): Bacteria > Myxococcota > Myxococcia > Myxococcales > 40CM-4-68-19 > CAIWCD01. Next base: position 226,946 of record CAIWCD010000014.1, on the reverse strand, counting down.
AGCAGTCTCGCGTGTTTCGCCGGGTCAAAAGTTTGATTTCCGGGAATCGATCGCCATAGGGTTGGCGCACGTTCACTGGTGATCTGACGATTTCTGTCGCCATCACCATGACGTCCGTCAGCTGGGTGGCGTCATGCATCCAGCTGGAGGGTCGCCATCAACAGCACTCCGCAGCTCCGCTTCCGCAGCGATCAACTCGGCCAACCTTCGAGTTGGAGACAGGAACCAGAAGCTCATGAACACGACCCTTCGCTTCCAATTCGAACAGTCGATGATCGGTTGGCTACAATTTTGCTGTTGTTCGCGCCATCTGCCTGACGTGACGTCACGTCGGTTGGGCCCTTGCTGCCCGCAGGAGGTTTGATTGAATCCCCCAGCTCCCCGACCTCCAGTGCGCCGCATGCAGCCCGAGCTTGTCTACGCCAAGGGCTCCCCGCTCGAAGAGCTTGAGGCGCAGTGCCGCACGATCGCGCACAGCGACTCGACGGTGCTGATCATGGGGGACACCGGCACGGGCAAGGAGGTCTTCGCGCGCCTCGTGCACACCGCGAGCAACTTTGCCGCGGGCCCGTTCGTCCCGGTCAACTGCGGCGCCATTCCGGCCGAGCTGCTCGAATCGGAACTCTTCGGTGTCGAGAAGGGCGCGTTCACAGGCGCGCACGCCACACGCAAGGGGCGCGTCGCGCACGCCGATGGCGGCACGCTCTTCCTCGATGAGATTGGCGAACTGCCCCTCCAGATGCAGGTCAAGCTGCTGCGCGTCCTGCAGGAGAAGACGTACGAGCCGGTCGGTGCGACGACCTCGGTGCGGGCAACGTTCCGCCTCGTCGCCGCGACCAACCGCGATCTCTCCACCGAGGTCGAGGCTGGCCGCTTCCGCCGCGATCTCTTCTATCGCCTGCATGTCTGCCCGATGCAGTTGCCGGCCCTGCGCGACCGGCCTGGAGATGTCGAGCAGCTCATCCAGCACTACTGGCAGGCCCGCAACGAGCAGCGCGAAATCGCCCCCGAGGCGATGAAGGTCCTCAGCCGCTATGCGTGGCCAGGGAACGTGCGAGAGCTGCAGAATCTGGTCGAACGCATCTCCGTCTGCGTCACGGCCACGCGCATCGAAGTGACCCACCTGCCCGAGCATGTGCGCGGACAGCCCTCGACGGCGGCGAAACTTTCGCAGCCACCGCCCTCTCGCGAGTCGGGGATGCGCCTGGTGCAGCCTGAAGATGGCGGCATCCTCTCGACCCCGGAGCTCTCGCTCCCGATCGATCTGCCGGCCTACCTGCGCGCGCTCGAGGAGTCGTACGTCGACGCCGCGCTCGCCCGCGCACAGGGAAGTCGGAAAGCCGCCGCGGAGCTGCTCGGTTTGCAGCGCACGACGCTCGTGGAGAAACTGCGCCGCTGGGGACGCGAGCCAGCCAAGGGCGCGCGCGAGCCGACGCCCGCCAGCGACACAGAGGGCCTCGCGAGATGAGCCCAGGAGCGGCAGAGCGCTGCGTGCGAGGGCTGGCGCTCGTCGCCATGCTCGGCGCGTCCGCGTCTCTGGCTGCTCCCGCCAACCTCGTCGACACCGGCGCGGAAGTGCCGACGATCCTCGAGGCGAAACCGCCACCCCGATTCGCAGCCTCGACCACGGCCGCGGCACATCGAATCACTCTGCCATCTTCGCCCGTGCTGCATGTGCGCCTCTCGGTGTTCGAGGGGCTGATCGAAATCCTCACGCCCTCGGGCGCCCCGCTGCGCGCGCGGCTGGAGCTCAACGACACCCCTTGTCGGCCGGTCAATCCACTCAGCGATGAGCTGGTGCTGCACTGCACGACAGAGCGAATCGACGCGGCCATCGTCACGGCGAAGGGCCACCAGTATCTCGACCTGCGTGAACTGCGCGGCATCCCCACCAGCGACGGCGACGATGGACCACCGCTCCTCTCGTATCCGCCCGAGCAGATCGGTCTTGGCAGCGCCTGCCCCGGCGACACCATCGCCGCACTCGCCGAGTGCGCGTACGAGGCGAAACAGTATGTCAAGGCGCAGGCGCTGCTCGTGCTCGGCCTCAATCACGAGCAGACCGTGCGCTACTCCGCGCTGCGCCTGGGCGACATCGCGATGCGGCACCGCGACCCGAACAAGGCGCTCGAGTACTTCAGCATGGCAGGAGACGAAGGGCCGTGGGGTCGCGTCGCGACCGAGCGCATCTGCGAACTGACCGGCCTCTGCTACCGCAATCCGAACTCGCAGGTGTTCGATCCAATCGGCCTTCCGGACATTCTGCGGGCCGAGATGTTGATGCGGCAGGTGCGCACGTACGCACTGCTCGGACGCTGGGGCGCAGCGATGGATCAGCTTGCGAACATGCTCGACACCTCGCCGACCGTCTGCATGGGAGACGCGACGATGCTCTGTCGTCGCATGGTGCTCGCGGCGCTGCGGACGCCGAACTGTCCGCGCGAGACGTCGCTCTCGACCTATCTGCGGCTGCCTCAGTTCCTCAAAGGTCCGCTCGCCGCCGAGATGGCGCGGGCAGCGGGCGAGGATGCGGGCGAACTCGGTGCTCCGGAGTATGGGGCGACGCTCCTCTCCTCGACCGCGCGCCTGGCGAGCCGCAGCGAACTGCTCACCCACGCGCGCGAGACGATCGCGCTCTATCTGGCCGCGAGCGATCCGGTGCGAGCGCACGTGATGTGGTCGTGGGCGAGCACTCACTTGACGCCCGCCGAAGTGCGCCAGCTGCCCCCTGACAGTCCGGTAAACGCGCCCGCGGCCTCACGCACGCAGCTGCTCGGTGCCGACCTCGAGACCGACGAGTCGAACAGCGCGCTGGTGATCGCCCACTCGATGCTGCTGCGCTCACGCATCACCGCACCGCCCGGCCGCAGCTCCCGTTCGAAACGCTGACGATGGATTCGCGTCACGCCTTCGATTGACGTCAGCCGCTTGACGTCACGGGCACGATCGGGAGCTGGCAGCGCGCACGCGCTCGTCTCTCCCAGAGGAGAAAACCGCCAGCAGACGCGTCAGATCCGAGCTGGCACGCTTCGCGCAGTTGTCCTCGGGTATGCCCCTCTTCGACGCCACGCTATCGATCCTCGAACGCTCGATGGATGTCCGGCTCGAGCGCCAGAATCTCCTCGCATCGAACCTCGCCAACGCGAACACGCCGGGCTACCAGGCGAAGGACCTCGACTTCGAGGGCGCGATGCACACGGCAGCTCAGCAGCTCGAGCAGTCGGCGCACCACTCGCACCTCTCGAACCCGGTCAACCCGAGCCAGCTCGACTCCTTCTCGCTCGGCGGTGAGGACCAGTCCGACCCGTTCGCGCCGCCGGTTTCACTCTCGCTGCCGGCGCCGCCGCTGAACAACACGGTCCCGCTCGTCGAGGCGGGTGGCGCGATGGGTCTCGATGGAAACCGCGTCGACTCCGACCACGCGATGGTCGCCCTCTCCTCGAACGCCATCAACTACGGCGCGAGCGCGAAGGCCGCCGCGAAGAAGCTCGCCATCCTCACGTACGCAGCCAACGACGGCCAGGGTTAGTCGCTCAACGAATTGTTGACCGGAGAGTCATTTATGGATTTTTCCACCGCACTCAACATCAGCGCCTCGGGCCTCGCCGCAGAGCGTACCCGCGTCGACCTCGCCGCGAGCAACCTCGCCAACGCGGAATCGACCCGCGGTGCAGACGGCCAGCCCTACCGCCGCCGCGACCCGGTCCTCACCTCCGCGCCCTTCTCTCAGCAGCTCGGCGCGGCCATCGGCGAGCCCGCGCCGGTCGGCGTCAAGGTCACCGACATCGTCGAGGACGCATCGCCCGGACGCCGCGTCTACAGCCCCGACCATCCGGACGCGGACGAAGAGGGCTTCATCACGCTCCCCAACGTCGACCCGATCCACGAAGTCGTGAACCTCGTCTCCGCGCAGTCCGGCTACGACGCCAACGCGACCGCGATCGAGACGCTCGAAACCATGGCGCAGCACGCGCTCGACATCGCTCGCTAAGGGAGACGGCCATGGACGGACTCAGCTCACTCGCACTGCAGCAGATCTCCCGGACCGGCGAAACCTCGCCGATGGAAGTGGTTCGGCCGACCTCCGTTGCGAACGGCAGCTCGTTTGCAGACACGCTTGGGCAGGCGATCAAAGCGGTCGACGCCCAGCAGATTGAAGCCGACCAGCAGTCGGCGCAGCTCGCGATGGGCGGCGGCAATCTGCACGAGACCGCCATCGCGCTCGAGAAGGCCGACGTGTCGATGCGAGTCGCCACGAAGGTCCGCAACAAGCTGGTCGAGGCGTACCAGGAAGTCATGAAGATGAGCATCTAGCCCGCTGCCTGAAAGAGACCTGATGGAACCGCTCCTCAAGCAGCTCCGCGAACTCCCCTCGCGATTCTCCGCGCTCCCCGCACCGGTGCGCTACGCCGGTCTGGGCGCGGTCGCGCTCATCGTCGCGCTCTCCGCGATCGCCCTCAGCGCCGGCGGCGGCGAGCAGATGCAGTACGCCTTCACCAACCTCGGGCCTGAGGATTCGGCCGAGGCCGCCGCGCAGCTCAAGACGGCCGGCATCCCCTTCCGCGTCGATGCGGGCGGCGGCGCACTCGCGGTCCCCTCTGCGAAGGTCTACGACGCGCGCCTCCTCCTCGCAGCAGCCGGCCTTCCCCGCGGCGGTGGCGCAGGCTTCGAGCTCTTCGACCGCGGCGATCTCGGCGTCTCCGAGTTCACGCAGAAGATCAACCTGCGCCGCGCACTCGAGGGCGAGCTCGCCCGCACCATCGGCCATCTCGCCAACGTCCGCTCGGCCCGCGTGCACATCTCGCTCGAGGAGAAGGGGCTCTACCGCGACGACGAGCGCCGCGCCTCCGCGGCCGTCGTGCTGAATCTGCAGACGGGGCGCTCGCTCGGTGAGCGCGAGATCTCGGGCATCCGCCACCTCATCGCCAGCGGCGTCTCGGGCCTGCAACCGGAGTCGGTCACCATCGTCGACGGCCGCGGCACGGTGCTCTCGAGCGAGTCGATGTGGGGCGAGGCCGAAGCGTATCGGCAGCGCGAGTTCGAGAAGAATCTCGAGTCGCGCCTGATCTCGCTGCTCGAGCCCGCGGTGGGCGCTGGCGCAGTCGTGGCGCGGGTTTCCGCAACGCTCGACCAGACGGAGCAGACCGAGAGCAAGGAGATCGTCGACCCGGCGGGCGTCGTGCGCAGCGAGCACAAGGTCTCGCAGAGCCAGTCGGCAGGAGGAGGCGTTCCGGGCGGCGGCGTCGGAGGGGTCGCAGGCGCGGCCGGCAACTCGCCCGCGACGCCCACCACCCCGACCGCCGATGTCTCGCGCGGCACGTCGACGAACCAGGACGAAGCACGCACCTTCGACGTCGGCCGCACCGTCACGCACACGAGTGCGAAGGGAGCACGCCTCACCAAGCTCTCCGTCGCCATCCTCGTCGACGGCCAGGACGGCAAGCCGCGCAGCGACGCGGACCTCGACCAGCTCCGCGAGCTCGCTCGCAAGGCGGTCGGGTTCGACGAAGCGCGCGGCGATCAGCTCGAACTCTCCAGCACCGTCTTCGCCCGCTCCAACGAAGCGGAGACGCCCGCAGCGCCCGCTCGTTTCGCACTCCCGGGCCAGGCCCTCTGGTGGCAGATCGGCGGCGCGGCCGCGGTCCTCCTCGTCATCGCCTTCTTTGCGATGCGCGGCGGAGGCAGCCGGGATGCGCACGCGAGCAACATGCGCGACGTCGCCCTGATGAAGCCGGGCGAGCGCGTCGCAGCGCTCGAGGCCGTACTCGCCACCGCGGCGACGCCGGGCCTCGCGCCGACTCCTGAACTGACTGACGCAGCACCTGACGCAAGCATCAACATGCGCGACCGTGCACGAGCACTGGTCGAGGCAGACCCCGCCCGAGCAGCACTCCTGTTGCGCGCTTGGATCTCTTCAGACGAGGCGACCCGTGGCTGAGACAGAGGCACATCCGACACCACCAGCATTCGGCGGTGGAGCAGGCGCTGGTGACACGCAGGTTGGCGGCAAGACGGCCGGCCCAGGCGCAAAGCGCGCCGCCGCGGTGCTCCTCGGCCTCGGCAGCGACCTGGCGGCGAGCATCTTCCGCCTGCTCAATCCCGAGGAGGTCCGCCTGGTGGCCCTCGGCGCTCGCGAGCTGAAGAAGGCGCCCGCGAACGCCGTCCCCGAGGCGCTCCGCGGATTCATCGAGGCCATCGGCCGGGTCGGTAGCGAAAGCTCGATGGGTGACGACCTCCTCCGCGAAATGGCCGAGAAGGCCCTTGGCAGCGACGCCGTCCGCCGCGCCTTCGACGGTGTTCAGGCACCGGCCGCGCCAGACGAAGTCCTCGGGCCGATCGCCGAAGCCGATCCGGAAGCGCTCGCGATGGTGCTCATCCGCGAGCAGCCGCAGACCATCTCGCTGGTGCTCTCAGCCATCGCTCCCGAGCGTGCCGCCGCTGCGCTCGACAAGCTGCCCGCGGGCATCCGGCCGCAGGTCATCAGAAGAATGGCGTCGATCGAATCTGTGGCGCCAGAAGTTTTGAAAGAGGTCGGCCAGGCGCTCGCCCAGGAGCTGCGCGCGGTCATCGCCGGCGGTATGCGCCGCGTCGACGGTCGCGGTGCCGCGCTCGAGTTGTTGCGTCGCTCGCCCAGCTCGCAGCAGGGAGAAGTGGTCGCCGCCATCGAGAAGGACGACCCGGGCCTCGCCAACGACCTGCGCACCAAGCTCTTCACGTTCGACGACCTGCGCAATCTGACGGATCGCGATCTCCAGGCGGTGCTCAAGGAGATCGACGGACCGCGCCTGACCATGGCACTCAAGGGTGCGGCCCCTGCCCTGCGCGACAAGTTCCTTCGCAATATGTCGCAGCGCGCCGCGCAACTTCTCTCCGACGATCTCGGCGCGATGGGAGCGGTACGGCTTTCGCAAGTGGACGAAGCACAGGCCGAGATCGCCAAGCTGGCGCTCGAACTCTCTGGCCAGGGCCGCATCACGATCGTCCGCGCAGCAGACAAGATGGTGTAACCGATGACACAGCCTCCTCCACGCAAGCCGCGGTTCCTCACTTCGGTCCCGGCGTCACAGTCGGTCGAGGCCGCGCGGTTCGGCGCCCAGAAGCCGCCCGCGCAGCTGCGACCTCTGTCGTCGGAGCCGGCGAGCAGGACGGAGCCGCACAAGCAGTCGCTCATGCATGCGAACGAGGCAGGCAGCAGCGCCGCACGGGTGCCGACGTTCATCGGCGGCCCTCCCGCACCACCGCAGCAGCACGCGGCCCCACCGCCTCCCGCGGCGACGCACGAGGCGGATGCAGCACCGAAGACTGTCGAGGTCGCAGCTCCCGTCGTGCCGGTCGAGATGATCCGCGAGCGGCTCGCTGCAGCCATCGACTCGCTCAAGATGCAGAGCGAGAAGCTCGCGGAGCAGGCGCGCGCTGACACACTCGAGATGGCCTTCCAGATTGCGCGCCGCATCGTCGAGGTTGAGGTGCGCCAGAGCCCCGAGCCGCTCTTCGCGCTGGTGCGTTCATCGCTCATGCAGCTCGCGGCGGCGCGGCGGATCACGCTGCGTGTCTGCCCCTCCGATATCGATGCGCTCCGCGGCCCGCGCGGCCAGGAAGCGACAGGCGGGCTCTCGCTCGCGACGATCGAACTGACGGCCGACAACGCGCTCGAGCCGGGCGAGTGCATGGTCGACAGCGACCTCGGCCAGATCGATGGACGTCTCGCCAATCGGTTCGCCGAGCTACGCCGCCAGGTGGTTGAAGCGGCAGAAGGTGCCGCATGAGCGCGAACGAAGTCGAGCGGGTCCGTCGTGCACTCGCAGCCAGCTCTCCCCTTCCTGTCAGCGGCCGCGTCGTTCGCGCAGCTGGCGTGGTCGTCGAGGCCTCGCTGCCGAGAGTTGCGCTCGGCGCGCAATGCGAAATCCATCTCGATGGCGACGAGCGACTCCTCGCCGAGGTCGTTGGCGTCACCGCCGGTCACGCACTGCTGCTCCCCTTCGGCGACCTGCGCGGCATCCGCGAAGGCTGCACGGTGATCCAGCGCGGCGGCGTCGCGGAACTTCCCGTCGGTGACGCGCTGCTTGGCCGCGTCGTCGATGCCCGCATGCGCCCGATGGACGGCGGCCTGCCGCTCCTCCTGCGCTCGCGCGCTCGCCTCGACGCGGTTCCTCCTCCTGCGATGTCGCGTCGCCGCATCGGCAAGCAGCTGCACACGGGTGTGCGCGTGCTCGACGCCTGCCTCTGCGTCGGCGAGGGCCAGCGCGTCGCGGTCATGGCCGGCCCGGGCGTCGGCAAGAGCGTTCTGCTGGGAATGCTCGCGCGCCACTCGGCGGCGGACATCATCATCGTGGGACTGATCGGCGAGCGCGGTCGCGAGGTGCGTGAGTTCGTCGAGCGCGACCTCGGGCCAGGCCTCGCCCGCTCGATCGTCGTCGTCGCGACCGGAGATGAGCCGCCGCTCCTGCGCATCCGCGCCGCCCAGGCGGCCACCTCGCTCGCCGAGCATTTCCGCGCGCGCGGCAAGAAGGTGCTGCTGCTCATCGACTCTCTCTCCCGCGTCGCGATGGCGCAGCGCGAGGTCGGTCTCGCCGCGGGCGAACCGCCGACGAGCAAGGGTTATCCGCCGTCGGTCTTCGCGGCCCTGCCCCGCCTCGTCGAGCGCGCGGGCAACGACGAAGGCCCGGGCAGCATCACAGCGTTCTATACCGTGCTCGCTGAGGGAGACGACCTCGCCGATCCCGTCGCCGACGCCGTCCGCGCTGCGCTCGACGGACACATCGTCCTCTCGAGAAAGCTCGCCGAGTCGGGCCATTTCCCCGCCATCGACGTGCTCCAGAGCGTCAGCCGCGTGCTCACCGACATCACCAATGCGCACCAGCGCGAAGCCGCACGGGACGCACGCGATCTGCTCGCGGCCCATCGCGAAGCGGCAGACCTCATCGACGTCGGTGCCTACGCGGCCGGCTCGAACGCCCGCGTCGATCGCGCACTCAAGATCCTCCCCAATCTGCGCCGCTTCCTCCAGCAGTCGCCAGAGCCAGCACCGATTCCGCTGGTCGACACGTTCTCGATGCTGCGCGGCGCTCTCGAGCTCAAGCAGCCGCCGCCGGAGAAGCTCCCATGATGCCGCGGACCCCACTGCTCTCCTTCCTCGTTGCAACCCTGGTCCTTGGTGCGCCACTCGCGCGCGCGCAGGACGTCGAGCCCGACTTCGATATCGTGGCGAAGGCCAAGTCGAACGAAAAGGCCGAGGCAGAGAAAAAGAAGGAGGAGGCCGCGCAGAAGAAGAAAGAGGAAGCGGCGAAGGCCGCTGCCGAGAAGGCCGCTGCGGCCAAGGCGGCAGCAGAGAAGGCCGCTGCAGAGAAGGCGGCGGCAGAGAAGGCCGCGGCGGAGAAGGCAACAGCGGCGAAGGCGGCCGCTGAAAAGTCCGCTCCACCGAAGGCTGCACCGGAGAAGGCAGCGGCATCCAAGTCGACCTCCGGCGGGCTCCCGCCGATTCCCGACCCGCACAATCCGGCACCGACCGAACCCGCGCCGGCAGAGGAGAAGAGCGCGGAGGCCGCTTCTGACGACGCGCCCGCCGAGGCGAAAAGTCCGGCGAAGAAGTCGGCCAAGGGAAGCAAGAAGAGCAAGGCCGCGGCGACGAAGATCCCGGCCGCGGCCCCAGCGGCAGCAGCGACAAAGGAGGCAGCCCCCGCAGGAGAGCCCAAGCCGCCGCCCGAAGCGACGAAGTCTGCCGACCCCGCCCAGGCAGCATCCAACGCCCCGGCGGTCGCGCCCTCGGCACTCTGCGACGAACTCCGGCACGCAGCCCACGACCGCAAGGAAGAACACGCGCGCATCGCCGACGAACGGGCCGAGCTCGCCAAGGAGCGCGCTGCGCTGCAGGCCCTCGCCGACTCCATCGAGCAGGCGCGCAAGGATCTCCGAGAGGAGACGTCCCGGCTGCAGGCGCTGATCGAGAAGGCTCCGGACAAGAACGCGGCGGCGGCGAAGGCCAAGCCAGCGGGGACAAAATGAGCGTGCACTCGATCGGCGCAGAGCTGCTTCACGAGCTCGCCAGCAGTGGCGAGGCCCGGTCGACGACTGGAACTCTCGCAGGTCGAGGCGCGACATCGAGCGCGCAGCACGCGCAGTCCAACGGGGCAGCAGCGCCGCTCAGCGCCAGCGACCTCGAGCGCGCTGGGCGCGGCCCGCAGCGATTGGCGGACGTCTCGGCAGGCGCACCGGAGTCGTTCGAAGCCGCACTCTCGGCGCAGTTCGCCGAACAGGCGACGCCAGCTCCGACCAGCACACCGACGCAGCCGCAGCAGAAGGCCGAGCCGAAGCCCGGACAGCTGCTCTCGCGCGAAGGGCCATCGAGCGCACCGCAGCAGAGCACGACGCAGACCCGCGCGACTCTCTCCGCGAACACGCACAGCACGGCAAACGCACACATCGACTCTTCGCCGATCGCCGCGCGCCCGCCTCCAGCGCAGTCGAGCGCATCGCAACAGGACACCACGCAGCGCCGCACGATGCTCTCCGCAGACACGCAGAGCACCACGGGCGCGCACGTCGACTCCTCGCCGATCGCCGCGCGCCAGCCTCCAGCGCAGGCGAGCGCACCGCAGCAGAGCACCACGCAGAGCACCACGCAGAGCACCACGCAGAGCCGCACAACTCTCTCTCCGGACACGCAGAGCGCGAAGGGAGCGCACGTCGACTCCTCGCCGATCGCCGCGCGCCAGCCTCCAGCGCAGTCGAGCGCATCGCAGCAGAGCACCACGCAGAGCCGCACAACTCTCTCTCCGGACACGCAGAGCACGAAGGGCGCGCACGCCGACTCCTCGCCGATCGCCGCGCGCCCGCCTCCAGCGCAGTCGAGCGCATCGCAACAGGACACCACGCAGCGCCGCACGACGCTCTCCGCAGACACGCAGAGCACCAAGGGTGCGCACATCGACTCTTCGCCGATCGCCGCGCGCCCGCCTCCAGCACAGTCGAGCGCATCGCAGCAGAGCACCACGCAGAGCCGCACAACTCTCTCTCCGGACACGCAGAGCGCGAAGGGAGCGCACGTCGACTCCTCGCCGATCGCCGCGCGCCAGCCTCCAGCGCAGGCGAGCGCACCGCAGAAGAGCACCACGCAGAGCCGCGCAACTCTCTGCGCAGGCACGCAGAGCACGGAGGGAGCGCACGCCGACTCTTCGCCGATCGCCGCGAGTCCGCTCGCAGCAGGCCCTCTTGCCGGACCACAACTCGCGCGAGCAGCCGCGGTTCAGCCCGGAGGGGCGTCCGCCACCAGGGCGCGAAGCGACACACAGACGATCGCATCTCGTCCGCTCCCAGAGCGGGCGAGCGCAGCGCACTCGAACGAAACCTCTGCGACTTCGTCGCAACCCGATCCGATGAAGGCGGAGGCCTCTCGGCCCGCGACCGGCCCGATGGACGACCTTGCAACCGCTGAGCAATCGCCCTCGCTGCCACCGGCGACTCCGTCCCGGGATGCGCCGCTGGGCGCGACGAGACCTTCCGCTGCGCGAGTGAGCGCGGCGTATGCCCAGTCGACGCCGGCACCGGCAACCCACGCGCAGCCGGCCCCTGCCGCCGCCGACCCGACGAACGCGGCGCAACAGCTGGCTGCGCAGGCGAATGCAGCCGCGAACAGCGCACCGACGCCACACGAGCCCAGAGCTGGTCGCGCAGAAGCTGGGGCAGCGACGAAGAGTCCGGTTGCGTCGCGTTCGGCCGCCGGGCCCGAGGTCGCGGGCAGCCTCGCGATCGCGCCAGGCACCGGCCGCGGTCCCGCAGCGGGCCTCCCTCTTCCGACGACTGCGCTCGACGGCGTCACCGCCGGGCCGAAGGATGCGAACCCGCGCGCCGACCTCCCTGCGCGCGCCGCCGAGCACGCCGTTGCCGCCGCAAAGAAGGCCGCTGCGGCCCCGACGCGCCCTCCGGACGAATCGACCGCGACCGCACCCAGCAAGGATGACCTGACCGCACCGACGCAGACGCTTGCTGCCTCACTCCCTCGTGAAAGCTCGCCGGCAAGCATCGCCAGCGCGACGCCCGCCCCCGCTCCCGCCGCGCTCCCGTTCGCGCGCGACGCGAGCAACGACGCGTCGCTACACGTCTCGGTGCTCCCCCAGGCGGCCCACGTCCGCGTCGATCTCGATGGAGCTGGAGACCTCTCGCTCCATCTGCGCATGCGCGAAGGCGTCGCTCACGTCACGCTCGCCGGCACCGCCGCGCCGCTCGTCGACGCCCGCTCCTCCGACCTGCGCACCGCTCTCGCCGGCCAGGGGATCTCGCTCGGCCGCGTGGAGGTTGTCGGCTCTACCGCGTCAGAAAATCAGAGCAGCGATTTGACGAATCAGAGCGGTTCGCATGACGGATCGCGAGGCCAGCAGCAGCAGGAAGCGGCCGACCGCGACACGCCGCACGAGAAGCCCTCCTCGAGCGCCCCCTCCCGCACCGATGGCGTTGGCTACACGATCTCCCGTTCGACGCCGTGGCACGCGGCTCGCAAGAGCTGAGTCGCGAACAGGAGGTTTCATGTCTTCGATCACCTCAGCGACCCAGGGCGGAAGCAGCACCACAGGCGCGGCAGCGGCCGCCACTGGAGGGACCGCGCTCGGCAAGGACGATTTCATCAAGCTGCTGATGACGCAGATGCAGAACCAGGATCCGCTCAACCCGACCGACAACACGCAGTACGTCGCGGAGCTCGCCCAGTTCTCCAGCCTCGAGCAGATGTCGAACATGAACAGCACGCTCGGCCAGGTGCTGACGGCGCAGGCCTCGGGCAACCAGATGAACACCGCCTCGCTCGTCGGCAAGAGCGTGGAGGTCAGCGGCAACACCGTCGCGTTCAACGGCACGACCTCGGCCACCGTCTCCGGCACGCTCTCGAGCCCGGCCTCGACGGTCACTGCGACGATCACCGACTCCACAGGCAAGGTCGTCCGCACGCTCACCGACAGCATTCCGTCTCCCTCGGGAAACTGGAGCACCAGCTGGGACGGCAAGGACAGCGTCGGCACAATGCTGCCGCCCGGGAACTACACCGTCAGCCTCGCAGCTGCAGACGCAGCGGGCAACGCGGTCACGGCCAACCCGGTCACCTACGGCGTCGTCTCCGGCGTCTCGTTCGCCAATGGCGCGGCCCAGCTCGTCGTCAACGGCAAGAACGTCCCGCTCTCCAGCGTCGTCGAAATCGATCAAGCCCCGGTCGCGGCCAGCACCGCGTCCGGCTCCACCGCCTCGACTCCCTAGATCCCGCACCGCGCGCACCACCAAGGCAGCACCGCACGCGAACAGATGCTTTGAACAGCAATCATTGGAACACCAACCATCTTCACCATCCCCGTCAGGAGAAAACGTATGAGCCTGTTGACCGCACTGAGTTCCGGAACGTCTGGCATCGAAGCAAACAGCAATGACCTGTCGGTGATTGGCGACAACATCGCCAACGCCAACACCGTCGGCTTCAAGATGAGCCGCTCGGATTTCGAATCGCAGCTGAGCCAGTCGCTGCTCGGAGGCGGATCGGTCGGCGACGGCGTCCAGATGACGACCGTCCAGCAGATCATCACGCAGGGTTCTCTGACCCAGACCGGCAACTCGACGGACATGGCGCTGCAGGGCAACGGCATGTTCATCGTCTCCGGAAAGGCCGGCGGAGGCGGCGGCGATCTCTACACGCGCGATGGGCAGTTCAACATCGACAAATCCGGCTATCTGGTGACCCAGAGCGGCAACCGCGTGCAGGGCTACTCGGCGGATGCGAGCGGCGGCATCCAGAACACCGTCGGCGATATGCAGGTCGGCAACGCCACGGTGGTTGCGACGCCGACCGGGACGATCCAGATGAAGGGCACGCTCGATCCGAACGCGGCGATCCTGACGCCCGACATCACGAGCAGCGCCACCGCTGCAGCGACAAGCAACGTGAGCCAGGCGGTCACCATCTACGACTCGACAGGAGCCGCGCACGCCGCCACCGTCTACTTCAACCGGACGGGGACCGGCGCCTGGAACTACAACGTGCTGACGGACGCCGGCGGCAACGGCGGTCAGGCAGGAACGCCAGTGTCGATCGCGAGCGGCTCGATGACATTCGACAACACCGGCAAGCTCAGCGCTGACCCGACGGAGACGAGCAACTTCACGCCGACCAATGCGGCAGCCCAGACGTTGAAGCTCAACTTCGGCACTCCGACGAGCACGGCAGGAGGAAGCGGAACCGACGGCCTGACCTCCTCCGTCACGGCGACCACGGGCACGGCCGGGACGAGCTCGAGCATCAACTACGCGAGCGCGGACGGGCACCAGGCCGGCACGCTCACCAGCGTCGCGGTCGGCGCCGACGGGACCATCACGGGCACGTTCTCCAACGGCGTGAATCAGGCGGTCGGCCAGGTCGCCATCGCCGAGTTCGCCGCGCCGGATCAGCTCAAGCGCCTCGGCGCCAACCTCTACGCGGCGACGCCGAACGATGCCGTCGGCGGCGCAAACCAGGCGGCCGGTGGCTCGGGCGACGCTCTCGTCGGCAAGGCGGGCGACGCGGGCCGAGGCACCATCGCGGCGGGCGCGCTCGAGCAGAGCAACGTCGACATCACGAACCAGTTCGTCAACATGATCGCCGCGCAGCGCGACTTCGAGGCCAACTCGAAGACCGTCACCACGGCCGATCAGATGCTCAATGACCTGATTCAGATGAAGCGATAGTCTGACCTTCTGGTGCGCCAGCGCTTATCCAAAGGCGCTGGCGCACCGAAGAGAGAAGGAGAAAGCCCTCTCACTCTGGCGGGCGGAGAGCACGATGATCCTCCTCACCAGACTCGGCGGCGAGCAGTTCGTGGTGAACGCCGACCACATCCTCTTCCTCGAGCGCACGCCGGACACGGTGTTGACGCTCACGACCGGAGCGCGTTTGATGGTCCACGAGCCCGTTGAGGCCGTGGTCGCACGCGTCGTGTCGTTCCGCAGGAGGATCCTGCACGGGCCCGAAATCGTCGAATCTGCCCCTGCTGAGGAGAGCTGACGATGGACCTCACCACGATTATCGGCATCGTCTTCGCGATCGGCTGCATCATCGGCGGTCAGGCTCTGGAAGGCGGCCACCTCGGCTCGATTATCCAGGGCACAGCGGCGCTCATCGTCTTCGGCGGCACCATCGGCGCGACGATGGTGGCCTACCCGATGGAGGACTTCAAGCGCGGCCTGAAGATGGCTCGCTCGGTCTTCCAGGACAAGAAGGCAGACCTCGGCGGACTCGCCACCGAGATCGTCGAGCTGGCGAACATCGCGCGGCGAGACGGCGTGCTCGCCCTCGAAGGCCGGCTCGCGAGCATGACCGACCCGTTCCTCAAGCGCGCACTCGGCTTCGTCGTCGACGGCCTCGACCCCGCCGTCACGCGCAACACCCTCGACGCCGAGATCGACGCGGAGTTTGAAGAGGCGAACTTCGCTGCCAAGCTCTTCGAGACGGCCGGCGGCTTCTCGCCCACCATCGGAATCATCGGCGCCGTGCTCGGCCTCATCCACGTCATGGAAAACCTCAACGACCCCTCGAAGCTCGGCGGCGGTATCGCCACGGCCTTCGTCGCGACGGTCTACGGCGTCGGAATCGCCAACATCTTCTTCCTGCCGATGGCGGGAAAGATGAAGCGCAAGATCGGATTAGAACGCGAGCGCAAGACGATGATCGCCGAGGGCGTGCTCGCGATTCAGGAAGGTCTCAACCCGCGCGTCCTTGAAGAAAAGCTCCGCGCGCTCACCGGCGGCCACATGGCTCCCGCGGCTCCCCAGGCTGCGGCGTAACCCGCGCGACAGGAGACGATCATGGCGCGCAAGAAACACGCAGAGGAGCACGAGAACCACGAACGGTGGCTGGTCTCGTACGCCGACTTCATCACGCTTCTCTTCGCGTTCTTCGTCGTCATGTACTCGGTCAGCCGCGTCGACAACGCGAAGATGAAGAAGACCAGCGAGGCGATCCGCTGGGCGATGCACATGTCCGGCACGGGCGGCACCGGCGCGCCTCCAATCTTCAACACGCCCGACGCGGCCAACGAGGGAGGCTGCCCCTCGAACATCGGCTCGGAGAAGGCCGCCGCGCCCGGCACGCAGATGGTCCGCCAGAAGGCGATCGAGATGCTGCGCAAGCGTCTCGACAAGCGGCTCAAGCCGTTCCTCGTCGACCCGAATCGCGCGGCCTCGGTGCAGATCGACTACGACCCGCATCACCTGACCATCCGGCTCGCCGCCTCGCGCTTCTTCGAGTCTGGGCAGTCCGCGCTGGCGCCCGACGCGCTCCCGGTTCTCGACGCTGTCGCCGATGAACTCAAGGAGCTCGGCCGCCCGATTCGCGTCGAGGGCCACACCGACGAGACCGCCGTGAGCGGCACTCGCTGGCAATCCAACTGGGACCTCTCCGCCACGCGCGCGGCGACCGTGACCTACTTCCTCGAGAAGGCGCACGGCATCGATCCTCATCTGCTCTCGGCCGCAGGCTATGGCTCGACGCGGCCGCTGCCTGGACCCGATACGCCAGAGCAGCGCGAGCTCAATCGCCGTGTCGCATTCGTTGTCGAGATCACCAGCACCGACTCGATGAGCCTCGCCGCGCCATAGCAACCCGGTTGCGCCACGCAGGTGACGCCACTGCGCTGACC
Source organism: uncultured delta proteobacterium (assembly GCA_903911145.1). Classification (GTDB taxonomy): domain Bacteria; phylum Myxococcota; class Myxococcia; order Myxococcales; family 40CM-4-68-19; genus CAIWCD01. Next base: position 210,303 of record CAIWCD010000014.1, on the reverse strand, counting down.
AGCATGTTCGACGTGCCACGCCGTTGACCTTCTCGCGGCGGCAATCTGACCCGCAGCTGGTATTCCGGCCAAAAACGGGCTTTTTTCCTCTGGGCATGATGATTGCTCCCTAGTCTTTCCGGGAGAACACATGTCCGAGAACCAATCAGCCCCTCCGCCGAGCGCAGCCCCAGCAGGGCGCGGCAACCTGATCCTCATCATCGTCGTCGCCCTCTTTGGCGCCGCCATCCTGGGCGGGATGTTTCTGCTCTACCAGAAGATGAGCCACGCGGCGGCAGCAGCGCCAGCGGCGGCAGTCGGTGCCGATGGCAAGCCCGTCGAAGGAGGAGAGGGCAAGGAGGGCGCGAAGCCGGGTGAACCGCACGCGGTGCCTGGTGCCGGCCCGACGGTGCGCCTCGCGGACTTCGTGGTCCACCTGCGCAACCCCGAGACGGATCGCTATGCGCGCATCTCGTTCGAGCTCGAGGTGGGCACGGACAAGGACAAGGATGTGCTGACGCTGCACTCCGCGCAGATCCGCGACGCCTTCCTCGCCTATCTCTCGGACCGGACCGTCGAGGAGCTGCGCGGCTCGTCGGGACTCTCGCTCATCAAGGCTTCGCTGCTGAAGCTCGCCTCTGACCTCGCTCCCGACGCGCATCTGCGCGCCATCTTCATCACCGACTTCGTTGTGCAGTGAGGCTTAGGCCATGCCGGATACGCTAAATCCAGACGAGATCAATGCGCTGATGAGCGCGTTGAAGGAAGGGCGGGTGGCCGCGGAGCCACTGCCCGGCTCGCGCGGATCCGTGGTCACGTACGACCTGACGAGCCAGGACCGCATCATCCGCGGGCAGATGCCCACGCTCGATGCGATCAATGAGCAGGTCGCCGCGTCGCTCGCCTCTGGCCTCTCCGGCCGCACCCGTCTGAGCTTGCGCGTCGAGACTGCGCCCGCCTCGCTCTTCAAGTTCGTCGACTTCGGATCCGTGCTCGCGGCTCCAGGCGCAATCTGCGTGCTCAACCTCGGCATCTCCGGCGCGCACGGCCTCATCGTGCTCGAGCCGGGCCTCGCCGACTCTCTCCTCGCAGCGGCGCTCGGCGATCGCCATCCAGAGAACGCAGGCGCGCTCGGAGGCATCCGGCGCGAACTGACGGCAGTCGAGCAGCTCGTGCTCCGCCGACTCCTCTCCATCTTCACGGACGCGATGCAGATCGCCTGGGCGCCGGTCCTCCCGATGATGCCCACGGTCTTGCGCTTCGAGCCGGACCCGCGCATGGCCAGCATCGCGCCGCCGGTGGACGTCGTCATCGTCTCGACCTTCCAGATCACCAACGGGCTCGAGGGCCGCCTCTCGCTCGTCATCCCGTACGCCGTCGTCGAACCGGCGAAGCAGCGCCTCTCCTCGCCGCCGCGAATGAACCCCGGCAGCGACCAGCGGTTCGCGCGCGCTCTCGAGGCCGAGCTGGTCCAGGTCGAGGTCGAGCTGCGCGGCGTGCTCGGCACGACGAGCGTGAACTTCGACAAGCTGCTCGAGCTCGAGGTCGGCGACGTGCTGACGCTGGGCACCGATGAGAGCTCGCCGCTGACGATCACCGTCGAGGGGCAGCCCAAGATGTCCGGCCATCCGCGCGTCGTCAGAGGGACCATCGCGCTCGAGATCGATCACGACCTGACGCCGCGAGAAGAGACGCCTCGCCCGACGCGCAGCTCCGTTCCGTTCACACCGCACAGCGCCACGACGTAGTTGGCAAGCATCTTGAATAGAGAACCCAGCAGGGAGCCGCGCCATGGAAAATGAATCACAGGATAGAAAGCTGGACCTGCTGCTCGATGTTCCGCTCGAAGTGAGCGTCGAGCTCGGCAGGTCGCGGCTCTCGATCCAGAACCTCCTCGCGCTCGGCCCCGGCTCGGTGATTGAGCTCGACAAGCTCGCCGGCGAGCCGCTCGACATCCTCGTCAATGGGCGCCTGGTGGCGCGCGGCGAGGCGGTCGTCGTCAACGACAAGTTCGGCGTTCGCATCACCGACATCGTCAGCCGTGCAGAGCGCGTTGCCCGTCTGCGCTGAGGAGAAAAACCATGCTCGCGACCAGTGCGCTCCTGCTTTCCCTCATCGCCGCCGCTCCCTCGAACAGCGATCCGGGCGCGGCCGCCGCGACCGGATCCTCATCGAAGAGCGCGCAGACCAAGCACGCCGACGACGCAGCGGCGACCAATCCTGGCGCGGCCTACAAGGATGCGCCCACGGTTCCGGCAGCAGCAGCGGCAACGCCGATCGCCGCAACGGAGACCGCCCCTGCTCCGCTCGCCCTCGATGCGCCGTCGCACAGCGGCAGCTTCCCGATCGGCTCGATGGTCTCGGTCTTCCTCTTCGGCATCTGCGGCGCGGCGGCGCTGATCTTCATGCGCAAGAAGCAGGCGGTGCAGTCGCGGCTGCAGATCGTCGAGACGCACAGCCTCGGCGGCCGGCGCGCGCTGATCGTCGCGCAACTCGGCGGAGAGACGCTCCTGCTCGGCTCAAGCGAATCGGGCATCGCGCTGCTGTCAACGCGTCAGGGAGAACTCGCGCCGCAGACGAGCCACGGACCGATCGGCCGGGCGCTGCAAGCGGCGCCGAAGGCCTCGACCGCGAAGGAAAGCATCGCCAGCGCCATCAGCAACTCGTGGCTCGGTCGCTTGAGCCTCGCTCGCGATCCGGCTGAGAGCGCCGAGCCGAGCTTCGAGGAGATCCTCGAGCGCGATGCGCAGAGCCGCATCCAGCCTCGTCCCGCGCGCCCCTCGCCGGTCGCGGACGTTGAGCCCGCCCTGCTCCGCCAGCCGCTCGACCCGATGGCCGAGAGCGCCGAAGACACCGAACTGCGCCGCAAACTCGCCGCGGGCCGCAGCGGGAGGATCGCGTGATCGCGCTGGCTCCCCTCCTCGGGGGCCCCACCGAAACCGCGCTCTCGCTCCAGTTGGCGGGCAGCGGCTCCTCGGCGGTGAAGCTGTTCCTCCTCTTCACTGCCCTCTCGTTCGCCGCCTCGCTGATCGTCTCGCTGACGTCCTTCACGCGGATCATCATCGTCCTCTCGTTCGTCCGCCAGGGACTCGGCACGCAGCAGCTTCCACCGAATCAAGTGATGCTCGGGCTGGCCCTGATCCTCACCGGATTCGTCATGGCTCCAACCGCCACGCGCGTCTACGAGACGGCGCTCGGCCCGTACCTCGAAGACAAGATCGACCAGGGCACGGCGCTCGAACGCGGCGCCATCCCGATGCGCGAGTTCATGCTCCGCCAGACGCGCAACGAGGATCTGCAGCTGTTCTACGAGGCGAGCGGCCACCCGATGCCGACCCGCGCCGACGTGGTCCCGATGACCGTCGCCGCGCCCGCCTTCATGATCTCCGAGCTGACCACGTCGTTCCGCATGGGACTGTTCGTCTACTTGCCGCTGCTGCTCATCGACGTGCTCGTCGGCGCGCTCCTGATGGCGCTGGGCATGATGATGGTGCCTCCCACGCTCGTCTCGCTGCCGCTCAAGATCGGCGTCTTTCTCCTCGCAGACGGCTGGCATCTCCTCGCTGGCTCGCTGATGCGGAGCTTCTAGATGGACAAGGGACTTCCGACCCAGCTGCTGCACGACGGGATGATGCTGATGGCCCAGGTGGGTGGCCCGGTGATCGGGATCCTCCTCTGCGTCGGCCTCGTGATGGGCATCATCCAGGCAGCGACGCAGATCAACGACCCGGCAGTCGGCTTCGTGCCGCGTCTCTGCACTGCGCTCATCACGATCTGGCTGCTCGGTGGGTGGATCATGGGCCGGCTCGCTGGATTCTTCGCGATGTCCGTGGCCGCGATGGTGGCGCGCTAGATGGAGAGTGCGCTGCCGCTTGCGTGGGGCTTCTTCCTGGCGCTCGCGCGCACGGCAGCGCTGATCATGGTCGCGCCGGGATTGTCGAGCAAGATGGTCCCGACGAGGGTCAAGGTCGGCCTCGCGGCGGCAGTCGCGCTCGCGGGCTTCTCCGGCGCGCCCATCCACGCTCTCGCGCTCCCCAACACGATGTTTGCGCTTGTCTCTGCCGTCGCCCAGGAGACGGCCTTCGGTGGACTCGCGGGAATCGGCGCGCGCTTCATTCTCGAGGCGGCGGGCGCCGCCGGACACGTCGCCGGCCTCTCGATGGGACTCGGCTACGGCTCGCTCATCAATCCCGACTCCGGCGCGAGCTCGAGCATCATCTCCGACCTCCTGGGGACGGTCGCGTTTGCCATCGCCATCTCGCTCGGACTGCACCGCGAGGCCTGCGCGTGGGTCTGCCGCTCATTCACCATGCTGCCGCCAGGAAGCGATTTGCCCATCCGCGCACTCGGCGCGCAGGCGCTCGCGCACACCGTCTTCGGAATGGCGCTGGCGATGCGCATCGCGTTTCCCCTCCTGCTCGCCGTCACGCTGGGACACGTCGGACTGGGCCTGCTCGGGAAGTTCGCGCAGCAGTTGAGTCTGAACACGATCGGATTTTCCGCCTCGATCATCGCTGGTGGCGGCGCGCTCTACCTCTTCGCGCCGCAAGCCGTGGACCTCGTCGCGCGAGAAGCCGTTCGCGCCCTGCCGAGCTGACGAGCCATGAGCGCGGAGGACGAGGGAAAAACAGAATCTGCAACAGGCAGACGACTCGAGAAGGCGTACGAGGAAGGAGAGGTCCCGCTCGGCAAGGACGCGATGACAGTGGGCAACCTCGCCTTCGCGCTGGCGGGACTCTCGGCCGCCGCCGTCCCTCTGCGCAACGCGCTCACCGAGCTCTTCCGCGATCGCTTCACGGCCCTCGCTGACGTCGCGCACGGACCGGCCAATGAGTCGAGCGGCCTCTTCTACCAGGTCACCGCTCTCGGCATTGGCGCGTGCGCCGCAGGAGCTGCGGGCGCGATCATCGTCGGCATCATCCAGACGCGCGGCGGCTTCTGGATGGACAAGATCGCACCCGATCTCAGCCGACTCTTCAGCAACAAGCTCGGGGCGCTGTTCTCCAAGAAGCTCTTCACGGACCTCGGCGTCGCGCTGCTCAAGGTGGTCGTGATCGGTGGAGCGGTGTCGGGCGTGTGGCGCGACAAGTTCATGGCGCTCCCCGCGCTCATGACGGCCGCGCCCGGCTCACTGCTCGGCACCGGCGCATCCTGGCTCTGGCCGGTGCTCATTCGCGCGCTCACAGCGGCTGCAGTCCTCGCTGGCGTGGACCTTGCTCTTCAACACTGGAGGTTCCGAGAGAGGCTGAAAATGAGCCGCGACGAAGTGAAGCGCGAAGGCAAAGAAGAGAACGGCGACCCGATGATCAAGGGCAAGCGCCGCCGCAAGATGCGCGACCTCATGCGCGGCCGCGTCGCCGTCGAAGTGCCGCGCGCCGATGCGCTGCTCGTCAACCCGACCCACATCGCCATCGCGATTCGCTATCGCAAGGACGAGGGCGCGGCGCCCCGCGTGATCGCCAAGGGCAAGGGCAAGCTCGCCGAGGTGATGCGCGAGCTCGCTCGCGAGAACGGCATTCCGATCGTCGAGGATATCCCGCTCGCACGCATGCTCTACAAGCGCGTCAAGGTCGGGCGCTCCGTCCCGGCCGAGACGTTCAAGGCCGTCGCCGCGATCCTCGCCTTCGTCTATCGCCTCACCGGCAAGCGTCCGGGCGGCACTGCGAAGGCCGCATGAGCGCCGCCAGCGACGCCATCGGCAGCACGGGGACAGGACGCAACATCGACATGGTGATGCCGCTCGCCGTCCTCGGCGTGCTGGCGATCCTGATTCTGCCGCTGCCCGCGCCCGCGCTCGACCTGCTCCTCGCGTTCAGCGTCGGCGTCGCGGTCCTGATGCTCCTCGTCTCGCTGTCCCTGGCGAGGCCGCTCGACTTCTCGGTCTTCCCTTCCCTGCTCCTGATCACGACGCTCTTCCGACTGGGCTTGAGCGTCGCGACCACCCGTCTGATCCTCCTCCATGGCAGCGAAGGTCCGCAGGCGGCCGGCCACCTGATCGAAACGTTCGGCCGATTCGCAGTCGGCGGCTCGCTCATCGTCGGCGCCGTCGTGTTCTTGATCTTGTTGGTCGTGAACTTCGCGGTCATCACCAAAGGAGCAGGCCGCATCGCAGAAGTCTCGGCCCGCTTCACGTTGGACGCGTTGCCCGGCAAGCAGATGTCGATCGACGCCGACCTCGCTGCCGGCCTCATCGACGATCGAGAAGCGAAGGCGCGCCGCCAGGGGCTCGAGCGCGAGACTGAATTTTACGGAGCGATGGACGGTGCCAGCAAGTTCGTCCGCGGAGACGCGATGGCGGGCGTCGCCATCACGCTCATCAACATCATCGGCGGCCTCATCACGGGCCTCACGCGCGATCACCTCACGCTCGCCAACGCAGCAGAGACCTATACCCTCCTGACCATCGGCGACGGCCTCGTGCAGCAGATCCCTGCGCTGCTCATCTCGACCGCGGCCGGTATGGTCGTCACGCGCGCCGGTGCGGGCGAGGCGCTCGGCGGGCAGGTCGGCTCGCAGCTGTTCGGCAACGCGCTGGTGCTCAAGGCAGGCGCGGGCGTCTTCACGGCTCTCGCGCTCTTGCCCGGCATGCCCACGGTCGCGTTCCTCGGACTCGCGGGCGGTGCCTTCGTGCTCGCGCGCAACGCGGGGAAGCCGTCGCTCGACAAGAAGGCCGCCGAGCGAAAGAAGAAGGACGAGGAAGCGCTCAAGCCCGAGCGCATGGCCGACGTCCTCGCGGTCGAGCCGCTCGAGCTGCAGATCGGCGTGGGACTCTTGCCGCTCATCGATCTCGCCAAGGGCGGCGAGTTGCCGGGCCGCGTGGTCGCGCTGCGCAAGCAGCTCGCGCAGGATCTCGGCGTCGTGCTGCCGTCCGTCCACCTGCGCGACAATCTCCGGCTCGGCCAGTTCGACTATCGCGTGATGCTGCGCGGCCTCGAGATCGGTCGCGGCATCGCCTACGCGGATCGCCTGATGGCACTCGATCCGCGCGGAGCCGCGCCCACCATGGACGGGATGCCCGCGAAGGAGCCGGCGTTCGGTCTTCCCGCCGTCTGGATCCGGCCGAGCGAGCGCGCGACCGCCGAGGGCAAGGGCTTGACGCTGGTCGATCCCGCGTCCGTTCTCACCACGCATCTCTCGGAGCTGCTGAAGAAGTCGGCCTGGGAGCTGCTCGGTCGGCAGGAGGCGCAGGAGCTCATGGGCACCGTCGCGAAGGAGGCGCCGAAGCTCGTCGAAGAAGCGGTGCCGGGCGCGGTGTCTCTCGGAGAGCTGGTGCGCGTGCTGCGTGGCCTGTTGCGCGAAGGAGTCTCCATCCGAGACATGCGCACGATTCTCGAAGCGGTCTCGGATGCGGCGCCGCGCAGCAAGGACGTCGGATTCCTCGTCGAGCAGTCTCGCCGGCGCCTGGCGCGTCAGATCACGACGCGGCTTGCAGACGAAGCAGGCGTGGTGCGCGCCATCACGCTCGACCGGCCGGTCGAGGAGCAGTTGCGCGCGTCGCTGGTCCAGAGCGACGGCGAGGCCCAGCTCTCGCCCGATCTGACTCTCGCCAAGGGTCTGCTCGCACAGCTCGAGGCGCGCGCATCGGCCCTGGCGACCGCGGGACACGCAGCCGTGCTGCTCTCGCCGCCCGACCTGCGCCGGCCCATCTTCGATTTTGCACATCGGTTCACACCCGACCTGTGGGTGGTCAGCGCACGTGAACTCCTTCCGGGCACCACCGTGGAACCGGCAGGGAGTTTGCAGATAGCTCGTTAACGAAACTGGCGAACCGTTCCAACTTTCGGTAACGCATTGATTGGGAGAACAAGACGATGAGTCACTCGACCATCCGCACCTTCCGAGCAGCGAGCGTCCGCGAAGCCCTCGCGCTGGTGCGCGGCGCCTTCGGTCCCGACGCGGTCATTCTCCAGGCGCGCGAAGTTCCCGGCACGCTCTTCCGCAAGGCCGAGTTCGAGGTGATGGCCGCCCTCGACGACGCCCAGGCTGCGGCCACTGCAGGCAAGCAGGCGGCGCGCAGTGGCACTGCGGCGCAGATGCAGATGCCGCCGCCTTCGACCCAGTCGTTCACTGCAGCGTATGACTCTCGCGGGGCGCCAGCAGTTCAGCGGCCTGAGGCGAAGCCGCGCTACACGCCGCCGCCTGCCCCTGTCGAGGAGCCGGCTTTCACCAATGAGCCCGGATTCGCTCTGCCCTCCCAGCGCGCAGGTGAGCGCCAGGCCGCACGGGGAGGGAGCTTCAGCGAGTGGCACGACGAGGTGCGCGACCTGCGTGCTGCTCTCGACGAAGCGCGCGCAATGCTCAGCACCTTCTCTGCCCAGGGACGTGCTGGGGCTGAGACGCAGCTCGCGCCCGCCGCGTCAGAAGCAAACGCCAAGCTTCTGTCGTATGGAATTGACGCGTCAACAGCGGCGCTGCTCGTTCGTGCAGCCCTCGCGAGCGGAGCGGCGCAGGAGCCGGCCGCGATTCTCGAGGCGATCCGCACGCCCCTCGCGAACCGCCTGACCGCCGACCGCGCGCCCTGGCTTCGCGGAGGCCGTCACACGCTCGCGTTCGTCGGACCCACCGGCGTCGGCAAGACGACCACGCTCGCCAAGGTCGCCGCACGCGCCCTGATGGAGGGCAACCGCCGCGTCGGCCTCATCACGGTCGACACCTATCGAATCGGCGCCAGCGAGCAGCTCGCCCGTTACGGTGAGATCATGGACGTGCCCGCCTTCGTCGCCAAGAACGCGAAGGAGCTCGCAGCGGCCATCGAGCGCTGCGCGCGCTGCGAGCTGATCCTCATCGACACCGCTGGCCGCTCGTCGCCTGATCAGCTGCAGCGGCAGGTCGAGCTCGTCCGCTCTGTGCCTGACGTGGAGCTGCATCTCGTCGCGAGCGCAACCAGCGGATCGCGTGACCTCGCGGCCATCGCCGAGCGATACTCGCCGCTGCGTCCGGACCGACTTGTGATCACGAAGGTTGACGAAGCAGTGGCTCCTGGCGCTTTGCTATCTGCTGCCACTGGGCTCGGTGTCCCGGTAAGCTGCGTTTGCAATGGGCAACGAGTGCCCGAAGACATCCACGCCGTCACCCGGGCCGACCTCGTCGACCTGGTGCTTGGGAGCTGGAACAATGACCGGATTTGAAGACCCGACGGGACCGCACATCGATCAGGCGAGCAGCCTGCGCCAGATGGTCGCCGCGACCCCTCCGCCGCTGCGCGTGATCGGCATCTGCAGTGGGAAAGGCGGCGTCGGCAAGACGCAGATCGCCGCGAACCTCGGCGTGCTCGCGGCCAAGAAGGGCCATCGCGTGCTGGTGATCGACGCGGACCTCGGGCTCGCGAACGTCGAGATCCTCTACGGCATCAAGCCGCGCTACCACCTCGGCCACCTGCTCGAGGGTTCCCAGACGATCGATCAAATACTCGCGGAGGGTCCGTACGGAATTCACGTGCTGCCCGCCGGCTCGGGCATCCAGGGGCTCACGCGGCTCGACAATGCGCAGAAGCTCCGGCTCGTCACCGCGCTCGATGAACTCGAGGATCGCTTCGACCTGGTGCTCGTCGACAACGGCGCCGGCATTGGCGAGAACGTGCTCTTCTTTACGAGCGCCGCGCAGGAGGCGCTGCTCGTCGTCACTCCCGAGCCGACCTCGTTCACCGACGCCTACGCGGCCGTCAAGGTGCTCGTGCAGCAGGCGGGCGTGCGCCACTTCAACGTCGTGGTGAACCAGGTTTCTGGCGAGGCGCAGGCGCGCGACCTCTTCGCCAAGCTCACGCAGGTCACCGATCGTTTCCTCTCTGCGAACATGCGCTGGGTCGGCTATCTCCCGCGCGACGAGAATGTGCACCGCGCAGCCATGGCGCAGCGGCCGCTGGTCGAGCTCTATCCTGCCTCGCCCTCGACACGCGCGCTGGCGAACGTGGCGTCGAAGCTGTTCGACGAGCCGGCCCCGGCGCCGGTCGATGGGGGAATCAAGTTTCTCTGGCAGCGGCTGTTTCGCGAGTCCCCTCTCCACCCATGAGCGCAGCGATGCATCGAGCCCACGCCATTTATGGATCGGCACCGACCGACGACGGCGCTCTCGTGCGAGAGCACGCGGCGATGATCGATCGCTGCGCGCGCCGCATCGCTGCGAAGGCGGGGGCGCCGCAGCTCGCGGATGATCTCTGGTCGGTCGGCGCGCTCGGGCTCATCGATGCGGCTCGGCGCTTCGAGGGTGGCCGCGGTGTGCGGTTCACTACGTTCGCGGAGCATCGCGTGCGCGGCGCGATGCTCGATGAGCTGCGTCGGATGGATCACCTTCCGCGGCGCATGCGCGAGAAGAGTGACGCGGTCGCGCAGGCGCGCAAGAAGCTCGCGCAGGAGAAGGGACGCCCCGCGGACGACGCGGAAGTCGCGCGCGCGTGCGGTGTGACGCTCGAGGAGATGGCCGAGATCGAAGGGGCCGCGATGCCGCTGGCCGAGCTCGATCTCGATGTCGCGAAGGTCGACGACGAGCCAGGTCCCGAAGAGCAGACGCAGCGCAAGCAGGAGGCCGCGCGGCTGACCGTGAAGATCTCGGCGCTGCCTGAGCGGCTCCAGACCGTGCTTGCCCTTCACTATGTCGAAGGCTGCACCTACCGCGAGATCGCGCACATGCTGAGCGTGAGCGAGCCGCGCGTCTGCCAGCTGCACGCCGAAGCGGTCGCCCTGCTCCGCGGCGCGCTGAACGAGAAGCGCAGCGAAAAGGAAGACGCAGCGTAGCTGCGCGACGTCAAGCCTCGCGCCAGGACGCTTCACTCCAGTCTCATCCAGCAGCAGCGAATCTCACTGCGCGTGGCGCTTCTCGCCGGTCGTGGCGCGATGAGTTTCTGGCGCGCCGTTAGCCCGTTGCCGAGCGGTGGAATCGCGAGATCGCGATCGCGTCGAGCTCCTGCATCTCCTTACGAGTCAACTCGCGCGCCTGCTCTCCACGCAGCCGCTCGATGGCGCGGCGAATCGATTCGGCCTTGCGGTGCGCAATCGAGAGCTCGTGCCGTTTCTCCTGCTCGAGCTGCTCGGCACGCTTGGTGCGCTCCTCGCTCGCGCGCAGAGCTTCGACGAGTCGCTGCTGCTGCAGCTCGACGACGACCCACTCGTCGATCCGACCGCGCGCCTGGCGTTCACGCCGAAGCTCGTCGCGGATCTCCTCGGTGCGGGTCCGCGAGGCAAACAGCTCCCGCAGCGCGCCCGCGTGCACAGCGGTCGCCTCCTGCTCATCGAGTTCGACGACGCGGAGGAACGCATCAAGTCTGGTGTGGATGGCACTCATGCACAGCTCATCGGTGCAATGTGCGGACCTCTTTAGTGGGTGATCGGCCGCGGACCCGATCTCCAGAGTCGTGCTCGCTGCTCGCAAGCCCGCGCTGGGGCTTGCTGCGCGGCTCCGCGCGGCTCTGGAGATCGGGCTCCCGCCGGCCTGTGTGGCCAATCAAGAGCAACTGCATCACCCCGATCATGTGACCTCTCGTGAGCGCGGCGGCGTCAGATGATCACGAAGATCGCCATGCGTGTGACGTCAGTGAAATCGCTTGCGGGCTGCGCGGAGCGCTCGGCGCAAGAGGGACCTCGAGAGCGGCGCAGACGGCACAACAGTCGCAAACCCCTCGATTGTTCCGAGTGCGCGAGCAGCGCAGGAGGAGCGCGATCGCGGCTGGCAAAGGGCTTGCTCTATCGCTTGGTGAAAGGAGGCCAGAATGTCGAACGGCATCTACGTCAGCATGGCAGGAGCGAGCGCGCGGACCACGCAACTCGACTCGATCGCCGACAACCTGGCGAACGCGCAGACCCCGGGATTCAAGGGGTCGACGCCCGTCTTCTCCTCTGTGCTCGCCGAGGCGAGCAGCCCGTACGCCTTCGCGAGCGCCACGGCAAACACTCCCGACCTGCGGCCCGGCCCTGTCGCCAACACGGGCAATCCTCTCGACGTGCTCCCCGAGAACGGCGCGTTCATCGGCGTCCAATCTCAGGGTGGCGCCGTCGGACTCACGCGCGATGGCCGGATGTCGATCGACGCGGACGGGACGCTGCGCACGGCAGGCCTCGCAGTCCTCTCGCAGAATGGCGAGTCGATCCAGGTCCCGCGCGATGCTGCGGTGCAGATCACGCCGACCGGACAAGTGATGGCCGACGGCCGAGAGGTGAACCGCATCGCCCTCTTCCAGATCAACGGAGACGCGCAGCGGCTCGGCCCCAGCGTGCTCGCGCCCGCGAACGATGGAACGAGCTCTGCCACTCCTGTCGACGGGAAATTGGCGATCGGATCAGTCGAGACCGGCAATCACTCGGCCCTCGACAGCGCGGTCGAGCTCGTCTCGGCACAGCGCTCCTTCGACTCCTCGATGCAGGCCATCGAGACCTACAAACATCTCGGCGACACCTCGAACCAGCTCGGCCGCGTTCGCTGACGCACGACCTTCTTAGGAAACGGAGACTTTCGATGCTTCGAGCACTCAGCACTGCCGCCAGTGGAATGGCCGCTCAAGAATTGAAGATGGACGTGATCTCGAACAACCTCGCCAACGCGGGGACGATCGGGTTCAAGAAGGAGCGCGCCGAGTTCGAAGATCTGCTCTCGGAGACGATGCACGCCTCGCAGGGGCCGAGTCCGCAGGGAGGATCGCAGCCGGTCGCGCTGCAGGTCGGCCTCGGCGTGCGCTCGGCGGCGACGTCCCGCTCGATGAAGCAGGGAGACCTGACGAACACGAACAACCAGACCGACGTCGCGATCCAGGGCGACGGCTTCTTCCGCGTCCAGCAGCCGAACGGCACGATGGCCTTCACCCGCGCGGGAAACTTTCGCGTCGACGCGACCGGCAAGATGGTCACGCAGCACGGCGAGATCCTCCAGCCTGGCATCAACGTTCCCGCAGGGACGACGCAGCTGACGATCGCCGGCGATGGAACGGTCACGGCGCAGGTCGCCGGCACTTCGACGCCGCAGGAGCTCGGCACCATCGAGCTCTCGACGTTCGTGAATCCGGCGGGCCTCACCAACCTGGGAAACAACCTGCTCGGCCAGACGCAGGCCTCGGGCGATCCGCTCAACCTCAAGCCGGGCGACCAGAACGCGGGCACGCTCGCGCAGGGTTACACCGAGGGCTCGAATGTCACAGCGGTGGACGAGATGATCGACATGATCACCACCCAGCGCGCCTACGAACTGAACTCGAAGGTCGTCGAAGCCGGCAACGAGATGCTCCAGAAGCTGACGTCACTGAGGTAGCGAATGCGCGCGAAACACTCCATCGTCGTCACGCTGGTCGTCGCTGGGATCGCGCTCTTCTGCGCGACGCCTGCGCGGGCCGGCGAGCCGACCGGCCGAATCGTTGGTACACCAATCATTGGTACACAAAAGATCGTCGCGATCGGCGAGCCGATGCGAGGCGCGGTCGAGGTGCTGCCCGCTGTGGTGGCGGACGAGCTGCAACGCGCGGCCCCCTTCCCGTCTTCGCAGGTCACGGGCTCGCGTTACCGCGCCGTGAGCGGTTGCAAGGTCGAGAGCGCCGAACTCTCCGCGCCGATCGTCGCGTCCGGCACAGCCGCGCTGCGGGTCAGCGGTCGCGGCAACAACGGCCGCCCTTGCAGCGCCTACGCATTCGTCGATGTGCATGTCGTCACCGACGCGCTCATCTCGACGCGGCCGATCCGCGAAGGCACGCCGCTCGAGGGCGCGGTCCGCATGGTCCGCCGCGAGATCGCCCATGGCGAGACGCCGATCACCGCGCTGCCCGTCGGCGTGGTCGCCAGTCGCTCGCTCTCCGCAGGCCAGCTGGTCGACCCGCAGCTTTTCCGGACGCCCGGCCTCACGCCTGGCAATCCCGTGCGCGTCATCCTGCGCGCGGGCGCCCTCTCCCTCGAGGAGAACGGGCTCATCTCCCGCTGCAACGACTCGAGCGGCATCGAGCACGCCTGCGCCACGGTGGCGTCGGGCAAGCGCGTCGAGGGGCGCTTTGAAAACGGCGTCATCCTCGTGGAGGCCCCATGAGCGCGAGAACGGCGACGATCCACCGCAAGGCCTTGCTGGGCGCGGGTCTGCTCGCTGCAGTCACGGCATCCTGCGCGGCGCCGCACATCATTTCGGCGCCCGAGAAACATCGCGACTACCAGCTCCCGCCGATGGACACCAAGAGCGTCGAGCAGTCCTCGCCTGGCAGCCTCTGGCGCGACGGCCGCGCCGCATCGATGCTCTTCACCGACGCGCGCGCGCTGCGCGAGAACGATCTCGTCGTCATCAAGATCGAAGAGATTGCTGACGCGAACCGGACCTCGAACACAGATCTGTCGCGCGCATCTGACGCGACCATCGCCATCGACGCATTCCTCAAGAAGGCCGGACAGGCGGTCCCCGCATTCGAAGGCTCGGTCGGGGTGACGGCGAACACCGACACGACCTTCCGCGGCGACGGCGCGAGCTCCCGCAGCGAGCATTTCATCGCGACCGTGCCCAGCCTGGTCCGCAAGGTGCTGCCCAACGGGAACCTCTTCATCGAGGGCCACCGCGTCGTGCTCGTCAACAGCGAGGAGCAGCACTTCTACATCTCGGGAGTCATCCGGCCGATCGACATCGAGCAGGACAACTCGATCAAGAGCACACAAGTTGCAGATGCTGAGATTGAGTTCACTGGCCGCGGAGATCTCTCCGACAACCAGCGCCAGGGCTGGTTCGCACGGCACCTCGGCTGGCTGTGGCCCTTCTAGTGGAGCGTGACATGCGCAAGACTTCGAGCTTCACGACCCACTCCTTCCGCGGCCTCGCAGCGCTGCTCTCACTGTCGATCATCGCGTCGCCAGCGGTGCACGCGGGCGCGACGGCTCGCCTGAAGGATCTCGTCGATGTGCAGGGCGTGCGCTCGAACGAGCTGTTCGGCTACGGCCTCGTCGTCGGCTTGAACGGCAGCGGAGACACGGAGCAGACGGGCTTCACCCAGCAGGCCCTCGCCGGCATGCTCGGACGATTCGGCACACGGCTCTCGAGCAAGGATATTCGCGTGCGCAACGTCGCGGCGGTGATGGTGACCGCGCGCCTGCAGACCTTCGCTCGGCCCGGCACGCGCATCGATGTCTCTGTCGCATCGCTCGGAGACGCGCGCTCGCTCGCAGGCGGCGTCCTCCTGATCACGCCGCTCACCGGCCCCGACGGACAGGTCTACGCAGTCGCGCAAGGTCCCGTGCAGGTCGGCGGATACGAAGCAGGCTCGGCCGGCTCCTCGTCGAGAAAGAACCAGCCCAACTCGGGCCGTGTTCCCGACGGCGCGGCGGTTGAACGGGAAGTCTCGGTCGATCTTGCCGCGGGCCCGATCATCCTCGAGCTGCGCCACCCCGACGCGACGACGGCGAGCCGCATCGCCACAGTGGTCAGCGGCAAGCTCGGCGACGGCACTGCGCGTGCTCTCGATCCCGCCGCGGTCGAGATCAAGCCCAAGACGCCACTCGACGCAGTCACCCTGCTCGCCCAGATCGAAACGCTCGAAGTCGAATCGGATGAGCACGCGAAGGTGGTGGTCAGCGAGCGCACGGGCACAGTCGTGGCGGGCGAGCACGTCCGGCTGCGCCCCGCGATGGTCGCGCATGGCGGCCTGACAGTGAATATCGCCAGCCAGCCGCTGGTCTCTCAGCCCAATCCGTTCACCACGGGCCGGACTGTGCGAGCCGAGGTCGCGCAGGTGACCGCCACCGAAGCGCCCGGCAGGCCGATCGGCGTTCCCGCGACCACCACGGTCGACGAGCTGGTGCGCGCGCTCGGCAGCCTCGGCGCCACACCGCGCGATCTGATCGCCATCCTCCAGGCGCTGCAGGCCGCTGGCGCGCTTGATGCAGAGATCGAGGTTCTATAATGAGCCTCCTCGACCCCACCAGCCGCGCAGCCCTCGCCCACGACCCGCAGAAGGCGGGAGAGGCGATGGAATCCCTGCTCATGCAGCGGATGCTCTCGAGCTGCCACCTGATGGGGAAGAGTCATGCTCCTGGCGCGGGAATGCGCGACCAGATGTTCGTCGAGACCCTCGCCGATGCGGTCACCAAGGGTGGCGGACTGGGCCTCGCCAAGCAACTGGCGGGCACCGGGGCATCGGCAGCGGCAGAGAACGCCCCCGAAACAAAAAATATTTTGACGTCTAACCATTCGTCATCTGGAATGGATCTCGAAACGCAGCTCATCCAACGCAAATCGACTCTTATCGATTCCACGAAGCTGGCCGACAACATCCTTGGAGAACCGTAGAACCGCATGCTCCGAGGGTACCGCTATGAAAATCTCCGATACAACACCACCAGTCCCCGTCGCCACATCAACACCGGCAAAGCCGGCGACGCAGGCTGCTGTTGCGGAGTTCGCAGGCGACAAGGTCAGCCAGGCGCAGAGCCAGCAGTTCGCGCAGGTCGTTGCCGTTGCACAGCAGACGCAGGGCGCTGCGCGATCGGCTCGACTTCAGGACCTGACCACCGCAGTCCGCAATGGCACCTACAAACCTGACCCGGGCCAGATCGCCGATAGCATTCTCGACGATGCCGAGGTCGACGCACGTCTGCAGGCGATGCTGCAGAAATGAAAGAAGGAGTAGATGGGAATCGCCATCGCTGTCGCTTGTGCCGAGGAGTTGGTCGACGAACTGACCTCTGAGATGGCTCGCGCTTGCGGCGAGCGGCTGATTCTCAAATCGCTCGATGGCGTAAAAATCGAAGGACGGCTCGCAGAGCGCCGTGCGTTTGAAGAGCGCGGGAATGCTCTGCAGACGCGTTTGCGCGCACTGATTCGTGACGCCGCGACCGAAGCCGGAATCTCCCCCGATGGCGAAGACGTGGCGACTCGGCTCGCGCAGACGTCGCCTGAGGCCACTGTGCTCTCTGAACGCATCGCGGCCATTCGCGCTCTCGCGTCCCAGCTTTCCGAGGTCAACACGTTCAACAAGGCGTTTGCCGAGCGCGCTCTGGCGTGCACGCGGGCCTTCGTCCGCACCCTCGCCCCTCGCCCGTCCGCCTACGACCGCCACGGATCGGAGCCGGCCCCCGAGGCCGCGCTCGGCTCGATCTCGAGGAGGGCGTAATGGCCGACCTCTTCTCCGTCCTCTCGACCAGCGCGACGGCGCTCAATGCGCAACAGAGCGTCACGTCCGTCATTTCGAACAACCTGGCCAACGTCGACACGCCTGGATACTCGCGGCAGACGGCGAATCTGCAGTCCTCCTCGCTTGACATGCTCGGCGGTGTCGTGCTTGGCGGCGGCGTCACCGTCTCCAACGTCACGCAGACACGTGACCGCTTCGTCGAGGCGCAGCTTCCCTCCTCGCAAGGCGCAGCTGCATTCTCTCAAGCGCAGTCGAATTCGCTCACCGCGGTCGATGCGCTGAATGCATCGAATTCAAGCGGCATCTCCTCGGCGCTCGCTGCGTTCTGGACGTCGATGCAGTCGCTCTCGCAGGACGCTGGCAACGCGAGCTTGCGCACTGGCGCGGTCACCGCAACGCAGGCGCTTGCCTCGTCGTTCAACAGCACGTCGTCGTCGCTCGATGCGGCCCGCTCTGGCCTCGACACACAGATCATCGGCTCGCTGACGCAGGTCAACACGCTCTCGCAGCAGATCGCCACGCTCAACACGCAGATCCGCGGCGCGAGCGCGGGCGCACAGCCGCCCAACGATCTCCTCGACGCTCGCCAGAACGCGCAGGACGCGCTCGTCGCGCTCACCGGCGCGCAGGTGGTCCGCGACGCGCAGGGCGACGTCTCGCTCTCCCTGGGGACCGGCCTCGCGCTCGTCTCAGGTGAGTCGGCGGCGAAGCTGAGCACCTCGCCGGATGTCTCGAATGGAAATCACGTCGCGGTCTTCGCCACGCTCGCCGATGGCACCGGGCCGGTCTCGGTGTCGAACGCGGCGATCGGCGGTCAGATCGGTGGCTGGCTCTCCGCTCGAGATGGAGCGCTCAAGACCGCGGCCACGGCGATTGATCAGTTGGCCTACGATGTTGCCCGCGCGGTGAATACAGCGACCACCTCGAGCTTCGCGCTCAACGGTTCAGCCGGGCAGGCACTCTTCACCATCGGCAGCAGCGCAGCAGGCGCCGCAGGGAGCATTTCCGTGAACAACGCGATCGTCAACGATGAGTCGCTCCTGCCGACGAAGGGAACCTCCACCGCGGGAGCTGGCGACGCGACCGGGTTGGCGAACCTCATCAACGTGCAGAGCCAGGCGATGAGCGGAGGACAGACGGCGGCGACCACACTCGCGACGCTCACTTCTCAGTTCGGCTCGGAGACCCAGCAGGCAACCGCGAACGCCGCCGCGGATCAGGCCTCGCTCACGCACTTGACAACGCTGCGCGCATCTGCCTCGGGCGTTTCGACCAACGAAGAGCTCGTCAATATGCAGCGCGCCCAGAGCGCATACCAGGCGATGTCCAGAGTGATCACCACCACGCAGGCAATGCTGACGGCACTGATGGCGATCGCGCCGTAACCGAGGCAACCATGCGAATCACCGACTCGATGCTCTACACGAATGCGAACAGCTCGATCGGCGCTGCCCGGACGGCCGTCAGCACCGCGACCGAGCAGACCTCGAGCGGGATGCGCGTTGTGCAGCCAGGAGATGATCCGGCGGCGACCGCGAGCATCCTCACCGATACCGCGGCGGGGAAATACGCAGATGCGATCGTCAAGTCGACGACGGCCGCGCAAAGCGAGCTCGCGATCGCAGATGGCGCGCTGGGCACGGTCACCAGCTCGCTCGCGACCGCGTCGCAGCTGGCAGTCCAGTTCGCCAACGACTCGAATAACGCGACCGATCGCGCGAATGCCGCGCCGAATGTGCAGGCGCTCATCCAGCAGATCATCGCGGCGCTCAACACCAAGTCGGGCGATCGCTATCTCTTCGGAGGCAGCCAGGATCAGTCTTCGCCGTTCGATGCGGCGGGAAACTACGCGGGCGATTCGCAGGTACGCACCATCGAGGTGGCGCCGGGCGTGCAGCAGGCGGCGTCCGTGCGCGCGGATGTTGGAATCAAGGGCGTCGGCGGAGGTGTCGACGTGATCGCGACGCTCAACGCGCTGCAGACGGCGCTGGCCAACAACGACACCACGACGATCCAGAATTCGATCGACGCGCTGAAGGCCGCGACCAACCAGGTCTCGCTGCTTCGCACGCAAGCTGGCGCGAACGAGAACGCCCTCGCCGCGGCGGAGAGTGTCGCGCAGGCGACGAGCAACTCGGAAACCAAGCAGGTGTCGAACCTTCAGGATGCGGACATCGTCGCCACCGCGACCAAGCTGCAGATGGCCCAGACCGCACTCCAGGCTGCGATCTCGGCGAGTACGCAGAGCTTCAAGTTCACACTTTTGAACCCGAACGGTTAACAAAAACTGGACGTCCGCCTCAGAGGGTGGTCATTTGGAGTCACGTGGCTGCCAATCTACCAGGACGTCCGCCGGTCAAGCGGGCCCAGAAGAAGGACGAAGGCGGCATTCGCGCGCTGACCGCGATGCTGCGCTGGCGTCTTCGCTGGATGCTTTCGCGCCTTCCTGCTGAGCAGGCGAACGCGCTGAGATTCTTTCCTGCGATGATGCAGGCGAGCTTCGCGTCGCCGCCGCTCAAGCTGGAAGCGCCGGGCATCGCGCGACTGAAGTTCCGCCGCAGCTGGACGACGCTCGCGCGTGTGTTCGGACTGCCTCCGCCGTCGAGCATGCAGCGCGCGAAGGGCGCGATCGACGCGGTCTTCGCGATTCCCCGCAGCGACGGTGTCGACCTGTTCGCGGTGCTCGCAACGCCGCTTCCACCGCGCGCGCGGCAGGCCATCGTCGATCGCATCGCGGCCGCGCAGGCCGTGCTGGGCCCGATCGGGCGCACGATTGACTGCAAGCTGGTCGACCCGAACACCATCGATGAGCCCACGTTCCAGGCGATCATGTCGCTCGGTGTGCTCCTCGCGGGACTGCCTCCGGCGAGCTTCTTCACCGCCACCAATCCGGCGGTACAGACACCGCTTCCGATCGCGGCGATGCTCGCTGAGCGTGCGACCACTCCGCTCGCCGCGCTGTCGCTGATGTTGATGGTCGGCGAGAAGCACTCACCGCCGCTCGCCGTTGTGCAGAAGGGCCTGGCCGACAAGATCAGTGCGCGCCTCTTGTCCGATCCGTCGGTGTTCTGTGCGCGCTGGGCTTCGCAATCGCCGAGCGCCGGAGCGCTTCTCTCGAACGTGCTCAAGTGGACGGACCCGCACGCCGCCGCAGAGGATCGCCCGCCGCCGGGAGAGATCCTGCGGGTGGGCCGCGAGCTCGTTCTGCTTTGCGCGCGCTCAATTCATCGTTGCCCGATCGCCGACTCGAAGGCTCTGCGCGCTCGCTTCCGCCGCGACGTGATCAGCGGTGGCCTGCCGGCGGCGCTCCTTCCCGTGCTCGGACAGTGCAAGCTTCGCTTCTCGCCCGCGCCCGTTCTCGTCAATGCAAACCATGAAGTGCGCCTTACCGACGGCACCGTGCTCGGTCGCGGCCACTCCGCGATCCAGGCCCGCATCCGCGCACTCGCGCTCGTCACTGCGGCCGGATACCCGACGGAGAGCAAGCTCGCCGCGCGCATCGCCAAGAATACGGTCACGTCAACACTTCATCTGATCATCGAGACCGATGAGTCGACCGGTGGCCAGGCAGAGACGGTCAACACGAGCCCCGAGCGTCCATTCGGTGTGGTCGGCGCGACCGCGCTGATCCTGCGTGTTGGATATCGTCCGACTGCTCTGCGCCTCAATGGTGCCGAGACGGTGCGCGCGATCGCCGAGTCAGCGCTGCGCAACCGAGAGATCGAAGTCATCCCGCTCATGGCCGAGGGCCAGCCCGCGACCGCTCGTCTCTCTCGCGTGGTGACGGTGATGCAGAAGCGCGGCTCCTATCCCGCGGCGATCGCGGCGGGAGGCATCGTTCTGCTCGAGCGCGAAGGTCGCGTTCGCCAGATTCCGATGCGCAACTTCGCGCGCCGACCGACCGTCTGCAACACCGACCCCGAATCGATGGAGCTCTCACTCTCCCCCGAGCGCGGAGCACGCAGCTCTGGTGCATTTGCAATTCCCAACGCCATCGACTGCCGCGTCTACCAGGTCACCGAGACGACCGCGTGCGTTCTCTCGCGCGACGACAAGGGACGCCTGATGCGCGAAGAGGTCGCGCTCAACCGTCTTGAGGATCACCTGCGCGAAGGCCAGGAGATCCTGCGCGCGGGAGTTCCGGCCGCGCCACTGGCCGCGCGTCTCTCGGACGGAATGGAAGCGCTGCTGATGCGGCACCGCCGCACTGTGTACGCCATGCCCGTGACGATCGGCGGCGATCTGCCGATGAAAATGTGGATGGAGATCGACGGCACGCGCATCCAGCTCTCCCGCCGTGGCGGCTGGGATGCAGCGGCGCAGACGATCCTGTCCAAGCTGCCGGACGGCGTTGAGGCAAACCTGAAAATCACCCGTGCCGAAATTACTGAGCGCGGCGAGCAGGCCAAGCCGATTTCGCGGCTTTACGCTCGGGCAATGGTGCTTCGCCGCATCGCGATCCACCTGAGAAAGCAGACCGGACTTATCGGACGCTGAAGTTGCGTCGAAGAGCTTGGTGAGGCGACTTAAACCCAACGCCAACCAAGGAGTCAGGCCATGCTTTCAGTCATCAGCAACGTCAACTCAATCGATGCCCAACGAAACCTGTCCAACACGCAGACCATGCTCAGCGGCACGCTGCAGAAGCTGTCGAGCGGTATGCGAGTCAACTCGGCGAAGGACGACGCGGCCGGACTCGGCATCTCCGTCAACCTCGAATCCGACATCCGCAGCTACACTCAGGCATCCCGCAACGCGAACGACGGCATCTCGGTCGCGCAGACTGCAGAAGGCGCGCTGAACCAGACGTCGAACATCATCACCCGCCTCCGCGAACTCGCGATGGAGTCGGCCTCGGACGGCATCAGCGACACCCAGCGCAAGTATGTCCAGACTGAAGCCACGCAGCTGACGAGTGAAGTTGACCGCATCGCGCAGGACACGACCTACAACGGCGCCGCGCTGTTGAACTCGTCCTCCGGCACGCTGCACTTCCAGGTCGGTATCGGCTCGAGCGCCACCAACGACCGCATCTCGGTGAAGACTCTCGACGCGACCTCGGCCACCCTGCTCGGCTCGGCCGCTCTCGACTTCTCCACTGCGTCGGGCGCAGTCTCCGCACTCAGCAAGCTCGACTCGGCGCTGAACACCATCTCTGACGACCGTTCAAACCTCGGCGCCATCAGCAACCGACTCAGCAGCGCGGCCTCCACCATCAGCACCATCTCCGAGAACCTCTCGGCCGCCGATAGCCGCATCCGAGACGTCGATGTCGCGACGGAGACGAGCAACATGAGTCGACTCAACGTGCTGTCGCAGGCCGGTGTGTCCGTCTTGGCCCAGGCGAACCAGCAACCGCAAATCGCGCTCAAGCTTCTCCAGTAGTCCGCCGATTGAATGAATAGAGAGAGCCGTCCCGCTCGTCGCCTGACGCGAGCGGGACGCTCCTTTTCAAGGAGGCGTGCCGTGTCCACCGTATCCAGCACGACCAGCACGACCAGCACGGCATCGACGACTGCAACTGCTATCTCTCAACTCATCGCCAGCTCCAACACCTCGTCGGGCCTGAACGACAACAGCATCATCAGCGAGCTGGTCTCGATTGAGTCGCAGCCGCTCACCAATCTCCAGAAACAGACCACCGCGCTGCAGACGCAGATCTCCGCGATCGGCGCGATCTCCTCGGCGCTGCAAAGCCTCTCCTCTGCGGCCGATGCCCTCCAGCAGAATGGCGTAGTCGGTCTGACGGCTGGCGCCAACACAGCGTTCACTGCGTCAGCAAGTGTTGGAGCGCAGGCCGGCACGTACACCATCAACGTCGGGAACCTCGCAGTCGCGGCCAAGTCCCGTTCGCAAGGCTACACGTCGACGCAGACCTTCTCCGGTGGCACGCTCAACATGACCGTGCAGGGCAAGCCGTATTCGGTGACGATTGCCGACGGCAGCTCGCTTCTGACTGTTGCGACCGCGATCAAGTCAGCCGGTGTTCCCGCGAGCGCAGCGGTCATCTCCGACGGCACCAGCAGCTACCTCTCGATCACAGCCACCAGCACGGGATTCCCGCCGACAGGAATTCCGAGTGACGCGCTCGCGCTCTCGTTCACTCCGGCTGTCGGCGCGACCGGAGTCGCTCCGACTTTCGGAAGTATCGCGACGGCAAAGAACGCTTCACTGACGGTCGATGGGCTGCCGATCACCAGTCAGACCAATGCGATCACGACCGTCATTCCCGGCATCACGCTCAACCTGACCGCGCAGGACACGGCAGACGAGACGCTGAACATCCAGGCCGACACGACGACAACGGCGAACAACCTGCAGTCGTTCATCAATGCGTACAACGGTGTGATGAAGCTGGTGCAGGCGCAGCTCGCCGTCACCGCAGGATCCGATGCGACGACGTCTCTCGCCGGCGATTCGACGATGACGAATCTCCAGCAACGGCTGCAGAAGCTCTTCACGTCGACGATCTCGGAAGCGACCGACATCACCTCGCTGCCGGCGATGGGCCTGACGACCAGCTACACCGACGGCACACTCTCGCTGGATACAACCGTGCTGTCGGGCGCGCTGGCCAAGGATCCGAACGCGGTCAACGCGATGTTCGGACTCTCCTCCGACAGCATCGCGCAGCTGGCGATGCAGATCACGACCGACTACACGTCCCTCTCCACAGGAGCGCTCTCCGCGCGCACCACCGGGATGAACGATCAGATCACGCAGATCGCCAGCCAGGAAAATGACCTGCAGGCGCAGATCAAGATCTACCAGGCCAACCTGGTGCAGCAGTTCGCCAACATGGAGTCGATCGTCAGCACCCTGAAGTCCAACAACAATTACCTGACCGCTCAATCGACGGCGGCCAGCAACTCTGCCAACGGCTAAGTGAAGGAGAGACCATGAATCCTGCAGCTCGATACGGAACCATTCAGAACGAGACGGCCTCTCGAGAGCGGCTGATGGTGATGCTCTTCGAGACGGCGCTGCGCCACATCCGCAACGGCGCGGCCGAGATCGACGCGGGCCGCAAGCGCGAGGGCGCGGCGCTCCTCGTCAAGGCGACGGACATCGTCGCGTACCTGCGGCGCACGCTCGATCACAACGTCGCGCCGGAGCTCTGCGCGAATCTCTCCTCTGTCTACACGTTCGTCTGCGCGCGGCTGATCAAGGCGTCGACAACGCGGACCTCGAAGCCGGCACGCGAAGCAGAGCGCGCGTTCGTGCCTCTCGTCGATGCCTTCTCCCAGGCCGTGCGCGTCGCGGCCTGAGCTGCCGATGACCGAGGCGGAGGCCGAGAGTTTTGTCGCGGAGGTTCGCGATGTGACTGCGGCGCTCCGCCGTGGCGAGATCAACCACGCCAACGAACTGCTCGTCGCCTGCCGGATGTTCGAGCGCGTCTCGGCAGGACCGCTGCCGCCCGATCCAATGGGCACGATCGTGAGGACTGTGGTGGCCGACGCCCTGGCAGTTGCGCTCGAGATGCAGTCGGTGCAGCGCGTGGCGATCACGCAGGGCGGAAGTTCACGCCGTGCAATCGGCGCCTACGGACAAGGGCCGCGGCGTTGAGATCTGTTGCATAGCAATGATTGGTGTTCAAACGATCTGCGCCGACAGATCATCTGCGCGCTACGAGCCCATGAGGCGGCGCGGGTCGAGCGTGGTCGCGGCGAGCGAAATACGTCGCCACGCCTCGGTGTCAATGCGCAGCCGTTGGCGGGCCGATTCGCGCTGGCCGACGGGAATCGCGTCGCACGTCCAGGTGGCGAGCATCTGCGCGTTGGCGCTCAACTGGCTCTTGTCGAGGCCGCGAATCCAGGGGATCGACAGGTCCTGCGCGAGCGCGACGACCGCCGCGACGGGAGGCGCCTTCGCCAGATCGGGCTCGTGATGATTTTCGAGTGCGCTCTGCGCGTCCGCCGAGAGGAGCCAATCCTTGGCGAGCCTCCGCGTGGCGGCGACGTGGACGGCGTCCATCGCGGAAATGAGCGGGATGAGATTCGCCGGCGGCTCTTCCGAGCGGCAGACCTCGCGCAGCGTCAGTCCCCAGCCGGCGTCGTGGAGCAGGCCAGCCATGAACGGTTCGTCGACGTCGATCGAGATGTGTTTGCAGATGATGCGAGAGAGATGCGCGACCACCAGGCTGTGACGGCGCAGCACGCGCATCGAGTCCCGAGCGCCCGGTGCGTGAAAGATGAGCGCACCAGCAGAGAGCTCATAGGCGAGGTCGCGCAGCCCGATGAGTCCGAGCCGAAGCGCGATCTGCTTGAGCTCCCGCGCATCCGGTTTCTTCGACGGCCCTGTCTGTGGCTTCGGCGGATCCCCCGCCACCGCGCCAGGAGACGTTCCCTGGCCGACGATGCCCATGCGCACGCGGCGCGCAATTCGTCCGGCGAGCAGAGGCGCTCCGGCGAGCACCGTCACCGCCTCGTCGAACGAGGCCATCGGGCGGCGGTCAGTTCGATCAGCTTCTGCACCGCGTGCGGCAACGCGGGAGAGGGCAGCCTGTTTTCCGCGATCGCGCGCTCGGCTGCAGCCCGAAGCGCGTCGGAGTTCGCGAAATCGGCTTTTGCGAATATCGTCATCGTCTCAGTTTGGTAACATGGCGGGAAAGCCTGTCACCTTTTTGGCCTTGACAACTGCCAAGGATTTTATCGCATCGATGCGCGCTTTTGTCACCCCCGTTGCCCTTGGACTGCTGCTGATCGCGGCCGCTCTGCGCGCCGATGCAGGCGAGGACGTCCGCGCTTCGCCGTGGCGTGAGATAGCGCCGGGAGTGCAGGCGGCGCGCGGAGATGAGCTCGGAGCCGACGCGCGATGGGGGGCGCGGCTGTCGCTCGTCGACCCCGCGCAGGTCCAACTCTCGGTGCAGTTCGATCCGCAGACGCCGCGCATCGCCGAGTGGCGCGCGCGCAATCCAGCCGCGCTCCTGCTCGTCAACGGCTCGTACTATTCGCTCGAGCACACGGTGCGGCCGACCTGCGACTTGATCTCGAGCGGCAAGCTGGTGCATGGCGCGGGTTGCCACGTGCGCGACGCGCTCTACCTCGGTGCGCAGGCGAGCAGTGCGGCCGGACCTGCGGCCCGCATCCTCACGCCGGACGAATTTCTCGCCAGCGATTGGAGCGAGGCGCTCAAGAGCTTTCCCTCGCTCGTCCGCGGCGGCGTCCCGGGCTGCCTGAGCGCGGGCTACTGCGCCGAATCGAGCCGGACCGCGGCCGTGGCCGTCCTGCGCGATGGGCGGCTGCTCTTCTTCGCGACGCAGTGGCCGGCGGTACGACGCGACGTGGCCCGCTTCCTCGCTGAGCAGATGGGCGCGGTCGAGGCGCTCAATCTCGACGGAGGACCGGAGGCGACGATGGTTCTGCGCGGGGAGCAGATCGAGGAGAGTGTCGCGACGCCGGGCACGCCGCTGCCTCTGATGCTCGCGGTGCTGCCGAGGCCACCGGCCCATGCCCCACCGGCACCGCCAGCTGCGCCGCCGCCGAGCCGACCGACTGGCACGAGCCCACCTGCAACGGGAGCACCTCGCCGCGCGCCGTAGCGCGATGGAAGCGAGTTTGCGCAGCGGCCCGAGCGCCACATTCGTCGGCCGCGGGAGAGAAAGAATCTCGCTCGGATTTCCGACACCGGTCACATCGGGGCGCATCCCGAGTCAACATGGCGATCCCGTTGCCGATCCGCGCGCGATTTGACCGAGGCCCGACGCCTTGCGAAATCGTCACAGTTCGGTTACTGGACCGCCAATTCACCGAGGGACAGCGCTCCGTTGTTGATGTCGCGCGCTGTCCGCATCTTCGAGGGTTTCCCTGATTCTTCTCGGCCTGCTTGCGCTGGTGGTCCTGCTGCTCGGCTCCTATGCCGTGCGCGTCGCCCTCTATGGGCGATTTCAGCACGACCGCGCCAAGAAGGAGCCGGGCAGCGTCTTCCTCGGCCGGTTCCTCATCGAGTTTGGCTATTGGATGTTCACGCGGCTCGAGCGGGCCGCGCACGCGCTGCACATGACGCCCAACCAGCTGACTGGCGCCTCGATGGCGGCGGCGCTCGGCGGCGCGATGGCCTTCGCGCTGGGCAAGCCGGCGCTGGGCGGAGGTCTCGTGCTCGCGTGCGCGATCCTCGACGCGCTCGACGGAATGGTCGCCCGTGCGCGCGGGACCGCATCAGACGCGGGCGAGCTGATCGACGCGGCGGTTGATCGCTACGCCGAGATCGCGACGTTTGCAGGCATCGCGGCCTACTACCGATCGTTTCCGCTCGGCTTCTGGCTCGCGCTCTCGTCTCTCGGCGGCGCCCTGCTCGTCTCCTACGCGCGCGCCAAGGGAGAGATCAGCGGCATCGACGCGCGCATGGGCTCGATGAACCGCGGCGAGCGCGCGCTCTACGTGGGCCTCGCCGGTCTTGCGGCGCCGGACATCTCGCGCTGGCTCGAGCCGGAAGCGACGCGTCCTGTGTTCCCCGCACTGCTGGTGGTGCTCGGCCTCGTCGCGCTGATGGCGAACATCACGGCCATCCGCCGCTTCCGCTTCATCTACCGCGAGCTGCGCGAACGCGATCTCGCGCAGCTGCCGCCTCCTCCCGCGCCGTCTCCGGATGTGACGCGCCCCGAGATGGCGGGATGGTTCGGGCGTGCGTGGGTTGCTTCTGGCGCCGCCTCGTTGGTCGATTACGGCTCCTTCCCGATTCTGATGACGCCGATGATCGGGCTCCGCGCTGGCACCGCCGTCGCGATCGGCTGTCTCTGCGGCGCGGTCACCAACTTCACCATCAATCGCTACTGGACCTTCCGCACCCACAAGACGCCGATCTGGAACGAGGCTCCTCGCTACGCGGCCATCTCGCTGACGAGCCTGCTCTTCAACACGTCCGGCGTGATGATGCTGGTCGACGGATACAAGTGGAATCCCAATCTCGCGCGCGTGCTGGTCGGCATCGTGGTTTCGCTGGCGTGGAATCTTCCGCTGCATCGCTGGTTCGTCTTTCGCGGCGAGAGCAAGCGGCGCCGCCCCGCGCTGTCCTTGCTCGGCGCGGTCGCGTCGGGGCTTGCAGCGTGGGCGGTTCTCTCGATGGCCTATGGCTCGCCCTTCGCGGATGAGCGGGGCGTGCACGGCTTCTCGAGCGCGCTCGATGACACCGTCAAGATGACCAAGGAGCGGTTCCTCCCCAAGCTGCGCTCCGAGGCGTTCTACTCGGAGAGCTACAGCTTCCTCTTCGCGTCGGAAGATGGATCGTTCTCGCGCGTGCAGTTTCTCGTCTCGAACGCAGGCCTCGCGGGGAGCGGCAAAGCCGCCGTGCGCGCGGTCGTGGTGAGTCCGGACGGCACGACGACGGAAGACGCGGACACATTCGAGCCGGACGATTGGCGGGTGCGGCCCACGGGCGCGATCGAGATGGGCGGGCACCAGCTGACCATCGGCGCCGACGCAAGCCAGCACGTGCACTTTGGCGGACGCAAGCTGGTGATCGACGCGACGGTGTTCCCCGAGACGCAGGCGCTGCGGCCCGGCGGCGGGCAGATCAGCTTTGACGAGAGCGGACGCGCGCTCTACGACCAGACCATCTTCGCGCTGCGCAGCAAGTTCGAGGGCACCGTCTGGAGCGCCGATCGCGGCTCGCGCAAGACCCGCGGCTACTGCTACGCGGACACCAGCTTCAGCACCGTGCCTGGATACAAGTCGGCCTCGCTGACGATCCGCATGGCGGCGTTCGATGAGCAGCAGCACGACGCTCCTGCGCAGGATGGACTCATCGGAGCTGCCAAGCTGCACGGCAGCGCGGCCAAGCCGGGCGAGGAGATGTCCACGGCGCTGGCGATTCTCTATCCCCCTGCAGGCTCGCCGCTCGCGCCCCAGGGCTGGCTCTACTCGACACGCGGCGCGCAGATGGAAGTGCGCTCGAGCGACGTGACGCTGGTCTTCGAAAAGCCGCACCATGAGTCGGGTGGCCATTTCGAATACGACGTGCCGCAGAAGCTGACGGCGCTCGCCAAGGGAGCCAAGGGCGAGACCGTCACCGTCACTCTCGAGGCGAAGCGGTTGCTCTACAAGGAGGACGTGCTCGCCGAGATGGGACCGCTCTCCCGCTTCCTGCTCTCTGCCGTGGCCGCGCCGATGGCCTACACCTACGAGAACAAGGTCACCGTGCGCGTCGAGAGGCCGGGGCAGCCCGCGGTCGAGCACACGGGTGTCGCGATCACCGAATTCGCCTACGCGAATAAGCCGCCGTTGCAGGTGTTCTAGAGGAGCTCTGCCGCCGTGACCCTGACCGCACCGCATATCCAGACCGAGATCCCCGGGCCAAAATCAAAGGCGCTCTTCGAGCAGGAGCAGGAGAAACTCGCGCCCGGCCTGCAAGGCTTTGCGCTCTCGAGCGGCATCGCGGTGGAGCGGGCGCAGGGCTCGGTGATCGAAGACGTCGACGGGAATCGCTTCGTCGATCTAATCGGCGGTATCGGAGTTAATGCCCTCGGCCACGGCCACCCTGCTTATAAAGAGGCGCTCCACGCGCAGATCGAGAAGTCGACGGTCGGCTCGTTCACGACCGCCGTGCGCGCGCAGCTCGTGCAGGAGGTCGCGAGCGTCGCGCCGAAGGGAGTCGATCGGCTCCAGCTCTATTCCAGCGGTGCCGAGGCGGTGGAGAGCGCCTTCCGCCTGGCGAAGAATGCGACGGGCCACCACGAGATGGTCGGCTTCTGGGGCGGCTTCCACGGCAAGACGCTCGGCACGCTGGCGGTCAATGGCGCGGGCAATGCGAAGACCTATGGGCCGATACCTCCGGGGCATAAGCTGCCCTATGCGAATTGCTATCGCTGTCCATTAAAGCTCGAATATCCCAGCTGCGGAATTGCCTGCGCCGATCTCGCGCGCGAGCAGCTCAAGAACTCAACGGCGGGCAGCATCGCGGCGGTGATTGTCGAGCCGCTGCAGGGCACTGCGGGCAATGTGATTCCGCCGCCGGAGTTCGTGCAGCGCGCCTATGAGCTCGCGAAGGAGAACGACGCGCTCTTCATCTCCGACGAGATGATTACCGGCTTCGGCCGCACGGGGCGCTGGTTTGCCTGCGAGCGCAGCGGCGTCACGCCCGACCTCATTACCCTGGGCAAGGCCTTCGCGAGCGGCT
The DNA here is from genome assembly GCA_903911145.1 of uncultured delta proteobacterium. Lineage (GTDB taxonomy): Bacteria > Myxococcota > Myxococcia > Myxococcales > 40CM-4-68-19 > CAIWCD01. The sequence goes on along the minus strand of CAIWCD010000014.1, from coordinate 180,140 downwards.
TCCCCGTGAGCGGCGTGCTGGCCAAGAGCGAGATCGCGCAGGCGAAGCCGTGGAGCAATCCAAGCGGATCGTCGTCGAGCTATGGCGGCAATCCCCTCGCGGCCGCAGCGGCGCTGGCGTCGATTCGCACGCTCAAAGCAGAGAATGTCCTCGAGAACGTGCGCACGGTTGGCGCAACGATGCTCAATGAGCTCAAGACGTGGAAGGAGTCGCTTCGCTGGGTCGGCGATGTTCGCGGCGAAGGCCTCTTCCTCGCCGTCGAGCTGGTGGCCGATCGCAAGACGAAGGAGCCGCTCGCGAAGAAGCTGTGCGAGGAGATTTTTCAAGAGGGCCTCAAGCGCGGCCTTCTGGCGATGAGCTACACGCACTGCATCCGTTTGCAGCCTGCGCTGACGATTGACGCAGCGACGGCGCTGACGGGCCTCGGCCTTCTGCGAGAAGCAATCGCGCAGGTCGCTCGCAGGCACAACGCGGCATAGCCGCACCGCGATCTCGAGAGAATCAACGTCGCTATGCGAGCCGCAATCGATCGTTTCCTGACCTACTGGAGCGACCTCTCGCTTCGGCGCGCTGGGATGCTGTCTGCCTGCGTGATCGCCGCGCTGCTCGCGGGACTGCCAGGGACGATTCGCCTGTATGGCGACCTGCATACCGACCTGCGCGAGTTGCTGCCGAAAGGCGCGCCGGCCGCACTGGGCCTTGATGAGCTGGAGCAGCGCCTCGGCGGGCTCTCGCATCTGACACTGGTGATCCACAGCGATGATTTCGCGGCTGGCGCGAAGTTCGTCGATGCGCTCGCAGAACGGCTGCGCAAGCTCCCGCCCACGCTGGTGGCGCGTGTCGATGATCGCATCGATGAAGAGAAGGCCTGGTTCGAGACCCACGGCGCGCTCTACACCGACGTGAAGGATCTGCAATCGACGCTCGACCATCTGCGCCACGCCCGCCACGAGGCCGTGCGAAAGGCCAATCCCCTCGCGGTCGATCTCAGCGACGACGATGCGGCGCCGCCTGAAACCATCGACAGCGCCGTCGACGATCCGGAGATCCGCCGCGGACTCGACAAGCTGCGCGCGGCCTTCAAGCAACTCGATCGATATCCCAACGGATATCTCGCTGGAGAGAACAACCAGACGTTCGTGATCTTCCTCACGCCGCCCGATGTCGGCGTTACGCTCGCCCATAACCTGGAGATGACGCACGCGGTGGAGGCGGTCGTCGCGGAGGTCAATCCCGCGAGATATCACCCGTCAATCTATGTCGGCTATGGCGGCGAAATCCGCTCGGTGATTGAAGCGCAGGAGGCGCTGGTGCGCGACCTGATGCTCTCGTCGGTGCTGGTGCTGCTCTTCGTCGGCCTCGCGCTGCTGCTCTATTACCGGACGCTGCGCGCAATTCCATTGCTGGTATTGCCCCTCTTCGCGGGCGTCACCATCAACTTCGCGATCGCGCGCGTGTTGATTCATTACCTCAATCCCAACACCGCCTTCCTCGGCAGCATCATCGTCGGCAACGGGATTAATCCCGGCGTGATTCTGCTCGCGCGCTGTTTCGAGGAGCAGCGGAGAAAGAAGCCGCTCGCCGAGGCAATGCGCATTGCATTAACCAGCACCTGGCCCGCGACGCTCTGTGCAAGCGCGGCGGCGGCGGTCAGTTACGGCACGTTAATGTTCGTCCGCTTCCGCGGTTTTAATCAATTCGGCTTGATGGGCTTCTATGGAATGCTCCTCTGCTGGATTGCGACCTATCTCGGAATGCCGCCGCTGGTGGCGCTCGTCGAGCGATTCCGGCCGCTGCCGGTCGAGGGGAAGCGCGCGCGCGCAGCGGTGGGCAGTTTCGCGACGTGGTATGCGCGGACGATTACGCGAGCGCCCGCTGCGACGTTGATGGCGGTCGGAATCATGCTCGCGGCCTCGTTCGTCGGCGTCGCCCGATTTGCGCGCGATCCGATTCTCTACGACTTCACCAAACTCGGCAGTCGCCTCGGATTGCGGCAGGGCGCAGCCTCGTGGGACGCGCACGTCGACGCGGTCATGCAGTCTTATCAGACGCCGACAGTGGTGCTGACCGACTCCGTCGAAGAGGCGAACGCCGTCGCCGCCGCGGCCAGGCAAAGCCAGGCGGAGCGCGGGAAGGCGAGCACGATCGATTCGGTGCGCACGCTCTCCGGGCTCCTGCCGGCGGACCAGCCGACCAAGTTAATCTTATTAAGCCAGCTCTTCGATGAATTAACCCCAGCGGTGATTGCGCATCTGCCCGAGGACCTACGTCCCCTGGTGCAGCGTCTGCACGACAAGACGCAACTGCGCACAGTCTCGCTCTCGGAAGTTCCCGAGCGTATGCAGCGCTTCTTCCACGAGAAGGACGGCAGCGCGGGAAAACTGGTGATGGTCTATCCGACGCTGGGCGCCGACGCGCACCACGGCCGAGAGGAGGTCGCGCACGCGGCCGAGGTCCGCGGCGCCGCACATTCGGTCGCGCCCCAGGCGCGCATCGCGGGACAGATCGTTCTGACGGCCGATATCGTCAGCATCATCTCCAGGGACGGACTCCTCGCCGGCGCATTCAGCTTTCTCGGCGTCTCGCTCTTGACCCTCATTGCGCTGCGCTCACTGCGCCACGCATTCTGGGTGGTCGGGCCGCTCTGCCTCGGCGTGCTCTGGATGTTCGGCGCGCTCGGGCTCTTCGGAATTCAATTCAACTTCGTCAACTTCTCCGTGCTGCCGATTACGTTTGGCATCGGCGTCGATTACGCGGTGAATCTCTACGAGCGCACGCGCCATGAAGCCTCGGTCGAATCGGCGCTCGCGGCCTCCGGCGGCGCCGTCGCGCTCTGCTCCGCGACCACGGTGATTGGATATGCCGCGCTCCTTGTCGCCGATAACCAGGCGATACAATCATTCGGCTTGACCGCCGTCATCGGCGAATTGACCTGCTTGTCCGCCGCACTCTTCGCGCTGCCCGCGCTGCTCGCCCTCAACGAGCGCCGCGTCGCGGCCAACACACCTCCCACTGCTGCACCATCGACTGGAGCTGATTAACGTGCTGACGATTACCCAGCGCGCGGAGCAACTCCGTCGCGCCCATTGGATCTTCAAGGCGGTCGTTCCCGTATTCTGCGTTCTCTACCCGATCGCGCTCCAGTCCGTCGGAGGGCTCGACCTGGTGCACGCGCTCGCGACGGTGGTCATTTTCGGCTTCGCGCTCTGGTCCGATGAGTCGCGCCGGCTGGCGAGAATCGTGTTTCCGTTTCTCCTCTATGTCGTCGTCTACGATTCCATGCGCTGGTACGCGGACGCCATCCGCTCGCCGACCGTCCATCTGCGCGAGCCCTATGAGTTCGATAAGCACTTCTTCGGGATTAATGACGCAGCGGGAATCGTCACGCCCAACGAGTGGTGGCAGAAGCGGACCATCCCGTTCCTCGATTTTGTCTGCGGCCTCGCCTACACGCCGTTCTTCTTCGTCGGCGAGTCAGTCTTATTAACGCTCTATCTCTACTTCTCGGGCAGGGAGCGTCGTGCGATTCGCTTTGCCTGGGTCTTCGTCGCCGCCAATTTCATTGGCTTCAGCTTCTATTACACCTATCCCGCCGCACCGCCCTGGTATGTCGCGGCCCACGGATTCATCGCCGATTTCTCCGTCCACGCCTCGCCCGCCGGCGCGATTCGATTCGATCAGCTGGTCGGTATGCCGATCATGCAGGGCTTCTATGGCAAGAGCGCCGACGTCTTCGGCGCGATCCCCAGCCTCCACGTCGTCTATCCGTTTCTGGCGATGTTCTATGGTTGGGTATTGCCGAAGTTCCGCGCGCCCGCGGTCGCCTATTGGCTTCTCGTCTGCTTCTCGGCGGTCTATCTCAACCACCATTACATGCTCGATATCATCATCGGACTCTCGCTCGCGTCAGTCACGATGGCTGCCTTCCGCACACTGCTCGGCCCGATCGAACAGGATGAGCAATCGCAGCAGAGTTCGTCGAACGCACTGGCCGCATAGTCGAATGGGGTTTCATTCCAAGGCCGCGTCGCGACCAATCGCTTCCGGGAGCGTCAGCCCATCCCGCTCGAGCAGTTGCGAAAGCCCCTTGGCGATATCGCCCGCCACCGACGGGCCTTCAAAAACGAGCGACGAATAGAGCTGCACCAGACTCGCGCCCGCGCGAATGCGCGCATAGGCGTCCTGCGCGGTGGCAATGCCGCCGACGCCGATGATCGGCATGGTCCCGCGCGTCTCGCGATAGAGCAGCTTGCAAGCAGCGAGCGCACGCGCGCGCAGTGGCTCACCCGAAAGTCCTCCCGCCTGCGCAGAGGCCGCCTCCGATTCGACGCCTGTGCGCGCGAGAGTTGTATTGGTGGCAATCAAACCATCCGCGCCCCACTCCTTCGCGCCCCGTGCAATCGACCCGAGGCTCTCGTCCGATTCATCCGGCGATAGCTTGACGAATATCGGGATATGCCGTGCCCCCGGCTGCGCCGCGAGTTCATTGCGAACGCGGACAATCGATTGGATGAGGCGGGAGAGCTCGGCCGCACTCTGCAGATCGCGCAGACCCGGGGTATTCGGGCTCGACACGTTGATCGCGAAGTAATCGGCGTAGGGCGACAGCGCGCGGATCCCAGCGATGTAATCGTCGCTCGCCTGCTCGTTGGGCGTATCTTTGTTCTTACCGAGATTGATGCCAACAGGTCCGGGCTGGCGCGGGAGGCGGGCGAGCCGCGCCGAGACCAGCGCGAGGCCGTCGTTGTTGAACCCCATGCGGTTGATTAAGGCCCGCGCGCGTGGAATGCGAAACATGCGCGGCCGGGGATTTCCACTCTGCGGTCGGGGCGTCATGCTGCCGATTTCAACGAAGCCGAACCCGAGGCGGAAGCAGGCCGGTGCGAGCACGCTGCCTTTGTCGAGACCCGCTGCGAGCCCGATTGGACTGTCAAAGCGAATCCCGAGCAGTGTCTGTCGCAAGCGAGCCGCGAGAGGAGGCGCGAGTGAGATTCCGATTGCGCGCGGGGCCGGTGCCAGCCGCGACCAGGCACGGAGAAAGGCCCCGACGAGTCCGTGCGCAAGCTCCGGTTCGAGGAGAAAGAGCAGCGGACGCAAGCGCCGATAGAGCCAGTTCATCATCGTGTGGTTCTCCGCGCTTTAGAATCCGCGATTGCGCAACTCGCACAACATCACGACCGCGTCCTCGCCCTCGTCGGCATAGTAGTTCTTCCGCAGGCCGACCTGCCGATATCCCAGCTGGCGATAGAGTTCCTGCGCTCCCTTCGAAGCGGCACGAACCTCGAGTGTGATGACGGCTGCGTCGGCCGAACGCGCGCGCGTATCGAGCTCGTTGAGCAGCAGCGTCCCGATGCCGCGTCGCCGCGCGTCCTCTGCAACAGCGACGTTGAGCAGATGGAATTCGTCCTGCACGCGCCAGAAGATGATGAAGCCGACCACGCGCGCATGTCCGCGCTGGGAGCCATCCGCGTGCGTTTCGGATGCGACGAGAATGCTGCTCCACGCCTGCTCGAACTCGCGCTCGAACATCGCGCGCGTCCAGGGATGCCGATAGGAGACCGCCTCGATGGCGAGGATCGCGTCGAGATCGTCGCGCTGCGCCGCACGGAGGACCGCTAGCGCGCCTGTCGCATCCCGCGTCGTCAAGATCCGCTACTTCCCCGCCGGCGCGTCGGCGTCGGAGCTGCCCTGCTCGATCGGATCGAGGATGCGAACCAATGTGCGCTTGCGCAGATCGGCGAGAAGCTCCTGCAGCTGCCGATCGTATTTCGCCTGCGAGACCGCGCGCCGCAGCGCCTCCTGCTGCGCGCGCGTCATCTTCGCGAGCCCTCCCTGCGCGGCGGCCGCATCGGCCAGTTCGGTCCCGCGCAGCTGCGAGGTCAGCCGGAGCCGATTGTCGAGATATCGCTCGACCCTCAGCGCCCGCCCGAGCACGGCCTCGACCTCTTCGTCGGTCATTTCGAGTGAGCGCAGAAACTGCTCGTAGCGCGCCTGCGATGGAAAGCGCTCGCGGAGATTCCGGCGCCTCTTGTCGAGCTCCACACGGTCCGGCTCGCCCAGACGCAACCGCTCCACCTCGACGAGCACCAGGCGTTCCTGGAGCAGCTTGCGCAGCGAAGCGGCGAGCAGGCCGCGCGAGAGTGGCACCGTCGCCATCTGCGCACCGCGATCGAGCACCAACTCGATGCGCGTCTCGCTCGCAAGATCGGAGAGCGTGATCGACTGCGCCTCGACCACCGCGACGACCTCGTCGAGCAGGCGACGCGGCGTCGCGTCGGCGCGTGCACGCATCGACAGCGTGAGAGCGACGAGCAGCGCGAGAGGCAGACGAAGAGAGCGCATCAGCCGCACTTCTAATCCACCGCTCGCTCGCCGGGCCAATTTGCGCGCGGGAAAAATTCGCCGCCCTTCGTTGACCCCCCATGCTTCGATGCTTATGGTCCAGCCGTGCCACAGGACCTCTACTCAATTCTCGGCGTGCCTCGCTCCGCCTCCGCCGATGAGATCAAGAAGGCCTACCGCAAGCTCGCGAAGAAGCTGCATCCCGATTCGCATCCGGGCGACAAGAAGGCCGAGGAGCGGTTCAAGGACGTCTCCGTCGCCTACGACACGCTCGGCGACGCGAAGAAGCGCGGCCTCTACGACGAGTTCGGCGAGATGGCCACCAAGAGTGGCTTCGACGAGAAGAAGGCGCGCGCGGTCCGCGATTATCAGAAGCAGGCCGAGGAGTATCAGAGCGGATCATTCGCGGGCGGCCGCGCTGGTGGCGGCGGATTTGATCCCGGCGATCTCGGCAGCATGTTCGGCGACTTCTTCTCGCAGCGCGATTCGTCGCGCGGACGGCGAGCCCGGCAGGAGTCGTTCGACGAGGAGAACGGACCGGGGGCGGACTCCGAAAGCGAGCTGTCGGTCGACTTGCGCGACGCAGTGCTTGGCTCCGAGCGCGAACTCTCGGTGCGCAAGCCCGTGCGCTGCGCGGACTGCAACGGCACAGGCGTGCGCACCGGCTCGAAGGTGACGAACTGCCCCGACTGCAACGGCGTCGGCGAGCTGCGCGGCCGTCGCATGTGCCCACGCTGCCGCGGCGAGGGCAAGGTCCGCGAGCAGTGCCTCGTCTGCAACGGCGAGGGCCAGAAGGAAGAGCTGGTGCGGCTCAAGGTGCGCATCCCCGCTGGCGTCGAGACTGGCTCGCGCGTGCGCTTGCCCGGACAAGGCGCGCCTGCGCGCAACGGCGGCCCCGCGGGAGATCTCTACCTGCGGATCACCGTCCGGCCCCACGAGCGCGTCCGCGTCGAGGGACGCGACCTCTTTCTCGATCTGCCGATCACCGTCGGCGAGGCGCTGCTCGGGGGCGAGGTCACCGCGCCAACGTTCGAGGGCCCGGTCAAGCTGAAGATCCCTCCCGGCTCGCAGAGCTCGCGCAAGCTGCGCCTGCGCGGTCGCGGACTGCCGTCGCTCAAGGGCGGCGCTGAAACGCCGCGCGGCGATCTCTACGTCGTCGTGCAGATCCAGGTTCCCCCCGAGAGCGATGCGGCCCGCGCAGCAGCGGAGGAGCTCGCGAAGCTCTACCCGAACGACGTGCGGCGCGACCTCGCGCTGTGATAGATCGCCGCCCCTTCGTTCAAGAACTGCGCGCATAGGCGCGGCCACGATTTTCAGAGGAGCATCGGCACATGGGCCTCTTCGACATGCTCGGCATCGGCGGTACCAAGGAAGAGCGCGACGTGCGCGCCATCGCCAAGATGCAGAAGAAGGTGCTCGAGAAGTTCGGGCCGCCGGAGAATCGCCAGGGCGCGATCGAAGAACTCGGCGAGATGAAGAGCACCGCTGCGGTCGAGGCGCTGCTGATGCGCTTCACCATCCGCGTCGATCCGGGAATCACGGATGACGAAGAGAAGCATCGCGCACTCGATCTCATCGTCGACGCCGACGAGGCCGCGCTGCCGGCGCTCAAGAAGTTCATCGCCACGCGCGACGAGATCAGCTGGCCGCTGCAGGCGCTCGCCGATCTGGTTCCCGAGTTTGAAGTCGTGAATGTGCTCATCGAGACGCTGAAAAAAGCGGCCGTCGAGTACGCGCGCGTGCCCGAGAAGAAAGTGCTGCTGCTCCACGCGCTCGCGCATCACCGCAGCGGCGAGGCGGTCTCGGCGGCACTTCCGTTCCTCGAGGACATGGATGACGACGTCGTCATCGCGGCGGCGCAGGCGATCGCGGCGCAGGCCCATCCGGCTGCGCGCAAGGGAGAGGCAGCGGCGGCAGCGAACGCCGATGCAGATCCGGCAGCGAGCGGGAAAGCCGCGCCAGGCGCAGACGGGAGCGCGCTCGCGAATTCAGCGAAGCCTGATTCCGTCGAGCAGGCAGCGATCGAAGCCGCGGCAGTTGCGGGGCGGGAGCCGCTGATTCTCGCGCTGGTTCGCGCGCACGAGCAGAAGAACGCGCGCACCACCGAGGCGCTCGCTGGGCATCTCGCCGACGCGGGCTGGGACGTGAAGGGCTTTGCGCCCAAGGTCGAGGCAGCGCTGCCTGAGGGGTACAAGCTCGACAACAAGGCGCGGATTGCGCGCAAGGTTCAGGCATAGCCCAAGCGGGGGCGCATGCATCAGCATCTCGCAGACCCGCTCCCAGCGCGGTCCGCGCGAGATGCTTTGAGTACCGACTACTTCATCCAGGCCGGCCCGTAGATGATCGCGCAGGCCGTCAGCGCCCACGCGGCCACGGCGACGAGGATGCCCTTGTCGCGCAGCACGGCCGCGGTCGGATCGCCGCCGCCGCCGCTGACGATCATCGCCTGGTAGCGGAAGAGCGCGTAGACGACGAACGGGACCGTGTAGACGAGCGCGGTCGTGCCGAAATGTTCCACCGTGCGCGGCGACTGCGTGTAGAGCGCGAAGGCCACGATGGTCGCGCCCGAGAGCGCGGTGAGCCATCCATCGACGAGCGGCGCGTTGTAGCCCGCGAGCACCGGGCGGTGATCTCCTGCGCCCGCGCCGAGCAGCTCCACCTCGCGCCGCCGCTTGCCGAGCACGAGAAAGAGCGCGAGCAGGAACGAGCAGACGAGCAGCCACGGCGAGATCTCTGCGCGCACCGCCTCCGCGCCCATCGCGGCCCGCAGCACGAAGCCGATGGCGACGACGAATGAATCGACGAGGAAGACGCGCTTGAGCGCGAGGCTGTAGGCGACTTGCAGCGCGAGATAGATGCCGAGCGTGGCGAGCGTGGAGAGCGAGAGTGCGCGCGCGGTAAGCAGGCCGCCGAGGCAGAGAACCGCCGCTGCAGAGAGCGCGAGCCAGACCGGAAGTTGACCCGCTGCGATCGGGCGATGGCGCTTCTCGGGATGGTGCGCGTCGGCCTTGCGATCGGCGACGTCGTTGACGAGATAGACCGCGCTGGCAGCGGCCGAGAACGATGCGAAGGCCGCGAGCGAGTCGAGGAGCGCGGAGCTATCGAAGAGCTTTCCCGCGAAGACGAGGCCCGCGAAGACGAAGACGTTCTTCGCCCACTGGCGCGGACGCATCGCCCGCACGAGCGCACCGATCACGCCACCGCGCGAGGGCTTTTGCGTCTCTGCTGCGTCGGGAGAAATCAGAGGCTCTGGCACGGGCGCGCACTCTAGCCGCAAATGCGCAAACAGAAATACGCGGAGAGTTGTGCGACCCGCGCGCGCTATCGCAAAGCGCGCCAGAGCTTGCCGAGCGCCACGCCTGCAAGCTCTCCGAGTTGCGCACCGTGAAGCTCCGGCATGAGCGCGCCCGATGCGGCGGGGCGCGCGGGAGCAGGTGCGTCGAGCAGCGCAAGGAGAGGAGCCGCAGAGAGATCCCACGCGTAGTGCGCAGAGGCATTCGCTGCGGCCGCGCGAGCAGAACGATTGGAGTTTCCCTCGAGCAACCGCTGGAGCGCATCGGCGAGCGCGGCTGGATCATGAGGAGCCACGGCAGCGCCCCACCCTTCACGCTCTGCGCGCGCGGAGAGTTCATCGCCAGCGGTCGCGATGACCGGAAGCCGCGCCCAGACGCAGTCGAGCAGCCGCGTGCGAAACGCCAACTCCGCCTCGAGCGAAGGCGAGTGGCAACTCACGGCGATCGACGCCGACGCGAGCAGCGGACCGCGCTGCGCATACGGGATCCATTCGGGGAGGCGATCGACGCCGCGTTGCCAGAGCGAAAGACGGCGCGCCTCGTCCTCCGCAAGCTGCGCAGCCTGCATCGGCGCGGCGCCAGGACGATTGCCCGCGGGGAGGACGAGCGCAACGCTCATTCCCTCGCCGCGCAGGCGCGCGATCGCCTGCACCGCCGTGCACGGATCCATCCAATCCCAGAGACCGCCCCACCAGAGAACGACGTGCTCGGCCGCGCCAGCAGCGGCCCGCAGCTGCTTCGCTGGAAGTGCACCGAGGTCGGGAATGCACGCGCGCTCCTCGATTCCGAACGGGACAACCGCGAGCAATGCGTGCGCCGCGGGATCCTGCGCGAGCGATTCCGGAGTGAGTCGAGCCACCGCGCCGAGCCAGCCGAGCCAGAACGCGCGCTGCCGCTGCGACGCGCAGAGAATGTGATCGGCGCGCGCGAGGAGGAAGAGCAGGCGCGCGCGAACCGCGAGCAGATGCAGGCGCGTCTGCGCATCGGGAGCCGATCCCGCGCGGGCGAGCAACTCGAGCAGCACCGGATCGTAGAGGTCGAGAACGAGGCGCACGTCCGACGGGAGCGACAGCAGATCGCGCGCGGGAAATCCGAAGCCCTGCGCGACGAGCACATCGGCCTGCAACTCCTCGAGCAGCGCACGCACGCTCGCGCCTTCCTCGAGTTCACGCACTGCAAACGATCGCCCTGCAGAGCCCGCACCGCGGGCCTCACGCAGCGCGGCTGGAAGGTCGCTCGCCCCCGGACAGGCCAGCGTCACCTCGTGCTTCGCCGCCAGACGAGCCGCGAGCTCGACCGCACGGATGGCGGGCCCGGCCATCGCAGGCCCCGCGCGATCTTCACAGTGCCAGAGGATTCGCATCGCTCTCTCCTGCGCCGCAGTTCAAGCAGACACGACGACGGGCCCGGGTTGTGGCCCGCGCTCGAGTTCGCGATACCGCTCCCACGCAGCCTCGATCGGCCCATCGCACGCGAGTCGACCGTGGTGCAGCACGGCAGCGCGAGGACAGAGCGCGGCCGCCGATTCGAACGAGTGTGAAACGAACACGAACGTCACGCCCGCAGCACGAAAGTCGAGGATGCGCTTTCTGCATTTCTCCTGAAACCGCTCGTCACCGACGGCGAGAATTTCGTCGACGATGAGGATCTCCGGCTCGACATCCTGCGCGATGGCGAAGCCGAGGCGCGCGTACATGCCGGACGAATAGTTCTTCACCGGCATGTCGATGAAGTCGCCGAGTTCGCTGAAGCTGACGATGCGATCGAACTTCGTCTCCATCTGCTTGCGCGAGAAGCCGAGCAGCGCGCCGTTGAGATAGACGTTGTCGCGCCCCGTGAGCTCGCTGTCGAAGCCGGCGCCGAGTTCGATCATCGGCGAGATGCGGCCGCAGACGTCGATCTCCCCCTCCGTCGGCTGCAGCACGCCGACGATGCTCTTGAGCAGCGTGCTCTTGCCCGAGCCGTTGTGGCCGACCAGCGCGATCGCTTCGCCCGGCGCGATCGAGAGCGTGATGTGGCGCAGCGCCCAGAACGTCTCGGCCGTGCGCAGATGCCGGAAGCGATTCGCGAACGCCTCCTTCAACGTCGAGACCTTCTCGCGATAGAGGCGGAAGGCGACGCCAAGTTCGCGAATGTCGATCTGGCCGGGACGCATGTGTCGCTCTCAGAAATGATGGATGTGGCGCGGTTCGAGGCGCGTGAAGAGCGCGAAGCCGATGCCGAGCGCCGCGATCGCGCAGAGCGCTGCGATCGCGATTGTCTGCAGCGGAGGAACAACGCCCGCATAGACCGGATCGCGCACCAGAGGCATCAGATAGCTGAAAGGATTGAACGCCAACTCGCGCAGGAAGATCGGCCGCCACCACGCTGTGCGCGCGCTGCCCGCATTGATCTGCGCGACGTCGTAGAGCACGGGCGACAGATAGAAGAGCACTTGCAGGAGCACTTCGGTCAGGTGACGCACGTCGCGAAAGAAGACGGTCGCCGACGCAAACGCCAGCGTGATGCCGCTCGCGAAGACGGTGAGGATGAGCATCGACACCGGAAGAAAGCAGAGCGCGGGCGTGAGCGGGTGGCCGAGCACCAGCATCACGAGCAGAAGCGGCACCAGCGAGAGCGTGAAGTTCACCAGGTTCGAGCCAACCACGGAAAGCGGAAACACGGCCTGTGGCAGACGCACTTTGCGAATGAGATCCTGGTTCGTCAGCACCGAGGTCAAGCCCTGCATCAGCGCGGTCGAGACGAAGATCCAGGGCAGCAGTCCCGCGAGCAGCCAGATGGAGAAGTGGGGAACCTGCGACGGCATGATGGTGGTGAAGACGATCGTGTAGACGACCATCAGCAGGAGCGGATTGAGCATCGTCCAGAGGAGACCGAGGACCGAGCGCTTGTAACGGACTTTCAGTTCGCGCACGACCAGCACGCCGATGAGATTGCGGAAGGCGAAGAGATCCGCGAGCGAACCGCGGCGGCGTCGGCGCGACGTGGGGCCAAGGCTCGCCAGTTCGTCGGGGCCGATCGGCGCAGCGCCACTTGACGATTCCGGCGCTGCCAGAGGAGCCAATGGTGCTCCCGCACTCACGCTGCGGTCCCGGCCTGCTCGGACAGAAAGCGCTCGAGCGCGGCGTCGAGGTTCAGCGCCTGGCCGCCGAGCGCGCGGACCTTCTCGACCAACAGGCCGCAGCGCAGCGGACGCGGCGCCGGGAGCTTCAGGTCTGCGAGTGCAACGGGGATGACGAGCTTCTCGTCCGCGCCCAGCCTGCGCGCGAGGCGATGGCAGAACTCGACGCGCGAGACGACCTCCGCGCCGCTGCAGTGGAAGATCCCCTGCGCGCGACTGTCGAGCACGGTGATGCAGAGTTCGGCGGCGTTGTCCGCGAGCGTCGGCGAGACGAACTGATCGTGGAACGCTTTGACTTCGCGCCCCGCCCGCAGCGCCTCCGCCACACCGACCGCGAACGTCTTCTTCGCTCCCGCGCGCCCACTGAAGATCACGGCGACGCGGCAGACAGCGCAGTCGGGAGCGAGCAGCAGCGCAGCCTCTTCGCCCGCTCGCTTCGTGCGCGCGTAGACGCCGCGCGGTTGCGGTACGTCGTCTTCCGAGTAGGGACCGGCGAGGCCGTCGAAGACGTAGTCGGTCGAGAGCGAGACGAAGCGCGCGCCCACTTCGCGGCAGCCGAGCGCGGCCTCTTCGACAGCGCGCACGTTCAGTTGCCAGGCGAGCGGCACGTCCCGCTCGCAGGCGTCGACGTCAGTCATCGCCGCCGCGAAGACGACCGCCGAAGGGCGCCGCGTCGAGATCAGATCCTTGAGCGCGCCGTCGAGCGTCAGATCGAGATCTTCATACTCAAGCGTCGCGCGACCGCTCTGAGCCTGTGCCGCGAGCAGCATCTGCATCTCGGCGCGCGCAGCTCCGCGAGCGACCGCGATCACACTCTGCCGAGCAGCGAGCCGCGCCACGAGCCGGCTTCCGACCAGGCCATTCGCGCCGACCACGACGACGGGTGCTGCACTCATCCGCGTGCCCCGTAGTTCTGCGCGTAGTAGTTGCGGTAGACGCCCGAGCGAACGCGCTCCCACCAGCCGCGATTCTCGCGATACCAGTCGACCGTGCGCGACAGCCCTTGAGCGAAGGGAACTTGCGGGGCCCACTCCAACTCGCGGCGCGCCTTGCTCGCATCGATCGCGTAGCGACGATCGTGCCCGGGCCGGTCCTTCACGTACTCGATGAGATCGTCGCCACGCGAGAGCAGCTTGAGGAGTTCGCGCACGATGAAGAGATTCGGATGCTCATTCTCCGACCCGAAGTTGTAGACCTCGCCGCTCTTGCCCTTCTCGAGCGCCGCGAGGATTCCGCGCGCGTGATCGTCGACGTGAATCCAGTCGCGGATCTGCTGTCCGTCGCCATAGACGGGAAGCTTCTTGCTCTCGAGCGCATTCGCGATCATCAGCGGAATGAGCTTCTCGGGAAACTGGTACGGCCCGTAGTTGTTCGAGCAGCGCGTGACCACGACATCGAGGCCGAACGTGCGCCGGTAGCTGAGCGCGATGAGATCGGCCGCAGTCTTCGACGCCGAATAGGGCGAGCTCGGCTCGAGAGGAGAGAGCTCGGTGAACTTCCCCGTCGGGCCGAGTGAGCCGTAGACCTCGTCGGTGCTCACCTGGACGAAGCGCACGTTCGCCCGCCGCGCCTCGTCGAGGAGAACCTGCGTGCCGGCGACATTCGTCTCCACGAATATGCCCGGCCCAAGAATGGAGCGATCGACGTGGCTCTCGGCGGCGAGGTTGAGGATCGCGTCGACCTTGTGGGTCGAGATGAGGTGCTCGACGAGCTCGGCGTTGGCGATGTCGCCGCGAACGAACTGGTGCCGTGGGTTGTCCTTGAGATCGACGAGCGACTCGAGGTTGCCCGCATAGGTGAGCTTGTCGAGATTGATGATCGTCCAGTCGGGCCGCTCGCGCAGCAGCAGCCGCACGAGGTTGCCGCCGATGAAGCCTGCGCCGCCCGTAACGAGAACGCAGCGGATGGGCCGGCTCACATGCGCTCCGCTTCGATCGCCGTCTTCGCGCGTCCGCTCACCAGCTCGTTCGCCGCACGCAGCGACTCGAAGGTGCCCGCATCGGTCCACCAGCCGCGCAGCTCGTCCCACTGCAGCGAACCGCTCGTCAGGTAGTAATTGTTCACGTCGGTGATCTCGAGCTCGCCGCGCTTGCTCGGCTTGAGCGTGCGGATCGAGTTGAACACTGTCGCGTCGTAGAAGTAGACGCCGACCACCGCGAGGTTGCTCTTCGGCTCCTTCGGCTTCTCGACGATGTTGGTGACGCGGCCACCATCGACTTCGGCGACGCCGTAGCGCTGCGGATCGTGGACCTGCTTGAGGAGGAGGCGCGCGCCCTTGCCCTGCGCGGCGAACTTCTCGACGAACGGCTTGAGCGAATCCTCGAAGATGTTGTCGCCGAGAATGACCGCGATCGGATCGTTGCCCGTGAAGTTCTCGGCGAGGCCCAGCGCCTGCGCGATGCCGCCCGCTTCGTCCTGCACCTTGTAGGTGAAGCGGCAGGCGAACTCCTTGCCCGAGCCAAGCAGGTTGACCACGTCGCCCATGTGGTCGACGCCGGTGACGATGAGGATCTCGGTGATCCCCGCCTCGACCAGCTTCTTCACCGGGTGAAAGATCATCGGCTCCTGGCCAACGGGCAGCAGGTGCTTGTTGGTCACCTTGGTCAGCGGGAAAAGGCGCGAGCCTGTTCCTCCAGCGAGAATCACGCCTTTCATGTTCGATTGCTCCAGTCTGGCCATACCCCTCACGGCCGCGCGAGCTTGTGCCAGAAAGAGCCGGTGATGGGAAGCAGGCTTGCGGGGGAGTGGCTCACTCGCGCAGCAGCAGCGCAGCCAGGAGCGCACTTGCAGCCAGTGGCATCAGGCCTGCGGGAGTCGGCGCGAGGGTGCCGCCGATCGCCGCTGCGTGCGCGATGACTGCGAGCGCCCAGAGCGCGAGCACCAGGACGAGCGACGACGCGAGCGCAGAGGCAAGCGGTGGTGGGCGGGCCTTCCCTCGACGGCGGCGAAGGGTCAGGCCGACTGCAGCCAGCGCGGCCGGCAGAGGAACCAGCGGCTGTGCGGCGCGCTCGATCACCGCCGTCCGATACTCGATGTCGGGCTGGCCCAGAGCGGCGCGATGGTTCGCCTGCTGGAGCAGATCGCCCCACGGCAGTTGCCGTGGTCGGCCAGAGCGCAGCGCAAGTTCGTCGACCTGATCGGGAAGTTCGAGGAGCAGCTCGTCGGTGCGCGTCTCGTCGATCGACTCTGCGCCATATCGCCGCTCGACCGCGCCCAGCAAGCGCCAGCGGCCCATCGTGGTCTGCTCCAGTCGCCGAGCATCGATGCGCCTGGCGAGATGGAATGGCTCGGCCACCTCGAAGATCGTCGCCGGCTCGAAGCCACGCTCACGCAGCTCTCCGAGCAGAAAAAAGCGCCCCTCCTTGCCCCGCACCCACCGCTGCTTGCCGTGCCACTGGCCCCAATCGCCCCAGCGGTGGAACTGCACGGCCGTGATCTCCTCAGCACGCGCGTCGGCGAACACGACGACCTTCTCCTCGAGGACAATCATCCCCGCGCCGAGCAGCAGCGCGAACACCGCCAGCGGCGCGCAGAGGCGGAGAGGATGCACGCCGAGCGAGAGCAGCGCCGTCAGCTCGCCGCGTCGATCAAGCTGCGCAATCAGCAGCGCGGAGGCGATCACCAGCGCGCCCGGAGCGAGCTGCAGTGCGACCACCGCGGCCTTGTCGGCATACAACTCAGCGACCGCTACCAGCCAGCCGTCGCCGTGGAACATCGTGCCGCGATCAGCGAAGTCGATCACCAGATAGAGCAGGACGACCGCGCCCAGCGTGGCCAGGAACAATCGCGTCAGCTCCGCGAGGAGCATCCGATCGAGCGCGGGAAGCTGCGGCAGCGTGCGCTTCACGAAGCGTGGATCCCGGTCGCGCCGATGTCGCGCCTGAGCTGTCTGCCCGCGAACGTGACCGTCTCAGCAGCAGCGTAGGCTCGTGCGCGCGCGTCGCCGAGATCCTGCCCGAGCGCGCAGAGAGTGAGCACCCGACCGCCGGACGTGACGATCGCATCGTGCGCTCCGCCGCCACCAGCAAGGGTTTGCGCACGCGTGCCGGCGTGAAAGAGCGCGAGAGCGTCGCCCTGCGCGAGGTCCAGGCCAAAGATTGGATCGCCCGCGCGTGGGGCCTCGGGATAGCCATGCGCTGCGAGCACGACCGCGACAGCGACTCGCGGATCGACGTCGAGTTGGTGTACCTCGCTGAGCGTTCCCGTCGCGCAGGCCTCGAGAAGCGGAAGAATGTCGCCGCGAAGCCGCAGAAGGATCGCCTGCGCCTCGGGATCGCCAAGGCGGCAGTTGAACTCGAGCACGCGCAAGCCGCTCTTCGTGAGCATCAGCCCCGCAAAGAGCGCGCCGCGAAAGGGCGTGCCGCGGCGGTGCAGCTCGCGGATGGTCGGGAGGAAAATCGTGCGCGCGACCTCGTCGAGCAGCGCCGGCGTCGCGTCTGGAGGAGGACTCACCGCTCCCATCCCTCCGGTGTTCGGTCCGCGATCCGCCTCGAGAAGCCGCTTGTGATCACGCGCAGGCGGGAGCACGAGGATCCGCTCGCCGTCGCAGAGCGCGATCACCGAGAGCTCCGGCCCGGCGATCTTCTCCTCGACGAGAATCTTCAGCCCGTCGCCAACGGCAGACGTGCCCCGTGCCAACGAGCTCGTCGCGCGCCAGAGAGCCAGCAGTTCATCGACCGCATGCACGGCCGCTTCGGCGTCATCGCAGACCACCACGCCCTTCCCTGCGGCGAGGCCATCGAGCTTCACCACGCACGCACCGAGCCTGCGCGCACAGTCGCGGGCCGCTTGCGGATCACTGAAGGCCTCGCACGTCGGCGTCGGCACCCCGGCCGCGCGCATCACGTCCTTCGCGAACGACTTCGACGCCTCGATCTGCGCAGCGGCAGCAGTCGGGCCGAAGGCCACAATGCCGGCCGCGTGCAGTCGATCAGCGAGGCCGGCCGCGAGGGGTGCTTCCGGCCCGACCACCACCAGATCGGGCCGCTGGGAAATGGTTGCCTTTGACAACGATTCGACGTCGCTTGCGGAAGGCACGCAGCGCGCTTCGCGAGCGATGCCCGGGTTGCCCGGAATCGCGATCACTTCCCGGGCCGCGCCCATCGCGGCTCCGCGCACGAGCGCCCGCACCAGCGCGTGCTCTCGCGCCCCTGAGCCGATGACGACGATCCTCTTCACGCGCGCACCCGGTGAGTTCGAGAGAGGGCTAATGCCGGAAGTGGCGCACGCCAGTGAAGACCATCGCAAGACCACGCTCGTCGGCCGCTGCGATCACCTCGGCATCGCGCACCGAGCCGCCCGGCTGCGCGACAGCGACGACACCCGCCTCGGCCGCTGCGATCAGGCCGTCCGCGAACGGGAAGAACGCATCGCCCGCGAGCACCGCGCCTTTCGCGCGCTCCCCCGCCCGCTGTGCCGCGATCCGCACCGAGTCGACACGGTTGGTCTGCCCCATCCCGATGCCCGCCGTCACATCCGCGCACGCAAGCACGATGGCGTTGCTCTTGACGTGCTTGACGACGTTCCACGCAAAGCAGAGCGCGTGCAGCTCGTCCGCACTGGGCGCGCGTTTCGTGACGACGCGCCAGTTCGCGGGGGTGGCCTGCGCGAGATCGCGCGACTGCACCAGAAGCCCTCCTGGGATCGTCCGCAGCTCGCGAGGCTCGCTCACCCAGGCGTCGCGCCCTTCACCGAGAAGAGGAAGCTCAAGCAGGCGCAGTTGCTTTTTCGCGGCCAGCTTCTCGCGCGCCTCAGCAGAGAAGCCCGGCGCGATCACGACCTCGAAGAACGTCTCGGCGATCAGCGCGGCCGTCGCCGCATCGACGGCGTGGCTAAGCGCAACGATGCCGCCGAACGCGCTCACGGGATCGGCGTCGCGGGCGTTTCGATAAGCGTCGATCAACGAATTCGATAACGCCACGCCGCACGGATTGGTGTGCTTGACGATCACGACCGCGGCCTTCGCGTCGGGTCCGCGCGCATGCTCTTTGAGCGCCTCGAGCGCAGCCGACCCGTCGAGGAGATTGTTGAACGACAGTTCCTTGCCTTGCAGTTGGCGCGCGCCGGCGAGCGTCGGCTCCTTCGGCTGCGGCACCGCGGCGTAGAACGCTGCCTGCTGGTGCGGATTCTCCCCGTACCGCAGCGGCTGAAGCAGCTTGAATTCGCCGACCGCAGGCGTCTCGGCCCAACCGCCTGTCGCGCTCTCGCCCGCACTGGTGGCCGTCGCGGACGCTTGTGCTGCCTTCACCTGCTGCTCGGAAAGGTAGGTCGCGATCGACGCGTCGTAGGCCGCCGTGTGCGCGAACGCGCGTGCCTGGAGACGGGCGCGCGTGGAACCAGACACTTGTCTGTTTTCACGCAGCTCCTCGAGAACGATTCGATAGTCGGCCGGATCGACGACCACCGCGACGTGGGCAGCGTTCTTCGCCGCCGAGCGCAGCATCGATGGTCCACCGATATCGATGTTCTCGATCACCTCGTCGAACGGCAGCCCCTTCGCGACCGCCTCGCGGAAGGGATAGAGGTTCACGATGACGAGGTCGATCGGCGCGAGATTCTGCGACGCCATGTCGGCCTGATCCGACGGCAAGTCGCGGCGCGCAAGGATGCCGCCGTGAATCTTCGGATGGAGCGTCTTGACGCGGCCCCCGAGGATCTCGGGTGCACCGGTGAAGTCGGCGACCTGACGCACAGGCACGCCCGCTTGCGCAAGCGCCGCGTGTGTGCCGCCGGTGGAGAGCAGTTCGATGCCGAGAGACGAGAGGCCGCGGGCAAACTCGACGAGGCCGTTCTTGTCCGAGACAGAAAGGAGCGCGCGCGAGACGGTCATGCGCGGCGATCTACCACGAGTGCAACGAAGGCCGCGTCGCCCTCGAGCGAGCCATTCGCGTGAGCGCATCCCGATGCCCGCGTGCTTTTTGCTCGGGCACCAGGAGCGGGGCGCGGAGCGTCGCTGGCCGAGCGCAGTTCAGCAGCGGCCTCTCCACTGTCCAATCGGAGCGCGCTTCTACGTCGGCCGCGGATGCATGTTCGAGCACGGCCAGCGACGCTCCGTGCCCCGCGACGACTTCACCTACTCGTCGTCGAGATCCCGATCGTTCGACGGCAGCGGCCCCGGGCCGTCATCCGCGATCACGCGCAGCCCGTGCAGGCCGCGCGTCTCGAGCTGGCGCACGCGCTCCCGCGTCAGGTTCATGATCGTCCCGACCTCCTCGAGCGTGATGCCTCCGCGATCGGCCACGTCGAGCGCGCAGGTGTCGCCCACTTCCCACAGCTCCTTGTCGGGGAAGTTCAGCTTCACCGATCCCGTGCGCGGGTTGACGTCGACGAAGAGGTTGTACTTGCACGAGACGTACGGACACGGTCGCTGCCCGCCCTCGCAATCGGCGCGCGTCTTCGGACGGCTCGCGTCGAGCTCCACCATCAGCGCCTTGAGCTCGGGCTCGACACCGCCCTGCGCGCTCTGCTGGCGGAACTGCCGCGCCATCTCCTTGCGGCTCATCGTCCGCGCGCGCTGCCGCGGTCCGTCTGCGTCCATCTCAGTGCCGTCGGCGCTGACCGGTTCGATCTGCTTGGGCTCGTTCATCGTCATGAACCTCGCTGCGTCGAAGACTCTTCGCGCGCAGTGACCGCGGAGACAGTGCGCTCCATGTCCTTCACAAACTGCGCCGCCTTGTGACGGCATTCAAGCAACAGCTTCTCGAGCTCCTTGCGGCGCGACGGCTTCATCTCCGCGCGCTCGGCCAAGCTCTTCTCGAGGGCCGCGAGCAGCTCATCGAGCGAGCGCTCCACGCCATCGAGCTGTCCGCGAAAATAGATGAACGAGCCGCGGATGTCCTCGAGGGTCATCCCCTCGTCCATCAGCGACTTGATGATGTGGATGCGCCGCACCGCGCTCGAGGGATAGAGCCCGCGCGAACCCTTGTGCTTGCCCTTCTCGCCGATGCGCCGCGAGCGCGGCAGGAGCCCGAGCTGGACGTATTTGCGGAAGGTCGCCTGTGCGAGCTTGACGCCGCGCGGGAGGAAGAACTCGACGATCTGCCCCGCCGAGAGCCCCTGCGGATATCGCTCTTCGAGCTCGTCGAATTCATCGAGCGTTCGCGCTGCCATTCCCACCTCGCCACTCCGCTTTCGATACTGCAGCGACGCAACTGAGTGCCGTCGCGTCAGTGTGTGGATTGGAATATCGTATCTTGAGTGGAGTGTCAATACGCGAATCTCTTGAGTGTGCGGGAGGGCCGTTGAGGGGTGGCGGGGAGCGGTGGCGAACACGCTCTGCTCCGTCTCGGGGCGCGGCGAGGCTGTCGAGGCGTGGAGCATGCGGAGGCGCGTCCATCCAGCGAGCGAAGGTTCTCCGCATGCGGGGCGCGCCTTTTGGTCCCGGACCTTGGCGCTGGCGAAACCCGATGCGCGTGCTAGGCGAAACCGGAGCGTGATGGTCTGAGCGAAATGTCCGCCGCCGCTCCCCGCCACCCCCCAACGGCCATCACGTGGATTCGAGATTCGCGGACTCCTCTCGAAGATCCGAAGAGTGAGGGCCGATCAAAAGCGCGCGCGATGCGTCTCTGTTGCGTGCATCATGTGGCGATGCTCCTGGCACCTGGCGAACGGCTCTCCGACGACGATGCGCTGCAGCGCTTTACCGATTTTGTCGCGGCGCAGGGGCTCTCGCTCTATCCGGCGCAGGAGGAGGCGCTGCTTGAGTTGCTCTCGAACAAGCACGTGGTGCTCTCGACACCGACGGGTTCGGGGAAGTCGCTGGTGGCGACGTTTCTCCATTTCCTCGCGCTCGCGCGGGGCCAGACCAGTGTCTACACCTGCCCGATCAAGGCGCTGGTGAACGAGAAGTTCTTCGCGCTCTGCGACACGTTCGGCGCCGAGCGCGTGGGGATGGTCACGGGCGACGCGAGCATCAACGCAGACGCGCCGATCCTCTGCTGCACCGCAGAGATTCTGATGAACCGCGCGCTCACCAACTCGAGCGCAGCGCCCGATGCGGTGGTGATGGACGAGTTCCACTACTACGCCGACAGAGAGCGCGGCGTGGCGTGGCAGGTGCCGCTGCTGCTCCTCGAGAAGACGCAGTTTCTCCTCATGAGCGCGACGCTCGGCGACACGTCGGTGATCGAGAGTTCGCTCACCGAGTTGACGAGCCGTGAGGTCGCTCGGATCGCGAGCGTGCAGCGGCCGGTGCCGCTCGATTTCTCGTACGCGGAGACGCCGCTCCACGAGACGATCCAGACCTTGATCGAGAGCAATCGCGCGCCGATCTATCTGGTGAACTTCTCGCAGCGCGCCGCCGCCGAGCAGGCGCAGAATCTGATGTCGACCGACTTCTCGACGAAGGAGGAGAAGAAGGCGCTCAAGGCGAAGCTGCTCGAGCTTGGAGCGAAGTTCGACACGCCGTTCGGAAAGGAGCTGCAGAAGCTCGTCTCCCACGGCATCGGGCTGCACCACGCAGGGCTTCTGCCGCGCTATCGACTGCTCGTGGAGCGACTCGCGCAGCAGGGCGCGCTGAAAGTCATCAGTGGGACCGACACGCTCGGCGTCGGCGTGAACGTCCCGATCCGCACCGTGCTCTTCACGCAGCTCTGCAAATTCGACGGACAGAAGACGGGCGTCCTCTCGGTGCGCGACTTTCTGCAAGTGGCCGGACGCGCGGGCCGCAAGGGATTCGACGATCGCGGCACCGTCGTCGCGCAGGCGCCCGAGCATGTGATCGAGAACCTCAAGCTCGAGCAGAAGAAGCAGCAGGGAAAGAAGGTCGTGAAGCGGCTTCCTCCCGACAAGGGCTACGCGCATTGGGATCGCGCGACGTTCGAGCGGCTGCAGAGCAAGTCGCCTGAGCAGCTCGAGTCGCGCTTCCAGGTGACGCACGGAATGATTCTGCAGATCCTCCAGGCCGAGGCGCAGACGAACGCGCGCGAGCAGGCGGGGCCTCAAGGGTATGCGCGGCTGGTGCAGTTGGTGCTGCGTGCGCAGGAGAGCGAAGCGCGGCGGCGCATTCATCTGCGCGCGGCGGCAGCGGCCTGTCGGCGGCTGCGCGCGGCGGGGCTGATTGAACTTGTGCGCGGGAACGAGTGGCGCGCGCCGCACTTGAAGATCGCGGGCGAGCTGCAGCGCGACTTCTCGATGCACCACACGCTCGGCCTCTGGCTGCTCGATGCACTGCCCGAAGTAGCCGCCGAGAGCGAAAGCTACGCGCTCGATCTGATCACGCTGGTCGAGGCGATCCTCGAGGAGCCGATCCCGGTGCTGCGCGCCCAGCGCGACCGCGCGAAGGGCGTGAAGGTCGCGGAGCTCAAGGCGCAGGGAATGGAGTACGCGGAGCGGATGGAGGAGCTCGAGAAGGTCGAGCATCCCAAGCCGCTGCGCGAGTTCATCTACGGCTCGTTCAACATCTTCGCCGACAAGCACCCGTGGGTCGGCCAGGAGAACGTGCGGCCCAAGAGTGTCGCGCGCGAGCTCTACGAGAACTGCGCGACGTTCGCGGAGTACGTGCGCGACTACAGCCTGCAGCGCAGCGAGGGCACGGTGCTGCGCTATCTCGGTGACGCCTATCGCGCGCTCGCGCAGAGCGTCCCGGAGAAATATCGCGACGAGCGCGTCGAGGATGCGCTCACATATCTGCGCGAGACGGTGCGCGCGGTGGATTCGAGCCTGCTCGACGAGTGGGAGGCGCTGCGCGATCCGGCCGCGAGTGCGCTCGAGAAGGCGAAGCGGCTGCGCGAGATGCAGGAGATGGCGGCGCGTCCGCGCAACGTCGATGCGCGCGAGGAACTGCTGCGCGATCCGCGCAAGCTCGCGGCCCGTGCGCGCGCGGAGATGCACCGACTGCTGCTCGCGCTTGCGAGGAAGGACTATGCGGGCGCGTCGGAGTCGCTGCGCGGTGCAGATGCAGCGGGAGCGAGCGACGCCGAGATGATTGGTACACCGAATATTGGTACACCAATAATTGGAACACCAACGATCGCCGCGCAGGAGAGCTGGACCGCCGAGAAGCTTGAGGCAGAGCTTGCCCCGGCCCTCGCGGCGCTCGGTGCGCTCGACGTCACACCGCGCGCGCGCAGACCTGATCGCACGGTGATTCATCCCGATGGCGAGAAGCGCTTCCGCGTCTCGCAGAAGCTGCTCGCGCCGCAGCGCGCGCAGACACTCGAGGAGAAGGCTGCGCTCGAGGGCGCGGAGGCCGCAGATACAACCGAGGCCGACGAGTGGGTGATCGAGTGCGAGATCGATCTCTCGCAGCCCATTCCCGATGGAGCGCGCCTCGTTCAACTGCTGCGCATCGGGACGTAGGCAGGAAAGGGACGCACCTTGATCCCACTGCGCGACACTGTCCGCTCCCGCAGCTTTCCGATCGCGACGGTCACGCTGATCGCGGCCAACCTGCTCGTCTTCACGCGGGAGCTGAGCGCAAGCCCCGCGTTCCTCGAGAAGATCCTCTTCGCGTACGGCCTCGTGCCAGAGCGCTTCATGCAGTGGGTCGCGATCGGCGGCTCGCCATTGAGCCTCTGGCGCCTGTTGCCGCTCGTCACCTGCATGTTCCTGCACGGCGGCTGGCTGCACCTCTTGGGCAACCTGCTCTACCTCTGGGTCTTCGGCGACAACGTCGAGGATCGCCTCGGGCACGTGCGCTTCTTCGCCTTCTATCTGCTCTGCGGAATCGCCGCGGGCCTCCTGCAATGCCTCTTCGATCCCGCCTCGCCGGTGCCGACGATCGGCGCGAGCGGCGCGATCGCGGGAGTGCTCGGTGCCTATCTCGTCTCGTTCCCGCGCGCCCGCATCATGACGTTCATCCCCATCTTCTTCCTCCCGTGGATCGTCGAGATCCCCGCGGTCGTCTTCCTCGCGGTCTGGTTTCTCGCCCAGTTCGGCAGCGGCCTGCTTTCGATGGGCCGTGACTTGAATGGCGGCGTCGCCTGGTGGGCCCACGTCGGCGGATTTCTCGCGGGAATGATCCTCGCGGTGATCCTTCCGAGGGCGCGAAGCCTGAGATCGCCGCGATAGTTGCTTGATGGTTTGTTGATATCTCGCTACGCGGGATATCCGACCATCTCGCCGGCGTCCGGATCCCAGAGTTTGAGCGCGAGACAGGCGCGAATTCCACTCGGCGAAAGGCTGGTGCGGCCCGGCGACTGCAGCTCGCGGATCGCGGCCATCGCTTCAGGCAACCGATAGTACGGGATACCGGGATTCAAATGGTGGATATGGTGATATCCGATGTTCCCGGTGAAGTAGTTCATCACCGGCCCCATCTCCATGAAGCTCGACGACTCGAGCGCGGCACGGTCGTAGGCCCAGAGTTCGCGCGGCTGCAGCAGGACGCCGGGATAGTTGTGCTGCGCATAGAAAAGATAAGCGCCGAGCATGGCGGCGATGAAGTG
The DNA here is from genome assembly GCA_903911145.1 of uncultured delta proteobacterium. GTDB lineage: Bacteria > Myxococcota > Myxococcia > Myxococcales > 40CM-4-68-19 > CAIWCD01. The sequence goes on along the minus strand of CAIWCD010000014.1, from coordinate 154,998 downwards.
CGGCAGGAAGATCGCCCAGGCCCAGACGGCGAATCCAAAGCGACCGATCACAACGGTGGCGAGCGCGGCAAAGAGAACGATCGCGAAGAGCGAATCCCAGCGCTTCTTCTTGCCGCGCAGAAACGCGAGCACGCACATATCGAGGAGGAATGCCGTGAAATAGGCGAAGAGGATCGTCAGCGGATGGCGAATAAAGGCGTAGAGGCGGCGCTCATTCGCAGTCGCGCTCTTCCACCATTGGACCGTCTGCACCGGATACGAGCCGATGTGCGAACCGACGATCTTCGCGTTGTGAGCGTGATGGTAGTTGTGCGTCTCGCGCCAGACGTTGGGCGGCGCCATCACCCAGACACCGAACGACCAGAAGATCGCGCGCGCCAGAGGAGAGCCGCGCAGAAGAGCTGTGTGCACATGGTCGTGATAGAGGACGAATCCGCGCACCACGAGGAGCGACTGAACGACGGCGAGAGCGAGCCGAATCGGCCAGGGGAGCGGCTGCGCGAGCGCGAACACGCCAGCGAAGATGAGCGCGAAGGTGCTGCCCAGCGCCCACCACGAGCGCAAGAGGTTCTCCTGCGCGAACGGTCGGGTGGCGTCGATCAGCTCTTTGCCGGTGCGGACAGTGCCTGCGGCCATCGGGGCGCTCCTCTCGTCTCGTTGCGCGGCGACGCCTAGCAGAGTGCCTCTTTCCCGACAATCGCACGCTTGACGAGTCTTCATCGGGCAGCTATCGACGTGCCCCTTTTCGGCCTTGGTGGAGGTTTCGCATGAGCGACGCGCCTGACGGACAGCGCACGCACGCGTCGGTGGACGTCATCGACGCGCTCGACGCTTGCGAAGGACTGCACGAGCGCGGCTTCACGTTTGTCGGGGCGGGCGACGCGAACAGCGATCTCTTCCTCTCGTTCCACGCGCTGCGCGCAGAGATCCAGAAGCGCGCGCATCACTTGAAGGCGCTCGGGCTTTCGAAGGGCGATCGCGTCGCGCTGGTGGTGCCGGACGGCGAGCAGTTCGTGCCGACGTTCCTCGCCGCGATGTGGGCCGGGATGGTTCCGGTGCCGCTCTACCCTCCTCTGTCGCTCGGCAAGCTCGACGCGTTCATGGAAGGTCTTGTCACCATCTTGAACGTCGCCAAGCCGCGCGTGCTGGTCGCGGGCGAGAAGGTCGAGCAGCTGCTCTGGGGCGCGATGGGCAAGGTGCCGTCGCTGGAGAAACTTGTCCTTGATAAGCAATTGGGCAAGCCGATCCCCGACGGCGTCGCGCCGCTCGCGCAGACGAAGGCCGCCGTCGCTCCCGAGGAGCTCGCGTTCCTGCAGTTCACCTCGGGTTCGACGTCGCTGCCCAAGGGCGTGATGGTCACGCGCAAGAGCCTCGCGGCCAACTGCAAGGCGATTATCCGGGACGGGCTGCGCGCGGATCCGAGCATCGACAAGGGCGTCAGCTGGCTGCCGCTGTATCACGACATGGGACTGATCGGATTCGTGCTCGCGCCGATCACGGCGACAGTCTCTGTCGTGTTCATCCCGACGCTTTCCTTCGTGAAGAACGCGACGCTCTGGCCCGCGACGATCAGCAAGCACAAGGGCACCATCTCGTTCGCGCCGAACTTCGCCTACGCGCTCGTCAACAAGCGAGCGAAGCCCGAGCAGATTGCGTCGTGGGATCTCTCGCAGATGCGCGTCTTCGGCTGCGGCGCGGAGCCGATCAATCCGCACACGGTGCGCGCGTTCGTCGAGACGTTTGCGCCCACGGGACTCAAGCCCACCGCGATGCTCCCCGCCTACGGAATGGCCGAGGCGACGCTCGCGATGGCCTTCATTGGTCTCGACGAGACGCTCTCCACCGACGCGATCGATGCGGGCGCGTATCACGGCGATCGCCTCGCGAAACGCACCGAGAAGAAGACCGAGCTGCTCGAAGTCGTTTCGTGTGGCCGCACGTTTCCGGGACACGAGCTGCGCATCATTGATGAGCAAGGCGCAGTTCTCGGCGAACGCAGCGTCGGCGAGATCTGCTTCCGCGGAGAGAGCGTCGCGGCCGGCTACTACAACGATCCCGAAGCGTCGAAGCGCGCAGGCATGGGCCCCGACGGTGACGGCTGGCTGCGCACCGGAGATCTCGGCTACATCGCCGATGGCCAGTGCTACGTCTCTGGCCGACTCAAGGACATCCTCATCATCAATGGACGCAACTACTATCCTCAGCGGATCGAGTGGTGCGTCGAGGAAGTTCCGGGCGTGCGCAAGGGCTCTGCGGTCGTCTTCTCGCGCCCCGGTCCGTCGAGCGAAGAAGTGGTCGTCGCGCTCGAATCGCGCGAGATCGCAGAGCGCGCCGACGCACTCATCGCCGCGATCAAGGCGCGCGTGAATGAAGAGCTGCAGCTCGCTGTCGCCGACGTGAAGCTCGTCCAGCCGGGCGCGCTGCCGAAGACCTCGTCTGGCAAGCTGCAGCGGCGCAAAACGCGCGAGCAGTATCTCTCCGGCAAGCTCGGCAAAGAGGGCGTTCGCACCCTCGGCGGGATGGGCTCGCGCCTGCTCGTCGCAAAGCATCTCGCGAAATCTCTGGTGGGCCGCATGCAGCACACCGCACGCGGCTGGGCGCGCAAGGTTCGCCCGCACGACTCAACTTCGAGAGGAAAGTAAATGGGCTCCAGCAAGTCAGACATCGCAGTCAGCTACGACGTCGCCAACGAGTTCTTCCGCCTCTGGCTCGACGAGCGGATGAACTACACGTGCGGTGTCTTCACGCCCGCCGCGCACCTCTTCGACGCCGACGATGCGGATGCGGTCGACGCTTCGATCTCCCTCGAGAAAGCGCAACTCAACAAACTCGCGGTGCTCTCCCGCTACGCGCACGTCACGCCCGGCGCGCGCGTGCTCGACATCGGCTGCGGCTGGGGCGCGAACGTCGAGTACCAGGCGCTCACCAACAAGGCGCGCGCACACGGCATCACGCTCTCGGAGGCGCAGTGCGCGGAGATCCGCCGCCGCGCGATCCCGGGCGTCACCGCCGAGGTCTGCAGCTATCTCGATTACAAGCCGACGGAGAAGTTCGACGCGATCGTCTCCATCTGCATGATGGAGCACATCGTCAGCCCCGCCGAGGCGCGCGACGGCAAGAGCATCGCCGCCTATCGCAACTACTTCCGCCTCGCGCACGAGTGGACGAAGCCGGGTGCCTGGTTCGGTCTGCAGACGATCCTGCGCAACTTCGTGCCGCGCGTGCGCAAGGACGTGCAGGACATCGGCTGGGTCACCTACGAGATCTTCCCGGGCGGCATCACGCCGCGCCTCGAGGAGATCATCACGGCCGTCAATCCCTACTGGGAAGTGGTCGAAGTGAAGACGCGCCGGATGCACTACGAGCGCACGACCGCGATCTGGCTTGAGCGCCTGCAGCAGCACGAAACGAAGATTCGCGCTGAGTACGGCGACAAGGTCTTCGACGATTACGTCCGCTACCTCTCGACCTGCGTGACTGGATTCCAGAAGCACTACCAGTCGCTCGCGCAGTACGCGCTCAAGCGGATCGACTAAAAACCCGCGCCCAGTCTGATCCAAGCGCCGTTATCGAATCTTATCGAATTTCGACAATCGCATGATCGAATCTTCTGCTGAGGAATCCATGACCGCCACTGGCAACACCGTCAACGTGCTCGAGCTCTTCACCCAGGCCGCTCTCGAAGTCGACAACCGCAAGCTCGCGAACCTCACCAAGGACACGGTCATCTCGACGCTGGGCATGGACTCGGTCGCGGTGATGGAGCTCGTCAGCTACTTCGAGGAGAAGCTCTCGGTGCGCATTCCCGACGAGGAGCTCTCGCGCATCCGCACCGTGGGCGATCTGCGCGACGCGCTCGCGAAGCTGCTGCCGGCGGGGACACAGGTCGTCGCGTAGAGTCGTCGCGAATTGCGCGCGAGCAGGCTGGGTGCGGACGACCGCGATTCGGTGCGCGCCCCGTGCCGACGTTACCGAGGGATTGGGAGGCTCGGTCTGCGTTGCGACTCAAGGAGGACCGGCATCTCCTCCGCCCGCGGAGCCTCCGTCGACGGGAGCGAAGAATGTCACGTCGGCCGAGAGCGAGAATGCAGACGGGGTAGAGCCAACCGTCGCGCTGATCACTTTGGTCTCGGCGATCGACGTCGAGAGCCACCCACTGAACGATCCGTCCGCGCCAGTCACGCCCGCTACGGTGAGAGACGATCCGCTCGCGGCGGTCGGCAGGCTGAGCAAGTCACCCGCGCCCGTCGCCGACAGCGAAACCAACACACCCGCTGCCGCGTGACCGTTGCAATCTTTCGCGAAGAGGAGCAGCGCAATCGCAGTGGTGCCGTCCGCTGGCGCTTGCGGAGGGGATACGGTCAGCACCGTATCTGAGGCGCATGCAATGCCAGGCAGAGAGCCACCGTCGGTCGCGGCGACTGCGCCTCCATCGGTCGACGCGGAATCTACGTCGAAGGGGAAGCTCTCCGCGAAGGGACTTTCCCGCAGAGGATACGATGCGAAGAGCACGTACCCTTTGCCTGCGCCGCTGATCGCGAGATCGTCGAACGTCGCGATCCCCCCGATCAGGTCTTTGGTCATCGTTCCCGACAGAGTCCCAGAGCCGCCGCTCGTGACGATGGAGAGCATGATCGAACCTGAGGCGGTGGGCACGAGCACTCCGAAATTGTCGGTTGCCTCAACCTTCACCGCCGGTGCGATCCTCGCTCCCGCTTGAGAAGAGCTGGGCTGCACCAGGAACGCCAGCTGCGTCGGCTGCGGCGCCACGAAGGTCACGAACGTCGTGAGCGACACGTTGTTCGACGCGCCCACCGTCGCGGTCACGGTCTTCTTCTCTGCCGTGAGCGACGAGAGAGACGCGGTGAAGGTTCCGTCGATGCCGGTCTGGCCAGTCGCGCTGGAGGACGGGACCCCGCCTACTTTCGTGAAGGCATTTGAGGAGCCATCTGCACTGAGCGCGACGGCCTCGTTCGCAACTGGATTGCCCTGGCAGTCGACCACCGTGACGGTCACGTTGGCCCCCTGGACTCCGTCCGCCGCGATGCCCTGAGACGGCGTCGCGCCAATCGCGCTGCCTGCTGCGCACGCTGAACCGGCGATGAATGCGGCGCTGGCGACAAGATTGAATGCGCCCGCGCCTGCGCCGACGGTGGCCGTGATCGTCTTGGTCCCTGCGTGCGTCGAGGCGAGCGTGACGGTGAAGGTGCCGCCCGCGCCGGTCACCCCCTGCGTCGCGCTGAAGAGATTTCCCAGCCCGTCCGCACTGAAGTCCACCGGGGCCCCGACGAGCAGAGCACCGTCGCCGTCCACCACCGTCACGGTGATCGTGCACATCGAGACTCCGTCCGCGACGACAGGATCGATGCATGTAACGATGGTGGACGCTGTCCGGCTGGGAGGACCGGCCGCGACGTTGAACGCGTGGCTCTCCGCACCTGCGAGCGTCGCGCCCGCGCCAGATGCGGTCGCGACGAGCGTGTAGCCATTTCCTGCCCCGGTGATTGCCAGGTCGTCGAACGTCGCGATGCCGTTGACGATCGGTTGCGTCACGGTCCCCATGAGAATGCCAGCGCTGCCGCGTGTGCCGATCGCGAGCGTCACGGCCCCTGTAGCGCCCCTCACGAGATCGCCGAGGTTGTCCTCGACTCCGACCTCGATGGCCGGCGAGATCACGGTGTGGGTCTGCGTGTTCGAAGGCTGGACGATGAAGACGAGCTGCGAGGCAATGCCGCTGGTGATCGCAAACGGCGCGCTCACCGCGCTCGAGAGGCCGCTCGCGCTGGCAGTGAGTTGGTAGCCTGTGCCTGCTTGCAGAACAGAGAACCCCGTGAACGTCGCGACGCCCGCAACTGCGTTTGCTGTCGTGTTGGTCAGGGCCGCTGATCCCGAAGCGAGCGTCAGCGTGATCGCGTCTGTCGCCGTCGTGACGATGTTCCCCGCCGCATCCTCGACGCTCACTTGAATTGAAGGAGTGATCGCCGCGCCGGCCTGCGTGCCTGTGGGCTGCACCGTGAAGGCGAGTTGCGTCTCGGGCGCGGGAATGAACGTGACGTGCAACGCCTGCGGAAGAGCGACGCCATCGATGAAGATCGAGACGTCCTTCACACCTGCGACCGTGGACGCGATCGAGCCGATCGCAAGTCCACTTGCGTCGGTGGCGGGAGGTTGGCGGGTCGTGACTCCCGCGCCCGGCGCACTGATCACGACGTTGAGGCCCGCGACGGGAAAGCCCTGGCAGTTGTTCGCGCGAACGGTGACCGTGGCTTGCGCGCGGCCGTCGGCGACGATTGGACTCGTCGGGGAGATGGTCGCGAGCGACGTCGATGCGCAGGCCCCGCCAAGGTCGAGCGTGCCGCCTCCGCAAGCGGCGAGCGTGATTGCAACGACGGCAGAGAGAGCGAGCGAGCGGAACAGGCGCATGCGATTCACCTTCGACACGATGAGGTCCGCCTCCTCTTTGTGGCGACGCGTGCGATCCGTCACGGCGCGTGCGCGATTGCCGCGTCGACGCTCGCGCGCAGCAGGCTGTCGGGATAGCGCACGCGGAACGCCGCCGCAGCCGCGCGCGCCTCTGCCGTGCGGCCGAGCTGCATGAGGACCTGCACGCGCATCGCATCGCGCTCTTCGCTCAGACGTCCCGCGGGATGATCGTGCGCGTGCGCATCGAGAGACGAGAGCGCAGCTTGCGGATCACCGCGCAACAGAGACGCGTGCGCGAACTGCAGCAGCGCAGTCTCGGCGGAGAGCGAATCGGCGCTCGCCTGCGCGGGGCGTGGGTTTGCGGAGCCAACCGACGGTGTACCGATCATGGGCGAATCGCTCGCGACACCACGCGGGGCAGGCAGGGCCGTCGCAAGAGGAGCGGCTGCGGCAGGCCGGTTTTCGAGAGGAGCAGGAAGCGCATCGAGCATCGCAACCGTCCGCTCCGTCGCACTCGCTCGGGCAGTCGTCGACGCGCTCGGTGCAGCTGCACGCGGCGCAACGGGCGCAGCAGACTTCGTGGGCGCCGTTCCATCCGAGGAGGAGGCGGTGCGCGGCGGCAATGCTGAAGCATGCGCAAGGACAGTCTGGGCGAGATCTGGCGCTGTCGCGGGCGGGGCAGGAATCGTCACGGCGCTCGGAGATTTGGTGGTGCGCATGGGAACGGACGGACGCACGCGTGCGGCATCGATCGTCTGCGCAATCTCTTCGCGCATCGCCGAACGCTTCACCGCGCGCACGGCGACCACGCCACCCGCGACCGCACCGATCGAGACGGCCGCGATCGCGACGCCGACCTTCGAGGCAATCAATGCCTTGAGGATCCCCACACGCGTTGCCGCTGCTGTCGCGTGTGCAGCCGCGTTTGCCGTTGCAGAGGACGCCGCATGGGCCGTGGCAGCGGCGCCGCCAGAGAGAGCCGCGGGCGCAAGCCCCAGCGTGAGCGAGAGCCGCGCGAAGACGCGCTCATCAGGCAGACCGCTCGGCTCCGGCTGCGACTTCTCCATCGCGAGCAGCTCTTTCGCATCCTGGCTCAGCTCATCGAGATCGTGCACGCTCATCGCGCACCTCCTCTGCTCTCTTGCAGCGCAGCCACGCGCGCATTGAAATCGCGACGCGCGAGCCGCAGGCGCGAGTAGGCCGTGTTCAGCGGAATCGCCAACGCCTCGGCCACCTCGGGCATCGGCTGCTCGTCGAGTTCATGCATGATGAAGACAGCGCGACGATCGATCTCGAGCGCCTCGATCGCGCCACGGGCGAGCGCGAGCCCCTGCTCACGAGAGACCTTCTCTTCCGAACTCGGCGCGCTGTCCGTCAGCTCGATCGAATCGGACGCGCTCTCCCGCGTGTTCTGCGCTTTGCGCTTCCAGTCGAGCACCACGCGGTACGCGATCCCGAACAGCCACGGCCGCAGTGGCCGCGCGCTGTCGTAGCTCTCCCAATGGCGAAACGCCGTCGCGAAGACGTCGTGCGCGAGGTCCTCCTGCGCAGTCGGCCGCGCGCCCAGACGTGAAAGCGTCTTCCACACGTACGAGAACTCCTGCCGATAGGCGGCGGTGAACTGTGTCTGCACGTCAGAGTGCGAACGCGGCATTGCTGCACCTGGTTTGGGGCGAGACGCCGAATCCGTCACGGAAAGATCCAGCCCACCGACGCGCTCGCGGCGAATGCGAAGGGAGGCGCGCGCCATTGCTGGACGCCGTTGATGAACAGCGTGTTGCGCAGCAGTGCGACATCGAGCGCGGCGCCCAGGCCGAGCGTGAAGTTTCCGGCGGGACGAAAGCCCGCGACAAGAACCGGGCCCGCGGACGCAGCGGGCAGCGAGCCATGCTGCGCGTTGACGATGCCCTGCGCTCCTGCGTGCAACACGCCGCCGTCAAGCCGCGCGCAGAACCCGAATGGCCCCAGGTACTGGCAGCCGCGCAGCCCTCCGCGCGTGAGGATCGAGCGGATCCTCCCTCCCGCGGCCGGGACGCTGCTGTACGGAAACAGCTCCGCCTCAAGCGCCGCGCTGGTGTTGTGCCAGCGCGCTTCGCCGACGAGAGAGACCCCTGCTGCGATCGACGGCATCAACCCCGTCTCGCCCAGCGCGCCAAGTTGCAGGCTCCACTGGCTCGGACGAATCGCGTGCGTCGGCTCCGGTGGAGTTTCGCGAAGCACCGGTGCAGCCGAGACAGCTGCGGGCTCTGCACTCGTCGACTGCACCGGAGTCGGCTCGGGAGCAGCATCGCCAGACGGAACCGCGACCGCGCGCAGCAGCACCGCGGGCTCGATCGCGATCGCCAGATCGAGCGCAAGCGTCTGCGCCAGCGCGTTGCACGAGCCACTCGCCGCATCGAGATTGCGCAAGCCCAGCGTGCGACCCGCCTCATCGAACAGCGCGACCTCACCGACGAGCCGCTCTCCTCTGCGCGCAATCGACGCGCGCGCACGCTCGCGAGCCGACGCCTCGAACGGATCGTATCCAAGCTGCACCGACACCATCGCGCGCAGATCGCGCTCCGACGGGCATCCCGCCTCGATGAACTCGAGCCGATAGTCGAGCTGCACCATCCTCCGCGCAGTCGGCGTCTGCGCGCCCGCCACCCGCGCGAGCGAGAGCAGCAGCGCGACCGCAACGAGCGCAGACGCGCGACGAGGCTGCATGCAGAGAGGAGAAGCGAGATGCACGCCGTCGCTATATCGAATGCGCGGCGCGAATGGGACTCGCAATCGCTCGCGCGCAGTTCAGGAGCGGCCCCACCCAACTCCGCATGGAGCAGGCCCGCAGCTCGTCACTCCATGAGGCGCTTGAAGAGCCCAAGCAGGCTCTCCCGATACGGCGGATACCGCAGCTTCAGATCCATCCAGAACGGCTTCTTCACCACGCCCTTCAAGTGCGAGAAGACCTCGAAGCTGTGGCGGCCGTGATAGCCGCCCATGCCGCTGTCGCCGACGCCACCGAAGGGAAGATCGGGCACGCTGATGTGCAAGAGCACGTCGTTGATGACCGCGCCGCCCGAGCTGCACGAGGAGAGAATCTTCTCGGCGAGCGCGTCGCTGCGGGTGAACGCATAGAGCGCGAGAGGCTTGGGGCGCGCCTTGATGAAGGCGATCGCGGCATCGACGCTCTTCACTTTGATGATGGGAAGCAGCGGCCCGAAGATCTCCTCCTGCATCAACGGGCTCTTCTCGTCGACGTTCGTGAGCAGCGTGGGCGCGACGTAGCGCGTCTTCGCGTCGCTCTCGCCGCCGAGCGCGACAGTGCCGCCGCTCTTGAGCGTCTCGAGGCGCGACCAGTGGCGGTCGCTGATGATGCGGCCGAAGTCGGGGCTGCTCTGCGGATCGGTGCCGAAGAGCTGCGCGATCGCGCTCTTCATCGCGGCGATGAACGCGTCGTGAATCGACTCGTCGACGAGCACGTAGTCCGGCGCAATGCAGGTCTGGCCTGCGTTGTAGAACTTGCCCCAGGTGATCCGCCGCGCGGTCACCGCGAGATCGACGTCGGCGGCGATGAAGGTCGGGCTCTTGCCGCCGAGCTCCAGGACCGTGGGAGTCAGATGCTTCGCGGCGGCCTGCGCGACGATGCGGCCCACGTGCGTCGAGCCGGTGAAGAAGACGAGATCCCACTTCTCTTCGAGCAGCGCCGTCGAGGCTGCGGGACCGCCCTGCACCACCTGCACGAATCCGTCGTTGCCGAACGTGTCGACGAGCATCGCTTCGAGAACCGCGCTGGTGGCGGGCGAGAGCTCGCTCGGCTTGAGGACGATGTTGCAGCCCGCAGCGATCGCGCCCGCGAGGGGATGCACAGCGAGCTGGAAGGGATAGTTCCACGGCGCGATGATCAGCGCGGTGCCGAGTGGCTCCGGCACGAGCATGCTTCGGCCTGGCATCGCGACCAGCGGCGTGTGCACCGAGCGCGGCTTCATCCATCCCGCAAGCCCGCTGAGCAGATGGTTGATCTCGCCGATGGTGATTCCGATCTCGGCCGGATAGGCCTCCATCTTCGGCTTGCCGAGATCCTGCTTGAGCGCGGCGTAGATCTTCTCCTCGAATTTCTCGATGCCGGCGCGCAGAGCCAGCAAGCGCTTGCGGCGCGCGGATTCAGAGAGCGTGCTGCCAGCAGCGAAGAACGTGCGCGCGCGTTCAGCAACAGCGCGCGCAGCCTCGGGACGAAGAGAGTCGCTCATGAGTGCGAACGTAGCTCGCGCGCTCCCTGTCTGCCATCGCGCACCCGCCTGATCGATCGCATCGACGCATGGGGTACTCCGAGAACGTGGCGGCAGGCATCGAGGCGTGATAGGCGCGGGGCTGTTTCTCTGCACCGAATGCCTCACTCCACTCTTCAAGAAAGCGCTCCCGTCATGTCCCTTCGAGCATTCGCGCTTCTCTTCGCAGTCGCGTTCTCCGCCTCTGCCCAGACTCCTTCGCCCGGCGCCGGCAAGGTCCTCGCTGTCCTCGAGTTCGACTCCAAGCTCGAAGGAGGCGAGCGCAAGGCGGTCGACGTCGGCTACCTGAGCGACACTGTGCGCGGCGCCGCGCTCGATGAGATTCCGACTCTGCGAGTGATGACAAAAGAGAACGTCCTCGTGCTGCTCGGCGCGAACGGCAAGACGCTCGAGGATTGCCAGGGCGAATGCGAAGTGGAGACGGGACGCAAGCTGGGCGCGGATCTGGTGATCAGCGGCGCGCTGCTCAAGTTCGGCTCGAGCTTCAAGCTCAACCTCAAGCTGCACGACACGCATGAGGGGCGGCTGCTCGCGGGTACGACGGCGAGCGGCAAGAGCATCGACGATCTCGACACGGCGACGAACGAGGCCGTGCACAAACTGCTGCGCCCACTCGTTGCGCAGTTGGGCGGGCCTGCTGGCAGCGCGCCGGCGCCACTGGTACGGCAGGCTCAGCCAGAGACGCACGCCGCGCCGCTCGTGACGCCGGCCGCTCCAGCGCAGTCCGAGCGGACTCGAGGACACACGCGGCCAGCGGAGGAGCCGCCAACGCAGCGGTTCATCGCCGAGGCTGCCCCACCTCGCGACCAGGATGCGGAGCGAGCACGCGCATCCGGCGAGATGCCGACGCCTCGGCACGTCGACGGTGCACGGCCCTTGCTGACCATCGCCACCAGCTCTGGGAGCAAGACCTTCACGGTGGTCGCGGCAGTGGAGGGGCGCTCGTTCAAGTGCGAGCAGCCGGTCACGTTGGCCACGCCCTGCACGCTCGCGGGAGTTCCCGAAGGCAAGGTTTCCATCGCGGTCACCGGAGACGCGCAGTCGTCGACCGAAGTGAAGTTCGCCGCGGAGAACCTTCAAATCTCCATCGAGCCGCGCGGGAAGTGGCCGCTCGGCGTCGCCATCCCATCGCTCCTCGTCGGCACAGTGTTCATTGTGGTGGGCGCCATCACGGATTCAAATACATCCTCGAACGCCGTCGGGAGCGGAGTGCAGGCAATGGAGTACGCCTACGGCGGCATCTTCCTCGCCACCGGAGTGGGCTTCCTCATCTTCCAGGCTGTCCGATCATCGGTCGGCTTCAGTGAGGAGACCAGCAAGGTCGCGCAGGGGGAGACGCACGGACTTCAGCTCGCCAGCATCGCGCTTGCGCCCGTGCCAGGTGGAGTCGCGGGTGGCGCGCTCTTCCGCTTCTAGCGTCGTTCCAAACGGAGAGTTCGCGCAGCGCGCTTCATCGCGCGGACAGATCGCGCTGGTTCTCTTGAGCAGCGCCGGTGCCGCGCTGGGCCTGCTCGCGCTGCTCGGCGTCGCTGTCTCGCCCGCGCTTGCGAGCCTCGTGCTGCTCAGCCTGATCAGCCTTATTTCGCTGGGAGTCTTCTGGCTGCCGAGCGGCGTTTTCGCCCGCCCGCTGCTCTCGGCGAACACGACGCGTCAGGAGATCGCTCTCACGTTCGACGATGGGCCGAGCGGAGCGCAGACGCGCAGCATCCTCGACGTCCTCGAGGCGCGAGGACATCGCGCGACCTTCTTTGTCGTCGGCGCCACTGCCGAGCGCGACCCTGCGCTGCTCGCCGAGATCGCCCAGCGCGGGCACGCCGTTGAAAACCACTCGTGGTTCCACTCCTACCTGACGCCGTTCATGAACCCGACGCACCTCGCCGCGGAGCTCGAGCGGACGAGCGCGCTGATTGAGTCGCGCTGCGGAAAGAGACCGCGCTGGTTTCGCCCGCCGGTCGGGATCCTCTCTCCGAACATCGCTGCAGCAGCGGAACTCGCGGGGCTCGACCTCGCCGGCTGGAGCGGCACGGCGCGCGATGGAGTTGCGTCGAGAACGATCGACGATGCACTTCTCCGCCTGACGCGCGCGCTCAAGCCTGGCGCGGTTCTGGTGCTTCACGATGGGGCCGTGCAAGGCGGTCGCGTGTCGATCGCTGCGCAGCTGTTGCCACGCCTGCTCGACCTGCTTGCGGAGCGCGACCTGCGCTCGGTCACTCTCGAGGAGCTGCTGGCGTAGTCGATGCGGGTGCACGCGCGGAGTCGATTTCGCGCGCGCGGCGATTGCGGATGAATCGGCTCGCGGCCGCGCCCAGCAAGGCTCCGAGCACGAGGCCCGCTGTCACGCCGCCAACCGTGAGGTCGACGAAGAAGAGCCGCAGGAGATCGCGCGTCGGCATCGCGCGCAGCTGCGCGAACGAGAGCGTCAAGAGATGGCCGTGCCGGAGCAGTTCGCCAAGTTCGAGCTCTGCCGCGATGAAGAACGGCGTCAGCGGCGGCGCGGAGATCTGCAAGCCGATCATCACCGCGAGCTTGTTGAGCCGGAAGATCCAGGCGAGCGCGAGCGCGGCGAGAAACTGAACTCCGAGCAGCGGGCTGCAGCCGCACATCACGCCGACGAAGATCGCCCAGCCGAGCCGCGCAGGCGACGCATGCTCGCTCTTGAGCTGCTCCACGCGCGCGCGCGCATGGGCGATGAGCCTCTGCGAGAGGTTCGTGCGCGCTTCAGTATTCGCCGCGGATTCCAAAGAATGGCCGGATGGGAAGGTGATTGAACGTCCCGAGCGTCGGCGCCGTTGAGTTCGCGTAGTTGCCGCTGCCGTAGACGTAGAGAAAGACGTTCTGCGTGTTGGTGACGTTGAGCAGTTCCGCATACCACGCGCATTTGATGCCCCACGCGGTGAAGCGCCGCTCCGCGCGGATCGAGGCGTCGAAGTAGTTTGGATATCGCTCACCGTTGGTCGCGCCGAAGACAGGGAGATATCGCTGGTTGGTGTCGTCGCGCGTGAATGACTCCACCGCAGTCGTCGGGCGGCCCGTGTGGAACGTCGCGCGCGCGCTCAAGAGCCACGCATCGAAGATCGTCGTCGAGACGTTGGCCGACGCGGTGAAGCGCTGATCCCACGGCGCCGCGTAGCTCTGCACACCGCTCGCGAGTGGGTTGGTCCGATCGGCGAAGAGCAGACCCGCGGACAGGCCGTAGGAGAAGAGATCGGTGCGGCCGACGAAGAGGAGATCGACGCCTCGTGCGGTTCCCGTGCCGCGGTTCTGATACGCGGGCTGGCCGGCCGCAAGAAGCGAAGAGACGCCTGCGTCGGTGTCGGGGTTGACTACGAGATCGTCGAGCCATTTGCCATATCCCTCGACCCGCAGGAGCGCGCGAAAGGGCAGCGGCTGCTCGACTCCGAGCACGAGCTGGCGCGATCTCTCGGGGAGAAGATTCGCATTGCCGTAGACGGGATCGAGCAGCAGCGGGTTGCTCACTTGCTGCGTCGCCAGGCCCGCCTCGAGCTTCACCACTGTCGTCGAGGGAAGCGCGACCGACGCGGCGAGGCGCAACGAATAGATCGAGTGCGCGTGCGTGATCGACTCGAAGCGGCCGCCGAGTTCAAGCGCGAGCGGCGACCACGGACGGATCATCTCCTCGGCGTAGACAGCCGCGACGGTGCGGAAGATGCGCGGATTGACCAGCAGCGACGGCTCGCCTGTGCTCACGAGCGGAAGTGCGGCCCAGGGCGGAACGCCGCGCGCATCGGGGATCTCTCCGGTGAACGTGTAGCTCTGTCGACGCAACTGGGCGCCGATGCGGAGGCGATGCTCATCGCTGAACGGCAGCGTGAGATCCGCGCTCGCGAGCGCTTCGAAGCGGGCAACGCGGCTCTGGAAGATGGTGTCGCCGGAGACCGACGTCGAATCGGCGTCGTGCGTGAAAGCCGCGGTGAGCTTGAGTTCGCGCGATCGGCCGAGATCGATCACGTCCTGCAGCGACCCGAGCTGGAGGATGTCCGAGAGCGCGACGCCGCCACTGAAGCCGAAGAGAGACGAGTCGCTCCCCTTCGCGGCGAGCACGGCGAAACCGTCAGACGTACGCATGTAGCTCAACGAGATGCGATGGCGACCGCGCTTGTAATGGACGCGCGCGAAGTACTCGGTGAGCTCGGGCGCGACGAAGTTGGACCCGACGACACCGAGCGCCTGCATCGCGGCGAAGTAGAGTTCGAAGAAGGTGCGGCGCGCGGAGAGCTCGACAGAGAGACCGTCGATTCCGGTCGGCGTATCGATGAGCGCCTTCGCGCTTTGAATCGAGAGGTCGGCCTGCGCGTGGAACTTCTCCGTTTCACCTGTCGCGTAGTGCACGTCGAGTGCGCCGGAGAGCGACGGATCGTAGCGCGCGGGCGTCACGCCGACGGAGAGATCGGCCGACTCGATGAGCATCGGATTGAAGACGCTGGCGAAGCCGCCGAGGTGAAATGGATTATCGAGCGGGACGCCGTCGAGATATTCGCCGAGCTCATCGGGGCCGCCGCCGCGAACGAAGAGTGTCGCGAGCAGGTCGGGATCGGCGACGACGCCGGGAAGGTTCGCAACGACGCGCGTGATGTCCTCCATCGCGCCAGGCGTGCGGTTGAGATCTGCGCGCGTCACTTCGTAGCGGCCCACGTCGGGGCTCTTGTCGACGCTCGGCAGCTTCGGCAGCAGACGATCTCCGACGACGCTCGCGCTCAAGCCTGGCGCGGTCGGGAGGCCCGCATCCACCGCGTCGTCATCCGGATCATCGGACGGTCCAGCATCGCCAGGAAGCGACGCCGCGATGGCGCTTCCCGCATCCACGCTCGCCGTTGCATCCGCGATCGCAGTTGGCGCAGGCCCACTTTGCTCTGCGCGAAGCGCTGCCGAAAGAGCAGCGCAGAGGAGCAGCGGCGCGATCGATCGTCTGCGCAGCCGCACGTGGGAGCGTTCCTACGCTTCGAGACGCGCGACCTGCGCGACCTTGCGCTGGTGCTGCGCGACGAAGGGATTGCTCTCATCCCAGACGTAGCCCGCGAGCACCGAGCAGATCATCCGGCGGATCGAATCCGACGAACGCGGCTGGAAGATGATCTTCGGTAGCGTCCCCTCGTACCAGGCCATCACGAAGGTGCGGAAGACGTCGATGCCGCGCGCCATGTAGCTCGCGTAGTCGACGGCCCAATCCACCGCCTCGCCGCGCAGCTGGCGGATGAGCGTGTTGCTCGCGCGGTTCGCCGATTCGAGCGCGAGGGTGACGCCCGAGGAGAAGACCGGGTCGAGAAATTCGGTCGCGTTGCCGACCAGGCAGTAGCCGGGGCCGTGCAACTGTTTCACCGAGCAGGAGTATCCACCGATGACACGCGGCTCGAAGATGAACTCCGTCTCGCGCAGGCGATTGAAGTTCTTGTCGCTCGCGATCAACGTGCGCAGACACTCGACGTGATCGGTCGGCAGATTGGCAAAGACCTCGGGGCCGCCAACGATGCCGAACGACGTCGTGCCGTCGCTGAAGGGGATGATCCAGACCCAGCCGCCGGGAGCGACAGTGACGATCCAGATGCGATTCTGCTCAGGGCCGCCGTCGCGTTTGTCTCCGCGCAGGTGAGTGAAGACCGCTTTGCGCGGAGGCAGCGTCGACGGGACTTCGAGATCGAGCAGACGGGGAAGCACGCGCCCATAGCCGCTCGCATCGATCACGAAACGGCTCGTGATGGTCTGCTGCTTGCCGCGCGCGTCGGCGATCGTAACCTTCGGCGCGCCGCTGAAATCCGCGGCGATGACCTCGTGCTCATAGGCGATCGGCACGCCCCGCGCTTCCACTGCATCGGCCAACGT
This sequence comes from uncultured delta proteobacterium, assembly GCA_903911145.1. Lineage (GTDB taxonomy): Bacteria > Myxococcota > Myxococcia > Myxococcales > 40CM-4-68-19 > CAIWCD01. Next base: position 138,469 of record CAIWCD010000014.1, on the reverse strand, counting down.
CTTGTCGAAGTCGGCGCGCGGAACCTGCCAGGTGTGATCCCAACCCTTGGTGAACTGCTCGGCGAAATTGAAATCGGCCCGCTCGTCGCCGCGCAGGAAGAGCGCGCCCCTCTTGACGATGAAGTTGCGCGCCCGGACCGCGTCGAGCAGCTTCGCCTCGTCGAGCAGATCCATGCAGTGCGGCAGCAGGCTCTCGCCGATGACGAAGCGCGGGAACTTCTGCTTCTCGACGACGACTGCGGAGTAGCCGGCCTGCTGCAGCAGCGCAGCCGATGTCGAACCCGCGGGGCCAGCGCCGATGACCAGCACGTCGCACGAAGACGGGAGCGCCATGTTCGTTCTCTCTCTCTGGCGCAGCGGCCAGGGGGCGTCGCTACACCGCGCGCAGCAGCAGCGACGTATTGATTCCGCCAAAGGCGAAATTGTTGCTCATGATCGTTGTCGGCTTGGCGCTGCGCACTCCATCGCGCAGGTAGTTGATCGGCGCGCAGCGCGGATCGACCGCGTCGAGATTGCGCGTCGGCGCGAGGAATCCATCGCGCATCATCGCGATGCTGAACGCCACCTCGAGGGAGCCGCACGCGCCGAGAGTGTGGCCCGTGTAGCTCTTGGTGGAGCTGAACGGGATCGCATCGCCGAGCACCTGGTGCGTCGCGGTGCTCTCTGCAATGTCGCCGAGCTCGGTCGCCGTGCCGTGGCCGTTGATGTAGTCGATCGCTCCCGTCAGCTGCGCGTCCTTCAGGCAGAGACGAATCGCGCCGGCCATTCCTTCCGCGGACGGATTGGTCATGTGCGTGCCGTCGCAGTTGGTGCCGAAGCCGATCACCTCTGCGTAGATCTTCGCGCCGCGCGCCTTCGCACGCTCGTAGGATTCGAGGACGACCGTGCCTGCGCCTTCGCCGATGACGAGGCCGTCACGCTTGATGTCGAACGGCCGCGGGCTCAGGTCGGGCCGGTCGTTGTAGCCAACCGAGGTGGCGTACATGATGTCGAAGACGCCGGCGTGCGTGACGTGCAGCTCCTCCGCGCCGCCGCAGATCATCGCCTCCTGCTGGCCGTGCTTGATCGCTTCGTACCCGTAGCCGATCGCCTGGCTCGAGCTCACGCACGCGGAGCAGGTCGTGATGATGCGGCCGCGAATTCCGAAGTGCATGCCGAGATTCGCAGCTCCAGTGTGGCTCATGAACTTCAAGTAGGACGTGGCGGCGATCCCCTTGAAGCTCTCGTTCTTGAAGAGCGTGCGGCACCACTGCTCAAGCTCGCTGCTCGAGCCGTGCGTCGAGCCGTAGGCAAGACCGATCTCGCCCGACGTCAACTCGTTCTCGCTGAGTCCGGCGTCGGCGACCGCGGCGTCGGACGCGAACATCGAGAGCAGGCCGACGCGCCCCATCGTGCGCGTCATCTTGCGCGGATAGTTGGCGAACTCGACCCCGCGCACAGGACCCGCGAGACGCGTCGAGAGATCGCCGTACGCGTCCCACTGCGGCTGCGGAACGATCCCGTGCCGACCCGCCTGCAGCGCGGCCGAGACCTCGTCGAGAGAGTTGCCGATCGGGCTCGCGAGCCCGATCCCCGTGATGACGACGCGGCGACCGTTCATATGAGTCCACCGTTCACGCCGATCACCTGCCCGGTCACGTACGAGGCAGCGCGGCTGGCGAGAAACGCGACCACCGCGGCGACTTCCTGCGGCTGCCCGAGACGCTTCATCGGGATCAGCGGCAGCGCGTGATCGAGCGGCACGCCGGCGATCATGTCGGTCTCGATCAAGCCGGGCGCGACTGCGTTGACCGTGATGTTGCGCTTGGCGAGCTCCTGCGCGAGCGCCTTGGTCGCGCCGATGAGCCCTGCCTTCGCGGCCGAATAGTTCACCTGCCCGCGCATTCCGGTCACGCCGGAGACGGAGCTGATGTTGATGATGCGGCCCCACTTGTGATGGACCATGTGCATCACCAGCGGACGGGTGACGTTGTAGAAACCGTCGAGCGTTGTGCGCGTGACGAGGTCCCAATCTTCGGGCTCGAGGGCGGGGAACGCTGCGTCGCGGACGAGGCCGGCGTTGTTGACGAGGATGCCGAGCGGACGCGGATCTTCGAGCACCGATGCGAGCGCGCGACCGCTCCCCGCGCGGTCCGCAACATCGAACGGCAGAAGTGAAACCTCTCCGCCAGCAGCTTCAATGCGCGCCTTCACGGCCTGCGCAGCCGCGTGGTTCTCACGATAGTTGAGGACGATCGGATGGCCCTGCGCGGCGAGCGCATCGGCGATGGCCGCTCCGATGCCGCGGCTCCCTCCCGTGATCAGCGCTCTGACGTTCACTCTCGCTGCCCCGCTCAAAGTTCGAGATCACCCTGGTACACGCTCAGCCACGCGCGCGAGACTGTCTCACCTCGCCGCGTCACCGAGCAATCGAAATTGCCCAGCTTCTCGTCGTGCCAGACCTGCGTAGCGACGACCTCGAGTTCGTCCCCGACCGCGAGCGACTCGACCGCCATCGTCATCTCGCGGCAGGCGATCAGATAACCGCGAATCACCGCCTCGCCTTTCTCCCTGCGCGTTGCGCCAGCAAAGGCCGCGATGCTCTGCGCCATGTACTCGATGCTCACCAGCGACGGCACTGCGCCGTCCTCCACGAATGGTGACTGATCAGTCAGCAAAACGCGCGAGCGCACGGCCGTCTCGGTGAGCTCGAGGATCTCATCTATGAGGATCATCGGCGCCTTGTGCGGAAGCAGTTCGGACACTGGCGGATAGGGCTTGTTCATCGCGAGACCTCTGCTTGCAGCGCGAGATCGATCACCCACGGCGCAACTCCGAACGAGACCGGCACCGTTCCCGACTGCCCGCGCTGCAGTTGTTCGATGAGCGGAATCGACGCGGCGCAGGGGTTCTCGACCAGGCCAGGCAAGGGCGGGCGCACGATCGGCGTCTGCACGCAGCGCAGGTTCTCGAGACGAACGCGCGAGGCGCCCTGCTCTGCCGAGAGATGGATCGCGGTGGCAAGCGAGTTGTACGCGGGGAGGCCGAACTCTCCCGCGGGCGACTCATCTGCGAAGACAGCGATGACAGTTCCGCCGCGCTCCTCGAGCAGCGCGAGCGACTCGACGAGGCCCATCGCGACGCTCTCGGTTCCAGCCGCGAGCGACGTCGTGAAGCAGGGATTCGCCGTGAGGATCGAGAGGTGGCCCGCTGCGGTGTTGTGGACGCTGTTCTGAAAACGCATCGGCGAATAGATCCCGTCGCCATGCAGCATCTCGAGCAGCGCGGCGAGCGTGCGCAGCTCACCATTCGCACTGGAGTAGACGCTCATCACCTTCGCCAGATCTGCTCCCGCGCGCGCCTGCGCGAGAACCTCGGCGGCCATGCGGGTGAGGAAGCTCGTGCGCCGCGCGAGTCGCGGAGCGATCAGCGTGGCCCGAGGCTCGACGAGTGCCCCGTCGGGAACACCCGCGATCCAGGACGCAGCGTCGGAAAATCCCGTCGACCAGAGACCGAACCCAGCGACCCAGACCGGCTTCATGAGCGCGCTCCAAATGCGACGCTGACGTTGCTGCCGCCGAATGCGAACGAGTTGCTCAAGACGACGCGACAGGCCTGAACGAGAGGCTCCTCGACGATGCGAACACCGATCGCGGGATCGCGCGGGGTCGCGCCCAGACTGGCCGGGATGAATCCCTGCTCGATCGCGACGATGCTGAAGATCGCCTCCGTCGCGCCCGCTGCGCCGAGCATGTGCCCCGTGTAGCCCTTCGTCGACGCGACGGGAACGCGATCGCCGCAGAGCGCGCGGATGGCGTGGCTCTCGGCGGCGTCGTTGAGAAGCGTCCCGGTCCCGTGGGCGTTGATGTGATCGATCTGCTCTGGACCAAGCTGGGCGTGGGCGAGCGCTTGCTGCATCGACGAGAGCGCGCCGAATCCTTCCGGGTGCGGCGCGGTCATGTGATGCGCGTCAGAGGTCTCGCCGACACCGAGAAGACACGCCGCCGCGTCACCTGATCGCTCGAGCAGAAGAAACGCCGCGCCTTCACCGACGTTGATTCCTTTTCGCTCCGCGGAGAACGGACGGCAGGCGCCCACCGAGAGAAGTTCGAGGCTGTGAAAACCGCGCAGCGTCGTCTGGCAGAGAGTGTCGACGCCGCCGACGACGACCGCGTCGCAAAGCCCCGCGTCGAGCATCCGCTGCGCCGAGCCGAACACTTTTCCACTCGAGGAACAGGCAGTCGACACGATGAATCGGGGCCCGCCGATGTTGAGGCGCACGCGCGCGACCTCGAGGAGCGCAGCGTAGGCGTGCTGGCGATTCCAATCGTAGCTCGCAGGAAGCGCGCCCGTGCGCGCCCGCACTGAAGTTGCGCGCTCGGTCTCCTCGATGCCGCCGGTGCTGGTTCCGACGACCAGCGCAACACGGTCTCGGCCCCAGCGGCGCACGGCCGACTCGACGTGCGGCACCAACTCCTCGAGTGCGCGGAGTGCAAGGCGGGCCTGGCGCGTGTCGTAGCCGGCGAGCGACGGGGGGAGCGCATCGAGCGGACCGGGAACGAAGCCGCAGACGGTCGCGAAGGGAACATCGAGCGGACAGGGCCGCAGCCCGCTTCGTCCGGCACGCAGACCCGCAACGACCTCTGCCGTGCTCGACCCGAGCCCGTTGCACAGCGAGTAGGCGGTGATCGGATATTGCGCGCGCGGATTCACAGTCGTTGCTCGGACAAGGTGGCGATGGAGAGCTTGTACCCGACCCACCCGTTGTCGATCTCAATCTGCGCAGGGAAAGCGCCGCTCGCCATTCCGCCCGCGTAGACGATGCTCATCACGCCGGGAGGATCATTGGCGATGCGCGTGAACCTGCGGGCAGCCAGCCGACCACCGTTCCAGCTCTCGACAATCCGTTCGCCACTCCTCTGCTCGACATGCTCGCCGTCGTCGAGCGGCGCGCCCGCAATACCGTCGAAGTAGACCCGCTCGACATCGAAAAGGATGAACCGCGGCGGGAATGGAAGCTCGCCGACATACGAGGTGAACTTCACCTCCAGGCCAGTCTGCTCGAGGAGAAATGCACGTGTCCCGAATGGAGTGAGCCCCACCAGCGTGAGCACGTCACCACGCTTCTGCAGCACAGCGTCGAACGACTCCACCCGCTCGCCGAAGTGAGCGGTCAAGTGTTGACGCAGGAGGAAATCTCCCGGGTGCTCCGAGGGACGCGTCAGCGTGCCGGGATAGTCGGGCAGCGGCAGCGGACCCGCACGGGGCGCGGTCGCGCAACTCGTCGAGAGTTGCGCCGCGAGGAACAAGAGAGCGGCGATCGCAACAGCACCGCGCAACAGTCCGGCCGGCTGACGCGCGCTCATCGCGCCTCCGTTCGAGGGAGAAGCAGCAGCGCCGTCGGCGCGAGGATGAGACTGAGCAGGATCCCCAGCGTCGTGGTCAGTCCGATCGCGCGCAGTGCCGGGATCTCCGAGAGCGCGAGCAGGCCGAAGCTGAGCATTCCGCATAGGCAGCAGAGAGCCACGCTCATCGCGCTCGCCTCGAGTTCATTGGCACGGTCGGCGCTGGCGACGAGGAAGATCGCGTAGTCCTCGCCGACGCTCACCACCAGGAGCAGCGAGACGACGTGGAGCAGATTGGCGTGAATGCCGAAGAGTCCGAGCAGCGCGAGCGCAGTGATCGCCGCGAGCACACCAGGGACGCCGGCCGCGAGCGAAGGACCGGTTCGCCGGTAGTAGGCGAAGAGCATCGCGAAGACGAAGAGGAGCCCGCCGCCGATCAGCTGCGTGGCGCGCGCGCGATATCTGCCGTAGGCCGAGGAGAGAAACGCGCCTTGATCAAAATAGCGCACGCCGGCGAGCGGCGCGATCGCGGCCGAGAGCGCTGAGGGATCGCGCACGCCGCGCAGGAACGTGAGGACCGCGAACTCATCGCCGAGCCTCACGCGAAACGGCGCGATCAGATCACCGAGAGACGAGTCGGCGATCGCGGAGGCAGAGAGCGGTTCGGGTGGAGGAGCGGAAAGTGCGCTCGCGAATCCGTGAAAGCCTTCTGCGCGGAAGCCCTCCTTCTCGAGAGCCGTCGACGTGCGCGCAAAGAGCTGCGGGGACTGCGCGAGTTGGGCCTGGTTGCGCTGCTGCAACTCGGCCGAGAAGAGCAACGTGTGCAGCGAACGGAAATCCTCGAGCAGCCCGTGCGTGCGCGCTTCGACGAGTGCGCTGAACACCCGATCGTTGGCCTGCAGCGCGGCCTCCTCTGTCGTGCCCATCGCGATCACGAAGCGGCCCGTGTCCATGCGCGACACCTGCGCGCGCACGCGTTCATCCTCAGCCAGCAGCGTCCCGCTCGGCCGCTGCATCGCGGAGAGATCGTCATCCCAATGCAGCCGCGGCAGACCGACAGCACAGAGCGCGAGCGCACCGAGGGGAATGAGCGCAAGCAGCTTGCGGCGGCTGCGCATCGATTCGAGAAGCTGGCCGAGCCTGTGCGAGATCCCGCGGTGCACCGGCACGACCACGGGAGCGCGCCCGACGAGAGCCGGAAGCAGCCAGAGACTTGCCGCGAGCGCTCCGAGAATTCCTGCGCTCGCGAACAGTGCCATCTGCCGCATGCCGGGAAAGGTGGTCCAGGCAAGCCCGGCAAATCCACCGAGCGTGGTGAACGCACCGAGCAGCAGCGCCGCACGAATACGCCGCAGCGTCGCCCATGCGCCTTGCGCATCCCCCTCGAGCACGTGGTGGTTGAGGAAGAGGATCGGGTAGTCGATGCAGACGCCAAGCAGCGTCGAGCCAAACGCGAGCGTCAGCCCGTGCAGCGTCCCGTTCACGCAGAGCACGGCCGCCGTCGCCGTCGCAAAGCCCGCGACCAGCGGGACGAGCGCGAGAAGCAGCATGCGCAGAGAGCGAAAGAGGAAGAGGAAGAGCGCGACGATCGCAAGCGTCGAGACGATGCTGATGCGATCGATGTCGGCGCGAACGATCCGCTCGGAGTCGACCGCGAATCGATTTACGCCGCTCTCCTCCAGCGCGAGCGCACCGCCGGCAGCCGCGTTGATCGCGTCGAACGCGCTGCGGATGCGCAGAAGCAGCGGCCTCTGCGATGCACCATCGAAGGGCGAGCCGCGCGTGGCGAGAAAGAGGATTGCGTGGCGCCCATCGGCGGTGACGAACTGATCGTCCTCGACGGCAAGCGAGCCCTCCTGCGCCGACTGCAGACGCCCGAGTTGCACCTGGAACGCGAGCAGCGGGTCATCGCCGGCGAGGCGCTTGAGAAGTGCGCCGAGAGGAGAGGAGAGCTTTGCGCGCAGCTCCTGCGCGGCGCTCGCGAGCCCTGCATCCGCGTAGCGAGCGGGAAGTTCGCGCTCTGGCTCACTGGAGAGCAGCTGAAAGCGATGCGGGAAGAACAGACGGTAGAACGTCTCGGCGATGTCGGGCCCCGGACCGCTGCGCAACCAGGCGATCTCCGGATCGGCGCGCAGCGCGGTCGCGAGCGACTTTCCCGCCGCGACAGCGCGCGCGCGATCGGGCGCTTCGACGCTGAGGATCATGCTGCGCGTCAGCGGTGAATCGAGCAGCTCTCGCGAAATTTCGGCGAGCTGCTTGTCCTCCGAGCTGGGAAGAAAATAGGTGATGTCGGTGGTGACGCGCATCCGCAGCGCGCAGAAGATGCCCAGCGCGACGAGCAGCGCGAAGCCAAGCGCAATGCGGGCGCGGTCGTTCATCGCGAAGGACTCGGAGCGCCGAAGATCCGCGCACTCTCCTCCGCCGAGAAGCGGCGGTGCGTGTTCACCGCGCGAAAGACGGTGACCGTCTCGTCGCCTTCCACCTCGATGAGCCGCATCTGGCTCATCACCACGCCGCTCCCGTCGAGTTGCATGCGCGCGATCACCGACTTCATCGGCTCGAGCCGCGGCGTCAACGTCATCGACCAGCCCTTGCCAACCGCGTGCAGTTCGATGGCAAAGATCTTCTCGAGCGCTGCGCGATCGCCGGCGAGCACCTTTACGAAGGCATCGACGAACAGCCGCACGACCGGATTTCCCTCGAGAGGAATCGACTGGCTGCCTCCGACGTCGGAGAAGCGCAGCTGTTTCGAATCGACCAGCAGCTTCGACACCGCGGGGCTCGTGGTCTCCCGCACGAGGCGGTCCGGCGCGGCGAAGTCGATCGTGCCTTCGCTGACGAGCGGGACGGCGAGGATGGCCATCTTCTTCTCTTCGCGAAACTGCGCCTCGAGCCCCTCGACCGCGCGAAATTCGGCCATCAACGAGTCGATGGTCAGCGACGAGGCAGGGCCGGTCGGCGCCGCGGCCACCTGTGACACTGTGACACCGTGTGTAACTTTGTCACTCTGCGCCAGCACGCCTCCAGAGAGCAACAGCAGCGCACACGGCGCGGTCATCGAGAGTGCGCGAAGGCCCGGCATCAAACGTCTCGCTTCTCGCCCAGCAGCGCGCAGAGCGCCGGCGGGGTCTCGAGGAGCATGCGCCCGGCCGCGTCGGTGGTGACGAGGATGCAGTGGCCGTGCAGCGCGCGCTGGCCCTCCTGGCTGAGATTGAAGATCTCGAAGCCGATGTTGAGCCGGTGCTCGATGTCGTTGAACCAGGCGTCGACGCGGAACCGCTCGCCATATCGGAGCGGATGCGCGTAGCGGCACTTCACCTCGATGACCACCTGGCGGAATCCCAGCTCGACGATCTGCGGAATGTCGAGCCCGCGCGAGCGCATCAGCTCCGTGCGCGCGATCTCGAGATACTTGAGGTAGTTCCCGTGCCAGACGATGTGCAGCGGATCGACGTCGTGGAACGGCACGGTCAGCTCGACCGAGACCTTCGCGTGTTTCTCCGGAGTGCGGCTCATGGCAGCTCACACTTTCCGATGGGGAGTGCATTGCTGCGCATCGCCTCGAGCACGCGCGCGATGTCGCCATCCATCCGGCGATCCGCGAGGTTCACTGGCACCAGCGCGCGCACGGCCGCATGCAGCGTGCGCGCACGCGGACCGCACGCAGCGAGGCCGCGAAGATCGACCGCCTGGCAGAGCGCGAGCAGATGGATCGCGGCCACCGTCTCGGTGAGTTCAAGAATCGTCAGGCAGTCGCGCGCGGCGATGGTGCCCATGCTGACCTTGTCCTGGTTGTGGCACTCGGTGCTCCGCGAGAAGGCGCTCGCGGGCATCGTCAGCTTGAGCGCCTCGGCGGCCAGCGCAGAGGTCGTGATCTGCATCGCCTTGAAGCCGTGATGCGCGGCGCCGTCGGCCTCGGTGCGCGCGACGAGATTCGCGGCAAGCCCGCCCTGGTTCATCGCCGGGTTGCAGATGAGCGCCATCTGCCGGTCGAGCAGATCGGCCAGATTCGCGACGGTGTTCTTCAGCAGATCCATCGCGAGACAGACGTGGCCGCCGTAGAAATTTCCGCCATGCAGCACCTCGCCCGTCTCGGGATCAACGAGCGGATTGTCGTTGGCGCTGTTGATTTCAATCTCGAGCGTCGAGCGCAGAAACGGCGCTGCATCGAGCAGCACACCGATGACGTGCGGTGCGCAGCGAATCGAATAGCGATCCTGCACGCGGTCGACACTGCGCCTCGTCTTCGCGTCGTAGGCGATGTCGCTTGCGATCCAGCGCGCGGCGGCTCGCTGGCCCGGATGCGGCTTGGCGGCGAAGAGCCGATCATCGAAGTGGGCCTGGTTCCCCTGCGTCACGTCCGAGGCCATCGCGGTGAGCGCTGCAGAGAGGCGCGCAAGCCGCATCGACTGCTCGAACGCCACGCACGCGAGCGCGGTCATCACGCTCGTGCCATTCATGATCGCGAGCGCTTCCTTCGCTTGCAGTTGCAGAGGCACAAGGCCCGCGCGCGCGAGCGCCTCTCGAGCCGCGGCGGGGTGTCCATCGACATAGACCTCGCGGTCGCCGGTGAGCACCGCCGCGAGATACGAGAGCGGAGTGAGATCCCCGCTCGCGCCGACGGATCCCTGCGCGGGGATGCAGGGCAGGAGCCGATGCGCGAGCAGATCGCAAAGGCCTTGCAGAAGTTCTGGCCGCACGGCCGACCAGCCGCGCGTGAGCGATGCGAGGCGCACCGCGACCACCGCGCCGGACTCAAGCGGCGTCAGCAGCCGCCCCACTCCGCAGCCGTGGAAGCGCACGAGGTTGATTTGCAGATCACGAACAAACGCTGCCGGAACCATCGTCTCGCAGGAGTCGCCGACGCCCGTGCTGACGCCGTAGATCACCTCGCCAGCTGCAACCCGCGTGGCGATCGCGTTGACGCCACGCTCGATCTGCGTGGACCACGAAGTATCGCGCGGCAGCGCTGGGCGCGCATTTCCGCGCGCGAGCGAGAGCACCTGCTCGATCGTCAGCGGCGCAAGTCCGACCGTCACTTCAGCTCGCTCGTCCACTTAGCTCTCGTTCCAGAAATCGTAGAAGTTGAACCAATTCCCCGGCTCCATGCGGCAGTAATGCTCGAGCCTTTTCGCATATCGCTGCACGGTGTCGAGCAGTGCCGCTTCCCGGTCGCCGCGCGGCAGCTCGATCTGCTCGGCGAACGACTCGCAGAAGAACTCGTAGCGGTTGGGGCTGCGGTAGATCGAGAACGTCAGATAGACCGGGCAGCGCAGCGTCGCCGCGAGCACGAACAGGCCCGAGGGGAAACGAGCCTTCGCACCGAAGAAATCGACCGCGACGGCCTTCGCGTCGAGCTCCGCGCGATCGCCGAGAATCGCGACCATCTCGCCCGCCTCGATCAGCTCCTTCACGCGCAGGATCGAGTTCACGTCTCCCGGCGTCAGCTCGATGAAGCGGCTCTGTGCACCCGGGCTCACCGCAGCGAGGACGCTGTTGAGCATGCGGGCGTTGCCTCGATACGTGATGATGTTGATCGGCACTTCGCGCTTGCCCGCACAGAGACGCATCGCTTCGAAACTGCCGAGGTGCGCGCCGAGGAGAATCGCACCGCGCTTTTCCTCCCGCAGCTTGCGCATGTGCTCGAATCCGTTCGACGAGACCTCGAAGAGCTCGAACTGCCCGCGGAGGAGAAACACGCGATCGAGCGCGACCTCGGCGAAGTTGAGGATGTGTCGGTAGATCATCGACAGCGTGACGCGGGCGTGGAATCTGCGCAGGAAGCTGCGCGACGCGCGACGGGCCTGCGTGGCGAAGAGCAGGTAGTAGAGCGCAACGAACTTAAGCACGAACCGCGCTGCTGGCCTGCCGACGAAGCCGCAGAGCGCGACCATGAAGCGGATGCCGAGGATCGAGCCGCGCTCGGCAGTCGAGAGCCAGTTGCGCCCGGTCATGCGCGCAGCCGACGCACAGGCCAGGAGAGCACGCGCAGGATCGCGCGCACGACGAGGCGCGTGTGCATCCAGCTGATGCGCACGTTGTCCCAGAAGAGATGAAAGTGGGACACGCCGCCCTCGTCGGCGCGCAGGTAGCGCACTTTGGTCGGCAGGTTGATCGTCGGCGCGCCGGCCCAGACCATGCGCACGGCGATCTCGATGTCGAAGTCCATCCGATCGCCCGTGCCCGCGCTGGCAGCGAGCGCGCTCGCAACGGGATAGACGCGGAAGCCGCACATCGGATCGACGATCGTGCGACCGCCCGTCTCCAGCGTGGTCCAGAAGATCGTGATCAAGCGACCGACCTTGCGGCCTGTGGGTGCGCTCGCGTCGAAGAGCGGGCAGCCGAGAACAAGCGCGTCAGGCTGCGCGCGCGCGGCCGCGAGGAACGCGGGGATGTCGTCGAGGTTGTGCTGCCCGTCTGCGTCCACCTGCAGCGCGTGCGTGAAGCCGAGCCGTTGCGCTTGCGCAAATCCGGTCTTCACCGCCGCGCCCTTGCCGCCGTTCTTCTCTCGATGAACGACGTGCGCGAGCTTCTCCAGCGCGAGGCTCGCGACCGCGCTGCGACCCGCCTCTGCGCTTCCATCGTCGACCACCAGCACGTCGGGCACGAGCAGGCGCGCCGCTTCGACGACGCGGCGAATCGTGTCGGGATTGTTGAAGGTGGGAATGAGAATGCAGGCACGCACTGGCTGCGACGTCACGGCGCCACCGGTTCGAACTCGAGCATCCCTGAGCTGCAGGAGTTGCCGCCGCGCGTGATCTCGTACTGCACGGATGCAGACGAGCGCTCGCGGCGCAGCGTCAACACGATCTGCTGCGACGCGGAGATCGGACTGCGGAACTTGATGCGCGCAAGCCGACGCAGCGGACCCAGATCGGGCCAGCGCAGGCGACACTCCGCGAGAACCAGGACGCGCAGCTGCACGACGCCAGCGAGAATGGGGAAGCCCTCGAAGTGTCCGCGAAACCAGTGGAGCTCCGCAGGCACGACTCCCTCGAGGCGAAACAGTTCGGTCGCGCCGTGCTGCTCATGGGACTGCAGCGCGAGAGACAATCGCTTGTGCTCGGGATCCGCTGCCGCCTGCGTCGGCTTCTCGAAGAGGGCCAGCAGGAGCGCACGGCCCGGCTTGCCGTTCGCGTCTACGGGCAGCTTCTCGACGATGCGCAGATGGCGCGGGAGCACGACCGGATCAAATGAGCGCAACAGCGCCGCGCGGATCGACTCGCGTGTCGGGCCCACGCCTGCGACCACGGCGAACAGCTCTGCACCGCGCGCCACGTCCGTCGCACGCGCGAAGAGCGCCACCTCGCGCACGCCCGGAAGCTCGCGCAGCCGCGCCTCCATCTCGGACAGCGCGAGCCGCTTGCCGGCGATCTTCACGACGTCGTCGAGGCGCCCCTTGTGCGCAAACGATCCATCGGGATTGAGCTCGATGCGGTCGGCGCAGGCGAGCGGCCTGGCGACCTCGCGAGGAAGAAACGGTGAATCGAGGAGAAGCTGGCCGTCCTCGCCGGCGGCGATCTGCAGACCCGGAAGAGGTCGCCACGCCGCATCGACGAGCGGATCGCGGACGGCCATTCCGCCCGTCTCCGTCGAGCCGAGGATCTCGCGCACCGGGAGCGAGAGCTTCGCGAGCACCGCCTGCGTGCGCGCATCGAGAGGGGCGCCAGAGGAGAGCACCAGGCGAATTGACGAAGGCAGCGCAGTCGAACTGAGCGCCTCGAGTCCGCGCAGATGGGCCGGCACACTGACGAGAATCGTCGCGCCGATCTCGCGCGCCGCGGCCGCGACCGCCTCAGCGTGCAGCGGCGTGCCGCGCGAGAACGCCGCTCCTCGCATGAGCGGAACGAGGATGCCGAAGAGCAGTCCGTAGATGTGCTGCGGCGGCACCGTCGCGAGGACGCGATCCGCCGGAGCAACCAGGGAGAGCTGCCCCTGCAGCGCTGCTTCACCGAGAAGCTGCGCGCCGGTCTTCTCTGCCGGCTGGCGCTCGCCGGTGCTTCCCGAGGTGAAGATGACGACGAGAGGCTGGGCCGCGGGCAACACGAACGGCGCGAACGCCGTCTCGGGCGCAGGCTGCGCGAGCGCGGCGCGAACGTCGAGTCCATCGATCGCGTCGCCGTCATGAATGAGCAGCCCGTCCTGCTCGAGCGCGAGCTTGCGCAGAAGATCGGTCTGGCCATTGGGAGGCAGCGCGACGACGCGGCCACTCGACCAACAGGCGAGCAGCGCGACCGCGAAGCGATAGCGATCGGTGATCGCGAGAATCGGCCGCTGTGTCTGCGGCGAGAGCTGCGCCAATGCGCGCACGAGCAGCGCGACGTCCTGGCAGAACTCACGAGCGGTGCGCGCGCCCTCCGCGCCGACCGCCACGAATGATTCCGACGAGTGCCGTTCCGCGAGGCTGTAGCGATCCGCGTTCATTGGCGTGAAGCAAACGTGTGAGGAGCCGCGGTCGCCTACGCGACCTTCTGCAGATGCTGCTCGAGGATATCGACCACGTCCTTGACCGTCCGCACGCGCTTCAGGTCCGCCGCGTCGACGCGCCGACCCGTGATCTCCTGCACCTTCACGACGAGATCGACAGCGTCGATGCTGTCGAGATTGAGCTCCTCGAACAGCTTCGCTTCAGGCGTCAGCTTCTCGATGTCCATCTCGAACGTCTGCGCCATCATCTCCCTCACCTTGAGTTCGATCTCCGCGCGCGTCATTGCGAGACCTCGGGGGCTGCGGCGGGAATGGAACGCGCGACATACTCAGCGAGCGCCTGCACGGAGCGGAACGTGTCGCGGTTGGAGTTGTCGTCGGAGCTGAACTTCACCCGGTAGCGCTTGCCAATGGCGATCGCCAGCTCGAGCGCGTCGATCGAATCGAGGCCGAGCCCTGTTCCGAACAGCGGCGCAGCGCTGTCGATCTCCTCGGCCTTCACATCGGTGAGCATCAGCGCTTCGACGATGAGCTTCTTCATCTCAAGCTCGAACGCGGGGGTTGCGGGATTGGGCGTCGTCATCAACGTTCCGAAGTCAGGTTGCCTGCGGCAGAGGAGCTCATCGAAGGAGCGTCGGCTGGCTCGACGAACAGGGCCCGGACTTCCGCGGCCATTCTTCGTGCGTCGCCTGCGAAACTCTCCGTCGACAGCGGGGTGAAAAGTTTGAATGTGTATCGCATTGTGTCGTCGGGGACCATGTACCACTTCATTCCCCGCATGAGACCGCGTGGCTTTGTCGCGATCCAGATCGGCACCACCGGCACTTTCGCCTCGTGCGCGATCATGAACGCGCCCTTCTTGAACGGGCCAATCCCCTCGATCGGCGAGCGCGTACCCTCCGGGAAGATCAGCACCGGATCGCCCGCGCGGAGCCGCTCGATCGCGCCCTGCACCGCCAGCGCGCCCGAGGCCGCGTCGCCATCGCCAGCGTCGATGTGATTGCAGTAGCGCAGCATCCGCCCGACGAAGGGACTGCGCATCACCGGCCCCTTCACAAGGCAGTAGAGCGTCGGACAGGTCGCCAGCAGCAGCACGACATCGATCAACGAAGGATGATTCGATACCAGCACGAACGGGCCGCGCGGGAGCTGCCGCTCGACGGCGCGCGAGTCAAAGTCGATCAGCCGGAAGAAACGCATGTAGTCGGCGTGGAACCGCAGCGCGCGATTGAGGATCCAGCGGCAGCGACGCTGCGCGATCACCGGCTCTGCCCGATGGAGGAACTGCACGACCGGGAAGACGAACCAGGTGATGAGCGCGCCGCCCATCCAGAAGACGAAGAACGCCGAGCCGGTGAAGAGAATCCGGAAGAGCTTGGCGACCGACTTGCGCATGCGGCTCCGTATCGCACGAGGGCTTTCGCACGACCAGAGTCTCGACTACATTGCCGCGCCCATGAACTCTCCACGACTCTCCTCCGCCCTCTGCGTTGTCTTCCTGTCTCTCGCCGCGACCGCGTGCCACCACCACAAGGATGAGCCGCTCAGCACGGTCCACCTTGAGTGGCGCGGCCCGGACGAGCGCGTCGAGTACAAGGACTCCGTCGTCAAGGCGCTGGTGAGCAAGCACCTGCACCTCGCGTTCACCGATGCGCGCACGGCGACCTCGATCGGCAAGTACGAAGATGACAACAAGAAGTTCGTCGTGACGACGACCGACGACGTCGTGCGGTTCTGCACGGTCAGCTTCGCGGATCGCGTCAAGCCGCTCGGCGTGAAGTTCGTCGAGAGCGGCGAAGATTTCACGCTGCGCGGAGACGTGCAGAACTTCTTCGTCAACGAGGAGAACACCTATCTCTCCGCGGTGGACGTGCGCTTCTCGCTGGTCACGCCCGACGGCAAGGAGGCCTGGTCGAGCGTGGTGAACGGCAAGGAGTCGCGCTGGGGCTCGAGCCACAACGCGGACAACTACAATGAGGGGCTCTCGACCGCGTTCAACGACGCGATCAAGCAACTCCTCTCGGACCCGGCGTTCGAGGCCGGGCTCCTCGGCAAGGCGCCGCCTGCGCCCGAGGCCGTCGTGCTCCCCGCGCAGCTACCCAAGGGCGCACCGACGCTTCACCTCGAGTGGCGCAGCATCGACGCGACGAAGGCCGCCGGCTCTGAGGCGACTCTCGCAGCGCTGCGCGCGATGACGCTGCAGCTCAAGCCGCTCACCGATGGCCGCACCGAGCCGCTCGCGATCGGGAAGTACGACAACGACAAGGGCGCGATCCTCTACACGCCGGACAACGTCGCGGGCTTCTACTCGAAGGTTCTCACCGAGCGGCTCAAGACGCAGGGCGCGCTCTCGACGAGCTCGAACTTCACGCTTGCCGGAGAGATCCTCGAGCTCACCGTGGTCGAAGGCTCGGAGTTCAACGCCACCGCGCGCGTGCGCTTCACGCTCACCAAGGGAAACACCACTGTCTGGAACGGCCTCGCCGAAGGCAAGTCGAAGAACTGGGGCCGCACGCACAAGGCGGAGAACCTCAACGACGCGCTCTCGAACGCGTTCGACGAGCTGATGCGCAACCTGATGAGCAACGCGGAGCTCGCGGCGGCGCTCAAGTAGACGACGGCCGTCGCACCGACAGTCGGCGCAGTGAAGAAGAAGGAGGGCTCGCGAGATGCGGCCCTCCTTCTTCGTTTCTCCGGTCTATTTCCAGATCGCCGACGCGCCGAGCAGTGCGGCGAAGATGCCGAGGACGACCGCTCCTCCGCGCCGCACCAGGAGCGGCTCGAGAGAACTGCCGGCCCGCGAGCGCAGCACCGCGCCAAGCGAGATCCAGGCGCCACCGACCGACGTGATGAGGACGCAGAGGGCACCGAGATAAGAGAGAGCGACTCTCATCTCCCCTGGCGCCGCACGAGGAAGAATCGCGAACGCGAAGACGAGCCCCTTCGGATTGAGCAGCGTAATGCTGAAGACGTGGCGCATCAGGATGGGCGCGGCCGAGCGTGCGCTCTCGGCAGGCGCGCGCCAGAGCCGCACGGTGAAGAACGCCAGCAGGAGCGCGCACGCGCAACGCAGCAACCGTGGCATCCACGGCTGCGCCGCCAGCAGCGGACCGACAACCAGTGAAAGGACAGCGATCGAGATGAGGTAGCCGCTCAACTCGGCGAGGAGCAGCGGCAATGAGCGGCGAACGCCGACCGCCGCGCCCGAAGTGAAGAGCAGAGTGTTGGTCGGGCCTGGCGTCGAGAGCAGGGCGATCGCCGCCAGCGCGAAGAGGAGCGGATTGGTCATGACGCTGCCCCGATAACATGCGCGTTCCTGCGCGCACGAGTTCGTCCGATCGCTGCACCAGAAATGTCGCGCACGCATCCTTGAGTTGCTCTTACACACTCACCGGTGCGGTCAGCGCGTCCTACAGCTGCGCGGTGCGGTCCAAGGGACAGCATCGGCGTTCACGCTGAACAGCGGCGCGGACTTCGGACCGACGACCTTCAACACGAGCAACACGCCGTACGGCGAGATCATCGTCACGCAGGGCCAGACCGACGTCTGGGACATGTCGCTGCACGCGACCGACCAGCAGAATCATCCCGACAGCGGAACGTTCACGCTCAACGTCTCCTCGGCCGGTTCACAGATAACGCTCCTTGCACGGTCACCGCGAGCCACACCACGACCTCGTCGATCTCGATCGCCTCTGACACGCCCGCAACCGGCACCGACGCCTCGGCCTTCAGCAGCGGCGGTGCGATCATGCAGTTCGAGGGTGCGTTCGCGACCGGGACCTACGATGCGGCCAACAGCAACGTCGACTCGTCGGAGGGCTCGGCGATCGCGACGATCAGCGGGACGCAGAACGACTGGGCCGAGAACTACACGAAGGGAAGCAGCACGCAGGCCGGAACCTTCTCGTGGACGATCACGGACGTGGGCACGGCGGTGAGCGCGATCGTCAACCTCTCCATTTCGTTCTAGGCGAGACCGGAGAGCCGCGCGCAGTGCGGGTCAGAGCCACCCCTGCGCGCGGTACCAATCTGCCGCGAGCTTGACCCCTTCGTGCCATTGCACGCGAGGGGTCCAGCCCAACTCCTTGCGCGCCCCCTCGCCCGAGCAGACCCAGTGAGGCTGCTTGAGCTCCTGCACTTTGTCGAGGGTGAGCATCTGCGCGGTGTTGGAGAGCTTGCCCCACGTCTGCGTCGCCGCCGCCGCAAGCTGGACGACGAACATCGGAAGCCCGATGCGCACGAAGGCCCGCTTGCCGAGCGATCTCTCCACCTCCGTCACTGCCTCCTTCCAGACGTAGACGCTTCCGTCCTCGACGAAATAGGTGCGGCCTGACGGAGTGTCCGTGAGCGCCGCCAGCGTGATCGCGCGCGCGCAATCCTCTCCGTAGACCATGCTGAGCGTGTTCTTCCCGTCGCCGAGCAGAGGGAGAACGCCGTTCTTCACCGACTTGAAGAACGCCAGCGTCTCGTGATCGCGCGGGCCGTAGACCATCGGCGGCCGGATGACTGTCACGGCGATGCGATCCTTCGCGGCGAGCACCGCACGTTCTCCAGCGAGCTTGCTGCGGCCGTAGTGCGTGACCGGGTTCGGCGCTGCGTCGTCCGGGACGGGCTTGCCGTCGAGGCTGGGACCAACCGCCGCGAGAGAGGAGACATAGACGAAACGGCGCACGCCCGCGCTCTCCGCTGCGGCGAGGAGATTCTTTGTGCCCTGCTCGTTGACGGCGAAGAACTCGGCGGCATTTCTCGCCTTCACCAGTCCCGCGACGTGCACGACGACCTCGCAGCCCTGCGCTGCGGGCGCGAGCGTTGCCGCCTGCTCGACCGCGCCGACCGCGAACTCGAGGCCCGCGATCTTTTCGAGCGTGCGCTTGTCGCTCGATGGGCGCACCAGCGCGCGCACAGTGTGCCCAGCCTGCGTGAGCTGCTCTGCGACATAGGAGCCGACGAAACCGGAGCCGCCAGTCAGGAGGATTTTCATAGGGCGCGCACCATAGGGCCTGTGCAGCTCATCCGCCACCCGTCGATCGGAGCGACTTTGTAGGCACGTCCGAGTCACAAACCGCACGGCGCGAAGTCTGGCGACGGACACCCATGATTCCAGCACTGAACGCAAGGGCAGCAAGGCCGCTTGACGGCACCGTTGGCTCCCTGTAGGCGAGCCGGTCTTCGTGGAAGGAGCAGATAGAGAGTGGACATCGCGATCATCGGGATGGGCTGCCGGTTCCCCTCGGCGCCGAATCCGCGCGCCTTCTGGGAGCTGATCCGCCGCGGCGAAGTGACGTTCCGACCCGTGCCGCGTTCGCGGTGGAACCACGACGCGTTCCACGACACCTCGCTGCGCATTCCCGAGAAGGCCTATATCGATCGAGGGGCCTATCTCGACGACGCGGAGCTGCGCGGGTTCGGGGCGCTTCACTTCGGTCTCGCTCCGCGGCGCATCCAGGTGACGGACCCGCAGCATCGCCTGCTCCTCGATGCGGTCCGCTGCGCGCTCGAGGACGCAGGGCTCGATGCACCTCGCTCGGCCGCATCCAGCGCACACCGCGCGGCTGCTGCATGGGATCGCTCGCGCACGGGAGTCTTCGTCGGGGCCAGCGTCAGCGAGCACAAGGAGCTCATCGGCGCGAGGCTGCGCATGATGGCGCTCGCGCAAGGGCAGTTTGGCCGCAAGCCGACAGCGCAGCGCGCCCAGGAGATCGACGAACTGGTCGCGGCCCTCTCGCAGGACGCGCTGCCGATGCGCGCGTTTTCGATCGCAGGGAACCTGCTCAACATGGCTGCCGCGGTGGTTGCGCAGCAGTGGAATCTGGGTGGGCCTGCGTATGCGCTCGACGCCGCGTGCAGCTCGGCTCTCGTCGCAACGCACCAGGCAATCGTCAACCTGCGAGCAGGAGAGATCGACACGGCGATCGCGGGCGGCGTCTATCTGAATCTGCTGCCCGACAACCTCGTCGGCTTCTCGCGCATCGGTGCGATCTCGCGCGCGGGCGAGTGCCGCCCCTTCGACGCGAATGCCGACGGCTTCGTCATGGGCGAGGGAGTCGGCGTCGCGATCTTGAAGCGCATGGACGATGCGCTGCGCGACGGCGATCGGGTCTACGCGGTAATTCGCGGTTCATCCTGCAACAACGACGGGCGCAGCGACGGACCGATGACGCCGCGGCAGGGCGGCCAACTCGAGGCGCTGCGGCTCGCCTACCGCAACGCCGGATTCTCCGCGACCACGCTGGGCCTGATCGAAACGCATGGCACGGCGACCACGGTCGGCGATGTCGTCGAGGTCTCGGCGCTGCGCTCGCTCTTCGAGGAGCAGGGCTGGAGCGCGAGCGCGGGAGCTCACACGGCGCTCGGTTCGGTCAAGGCGAACGTCGGGCACACCATGTCGGCCGCGGGAGCCGCGGGACTCATCAAGGTGGCGATGGCGCTGCACACGCGGACGTTGCCACCGCAGCCGTCCGTGAACACGGAGAACCCCAAGCTCGGCCTCTCTGCCGAGGGAGGAGATGCCGGACCGTTCTTTCTTCCTCATGCCGCGCAATCCTGGGTGCAGAGCGCGTACCCGCGCCGCGGCGCCGTCAGCTCGTTCGGGTTCGGCGGAACCAATGCGCACCTCGTACTCGAGGAGGCGCCAGCCGCGGCGCAGCGTCCGATGCGCGTGCAGGTCCCGCGCGGTCCGGCAACAGATGCTTTGAACACCAATCATCTGGCCACACAGGCCTCGCCCCGTCGCGCTGAACTCTTTCTCCTCTCGGGCGCGCAAGCTTCACTGGTCGCGCAGGCCGCGCGCGAGCTCTGCGCCTCGCTGCCGATGGTCGAGCGCGATGCAGGCTCGCTGGCGGGACTCGCGCTCACGCTCTCGTTGCGCACCGCTTGCGATGCGCGACTGGCAATCGTCGCCGACTCGTTCGCACAGCTCGCCGAACGTCTGGCGGCCGCTGCTGGCGCGCTCGATCTGTTGAATACCAACGATGTCGCGAAGCGGCCCGGCGATGGCTCAAGCGCGACGATTGCACCACGCGCGCTCGTGCCGGGAGTCGTCTTTGCGCAAGGCCCGTTCGCGCCCGCGCAGCGAAAGCTCGCCCTGCTCTTTCCTGGACAGGGAGCGCAGCGGGTGAATCTGCTGCGCGAGTTCGACGCACAGTTTCCACTCTTCCGCGATCGATTCGACGCGCTCGACGCTGCGCTCGGCAGCGAGCTGCAGGCCGCGCTGGGCGGCACTTTGCGCTCGTTCGTCTATCCGGAACTCCCGCGCTCCGACGACGGATCGCCCGACGCTTCGGCCTTGCGCGCGGCGGAACTGCGGCTGACCGCGACGCAGGTCTGCCAGCCCGTGATGGCCGCGCTCGGGCTCGCTCTGCACGCGCTCCTCGAGTCTTTCGGCATCGAGGCCGATGCGCTGCTCGGTCACAGCCTCGGCGAGTTCGCGGCGGCCGCAGCAGCGGGGATCATCTCGGCCGAAGAGTGCGTGCAGCTCGTCGCGCAGCGCGGTCTGGCGATGGTTGCGCTTCCTCTCGACGATCGCGGCGCGATGGCTTCCGCGGCGGCCGATCGCTCGACCGTGCAGAGCCTGCTCGATCAGCTGCCCATCGAGCATCGCCCAGGCGCGGCCGAGCCTGTTGTCGCGGCGAATCTCAACCACCCGACGCAGACCGTGATCTCCGGGAGCAGCAAGGGCATTGCCGCTGCGCGGGCGCTGCTCGACTCCCGCGCGGTGAAGACGACGACGCTCGACGTTTCGCACGCGTTCCACTCGCCGCTGGTCGCTGGCATCGCGCAGGAGATGAACGCGCGCGTCGCGGCTCTCGAGCTGAAATCGGCGAAGGCGCCGGTCATCAGCGGAATCACCGGCGCGCGCTACCCCGTGCAGAGCGCGGCCGTGCGCGAGATCTGGGTGCAGCACGCGACCGCCCCGGTCGATTTCATGGCCGCACTCCAGACCGCCGCGGCTCCGTCTCCGGCGGGAGCGGGCGCGCGAATCTTCCTCCAGGTCGGAGCGGGAAACACGCTCGCGGCGTTTGCCAGAAGCACGCTGGCCGAGGCCGATCGGTTCGCAGTCGCCTCGCTCGCGGCGCGCGATGATGACGGCCTCGCGCAGCTCGCACACGCGCTGGGCCTGCTCTTCTGCTCCGGCGTGCCGCTCGATCTCGCACCGCTGTTCGACGGTCGCGCGCAGTTCGTCGCGCTGCCGCCCTCTCCGATCGAGACGCAGCCGTACTGGAGCGTCGAGCCTTCGGCAACATCAACGACACCCCTGCTGATCGCAGTCGGTGCGAAGCAGGCAACGCAGGAAGTCGCCAACAACAGCGGCACCGCCAAGAGCGCGGCTCCGCGAGGGAGCGAGCGAATGGATTCGCTGGTCGCGCTGTTCCGTGAGCAGGTGGCGCTGTTGCAGACGCAGTCCCAGGTGCTGCAGCGGCAAGCGGAAGCACTCGCGAGCCACGGAGTTTCACTACCGTCAATCGACGCGGCGACCAGCGCGGCTCCCGGCTCAGTTCAGCCGCAGTTGCTCGCGGCGCCGTCGACTCCGGCACCGCGCAGCGCCGTCGACCGTGCGCCGAACGATGCGGGACCACAATCGCGCAACCCCGCGCCCAGCAAGGCTCCGGAGGCTCCAGGGCACGACGACTCCGGGAAGCTGCGCGCCGAGGTGACAGCGGCCGTGTTCGCGTCCGTCTCCCGCATCAGCGCCTTTCCTCTCGAGGCACTCAAGAGTTCGCAGACCCTTTCCGGAGAACTCGGCTTCGATTCCCTGATGACGGTCGAACTCGACGGCGACGTGCAGAAGGCGTTTCCGCGAGCAGGCGCCTTGCCGCGCAGCCTGCTCGGAGCAGGCACCTCGGTGCAGGATGTGATCGAGCACGTGGTGCGCACGCTGCAGACGCCGCCGGGAATTGCGACTCCAACCGAATCGCTCTCGGCCGCTCTGGGTGCGGTCGCGAGCGCGGGTCCGGAGTTGCTGCCCTTCTCCACGCGCGCGATTGCAACCCCACGGCGCGGCCAGACTCCAGCAGAGACTCCGCTGCCGCGCGCGCTCTTCATCACACGCGATCGTCACGGCATCGCCGATGCGCTCTCGGCGCGCCTTGCTGGCTCCGGGCACGAGGTGGTGCTCATCGATCTCGAGGCTCCCGCGCGCGAGCTTGCGGCCATTGCTCCCCGCCTCCACTCGCTGTCAGCGGGAGGGCCGCTCGATGCGCTTGCGCTGCTCCAGACCGCAGCCCGCGCTGTCGGGCCGATCGGAGGCGTGCTCCATCTCGCGGCCCTCGGCACCGGAGATTCACTCGCGACGCTGATCGGTTCGGCGGAGCGGAACGCGCTTGAACTCTCGTCATCGCTCGCGCCGCTCCTCGCGGCCCAGCAGTTCGCTCGCGCGCAGGCACGCGGTGGTGATGCCGTCTCGCGCGGACTCTTCGTCGTCGCCACGGCGCGCGGCGGGCAGTTCGGCATCACAGGAGCAGACCGCGTCGGTGCAATGGCCGCCGCCGCACTCGATGGCTTCACCAAGTCGCTCGCACGCGAACGGTCCGACGAACTCGTCAAGCTGATCGATGTCGATCTCGCCGACGGCGCGAATGCGATCGCGGACGCGATCTTCGCCGAGCTGCGGTCCGGGGATGCGACGGCAGAGGTCGGGCTCGCCGCTGCGAACCGGTACGAGCTCGAATTGCGGCAGTGCGTCTCTTCAGCCGCGATCTCGTTGGCGGCAAGCGATGTCGTGCTGGTGAGCGGAGGCGCAAAGGGAGTGGGACTCAAGCTCGCCGCGGAACTCGCCACGCGCGCGCCTGGCGCCGCTTTCGTCCTCCTCGGCCGCTCGGCCGCAAGCAGCGAGAGCGACGCCGCTGTCGCGCTCCTTCGCGGCCGTGGAGCACGCGCGGATTACCTACAGTGGGACGTCACGCAACCCGCGCCCAGCGCGCTCGCGGCGATGCGCACGTCGTTCGGCCCGTTCACCGCGCTGCTCCACGCCGCAGGCGTCGCAGAAGATGGACCATCGGCAGGCAAGGACGAGGCGCAGTTCATCCGCGTCCTCGGCCCGAAGCTCGCGGGCCTCGCGCAGTTGCTGGCAGCCACCGCGACGGATCCGATGCGGCTCGCGCTCTTCACGACCTCGTGGTCGGGTCGCTTCGGAAATGCCGGACAGGTGGACTACGCGGCCGGCAACTCCGCGCTGGGCGCGGCCGCGACGATTCTGCCTTCGCTGCGCCCAGGCCTGCGTGCACTCGCGCTCGGCTTTCCGCCTTGGGATGGCACCACGCTCGTCGCGCGCATTCCGTCGTTTGCACGTGCGGCGCTCGCCGAACAGGGCGTCCCGTTCATCGATGATCACCGCGGCACGCAAGCGCTCGCGACCGCTCTGGCTGCGGGCGCGAGCGGCGATTTGCTGCTCGCACCGAGCTCGCCGACGCGCAAGACCGCGCACCAACTCGAGCAGCTCATCGAGCGCAAGAACCATGTCTATCTCGAGGATCACCAGCTCGCCGGTCAGCCCGTGCTCCCTCTCGCGAGCGCGCTCGATCTGCTCGGTTGCGCCGCGCTCGAAGCGGCAGGTGGCGCTGCAAAGTCACTGCTGGTGCGCGATCTGAAGCTGCGGCAACCGATCCGCATTTCCGAGGCATCGCGACTGTCGGTGCGCTCGATGGGGGAAGCCAGGACTGGCGCAGAGCTCTCGCTCTCCCTCTCGGCTGCACCGCTCGCGAGCCCGCGCTCATTCTCCCGCGCGCCGTCCTACTCGGCGTTCGCGAGCCCTGGCGCAGACGTCAACTCGGCCCTCTCCTCGGCAGCGCCCGCTCCGGCGAGCAACGGCAAAGCGCCCGAGTTGCCGCTCTCTCTCGATGAGTTCTACGCGACCGCGACGTTCCACGGCCCGCGCATGCGCGGCATCTCGTCGATCGAATCGATCAGCGACACCGGCATCGTCGGTTGGGTCCGCACCAGCCGGCCGAGCGACCTGATCGTCTCGTCGCCGCGCACGCACTGGACCGTCGATCCTCTCGCGCTCGACGGTGCGTTCCAGCTCGCGGGGTACTGGTCGTGGACGCAACTGGGCCGGGCAGGCTTCCCCATCGGCATCGAAGAGTTCGCAGCTGAAGGCCCGTTCCCGGAGGGGCCGTTGCGCGTCACGCTCACGCTCGAGCAGGCGCAGGGCGACGTCGTGCGCGGCACGCTGGTGATGCAGGGTGACGGCGGCCGGGTGATCGCCGTGATCCGAGGACTCGAGGGAGAGTTCAAGCATCGCGATCCACGCTTCCTGCGAGCCCGCGGCCTCTCTGCAGTGCGCGATGTCGAGCCCGCAACTCTCGAGACCCGAGTCGCGACCGCGAACCTCGAGCCACGAACCTCGACACCAGTCTCGAATCCCGAACCTCGTGCTCACGCTCCTGAGGCCTCGCCGATCGTTGCTACACCAACCATCTCTCCGACGGTCGCGGAGGAGCTCTACAACGTCGAGCTCTTCCCTGAAGTCCAGGAACTCGAGCAGCGCATCGGGCTGGCCGCCGCGTTCGGATTGAAGAATCCCTACTTCAACGTGCACGAGCGCGTGACCAACGACACCTCGGTCATCGGCGGACGCACGATGATCAACTGGTCGAGCTACAACTACGTCGGCCTCTCCGGCGACGCACACGTCACCAAAGCCGCACAGGACGCGGTCGAGCGCTACGGCACGTCGGTCTCCGCCTCACGCATCGCGTCCGGCGAGAAGCCGCTGCATCGCGAACTCGAGACGGAGCTCGCGCAGTTCCTCGGCTGCGAAGATTCCGTCGTCATGGTTTCAGGTCACGGCGTCTTCGTAACCGTGATCGGCCACCTGATGGGCGACGGCGATCTCATCCTCCACGACTCGCTCGCGCACGACTGCATCATGGGCGGCGCGAAGCTGTCGGGCGCGAAGCGACGGCCGTTCCCGCACAACGATGTCGCCGCGCTCGAGAAGCAGCTCGAGCAGCTGCGACCGCATTACAAGCGCGTGCTGATTGCCGTCGAGGGTGTCTATTCGATGGACGGCGATATCTCGCCATTGCCCGAATATATCCGCCTGAAAAAGAAGTATGGCGCGCTGCTCCTCGTCGACGAGGCCCATTCAATTGGCGTGCTCGGGGCGCGGGGGCGCGGCGTTGGCGAGCACTATGGAGTCGTGCGCAGCGACGTCGATCTCTGGATGGGCACGATGTCGAAGTCGCTCGCGAGCTGCGGCGGATATGTCGCGGGTTCGAAGACGCTCATTCAATACCTGAAGTACACGACGCCCGGATTTGTCTTCTCGGTCGGCATTACTCCGGCCAATGCGGCCGCGGGTCTCGAGTCGCTCAAGCAACTGCAGCAGCATCCGGAGAAGGTGCAGCGTCTGCACGAGCGGGCCCGGCTCTTCCTGCAACTGGCGCGCGAGAAGGGAATCGATACGGGCATGGCCGGCGGCTCCGCAGTGGTGCCGGCGATTGTCGGGAACTCGCTGCACAGCCTCCAATTAAGCGAGGCATTAAGACAGCGGGGGATTAACGTGCAGCCGATTTTATATCCGGCAGTCGAGGAGACGGCGGCGCGGCTGCGGTTCTTCGTGACGGCGACGCATACGGAGCAGCAGATTCGCGAGACGATTGAAGTGCTCGCGGAGGAGCTCGCGAAGATCCGTGCGGAGAGCGGGGAGATGCAGTCGGACGTGGTTTAAGGCCCGAGGTTCGAGGTTCGAGGTTCGAGGTTCGAGGTTCGAGGTTCGAGGTTCGAGGTTCGAGGTTCGAGGTTCGAGGTTCGAGGTTCGAGCGTCGCGAGTAAGCGGTTCGCGACGCTCACCGCGCTGATTCAGCGGGCGTCCTGAAATTCTCTTCCGTGCGGTCCATCAAGGCCGGCGGGAGCCCGATCTCCTTTTGCGCGCGCAGCCGCGCAGATGCCCCCTCGTGGGGCATCGAGCAGCGAGCACGGAAAAAGAAATCGGGTCCAGCGGCCGGCCCTTCATCAAGTCAGCAGGCTTGCGCCAGCGGCTTTGCCGCTGTCACGGCGCCTGCAATTGAGTGGCGAGATGCTTTTTCGTCTCGGTCTGCCTGGCCGTCATTGGCGTTTCCCCTTCTTTCTGGCGAAAGGGGAAACGCCAATGACGGCATATCTGAAGCACACGGAAGCGGAGATTGAAGAGGTTCGGCAGAGGTCGCTGCCGCAGCACAAGTTAATCGCGTATCAGCGCTCGCTGGACTTATTAAGAGCGGTCGTTGCGTGCGGCATCCGCGATGCGCGGTTAAGAGAGCAGGCGACTAAATCCTCGAAGAGCGCATGCCTCAATATCGCCGAGGCCGCAGGCCGCTGGAGCGCCGCCGATCGCGCCCGCATCTTCCAGATCGCCCGAGGCGAGGCGTGCGAATCCGCCGCCGCTGTCGAGATCGCCGCATTAACCGGCGACGCAAGTAAACCCGCCTCCAGCGCAGTCGCGAGCTACGCCAGCGAACTCTTCGCGATGCTAACCGCGCTGATTAAACGGCCGTCCTGAATCCATCTTCCGCCCGGCGATATCAAGGCAGGCAGGAGCCCGATCCATTTTTGCCGCGCGCAGCCGCGCAGATGCCCCCTCGCGGGGCATCGAGCAGCGAGCACGGAAAAATGGATCGAGTCCGCCGGCCGGCCATTAATCCAGAATATCGTGCGAGGTCTTCCCATTCGCCAGCATCGCATCCGCGACGCTCTTGATCTCCTCGTCGGCATTCCGATTCGCCGAGCGGAAGTTCGCGTGGATGCGGCGCCGCGCCTCGTGGCAGAACGCGGTCGTCATCTCCAGTTCGTTCTTGGCCTTCTCAACGCTGCCGCGCTTCTGGATGATCGCACTGGTGCGCGAGATCACTGCGAGGCACGCGAGCAGGTCGATGGCGATATCCGCGAGCCGCTTGGTCGCGAACTGCATCTCGACGATCTCCTTGCCGTGCCGCCGCAGCGTCGTCTCGACGAGGCTTGCGAACGCCTGCACCTCGTCCTCAATCTGCGTGACCTGCTTGCGCAGCGCAGGATGGGCCTTGGTGATCTGCGCGCGATCATAAGGAACCGTCTGGCGCACCTTGCGCTCGGCATATCCCTTGAGGTCATCGCGGATCTGGCCGAACAGGCCAAGCGACTTGATCGGGGCCTTGAGCACTTCGCTGAGCTCCTTACCCAGACCTTTGAGAAACTCGCCCGGCCCCTGCACGCCGGTTAATCCGACGTAGAGACGGTTAATCTCGTTCGTTCCTTCGTAGATTCGATTAATGCGGGCGTCGCGGCACGCCTGCTCCCATGGCTCCTCGCGCATATAACCCATGCCGCCGGCGATCTGCAGCGCCTCGTCGGTGGCGGTCCAGAGCGCTTCGCTGCAGAAGACCTTGGTGGCCGCGCCCTCGAGCGAATAGTCGGTCGAGCCGCGGTCGATATTCGCTGCGGCCCAATAGCAGAGCGACTCGCAGGCGTAGGCGTTCATCGCCATGCGGCCAAGCTTCTCTTTAATCAACCCGAACGAGCCGATGGTGCGGCCGAACTGCTTGCGCTCATTCGCGCGAGCCGTCGCCAACTCGAGAATCCGCTTCTGACCGCCGACCGCGCCCGCGCCCAATCCGGTGCGGCCGTGATTCAGAATCGAGACCGCGACCTTGAAGCCTTTGCCCTCTTCACCGAGGAGGTTTTCCACGGGCACCTTGACGTTGTCGAAATACATCGAGGTCGTCGACGAGCCGCGCATGCCCATCTTGTCTTCGTGCGGACCATTGGTCACGCCCGCGAACGCGCGCTCGACGATGAAGGCCGAGACCTTTCCCTTCTGCGTCTCGGTGTCAGGCGTGGTCTTGGCGAAGACGGTGAAGAAGTCGGCGAAGCCTCCGTTGGTGATCCAGAGCTTCTGCCCGTTGAGAATGTAGTGCGAGCCGTCGGCGCTCTTCGTCGCGCTGGTCTTGATCGAGAACGCATCCGAGCCCGAGCCAGGCTCGGTCAGGCAGAACGCGGCGATCAGTTCGCCCGTCGCGAGGCGCGGCAGATACTTCTGCTTCTGCTCGGGCGTGCCGAAGAGGAGCAGGCCCTTGAAGCCGATCGACGAGTGCGCGCCGAGCGTCAGCGTCGAGGTCGGGTCGAGGCCGCTGATTTCTTGAAGAACGCGCGCATAGGAGACGGACGAAAGGCCGAGGCCGCCGTACTCCTCGGGGACGATCAGGCCGAAGAGGCCGAGCGCCTTGAGCTCATCGAGCAGGCCCGGCGCAATCTCCGCCGTGCGATCCATCGTGCGGCCATCGACCTTCGAGAGGAACTTGCGCACCGGATCGAGCAGGCTGCGCACCATCTCCTGCGAGTCGGCGGTCATCTCCGGATAGGGGAAGAGCTGGTCCTCGAGGATCTCACCGAAGAAGAGCGACTTGCCGAAACTGCGATTGGGATCGAACGGCATGGGTGCCTCCTGAAGTTATGACGCGGCGCGACAATCCTCGATGTGGACCTGCGCTGCAAGATGCATTTCGACGCGGATCGGCTCGCCGACCGCCCTCGGAGTTGCATTAGAGTCAACCAATGCTCGAACCCGGACAGCGCATCGGCGGCAGGTACGTGCTGCTGCAGCGGCTCGGCGCCGGGGGAATGGGCGAGGTCTGGCTCGCACAGCAGGAGGGGTCGGGCACGTTCCGCCGGAAGGTCGTGCTCAAGTGTCTGCCTCCCGAGCGCGCCGACGACGAGCGGCTCGGCAACATGCTGCACGACGAGGCGCGCATTCTCGGCCTCTTGCACCATCCCGGAATCGTCGCGCCTCTCGACTATCTCGAGGACGAAGCGGGTCCGCTGCTCGTGCTCGAATATGTCGACGGGCCGAGCCTGCGCACGGCACTCAAGCACGCGCGCCTCGGGAACATGCTGATGCCTGAGTCGCTCGCAGCCTGGATGGGCGCGGAGGTTGCGCGCGCGCTGCAGGCCGCGCACGACGGCGTCGACGAGACCGGCAAGCCGCTGCAGTTGGTGCACCGCGATGTCTCGCCCGACAACGTGCTGATCTCTCGCGACGGGCGGGTGCGGCTCGCGGACTTCGGCGTCGCGCATGCGCTCGGCAATGCCGACGTCACCGATCCTGGCGCGGCTCCAAAAGGAAAGCGCGGATACATGGCGCCCGAGCAGGCAGCGAGGAAGCCGGTCGGGCCGGCCGCCGATCAGTTTGCGCTCGGGCGCGTCGTCGCCGAGGCAGCGGACGTCAAGTGCGGCCCGGCGCTGCGAGCAGTCCTCGACCGCGCGACCGCGCCTGGAGCGGCCGAGCGCTATCCCTCGGCAGCCGCGTTCGCCGATGCGCTCGCCGTCGCCGTGCCGCTGCCTCCCGATGCGCAGGCCCGTCTCGCAGCCTGGCTGGAGACCGCCGCTGCAGACGCGCTCACGCCAACAGAGACGGGCAGCGGAAGTGGGGCGCCGCGGCCGCACGCGCCGCGCAAGCAGTTCACCGTTCATCTCGAGCCCGACGGTTCGACGAGCGTGCTGAGCACGCGGCCGATCTCGCTCAACCCTCCTGCGCCCGAATCGCGCTCGTTCGCGCTGGACGCGGGCGAGCGCTCGCGCACGCTGCGCACCATCGCCGCGGCCGGAGTGCTCCTCGCCATCGTGCTCCCGCTCGCCCTGCTCTTTGCGCAGCAGCGCGGGCTGCTCAAGAATCATCCGCTCAGCAGCCTGCATGCGCCCGAGGGAGATCTGCGCGTGCTCTCTCGTCCCGAGGGCGCCGAGGTCTACGTCGACGGCACACTGCGCGGAATCACGCCGCTGCTCCTCGAGCAGGTGACTGCGGGACATCACGTGCTTCGCGTCGGCTCGCTGCGCCTGGAACGTTGGCGCGCGGCCGATGTCGACGTACACGCCGACTCCGAGCGGCGCGTCGAGATCGATCTCAGCGAGTAGACGAGAGCCGCCGCGAGGTCGCACCGCGCTCCCGTTGATGCGAAAAGAGAGAGATGCGCTGGCTCGTTCGATTGTTGAAAGGCCTCCTCGTGCTCGGTGGCATTTTCCTGCTCGGTCTCATCGGTCTCTATGGAGCGGCGCGAATGTTCGGATGGTCGTCGCAACCCGGGAACGATCCTGACGCGTTCTGGGAGCTCGCGCAGGAGACCGGCGGAGCGCTGGCGCTGACAGCGGCTGCACCTGAAGCCACGGTCACCCTCCGCGTCGAGAGCTCGTACCAGATCGATAACTTTCGCTTTCAACGGCCGGACCTGACGGTCGTGGAGTTCGAGTCGAGCAGCACCAATCGCGATCCGCTCTGCGTCGCGGCGAGCAGCCGGGGGTATTCAACGGGGAGCTTCCACTGCCCGCCCATCGGCCACACCGACTGCATCGCCAGCTCGGACTATCCGCCGCGACCAGGACAGAGAAAGACGCAAGACGGCACTTTCCTGAGCTACCTCTGCATCCCGAACGGGACTGCCCGGCCGGACCTGATGGTGCAAGCGTCACTCGTCGAGACGGAGTGGATGAGCGAGCCTCGACGATTTGACTATGGTCTCTCGCAATACGTGAACGACCTCTATGGATACAGCCAGGCGGGCTCGGCCACGCAGCCGGTCGGGAGCTACGTTTCGACGTTCCGGATCAAGCTGGCGCAGGGCGAACCAGCGAAGGGCGACCGCGTAGTCCAGTGGAAGGCGATCGCGAATATTCGCGGGATGTGGGGGACGCCGACCGCGGTTCCCTCCGATGCGCGGCTGAAGATCACGCAGCTCAAGTAGCCGCACGATCAGAGTGCGCGCGGCTCTGCGGACGTCGCGTGCGCGATGCGCGATCAGACCTCGTCTCAAAATCGGTGCCAGCGGCGCTTGACAGACCTTGCGCCATCCTTACTGTTCGCCCGCCATTGAAGGCACCACTGGAGAGCGAGCGAGCCATGAAGAAGACAATCGGAATCGACCTGGGAACGACCAACTCCGTGGTCGCCGTGATGGAAGGCCAGGATCCCAAGGTCCTCGAGAACGAAGAGGGCAATCGCATCACGCCCAGCGTTGTCGGGTTCACCAAGGACGGCGAGATCCTCGTCGGGCAGGTGGCGCGCCGCCAGGCGATCACCAATCCGGAAAACACCGTCTATTCGATCAAGCGCTTCATGGGCCGGAAGTTCGATGAGACCGGCGATGAGCGCAAGCGCGTGCCGTACAAGGTCGTCAAGGCCTCGAACGGCGACGCCGCGGTCGAGATCTACGGCAAGCAGTACAGCCCGCCCGAGGTGAGCGCGAAGGTTCTGCAGAAGCTCAAGCGGGCCGCGGAGAACTATCTTGGCGATACCGTGACCGACGCCGTGATCACGGTGCCGGCCTACTTCAACGACGCCCAGCGCCAGGCCACCAAGGACGCGGGCAAGATCGCTGGCCTCGAGGTCAAGCGCATCGTCAATGAGCCGACCGCAGCCGCGCTCGCGTACGGGCTCGACAAGAAGAAGGAAGAAGTCATCGCCGTGTTCGACTACGGCGGCGGCACGTTCGACATCTCGATCCTCGAGGTTGGCGAGAACGTCGTTGAGGTCATCTCGACCAACGGCGACACGCACCTCGGCGGCGACGACATGGACCAGCGCCTGATGGAGTGGCTGATCCAGGAGTTCAAGACCGAGACGGGCATCGATGTCTCGAAGGACAAGATGGTCCTCCAGCGGCTCAAGGAGGCGGGCGAGAAGGCGAAGATCGAGCTCTCCTCGACGATGGAGACCGAGATCAACCTGCCCTTCCTCACGGCCGATGCGACGGGTCCGAAGCATCTCGTGAAGAAGCTCACGCGCTCGAAGTTCGAGGCGATGTGCGACGACCTCTTCACCCGCGCGATGGAGCCGACGAAGAAGTGCCTCGCGGATGCGAAGAAGACGGCCAAGGAGATCGACGAGGTTGTTCTCGTCGGCGGCTCGACGCGCGTGCCGAAGCTCCAGCAGATCGTGAAGGAGTTCTTCGGCAAGGAGCCGAACCGCTCGGTCAATCCCGATGAGGTCGTCGCGATCGGCGCCGCGGTGCAGGCGGGCGTGCTCACCGGCGAAGTGAAGGACATTCTCCTTCTGGACGTGACGCCGCTCTCGCTCTCGATCGAGACGCTCGGTGGAGTTGCGACGCCGATGATCCAGCGCAACACGACCATCCCGACGCGCAAGAGCGAGACCTTCTCGACCGCGAGCGATGCGCAGCCGAGCGTGGAAGTGCACGTCATGCAGGGCGAGCGCCCGATGGCGCGCGACAACAAGTCGCTCGGCCGTTTCCACCTCGACGGAATTCCGCCCGCGCCGCGCGGCACGCCGCAGATCGAGGTCATCTTCGACATCGACGCCAACGGAATCCTGCACGTCACCGCGAAGGACAAGGCATCCGGCAAGGAGAGCAAGATCCGCATCGAGTCGGGCTCGGGTCTCTCGAAGGAGGACATCGAGAAGGCGGTGAAGGAGGCCCAGGCGCACGAGTCGGACGACAAGGCGCGCCGCGAAGAGATCGAGACGCGCAACAAGGCCGACACGCTGGCCTGGCAGGTCGAGAAGTCGCTCAAGGATCTCGGCGAGAAGATCCCGGCCGAGACGAAGACCGACCTCGAGGCGAAGATCAAGGCGGTGCGCGATGCGCTCGCAGGGACCGACGCGGAGAAGGTCAAGACGACCGCGGACGAGCTGATGGCCGCCTCGCACAAGATGGCTGAGGAGGCCTACAAGGCGAGCGGTGCGACGACCGGAGGACCGGAGGGTGCAGCGCCTGCGGGCGAGGCGCCGAAGGCCGAGGCGAAGAAGGACGACGTGGTCGACGCGGAGTTTGAAGAGCAGAAGTAACGCGCGTCGCAGCGTCTGAATCATCGAGCGGGATCGCGAGAGGCTTCGCGGTCCCGCTCTTGTTTTCTGCGCGCTACGCCTTCTCGCGAAGCGCCCTTGGTGTCGCCGGCGCCGTCTCTGTGCCCGGCCGATCGGGCGGCGACGAGAAGAGGTCTGCATCGCTGCGGGCCGCTCCCAGCGCGGGTCCCGCGACATTCGTGAAGCGTGCACCCGGCTCCGCGGCAGGCGGGCGCGCGCCGCTCATGACGATCGTCTCGAGCCGCTCGATCCGCTTCTCGAGCTCGACGCGATCCCGCTCGCTGAGCAGCTTGCGCGCCTCGAGCTCTGCATCGAACTCGCGGTGCTTGTACTTGAAGTGCTTGACGACGAACGTGATCCCGATCGGCATTCCCATCGTCATGACGATGGCGACCATCGAGACAACGTGCTCGAGCATTGCTGCATCCATGCGGCCACTCTCCTCTGCCGATCAGATCGCATGAAAGCAACGGCGCTGTCTCGCCCGGCGGCTAGCGACGTCTGCGCGGCGCCAACGTGCGCTGCCGAACAGGAGTACGCTTGACCGCTCTGGGCGCAGACTTGCGCTGTTTCGCCGGTTTCGCCACCGGCTTGCGACGCACCGTGGAGATCGTCCGGGGCCCAGCGATGTTTCCGCCCGGCGCACCGATCCCGCGCAGCAGGATGTTCGCGAAGAGCTGGCCCAGTTCGTCCGGCCGAGGCAACGGCAGCTCGGGCAACAGCTTCTCACCCGCCACGCGCCACGCGAGCATGGGCACCACGCCCAGAGCCATCGAGGCAACCGCCATCGCCAGCGGCGGGAGATCGTCGCGCAGCTCGCCAGCATCGATACCGTCATGGAGCGTGCCGTAGAGCAGCGGGATGTGTCCCTGCGCAAAGAGCGCCCCGAGTCGCCTCACCCGCTCTGCGCTGACCATCACTTCGCGCAGCACGAGGCGGATCACCGCGAACTCGTCGTCGCTCTCGCGCCAGATGCGCGTATAGACGCGGCGAAGACGCTCTTCGACGGGGACCGTTTCGCCGCTTTTCTCCTCGGCAGCGAGCGCCTGCGAGACGTCCTCGAGCAGCCCGCGATAGGTCGACTCGACCACCGCGAAGAAGAGGTCATCCTTGGTCGGGAAGTAATAATAAATCATCCCGATGTTGGTCTCGGCCTCGCTGGCGATCGCGCGCAGCGACGCCCCATCGACGCCCTGCGCGAGGAACTGCTCGCGCGCCGCACGCTGAATCCGCTCCGCAATGTCACTTCGTGGGCGAGCCATCGCTACCCCAGCTTCTTTCGGAAACGCAACGACGCGACGACGATCATCGCGAGCAGGATGCACGCGAGCCAGAGCACCTCGGGCACGACGTCGTCGAACGTGCTGCCTTTGAGAATGATGCCGCGCACGATGCGGTGGAAGTGCGTGAGCGGAAGAATCTGCGAGAGCATCTGCGCACCGCGCGGCATTCCCTCCCAGGGGAACATGAAGCCAGAGAGGAGGATGTTCGGCAGCAGGAAGAAGAACGACATCTGCATCGCCTGCTGCTGCGTCGCCGCGAGCGTCGAGAAGACGAGGCCCAGCGCGAGATTCGCGGCGATGAAGAGGAACGCGAGCGCGTAGAGCAGCGGGACCGAGCCGACGAACGGGACGTGGAAGACAAGCCGGCCCACAGTGAGAATGAGCGTGATCTGGACGTAGCCGACGAGGACGTACGGGAAGATCTTTCCGACGATCAGCTCGGCCGAACGCAGAGGAGAAACGATCAGCTGCTCGAGTGTTCCACGCTCGCGCTCTCTGGCGATCGCCATCGCCGTGAGCATCACCATCGTCATCGTCAGAATCACGCCGATGAGGCCCGGCACCACGAACGTCGAGGTCTGGAGATCCGGGTTGTACCAGGTGATCGGTTCGATCGAGATCGGCGGCCGGACCGCTCCCAGCGCGGCTCCGGTGCGTTCCGCGTGTTCGCCAAGGAGGTCCGCCGCGCGCGACTGGACCAATCCGCTCGCGCCGCTCACTGCGCTCTGCGCCGTCTGCGGATCGCTGCCATCGATCACCAACTGAAGCTGCGATGGAACTCCGCGCGCGACGTCGGCCGAGAAGTTCGGAGGCACCACCAGCGCAACCTTCGCTTCGCCGCCGCGCAGCGCGCGACCCACCTGTGCGTAGGAGGAGACGGCGCCTTTGAGATTGTAGAAACCCGTCGCGCCAAGGCGCTGCGAGAGATCGCGCGAGAGCGCGCTGTGGTCCTGATCGAAGATCACAGTGGGGATGTGGCGCACGTCCTGATCGATGGCGTAGCCGAAGAGCATGAGCTGCAGGACGGGAAGGAAGAGCATCATCGCCAGCGTCAGGCGATCGCGACGCAGCTGTTGCTGCTCCTTGATCGCCACTGCGGCGAGGCGCGCGAGCGAGGCGCGAAAACCGTGGACGCGCAGCGAAGTGGCGTCGGGACTGGGCGCGCTCATCACGCGGCCTCGCGCGCGGCCTGCTCGTCGTGGCGGACCATCGAGACGAATGCGTCCTCGACCGTGGCGCGCGCAGGGCGGGAGATGATGATCTTCAGATTCAGTTCGCGCGCGACACGCGCCGCGAGCGCTTCTGGATCGACGCCGTTGAGCGTGGCGATGCGCAGCACGTTTCCGTAATGCGCCACCTCGTCCACCTCCGGCAGGGCGCGCAGTGCCGTCGCCGCACCGCGCGCATCGTCGAGCTGCAACTCGGCCACGCGCAGCTTGCGGCGCGCGACAATCTCGTCGGGCGTGCCGGTGTCGAGCACTTCGCCGCGAAAGATGAACGCGAGGCGATGGCAGCGCTCGGCCTCGTCCATGTAGTGCGTCGTCACCAGAACAGTCGTGCCGTTGTGCGAGAGCGCGTGGATCTGCTCCCAGAAATCGCGGCGACTCACGGGGTCGACGCCCGCGGTCGGCTCGTCGAGGAAGAGCAGCGGCGGCTCGTGAATCGTCGAGCAGGCGAGCGCGAGGCGCTGCTTCCAGCCACCAGAGAGCGTGCCCGCGAGCTGGCGCCGGCGATCGGCGAGACCCGTCTGCGCAATCACCTCTTCGATCCGCGCTCGACGGCGTGCGCCAGGGACGCCGTAGATGCCTGCGTAGAAGCGCAGGTTCTCGAGGACGGAGAGATCTTCGTAGAGCGAGAATCGCTGCGTCATGTAGCCGATGCGCTCCTTGATGCGCTCCGGCTGCGTGCGCACGTCGAAGCCGACGACGGTCCCCTGCCCTCCTGTGGGATCGAGGATGCCGCAGAGCATGCGGATGGTCGTGCTCTTGCCCGCGCCATTGGGGCCCAGCACGCCGAAGATCTCGCCGCGCTTCACGCGCAACGAGACATCGCGCACGGCGACCAGATCTCCAAAGCGACGGGCGAGATGATCAGCGACGATGATCGCGTCGTCAGGGCCGCTCACGGCTTCACCAGCGCGTGGCTTCCGGATTCGCTCGATGGCGCTGGAGCAGGCTGGGCGCGGTCGATCGAACCAAACGCAGGAAGTCCGGCGCGCAGACGGCCTTCCGGATCGTGCAGCGCGATGCGCACGCGCACGACGAGATTGGGCCGCTCCTTCGGACTGAAGAGGTAGCGCGGCGCGAACTCCGTGCGCTGGCCGATCTCCTCGACCTTGCCATCGAACTGCGCCGCGCCTTCTGCATCGGTGTGCACGCGCGCGGGAGCTCCGACGCGGACTCCGGCGATGTCCGCCTCGGGCACGAAGAGATCGATGTAGGGCCGCTGCACTTCGCCAACTGTGACGACCGGCGCAGATGCACCGAGCACTTCGCCAGGCTCCGCGTGCGTCTCGAGAATCACTCCGGCGACGGGCGTGCGCAGCGTGGCGCGGGAGAGGCGCACGTTCTCGAACTCAAGCGCAGCCTGCGCGGCATCGACGCGGGCCTGCGCCGCACGCAGCTCGGCAGGACGGGCGCCCGCACGCAGAGAGGCGAGGCGCTGCTCGGTCCCGGCACGCTGGGCCTTCGCGCGCGCGAGCTGTCCCTCGGCGTCGTCGAGCTGCTGTGCAGGGATGGTCCCGGCCGCACGGAGTTCGCGGGCGCGCACGGCCGTCTCGCTGAGCGTCGTCTCGAGGGCACGCGCCGCGTCGACCTCTGCCGCGAGCGCGCGCAGGTCCTGGTCGCGCGCGCCCTGCTCGAGCAGCTTCAGCTGCGCCTGCGCCGCTGCGAGATCGGCCGCACGCGCGTCGCGTTGCGGAATCCAGAGCCCCTGATCGAGGCGCGCGAGCTCCTGCCCAGCCTGCACGAGTTCACCGCGCTCGACGGCACGGGAGAGCAGACGCCCCGCCAGCTCGAACCCGAGCACGCGCTGGTGCAGCTCGACCACGCCCTGCAGTTCGTCGTGCAGATCGGTGCGCGGCGCGCAGCTCGCGAGAAGCGCGGCGACGGCAAGGAGGGTTTGCCCATGACGGTTCTTTATCATGCGACTGATAATGATGGATCGAGAAGACGGTGGCAAGAGAGAAGCAGGGCTTCGGGCTTTGAGCTGCGCTGAATCATGCGGCGGAGGGCAGTTGCCAACGCCCAACAGCCAAAGTCCAAAGCCCGCGCTTCAGCCCTTCCTCGTCCTCTGGAAATTGCGGAAGCGCGCGAGCAGCTCCTCCTGCACTTGCGCCGGCGGGGGCTCGGCCGGCAGCGCACCGAGCGCGCGCACAAGTCCACGCATCTGCTTCAGGTAGGCGCGGCAATCTCGGCACAGGCCGAGATGAAACTGAAAGCGCAGCCGGTCGATCAGGCCCAATCGGCCTTCGACGTAGTCGCTGATCAGCTCGGCCAGCTTCTGGCAGTTCACGTTCGACGTCCCTTCGACAGCTCTTCTTCCACCAACGTCCGCAGCCGCGAACGGCCTCGATGCAGAAGCACGCGCTGGTTCGACTCGGAAACGTCGAGCGCGTTACAGACATCGTCGCTCGACAGCCCGTCAACGTCGCGCATCGTGACCACTGCGCGCAGGTTCTCAGGCAGCCGGGCGAGCGCGGCGACCAGAACGCCACCGAGCTCCGTGCGCAGGAGCGCCTGCTCGGGATCCTCGGCGGCAAACGCCCCCAGCGGTGCCGCCGCAGAAGTTGCAGGACTCTCGCGCCAATGTCCGTTCGCG
Source organism: uncultured delta proteobacterium (assembly GCA_903911145.1). Taxonomy (GTDB): domain Bacteria; phylum Myxococcota; class Myxococcia; order Myxococcales; family 40CM-4-68-19; genus CAIWCD01. Next base: position 99,848 of record CAIWCD010000014.1, on the reverse strand, counting down.
GCGAACCGCGTGGGATCGACGCCCGGCCCATCGTCGTCACGCTCGAGCGCGGAGAGTGGAATCGAACGCGCCTCGCGCTCCCGCCGGGTCCGCGCCCGATTGAGCACGATGCGATAGATCCACGTCCCGAGGCTCGAACGGCCCTCGAACGAATCGAGTCCCTCGATCACCGCCGTCCAGCTGTCCTGCACCACCTCGTCGGCCAGCGCGGCGTCGCGCAGCACCGAGCGAGCCAGCCGCCGAAGCGGAGCGTCGTGACGCGCGACCAGCTCGACGAACGCCGCCTCATCGCCCGCGCGCAAGCGCTCCAGCAGTGGGTCGATTGGATTCATCGGGGCCCCGCGCTCTACGCGAAGGGGCGGATGCAGATCAAGTGCGCGCGCGATTGCGACACAGCAGCGCTTGACACCGTGCGCATGCAAGCCAGAGTGTCGCGCTCCATTTTTGGCGCCGAACCACCACGAGGAGACACATGTCCCGCATCGTCAAGTCTGGCCTCATCCAGTGCAGCAACGCGCGCGCGACCGGCTCGGTCAAAGAGATCCAGGCAGCGATGCTCGAGAAGCACCTGCCGATGATTCACGACGCCGGCAAGAAAGGGGTCCAGATCCTCTGCCTCCAGGAGATCTTCAACGGGCCCTATTTCTGCCCCGCGCAGACGCCCGATTGGTATGACGCCGCCGAGCCCTGCCCCGGCCCCACCGTCGAGGCGCTGCAGCCGATCGCCAAGCAGTATGGAATGGTCATCGTCGTCCCGATCTATGAGCGCGAAATCGCCGGCGTCTATTACAACACCGCCGCGGTAATCGATGCCGACGGGAGCTATCTCGGCAAGTATCGCAAGAACCATATCCCGCAGACGAATGGCTTCTGGGAGAAGTATTACTTCAAGCCCGGCAACCTCGGATATCCCGTCTTCAAGACGCGCTATGCAACCATTGGCGTCTATATCTGCTACGACCGCCACTTCCCCGAGGGCGCGCGCCTGCTGGGATTGCACGGCGCCGAGATCGTCTACAACCCGAGCGCCACGGTCGCGGGCCTCTCGCAATATCTCTGGAAGCTCGAGCAGCCGGCGCACGCGGTCGCCAATGGCTATTATATGGGCTGCATCAATCGCGTCGGCACCGAGGCGCCGTGGAACATCGGCAAGTTCTACGGGCACAGCTACTTTGTCGACCCGCGCGGAAAGATCCTCGTCGAGGCGAGCGAAGACAAGGATGAGCTCGTCATCTCCGACCTCGACCTCGACGTGATCGAGGAGGTCCGGCGCACCTGGCAGTTCTATCGCGACCGCCGCCCGGATTCCTACGGCGATATGGTCGAGCAGCTTCCGTAGTTGATATCCGTCCATATCAAGGAACTATCCATGCGCACGCTCATTCAACACGGAACGCTGGTTTCGCCGACAGATACCTTCAAGGCCGATCTGGTGATGGAAGGCGAGACGATCGCCGCCGTCGGAACCGACCTGAACGCCCTCTATGGCGGCAAGTTCGACAAGATCGTCGATGCGACCGGGAAATATGTCATTCCCGGAGGTATCGACGTTCATACCCACCTTGATATGCCCTTCGGCGGCACGACCAGCGCCGATGACTTCGAGAGCGGGACAATCGCGGCGGCATTTGGCGGAACGACGAGCATTGTCGATTTCGCGATTCAACCGATGGAGGAGGGCCCGACCGGCAGCTCGCTCCACAAGGGACTTTCGACCTGGCACGAGAAGGCCGCGGGCAAGGCGGTCATCGATTACGGCTTCCATATGATTACCCGCAAGGTCACGCGGGAGACCCTGCGCGAGATGGATGAGCTGACGAAGAACGAAGGCGTCACTTCGTTCAAGCTCTTCACGGCGTATCCCGGCGTGTTCTATGTCGACGACGCCGCGATCTTTCGCGCCATGCGCCAGACGGGCGACAACGGCGGCCTCATCTGCATGCACGCGGAGAATGGCCCCGTCATCGACGTGATTATCGAAGAGGCGAAAGCCCGCGGCGAGACGCTGCCCGAGTGGCACGCACTCACCCGGCCGCCGCGTCTCGAAGGGGAAGCGAGCCACCGCGTGCTCGCGCTCGCGGAGGTCGCGAAGGTGCCCGTCTATATCGTGCACTTATCGGCGGCCGAGGCGCTCGAAGAGGTTCGTCGTGCCAGAGATCGCGGGGTGCGCGCTTATGCCGAGACCTGCCCGCAGTATCTCTATCTCGATCACAGGAACTACCAGGAGCCCGACTTCGGCGGCAGCAAGTACGTCATGAGCCCGCCGCTGCGCATGCCGGGAAATGAGGAGCACCTCTGGCGCGGTCTGCAGCTCGACGACCTCCAGTGCGTCTCGACCGACCATTGCCCCTTCTGCATGAAGGAGAAGCGGCTCGGCGAAGCGGATTTCAGCAAGATCCCCAATGGCGCGCCCGGTGTGGAGACGCGGCTCTATCTGACGTTCCAGGGAGTGCTCTCGGGCCGGATTACCTTGAATCGCTGGGTGCAGCTCAATTCGACGGGACCTGCGCGCCTCTTCGGTCTCTTCGGCAAGAAGGGCACGCTCGCGCCCGGCGCGGACGGCGACGTGGTGGTCTGGGATCCCGCGAAGAAGCACACCATTCGCGCGGCGACGCAGCATACCAGGGCCGATTACAATCCATATGAAGGCCGCGAGGTCGTTGGCGCGCCGTCGCACGTCTTCTCGCGCGGCAAGCTCGTCGTCGAGGGAGACAAGTTCCTCGGGCGCAAGGGCGAAGGAAAGTTCCTCAAGCGCGGAACGACGCTCGCGTAATGACCGCTCTGCTGGAAACTCCGAAAGGTTCGCTCGATATCGCCGCCGTGCCCCGCGCAGAGCTGGGGCCGGCGGTGAAGCTGTCGCTGATCATCCCGACGTTCAATGAATCGAAGAACGTCGGGCCGCTGATTGAAAAGCTCACGTCGCTGCTCGATGCGGAGCTCGGCGACGCCTACGAGCTGATCGTCGTCGACGATGACAGCCCCGATAAGACCTGGGAGCTGGCCGCGAAGATCGGCGAAAGCAATCCTCGCGTGCGTGTGCTGCGCAGGCAGGGCGAGCGCGGATTATCAACCGCCGTGATTCGCGGTTGGCAGGTCGCGCGCGGTGACGTGCTCGCAGTGATGGACGCGGATCTGCAGCACCCGCCCGAAGTGAATATCGGCCTGTGGCGCGAGATTGAACGGGGCGCGGACCTCGCTCTCGGCAGCCGTCATATCGAGGGCGGCGGCGTCTCCGATTGGAGCATGCTGCGGCGCCTTCTCTCGCGCGGCGCACAGATGCTCGGGCTTGTGATCCTCCCCGGCGTATTAAGCCGCGTCAGCGATCCAATGAGCGGCTATTTCATGTTCCGCCGCAGCGCCATCGCGGGCGTGAAGCTCGATCCGCTCGGATACAAGATCCTCATTGAGGTGCTCGGCCGCGGCCGAATCAAGTGGGTCGCCGAAGTTGGTTATGTCTTCCGCGAGCGCATTGCGGGAGAGAGCAAGGTATCGAGCCGCCTCTATATCGATTACCTGCGCCACCTGATTCGCCTGCGTCTGGCGACTCTCAGCGAATCACGGCTGCTTCGTTTTCTCGCGGTCGGCGCCAGCGGCGTCTTCGTCGATATGGGCATGCTCTATCTGCTCAGCGACCCCCACGCGCTCGGCTTCCCGCTCACGCGGAGCAAGCTGGTGGCGGCCGAGACGGCGATCATCTGGAACTTTCTCCTCAACGACGCATGGACGTTTGCCAGCGTCGCCAGGGGCCAACCGGGACTGCGCGCCAAACTGCGCCGGCTGCTCGGCTTCAACGCGATCTGCGGCACCGGCCTCGTCATCAATATCGGCCTGCTCAATCTCCTCTTCAACCAGGCGCATATGAATCGATATGCCGCCAACCTCATCGCCATCGCGGTGGTGACGGGATGGAACTATGCGCTCAACCGCAGTCTCAATTGGGCGCCGATTCGCACCGACGAATAGAGTGACGACCCTATGAACTCCGCTGAGATCCGAAAGAAGCAGAAAGAGCTGCTCTTCCCCAACGTCGCGAACTACTACGCCGAGCCGCTCGTCGCCGAGTCGGGCAGCGGCATGACCTTGCGGGACGCGGACGGGCGCGACTATCTCGACTTCTTCGGCGGGATCCTCACCGTCTCGGTGGGCCATTGCCATCCGCGCGTGACCGATGCGGTCATTGCACAGCAGAAGAAGCTCGTGCACGTCAGCACGCTCTATCCAACGAAGCCGCAGATCGAGCTGGCTGAGAAGCTGGTGCAGATCTCGCCCATCAAGCCGAAGACGAAGGTGTTCTTCACCAACTCCGGCACCGAGGCGAATGAGACGGCCGTCACGCTCGCGAAGGTGGCCACCGGCCGGCGCGATATGATCGCGCTGCGGCACAGCTATGGCGGGCGCGGCACGCTGGCGATGAATCTGATGGGCAATCAGAACTATCGGATGCTCGACAGCGAAGTGCCCGGCATCAAGCACGCGCACGCGCCCTACTGCTATCGCTGCGATCTCAAGCTCTCCTATCCGAGCTGCGATATCGCCTGCGCGAAGGACGTCAAGACGCTGATTGAAACGGAGACGCGCGGCGAGATCGCCTCGTTCATGGCCGAGCCGATTCAAGGCGTGGGCGGATTCGTGACGCCGCCGAAGGAATACTTCCAGACGGTATTGCCGATTATCCGTGAAGCGGGTGGGCTCTTCATTGCTGATGAAGTGCAGACCGCATGGGGACGCACCGGAGGCATGTGGTGGGGCGTCGATCAATATGGCGTGACACCCGATATCCTCACCTCGGCGAAGGGAATGGCGAACGGGCAGCCGATTGGATTGACGATGGCGCGTGCGGATATCGCGGATAAGTTTGCCGGCCTCGCGTCGATATCAACGTTTGGCGGCGGGCCGGTGAGCATGGTCGCTGCCTCCGCGACGATCGCGGTGATTGAAGAGGAGAAGCTGCTCTTCAATGCACAGATGATGGGCAAGCTGCTGCGCGATGGACTGCTCGATCTGCAGAAGCGCGACGCGCGCGTTGGCGACGTGCGTGGAATGGGATTGATGCAGGCGATCGAGCTGGTGAAGGACGCGAAGACGAAGGAGCCCGATGCGGCGGCAGCGACGCGACTGCTCGAGTCAGCAAAGAAGCGAGGGCTGTTGGTTGGCAAGGGCGGCACCTATGGAAACGTGCTGCGAATCGCGCCGCCGATGATTGTCAACCAGGCGCAGATTGAGCAGGCTGTGCGCTCGCTCAATGAATCTCTCGACGAGGCGATGCCGCGATGAACTCGATAGCTCGATTGGCGTTGGTATCAACGATTGCTGCTGCGGGAACCGCCTGTACACACGACGGGAGGCCACCGGCACTTGGCGAATCGATTTCGGTGGAGCAATCAGGCGGAGCCGCGACGCAGCTGATCGGCTCGGGTACGCAGCTGCCCGTTGCCGCGACAGAGAGCTTCACCACTGCGCGCGACGGAGAAAAGAAGCTCTATGTCCACGTGCTGCGCGGCGCCGCGAAGAAGGCGGGGAAGCTCGCGAGCGATAGCTGGTGGGCGATCGACGGCATCCCCGAGGGCAAGGCGGGCGAGCCGCGCATCTTCGTCACGTTCGAGCTCGACGCGAAGGCTGACCTGACGCTCTCGGCGCGGCAGGAGAGCTTCAAGCTCAAGGCAATGAAGCTCGAGCGCGCTCCCGATGGTGCCAAGCCCGCGCCGCTCACCGAGCCGGACGACGGCGACGACGGACCGGACGACGAGGGCGAATAGCGGACTGCGCTGTCAGTTGCAGAAGCCGAGAGACGAGCCGCCGCTGAGGATGATCGAGCTCTCCTGCTTATCGCACAGAATGGAAGGGTCGTTTCCCTCGCATTGCGCGTTGTCCGTGCAAGGTGTGCGGCACGCGTTTCCCCCGTCGGCCCCGATGGCGCAGAAGAGCGAGAGGCTCTGATTGCACGATTGAGCAGTCGTGCCGGGATCACCCTCGCTGCCGTCCGCCGTGTCGTACTGCTGGCAAGTCATTCCATTGGGCGGCGGCGATTGATTCTTCAGCTCGCCCATCGGTTCGCAGTTGGTGCCTGAGCCGCAGGTATTGGGACCGAGCGGACTGCAGCGGGGAACGCAGAGGCCGAAGAGGGTCGTCGTGCCGGAGCCGCCCGGTGACTCAGCCGGGAGATTAAATCCGGCTGCAGCGTAGAGCGCGGCGCAGAATTCCTCGTCGGCGCAACCGGAGTCGTCGATGCAGAACTGTTGGCATCCTCCATCGACCGCTTCCCTCGACGGCGAATAGCAAAGCAGCCCACGCTTGCATTGATCAATGCCACCCACCACATGCGGGAGAGTGCAAGAAGCGCCCTTCTGGAGCGGCTGCTCAATCGTCGGTGCGCACGCAGAGATCAGGCCCGCGTCGGGAGTCGTGAGCACCGTGCAGCGTCCGCCGGGGCACTGAGGACCATGGGGCGAGTTATTGTTGGCATTGGTCAGATCGCACGGAAAGGAGACGACGCAGACATCAGGTCCGCCCACTTGCCTCGCGCACTGATAGCCATCTGGGCAGCTGCCATCGCGCGCGCACTCAAACGTGCCGAGCTGTGCGAGGCTCTTGCCGCAAGCGAAGGATGCAACCGCGAGAGCGATTAGAAACGCGCGCTTCATGGATTTCCGCCGAGTGCGAAAAGAATGACTCCGACCGCGATCGCAACGCCCGCGCCCGCGAGCAGCCCGATGGCGGGAGCATTGGTCGCTTTGGCATCGAGCGCGTCCTGCGCCAACGCCGCACCCGTGGCGGCATTCCCGCTGATGACGTCATTGTTGAGTGCCTTTCCACGCAGCGCGAAGTAGAGCGAGCCACCTCCCGCGAGCAGCCCCGCACCGGTAATTCCAATCGCGACCTTGCGCCCTGTGGTCATGCGAAAGGGCTGGGGCGGTAAGGCCGGAGGCAACGCAGCCGCTGGAGCGCGTTCAATTCCACCCTGCGCGAGCAGCGCATTCACACTCATCATCGCGTTCGCATCCAGCTCGTCGACGCTCTTGCCGCTCGCCTGCGTTCCCGCGAGCAGCTGCCCACGCCGCGTCTCGTGCAGTCGCAGATTGAGTTTGTAGTTGGTGCCGATCTTGAGCAGGTCGCCGGAGATCACCAGGTCCGCGCCAATGCGCCGCCCGGTATCGACCTCGCACTCGCCTTCGCACTCTTCGATCCGCTTCCCGCTGCTCTCGAGCAGCACGAGCAGATTCTCTCGCGTCACCACATGAAGCGACGGGAGCGCACGCAGCGCGGCCGAGCGCACGACGTCGGCGAAGTAGCGACCGTCGACGGACTTCTTGTCGTCGTCCGGCAGCTTGTTCTCGAAATCGAGCACCGCGAGCGTTCCGGTGGCGAGACCGGGATCGAGCTGCGCGCGAACCGGAAGAGCCAGGGACAGAAGGAGCCAGACGAGCTTTCTCATGGGTGGATTTTCTAGCAGATCGAATTCGGTGATGCGCGCGGAGACCGCTGCAGCTAACGGCGCATCCTGCTGGCCGAGAGCTCGCTCTCGGCGATCCGCTCCGGCGAGCGCACGCGATCGGCGTGATAGGGCGTGCATTGAAACGCATAAGTGAAATGCGACTGCCCCGGGGCCGGGCCCCAATCGATATGGCCATTGAAGACCTCATTCTTGACCGCACCGCAGCCCAACACCGGGTGGTCACCCGGGTTGAGATCGGCGGTCGCGTTGCCTGCGTCGGCAGCGCCATCACCGTTCCAATCGACGGGCCCATTGGTTGCGGACTGTCGATAATTGCAGCGCCCATCGAGATACGAAAAAAGATCCGCGGTTCCGGAACCAAGACCGGCCGGCTCGCTGAGGTCCGTTTCATTTAGCGCACCCGGACTGTTGCCTCCCGTGGGCAGCACCTGCGTCGAATAGTCGAGCCGCGTCAGCGCGTCGTCCCGGACATTCGAACCGACAACGTCGGCCGATTGGATGCCGTTGAGCTGATACAGGTAGTTCATCGCGCTCAGATAGTTGGGCTTGTAGTTCGGCCCGTCCTCGTTGCCGCCGCCGTGGCGCAGACCGAGATTGTGACCAAGTTCATGCATGAAGGTTCCGCCCAGCATGAAGATATCCGGCGTGATCCCGAAGTCATTGTTCAGTTGCCCCAGCGATACCATCAAATCATTTCCTGATATCTCGGCGATGCCCGTCTGGCCGAAAACCGGCGAGGAGGTCTTCTCCGACCCATCGGGATTCAATGCGACGGGGCAGGACTGGCAATGCTGGTCGCTGTCGCAGCTGCTGTAATGGGAGAAGAGGCTGTAGTGATAGACGAGCTCCGCGCCCGGCGGCAGCGACGAAGGTGCGAGCTTCTTCAAATCATAGACATTGACGGCATATCCACCGACAGTGCCCGGTAAGATATCAGCCCCTTCGCACTGCGCCGACGGCTGCCGATATGAAGCGACGCGCGAATGCGGTCGCGCGTGACCACGGAGGATATGCAGATTGAATCCGCGCGAGGCGAAGCGCGCCGCGACCGCATCCAGCGCGCCCGGCGTGAGCGCCTCGGGGTCGTGCGTATGTCCCGTGCAGAGCTGATTGACGCAATTCTCATCGATATGCGCATTCGCCGGCAGAAGACTCTGGCAATCGCTATCGAACGTGCAGGCCTCGCCCGTGCTGGCGAGTTCCATCCAATCATAGACGACGTAGATATCCGGCACGGAGGCGCTCGCCCCCGGCAACTGCAAGTCGCCCTCGTCGTTCACGCCATTGCAGTTGATATCGATATATCCATTGCGCTCCCAGGTATCGGAGAGTCCATCGCCGTCGCTATCGGTAAAGCCGCAGCCCGCGTCCGGCAGCGCGCAATAAGCAGTCGCGCAGGCGCTCTTGTTGACCGATGCGCACGAGCCATTTCCACTCTCGACGCGGCAGATCCCCTGCGTGCACGCATTGCTCGAGCAGGTCACGCCGCAGCCTCCGCAGTTTCCGTCGGCCACCGTCGCAGTCTCGCATCCGTCGTTGCGCTTATCGCCGTTGCAATCGGCGCTGCCGACGTTGCATTCACCATCGCAGCGGCCCGCCGTGCAGCTCGGCGACGCGATATTCACATGCGAGCACGCAGCGATGCATGCGCCGCAATTGGCGATATCGCTGTTGGTATCAACGCACACTCCGCCGCAGCAGGTATCCGCGGCAGCGCAGCCGTGTTCGACCGTGCATCCGGGAACGCAGAGTGAGCTGCTGCAAAGCGTGCCCAACGGGCAGTCGCGGTCGCGGCCGCACGATTCGGCAATCGTCCAAGCGACCGTCGCACCATGCACGAGCGAGCCATTCTGCGCGTTGAGTAAGAGGGTATAACGGCCAGGCGCCGCGGCGCCCGCAGAGAGCGTCACCCGTGTCGAATTCCCCGCAGAGAGCGTGTCGCGCGCAAAGATGATCGAGGCCCCCTGCGGCAATCCCGCGGCCGACAGCGCGACGCTTTCGACGAAACCGCCGGTCACCTGCATCGAGAGCGTCAGCATCGCGCTCTGCCCTCTCGCGCTCGTCAATGCAGGGGACGACACCGTGAGCGAGAAGTCACCGGATAGAGCGGGCGGCGCGTGTGAAGCGTTCGCGCATCCGACCACGGCAATCAATGCCGTCGCCGACGCAATCGAAGAGAGCCGCTGGAAGGACAGCGACGTTCGCTTTCTCGGCACGAGAGAATTCATGGCATCGAGGATACCGCAGGAGCTTCGCGGTGCAGTTCGCTGCGCGCGATCTGCACCGCGATTGAAATCCAATGCTTGATTAGAACGTGCCCGTCACCGTGACCGGGCCCGCGTCGGCCGGATCATACGCAGTGTAGGTCCCGGTGAACGAGCCGTGCGCCACCTGGTACATGTTGATGGTCGGGGCGATCGCCGTTGCGGTGCCGGTCGATGAGATCGTCACGCTGAAGGCGCCCGAAACGCCGCCTGCGCCGTTGTCGTTGTTCTGCCACTGGCTGGCGATATTGTGGACGTTGTTGCCCTCGACCCGGCCGGAGATCCCGATCAGCGAAGCAGTTCCGTCCGCGTAGGTTCCCGGCGCGAACCGCGAACCGACCTCCAACACCGTGGTCATCTGGACATCATTTCCGTTGATGGTCGCGTCGCCCTTGACCGTGATCGTGGTCTCCGAGCCGCCATCGGGCAGCCCTCCGACGATCTCTTCGCCCTGGCCCGAGGCCGAATTACCGGTTCCAATCACGTCTCCGCTGAACGTGACCGAGGCGCCTCCGGAGCCGCCACCACTGCCGCCGCCCGATCCGCCGCCGTTGCCTCCGTTACCCCCGGAGCCGCAAGCCGCGAGCAGTGCGCTGAAGGAGAGTGCGGCGAGGAGCGAGATCGTCTTCTGGTTCTTCATGTCGGGCGTCTCCGAGAGTCGCGGACGCGTTCCGCGAGGCGTGTCGCGTCCAGGATGTTGGGCGTGGGGAGGATAGATGCGCGAAGGGAGATGCCGCACGCAAGAAAATGGTCCGCGGCGCGACGCAAAATAGTTGCGCGGAGGGTTCCGCGGCGGTGCCACACGTCAACCCGGAGTTCGTCAGTCGACCTGCGGGACCGCTCCCACAGCGGTCGCGCGGCGTGTCCAGACCGCCGCATCGATCGCGGCGACCAGATGGACGAGCCATCCGAGCATGAAGAACCAGAGGACGCCCGAGGCAACGAAGAAGCAGAGTGCCGCGAACACCCTCCCCTGCAGCAGCTGGCCGAGCCCCGGTGCGAAGAAGCTGCAGAGCGCCGCGATGACGTTTCCTGTCGAGCCTCGGCCGGCCATCTTGACCTCCTCGCGCCCGACGCGGGCGGCGTTGCTGGCTGAGAATACGCAGGCCGGCGCGGGTTGTTTCACGGTCTCGAGGACAGGAGCTGCGCGTGGGGGGCCCCGCTGCGTGCGCGCCCATGCCGCATCTCCTCGCCGCGGCGACCCTTGACCTCGCGCGCGCCCTGTGTAGCTTGCGCGCCCATGTCTCTTACGACCGTCCCCGCACCGCGCGCTCCCTTCCAGGAGATCGCTCCCCCGCTCTCCGCTGACCAGGCCGCCGCTGAAGCCGCGCGCTGCCTCTTCTGCTACGACGCCCCCTGCATCGCCGCCTGCCCGACGGAGATCGACATCCCGCGCTTCATCCAGCGCATCGCGACCGGCGATACCGTGGGCGCGGCGACGACGATCCTCTCGGCGAATATTCTCGGCGGCTCTTGCGCGCGCGTCTGCCCCGTCGAGGTGCTCTGCGAAGGCTCGTGCGTCGAGAAGACGCTCACCAAGCGGCCGGTCACCATCGGCAAGCTGCAGCGGTTCGCGACCGATTACGTGCTCGCTCGCAACATCGACGTACTCCACGCAGGAGCGGCGACAGGCAAGAGCGTCGGCATCATCGGCGCAGGTCCCGCCGGGCTGGGCGCAGCTGCGGAGCTTCGCAAGTCCGGTCACGCCGTCACCGTCTACGACGAGCGCAAGTGGGGCGGCGGGCTCAACACCTACGCGATGGCCGAGTACAAGCAGACGGCCGCGCTCGCCCTCGCCGAGGTTGAGCAGGTCGCGCGCCTCGGCGCGGAGTTCAAGCAGGGCGTGCGCGTCGGCCGCGATGTGACGCTCGACGACCTGCTCGCCAAGCATGCGCTGCTCTTCATCGGCGTCGGCCTCGGCGCAACCAGCAAGCTCGGCGTTCCCGGAGACGCACAGGCGCGCGATGCGCTCGACTGGATCGAGGAGCTGAAAGTTGCTCCGGAGAAGGTGGCGCGTCTCGACGGCAAGCGCGCCGTGATCGTCGGCGGAGGCAACACGGCGATCGATGCGGTCACGCAGGCCAGGCGACTCGGCGCAGACGCGACGCTCGTCTACCGGCGCGGCGAGGCGCAGATGAGCGCGTATCGCTATGAGATCGATCTGGCGCGCAGCATGGGCTGCACACTGCTCTTCGAGCGCGCTCCTGTGCGCGTCGAGGCGGGGGCGCTCATCGTCAAGGGTCCGCTTGGAGAAGAGAAGCTCGCGGCCGATCTCGTCATCGCCGCGATCGGCCAGCAGAAGCGCGTCGAGTTTTTGCGCGGCCTTCCTGGTGTGCAGGTCGACGAGAAGGGCCGGCTCGTCGTCGATGCGCAGACGCACCGCACGCACAATCCGCGTCTCTTCGCAGGAGGCGATTGCGTGAATGGCGGCAAGGAGGCGGTCAACGCCGTCGCCCACGGGAAGAAGGCCGCGCGCGCGATGCACGCGCAGCTGTCTGCAGATGGTGTGCACTCGAAGAACGCGCAGGAGTCCAAGTGAGCACGGCACCGAATGGTTTGAACACCAACGATATCGATCTCTCGATCGACCTCGGCGGCATCAAGAGCCCCAATCCCTTCTGGCTCGCCTCTGCGCCGCCGACGAACATGGGCAGCATGGTCCAGCGCGCGTTCGACGCGGGCTGGGGCGGTGCGGTCTGGAAAACGCTCGGCTCGCCGATCATCAACGTCAGCTCGCGCCTCTCCTCGATCGACTACGGCACGCGGCGCATGCTCGGCCTCAACAACATCGAGCTCATCACCGACCGTCCGCTCGAAGTGAACTTCAAGGAGATCTACGAGACGAAGAAGAAGTATCCGAAGAACGCCGTGATCGTTTCGCTGATGGTCGAGAACAAGCGCGACATCTGGCACGAGATCGTCAAGCGCACGAATGACACGGGCGCGGACGGCATCGAGCTGAACTTCGGCTGCCCGCACGGAATGAGCGAGCGCGGCATGGGCGCGGCCACCGGACAGGTCCCCGAGTATTGCCAGATGATCACCGAGTGGGTGAAGGAGGTCGCGAGCATGCCGGTGCTCGTGAAGCTCACTCCCAACGTGACCGACATCAACCAGCCTGCGCGTGCAGCAAAGCGCGCCGGAGCAGACGGGCTCTCGCTCATCAACACGATCAACTCGCTGATGGGCGTGAACCTCGACACGTGGGCACCGACGCCGACGGTGAATGGTCGTTCATCGCACGGCGGCTACTGCGGGCCCGCGGTCAAGCCGATCGCGCTGCACATGCTCAGCTCGCTCGCGCGCGATTCGCAGGTCGGGCTGCCCATCTCGGGAATCGGCGGCATCGAGACCTGGCGCGATGCCGTGGAGTTCCTGCTCCTCGGCGCGACAGGCCTGCAAGTCTGCACGGCGGTCATGCACTACGGTTATCGAATTATCGAAGATCTGGTAGCCGGGTTATCGAATTACCTGCGCGAGAAGAACCTCACGTCGGTCAAGCAGCTCGTCGGCCGCGCAGTTCCGAAGGTCGACGACTGGGGCAATCTCGACCTGCGCTACGACGTCAAGGCGCGCGTTGATCACGACAAGTGCATCGGCTGCAACCTCTGCCACATCGCGTGCGAAGACGGCGCGCACCAGGCGATCACGCTCGATGGGCCGATGGTGAAACTCTCGAACGGCACCACGCGGCCGGGGCCGAACGTGATCGACAAGGAGTGCGTCGGCTGCAACCTCTGCTCGCTCGTCTGCCCGGTGCAGGGCTGCATCACGATGACCCGCATCGACAAGGCGACCGAGGAGCTGAGCTGGAACGAGCGAGCCAAGCGCGGAAGCGATGAGGAGCCGCGTCCGGGCGCGATCTACGAGCGGCACCACTGAGGTTCGCGCAGAGGTCAGCGGCGCGAGAGGAGCATTGAGATCGGCAGCCCACCGTTCTGCGTGCGGATCTCCGCGCGCAGCGGCGCACCGGCGATGCGCACAAGATCGCTCGATGGGCAGAGAAACGCCGCGCAGCCTTGATGGGCGCGGGCGAGCGCACCGAGCTTGCTCCAGAGCGCGGTCAACTCCGGTCCCGGCGAACCCACTCGCTTGCCGTACGGTGGGTTTGCGATCAGCAGCGCGCTCGCGGGCAACTCGCTCGCCTTCCAGCTCTCAAGCGCGCGCACCGAGAACTGCACGGCAGCCGCGACGCCTGCCGCTTGAGCATTCGCCTGCGCCGCGGAGATCGCGCGTGGGTCGAGATCGGAGCCGACGATCGCATCGCGCGGATCGAGCGAGAGCGGGCGTTCCATGTTTCTCGCCTGATCGCGCAACTCCGCCACCAGCGCGGCCGCGATGCCCGGCCAGGATTCGCACGCAAAGCTGCGCGAGATTCCGGGCGCGCGGTTCATCGCAACCAGCGCCGCCTCGATCGGGATCGTCCCGCCGCCGCAGCACGGGTCGAGGAGCGCACCTCCGCGATATCCAACCGAGAGCAACAGCCCGGCAGCGAGCGTTTCGCGAAGAGGAGCGTGAGAGAGCTGCGTGCGGTAGCCGCGCCGATGAAGGAGCGCGCCGCTCGCGTCGGCACTGATGGTGCACTGATCATTCTCGAAGCGGATCAGGATGAGCTGCGAGGCCGCCCTGGGCGCGGGTTTGCGCGTTTTCTCTGCGGCGACCTCCGCGGTTGGATCGAATGACTCATCGGCCAGCGCCTCCTCCGCGTCGGTCGCCGCGCGCACCAGAGGACTCTTGCGGCCGAGCTTCGCTTCAAGCGCCGCATGCACACGCTCGATCACCGCGCCCGAGTGGTAGAGCCGCGACTTGCGACACGTCGCCCGAAGCGCCACTGGCGCGCCAGCGCGAAGCACGCGCGCCAACGGCAGCTCGCCTGCGCGCTTGACCAACTCGGGAAACGTCGTCGCGCGAAACGTGCCGAGCCGCACGAGCACGCGGCCAGCGGTGCGCAACCAGAGATTCAACAGGAGCAGTTCGTGCGCACCACCGTGCAGCGAGACGCCGCCCGCCTGCGCTGTGCCGGACAAGCCGAGCGCGCGCACCTCCTCGAGGAGAATCGGCTCGAGCCCGGGCGCGCAGGCGCAGAAGATCTCGAACGACGCACTGTCGACAGAAGAGGCCACCTGGGATGTGTTGCCACACGGTCCGTGGTAGTGGCGAGCACCGTGTCGAGAACCACCAGCAGACCCGAGCGTGAGCTCGTCCCCGGCCAGTCAGAAAAGCTCCTGCGCGAGCTGCACCTCGTTTCGCGCGACGGCAAGCTGCACGCCGATTCGCTGCGCAAGCTCAAGCAGGTCAATCACCTCGCGCGCCTGCTCACGCCCGCGCTCGACGATGTGCTCGCGCGCCATCCGCAGGCGCAGATCCTCGACGCGGGCGCAGGCAACGCCTATCTCGGATTCGTCCTCTACGAGCTGTTCCTGCGCGAGGGCGAAGCGACAATGTGGAACATCGAGCCGCGTGCAGATCTCGTCGCGCGCGGAGAGCAGCGGGCTCAATCACTCGCCTACGCGCGCATGCGTTTCGTCGGCGAAACGCTTGAGCAGGCCGCGGCGAATGAGCCGGCGCCTCCAGCAGCACCGTCCGCCGCTGTCGAGCCGTCTGGCGTCGCGCAGACCGCGAGCGGAGCGACCGCGCCCCTGAAGGACGAAGAGCCGAAAGCGAAAGTCGTGCTTCCAACGCGCCTCCACCTCGTCACCGCGCTGCACGCCTGCGATACCGCGACCGATGATGCGCTGCTGCTCGCGCTTCGCCGCAAGGCCGATCACGTCGCGCTCGTGCCCTGCTGCCAGGCCGAGGTGGCTGCGCAACTCAAGGAGCTCGCGGCCAAGAACAGCGGGCCTGCGCCGTTCGATGCGCTTTGGCAACACGCGCTGCACCGCCGCGAATTCGGTGCGCACCTCACCAATGTGATTCGCGCGCTGGTGCTGGAGGCGAGCGGCTACGCGGTGACCGTGACGGAGCTGACGGGGTGGGAGCACTCGCTGAAGAACGAGCTGATCCTCGCGCGCCGCGTGGGAGGCGAGCACAGGGGCGCGAAGGAGAAGCTGCGCGCGCTGCTCGCGGCGACGGGCGTGAAGCCGAAGATCGCGCGCGCGCTGCAGCTCACGGGGCCCGACGCAGCGTGATAGAAATCCGAACTCTCGCGAGCGATCTCACCCTCGCAAACAGAGGCCAATGAGCCAGCCCGGCGACATCAGCAATCGATACGGCCGCACCGTCTCTCTCGACGGAGCCGATTCGCTGGCACAGATCGCACGGATGGTTCGCGACGGCTCCGCCGTACTCGACCTCGGAACCTCGAGCGGCGCGCTCGGGCGATACCTCACCGAGGCCAAGCAGTGCGTGGTCGATGGTGTCGAGCTCGATGATTCCGCGCGCGAGCTGGCGCGGCCATATTACCGGACGCTGCTCAGCCTCAACCTCGAGACAGCAGATCTCGGCGCGCAGTTCCAGACCGCAACCTACGACGCGATCATCTGCGCCGACGTGCTCGAGCATCTGCGCGATCCCGGTCTCGTCCTTCGCCAGCTCGCACCGCTTCTGCGCGCCGAGGGCAAGCTGATCATCTCGGTCCCCAACATCGGGTACGCCGGACTTGTCGCCACGCTCATCGCGGGTGAGTTCGAGTATCGGCGGACGGGAATTCTCGACTCCACCCACCTGCGCTTCTTCACCCGCAAGAGTTTGCTCGAACTGCTCGCGAAGTCCGGCTTTGGTGCACAGCGCATCCAGTCGGTGCTGGTCGATCCAACCGACAGCGAATTCGCGGAGCAGCTGCGCTCGCGCGTCGCGAACAACGTGGTGGGCACGGTGCTGCAGTCGCCGGATGCGCTCGCCTACCAGTTCATCATCGAGGCGCAGCCGGGCCCGCACGCGGAGGCGGTGATCGCGCAACTCGCGCACGACGCTCCGCTGCCATCGCCCCGCGGCCTCGTGATCACCACGCAGCTGTATTGGAGCGGCGCCGAGGGGAATTTCAGCGAAGACCAGACCGTGCTCGGCATCAGCGGTCCCGCCACAGGACAGATAGAGCTCTCGCTCAACCTGCCCGCGCAGTGCGGCCCGATCGCACGGCTGCGGCTCGATCCCGTCAACTGCACCGGATACTTCCGCGTCGACGAGCTGGCGCTGCGTTCGGCCTCGGGCGCGCTCTTGTGGCGCTGGGATGGGCACGCCGCGACGTTGGCCGCGCGCCACGAGCTGGCACTCTTCACCGCGCCCGATGGCCTGACGTGGCTCTCGACCGGAAACGATCCGTCGATTGAACTGCCACTCTCCGCCGAGGTCTGCGCTCAGCTCGACGGCGCGTCGATGACCGTGCGGATGAGCTGGCCGCGATCTTCTCTCGAGGAGTCTGCCACCCGCGTGTTGCGCGAAAGCGACGCGCACTGGGAAGCGCAGAGCCGCATCCTCGCAGAGCGTCTGGCGCTGCTCGAGACGCAGTTGTCTGCGTTGTCTCCAGCAGCGATCGATGCGCGCGTCGACACGAAGCTCAACAGCCAGCTCGAAACGCGCCTCGCGCCACACGGCGCGGCGATGGCGACGCTCGAGCGGGAGATCGCGGAGCAGCGCGCGATCAGCGTTGCGGAGTTCGCCCGACTTCGCGAAGCCCACGGCACCCAGGACAAGCGGCTCGGCAAGCTCGAGAAGGCAGAGAGCGCGCTCGATGCGGGGATCGCTGAGTTGCGCGCGACGGCAGCCGGCTTCGCTCACCTGGCGGAATCGCTCGTGCAACGGGTGTCGCAGCTCGAGCAGTCCCCGCTCGCGGAGATTGGCCGCGCGGCCCGCACGACTGTGCTGCGGCCGTGCGTCTCGATGATCGCCTTACCGGCCAGGCATCTCGAGATCGTTGATGCGGCGCGCGGCGACTGGCGCGCCACCGATGCGGAGCCCAGCTTCACGCTGACCCCGCGCGACGGCCGCTTCCCGACCCACTGGGTGCAGCTGCAGATTGAGCTTACCTACGACGGCCCGAGTCCGGGCGGGCCGGTGCTCCACGTCGACAATGGGCTCGGCTACTCTGCGGCGAATGCGATTCGCCTGCCGCGCCCGATCGGAGGCAAGATCGAAGCGCTCGTGCACCTCGGAACCAGCGTGCAAGCACTCCGCCTTGATCCGATCGATCGCGCGGGAACGTTTCGTCTCGGCAAGGTGGACGTCCAGGAGATGGGGAAGCTGGAGGCGGGGATGCGCATGGCCGCGCCGCTCGCGCGCCGTGCGCTCTCCGAACCGAGGAAGGTTCCGACCCGGCTCACCGGCTTGATTCAGACGCTTCGCGCGGACGGCGTGCGCGGACTGCGGGCGCGCCTCAACGAGACGTTCCGAGCCGCATCAGGAGAAGATGAGCGCGCACGCAGCTACGCCGAGTGGATCGCGGCCTATGACACGCGGACGCCCGCCGAGATCGCGGCCATCGAGGCCGACTGCGCGCGGCTGCGAGAGAACGGCCCGCTGATCTCGATCGTCATGCCGGTCTTTGAACCGCCGGAGCGTTGGCTGCGCCGCGCGATTGAATCGGTGTACGCGCAGCATTATGCAAAGTGGGAGCTGTGCATCGCCGACGATGCCTCGAGGTCCCCGCATGTCCGCCGTGTCCTCGAGGAAGTGGCCTCCGGCGACTCGCGCATCAAGGTGACCTTCCGTGATCGCAACGGGCATATCTCGGAGGCGTCCAACAGCGCGTTGGAGCTGGCGACAGGCGAATATGTCGCGCTCCTCGATCACGACGACGAGCTGCCGCCGCACGCGCTCTATCTGGTTGCAGCGGAGATCTCCGCGCATCCCGACGTCGACCTCATCTACAGCGACGAGGATAAGATCGATATCAACGGACGCCGCTTTGGCGCCTATTTCAAACCTGAGTGGGATCCCGATCTGTTCGGCGCGCAGAACTACTTTTCCCACCTGGGCGTCTATCGAACCGCGCTGGTCCGATCGGTGGGCGGGTTTCGCAAGGGATTTGAAGGAAGCCAGGATTACGATCTCGCGCTGCGCTGCATTGAACGGACAGAGCGCGTGCGCCATATCCCGCATGTACTCTATCACTGGCGCGCAATCGAAGGTTCGACCGCCAGGGCCATCGGGGAGAAGAGCTACGCCCAGTCGGCCGCCGAGCGCGCGCTGCGCGACCACTTCGCCAGGACCGACCCAAACATAGAGGTAATGCCGGGTAAGGTGCCGACCGTCTATCGCGTGCGCCGGTCGGTCCCCGCGAACGCACCGATGGTGAGCATTGTCATCCCCACCTACGACGGCCACGGTCTCCTCCGCCGCTGCATCGAGAGCATTTCCAAACGCACGAGCTACCCGCGCTTCGAGATCCTGGTCGTCGACAATCAGAGCAGGAATTCAGACACCCTTCGATATCTCGCCGAGCTGGAAGCCGCGCGCCACGCACGCATCGTTCGATCTGATTCCGAGCTCAATGATTCGGCGACGATGAACCTCGGAGCTCGCGAGGCGCGTGGCGAACTGCTCTGCCTGCTCAGCGAGAGCGTCGAGACCATCGACGCCGGTTGGCTCAGCGAACTCGTCTCGCAAGCGGTGCGGCCCGAGGTCGGCGCAGTCGGCGCCAAGCTGCTCTATCGGGACAACACCATTGAGCATGCCGGGATCGTCACCGGCATCCACGGCATTGCCGGGCACGTCCATCGACGGGTTGCGCGCGAGTTCCCCGGATATTTCGGGCGCGCACAGATAGTCCAGAGAATGACGGCGGTGAACGCCGCGTGCCTCTGCGTGCGCCGCAGCATCTACGAGGAGGTCGGAGGCCTCGATTCGAAACATCTTCCGATGGCGTTTAATGACGTCGACTTCTGCCTGCGCATCGCCGAGGCGGGATATCGAAATATCTACACGCCATTTGCAGAGCTCTATCATCACGAGGCCGAGAGCCTCGGGAGCGACCAGCCTCCGCTGACGACGCCGCGCTTTGAAGCTGAGGAGCGCTATATGCTCGAGCGATGGGGAGAGAAGCTCAAGCAGGATCCCGCCTATAGTCCCAATCTCTCGCTCGGCTCCGACCATTTCGGTCTTGCCTGGCCGCCGCGCGCAGCGCAGGGCTGGCGCGACGTTTCACAGCGCCGCTGAGCTCTGTGCCGCGTCTGACTCGGAGGCCACAGGATTCAATGCGTGCGCGATCGACGCGTGGATGCGATCGGCCTGCGCTTCCCAGGTCGTGCGGCTGACCCGCTCGCTCCCGGCGCGGGCAATCCGCTCTCTCAACGTGGGCTCGAGAATCGCGCGGCGCAGCTGGTTGCGCACGCCGGTGAGCGTCGGGTCGGCGATCAGGCAGTTGATATCGGGTTCAAGCAACCAGGCGTTGGCCGGGTTCCGATTGGTGACCACCGTGACACCGCAGGCCATTAACTCGAACGGGAGATATGATGGATGCTTGGTAAACATGAAGACCAGGCCGACATCGCACTGCCGATACAAGTCCGCCGTTTTCTCATAGGGCAGAACGCCGAGGTTGGTCACGGCCCCCTCCAGACCATAGGTCGCGGGATCCCAATGCTCCCCCGCGGTGACGATCTCGATCCGCTCGCCAAACTCGGCCTTCAGATCGCGCAGCGCGCTCACTCCCAACTCGAATCCGTTTCTGTCGTTCGATGGTCTTGCATAGAAGAACAACTTCACCGGTCCAAACCGCGCGGGCCGCCTGGCGTGAAAGACCGTCGAATCCACCGCGGGCTCAAACCAGCAGCCCGTCATTGGATAGTTGGCCGTTACTGATTCGTAGAGGCCTCGGGTGTTGAAGATTCCGTACAAGCCGAGCCGATAGGTCTGCTCAGCGAGCGCATATAACGTGCTGGCCGAATAGAAGAGCGGCTCGAAATCCTGCACCAGGTATCCCTTTGCCAGCGCGCCTTCGAAATCCTTGACCAGATAGGCGGTGGTCCAGAGCGTCGCGACCGCCAGATCGCATGCAGCGAGGTTGGGAAGATCGTCTCGCCCGCGCAGCACCTGAAACGTGCCCTTGAAGTCGAGCGGCATCACGGCGCGGACCTTGGCTTCGAGAGATTTGAGATCTGCCTGCGGGGAATCCGCGATCACAAAGTGACTCTGGATGCCGTGCCGCTTCTGGAGCAGATCGCCCAGACGAAGGATGGTGTGGATCCCTCCAAACGGGTGATGGAAGAAGGGCAGAAACCAGGTGATCCGCTCGAGCCTTCCCTTGATTCTCAGACGCGCGAGCGGGTCGAGCAGATCTTGTTCAACAGAGTTGCCTTCCTCGCGTTTGTAATCGAGCGAAGGCAGAAAGCTGATGATCTGCCGCTGCTGCTCGACCTTGAGGGCGGGAACATTCGGGGGCTGTGCACCGGGGAGCGTTCGCAGGTGCCCGAGCGCCAACGCCTCGGCAGAGGTCTCGTCCGATCGCAGCGCACCATCGGCCGACTGGAGTGAGAGGTTCGGATTGTAGAAGGGATCGCCGCGTTCAAGATAGGGCCGGTATGCAACGAAGGATCGCCAGAAGTCATTCTCCGGAATGCTGTCCCAGCGCCGGGTCGCTGATTCGTGGTGAATCAGCTCCGCATATGGCGTGTAGATAACCCGCAGGCCCGCCTCCACCATCCGCAGGCAGATCTCGACATCGCTGCCGCAGACGATGAAGCTTTCATCGTAGCCGCCGATGCGCTCAAACACTTCGCGGCGCATGAGTACACACGCGCTTGTCACTGCGAGGTAATTGCGCACCCAGTTCTGGTGCCCGAACGCAGTCCACAGCGGCTGATCCGGCAGCTGGGCAAATGCGTGTGAGGCAAACCCACCGATGCCGAGAATAACTCCCGCATGCTGGAGCTTCCGGTCCGGAAACAGGAGCTTCGGCCCGACCGCACCAACCTCCGGCCGTTGGGCCTGACCAATCAACTCCTGCAGCCAATCCGGCTGGGTGATCTCGATATCGTTGTTCAAGAACAGCAGCAGCTCGCCCTTGGCCGCACGCGCTCCGAAATTATTAATGGCCGAGTAGTTGAACGCGTGATCCCAGGTGAGCTTGCGAATCCGCGGGTCGACCATCCGTTCGAGCGCCGCGGCCGTTTCGGGCTGAACGCTGTTGTTGGAGATCAGGAGAAGCTCGAAATTCTGGTAGCTCGTGATCTGGAAGAGGCTGGTCACCAGCTGGTTGAGCAGTTCGGGCTTGTCCTTGAAGGGAACGATGATGGAGACGAGTGGCTCTCCAATCAGCGGATAGCGGACATGATAATTGGTCGGCACCGGCGCTTCTGCCAAGGCCTTGCTGCCCACCCGCGCAAGGTGATCGCGCAGCGCGCGCAAGCCCGCATTGGATGCGGCCGGCTTATTGGCGGGATTAGCGGCCGTCGAGGTCGCCGATACCCTCCAATGGTAAAGCACCTGCGAGATATGCCCGATGTGGTGCGTCTTCTCGCTCAAGCGCAATAGCAGATCGTAGTCCTGCGAACCGTCGACCCCCTCGCGCAGTCCGCCGACCTGATCGAGGAGAGACTTGCGCACAACCAGAAAGTGGCAGACGTAGTTGACCGAGAGCAGGAGATCGGGCGACCAGTCGGGCTTGAAGAATGGCCCGAAACGGCGCCCCTGCTCATCGAGACGATCTTCGTCGGAATAGACGAGCTCGAGGGCGGGCTCTCTGTCGAGGCGCAGGGCCATCTCGGCGAGCGCATCCGGCGTGAGCTCGTCGTCGTGATCGAGAAACCCGACCAGCTCTCCTTTGGCGAGTTCAACGGCCGCGTTGGTGGCCCGCGCGATCCCCGCATTTGAGGCCAGTCGCCTGACCTGAATGCGGCGATCCTTCTGCGCATAAGCGTTGAGGATCTGTGTGACCGCCGCGGACGGCGAGCAATCGTCGACCGCGCAGATCTCCCAATGCGGATAGCTCTGCGCGAGCACCGAATCGAGGCACGCCTTGAGAACCGGCTCCGGCGTATTGTAGACGGGAATCACAATGCTGATGAGCGGCCGCGTCTTGAGCTTGGCGAGGCCGACAGCAACCTCCGCTTTCCGTTTCGCTTCGCGCAGCGAAATCCAATCCGCATAGTCGAGCCCCGCCAGCGCGCGCGGCGGCGTCTTCGCCAGAAGACCCAGCAATTGCCGCGTCGCCTCCCGGTTGAATTCGAGCTGCCTCCGCAACAGCTCCAGTGCGGCCCCCCTGCCGACCCGGGCCATCCCGGCCGCGGGGCCAAGTTCGACGAGCGAGAGCAATCGATCAAACTGCCGAGTCAGCGCTTCCGCCTCAGGTGCCTCCTCGGACTCGAGGCAGAGCCGCAGCAACCCGACGACGCATTCATTCCAGTCGCGCTGCCTCGCCAGCAGAGGAGCGAGGACGCCGCGCCCGGCGCTCAGATAGGAGCGCTTGGCCAGCTCAACCGCCTGCGCCGCCAACCTGGTTCGATGCGATTGCACCTGCCAGCGCGTCGGGTCAGTCAGCGTGGAGAGCAGCCGGAACTTGTTGATCAGATCCTTGCGCCACGCCCGCGACACCATCGCGTTGAGGAGATCGACCAGCTGTTCGTTGAAGATGCGCTGCGGACGCATCATCTCTGCATGGAACGGCCTGAGGCCGTCGATAAACGCGCGCTTCATCGCCGTGACACCGGCACCGATGACCGGCCGGTGCGAGAGCGGCACGCTGAACTGCTGGACGTCGGCCGCTTGCCAGAGCCGGGTCAGCGATGGAGAGCTGACGGCCGCGCTCGGCGCGCTGGGGCCGGTGTCCCGCTGTGAAAACTCGCGCTGCAGGAGCGCCAGGATCCGCTCGTGGACCCAGAGCGATGAGACGGGCCCGCTCGCACGCAGCGAAGCAATGTGCTCGCGCTCTGCTTCAAGCATCTCCGCCAGGTCTTCCTGGGATGCCTCACCGTCGATCGTCAGATGCGAAACGGCGACCTTCGACTGAGGCGCCGGACGAGGCGGGACAGAATTGTCGTGCGACATTTTATGGAAACCTTTGTTTCGCGAGAGCATCCGCCGCAGCGCAGAAAAGGCGCGGACTATAGGGGAATGGATCTCTCGCCAGCAACCTCAAAGAGATATTCCCAGCTGCCCGATTTGCTCGGGCGCTCCAGCAGTTGCGCCCGATTGTTCGCCCAGGCATCGCTCTCAATTACTGGACCCACCTAGAGTGAGGGCCCGAATGCAATCAGTCGCGCACCTCGCCCCTGAGCGTAAGCGCACCAAGCGTCAACGCACTCGCTCCCGCCGCTCCAACCAGGCACCAAGTCGCCCAGCCAAGCGTCGGACTCCACTCGGCGTGCATCATGAACCATCCTGGGCCGTTGACGCCCACCGCCGACCGACGGCCATTCGCATATAACCCTGCGAGCTGAACCAAGGCACAAACGGTCCCTGCCGCAGAGAGCAGGCGAAGGCTGGCGGTGGAAGCAAACCGAGGCCGGTTTCGGGAGAGAATCTCGCCGGCGAAGAGCGGGAGCGCGACAGTGAGGGGCAGGACGTGGCGGCCTTGGATCGCCCATCCGATAGGCCGCAAGAATACCGCGTGGAGCATTACCGGCACAACCGCGACGGTACCGCCCACGAGAAGGAGCGCGCGCCGGTCGCGTGGCGTCCCGACGATCAGCGCCAACGCCACCAGGCCTACCGCCACTACGCCCCAGGCCAGGACTGCAACTCGGGGCATTGGAGTATCCAGATATTGGAAGTCGCCGATGTGCTCGAGAATCCACCGCGGCCAAAGCCTCACGGACTGGTCAATCGCGGTAGCGAGGGACTCCGTACGAGCAATCGCCAAGTGCGGTCCATATCGCCCCTCCCACAACCGGTTGACCGCGCAGGCGACTGCAATTGCACCGACCGTTGCTGCGCTCCACCGAGGCGCGCGGCGGGTCAATTCCAGCGCGCGCCGCCAGCCGATCCAGAAGACCCAGAGACCGACCTCAAGCGCGATCCAGAGAGGCCCAAGCGTCCGGGTCAGCGCAAGAGCGACGCCAGCCACAAGCGCCAGTGCGAGCAGCCGCTTGTGAATGTCGTCGGCCGACAGGCCATTTCGCTCCCGGCCGAGCGCGAGAAGCGAGGCGATCAGGGCAACCCCGGCGGCAACCTCCGGCCCGCTTGGATTCAGCACGCTGCCGATGAAGACAACCATTGGAGTCACCGCCACCAGGACACCGAGCGAGGAAGCGTCGTCGATGACAAAACAGAGTACCGCGGTGACGAGGAGCAACAGGGAGGTAATCGCGCTCGCGATCCGGGCAAGTCGCAACGCGACCAGGCGGTCGCGCGTGGCGTCCGCGAAAAGACCTGGGAGCAGGAACGGCGCCGGCTGGTAGGTCCCGTTCATGGTCAAGCGTGTGACCGGGTCATGCGAAACTGGCGGCACCAGATCGTCGCAATGGGCTGACAGGGCGGGCTTGAACGCATTGCAGGCGTAGCCGTCCGGAACCAGACCGTCGCGGAGGTTCACGCGGCGCACCGTCTGGGCGACCCAGGCCTCCTGGCGCGGCTCCAACGCTGGATCGCTGAACTTCTCCGGACGCGCTCCGATGATCTGCCCTGCGCCAACGGAAATGGCCCTTTGGAAATGGTCGGCTTCGTCGGGCGCAGAGAACGGAGGGACGGTGAAAAGCCAGCAACTCGCGAGCAGGCAGTAGCCGACGACCAGCCACATGGCCCGCCGATTATTCGGTTCAGTTTCGCTGTTTTTCATTGTATGCAGCGCACTATGAACGAAAATGACGCACCAGTTCAACCCGCCTTTGACTACGGGCAAATCCCGGTCGGCTATTACGATTCCGTCCTGCGGGGAGGAAACCCGATCCGGCGCCTCTGGCACCTCTCGAAATTCGAACGCGTCCTCGATTGCTTGCCGACCACCGGGATGCGCTCCCTGTTAGATGTCGGCTGTTTCGCCGGCTCGTTCCTCTCTATGGTTCCAGAGACCCAGTTTTCCCACCAGGTTGGGGTCGATATCCTCGCTGCGCAAATCGAATATGCGCGGCAGCACTACCAGACGAGCTACCGCGAATTCCGACACCTCGTTGACGTAAGCCAACTGGATAGTCTCACCGAGCAGTTCGATTGCGTGACTCTCATTGAGGTCATCGAACACCTCAATCAGGAAGAAGTTCAGGTTCTGCTCGGTCGCCTCTCGCGCAAACTCGCTCCTGGAGGGCGCTTGGTGATCACCACGCCAAACTATGCCAGCGCGTGGCCTCTAATCGAGATCTTGCTTAACCGCTTCTCCTCGATCAGCTACGAGGAACAGCATGTAACAAAATTTACTTATTTCAATATGGAGAAGCGACTGGCTGAACTCTACCCCCGCTTCCATGAAGAGTTCGCGGTCGAGCTCAAGACTACGACCCACTTTCTGACTCCGTTCCTGGCGGGCCTCTCCTATTCACTGGCGCATGCTCTCTCCCGAGCAGTTCCCCATCAGAAATGGCGTCACCCGTTCGGGAATCTGGTGCTTCTGGTCGCCAGACGCCGGACCGCCTCCGAGTCGATTCAACCAGCCGGCGTCCTGGCTGGATAGGATCCGCCGAAGCATTCGCGGCGATCCCAATCCAATCGTAACGACCGAGCCAGACCGAGCCCTCATTGCCATGCCAAGCCCGAAGACGTTGATCGTCACGCCGACGTACAATGAGAAAGAGAACCTGGAAGGGTTCGTCGCGGCCGTACGCATTGCCGCCCCTCATTGCGACATCCTGATCGTCGATGACAACTCACCCGACGGAACAGGGGAGCTCGCCGATCGGCTCGCAGCGGCGGATCGGCGCGTGACGGTGCTGCACCGATCGGGGAAACTCGGGCTGGGAACCGCCTATCTGCAAGCATTCCAGCGAGGCCTGGCGCAGGGCTACGAACGATTCCTGGAAATGGATGCGGATCTGTCTCACGACCCGCAGCATCTGCCCGACTTCTTCCGCGCTCTGGATGAGGGATTCGACGTGGTGATCGGCTCGCGCAACATCCCTGGCGGCCGCGTCGAGGGCTGGGGCCCGGGTCGCCATGTGCTCTCCAAGGGCGGCTCGATCTATGCCCGAACCATCCTCGGCTTGGGGGTCAACGATCTGACCTCGGGCTACAAGGGCTTTAGCGCGGTCGCACTGAACGCGTTGGATCTGACCACCGTCCGGTCCAACGGATACTCGTTTCAGATCGAGATGACGTATCGCCTTGCCTGCGCGGGGATGCGGGTCAAGGAGGTGCCGATCGTCTTTCGTGATCGCACGCTCGGGAAATCGAAGATGAGCCGCAAGGTTTTCCTCGAAGCGGTGGCAGTAGTTTGGAAGCTTCGTTTCGACCGGTTGGCTGGTCGCCTGTAGCCCTCAATGTAGGGCGCGCGGGTGGAGCGCCGGTTGCGCCAACCGCGCGCCGGGGCCCCCGTTGAGTTCGCCTGTTGGAGATGCATAGGGAAGGCCTCGATTGCGCCAATAACCGCATTGCGCTACAGCCGCGCGGCGTGACCGCGAACGACGCCACTCGCGGACCGCTCCGCCTCTTGCGCGAGCCTTCGCAGCTCCTGCGCGCCCTCTCCCGCGCCGCACGAGCACTCCGCCTCGGAGGCACGCGCGGGCTTGCCGTCTGGCTTTCTCGCGGCAAGAACCTCGGCGAAGCGCTCTCCTATCCCGCCTGGATTGAGCGGCACGACCGGCTCGATGCAGCCGCGCGCACGGGGCTCGCCGCACGCGCGGGGGCTCTTCGCAATGCGGAGGTGATCTCGTTGATCCGTGAGCCGCTCGGCTCGGAGGAATCGCTTCGGGCCGCACTGGCCGCGGCGCAAGTGCAGATCCATCCCCGCTGGGAGCTCTTACTTTCCTGTCGAGCGGACGCGCCGGCCGGACTGGATGACCTTGTCGCCAAGGCCGCGGCGGCCGACCCACGCATGCGCGCGCTTGGTCGCTTCCCCGATCGGCCGAGCGCATGGAGCGCAGCGATCGACGCCGCGCGCGGGAGCCATCTCTGCCTTCTCGAGGACGGCACCGAGCTGCGCGACGAGACGCTCCTCATCTGCGCCGAGGAGATCGCGGCCAACCCGATGATCGACGTTCTCTACGCCGATCACGACCGGAAGTCCGCGGACGGCGCCCGCTGCGATCCCTTCTTCAAGGGCGAGTTCGACCCCGAGCTGCTCTGGTCAGTCGACTATCTCAGCCCGTTTGCGCTGGTCCGCACGCAGCGCGCCCGCGAGCTCGGACTGCGGGCGGCATTCGCGCCGGCGGAGAAGTTCGATCTGCTGCTGCGCGCTGCCGGAAGAGAGAGCGCGCGCCGCATCCCGCACGTGCTGGCCCATCTGGGCGACCAGAGCTACGCGCTCGAAGAAACGGGGGGCGACGAGGCTCGGATTCGCGCGCTGCAGGCTCACTTTTCCGCGGCACTCCCGGGAGCCAGCGTCGCGCCAGGACCCGTGCCACACACCCGCCGTATCCAGATCGCTCTTGCCACAGAGCGGCCGCTCATCAGCGTGCTGGTTCCAACGCGCGACGGGGTCGCGGTGCTGCGCCGCTGCATCGACGGACTTCTCACGCGCACCGATTGGCGCCCGCTCGAGTTGATCGTCATCGACAACGGCAGCCGGGATCAAGAGACGCTTCGCTTCCTTGACGAGCTGCCAGCACGTGCGCGCGCAGTGAATCCCGGCGTCAGCGCGCGCGTGCTGCGCGACGATCGCCCGTTCAATTTCTCGGCGCTCAACAACCGCGCTGCGAGAGAAGCGAGCGGATTGCTGCTGGCACTGCTCAATGACGATCTCGAGATCCTCGACCCGTCGTGGCTCTCGGAGATGGCCGGCCACGCGCTGCGCCCGGAGATCGGCGCGGTCGGTGCGCGGCTGCTTTATCCCGACGGCCGCGTGCAACATGCGGGCGTAGCGACCGGCGTGCTCGGCCTTGCCGGCCACCTCTTGCGCGGCCGCGCACGCGACGACTTCGGTCCGCACGGCTGGGCCCAGGTACTGCGTGGAAGCTCCGTCGTCACCGCCGCCTGCATGGTGCTCCGCCGCGAGCTGTTCCTCGACGCGGGAGGATTTGATGAGCGTGAACTTCCTGTCGCGTTCAACGACGTCGATCTCTGCTTGCGGCTATCGCGGCGTGGCCTGCGCAACCTCTACGTGCCCACCGCAGAGCTTATCCATCACGAGTCGTGGAGCCGCGGCGCCGATCTCTCCGTTGAGAAAGCCGAGCGGTTCGCGCGGGAGATGCAGACAATGCTCCTGCGCTGGCCGCGCCTCGCAAACGACCCGCTCTACTCGCCAAATCTCTCGCTGGCCGACGAACAGATGGCGCCCGGAAGTCCTCCGCGAACGAGTCGCTCCTCGCCCTGAGAAATCCACGAACGCCCACGCGCGCGTTCAGCCTACGACCAGCACGACCTTGCCGAAGTTCTCGCGCGCCGCGAGCCGCTCGTGCGCCTTGCCCACCTGCTCGAAGGGCACCTCGAGATCGACAATCGGCTGGAAGGTCCCGGCCTCGACGAGCTTGAGGATATCGCGCAGATATCCGGTCAGGAGCTCGACCTCGCCCCAGAGCTTGCCCATATTCACGCCCATCACGCCCCGGTTGGTATTCATCAATCCAACCGGGAAGAAGATTGGCATCCCAATCATCGTCCCGACGGCAGCGAAGAGATTGCGACCAAGTCCCGTGCTGACTGCGCTGGCGCCGAACATCATCAGCTTTCCCGTCGGCGCGAGCGTGCGGTAGCTCTTCTTGAACGACGCGCCGCCGACCGCGTCGAGGGCGATGTGCACGCCCTTCCCCTCGGTGATCCGCATCACCTCCGCTTCGAAATCCTGGCTGCGATAATCGATGGCGTGGGCGATTCCCATTTCGCGCAGGCGCGCGTGCTTTCCCGGCGAAGCCGTGCCGAGCACCTCTGCGCCGATATGCTTTGCAATCTGCAGCGCCGCCGTCCCGACGCCGCCGGCCGCTGCGTGAACGAGCACGCGCTGGCCCTTCTGCAGATTGCCGAGATGAACGAGCATATGCCACGCGGTCAGCCAGACGACGGGGATCGAGGCGCCAGCCGCAAACGAGATATTCGCGGCGAGAGGCAGCGCGCCTGAGGCCAGCGTGCAGACGGTATCGGCATATCCATTGAATCGAGTGAGCGCGACGACGCGTTCGCCGATGCGCGCCGGATCAACGCCAGAGCCAACCGCATCGATCAAGCCCGATACTTCATATCCGGGAACAAACGGCAGCGGCGGCGCATCGGGATATAGGCCGAGGCGGGCCATGGTATCCGCGAAATTGATTCCAATCGCGCGCACGCGGATGCGCACCTCGCCTGCGGCGGGCGACGGATCAGCCGCTTCACGAATCTCGAGAACTTCAGGACCGCCGGGTCGCGTGATCCAGATCTGCCGCATTGGGATTCCCCTCGCAAAGTGAGTCGTGAGGATAGGCACTGTCGCGCAGAAGGCAAACGCGCCAGTTGACCGAGGGAAAATCCGACAACTGCGTCCGAATCCCGGGTGGAGCCAAGGCAACGAGGAGGCGCGCGCCCTGCGCCCCCCGCTACTTCAGCAGCGGCGACCGAAGCACCGGCGGCCTCCCGGTATCCTTTCGCGTGCGCTGCAATTCGATTTCATTGATGAGAATCGTCGGCGCGACAGTGCTCACCGGCACATATCCGCTCTCGGCGCCGCAATAGCCGTCGAATACCTGGGTATCATCTCCTGTCGCGGCGATCTTATTGATGCTCGAGAGCGGAGTGCCAACGACCTCGACGCCACGAACCAACTCTTCCGCACCCGTTGCAGCATCGACCCGATAGACGAGCCGAGGCTGACCCTTGAATGCTTGATATCCATATCCGCTGGTATCGGTATTCCCTCCCGACACATCGCGAATCAGCAGTCCATATGGCTTGCCTTGCCGCTTCGCCTCTGCGATCAGCGCCGCCTTGAGTTCAGCGCGGGTGAGCACCTTCGACGACTCGACAATCAGGTTCGACATCCGCGCGACCGGATCTCGCCCCGCGGCCGAACGGCCGTGGCCATTGCTCCGCGTGAAGCCCTGCACGGGTGCGCGCGACATCAGGAAGTTCTGCAGAACGCCGCTCTTGACGAGCACGGTCCTCTGCGCCGGCACGCCTTGATCGTCGAAATCGAAGTATCCGTTTAATGAGGTCGTCCCGACGCTCCCTCTCGTCGCATCGTCGATCACGGTAATAAACGGAGGAAGGATCAGCTTACCGACCTGGCCTTTAAAGGTATGGCCATCGTGGTCGTCGTTCTGCCGCTCTCCCTCGAGCCGGTGACCGACCGCCTCATGAAAGAGAACCCCAGCGGCCTCGGGCGCGAGCAGCGCAGGACCGGTATACGGATCGAGCACCGGCGCCTTGCGCAGCGAGATCAATTCACCGGCAAGGATATCCAATTCGGCAGCGAGCTTCGCGCCGCGCGGCAGCTGCTCCTCGCTGAAGCCATACCAATCGCGACTATCCTCGAGGAGCATTCCATCCGGCGCGCGTGCCCACGCCTGTGCGTGCAGCGCATAGATGGCCTGCACCGAGACAATCCGCGTTCCTTCCGTATTCGCGATCAGCCGTTCGGTCCGATCCACCGACGCGCGCAGCTGCGCATCAAACAGTTCGGGAATCGCCGAAAGGCGCGCGCTCTCCCGCCCCAGTTCCGTCTTCCAGAGCACGCGATCGAACGGGGCACTCTGCGGCGGCGCGATCTTCACCGACGCAGGCTCGCGCGACAGGCTCGCCGGCCGCTCCGGATCATCGGGACGATAGATCTCCTTTCCCTTCTTCTTCAAATAGGCCGAGAGCGCGTGCTTGTAGCTCTCGTCCGCGAGCAGCCAGGCCGCAGTGCGCAAGGCCTGCGTGCCTTCGTCGATCGGCGCCTCGCGCCCGGGCGCATATCCCGATTCAGCGCCGTCGAAATCGAACATCTCCGCATTCCCCGTGTTGTCGAGTTCATAGCTGCCGACGCGCACGTCGACCTGAAGATGCCGCTCCCGCTTGAGGGCATCGACGAAGATGGCCCCATATTTCGACGCAATCTCTTCGGTCTCGACCCCACGCACTGCGCCCGAAACGAAATAGGGGCTCTCGTGGTCGCGCAATTTCAGTTCGCGCAGCGATCGCTCGAGTTCATCCGCGAGCGCGCCCAGCATGCGTTGCCGCGAATCGGCGGGATCGGCTTTCCACGCCGCGGGCGGCGAGGAGGAAGCGGAGGGAGTCGTGCCTGCGGCGAGGAGCGCGATCAGCAGTGGAAGCATGGAGCGACTGTAACCGACGCGCGCGATCGGCGAGACGTCAACCTCGAACGCCCTGTTAATGTCTGCGCCGTGTTCACTCTGCGCCCCGGCCGCTCCTGGCGACACAACCCGAGCTACGTGAGTGCGCTCACAGGGCTCGACAGCGACGGCCTGCGCACCTTCGATGGCGCGCAGATCCTCGACGTGCTCGGCATCGAGTTCGATGGCGTCGACGTCTGCGCGACTGTCGGAGAGACGCCGCTCTTTGCAAGCCTCGGCGCGCTCCTGCAGGCGGTGTTGCGCCTCGCGCAAGGAGCACCCGCAGCGCAGGCCTGCATCGGAATCGGGCCGACCTATCTCGTTCTGCAGGCGCGCGGCGACGACGTGCTTCTCTCGCTCCTGTCGATGCGGGCGCCCGCGCGACTGCTCGCCAATCGGCTCCTCGTCGACGCCGCGCGATTGCGCGCGAGCTTGCTGGGCGCGGCCTCGCGCGTTGTCGGAGATCTGCTTGAGACCAACAGCGCGCTGCGCGGCGCGCCGAGCGTGCGTCGTCTCACACGCGATCTCGGCACGCTCTCCCGAGCTGCAACGCTGCCCGCGCCGCCGTGGCCTGCACCGCACACGGCGCGGAAGGGATTTGTCTCGCGCAGCGGGGCAGCTGCCGTGCGCGTCGACGTGAGCGTCCCGCCTGAATCTGCAGCACGACTGGCCGCGCGGGCGGCGATTCCGGAGGCTCCGCTCGCGGCGTTGCTGGGCCCTGGAGAACTCACGCTCCGGTTCTCGCATCCACCGCGAACCTCGACGCGTGCGCGCTTGCCCGCGCTCACGCTCACCGCACCACCCTGGCTTGCTCTGCGCGAACTGCTGCGCGGCGCTCAAGCGTTGATCGCGACGTTCGAATCGGGAGAGCCGCTGCATCTGCTCCACTTCGGCGTGCACGAACTGCGCTTCGACCTCACGCGCGACGAGCTGCGAAGCGCAAGCCTGCGCGAGGCGATGCACGCGCCGCCGCTCGTCTTCGCCGAGGCCTGCGCCAGAGCCGCGGTTGCATTTGCCAAGCGCGCACGGACAAGAGTTCGTGGCGCCACAACTCCCTCTGTCGACGAGCCGCTCGAGGAGCTTGCGGCGACCGCGACCGCGCTGCTCAAGCACTGCCGCGATCTCTCGACCGGACAGCTGCAGCGCGCGCCGCAGGCCGCTCTTCCGCCTATCCTCTCGACCGCGTCCGAGTCCGCTCGACCGCTCCCAGCGCGGCTGCGGCGCCTCGTCCATCGCGTCGCGTTCGAGATCCCGGTCGGCCCTCTCGGCGAGCGCGCGATTCATCTCTTCGCTGGCGCGCAGGTTGCCATCCTCGAAGCGGCCACCGGCCTTGTCGCCATCGAGCTGTCGACCTCAGCGCGGCTCTGGCAACTCGACGGTCCCTTCGCGCGGCCGGATGCGTTCTGCCGCGCCAACGACGGCGGGCTCTTCGCGCTCCACGAGGGCGCGCTCGTCCACCTTCGACCCGAGTCCGGCGAGCAGATCTTTCGCCGCGTCATTTCCCGCGCGGGCGAGCGCTGCTTTCGCGTTGCACGCGGCTGCGTCGTGACGCTCAGTGCGAAAGGACTCGCGCTCGTCCGCGACGACGGCACGCTCGCGTTCCGGACCCGACTGCCCGAGGAGCCCCTCTTCGTCTGCGAAGGCGACGGCGTCATCGTCGCGCGGCTTCCCAGCGGCCAGCTCGTCGGCATCGACGCCTCCGATGGAGCCGAGTTGTGGCGCCGGCGCGTCGGCGTGAGCAGCACCGCCATGCAGATCCGCGGTGCGCGACTGATCCTCTGCGCGACAGATCTGCGCGGCGCAACTCGCCTGGTCGCGCTCGCGGTCACCACCGGAGAGTCGCTCTGGGAGCGGCCGATCGCACCGCAGACCGATCGAGGAGCAGCGCGCGAACTGGCGCTCACGGATGAACTCTGCGCGACGCTCACCGACCGTTCACTCATCGCGTTTCGACTCGAAGATGGCGCGCCCGCGTTCACGCGTGAGTTGCCGTGGAGCGCGAACAGCCGCATTCATTCCATCGAACGTTCCGCCGGCAGCGCTCTGCTCGCGGTGGGTCCCGGGGCGAGCGCGACGCTCTTTGATGCGCGCGGAAACCCGCTCTGGGCGCGGCCCGCGCTCACTCCCACGCTTTCTCCTCCGTTGGCGCCCATCCAGCGCGACACCACGATTCTTCTCTGCGCCGACGCCGCGGAGTTCGTCGATGTCGAGAGCGGCCGCACGCTCGCCCGGCCCGCGATGGCCGACGTCGACTCCGCAGCCCTGTTGCCAGATCTCGGTCTGCTCGTTCATCTGCGCGACGGCGCGCTCATCCTGTTGCGCGTCGCAACCCACTTCCGCATCGCCTGAAGAAGATCACCCAGGAGCGTGCGCTCACCACTTCACGACAGAGAGATCCTGCTCGGCGTGGTCGTTGAATGAGACCACGCGGAGCCCGCCGAAGATTGGCAGTGTGAACGTCCGCGTATAGCGCAGATCGATGCGAATCAAGGGCGGCGTCTGGACGCGCTCAAGCTTGAGATCGTCGGGCTCATATTCCAGCCGATTGCGGCGTGCGGTATGCCCGCTGCCGTCATCGACGTCATATCCGAACTTATCGTCGAGAGAACGCACCAGATACAGGCGCACAAACTTATCGTCCTTCTGCTGGTAGGCCGAATTCGCCGCCTGCATCAGCAGTGCCTTCACCTCCCGATTGTCCCAATAGATCTGCCCGAACACGGCGATCCAATAGATCCCCGCCGCGACAGCGAGCAGCATCAAGACGGTGACAAAGGTCAATCCACGCTCGCGCGATCGCCGCATCGAGAACTCTCCGGGATTCAAGTCTGGTTAATGAACGCTGTTGAACATTCGATTAAAGCGGATCCCGTATTCACCACCGAACGAGATCCAGATGATGCTCGCGCGCCCCTTGATGTAGCTGAACGGGATCTGCCCCGGCCCGCCATCAACGCGGCTGTCCATCGAGTTATCGCGATTATCACCCATCACGAAGAAGCGGCCCGGCTCGACGACGAATGAGCCATTGCGGCTGTACATCGGCTCCTTGCGGGTGATGATCAGATGCTTCACGCCCATCAAGTCTTCGCTGTACTCGTTCGCCGTCACGTCGAGATCGGTGTCGGTATATTCGGAGTGCTCGCTATAGGTGTAATCGCCGAGGTCGGTCCGCGTCTGCAGTTGGCCATTGACCCAGACCTGGTTGTCCTGGACTTCAATGCGATCGCCGGGAATTCCGATGACCCGCTTGACGTAATCAACGTCGGGTCGCTTGGGAACGATGAAGACAACGACGTCGCCGCGCTCCGGAGGCTTCTCGCCGAGCTTATGAACCTTCGCAGGATCGGAGAAGGGAATGCGCAGGCCATAGACCATCTTGTTCACAAAGATGAAATCCCCGACGAGCAGCGTCGGAATCATCGAGCCGGAGGGAATATGAAACGGCTCGAAGACGAACGCGCGCAGCACCAGTGCGAGCAGAATCATTCCACCGATGCTCTCGGTGTATTCGCGCGCAGCGCTCTTGCGCGCAAAAGCGAGATGCTTCTCGAGCGTCTCATCAAGCGACACCCGCGCGTCCTGCACCGCGACCAGCTTCTTCTTCCCGAGCGCGGCGTCGAGCTCCCGGATCGCCGCTTCCACTTCGAGCGCGGCCGGCTCTCCGATGCGCGCGCGATTCTTCTTCAGCAGGGATCGCGCCGTCCGTCCCAATCCTTTCGCCTCGCTCCGGATGCGCCAGACAAAGCCCCAGTGCGTCGGGCTTGCGACCATCGAGAGAACAAAGAGAGATGCGAAGGCCGCGAGTGAACCGAGCAGATAGTCCTGGTGGTGCAACCGCTGCTTGGCGACCACGCTGAGAATGCCGGCAAACGTGGGAGCGAGGAATAGTCGCCAGATTCCCGCGACCCGATAGTAGGCAGCAGCCCCCTCGTCGGAAGCGGCAACCAACGCGGCCTCGTGGCGCTCCTCGGCGATCTGCTTCGCTTCCTCCGAATTCGCCACGCGCCCCTCTAATCCTCGGCCTTGAGCACGGCGAGGAAGGCTTCCTGCGGGATCTCGATCGACCCCACCGACTTCATACGTTTCTTGCCGGCCTTTTGTTTCTCAAGCAGCTTGCGCTTGCGCGAAATATCGCCGCCGTAGCACTTGGCGAGCACGTTCTTGCGCATCGCCTTCACCGTCTCGCGGGAGATCACCCGGCTGCCGATGGCGGCTTGAATGGCCACCTCGTACATCTGCTTGGGGATCTCCTCTTTCATCTTCTCGCAGACGACGCGGCCGCGCTGGTAGGCGCGCTCGCGATGCACGATCGTGGAGAGCGCATCGACGACCTCGCCATTGATCATGATGTCGAGCTTGACGAGATCGCTCTCCTGCTTGCCGATCGGCTCGTAATCAAGCGAAGCATATCCGCGGGTAATCGACTTGAGCTTATCGAAGAAGTCGAAGACCACCTCCGCGAGCGGGATCTCATAGGTGATCTGCACCCGCTTGGTGCCGACGTACTTGATATCCTTCTGCGTGCCACGCCGGTCCTGGCAGAGCTTCAGCACGGCACCGACAAACTCGCCAGGGACATAGATATGCGCGAGGAGAATCGGCTCGTTGAAATGGAGGATCTTCGAGACGTCCGGCAGCTTCGCCGGGTTGTCGATCGTCACCACGGTTCCGTCGGTCTGGACGATCTCGTAGACGACGGAAGGCGCGGTGGTAATGAGGTTGAGATTGTATTCCCGCTCAAGCCGCTCCTGGACGATCTCCATATGGAGCAGTCCGAGATATCCGCAGCGATAACCAAATCCGAGCGCCTGCGAGCTCTCCGGCTCATAGGTAAACGCGCTGTCGTTGAGCTTGAGCTTCTCGAGCGCGTCTCGGAGGTTTTCGTAATCGGCCGAGTCGATCGGGAAGATTCCCGAGAAGACCATCGGCTTGATCTCCTTGAATCCCGGGACCGCTTCCGCACAGGGATTATCAACGGAGGTAATGGTATCGCCGACCTTCGCGTCCTGGATCACCTTCACGTTCGCGACGACGAACCCGACCTCGCCCGCGATCAATTCAGTCTTGCCGCGTGCCTTGGGTGCGAAGACACCGACGTCGGTGACCTCGTACTCGCGGTTGTTCGTCATGAACTTGATCTTCTGCTTCGGCCGCAGCGTCCCCTGCATCACGCGCACGAGCACGACGACGCCGCGATAGGTGTCGTACCAGCTGTCGAAGATCAGCGCCTTCAACGGCGCATCGGGATCTCCCGTGGGCGGAGGCACCAGCTTGACGATCTGCTCGAGGAGCAGGTCGATATTCAACCCCTCCTTCGCCGAGACAGGCACGGCTTCGCTCGCGTCGATGCCGATGACTTCTTCGATCTCCTTGCGCGTGCCTTCGACATCGGCCGAGGGAAGATCGATCTTGTTGATGGTCGGAACGATCGCCAGCTCATGCTCGAGGGCGAGATAGACGTTGGCGAGCGTCTGCGCCTCGACACCCTGGCTCGCATCGACGACGAGCACCGCGCCTTCGCAGGCCGAGAGCGAGCGGCTCACCTCGTAGGCGAAGTCGACGTGGCCGGGCGTGTCGATCAGATTGAGGACGTAATCCTGACCGTCCTTGGCGCGATAGTTCATTCGCACCGACTGCGCTTTGATCGTGATGCCGCGCTCGCGCTCGAGCTCCATGTTGTCGAGGAACTGCTCACTCATCTCGCGCTGGGAGACGGTGCCGGTCTTTTCGAGCAGACGATCAGAGAGCGTGGACTTGCCGTGATCGATGTGCGCGATGATCGAGAAATTGCGGATGTGCGCGTTGGGGGCGGTCATTCGGGAGGGCGCGGTCTAGCACGCGCGGGAGAGGCGGTGCAACGACGTGCGCGGCGCTGGGTTGCTCGCGCAGATCGCGGTGGCGCGCAACGAACCGTTGGTTCATCGTCCGCGGATGTGCACCGTCGTCTTCCGCGCAGCGTTGACGCGCGCCGCTCTGCTGCTCGCGCTCGGACTCGTCTCGGCCTGCCACTCGACCGTCGCGTTGCCGGGCGTCCTCGTCGAGCCACTTCCCGGGAGCGTCAACCAGTTCAATGGAACCTGGTGGGGATACAACCAGACCAAGCTCGTGCGCCGCGGCAATCGCGTCGTCACCTACGTCATCAAGAACGATTTCCCGGCCGGCACGCCGCTCGAATTCGCGCTCTATCAGAAGCTCGGCGACGCTCCCTGGACACCGGGTGCGGCGCTTCCCACCTCGCGCCCGGGAAATCTTCTCGTCGACGCGGCCGGCGCGATTCACGCTCTCGTCTTTGAAGCGGCCGATATGTCCACCAACGACTCGGTCGGCGCGCTCCGCCACTACACCTTCGCGGCGCCCAACGACATCACGGCCTTCACCGAGGAGACGGCGATCGACAACGACGGCGGCGACGAGACGGTCAATATCCGCGTCGGAGGCGCGATCGGTCCCGATGACACGCTCTATGCAGGATTTGGTCTCGATGTATCGACATCCGAGGGGCAGACGGAGGTTCTCTACCAACACGCCACGGGCGACGCACGATGGACGCGCTCGCTTGCGGGAACCCGACTCGGTCACGATTTCTATTACGCCTATCTATTGCCACTCACAGATGGCGGCCTCGCCCAACTCGCGATCCAGGACGATCTCGTCGAGGACGCGGGGCCTGCATATGGCAATCGGCGGAGCAATCGCTATCAGATGGTTCGATACTTCGAAGAGCACGATTCGAACTGGACGCAGCACGCGCTGATCGATCTGAGCGGCGATCCGCTTGCATCGCAACGTCTCACGCTCCTGCAGACGAGCGATTTCTATCAAGCCGAAGACGGCAGCGTGCACGTCGTCACCGCGGAGTTTCTCGATCCAACCGTTGGCTCGTTCACCACCTCGATGCGCCACGATGTGCTGCGCAACGGCGCGTGGAGCGCGAGTTCACTCGCAATGCCCGATGGCAGCTGCAACTGGATGCGGCTGTTTGAAAGCGGCGGGCGCATGTTCACGCTCTGCCAGACCTGGGATTCGCTCTTCATACGCGCGCTCAACGGCGCCACGAGCGCGAAGATTGATTTCCCCGGGCCGATCCTCGGAGGATATCCCTATCTCGCCGCGCCTCGAGGAGGAACGCGCTCCGACGAGGGATATCTCGATATCGTGGTGATATCCGGCGATTCAAACTCATATCCCAACGGGCCCGCCTATTACGTGCGCATCCCGAAGGCGTCGCTGCTCGGACTGTAATCGCTGGAGGCGCTACTTCGCGCGCCGCGCCCGATACCACTCGATGGTCGGCAAGAGCCCTTCTTCGAGCGAGATCTGCGGCTCCCAGCCCAGCAGCGCTTTGGCGCGCGCGATGTCCGGCTTGCGCTGCTTCGGATCGTTCTGCGGGAGAGGACGCGTGCTCACGACCTTGCCGCCCCGGCCTGCCACCTTGCGCACAGCATCGGCGAGCTCAATGAGCGTCATCTCGTTCGGGTTGCCGAGATTGACCGGCATACTGTCGCCCTTCTCGCAGAGAGCGATCAGACCCGCGACGAGATCGTCGACGTAGCAGAACGAGCGGGTCTGCGAGCCATCGCCGAAGACGGTGAAATCTTTTCCGTCGAGCGCCTGTCCGACGAACGCGGGAATGACGCGCCCATCCTCTTCGCGCATGCGCGGGCCGTACGTATTGAAGATCCGCGCGATGCGCACGGGCGTCTTGTGCACGGTCGCGTAGGTCGAGGTCAGCGCCTCGGAGAAGCGCTTGGCCTCGTCGTAGCAGGAGCGGGCGCCGACGGTGTTGACGTTGCCGTAGTAGTCCTCGCGCTGCGGATGC
Organism: uncultured delta proteobacterium; assembly: GCA_903911145.1. Classification (GTDB taxonomy): domain Bacteria; phylum Myxococcota; class Myxococcia; order Myxococcales; family 40CM-4-68-19; genus CAIWCD01. The sequence continues at coordinate 60,110 of CAIWCD010000014.1, read as the reverse complement.
ACGAGCGGGTCGCCGTAGATCTCGCTCGTCGAGGCCATCAGAAAGACCGCGCCAGAGCGGCGCGCGAGTTCGAGGCCGTTGCGCGTGCCGAGCGAGCCGACGTCCATCGTCTCGAGCGGAAGGCGCGCGTAGTCGAAGGGCGACGCGGGCGAGGCCATGTTGAAGACGATGCCGAACTTGCCCGTCAGCGGGATCGGCGCACAGACGTCCCACTCGAGAAACTGGAAGCGCGGGTGGCCTGCGAGATGCGCCAGATTGCGCGGACCCGAGGTCGCGAAATTATCGACCGCCACCACCTCGTCACCGCGCGAGAGCAGCTTGTCCACGAGGTGTGACCCGACAAATCCGGCTCCGCCAAGGACTGCGACGCGCATCGTAGAGAACTCCAGCAAGAGGCAGAGCGAGGGCGGCGCAAACTAGTCGTGCGGCCTGGATGCGTCAATTGTGAAGCGGCAGCGGGCCAACTGCCTGCTAGAGTCCTGCGCATGCGCTCGTTCCGTCTCGCCGCCACGCTCGCACTCGTCTCTTCACTGCTGGTCTCGCTCGCTTGCGCGCATGCGCCCGAGAGCAAGGCCAACGCCGCGCCGGAGGGCCTTGAGCCTACGGTCGAGACTCGAGGGGAGCTCGTCATCCGCACCTACGATCTCAACCGCGATGGCAAGGCGGACGATTGGAAGACGTTCAAGGTCATGCCTGGCGCCGAGGGGCAGACGCACGAGGTGATGATCGAGCGAGAACTCGACACCAACTTCGACGGCAAGGTCGATCTGACGACGTTCTATGACGACGATGGAACGAGGACGAAGGAGATCTACGACCTCGACTTCGACGGCAAGCCGGACGTGATCGACCTCTATGAGCACGGCGTGCTCGTGCGCAAGGAGATGTACCAGACCCACCGCGAGAAGCCCGACGCGACCGGATATTATGAGGGCGGCAAGAAGGTCCGTGTCGAGAGGGATACCAAGGGCAACGGGAAGATCGACACCTGGGAATATTATGAGGCCGGCAAGCTCTCGCGCATTGGAGAGGACATCGACGGCGATGGCCTGGTCGATCACTGGATCAAGGCGAAGAGCGAAGACGGGGACGACAGCCCGGCGCCCAAGGTCGCGGACAAGCCGGCGGACAAGCCTGACGAGAAGGCTGGGGATAAGCCGGCGGACAAGGCGGGCAAGAAGTAGAGCTTCGCGCGAGGCGCGTTTCGCCCTACAGCAGCGCGGGCCAACCGATCGTGTCGTTGAACAGCGTCGCCAGCAACCTCTCGAGCAGCGCGGCCTCGGCAGACGAGAACGCGCCCAGAAGGCGCGAGTCGAGATCGAGCACGGCGCGAACCTCGCGCCCAGCAAACACAGGCAGCACCAGTTCGGAGCGCGCGCCTGCATCGCAGGAGATGTGACCCGGGAAGGCGTGCACATCGGGAACCAGCAGCGTCTTCCCCGTGGTCGCGCAGGCGCCGCAGACGCCGCGAGCAAGGTCGATCCGCAGGCAACCCATCGGGCCTTGATAGGGGCCGACGGCGAGCGTCGTGGCCGAGACACGACGATAGAAGCCGACGAAGCTTGCCTGGGCGAAGAGCTCGAACAGCAGACACGCGAGCGTCGCCTGCAGCGTGATCGGATCGCGCTCTCCCTCGAGGATGGAAAGAATCTGCGGCTGCGCCTGCGCGAATCGGGCGAGCCTCGCCTCTTCGGCGAGAAGCGTTCCTCGCTCCACGCGCTCGAGGAGAATTCCCTCGCTCACGCCTTCTGTCCGGGGGGCCGCATGTAATGGCAGCTATATCCGCCCGGATTCTTCACCAGATACTTCTGGTGATACTCCTCGGCGCGCGTGAACGGCCCCGCCGGGGCGATCTGGGTGACGACCGCGCTGCGCCACTCGCCCGAGGCATCGACGCTCGCGCGCACTTCCTTCGCGACGCGCTCCTGCTCGGGCGAGGTGACAAAGATGGCCGAGCGATATTGCGTGCCGATGTCGTTGCCCTGTCGGTCGGGCGTGCTCGGGTCGTGCATGCGGAAGAACCAGTCGCGCAGCAGCGTCGCGAACGAGAGGCGCGCGGGATCGAACGTGATGCGCACCGCCTCCGCGTGCCCCGTGCGCCCGGTCTTGACGTCGCGATATTCGGGCTTCTCGGTATTGCCGCCGATATATCCAACTTCGGTATCGATCACACCGGGAATGGCGCGCAGCAATTCCTCCATTCCCCAGAAGCAGCCGCCGGCAACAATGGCCGTTTCCAGAGTGGCGCTGCAGCTCGCCGCGCCCTCCCTTGGAATCGAGCAGGCGTTCTCGGCGGCACCCGCGTATTCGCTTTCCGCTGATACTTGGTTGATATACGCGCCATATCCCGCACCATCGAGCCCGGCGGCGGGGACGAAGCGCAGCGACGCAGAGTTGATGCAGTAGCGCAGGCCATCCGGGCCCGGACCATCCTCGAAGACGTGGCCGAGATGCGAATCTCCAACGCGGGAGCGGACCTCGGTACGCCGCATGAAGAGCTTGCCGTCGCTCTTCGTCGTGATGCGCGCGACCTCCACGGGCCGCGTGAAGCTTGGCCAGCCCGTGCCTGAATCGAACTTGTCGCGCGAGGAGAACAGCGGCTCGCCCGTCGTGACGTCGACGTAGAGACCAGCCTCGTGGTTGTCCCAATAGAGATTGCGAAATGGCGGCTCGGTGGCGTCGCGCTGCGTGACCTCGTACTGCAGCGGAGTCAGCGTGCGTTGCAGTTCCTCGTCGCCCGGCTTGCGATAGTCGTTGGCCATGCGGCAGTAGATGCACGAACTCGGATTTCGTTACGAGCCTGCAGACGCCCGACTGTTCAAGGCGCGGAGGTCCCGCCGCGGCCGTAGCGATCTTCGAGCCGCACGACGTCGTCGAGTTCAGGCGTGCTCGCCTCGAGAATGTCGCAGTCGCTCACCGCGATCATCCGGTGGCGCAACAGCGGCGTGATGCGGAACGAGTCGCCCGGATTGAGCAGCTGCTCGGTCATCTCGCTCTCGCTCGCGCCGAAGACGAAGCGCATCTGCCCGGCGAGCACATGCACGGTCTCGTCCTTGACCTGGTGGTACTGCAGGCTCAGCGCGTGCCCGGCCTTGATGTGGAGAATTTTTCCCACATAGCGCTCGGTGCGCGCCCAGATCAGCTCGTGCCCCCAGGGCTTCTCGACGCGGGCGACTTTCGTATGCGGCATGGTGACTTTCACAGCGGCGTCGATGAGCGGCCGCTAGTTCGAGGGCATGACGGTAGAGTTGCAGTGGAGCTCGCGCTCGACGTCCTTCTGATACGCAGTCGCCTCATCGCGCTTCTCGAACGCGCCTGCGCGCACGCGATACCAGGTCCCCTTCGCGCCGAGGTGAGCGGCGGTGATGTACGGCTTGAGGCCCAGCCCACGCGCGCGCGCTTCGAGCCGCTGCGCGTCCTTGCGGTCGGTCGTCGAACCGAGCTGCACAGTGAATTTTCCCAGCTTCGCCGGAGGCGGCGGCAGCGGCGTTTGCGGCTCCTTCGGGGCAGCGACCGTCACGGTTTTCGGCGCCGCGGCGACCACGGCGGTCTTTGGTGCCGGCACGACTGCAACCTCATCATCGTTTGCAATCTGCTCAAGCTCCTCGCGGCTCGGCGCGGCGGTCGCGTGCTCGGCGGCGACCGCAGCGGGCTTGGCGGCAGCGGGTGGTGGCGCAGAAGGAACAGGAGCTGTGGTGCTCGCAGCCGCACTGGGAGCGGGAGCGAGCGTCGGTGCGCTGGGAACGATCGGCGCAGCAACCGGCGCAGGAGGCGGCGCGGGCTTCGCTGCATCGAGCGCGCGAAGATCCCCGACGGGAGGTTGCGACGGAGCACCGATCGCCGCCGAAGCAAGCTGGCGGCCGACGAGAACGCCGAGCGCAAAGACGACGCCGAGGAGGATGAGCGCAGAAACCGCGAGGATCGACACCTGCCGCTGCTCCAGCGACAACTCGACCTTCTCTTCCCGTCTCGCGTCGCCGCTCACGAGAGCCGATGTACAACGGCCCTCAAGCGTCCGCCAGTTTCAGACCGCGCACTAAGCCGTCGCGCCCTCGTCCCGCTCATCCTCCTCGCGGTCCGCGTCCATCCGCTCCGGCGCCGAAACGCCGAGCAGCGTGAGCGCATTGAAGAGGACCTGCTTGACCTGGCTGACGAGGAAGAGCCGCGCTGCGCTCTTGTTCTCATCGTCGCCGACCACGCGCTCGGTCTTCTTGTACTTCGAGTAGTAGGAGTGGAACTGCGCGATCGTTTCTTGCAGATAGAAGACGATCCGATGCGGCTCGAACGCCTCCGCCGCGCCCGCGACGACATCGGGGAAGGTCATCAGCCGCTGCACGATCTGCAGCTCTTCGGGAAGCGTGAGCGCAGCAAGCAACGTGCGCAGCGCGGCCTCGTCGCCACGCGCCGCCTCGAGACGAGCGAGAGCACGCGCTCCCACCGGAGACTCGGCCGCCTTGAGCAGCATGCCTGCGCAACGCGCGTGCCCGTACTGCACATAGAAGACCGGGTTGTCGCTCGACCGCTTCTTCGCGAGATCGAGGTCGAAGTCGACCGCCATGTCGCCGCGCCGCTGCAGGAAGAAGAAGCGCGTCGCGTCCGGCCCCGCCTCCTCGAGCAACTCGCGCAGCGTGACGAAGTTCGCCGCCCGCTTGCTCATCTTGAACGGCTGTCCGTCCTTCATCAGATTCACGAGCTGGAAGAGGATCACCTCGAGCTCGCCGCCCATCGACTGCACGGCGGCCTTCATGCGCGACACGTAGCCGCCGTGATCGGCGCCCCAGACATTGACGAGCCGCTTGTAGCCGCGCTGCAGCTTGTCCCAGTGGTACGCGACATCGGCCGCGAAATAGGTCGGCTCGCCGCTGGTCTTGAAGAGCGGGCGATCGCGATCGTCGCCGAAGCGCGTGGTCTTCATCACCAGAAGCGGCTTGCCGAGCGGTGCGTCTTCGTCGTCGTGCTGCACGACCGATTCGCTCGTCGCCAAAATGCTTTGAGTGCCAATATTCGGCGTACCAATATTTGGTGTACCAACCATCGGCGCCTTCGCCCCGCTCTCGTGCGTCGCCGTTGCCTTCGCCGTCTTCTCCGCCTTCTTCGCGTCGGCCGGCTTCTCGAGGATCTCCTCCGCGAGCACGCCCTGCGCGCGCAGCGCCTCGACGGCCGCCTCGATCGCGCCCTGATCGTGCAACGTCTTCTCGCTGAACCAGACGTCGAACTTGATGTTGAAGAGCTGCAGATCCGTCTCGATGAGATGCGTGCGGACCCACTCGGTGGAGAACTTCCGTAGCGGCTCCTTCTGCTCCTCGAACGGCCTCGCGAGCGCAGCCGCCCGCTCGCTCACCGGCAGAGAGAGCAGCCACGCGCGCGCGACGTCCTTGACGTAGTCGCCCTGGTAATCCTCGGCATCCAGAGCGATCGGCTGGGCGTCGGGACAGCCCTCGATTCTCTCCACGCGCGCGATCTCGCTGGCCCGCGCCAGGACTGCGTGCGCGAGCCGGAAGACCTGCGCGCCCGCGTCGTTGATGTAGTACTCGCGCGAGACGCTCCAGCCCGCCCAGTCGAGCAGCGAAGCCACCGTGTCTCCGAGCACCGCGCCGCGCCCGTGGCCGACGTGCATCGGTCCGGTCGGATTGGCCGAGACGAACTCGACCATCGTCTTCGCGCCCTGTCCGCGATTGGTGCGCCCGAAGCGCTTCCCCTGCGACGCGATCTCGAGCAGCTCCCCCTGCCACGCCGAGTGCGCGAGCCGCAGATTGAGAAATCCCGGACCGGCAATTTCAATCGACGCGAGCAGCTTCTGCGGATCGGCCTGCACCGCCGGATCGCGCACGCGCGCGACGATCGCCTCGGCCAGCGCGCGCGGATTCGACTTCGCCGCGTTCGTCGCCGCCGCGTGCTGCTTCTGCAGCACCATCGCTGCATTGCAGGCGAAGTCCCCGTGCGCGGCCTGCTTGGGCGCATCGAGCTGGGCCTTGTAATCACCCGCCGGCAGCAGCCCATCACGCACGCACGCCTGCAGCGCGACTTCGATCACCTTCGCCACATTCTCTTTGATCATGGATTCGCCCTAACTCTCGCTAGCCCACTCACGCACGGGAGCACCGTGGTGGAAGTGCGCATCAAACTGCGGTCGCAGCCGCTCCCAGCTCGCGTCCAGGTGCTCAATCATCACCTTGGTGTCGCCGAGCACGGGCATGAAGTTGGTGTCACCGTTCCAGCGCGGAACCAGATGCCAGTGCAGATGATCGGGGATCCCCGCACCGGCGCCGCGCCCGAGATTCATTCCGACATTGATCCCGTGCGGCGCATAGACCGCCTGCACGATGCCGGTCGCGACGCGCAACATCTCGCTCAACTCCTGCCACTCCGGAGCGGAGAGATCTTCGAAGCGCGCCGTGTGCCGCCGCGGGATCACCATGAGGTGCCCGTTGTTGTAGGGCCAGCGATTGAGCAGCGCGAAGGTGTTCGCCGTTCTTCCAAGCACGAGCGTCTCGCGGTCGCGCGCCGCCCGCCCAGCATCGCCGGCCTGCGCCCGCGGCAGAGTGCAGAACACGCAGCCCGGGGGAAGCTTCTCGTCCGCCTTCTCGATCAGCTCAACGCGCCAGGGCGCCCAGAGTTGCTGCACGGGTCTTTGCCTCATCCATTCGCAAATCGCTGATTTGCGAATTCGGTAATTTCGATAATGCTTGGTGTTGAAACTATTTCGCCAGCTCGGGTGCGAGCAGCAGCAGGCCATCGTGCGCGACCGCGGACTTTGCGCCGGCAACGCCCTGCACCACTCCCGCCGCAGCGCCGTCGAACGCCCCGCGCATCAGCTCGCGCAGCGTCAGATCGTGCTCGGCGTGCGGCAACTGGATCTTCGGCTCGCCGGTCAGTCCTGCGAGCTGCCAGGTCTTCGCGAGCGCGTAGTCGTAGGAGCCGAGCTCGTCGACCAGCTTCAGCTCCTTGGCGCGGCGGCCCGTATAGACGCGGCCCTCGGCGATCGCGCGAACCTCGTCGTCCTTCATCCCGCGCCCCTCGCCGACGTCGTGCACGAACTGCCCGTAGACGTCGTCCGACAGCCCCTGGATCTCTTCGCGATCCTGATCGCCGATCGGGCGGAACGGAGAGAGCGTGTCCTTGTACTTGCCGCTCTTGAACGTGGTCTCCTCGACCCGCACCGTCTCGAGCAGCCCGCGCACGTTGAAGTGCTGGAAGATGACGCCGATCGAACCGGTGAGCGTGCCGGGATTGGCGATGATCCAGTCGGCCGCCGAGGCGATGTAGTAGCCGCCCGACGCCGCGAGATCGCCCATCGAGACGACGATCTTCTTCTTGCCGCGCATCTTGCGCAGCATCGCGTAGATCTCCTGCGACGGCGCCACGGCCCCACCGGGCGAATCGATGTGCAGCAGGATCCCCTTGACGTCGTCGTCCTTGTCGAGCTTGCGCAGCTGCTTCAGGACCTTCTCGCCATCGATCCCGTTCTGCTTGTCGCCGATCTGTCCGAACAGCTCGACGACAGCGATGCGCTGCCCGCTGGTGGCCGAGCCGGACGTCTCGCCATCGAGCGCCGATCCGCTGGAGTGGACGGCCTCGTAGCCGAGCGCCATGAAGCCGAAGAGTGCGGCGAACAGGCCTCCGAAAATGACTGCGAGCACGGCGGCGGCGCGCTTGTCCACGGGCAACGCTCCTTCGGTTGCAGCGAATGAGTTCCGGCTGCACTGCGACTGGCGATAAGGCCGGGCTTGCTACCACTCGGCCCCGCTCGGTACAAGCACCGGCGCATGTTCCGCCACATGCTCGCCCGACTGACAGGCCGCGTCCCGCAAGCGCGCGGCGCGATCTTCTGCGATCACGAGGGAGAGAGCGTCGAGTGGGCGCTGGCTGCGATTCCGCCCAGTGGAAATCCTCTCCTGACCGAATACGAATTGAAGCTCTGCGGGGCGCAATTGGCCGCCTCGTGGCTGCTGCTCGACGAACGCGCGCCACAAGCGGGAGTCGGGCGCCTTCGCGAACTCGAGGTGCGCACGCCCCACGGCACGATCATCGCCGGCGCTGTTTCCGAGGGCTACTACGTGGTGCTCCTGCTCGCGCCAAACACGCGCGCATCCACTGCGAGCGCCGCAGTTGCGCTGCGCGAGACAGCCCGCGAACTCGCCTCCGAGATGTGAGCAGAGCGCCTCTGCGCGAAGCCTTGCTCAGCGCGATGCGAGCTGGAAATCGTAGACCGGGCCGAGCTGGAGGATCCGGGTCAGTTCATCGAGTGCGGTCATCACTTCCCGGTGCAGCTTCGCGTCGCGCAGATCGTTTGCACTCAAACGATCTCGATAGTGCCGCTTCGCCCACGTCTCAAGCTCGGCGAGCAGCGCCTCATCCGCGAAGACGCGCGCAACGATCGCCTTCTGCTCCGCTTCGCTGAGGACAATTCGCTGCCGCAAGCAGGCCGGCCCGCCGCCGTTCTGCATCGAGTCCGAGAGCGCAAGATGATGCACCGCCCGCACCGGATTCTCCTCGTCGAGCACGCGAGAGAGATACGCGCGGGCGTGCGGATTCTCGCGCGCCTCCTCGGGAGCGATGAGGCAATAGTTGTCTTCTGCAAGCATCAGCAGCTGCGAGTTGAACGGATAGGCAGCCACCGCGCTCGCCACCGGAAGCTCGGCCTCGCGCGCCACCACTGCGCAGAACTCTGCACCCAGTTTGCTTCGCAGCTCCGCGACCAGCGCATCGGCGTCGACGAACGCCAGCTCATGCAGAAGCAGCACACGCCCCGAGCCGACGGCGAGCACATCGGTGTGGAACGCGCCAGCATCAATGCCGCGAGGGTCCTGCTGCGGAAAGAGCGCGCATGCAGGCTGGACGCGGACGAGACGCGCGAGCGCCTGCGAAGCCTCGAGTGTCTGACGCGCAGGGAAGCGCATCGGCTCGCCTGCGCGCGAGGGCCCGCCGAACGCGCGACGTCCCCAGGCAAAGAGATGCAGCGCCGCGTGCCCCTGCGTGAAGAGCCGCGTGTGATTGGCCGCGCCCTCGTCTGCGAAGTGGCTCCCGCCAGGCAGCGGATCGTGCACAACGAAGTGCCGCTCGTCCGCGAAGATCGCGCGCAGAACCCGCGTCGTCGTCTCCGCCTCCAGCGCGCGATGGAACATCGCCGTCAGGTTCGCCGGCACCAGCTGCAGCCGCCCGTCGCTCGCATCCGCCGAGGGCGCGCTCGTCGCCGCATTCGCCGTCCACATCGCAGCCGCGCTCGAGCAGAGCCGCAGCAGGTGGTCTCCGCCATCGCGATCGCTCGCAGCGTTGGCGAGCACCTCTTCATCGCTGCCCGTGAATCCCAGCCGCCGCAAGCTACGCAGATCGGGCCTCGGCTGCGGAGGCAGCACCGCCTGGCCCGCGCCCAGGCCCGCCACGAAGCGCATCTTGCCGATGCCCTGCAGCACCGCACGCAGCGGATTGGCCGGCTGCCCCGCGTGCTCCTGCGACGCGACGTTCCCGTGCGAGAGCCCCGCGTAGTTGTGCGTGGGCCCGACGAGCCCGTCGAAGTTGAACTCGCGCACGACCGTGCTTTACAGCCCCATCATCGACATGCGCCGCGACGCCATCTTCTCGACCTTCGCCCGCGCCTCCGCGACCCGCTTCTTCTCCTCGTTCTGCCGCCGCTGCAGCAGCGCGAGCGCCATCGTCTTCGCCTCGTTCTTGCGCTTCTCGAGGTCCTTGACCCACTGGTCGCGCTTGATCTTCTGCAGCTGATCGAGCTCCGCGAGAACCTTCTTCTTCGCGTCCTCCTGCGTCTGCTTGAGCGCCGCGATCGCCTGCGTCTTGACCTGCGCGAACTTCTTCGCCACTTCGGTCGTGGCCGCCTTCTTCAGCTCGAGCGCCTTGTTCTTCAGATCGATCTTCACGCTCTGGTGCGCAAGCTTGAGCGCCTCGCCAACCTTCGCGTGCAGCTTCTCGATGTTCTCCTTCTCCGCCGCGACGGCCTTCGCGTGCAGCTCCTCGATCTTCCCTTTCGCGATCTCGGTCTGCGACGCAAACACCTTCGCGCCCGCTGCGAGCAGCGTCTGCTTGTTCGCCGCCGCCGCCTTCTTCAGCGACTCGACGAGCCGCCCGCCCGCGTCGGCATTGGCTTCGCGCGTCTTCGTCTTCGCGGCGTTGGTGACCTCGCTGTGGAGCTGCTTGATGCGCCCGAAATGCGCTTCCTTGATCTTCGCGGTGATCTTCTTCGTCGCGTCTTTGCGCGAGTTGGTCAGATCCGCGTTGGTGTTGCGCCAGCTCTCGTTGCGCTTCTTGGTGAGGTCCGCATTCGCCTGCGCGACGCGATCGAGATGACGCGTCTTCGCGTCGCCCATCATCTTCCCGACCTTGTCATTGTGCTTCTTGAGCGCATCCGCGTTGATCTTGCCAGCGGCCTCGATGTGCTTCTTCGAGAGATCGATGTGCAGCGCTGACGCGCGCGCCATGTGGCTCTTGGTCACCGCCTCGTGCGCCTTCCCGACGCCGTCCGCCGTCTTCTTGCGGCTGTCGTCGTGCGCCTTCTTCACCTTCTCGAGTTCGCCCTTCATGAACTCCGCGTGCGCCGACTTCACGCGATCGACGTGCGCCTTGCTCTCGTCCGCAATGCCCGCCTCCATCGCGTCCACGGCCTTCTTCTGCGATTCGGTGACCGTCTTCTTGAGCCCCTCGAGATGCGTCTTCTTGAAATCCGCGTGCGTCTTCCCGAGCGACTCGGTGAGCGTCTTCTTGCCCGTCTCGTTCAGCTGCACGCGTGCCGCCGCATGCTGCTTGATGAGATCTTCGAGCGTCTTCTTGCGCGCGTCCGCCTTCTTCTGCGTCGCATCCGCGAGCCGCTTCTGAAGCTCCTCGGTGCGCTTCTTGCGCTGTTCCTCGCGCGCCGCCGCGAGCTTGTCCGCCGAGGCCTTGCGCGCATCGGCCCGCGCCTGCGCGAGCTTGTCAGCGCCGACCTTCGCCAGATCGGTCCGCTTCTTCGCCAGCCGATCCTTGAGCGCCCGGCCGAGTTCGTCTCGCTTCTTGTTCAGCCGCTCCTTCTTCTTCGCCGTCGCGTCCGTCGCCGCCTTCGTGTTCGCGTCTGCGTGCTTCTTACGCAGATCGGCCTTGAGCTTGGCCCAGGTGTCGCTCGCGCTCTTCGCGAGATCGGCGGCCGCCTTGGTCTTGAGGTCCGCATACTTCGCCGCGAGATCGCTCTGCGCTGACTTCTTGAGCGCATCCCACTTGGCCTTCGCGACTTCGGTGACCTTGTCCTGCACGTCTTGCGTCGCTGTCTTGAACTGATCTTTCAGCGTCCCGAGCTCATCGTTCCCCTGCTTCTCGAGATCGCCGAGCAGCTTCTTCCCTTCGTCCTCCATCTGCTGCTTGAAGGACTCGTTCGACTTCGCCTGCGCATCAGAGCTGTCCTTCGCGTTCTTCGCCTCGGCGTCGTCGAGCTCCTTCTGCTGATCGGCACTCTTGTTTCCAGACGCCTGCGCCGCATCCGCCTCGGCCGCGTCCTCTTCCTTCGTCTGCGCGTCCGCATGGTCCTTCAGCGCCGCGTCGGTCTCCGCGTCGATCTGCGTCGACGAATCGGTCGCGTGCGCATCCGCCGCCGCCGTCACCGCATCGTCTTCGCTCTTCTTCGCTTCACCTGCGGTCTTGTCTGTCTCCGCATCACCAGCCGCGTCCGCCTTCGTCTGATCCTGGGCGAGCAGCTTGTCCGCTTCCTTGTCAGCATCGGCCGCGCCCGTCGCGATTCCGTCGGTCAGCTTTTTCTCGAGCTGATCCGCGCCGTCATTGATCGACTTGAAGAGCTGGTTGCCCGCGTTGTCGACGGCGGGGCCAAGCGACTTGAAGCCCTGATCGACCAACCCATCGAGACCCTTCTCGATGTCGGCCTTGTGATCCTGCACGACCTTCAGGTGGATCGATCCGATCGCCTTGTTGAGAACGTCGGTGACCTTGCCGTGCAGCAGATCGAGGCCCTTCTTCGCCTCGTTGTTGAGAATCGTGTGCACATCATCGAGCGCCGCGTGCGCGTCGCCCGTCAGCTTGCCGACCACGTCGGTCGCGTCCTTTGAGAGCGTGCCAATCAGACTCTTGGCGCCGTCATCGAGCATCCCCTTGAGCTGATCGCCCAGGCCCGCGCCCGCCGTTTCGAGATCCTTGCCGACGTCGCCAACCAGCTTCTTCGCGCCCGAGAGAAGGTCTCCCCAGGTGTCATCGCTCGACTTCGACGCCGCGTCGTTCGCGGTCTTCTCGTCTGCTGCGGCGCTCTTGCTCTGCGCCGCATCGGCCGCCTTCTGGTCGGCGTCGGCCTGCGAATCGTGCGCAGCGTCCGTCTCGTCCGACTGCAACTCGAGGAGCTTGTCGTGATCGTCGTCGAGCTTCTGCTGCGTCTCCTTCGCGACGGCATCGTGCGCTTCATTCAGATCGGTCTGGTGCTCATCGCCCGACTTCGCCGCGCTCTCGTTTGAAGCGGCCTCGTGGGCATCCGCAACCTTCGCGTGCGCGTCGTTGAGCGCCTTCTCGTTGTCATCCGCGAGCGCCGCGTGATCGCCCTGGAGCGATTCGTGGTGCGAATCGAGACCATCGGCGTGCTTGGCATTCAGATCGGCGACGTGGTCATCGTTGACCTTGTCCGATGCGGCGTCGTGCTGCTTCTCGGTGTCGGCGTCGATGCTCGCGTGCTTGTCGCTCTGCTCCTGCGCCTGATCCGCGTCGACGTCCTTGGACTTGGCCGCCCGCTCCTTGGCGTGGTCGGCATCGACCTTGTCCGAAGCCGCGTCCGCCTGCTCCGCGTGCTCGTTGTCGAGCTCGTCAATGTCCTTGCCGTGCTCGGCGTCGTGGAAATTGTCGCTGACCTTCGCCTGGTCCTTCGCTTCCTTCGCGTGGCGCTTGTCGAGGGCGCCAGCGTCGTCAGCCGAATCATTCTCGAGGTCACCGTCAGCAACGAGGTCGACCTCGGCGACAGCGGACGTCAACTCCTTGCCATCGGCCGTCTGCACACGGAAGCGGTAGTACTGCTTTGCGGGCGCCGCCGAGTCCGGACTGCCGCCGCTTGCGCCACTCTGCTTTTCGTCCTTCGCCATCGTCGCCTCCGAAAACAGGCCGCGTCGTGCGCGGCAGAAAATTCATCGCGGCCTCGCAAGGCCGCACTGGGCGCGGGTTCGCGCTACTCGTCAATGCTCGCGTTGTCCTTCGCGCCGTCGCCCGTGCGCGACTTCGCGTCGTTCTTCGCCTGCTCGCCATCCTTCTCGACCTGGCCCGCCTGATCCTCGATCGAGTTCACATCGTCGCCGAGCGTACCCTCTTCCTTCTGAACCGCTGCGGCGTCCTCGCTCAGTGAGCTGGCCTCCTCGCTCACCGAGCTGGCCTCGTTGTTCACCGAGCTGGCGGCGTCGGTGAGCGGATCGAGACCGTCGCCCACAGAACTCGCGGCGTCGCTCGCGGAGCTTGCGCCTTCGCTGACCGAGCCCGCCGCATCGCCCGCCGAAGAGGCCGCGGCGCCTGAGGCCTGCGCTCCACCGAGCGAGGAGGCGACGCCGCTTGCGCCAGCAGAAGCCATCGAGGTTCCAGCATTGGCTGCGATCACGCCTCCACTGCCCGAGGATGTCGCCGCGTCAGGGGCAGCTGCGCCAGACGGACTGGTGCTGGCGGAGCCAGGGGTGGTAGCGCCCGTACCAGCTGATCCGGCACCAGCTGAGAGGGAGTCAGTTCCCGCTGAACCCGCCCCCGCAGAGCCCGTTCCCTCAGAGCCTGTTCCCGCGGAGCCCGTTCCGGCCGAGCCTTTGCCTGCTGAGCCTTTTCCTGCTGAGCCCGTCCCTGCTGAGCCTTTTCCCGCTGAGCCAGTTTCTGCTGAGCCCGTCCCTGCTGAGCCCGTTCCTGCTGAGCCAGTTCCTGCTGAGCCAGTTCCTGCTGAGCCAGTTCCTGCTGAGCCCGTTCCTGCTGAGCCAGTTCCTGCTGACCCAGTTCCTGCTGACCCAGTTCCTGCTGAGCCGGTTCCTGCTGAGCCGGTTCCTGCTGAGCCGGTTCCTGCTGAGCCCGTTCCTTCTGAGCCGGTTCCTGCTGAGCCAGTTCCTGCTGATCCAGTTCCTGCTGAGCCAGTTCCTGCCGAGCCAGTTCCTGCTGATCCAGTTCCTGCTGAGCCAGTTCCTGCCGAGCCAGTTCCTGCTGAGCCAGTTCCTGCTGAGCCAGTTCCTGCTGAGCCAGTTCCTGCTGAGCCCGTTCCTGCTGAGCCAGTTCCTGCCGAGCCAGTTCCGTCTGCGCTGCCGTCGCCGCTTGCGTCTGCACTGCCGTCGCCGCTTGCGTCTGCGCTGCCATGGCCGCTTGCGTCCGCGCTGCCGTCGCCGCTTGCGTCCGCGCTGCCGTCGCCGCTTGCGTCCGCGCTGCCGTCGCCGCTTGCGTCTGCGCTGCCATCGCCGCTTGCGTCCGCGCTGCCGTCGCCGCTTGCGTCTGCGCTGCCGTCGCCGCTTGCGTCTGCACTGCCGTCGGCGCTTGCGTCTGCGCTGCCGTCGCCGCTTGCGTCTGCGCTGCCGTCGCCGCTTGCGTCCGCGCTGCCGTCGCCGCTTGCGTCTGCGCTGCCGTCGCCGCTTGCGTCTGCGCTGCCATCGCCGCTTGCGTCTGCGCTGCCGCCGCCGCTTGCGTCTGCGCTGCCGTCGCCGCTTGCGTCTGTGCTGCCGTCGCCGCTTGCGTCTGCGCTGCCGTCTCCGCTCGCGTCTGCAGAAGAAGTGGAGGCGGAGTCTGAGCCAGACGCAGAGCCCGACGAATCAGTTGTCGTATCGGGATCGACGGGAGGCGTCCCGTTACCCGAGTCACCCGTTGGCGTCTCCCCCTCGACATACGGGAGGCGGAGCTTCATGCTCGCCCGCGTCCCCTCGACGTCGACGTTGAACTTCGCAGCGACGGCCCAACCGGTGCCGGTCTGCTCCTCGAGAATGATCTCGAGCGACTTGCCGTCCATGCCGGCCGCGTGCGCGACGAGTTCGACCTCGTCACCCGCCCGCGGAGCGTGAGGCGAAAACTCGGCCTTCGCGAGCACCGGGAAGTAGGTGTTGACCTGCGCGAGGTCTCCCTCGACCGGCACGCCCTCGAAGGTCTTGACCTGCTCCCAACCCTCCCCCTTCTTGCGCTCGACGACGAACGTGACTTGCTGGTGATCAAGCTCCTGGCAGCGCGCGAGCAGATCCGCAGCGAGTGCCTTGTCGAACTTCCAGCCCGTCTTGACGATCTTCGGCTCGCCCTTCGCAAGGTGCAGACCGACGCGAGCCTTGTTGGGCGCCTGCGCGCCGACCGTTCCGTCTCCCGAGCCGGCCTCGACCCACTTGCCGTCGACCTTCTTCTCGAGGACGAACTGGAGTTGCTGTCCGTCCATCCCGTCGCAGACCGCCTGCAGCCACGCCGTCTCGCCGACCTCGAGCTTTTCGTCTTCGAACTTGACCTCGACAACCTTGCCGGGAAGTGGGGGCGGATCTCTGTGCAGCGGAACCGGAATGGCGAAGACGTCGGAGCCCTTCTCGTCCTTCACCTCGCTCTGCCAGCGCGCGATCGAGCGCCACTGCCCGTCGGGCTGGAGCATCTCGACGAAGAAGCCGAGGAACGAGCCGTCGTCGAAGTTCTCGACCTCGACCTTCATGCCGAGTTGCTCGCCCGGCTTGGCCGTGTCGCGCGCCCATTCGGCCTTGAGGATCTTGCCGACCTTCGGTGGCGTCGGAATCGTCCAGGAAGCCTTCGCTTCCTTCTTGTCGCCATCGGGCTGCGCGGTGACCGAGCCGACCTCCTCCCAGTTTCCGGGAGTCGTCGCCATGTCGATCTTCAGCACGAGTTCGGGGGGGAGATCCTCGCCCTCGACGATCAGCGTCGCCGCATCGCCCGGCTGATAATTCTCCTTGTCCCAACCGCGGTAGATGATGCGGTGGCGGCCGAGGATGAGCGTGTACTGCTGCCCCGTGCGCAACGGGCGGCTGACGACGCTCCCCGGGGAGGGCTCACCGAGGTCGACGTTGGTTCGTCCACCGCTGTCGGACACCGAGGCACCCCGAAGTGGAGGCTACGCCGAGGTCACCCGGCGGCCTGCTGCGCGTGCAATCCCGGAAAAGACATCAGATTTCCTGAAGTCTCCGCCGGAGATTGCAGCTTACTCCACGTCAGGGGTTGCCGGCAAGCGGCCAGGGCGCCACGGGCTCCTACGCGTTGCCGAAGAAGCGGAAGACGAGCTCCGCCACGCATGCAGGCTTCGCCTCGCCCTCAATTTCGATCGCGCCGGACAGGAGCGCCTCGTGCGCCTTGCCGACCTCCTTCACCTCGAGCAGCTTGCAGGTCAGACGGTAGCGCGAGTTCTCCTTGAGCGGCGCGGGAAAGCGGACCCGGTTCATGCCGTAGTTCACCACCATCGACATCCCGCGCGCCTCGACGACGTCGAAGAAGAGACCACCGATGACGGCGACGGAGAAGTAGCCATGCGCGATCGGCACGCCGAACGGGCTCTCTTTTGCGATGCGCTCCCGGTCGACGTGGATCCACTGGTGGTCGCCTGTGGCGTCGGCAAACCGCACGATGTCCGCGTAGGTCAGCGTGCGCCACTCGCTTGCACCGAGCTCCTTGCCTACCAGGCTCTGGAGCCCCGCGATTCCGTCGATGATGGTCTTGGCCACGTGTCTCGTCTCTCCTCACGCACGCCCGGTAGTGAGCGGCAGCGCTTCATATCCCAGCTGGATGCTGGCTGTCGCCACCGTCGTCCGGACTCGTCGGCGGAGATGGCCGGCGATCTTCTCCGATCCCGAAAAACATGACCGGATGGTCATTTCATCCAATCAGCGATCGCGACCCGTGCCTGGAGTCTTGCGCAGACCATCAAGGATGATCGTCGTCAGCAGGTCGGGGATCTCGAGAGGATTGCCAATCTCCTCCTCGGAGAGGACGGCATAGAGGAGCCGCTCGACCGCGCCCACCACGGCCAGCGCGCTCACCGAGGGGCGGATCGGGCGCAGCAGGCCGTGCGTGTGCGCCTTCTGGGTGATCGCGACGGCGTGGCGGGAGATGAGCGTCGCGAGCTCAACCAGCTTTGCGCGCGCGCCCACGGCGGGTCCGCGACTTTCGTGAAGGTAGAGCCGCACAGTGCCCGCGTGCGTAAGGACCACGCCTGCGAGCGTCGCGCCCATCGTGCGGTACGCCTCGACCAGGCCGTCGACGTTGCGCGCGGCCGAGAGCGCGCGTCCGCACTGCGTGAGGCTGGCAAGCAGTTCGCTGCGCACGGGCGCGAGGAGCGACTCGACCAGCGCCTCCTTGTCCTCGAAGTAGCGATAGAACGTGCCCTTCGCGACGCCAGCGGTCTGCGTGATGTCGTCGATGGTGACGATGTCGAGGCCGCGAGACAGAAAGAGGAGCAGAGCCGCGTCGCTCAGCGTCTTGATGCGCTCCTTGCGATTGCGATCGCGGGTGCCACCCTCGGGACCGGGTCGCCGCTTGACCTCAGTGCGCGCCTTCGACTCGCTCGCCGATCCCGCGCGGGACGGCGACTTCTGCTTGCGCTTGGACGATCCGCTCGACTGCGCTTTCCTGGACTGCGCCATCACCGCACCGCCAGTTGGAGGTCAACCCACTCACGATAACATGACCAGGCGGTCAGCATATATGATTTCGACTGCGCCGCGATTTGCACGGTCTGCCACGTCGAGAGTCCTGCGCTCGATGCTGCCATGCCGACAACGGATCGCGGTGCAGATTCGGACGCTAGTTCGGAAGCACGATGCCGCTGGTGTCGAGCTGGATGAGCCAGACGAGGCCGGCGACGCGGGCCGGCAGACCGGGGCGTGGCGAGAAGCTGGCACGGAAGCGCACGTCTGCGCTCGAGGAGAAGCTCGCTGCCCCGCCTCCGGGGACGAGCGGCACGAAGGTGCGGCCGGCGTCGCTCGAGACGAAGTGGGTCACTTGCGGCGAGACACCATCGAGCAGCGACGCCGCCGCGCCCGTGGGGGCGATGAGCTGTACGGAGAGCGCATGCTTGCCAGTCGCGGGCAGCATCGAAAGGCTCTGCGCCTGCGGAAGCGTGAAGGCTGGCGCGTATGGCAGCGGCAGCGCGCGGGAGGTTGCGACGGGATCATCGCCGCCTGCGCGATCCAGACGCATGCGGCCATCGCCGCCGCTCACGGCCCCGCGTGCGTCGAGCTGCACAGCGTTTCCGCTCGCGAGTTTGAGCGCGCCGACGCGCACCCAGAGCGAGCCGCCCGAGCCGCCCGCGAATCCCGAGGCTGGCGCTCCACCGCGCGCCGAGACGCGCCCGCCGCCGGAGAGATCAAGCGACGCTGCAGTGAGGAAGATCGCACCGCCGCCCCGACCACCGGCCGCCTCGCCCTGCCACGCGAGCGGGCATTTGCACGAGTTGCCCGCTGCCGTGAAATCGCAGAGCGCACCGTCCCAGCTTGTCTTGCCGCCGCACGTCCCGCAGCCCGTGTTGGTCTTGCAGCCCACGTTTGTCGAGCAGCCCGGATTGTGCGAACAGCCGGGATTGGTCGCGCAGCCAGTGCATGCATTGCAGGTATTGCAATTCTGTCCGCCACAGTTCCCCGACGAAGCAGCAGCAACGGGACCGTCGTAACACATGGCGCACTTGTAATAGCATTCGCAAGACGTGCCGATTCCATTGCAGGTATTGGGGTCACAATACTGGCTGGTATAAGTAGTTCCATGCACGGTATCGGAGTTGCAATCGTCGCCGGTATTGGAGCAGGTATCGCCGCCGCTGGTGCAGCGATAAAGGACCGTGGTCGTGTTATTCGCGTCGCCGCAGCCGCCTGGATAGCAATACTGCGGGTTGCAACTATAGGCGCCATTGCATGCCGGATAGTTGCAAAGATGGGGATTGGAGAGCGAGCAGCCGCAATGGCCGCAGTCATAGGCGGAATGAACGAGTCCCGGGCAGGCGGTCGCGCAATCATTGGCCGACGGATACGGTGAATCGGCGTGGGCGACGTCATATGCCGCGCAGACGCCATAGATAGCGGCATTGCAGTTGGTATCACCCGACGCGCAGGGAAGTCTGGCCGAAGGTATGGTCTGTATATCGGCAGCGCAGACGGAATTGGTATCCGCGCAGGTCGCGCTCGGCGTGCAGGTCGCGCCTGTCCACGTCACGGCGGCGTGACTTGCGTTCATATTGCGTCCACCATTCGGCCAATTCGTCGGTGCATTGACCCCGCAGACGGCAAGCGTCTGCGCGCAGGTTGAATTGAGCGTTGTATTGCAGCTCGAAGCACCATTGGTCTCATAGGAAGCGCTATAGCTCTTGGTCTCCGCTGCGCAGGCCGCGAACGACGGGAGGCACGCCGGGTGGCCGCGCGTTCCACAGAGGTCGTCATTGCCCTGGAATGCGGTTGGATAGTTGCTCGTCGATTCAGCCGGGCAGCTATTGGTATTGCAGGCACCGTGGCTATTGAACTGCTGCGTGCCCGAGCCGCTGCCAAGGAAGAGTCGCGACAGCGATGGAGTTCCGTAGGGCAACCCTTGCGCAGAGAGGCAAGGTGAGCGACCGGCGGTGATTGCGGCGGGAGGAATGCCTGCGCTGCTTCCGGCGATTCCCGCGCTGCCATAGCTGCCGCCGGCGCCGAACCAGGTGTCGAGTTGGTCAAGGTGCGCGGGGTCGCAGAGGAGATATCCGCCGCCGCCGGCACCGGCGTTGCGTGTGCTGGTGACCGCGCTGGGCGCGGGCTGGCCGTCGAACGACTCTCCTGACTGGTTCAACGTCGCCGCACCGGAACTGCCGGCGCGGAAGCCGAGCGCATCGGCGGAGATCGCACCCGCGACAGAAACCGTGCCGGTGGCGCGAAATGCGATCACGCCGCCCTGGCTGCCATCCCACGCGCTCGCCGTGAGCGTGCTGCCCGACGGCACATTAACGTTGGTGAATTGAGGAATGCGCTGGAGCACGACCTTCTCGCCGGCGAGCGCGAGACCTGGCGCTGCGCCATAGGTGCCGAGAATGGGAGTCGTGAACGAGAGATGCCCGTCGGAGGCGCGCGCGACGACGAGGAGCTCCCACGCACCGGCTGCACTGCTCGAGGAGAGAGAGGCGCCTTGCAGCTCGATCAAGAGCACTTCGTCGCCCGCCGCAAAGCCTGTCGTGGCGCCCTGCACCTGCGCCGACTGCGCGTCAAGTCCCGTCACTGCAAGAGAGGGAGCGAACGAGGGGAGACCGCTTCCGCGAGGCGTCTGGACGAGATCCCAGATGCCGTTTGCTCCGAGCGCTCCGACATCGAGCGGGCCATCGCTCCCGCTGCCGAATTGTGCGGCGCGCGACTCCGCGACACCGAGATCGGTGCGCCAGTCCGCGCTGGTGTTGACGTGATCGCGATGGGCCGCGGAGGTGAAGTCCTCTGCGGCGTAGGCCCAGCCAGAAGGAGTGGCGAACGTGACTGATGCGCTGCCCGCGCAATTCGTTGAAGAGCCGACCGCGGCGGTGACGACCACCTCTGCGCTGCCCGCGACGACTCCCGGGCGGGGCGCAAGAAACGCAAAGTCGGCGTAGCCCGAGACGCTGCGCACCTGCACGCCCGGCGTGGATGGATCGGCATCGGCGGCTGTGACGACTGCACCTCCCGTGGCGGCGACGGTCACCAGTGTGCCGTCGGGGAGCGGCGCGCCGGAGCTATCGACGAGCGGGCCAGCGACTGCGAGCAGAGACGAGACGCCATCGGCGGGAGGGGGGCACGTCGTCGCGGCGCAGGCGGGCAGTGGGATCGAAACGGAAATGGCTGCGCCGCACGAGCCACCGCTGCACGCGCCGCCTTGCGTGCACGCCCCGAAGCAGGCGCCGATCCCGACCCACGCGCCGGATTCGCACTGCTCGACGGCGAGTCCGTCGCACCGCTTCGTGCCTTCGACGCAGCCAGCAGAGGGAGGGACGCAGACACCACTGTTGCAGCTCGCACCGTCGAGGCAGGGATCGGCCGCGCCCCATCCTGTGCCATCGGCTTCACAAGTCTGGACCGACACTCCATCGGCGCCGCAGCGGCGGGAAAGCGGCGTGCAGACCGCAACTCCGCACGCGGCGAGGCCCGGCCCGAGAGCGACGCAGCTGCTCGCGCCGCAATCCTGCACCGGCACAAATCCGCTGCCGTCGGATCCGCAGATCTGCAGGACGCTGCCCGTGCACTGGCGAGCGCCCGGAGTGCATCCGCTCGTCACGCAGGCTCCGTTGGCGCAGCCGTGCGCGCAGAGCGTGCTGCTTGCGATTCCGCTTCCCGTCGAATCGCAGACGTTCAAGCTGGTGCCACTGCACACTGCCGTGTTCGGAGTGCAGGCCTGCTGAACACAGCGCCCCTGGCTGCAGCCCGAGCCCACACCGCACACGGTCCCGTCGCTCCAACCGCTCCCGTCAGTGGCGCAGACCTGCACGGTATTCGCGCTCTGCGGACTGCAGCGCACCGAGAGAGGACTGCACGAAAGCCCGTTGCACGCGAGCGTCGCCGCGTCGCAGCCGGCCGGACAGGTATCGACGAGCTGCCAGGCAGGCTTTCCACTCGCGCTCCCGTTGCACTGCTCGATGCCTTCACTCACGCAGCGCCGCGTCCCGAGCGCGCACGCAGGCGCAACGCAGGCGCCCGCGACACAGCCGTTCGGGCAGCTCTGCACGAGCGTCCCGCCCTGCCCTGTCGCGCTGCACTTCAGGAGATCGGGGCCGTCGCAGAAGAGCGAGCCAGCTGTGCAGAGTGTCGTGCCCGAAGGGAGCTGACACGACCCACCCGCGCACGAGAGACCTTTCGCGCAGCTGAGGTCTGTGGTGCAGGCCTCGCCCACGCCTGCGCCGCCGCGGCCGCTCTTGCTCGAGCAGCCGACGAGCGACGCCGTGATCGCAGAGAGCAGGAAGACGGCGAGGAGTTGGCGAGGCGCGCGCATGAGCGTCACTTGACCTGCAGCTGCCACTGGAGGCCGCGAACCGCGCTCACCCCGTGCGTTGCATCAGGCGCCAGTTGCGCGCGCCAGCGGAAGGTGGGGCCGACCGGCGACGCGCCCGTGGGCGTGAACGTAAGCGGAGCAGAAAGAGAGACGGTGCCGAAGCCGGAGCTGCCACTCGCAGAGGCCGCGAACGTCGCCGACGCGGGCGCGTCGAGAGCGAGGAGGAGCGCCGCCTGGTTGACGATGCTCTCGCCGCCCGAGACGGTGAAGGCCGCGAGAGACTGGCCTTGAACCGCGCCGAGTTGACCGAACGCGCACGAGGGGGTTGCGCGCGAGCAGCTGACGCCTGCGCCGAATCCGGGCGAGTCAAGCGACTCGGCGTCGACGCGCACGCGGCCCGCGCCACCAGGAGTTCCGCTGGTGCCGCCTTGCGCGAATGCGAGAGGAGCCGTGCCCGGTGACGTGCCGGGGCCTGCCGTCATCGAGGGGGCGCCAATCCAGATCGTGCCGCCCGCGCCGGAGCCCGAGCTGCTGCCGCTCACGCCGTTGGCGCGAACCTGTCCGACTGTGACGCCGTTGCTGGTGAAGTCGATCTGTCCGGCGAAGATGACGGCCGCGCCGCCGCCCGCCGCGCCTGCGTTGCCCGAGGACGTGCCGCCGCCGCCTGCACCGAGGAAGAGCTTTCCGAGGAGTCGCGTTCCGTAGATTCCGCCGGGCGACGCGCCGGAGCCGAGCGTGCCGTAGCTGCCTCCGCTGCCGGGCACGCCTGCCGCGCCCGCGCCGCCGCCCGGAGCGTCGAATCCAGCAAGCCCCGTGGCGTCCTCGCCCGCGCTGGGCGCGGCTCCGCCGATTCCGCCGCGAAAGCCGAGCCCGCTGACATCGATGAGCGCCGGGTTCGTCCCGGTCGGTGCGCCACCGAGGATGATCCTGGTGGCGCGAAGGAAGATGAGGCCGCCGCGGGTGCCGTCCCACGCGCTGGTGGTGAGCGTCGAACCGCTCGTCACCGAGAGGGTCGCGAAGTGCGGCACGCGCTGCAGGACGACATGCTGGGCCGCGACATCCTGATCGGCCGCCGCGCCGTAGCTGTTCTGCACGGAAGTCGTAAACGTCACCGTCGAACCAATGACTGACTGGATGGTCAGCATTTCGTAGACGCCTGCATTGCCCGCGCCGGACGCGGAGCCCTGCGCATCCCAGAGGATCACTTCGTCGCCGCCCGAGAGTCCCTGCGCTGGGCCATCGACGACTGCGCTCTGCGCCGCGAGGCCGAGCACCGCGAACGACGGCGCGTAGCCGCTGGTCGCAAGATTGTATGGGCTGTTGCTGGTCGTCACCGCGAGATTGCCGTCGCCCCCGTTGCCGATCGCGTCCGGCCAGGCGCCGCCGAGCATCTGCTGCGTCGTGCTCCAGTTTGCCGTCGTGCTCACCGGGTCGCGGAAGGTCGTGGTCGAGAAGTCTTCGGCGACAAGAACTGACGTTCCAGTCAGGGTTTGATCGAGCACGAAGGAGCTGCTCGTCGCGCAAGAGCCGCCCTCTGCCAGCTGGGCCGTCACCGCGACGGTCGCCTTCGCGCCGGCCCCCAGCGCGCTCGCGGGGACACTGAAGCGGATGCGTCCCGCGCTGCTCGCGACCTGCGTGCCGGGCGTGACGGGATCGGCGTCGGCCGTGGGGAGCACGAGAGAGATCGCGCCGCGGCCGATCGCGCCAGACACCTGCGTCGCGGAGACGGTGAAGAGCGTGCCATCGGGGAGGAGCGAGCCGTCGGTGCCATGGATCGGATCGCTGTAGACGAGCACGGTGCTGACACCGTCGCCGGGGGCGGTCGGGATGCCCGCGTCCGAGAGTGGCGCGCCGACCTCGAGTGTGAACGCGGCGCAGGAGCCACCGGGGAGACAGGCGCCCGAGACGCAGCCGGAGAGGCAGGTGCCCGATGTGTTCCACGCCGTCACGCCCGGTGCGTCGGGCACGTTCGCGCAGCTCTGCGTGTCGAGTCCGTTGCAGCGCAGTTCGCCCGGCGTGCAGCCCGCAGAGTTGGTGATGCATTGGCCGGCGAGGCAGCCCTGCGGACAGGTGTCGGTCAGATTCCATTCGGTGCCGAGTGGGCTGCAGGTGTCGACGTGCAGTGCATCCGATTCACAGCGACGTGCGAGCGGCGCGCAGACGAGTGGGTTGCACGCTGCAGTGTGTGCGTCGGAGGCGGCGCAACCGGTCGAGCAGAAGTTCTCGAAGGCCCAACCGGTCTCGCCTGGCAGGCACTGCTCGAGCGCCGATGGAGACGAAGGCGAGCAGCGGGTGTCGCCAGCGGTGCAGGCCGGAGCGAGGCAGGCCGCGCTGCCCGGAGAACCGCCGCAGTTGTAGGGACAGGACTGTCCGGCGCCCCAGCCATTTCCTGCCGCGTTGCAGATCTCCGTCGAGGCATTTCCACTCGCGCATCGCACTGCGCCGGCCGAACAGACAACTGTCTGGCATTGGCCGTTCGAGCAGGTCTGCCCGCCGGCGCACGCAACGCTCGCCTGGGCCGCACCGAACGAGTCGCACGTCAGCACCGACAGTCCATCCGCGCTGCAGGTGGTCGCGAACGGCGTGCAGATCGGCGCCTTGCACAATCCGGTCGCAGCCGTGCAGTGGCTCTGGCACTCCTGCACAAACGCCCACGCGTTGCCCGAAGGCGTGCACTCCTCGGATGCGTCCCCCTCGCAGCGCAGCGTGTTCGGCGTGCAGACCTGCGGTGCACAGCCTCCCGCGATGCAACCCGTCGCGCAGGTGCTGACGAGTTCCCACGTCTCGCCGCCGGCCGCGCATTTCTCGACGTCGTCGCCATTGCATCGCGTGCGTCCCGGCGAGCAGCCGCCGAGATTTGCCGGGAGCGCGCAGATCCCGCCGCCGCAGACGAATCCGGTCGCGCAGTCGGTGTTCACGAGGCAGGGATCGCCGAGACCGCCGGGAACCGGGACAGTCTTGGCGCAGGCAGCGAGCGCGAGAACAGAGATGATGATGCGCGCGGCGAGCGGGCGCGATGAAGCGGACACAAGAACCTCCGAGTGGCCTGGAGCTGGAGCGCGAACGGCGCGCGACAGAACAGTTTCGAGTGTCAGCAGGGGCTTCGTCAACCGGTGCTCACTCGATCGCGCGCCCTCTTGCGAGCGGAGTCGGTCCACGGCAAGGATCTCTTCGTGCCCCACACGCTCGCGTCTCCCGTGCTGACCGCGCCGCTGCGCCTGCGCCAGAGCGTCTGGCAGGCACTGCTCTACGCTCTCGGCTGCTTCGCGTTCTGCTTCGCGGGCTTCTGGGCGATGCAGCCTGGCGACATCGTCATGCGGGTCGGTCTCGGATTCTTCGGGGTGGGCGGCGTCTTCTTCCTCGTCAGCGCGCTCCCCGGTGCCAACTTCCTCGAGTTGCGCAGCGACGGATTCGTCCTCTGCGCGCTCTTCCGCCCGACGTTCACGAACTGGAACGACGTGCACGATTTCTATCCGGGCGAGCTTGTCTACTCGGCGGGAAAGCTGGGCGCACGCAGCACGAAGATGGTCCGGATCCGCTACGCCGCTCACATCAACTCTGCCTTCCAGACGAACGCACTCGCGCGCGCACTCGCGGTGACGGAGGGAGTCATTCCCGGGCGCTACGGCATGACGCACGACGCGCTCGCAGCGCGGCTCAACGAGTGGCTTCAAGCGTACCGCGCCACGCAGCCTCGCGCGGATCCGAGCGCCCATGCTACGTCTTGACCCGTGACGACTGCCAAGTTGCGCGCCCTCGAGAAGGCACTCAAGAAGCTGCGCGCGGAGACGATCGCGCAGGGCACTGCGCGCATCGAGCCGAACCGGACCGACGAGTCGCAGGCGAGCACGGTCGACGAGGACGCGCAGGCGCTCAGCGAGATGCTCCAGGTCCTCAATTCGCAGCGCAACAAGGGCAAGGCCGAGCTGCTCGCGCGCATCGATCGCGCCCTGCGCAAGATGAAGGAGTCGCCGGAGATGTTCGGGCTCTGCGAAGAGTGCGAGGAGGAGGTCGCGCCGAAGCGGCTCCAGTTGATTCCCTACGCTTCGCTCTGCACCGAGTGCCAGGGTCTCCGCGATCCGCAGCGAAGGCTGACGCGCAAGAAGCTCACCGACTTCGACTAGCGGTTGCGCGCACGCGGCAGCGCGCGGATGATCGAACGCTGGACATCCGCGGCCAAAGGCGCGAACTCTTCCGCGCATGGGACTCTCGAACGAAGATTGGTACTTCCTCGTCGGGATCGTCGTGCTGGTGATGCTCTTCATGGGCCCCGGGCTCTGGAGCAATCACGAGGAGGCGCCGATCACCTATCTCTGGCGCAAGCTGCGCGGCCAGAGCGCGAAGAAGCCGAAGGCGGATCCGCCGTAGATCGTTTGAACGCAACGCAATACCATTTGCACTCAAAGCATCTGCCGCGCACCGTCTATGCGGGCGCGATGAGCGCACCGCTGATGCGCTGCCACTCGCTGAACGAGCGCAGCACGCAATCCTCGATGGCGAGACCATCGAAGTAGTTGCCCGTGACGGCGAGCGACGTGCCGGCGAGCGCACGATCGATCGCGGCGACGCGGCCTGCGTGACCGACCGTCGGTGCGGGCAGCGTGATCTGCTTTTCCGCGAGATGGAGGAACGCGCTCTGCTCCACGCGAAGGATCTCGCAAACCCTTGCCAGGCGCGCCTCGCGCGTGAGGCCGGGGCGAAAGTGAAACGTGAACGCGCGGAACTTCTCGTCAGGAAATGCGTCGCGGGTCACGCAGGAGAAGAACGAATCGTCGACCGGGACGAGGAACGCGCACGCCGGTAACCAGGCCTGCTCCCGCGGGAGAACGACTCCCACGCTGTCGACCGCGACTGCCTTGATCGCCGCGAGCGCGTCGGCGAGTTGCGGAAAATCGGCGCGCAGAACGCGGCCCGCGACCTGGAGCGGCGCGGCCATCGCGCAGAGGCGAGAAACGAAGGAGCGGCCGCTCTCGAGTTCAATCGAGAAACCTTCTGCATGCTTCCCGACCGCGCGCACCGCGGCTTTGCGCTCGATGGTGATTCCGGGCGTCGCCGCGACCGCGTCGCAGACGCGCTGCAATCCGCCCTCGAATCCGAACGAGCGGATGAACTCTTTGCGGCGCGGCCGGGTCTTGAAGAGCGAGCCCGCGCCCTCTGCGGGAAAGCTGTCGGCGAGCTGCGACGGCACGGCGGAGAGAAACGGCGAGAGCACGCGCTTGAAGTTTCCCGCGCCGACAAACGCGCCGAAATGCTCGGCGACCGACCGCTCGCCCTTCGCGCGAAACGCGGCGCGAGGCGCATACAGCGCGGCCTCGAGCCAGTTGAGCTGGAGCAATACCCTGGGCGGTGTCAGCCAACGATAGTTGCCATCGCGAAGGAATCCGAACTTCGAGCGAGCTTCCCCTCGCTCGAGCAGCGCGTCTTGAAGCCCGCCGCCGACGACCAGATCGAGGAATGCGCCATAGCTGTTGTAGGTCGTGTGCGCGCCCATCTCGAACCAGAAGCCGCTCGCCGTGCGCTCCGAATGGAGGCAGCCGCCG
This sequence comes from uncultured delta proteobacterium, assembly GCA_903911145.1. Classification (GTDB taxonomy): domain Bacteria; phylum Myxococcota; class Myxococcia; order Myxococcales; family 40CM-4-68-19; genus CAIWCD01. Next base: position 32,718 of record CAIWCD010000014.1, on the reverse strand, counting down.
ACGCGCGCGTCGCTCTCGAAGAGAACGACCTTGCGACCCTCGCACGCGGCCTTCCACGCGAGCGCCAGTCCGCTCACACCGCCGCCCACCACTGCGAGGTCAATCGATTTCATGACATCCCGCTAGGACGGCTGGTCCGGGCTCGCCGAGGAGGAATGAATGCGATCATATTCGGCCTGCTCGAGCGGCTTGATTCCGTGCAGCTTCCCGCTCGCCAGCTCGCCCGCGCCGATCGTCCAGTGATCGTCGTTCGCGAGCGTTTCGACATTGAATCCGTAATGCACGAACGCCGAACTCGGAAAGTGCGTCCCGGTTCCGCGGTTGTCGAAGAGATGGTCCGGCCCCTTCGGCAGCTTCTGCAGATCGCCGAGGCGATAACCGAATCCGGAATCGGAAAGGCCGTCGATCGTGAAGGTATGCGCAACCCCCATCGGATAGTTGTGCATATGATCGAACATATATCCTTGATCGGCCGGATTGAGCGTCTTGTAGGTCGTCGCGACCAGGCAGCGGTCGAGCCCCATCAAAGCGGCAATCGCCGCACCGTTGCGCAGATTCACCTCGGAGTGAATCGCCCAGGGATCGACGATGATCTTGTTCCACAGGTCCGAGCTGACATTTCCGCCCGCATAGCGACCAATCAGATACTTCCGGCCCCGTTTGGCCTCGATATATTCGGGATGATATAAGTCGATGGCGCCGCCGCTGATGACAATGAAGCGCACGGCATCGCGCTGGAGCATCTGATAGGCGTGATCGAGGCGGGCGCGAAACTCCGGCGAGATCACATCGACGTTCGGATCATCGCTGCCGCGCGGCACATACATCGTGTGGTGGTGGTCGCCTCCCTCGGGTGGCGCGACCTCGCTCGTCCCCGGCACCACGACCATCCAGAATTCGCGCTGGCTGTATTCGCGCTCAAGCTGCTGGCGGAACAGATCGAAGGCACCGTATTGTCGACGTCGGCCTCTCCATTCATCCAGAGAGGCAGCGGCGATACCGGATTGCCGTCATATTTGACGATGCGCGAAGTGGCCAGCGCAGCATGCACACCGGGCCAAATCGCCGGCGCATTGGGAACCTTCCTGGGCGTGTAGACGCGCGGAGGAGGAGGCTGCGTAACCCACGCGTGCTCGGAGACGACGGTGCCCGCGGGATGCGTGCTCACCATGACAGTCGACGGCGCAGACTTCGCGTCCCCGCTTACCGCGACCAGCGAATAGTTCTGCACGTCCTGAGACGCGACGGCCGTGGCGGTCAATCCCGCCGAGACATCGATGGACTGCTCGGCCTGCTTCGCGGGATCTGCCAGCAGCACGCGATCTGCATCGGCGACCGTCCACTTGAGCGTCACCTGCGCGTTGAGTTCGACCTGCGCGGAGTCGCTCGGAGACGAGCCGTCGGCGCTGACCGTAAAGGAAGTGATGCGCGGCGGCGGCGTGCTGCTGTCGTTCGAATCACTCATGGTGTCTGGTCTCGAGGGATTGGCGTTCGCTTTGGTGTGCACGCAACTGTGATACGCGCTCTGGGAGATTACTCGATCTGCGGCCGTTGAGACGGGTCGCGATTCCTGCGCGCCTGAGGGGACTGGTCACGTGAAATCGATCCGCGCTCGTAGAACTCTCCTGCTCTGCGCGGTCGGGCTCGCCTGCGCAATCGGTGCCAGTTCCGCTGCGTGCCGAGGCGCCCCCGAGTCCGCTCCCGCGGCGAAGCCGCGCCACGGGCCAATCGCCAAACCGCACACAGCCATCGACGAATGCGTGAGCGATGGGGACTGCCTCATCTCCGTCGACCGAGACTGCTGCAACAACTGCTGCGCGCCCGAACCCTATGTCAGCACCGCTGCGCAGAAACGCGCGCATGACAACAATTGCGCGAGCATCCGCTGCATGAACCCGCACTGCGAGAACGCGCACTGCCCCGCGGTCCGCGCAGCGAGCGAGTTCAAGGCCGTCTGCGAGAATCACCAGTGCCGCAAAGTCGACGCGCAGTCGCACGCCGAGGAGCCGTCCCCTCTGCTGGCCACGTTTTCGCCCTCCGTCTGCCCGCGACTGCAGCGGCTCTTGGCGCAACATCAAGATTCACCGATGCAGCTCCATCTCGTGACGTTGGAGCAGCATCTGCCCGTCTTCTCGCTCGAGCCCGTTCATGCGCCGGGCTCTGCGGATATGACGACGGACTGGGTTGATACAGCCGGTGCGCGCTTCTGCACCGATGGAGGACTCAGCGGCGGCGATTGCATCGGGATTTTCCCGAAACAGAAGGCGCTCGCGAGGCTCTCGCTCAAGGGCACAGCAGCCGAGCTTTCCGCCAGGTTGTCGTGCGGCGGCTGACGCACGAAGCACCACGGCAGCAGCGGCTGTTGGCGCAGCAGCGGACCGCCGCAATCGGTCGCGCGAGTCGGTTGCCCCCTCTGTGATTGCGTGCGACCGTACCGCGATGTTCGAGAAAGCCGCGTGGAGCGCGCCCGCGCTGGGAGGGGTCGCGCTGCTGCTTCTCGTCACCTGGCTCTCCGCGTCCGCGGGAATGGAGCTGACCGGCGGCCAGTTCAGCTACTGCCTCGACGACGCGTATATCCACCTCGCCATCGCGAAGAATCTGGCGCTGCATCACGTCTGGGGCGCGACGCGGTTTGAGTTTTCCTCGGCGAGTTCGTCACCACTCTGGACGCTGCTGCTCACGCTCGGCACGATCGTGATGCGCGCGCCGCGTGAGTGGCTGCCGTTTGCCTTCGCACTCCCCTGCGCCGCCGCCGTCGTCGCGATCAGCTCGCGGCGATGGATGCGCGGTCCCGATTTTCCCCGCCGCGCGATGCTCTGCTTTCTTCTCGCGGCCGCGCTGGTCCTGCTCGCGCCGCTTCCTGCGCTGGTCCTCTCGGGGATGGAGCATCCGCTCCAGATCGCGCTGGTGATCGCCTACGCCTTCGAGCTTGAAGCGGTGCTGCTCGAACACGAGAGAACGCTCGTGCCGCTTGCGCTGCTCGGGGCGCTGGCGTCGGCGTGCCGCTATGAGTCGCTGATGCTGATCGCGCCGGCGAGCCTGCTCCTGCTTGCGCGCGGACGGCTGCGTGCAGCGCTGGTCGGCGGAGGGGCCGGGCTGCTTCCGGCCATCGCGTTCGGCCTCTTCTCGATCGCGCACGGCTCCGAGGCGCTTCCCAATTCGGTGCTGCTCAAGGCCGGGGCACCTCATCTGTTGCGAGGCCTGCAGACGCTGCGATCCGCGCCCCATCTGGTCGCCGCGCTCATCGCACTCGCAGGCGTGGTCGCGCTTCTTCACCGGGTTGGCACGGCGAAGGCGCTGGCGCTGCGCGACGTCTGCGCGGCCGTGTGTGCTGCGCTGCTGCTTCACGTCCAGTTCGCCCGCGTCGGCTGGTTCTTTCGCTACGAGGCGTGGCTTCTGGCGCTCGCGATCGCGCTCGTGGGAGCGGCCGCGCTCGACCACGCAGAGGAGCTGCGAATCTATTTTGCACGCACGCGGTTCGTGCCGATCGCTGCGTTCCTCGCTCTCGTCGCGCTGCTCGTTGCGCCTTCGGCCCGCGCAGCGAGAGCACTGCGCGACACTCCGCGTGCGATGCGAAACATCGTCGACCAACAACGGCAGGTCGGTCTGTTCCTGGGCGCGTTGCCGGGTCGCTCGCTCGCGCTCAATGACATCGGCTGCGCGGCATATTTCGCCGACGTGCGCATCCTCGACCTCGCCGGACTCGCCAGCATCGATGTCGCCCGCGCGATCCGCGCGCATGACGTTTCGCCCGAACGGCTCGATGGCCTGATCCGCGGTCATGGTGTCGAGTTTGCGCTGCTGCACGAGAAGCTCTTTCACGCCGCGCTGCCGAGAGCCTGGGTGCTGGTCGCGCGCTGGAGAGCGCCGGACAACTACCTGCTTGGCGAGGACACGGTGAGCCTGTTCGCCGCCGACGCGCAACGGGCCGCCGAGCTGCGTGCGCACGTCGTGCAGTTTCTTCCGCAGCTTCCGGGTGAGGACGATGTCTGGCTCAACCCCGAGTGAGCAAAAGCCCGAGCTGCGTCCACCGCCGAGCCCGACCGCTCGTTGGCCGGCCGCGCTGGTCTGTCTGGCAACGCTCTGCGCGCTGCTCTTCGCCTACGGCCCGCTGATCGCAAGCGATCCGATCCTGCGCCGCGACGACGAGACGCTCCTGCGCGGCGTGCGCGGCCTTTCATCACCGCTTGCGTGGCCCGAGGCGGTGCGCACGGGGCGCATCCTCGATGTGCAGCCCGTGCGCGATCTCGCGCTGGGCGTGGGTCTGCGCGCTTCTGCGCTGAGTGGTCACGGCCTGTTTCACGCCTTCAATCTGCTGCTCTGGATCTGCATCTGCGTGCTGGCTTGGCGACTCTTCGCGCGCACGGCTGGCGAGCGGCTCGCGCTCTTCGCGCTTCCTCTCTTCGCGCTCCATCCGATCTTCGCGGGTTCAGTCGGTTGGATCTCGGCGAGCAAGCATCTGCTCGCGGCTGCATTCCTCCTCGGCGCGGCGCTGCTTCTGCTCCGCGCGATCGACGAACGCAACGCTGCGCCGAGATCCGCGCTGGCCTTCTGCGCACTCTATGCGCTGGCGATGCTCTCGCAGCCAATCGGCCTGCTGTTTCCCCTCTGGGCGGCGCTCGCGGTGATGCTGCTTTCGCCCGCGCCGTCGCGACGTGCGCTGCTCCGCTGGCCAGCCGTGCTGCTGCCTCTGTTTGCGCTCGCGGGGTTCATCAATGCGGCCTACTACACGCGGCTGTATCCGCAGCTTGCGGCGAGCAAGCTCGTCGAGGCGAGCGCAGGTGAGCGCCTGCTTTCACTGGGTCGAACTGCGTTCAACCTTCTTTCGCCGATTGCGCTCTCGCCGATCTACTCGCCGGGCAGCGTCTGGAATCTGGTCGGCCTCTTCGCATTGCTGCTGCTCGCATGGCTGCTCTTGCGGCGCTCGTCGCGCGAAGTGTGGCTGGCGTTCGCCTTCGCCTCGTTCCCGCTCGCGCTCGTCACGCTGCGGATGACCAACATCTTTGTCTCGGACACCTACGCTCTCCTGCCTGCGGTCGGGATCTTCTCCGCGCTGCTCGCCCGGCTGCGCGATGCCGGACCGCGCGCGATGCGCATCGGAGGCGTCACGCTGCTCGCGCTCTCTCTGCCCGCAGCGGCGCTCACAGCGAGACAAGCGCGCACGTGGCGCAGCGACGCAGCGCTCTGGGAGCACGCGGCCGAGGTCGAGCCGTGTCCGCAGACGCTGGTCCGCTTCGGTGGCGAGCTGCTTCGCCTGGGCGAACTGAGACAGGCGCGCGAGGTGGCGGAGGGATTGATCGCCTCGGGAGAGAGCGAGCCGCAGCTCGCCTTTCTCTATTCGCGCGCGGTCGCGCAGGATCCATCGCTGCTGCTCGCGGATAAGATCGAGCGCCTCGAGGCCGCGCCGCTCGACGATCCCTGGCGCGACTACCTGCTGGGCACACTCCACGCGCAGTCGGGCGATGCTGGCCGCGGAGCCGATCTTCTCGTCCGCGCGCTGCGGTCGCCGCTCGCGTTCAAAGGCGAGCTGCCGGTGATCGCGGCAGAGGCGACTGCGCTGTGCCAGCTCGCGAGCCGATCGCCCTGCGTCGATCTCGCCGCTCTGCGCACGCTCCCGGGATGGTCGGAAGAGGCTTACGCGCGGCGGCGTTCCTCCCTCGCGCGAACTCGCTGAGACACAGCAGGCGCGACCATCCGGTCACCAATCTTGACCGACCAGCAAGCGGGCATTAACTTGGCGTTGTTCGTCGGCGATGGAGTTCGCCATCAACCGCTCGCCAATCTGCGAGCTGATGACTCCTGGGACATCACGTTTGTCGGGCTGGCTCTTGCTGCGCCGGCCGCCCAGGAGTGACGACTTGCTCTCGAGAATCCTCAGCAACGGCCAGGTGACTCCACGGAGCAATTCCGTCCGCGAGAGCATGGACAGCGCGCGCACGCTCATCCTCATCGCGGCCCCGATGGGAGTCGTCGTCGGCGCCGCCATTGCCGCATACGACTGGGTCGTCAACGAGCTGCTCTGGACGCACGTGCTGCTGCAACCGATCGAGATCCAGATCGCGTCCCCTGCGCTCGCGATGCTGCTGGCCGGGCTGCTGCTGCAGCTCTTTCGCGTGCGCTCGTCATCCATGGCGGATGAGGTGGTCGGCGCGTATCACCACCCGAGCGGCGCGATGCCGACCGAGGCCGCTGGAGCGAAACTCGCTGCCTCGATCGCAACCATGGGGCTTGGCGCGAGCGCAGGAATGGAGGGCGCAAGCAAATGGCTCGGAGCAACCATCGGCAGCTTGATGCAGCGCGGGCTCAACAAGCTCGGCATCCGGTCTGTGCAGTGGGACGTGCGCAGCGCGCTGCTGACAGGAGGCTCCGCAGGAATCGCGGCGATCTTCCGTGCACCGCTCTCGGGCGCAATCATGGGAGTCGAATCTCCCTATAAGCAGGATATCGCCCGCGATGCCCTGCTCTCCTCGCTGGTCGCGGCCGCCACGTCGTTCTGGACCTTCACCCGCCTGCGCCCGGCAACTCCATACTTCCCGATTACCTTCCATTACACGCTGGTATCCCGCGATCTGCTGATCGCAGTCCCGCTCGGCATCTCCGCGGGCCTTGCGTCGAACCTCTTTCTCTGGACGCTCGCCCGCTTGCGGGAGCGATTCAACGGACTCCGCTTACCGATCTGGGCGCGCACATTCGCGGGAGGCGTGCTGCTCGCAGGCATTGCATGGATCGCCTATTGCGTCGTCGGCAAGCCCGTTACGCTTCAATCGGGACTTCCGGTCGCCAACGATCTGTTGAATGGCAAGTATGCGCTCTTGATGTGCCTGGCCATCTTCGCACTCAAGCTATTGGCAACCTCGATTACCTTTGGCGCAGGCGGCGTGGGCGGCCTCTTTGTTCCCACGGCGACGATCGGCGCGGCGCTCGGGGCCTGCTGGGATGCCCTGCTCGCCCCCAGCCATCCCGGCCTCTATACCCTTCTTGGAATCGCCGCATTCTCCGGCGCGAGCTACAGCAGCATTCTCTTCGCCGCAGTCTTCATCGCCGAATCAACAGGCAGCGTTTTTCTTGCCGCGCCAGCACTGATCGCCTCGACGTTTGCCTACGTCGTCGCCGCGGGCGTTTCCAATTCCCGCTCGCAGAAGACGCGGCGCGAGGGACTGGACGAACAGCTCGCGACCATTCCAATCCGCGTCGTCATGAGCACGCAGCTCGTCGCCGCGTTTCCTGCACAGACACTCGAAGAGTTCGCCCGCACGACGCTGCTGGAGCATCACTTCAAGGCGCTGCCCGTCGTCGATTCCAACCAGGGCTTCAAGGGGATGATTGGAATGCAGCACCTGCGTACCATTCCGATGGCTGAGTGGAAGACCTCGCGCGTGGCCGACGTGTTCGATATCAACGCCCCAACCCTCGGGCCAAACCAGAGTCTTGCCGAGGCTGAGAGCGCGTTATTGGCCGGCCCTTATGATTACATTCCGATTGTCGACCCCGCGACCAACCAACTGGTCGGCATCATCTCGCTCTCGGATGTCCTGCGCGCACGCAATGCAGGCCCGGTCGACAACGTCGAACCGGCAGCGATCGGTTAACGCGCGCGATTAGACACTCTCGCATCCAGCTGCGCGCAAGGACGGCGGCGCCATCGACGGCACAGGCCGCTCATCAGGTCGTGCCCTTCGTTCGCCCCTTACCGTCCTATTTCACGAACGAGACGATATGCGCCTGCTGGAGTGAATATGGCGCCGCGCCGCAGGACTGCGCCTGGCGGACCTCCATCTGCAGTGTCGTGGAGGTCGGCATCGACACCAGGATGATATACGGAGTTCCAGAACCGCCGAACTGGGGAGTCATCCAGAGCGGAGGGTGATTCAGGGCAGTGAATCCATCATAGCAATAGGTATTGCCATCGGCACCGACCAGCGCGAAGTCGGTGTTGTGCGTTCCGGTTGCAACCGGAGTGAAGGAATAGACGCCCTGCGCCTCGGCGGGATTGAATGAAGGCCCGATGGAGAAATCCTGAAACGAGCCATCTCCCGATGCGTCCTGCACCAACGCGGCGTTATTCGCATCTGGATAGTAGGTACCGTTGGCGCGCACCCAGTTTCCTTTCGCCTTCCCGGAAACCTCGAAGATGAACATTCCCTCCCTGGGTTGGGCGGTGCGCGGAATCGGGTTGTCGAGAAGGGGGTGATTGATCTCCATCGGGAAGGTCGCAACCAGAGACAGATAGGAAGATCGCAGCGGGTCTGGATAGTAATCGTAGGTAGACACTGAATAGTAATTCACGTTCCAGATCGGATCAGGAAGAGTGAGCGGAACGATCCGGTAGTCGAACATCGCTGTCTCGTCGCCGTGGTGCTGGCCGATGAGTTCGCCAGCGTCGACCCAGACTTCATCCGGATTGCCACCACAGACTGTGTCGCTCGATCCTGGAGAGTGGGAATCGGTGGAGCAGTTCGCAGTCAATGAACCAACTTTCGCTGCGAACGAGGCAGACAAAGCACCGACGTGGCCCAGATAGATCGCAACTCGGTTACAGACAAAAAAGGAGAGGAAGAAATCATCGCGCGTAAACGATCCGGACACGTAGTGATCGCTCTGGATTCCAAGGAGCTTCATTCGCACCGGCGCTTTGAGATCAACGGAATCCGCCTGGGAGGGATTGGTGCTGCTCGTATTGGTGGTGGTCACATACTGGTGGGTCACTGGAAAGACGTGACCGCCCGTCGGATTCAATCCACCCATCGGGCTGATGGCGACGAGCTTTGCGAGATCCTCCATCGGCGTGGTCAACAAATCCGTTCCAACCGGACACGCGGGAACGTCATAGGCGAGAGTCTGGGCAAAGAGTCCGAAGTCCCGCACCATCGGATCTGCGTACGGATTCGAACCGCCGTCGGTGCCGCCGTCTGTACCGGCATCAGATGGGCCGGCGTCAGACGATGAACCAGCATCACCACCATCTGGCCCAGCGTCGGCAGGAGTGTGCGAAGGGCCTGCGCAGCCCGACATCAGAAATGCCACCAACGCCGTAGCTACGAGCCCCTCACGCTGCAGACAGTTCATCGACAACACGCCTCCTCGCCGGGGCGTTATCGAGCAACGCCACCGAGGCGAAGAGAGTAACCGCGACTGGCGCAGACGGGAAGACCAGAAATCAGTCTACCCGTGCCGTCTGGTCACCAACCTCTCTGAGTCAGATCTCAGACTGAGATCGATGAGACGGCTTCTTGTGACACTCCCCGGCAGTCGTCTGAGATCTCAGAGACCCGATGCGTCGAAGTTCATGCTGCGTTTCGGCGTTGCACGAAGGGAAGACGAGTCGGCGTTTCAGGTCCGCGCCAATCGCATTCCATCCACGCTGCTCTCGTCGCGCTAGAGCCCTGCTGCCAGCGGGTCATGCTCTGAGATCAGCTTGCTCACGCGCGCGTCGTCAATGCGGGCCGAGAGCCTCTGCGATTCGTGCTGATCGCGCAGCGTCTTCGAGAGACTGATCGACGAACCGACCGTGAAGACCAGTCCCATCGCCATGAAACCCTTGATCCAGATATCGCCAGGCATCGCGTAGACGCCGACCAGTGTGGTGCCGAAGGAGAGGACGAAGGAGATCCAGACCTGCGCAATCCAGGCGGCGCTGTGAGGCTGCTGCACATCGGGACCCATCCGGGGCATCGAGCACTCCTTGATCGGGTTGGCGCTGCTGCCCGGATCAATGAGCGAGCGGCATGCCAATTCGCGGGGCGACGCATATCGCGGGCTTAGCGTCGCCGCGGAGTGCGCATTGAAATGCGCATGCGCAAAGTCGCGGCCGATTCGCTGGCCCTTTCGCGCTTGGCATGAAGTGCGAGCTGACATGGAGCAGGACTCGTCGCGTACGGCGCGCAGAAATCGCTATATTCCTTTTTCCCCTGTTCAACCGGAGACACTCTTGAGATCTGCCGCCCTCGCGTTGTTGCTCGCAGCAGGCTGTGCCGCCACCGAGTCGAGCCAGAAGGCGCCTGCGCCCGCGGCAGACACAGACTCGTTCAACCGCTCGCTCGACCAGATCAAGATCAAGGCTCGGGTTGCGATGAACTGCCAGGATCCGGAAAAGAAGTTGGGATTCAAGATGAAGGTCGAGGCCGGTAGCGCGGCGTTGACGAAGGTGGAGGTCTGCGGCTGCGACCAACGAGCGGTCTACCTGGTCACTCCCGGATCGGATACCTGGGAACTCAGTCCCAACTCGAAGAAGGCGGGCAACTGTGGAATGGACGAATTTGCTCCGACCGAAGACGAGAAGAGGCAGGAGCGCGCATTTGACCAGATCCGGATCCAGGCGGAAGCCGCATTCAACTGCGCTGGAAAGATTGCCCAGATCCAGTCGACGCAAGCGGGTAAGATCGACGTTTGCGGTTGCGAACAGCGCGCGACGTACCTGCTGGCGACCGGCACCGACACCTGGGTGCTGAGTCCCGAATCAAAGAAGCCGGCAGTCAAACATTGCAATAGCAATGAGTTCGAATAACGGCTTCGGTTGATAGCCTCCGATCTTCCCGCTGCAGCGCTTCAAGGAGTCGTCCATGTTCCGCAACATCTGGCAGGTCGAAGTGCGGGTAGACGATCTTGAGCGTTCGATCCGCTTCTTCAGCAGCGTGTTCGACTGGCAGATCACGGCGGTATCGGCGGACTACGCGATGATCGATACGGGTCGCGCGCCGGTCGCCTGCCTGTGGGCGGTGGGCGATTCCGGTATGCCACTGGGCGTGTGCCATTACGTGAAGTCGGTCGATTGTGAAGCGGACGCTGCCCGGGCGGTGGCGCTCGGAGGGAAGGTCGCGGTCGAGCGGTCCGAGGTGCCCGAGGTGGGCGCCTGGACCGACTCACTTGATCCGTGGAGGAACGAGTTGGCATTCTGGCAGGCGTTCACGCCCGGAGAGCCGGAGTTTACGGGCTCTGGTCGCAACCCACTTGCATGGATCGAGTTGGGAGCCGCGGACTACGCCGCTGCCGAGAGATATTACGGCTCGCTCGTGGGTTGGACCTTCAGTGCCGTCGATGGAATGACGGATTACGGCGTCTGCACAGCGATCAAGCCCGGCGTCGGTCTCGTCGGCGGCGAGCGCGGCGGGAAGCTGCGAGGGATGACCGACTACATCACTGTGGCCGATATCCATGCTGCGTGTGCGGCCGTGGTGAAGGCGGGTGGACAGCTTCTCGGCGAGCCTCAGACTCTTGGAGATGGTGGCCTGTTCGCGCTGTTTCTCGACCCCGACGAGAACCGCTTCGGACTGGTCCAGCCGGGTTAATCGCCTCGCGGTATACGCACGCGCGGCAGCGCATCGAGGGATTCAGGCCATTCCGGCGGCGGCACGAAATCCTTCATCATGCGCCGCCACCACTCGAGCTCCGTCCAGGTGCGGCCGCCGTCGTGGCTCGAGAACAGTCTCTCGGTGAGTTGCGACGTCTCTGGCCGACCATCGATCCAGCTGGTGCGGGAGCTCTCGCGCACCGCCACCCAGAGGCGCGGCCGCCGCCCGCAGAGCCACGCCTCGAAGTCGAGCCGCGCGGTTGACGGCTCGTAGGGCGTGTTGTCGATGGCCGCACGCATCGAATCCAACACCTTTACGCGCACGGTGCCGTCGACGAAGAAGACGTCGCTGGGCTGGAACTCGGACACGATATCGAGGTGCATCGGTACTCCTGAATCCTGCGCTGCTTCGAGCGGACTGTCGTTGTCACCGCAGCGCGGATGCCTGCGTGGCGTGGCGGTCGAGCAGGCCCGCCACGCACTCCAGTGCATCGGGGAGAGAGAGAATCGACACGTGGTCGACGTCGAAGCCCATCGTCTGCGTGGCGCCGCGCTGCGCGTAGAGGGCGAGCTGCGTGGAGAGCGTAACGCTGGAGTCATTGCTCCCCGCGAAGAGCGAGACGCTGAACCAGCGGGCGAGGTCCCAGAAGTGACGGTTGTCGCCATGCTCGTCGTAGCCGTGCGAGCCGTAGCTGAAAATCAGATAGAACGGCAGCGTCGGCGGCAGCGGCGACTCAAGGTCGCGCAGGAAGTCGCTCCCCGGGGAGAGGTCGGTCCAGGCGGGCACCGGCTGCCGCGCGTGGCGCACGCCGAGCGCGGCGGTGGGCTGGCCACCATACGGCGTCGAGATGGAGATGAATTTCTGGACGAGGTCGGCGCGCCCTTCGCGGGAAAGTCGGAGGATCGCCGCACGCGAAACGAGTCCTCCCATGCTGTGGGCGACCACGACGACGGGCCGCGAGTGGAGCCGCTCGTGCAGTTCGACCAGCTGCTCCGAAAGCACCTCCGCCACGACGGCCAATCGCATTCCCGACGGATAGCTCATCACCCAGGGCTGGTATCGCTCCAGGTCCAGCGCGGGGAGTGCGTCGCGAAAATCGAGCGGCGAGGCAGAGATTCCGTGAACGAAGAGCACTGGGATCTTGCGCGGATCGTAAGGCTGCAAAAAGAAGATCCCGAAGCCCACGGGCCTGGGCGCGTCGACGGGATCGACCAGACCATCGTGGATGCGATCGCGCGAGAAGAGCTCTTCGTCGAGCGTGGTGACCACGCCAACCGCCAGCCGTTCGCGCGCGGGGACCCGATCCGCGCCAGCGATCTCCCTCGCGGCGCTGCAGCCAGCGACAGAGAGAGCGACGAGCAGCGCCGTGCGAGCGTTCATCGATTCAGTCTCGCAGACAGTTGACGTACGTTCCATAGACGTCACTGATGATCTGGCAGGTATCGTCGCGCACCGGATTGGTTTCGCAATGGTTCGCCATCCAGAAGTTCTTGGCATCCAACGGAGCGGTTCCCCAGCTGACGTTATTCCGGATTCCATAGAAGTCGCTGGCGCGGTCGCAGCCGGTCGGGCCAGTCGGACGCGTCGTGCAACCACGCTGCGTCCACCACTGCTGAACGCTCATTGGCGCAAATCCCATCGAGCCTGGAGAGAGATTGAAGGTGTCGCTCGCGCGCTGGCAGATATCGGCGGATACCGAAGATCTTCAACCCCGTGCGCGGCTGCGAGTCGTCGATCGAGATTTCGATCTCTCGCGAGGCAGGCCAGGAGGGACAGGGGCCCCACTCCGTGAAGCGGACATTTCGGAATCAACCGACTCCCAGCAGACGCGCAGCGTGGTCATTCGATCGAGCCACGTCGACGAGCACGCGAGGCCGCGTCAACAGGCGCTTGGTCGCCGCGCTTGTGGCACGATTCGGCGATGCCCTGCCCCTCCTGCCAGCCGATCGAGCCGAACCCGATCCTCTTCGAGCCCGCCGACGTCGCGCGCCTCTTCTCCGGCATCGACCCTCGCGCCAACGAGCTCACCTGCCCCGACTGTCACGTGCAATGGATCGTGGAGCGCTCGAGCGACGCGGAGTTCGTAAAGCTCGGACGCGCGAGCGCGCTGCCCATCCGCTTTAACGGTCGGTGGCGCTTCTACGAGTCCTCCCCGCGCGGAGAAGGCGATGCGCACGAGACGAAACTTACGCTCACGCGCACAGGCGACCGTCTCGACGGCAGTGTCGAAGATGCGTCATGGAACGATTACGCGCGCGACGAGACGCTCAAGACCGCGACCTACAAGGTAACCGGCAGCATCGATGGCGAAGTGGGCCTGCTGAACATCACGGGCGGCCAGCTCTGGCTCGACGGGGGACAGGCCGGCTCTTTCGCGATCAAGCCGGTCGCGCGATTCAACTGGGGCAATGAGGAAGTGCTCGAGCTGTTCGTTGGGTCGCATGCTTCGAACGTCCGGATCAACTGCCCGTTTCGCACGTGGAGCAGCGACGGGGATTAGCGGGTGCTGGCTCGGCGGATGGCCGAACCACCGGCTGCAACGCCAGCGGGCAACGACTTCCGGTTTACGTTTCTGACTCCCGCGGGTCGCCGTAGCATCACGGTTGATCGTCGGCAGTTCGGCAATGGGTCACCATACGATGGCCTATTCTTGGCCGCGGTAGCGCTACTCAAGGGCGTCGCAGAACTGAACCCTGGATAGGGCGCGGTCTGGAGTTCATCCACTTGGGTCTTGTGCGCGCCCCGCGCACGGCGATCTGACTCATCCGAGCATCGCTCAGCGCGTGAGCGCGGGCGCTTCGCCGAACACTTGCCCGCGAAGGCATGCAGACCCGAGAGAGTGCATCGGCCCCCTCCAACGTCGGCGGCAAGTTCGCGCAGAGTCACTGCCATTCCACTGCCGCGAAGAGGGCTACAAAGAAAAAGGCCCCGGACCTCAGAGCAAAGCTCTAGAAATCCGGGGCCAGAATTGGAGCGGAACACCAGGTTCGAACTGGCGACCTTCGCCTTGGCAAAACGAACCGGGCGCGTCGCCAAGCGTTTCAGTATCTCCCCAACCGTCCCCAACCGAGCGATTTCATTCGGAGTCACTACCCGGTGTTGGGTCGGTGTCTCACCAACGATCCCATACGATTCACAGCGGTCGTGTCCCAACCGTGTCCCAAGAAAAAGCCCGTCCGCTCGACGTGGCGCAGGTCGCGGCTCTGCTCAGATGTTCCAAGGATGCAGTTCGCGCGGCGTGTGCGCGTGGCGAGCTGCCCCACCACCGTAATGGCGTGAACGGCTACCAGATCCTCTGCTCTGGTGTTGCCAAGCTGCTCGCGAAAGATTTGGTTCCGCGATGACGTTGGTTCGCTACATCCGACTCGCTCGTCGTCAGCCGCCGTTCATCCCCCAGCAGGCCCGTCAGGTGCAGGCTGGCTTTTTTGAAAAGCATCAAGACGTCGAAACGGGGCGCTGGAGAGAGACGCGCTGAGGATGACGACCCGATGCGTGGCTGCTCGACTGGGTCGCTGCCTTTGCTGCACGGAGCGGCCGCGCAGTCGGTTGACTCGCGCGGACTGGCATCGATAGACTGTGCGTATGACGAAGCCTATATCGATCCCACATCCCGCCAACGTCGTGACTCTTTCGCCAAAATTCCAGGTCGTCATTCCGAGCGAAATCCGGGAGGAGCTGCACCTCGTCGCGGGTCAGAAGATCCAGGCGGTCGCGCACGGTAATCGCATCGAGCTCATTCCGGTGCGGCCGATGCGCCAGCTGCGCGGCTTTCTCGCGGGGATCAAGACCGACGTTCCGCGCGAGCGAGACCGCGGGTGAATGTCGTCGACTCATCGGGTTGGTTGGCCTACTTCGCAGGCGAGGCGGATGCGTCGTTTTTTGCTGCGGCCATCGAGGACATTCCCAAGCTCATTGTTCCGTCGATCACTCTGTACGAGGTCTACAAGCGCGTCCTGCAACAGCGCGGCGAGGACAACGCGCTGCAGGCAATCGCTGCGATGATGCAAGGCCGGGTGATTGACCTGAATTCCAATATCGCGCTGGCGGCCGCTCGACTCGGAATCGAATGCAAGCTGCCGCTCGCGGATAGCATCGTGCTGATGACAGCCCAGCTTCACGAGGCGATTCTCTGGACGCAGGACGCGGACTTCGAGGGGATCGCCGGCGTCCGATATCGCGCGAAGAAGGCGGGCAGCACAAAGCGCGGGTGAGCACACGCCGGGGGCTTCCCAATGATCGCAATGGCGTGGACGGCTAACCAAGATCTCTGCTCTTGGTTAGCCAGGGCACCCGTTTCAAGAGCTGCTGCAGGACCGCGCGATGGGACGGTACCGCTACTCCCACCACGTCTGGACGCCCGCGGCGAGGAGTCTAAACGCCTTCTTGATATCACTCTGAAGAGCACGCTCCGCCGCAACTGAGACGCGATCGTACGCACGATGCGCCCGCTGAGTTTCTGCGGCGCTCTTCGCCTTTGTGAATACGAACGAGACGGTACTGCCTTTGTCCGTCCTCAAGAACTTCATCCTCAGATTTCCCCACTTCTTGCGGTGTGGCGACCAGAGCTCGTCTTGATATCGGGAATGTTCGCGCGCAGCCCGACGAAGAAGGCCGCGGACCTCTTTGATTTCGGCCACACGCGCTTTGCGCTCGCCGCCGTAGCCGCCAGCGATCGCTGCCTGCACCCGCCCGAGCTTGAAGTCGAGGACACGCAGAATATCGGTCCACTGCCAGTCGCACTCCGTTTTGTGAAACTTCTCCCACGCACGAAGCCGCTCGCGCTCGGTAGGTTCCCGAGGAGCATTCCGACGACGAGAAACCGGGCGAACGTTGGGGTGCATTTGAGTCATCCTTCGCAGATCCGAGGAGCCACACGAATCATCGAGACGAGGCCCCGTTCAAGATGTCGAATTCTCTTCTCACCTGCCAGGCCGTGGCGAACGACGCGTAGGCGCGACGCGCAAGCTCGGCCGCGGACAGAGTCGATTCCTCTTCGAGCGCGGCCCACGCATCGGCTCGGTACGACGGCCCCATCTGCACGCGCGCACGATAGACCCGGTGACGCCGAGCCAACTCGCGCGGCGCAAGCACATCTCCGGGACGGTCGCGCAGCACATTGGCCGCGACGCGAAGAGGCCCATTCTTGAAGCGGAGGTCTTCACCATGCTTGCGGATCAGGAACGCGCTCCCCGACGACGGAACGTCAACGCGAGGCCCCTCGTACGCCGCCGCGAGCCGAACGAATCGACGATCTTTGCCTTGCCAGTAAGCGAGTGCGCTCCACAGCGCGCGAACCCGCAACGAGCCGCGAGTTTCGACGAGCTTGGTCAACCGGTCCGCGTTCACCCACCTGGCGTGCACGCCAAACCATGTCGCGACCAGAGCCAGCACACGGAGATCGTCCCGCTCCATCGCTTCGACGGAAGCGAAGAAGAGCGTGTCCTCGATGTTCGGATCGACCGCCCCACGCGCGGCGAAGCGCATGCCGATGCCGACCATCGCCGCTGTCAGCTTGGCATTGCTTGGCTCGTTGCTCGGCGCGATGACGCGGCTAAAGGACATGACCGAGCCTCCGCGCCAGATCCGCGAGCGTCGCTCGAACGTGTGCGGGCCACTCCGGGTTTTCGTCTTGAGGCTCGAGCAGCGGGAGCTGCGTGCGCAGCTCTTCGGCCGACGGAGCGAGCGCCAGGCAGTCGCCCAGATCGATGCTTCGATCGCAGAGCGCGAACAGCTTCGAGAAGAGCAGCTCCTGCCGCCCGAGACATTGCAGTTCGAGCGCTTGCCCGCTGAACACGAGTTGGAGACGGCTCTCCCATCCCTTGGGTAGCTGGCCAACGAGCGCCGCCGGCCCGTTGTTCAGCCAATCGTCAGCCAGGGCCTCATCCTGACCACGGCGCTCGGCCGCGAAGGCGCGCGCAGCCTCGACGACCGCTGCAGAAAGCGGAGGGAGAAGTAGATCGCAGTCCCGCGTGGTTCGACTCACGATGCCGAGCAGGTTCAGCGCCGTGCCGCCGATCACGACTCCCTCAAGCCGCAGAGCGCGTGCGGCGAGGTAGTGATCGAAGGCGGCGAGAGTCTCCAGCGGCTTCATCGTATCAGTCTAACAGATACCCGCGCCCAGTGCATCTCTGCGCACCGCTACGGGCACCGGCCGCTGTGACGCAAGCAGCAGGTCAACGGGTGGACCGACGGCGATCACCACGATTGAGCGGACACGTCGGTCACCGTTGATATCGGGAGCCCGTGCCCGAGATGGTCGCCCAAGGCGATCGAGAGTCCTTATCGGTGAACCGGCACTGTCGATCGCGATCGCGGTCGCCGCGATCGACGTGCCGCGCTTTTCGATGATCGCTTCCAAACATCTCTTCGCGTGATGCCAACCGCCCTATAGGAATCGCCGCTTGTAGTCTCGGCGCGCTCGATTCAGGTGCGAGCTCGGTCTCGACACGATGATTCCGACCCTTGAAGTGGTCGAGCGTGTTGCCAAGCGCCTTGGCGACCTCCGAGCCGACATGGCGTTTGTCGGCGGCGCGGTCACCGCGTTGATGATCTGGCTCCGAGTTCACGAAAAAGCGCCGCAATAGCTCCCACGGCGCGGCGGGCGAGCAGGTCCTGCGACGACGCGTCGTCCCCCATGAAACGCGCGTACTTTACGGCACCAGCGGAATCGATCGTCGAGAACTCATGCTTCAGTGTTTCCAGGGCGACGAGGAAATCGACGTCACGAGCGACTGCGGAGGCGCGGATTGCCTGAGCCAGCGCGGCCTGTCCTCCTGGCCACGACTCCGCGAGCCAGATAACGTCGTAGGCATCCTTGTTCTTGTCTCGTCGCCGCAGCGCGTCGGCCTTCGCCGCCAGATAGGCCGCCGGGCCGACAACTTTGAGGGACTGGCGCGTCTTCCCTCCTCCACCGGGGAGATCGACATCGACTTCGACGTCCCGCACGTCGGCGTCAATGAGGCGTCCTGCGGCCAGCACGAGCGCCGACAGCTTGCCTCCAACAACGCCGCCGGGGCGGTAGAGCCGCCCTGGTTCGCGGTCAGGACCAACCGGGCAGAAAAACTCGACGGTCAGCGACAAATCTACGCCGCCGCGCCATCGCCAACTGATGCTTTGGCCCCCATCGCGGGCCATGATGAAGCCGGCCTTCTTCAGGGTTTGCTCCAGCCGGTCGTAGTTGCCGACATCGCCCGCGACGAGCGCGATGCTCAGGCACAGATCGAGGTCCTGCGTACCGATGTGCCGCTCGATCCCAGCCTCCGGCTCGGGCACGAGCAGTGAAGGCACGAGCCCTCCGATGATCACAACGTGCGCACCCGCGAAACTGAATGCTCGGATGACACGCACAGCTTCCGCTTGCAGCTTGGGCCGAAGGAGTGGGTCGTACTCGCTCGAGTGACCTCCCTCAGTAGCCAAGGATCACCTCACGGAACTGTTCGGCTAGATCCTCTCCTCGCTTGTCGGAAAGCGTGTCGAGGTAGACGCGGACTTTCGGTGCGACAAGGATCCCGTCGAGGCGCTCCGCGCCAACGCAGCCAACCTCGCCCGTGTCGCGAATGAGCCGCAGATTAGGTCCGCGCTCGACTGGTTCCGCACCGAGCGTCCGCGCTGCATTCGCAAGCGAAACGTCTGGCGTGATTCGTACCGTAGACAGAGGAACGGCCGTGGGCCCGACACCCAACAGGGCAGCGCCGGCGGCTCCGGTTACAGCGTAGGCCGTGCCGGACTCGCCGAATCGAGTAGCGATCCGGCGCCAGAGCTCCTCGGGGCGCCGCGCGTACAGCGCGACGTCCAGTCGAGTCTCGCGCCGACGAGCGGTCGCCTGCGCCGCAAGCCAGTCGAGAAGCTGCGTGCGATCGACGACGACTCGGCGGCGCGATGGTCCACTTCCAGTTGAGCGCATGAGCCCGGCGTTTTCGAGCTGGGTAAACACGGAGTGGGTCTGAGAGAGGGACAGTTGGACTTGTGCAGAAAGCTGCGAGAGCTGTACCGGCCCATCTGCCAACAGCAACGCTTGCACTGCGCGCACGCCGCTTGGTCCGAGTCCATCTGGCCTGCGCAAGGCGACTGCAGGAGCCTCCGCATCGATATGGACGAGCAGACCGGCCCAAGCCAGGTGAACATGGCCCTTCGAGTCTGCATAAGAGATCCCCTGCCCTTCGAGGAGATCGCGAACGCTTTTGCGAAGCAACGGGCTCACCACGACATTCAACCGCGTCTTGCGCTGTGCCGTCAGACTTGGAGCAACCTCCGCTGCCAACTCAGCCGTCATGGAAGCGGGCACCGAGTGAAGCTCAATCGGGACGCGGTTGCGCCCCATCCGGATCGATGATGTCGCTCCAACTTTTGTTTGAATCCACGGGCGAACGGGGATCCATCCCGCGATGGCTCGCGGGAGCTGTATGCGGATGGCATATTTCTGCGAATGCGTATTTTCGTCCATGAGAGAAAATTGTTATACACCGAAAATAGAGCCAGACCGAAATCTGTCACTTTCGCTGTGCGAATATTTTCGCTCATCCCAACAATTATCGACCGACGCCAACTTGCTGCCCCCTGCGGGCTGGTCACGTTGCCATGAGCGGGCGGGGGTGAGGCAATTCGTTTTTCTCAGCCCGAGCCTCGTACGTAGCGAGGAGAACTACAGCGACCGCACCTGAGACGTTTACAGCAAGATCTGCGTGACGAGGAGCAGCCCGCATCGCTTTCTGCTCTCCTTGACCGTGAGCGTCGCCTCTCGCATTTCGGAGTGTCGTCAGCCCCTGGACGAGAGAGAAGCATCCGCCGAGCGCCTGCTTCACTCCGTCGTCACGATGGCCTGACGGATCAAGCTGAAGGAGCCGCGCGACCCGCCCGTAGAGTTTCGGCAGATCGTCGTCTCTGCCGTATTCAACCATTTGCTCGTCGAGGACCTGCTTACACAGCGACTCGAGCAACGTGCGCGCGCTTGTCACTGCGCCATCGGGATCGGTCTGTCTCCGCTGAAGCGCTTTCGTCCAGTGATCGCAAACAGTCTGGCTTTCAAGCCGTTCTAGCGCAGCGCCAGTAAGATTGTCCGCTGGCTGCTGCATGCTTACATCGACAGCGGCGAGCGCCGACGCGAAGCTTTCATGGAAAAACTCGCGACGCTGTCTGTAGTTGTCGTACTTCGGCTGGATGAATGTCCAGAAATCCCCCATGGAGTAGCTCGTGCGCACGAACGACGGAAGGAGTTTGGCAACCTTCGCGTTGGCGAGAAGCGCCTTCCTCAACGCCACGTACCTGTGATCCTCGCTACTGCCGCCAGTGGCCCTCGCGACGAACTGGGCGCGAAGCTCTAAAAGCTGATCAAACGTCGACTCGATGTTGTTCATACGTCGGATCCTGGACGAGGCGCGAGCACGAGGTCAACACCTCCACAACTCACGCTGTTTCTTGGGTGCGTCGGTGAAGAGCGCCGAGTTGGCCGCGAGTGCAATCCTGCAACCAGACTCGCCCCTGCCGCACGTTTCGCTTGTGCAACTGCGAGCACAATCCAACGAGCGCGACCGCGGCCTGCTCGGCGATCGCCCCGAGTCGCCCGGGCCTCGGGCACTGCTTCCACGCGGAGCATTTAGACCTGTCGTTGTGCGCGCCGGTTAGAGGTACCAACTCCACGATAGCGACAGCGGAATCGTCACCGCCCAGCCGACTCCTGGCCCGACGAGCACCTCGAGCCGCGGCTCGAGGCCAATCGAGAAATGATCCGCGGTCCAACGCAACCCGACCGACGGAGCAACAACGAGCGACATCGTCGCGGTATCCGCAAGTTGCAGCCCATAACTTCTCGGGCTCGCCCCGCTCACGTCATACAAATTGAGATGCGTGAACAGCCGCTCGCTGAATCCTGTGCTCACGCCGGCCGTGAATTGCCACGCGAGGCCGCGCACGAATCGCGCACTGGCGAGCGCGCCGAAACGCGTCGACGTGGACGTGAGGCTCCCGTTGAATTGTCCCGACGAAGCGCCCTCGTGAACCCAGTTCGATTCCGGCTCCCAGAATGTACGCACTCCGAGTTCCACGCTGTCCGTTAGCGCGTACCAACCGGCGAGATTGACCGATACGCTAGTTCCGACTTGCGCCGCCGAACCCAACGAGGTTGGCAATCGCACGCTCTCGATGGCGATGCCAGCAGATGCTTCGGCGGTCAGCGCGCCACGATCGGCATTGGCTGCGCCCCCGATAAACAGGAGTGCCGCAACCACGATGAACAATGGGAAGCGCATTCAAATTGTCTCAGTAATTGAAATGAAAGCCGGGCGCGTTGATATAGCCCCGCGAGGGAGTATGCGACGGCATCAAAACTGAGCTGCGGAGCGCGTTCGCATGAGGCCGCGCTGTTGAGTCGGCACCGAGTTGGTAGCTCGCGATCGCGAGCAGCGCGTAGAGCCAGGTGCGTCGCAGTATGCGAAAGCCGATCGATGCAAAGAGGAACGCGGCCATGGGAACTCCTTCGCCAGTTCAGTGATTCTTGACGCAGCAGATATGTGCTGCCGCATTGGGCAGGTCCTTTTCGGCTCCCGAGAACTGCCACCCGCAGACCCAGCCGGCAGTCGTGATTCCCGCCCAGTCGGCCGCGGGCTGATTAAAGGGAGTCGAAATCGAAGGATCCGACACGCCGTCGCACGAACCAGAAAGCGGAAGGTCGTGGGAATCATCGCAAAGGGCGATCAGCAAGGGATTGCCCGCGTCAGTGGTGTAGCCAACCGTTTCGCGGCAATAGACTTGCGTTCGAGTCGAATAGACTCCACCGTTCGCTAGACCTTGTATCCCTTGGGGCCCCTGCGGCCCCGTATCTCCTTGCGGTCCGATCACGCCCTGCGGCCCGGTCGACCCTTGTATTCCTTGAATGCCCTGTATGCCTTGAAGGCCCTGCTCACCCTGCACTCCTTGCTGGCCCTGCTGGCCCGTCTCAGAGCAAGCGAGTGCAGACGAGGCGAGCAGGCCCACCAGACTTCCAAACGCGCGCATATTGCTCCCGGTTAATGCGAGATACTGCGGGTGAAATTGATTCCGCTGGCAATCACGGTGGTGGTTCCGATGCTGCTCGTTGCACCGGCGTTGAGTCCTGCGGTTGTGAACGAGACAGAGCCGAAGACGATATCTTCAGCAGCAGAGAGGTATTTCACTTCTCGCTGCGTCGCGTACTCGTAGTACGGGTAGGAATTACCCTGAGAGTCGGGACCGCAGATGCTACTACCCGTTTTCGTGGGCCAGAGATCAGCAAGCCATTGTTCAAATCGGGGAGAGTTGCCCGTATTGGAATGGATATCTTGGTAATCGAGCTGCGTCTGACGTGTGACTGCGCCCGGTCGAGCCACATAAACGACTACCGAGCCCGGTTGGCCATTGGCCGCTTGCGGGACGACGTAGTAGCCGTCACCTGTCAGGCTCGGTGCTGCGGTCTCTCCGCCATTGACCTGTGGGTTCCCGAAGGCCGGAAATGAAATGACGGACGTCGCGTCGTTCTCGGCCGCGAGCAAGGCCGAGGTCGGCACGGGACGAGAGCCGCAGACAAACAGCGTCCTCGGATCGGTGGCCGGACTGTGCAGCGCATACTGCTGCGATGTGCAGGAATAGGTCATTCCATATCCGCACGACTGGGCACCTCCAAAACCGTCTACGGTAAGCGGATTGGAAAGCGTGCTCCCATCTGGAGCTGTGTAGCTATTGAATCCAAGATTCGTCGGGAGCGGAGCAACACCGTCCGCCCAGGTTTCATTCGCGGCCCACGAGCCACTTCCCGAAACCCGGAATGCCACTGGGACAAGCGCGGGGTTTCGCAGGACGTAACGGATCAGCTTTACCGAAGTCGCTTCTGGAAACATTGACGAGTATGCGCCATCGCTCAGCGGGTGCTGGTAGGTGCTCGAGCCATCAAAGCTGCTTGACTTGATCGCGGCGTCCTCCGCCCACGCAAGCGGTGCCCCCAAGACGGTAAAGCTCTGCGTGAAGTTGACGGCCGCCGGCGTAACGCCCGATCCAGACGTTGCGGTAATCGAGATTTGCAGTGTGTAGGGGGTCAGCGAAGCAGGCAGCGACAACAGACCTGGGATGGTGTCCGAGGTCAGAGGAAGGACGAAGTGCGTTGCGTCGACCGGCCAGAGAGTTCCAGATGAAGTTGCGTTCGTCTGAGCAATCGTCACGGAGAAAGAGGCAGACGCTACCCCGCTCAGTGCGGAGATGTTCAGATAGTAGAATGGATAGTTGTTCGGGTTTGCACCGGTCAACTCCGAGACTGCGGGTTGGCTCAAACCCTGTTCGCCCCATCCCAACCGCGTTGACACCTTGTGAATCGTGCCGCTCGGAGCAGAAATGAAACCACCGGCGTATGAATACTGCGCGGGCATGATTGGAACACCCGCGTCGGCCATCTGCAGAGCGATGCCCGTCTCGTCGTAGTATTTTGATACCGTGATGTCCGGAGACCCTACTGACGGACCAGCCACATCCAGAATGATTGAAACGGAGGCTTGCTCAGGACTGGCTTTCCCTTGTCCGGAGTTCCCGACGTTATCGGCTGCCCAGATGGCGATGAGATTGGTGCCGCTATTGAGACCGACGCTCAGCGCGTATGCGCCGTTGCTGCTAGCTGTTGCTGACACCACGGTTCCATTTCCGTTTTGTGCGTACACAGCGGCGACGCCAGATCCAGTATCCGCAGCACTGACTTGTAGAATGAGGGCCGCGATCGCCGTGTATTGGGGAGGCGCCGACACGAGGCTCACCGTCGGCGGTGTTCGATCGACGTAGAACAAACGCGTGGTCGAGTTGCAGACGAACACGACGTTGCACGTCGCGAACGAGACAGAGACGGGACCATCCGACAGCCCTTCCGGAACCGCCCATGTTCCGGCGATACGGCTAATCGTGCCGTCGAGATCGTTGAAGCCGGCCAGTCCGGACATCGTGAATGACGCGATGCCGTTGGGATCAATTGCGGACGCATCGACCGGGACTGAGCTCGCGTAGTAGCCATTCGCGACGAAGTTCCCGGCCTGGCCGCTCTGGGCCGGCGCGAACGAGATACTCGGCGGCGCATTCGCGACAATGACCGTGAACGTCGTGTGACCGCTATTCACGAAGGTATCGGCTGAGGCTGCAATGAACGTCAACGCACCATCGACCAGCGTGGTCGTATCGATCGAGTAGACAATCTTGGTGGGAAGCGAACTGCCCAGCGCTGGCGTGATCGCGATTCCATTCTGCGAGAGCGAAAGCGACGCGACACCGGAGGGATCGGATGCAGACACGGTGAGCGCGAGCGTTCCGCTCACCAGGTTGTTCGCGCCAACAGGCGCTTGCGCAGATCCTCCGGCGGTGGGTTGAAACGTTGCAGTGAAGGAAACCGTAGGCGGCGTGTCGTCGAAGGCGAGCGGCGTCTCCGCGCCGAAGAGAGCGCTCGTGTCGTTCGAGATCGTGTCGTAGATGCCCGCGTTCTGGAAATCGGGGCGGCCAAGAGTCGTCTTGTTGGTCGGGCCTTGCACGAACTCGTCGAGCGCGTACGCGAGATAGAATCGCAGCGTATTGGCATCGAGCGACTGAGCGGGATGACCGACCGTTTGAAGCTGCGTACCAGCCGCACCCTGGCCATCGAACTGCCCGTCGGCGGCAAGATCCTTCTGGAGCAATGCGAGCAGGTCGAACGCGGAGACGCTGCCCGGATCGAGGTTTCCCTTCTTCGCGAGGTCTCGCGCGAGGCGGTTCAGGGCGATATCCGGCACCGCGGCATAGACGACGTCGGCGAGCGTCTGCTGCGCGGTCGTGAGCGACGTCGGCAGCGTCGTGCGGATGTTCCAGAGACTCGACGTGATGTGGCTCGTGAAGAGAGGATCCCCGAACGCGAGCGCGTCGGTGAGATCGTGAGCGACAGGAAATCCGCGATTGAGGCCCTGCGTGTATGCAATCGCCTCTGCGTCGGCGAGCGAGGTCCAGAGATCGAGGGGGAGCGCGACCTCCTGGCCGGTCGTGTAATCGCCTAGCAGCGACGTCAGCGCAGCCGAGTTGGGAATGGAAATGATCGTCGTCCCATCCGAGGGGTCGACGTAAGTCAGGTTCGTGCCAGACGCGATGACCTGAACCGGGCCGCGATAGTTCTCGGTGTTGAGCGTCAGTCGATAGAAGCCGCTCTGATCGGTGGGGCCGCCCGCGCCCATCACCCCGTTCACGCCTACCGTGGGGTTGATCAGTCCAGTCGATAGATCGACCGCAATCACCTTCACGTTGGCACCAGCGATCGGCGCGCCCGCGCTGACATAGGCATCGAAGATTCCGAACGGCACGTTGTCGACGGTGACATTGACGATCAGATCGCTCGCGGCACCGCTGGCATCCTCGGCATGCAGCGTGAGCTGGCCCGGACCCTCGAGCATCTGCGTCGTGTCCCACGAGACCTGGAGCTGCTCGGCCGCGGGCAACTGATCTGCGCCTGCGCCCGGAAGCGTTCCCTTGATTTCGAGAATGGTGATGGCCGATCCCGTCTGCGAAGCAGCGCTCGCGGAGATTGTGACCGTGCCCTTCGCGACCGCGCCCGCGTTCGGGCTCGTAACCGTGATGACGGGCCCGTGATTCGCGACGTGCACGAGGAGGCTCTGGGCCGCCGTGTTCGACGACGTATCGGTCGCCTGTGCGCTGATCGTCAGCGGTCCGTCTGGGAGCGCGCTCACATCGAGCGTCGCAAGGAGATGCATCGAAGCGCCGTTGTTCTCAGTGCTCGATTGCACGCCGATGAGCGATACGGGGGCCGTGAAGCTGAAGCTGCCCATCGCGACGTTGTCGGTCGCGACCGCCTCGACGGTGACGGAGCCGTGCACCGACGCGTTGCTCCCCGGCTGCACGAACTGAATCGAGGGAGGAACGAGATCGACGTTGCCCGAGCCGTTACGGAAGAGCTGCGTGTTGCTGTCGGTGCCGATCTCCGTGACGAGGCCCTGTGCGTCTGCCGCTGCAATCTGGCTCACGTTGCGCGGGTTCGTCAGGAACGTCGTGATGCCCTGCGCGAGCGAGGCGCGCACGGTCTGACCATCGAGCAGATATCCGTTTAGACCCGCTGGCACCTGGATGCGTTGGCCGCCTGCGCCCATTCCGTCGAAGAAACCGTCTGCGGAGAGATCCTCGCCGAGCGCGCTCAGCAGCGTGAGCGAGTTGATCGGCCCACCAGGCGATAGGCCCTTCGCGACGGCCAGATTGCGCGCCTCCTGCGAGAGGCCGGCGAGAATGAGTGCGCCTTTCGCGAGGTCGTTCACTTGCACGAGGCCGCTCGAACTTGCGGCAGTGAGATCTGGCGGAACGCCGAACGTGCGCCAAGAAACCGCGCCGAAATGCGACTCGAGCAGCCGCGCGGCCTGCGTTAGCGCAGCGTCGACAGAGAGGTGGGCGCTGGCGACGTACCAAGTGGCGAGCCGCGCGGTCAGATGCGAGACGGGCGAGATCAGGACGCCATCGAGCGAGTCACCCGCGACATGCACTGCGCTCGGCAGGAGCGTCGTGAGCTCGCTGCCCTGGAGGCTGATCGCGGTTCCCGTCGCGGGCTCGGTGTAGCTACCGCTCGAGACGACGAGGAGCACCGGCCCGGTGCTTGGCGCGGCGAGCTGGAGATAGAAGCCGCCGTTCACGTCGGTCGTCGCAGTCGCAAGCACGGTCGTTCGCGTGGCGGTGCTGTCGACGGAGTAGGCCGTGACAGTGCCGCTCACGACGGGCCAGGCCACGAACGACGTCGACGCGCGGCTCTGGCCTCCATCTGCAGGCTGCTGGCCGGCGAGATGGCCGCCGCCACACGAAAGGACCGCTCCAACTGTCACAACCAAGAGCAAACGGGACATGAAAACCTCGCGACGCATATGCGCCGATACGCGCATCTATAACGACATCCTATAAAATAGCTACACGAAGTCAGAATGCCTTGACGATGAACACGTCAAGATCGGCCCCCTCGTCGAGCATCAACGTCGTCTGCGAGGAGGATGGAGCGTCTGATTGGTCGCCGAGGGCCGTGCGCCCCGCCTCGCTTGCGACGGTGGTGGCGACGTTGCCAGTCATCGCTGCCGCGGCTGCCGAGAGGAGCGTGTTGGCCGCGCCCTTGGCGACCTTTCCCGCGGTCGACGATTGCTGTGCGGTGGGCTGCGCCGAGCGAGATGCCGCGAGACCAGGCTGGTGCTCGGTGACGCTGTAGGCGAGCCCCTCGAACGGCACTTCGGTGCGGTCCGGGAGGCGGAGGCGATTGAAGTGGATCGTGAAGCGCGCGCCGGAGACGGCGGCTTGACCGAACAGGAGCGTGCCCGAGGGGAAGATGAACTTTCCGTCGACGACAAATGGGCGGACGAGCTTCGCTGTCGCGGGGCCATCCGCGACGGTGCGGCTGTCGAGGTTGTTCTGCAGTCGAGCGCGCACGAGCACGCCGGTCGGTACGCCGTAGAGCTTCGGGCCTGCATCTGCCAGCGACTTCGGCTCTCCGACCGGGCGCAGCCAGGCGGGAGTGTCGTCCTCTGGAGTCGTCGTCGCGGAGGGTACCGCTGCATCCGGCTTCGCTGCTGTCGTCGCAACGACCTGCGGGCGGCCGTACTTCGCGGCGATCTCCTGATCGATTGCGCGCTCATCCACGTTCGAGTGGTCGCTCGCTACGCTTGGCTTTGTTGTCGCCTTCTGCGGCGGCTCTGCAACCACCGGCTTCGCGCCAGCGCCTGCTGCAACGCCCGGGGCCGGAGGGAAGAGGTTGAGTTTCTGGTCAAGCGCCGCACTCGTCGTCGCGGACGCTATCGGAAGATTCTCCTCTGCCTGAACTCTCGCGAGGAGACTCTCGGGCTTCTTGGCGGGCGCGCTGAGCTTCGCGATCAGGACAAACGCGCCCAGCGAGAGCGCGACAATCGCCGCCACCAGGACGGGGCCCGACGGCATGCGCCTCGGCCCCTTCGCCGCGAGGACCTGCGCTTGGGCTGCGTCGAACTTGAGCCGCTTCGGCGGCTGCGTTGGCGCTTCCGAGCCGACCTCGCCGATGATCTCCACAGAGTGAACCGAGACGTGCTGCGCGGCCTTCGCGTCGGTCGGCATCAAGACTCGGCCGACGTTCGCCGCCACTGCGGGTGCGGCGCGTGGACCTTCCGGAACGGTCGCAGCAACAGCGGGCTTCGCGGGTAACGCCGGCGGCGTGTCCTTCACGCTCATCAATGGAGCGACGAGTGGAAGATCGAACGGCTCGGTCCACTTCTTGTCGGCATTGACGAGGAGCGCTTCGAGCGCGTCTGCGAACTGATCGCCGCTCTCGTAGCGCTCGCCCGGCGCCTTCGCGAGCAGCTTGAGCACGATCGCGTCGAGCGCTTTCGGGACGTTCGGATTCCGAGTCGAGGGAGCGACCGGCTGGTGATTGATGATCGACCGCATTGTCGCGAAGTCGTCTTCATCGGACGGGAACGGACTCTCGTCAGTGAGCAACTGGAAGAGCATGAAGCCGACCGCGTGGAGCTCGCTCTGCGGCGTCACCGAGAATCGCTGCGACTCGGGCGAGTCGTCGGGAAAGTCACCGACAGCGTAGCGGCAATACTCGGGCGAGAAGTGCGTGCAGGTGCCCAGCCAGCCGCCGACGGCCGTGACCGTGCGGGCGTTGCGCGGGCGCGCGATGCCCCAATCGACGATGATCGGCTGCCCATCGGCGGTGCGGACGAGGACGTTCTCGCACTTGAGATCGCGGTGGAACACCTGCTGCCGATGCGCCGCACCGAGCGCGCGGCCGATGGCGATGAACACTTCGCAGATGCGCTTCAGACTCGGCGACTGCGTCGCGCGCCAGACGTCGAGGTGATTGCCCTCGACGAGATCCATGACGATGAACGCCCTGCCCTCCTCGTCCGGCCACATGTCGAAGCCGTGAACGCGCACGATGTTCGGATGGCGCAGGAGCTTGAGCGCGCCGACCTCGCGATCGCCGCGCTCCTCGTTCCACTTCCGCTCCGCTGGCGAGAAGTCGCGGAGCGCTCGGTGCGCGAGCTTGAGCGCGTAGACCTTCGAGCCGCGGCTCACTTTGTAGAGCGAGCCGAAGCCGCCATAGCCGAGGCAGGTGCGGATCTTCTTGCCGTCGGCGCTCGTCGAGATCGGGAGCACTTCGTAGAAGCCGATCTTCGTGCCGACCGGCAACTCGGGGCCGAGGGACGCGTCCATTAGTTCGCGCCTCGCGTCGCCGCATCGGCTGCCTTCGCGCGGGCGCTCACGGCTCGATATCCAAGGTGACCTGGCGAGCGCCGCCCTTCTCGAACAGAGAGATCTGCAACGCCTGCCCGCTGCTCTGCGAAGGGGTATCGAAGACGACGACGAGCTTCGCGGTCTCCTCGGGCGGGAGGCTCCGGACGTCCGTCTCGGCGTGTTCAACGGGAACGCTGACGTCTTCGCTGCCGCTCTTGAGATGCACCTCCGCGCGGTCGAATACCCAGGCGCGCGACGGGTCGCGGTTCTCGACGGAGAGCAGGAGATAGGACTTCGAGAAGAGCCGATAGACATAGTTGGCTTCGACAAGTAATCGCGACTGCTTGTCGCGAGAGTGAACGCGGTGGGCCTCGAACGTCCGCGCGGAGGCGCTGCCCGGCTCCTGCGTGAGCACGAGGTTCGCGACGTGCGCGACGGCCGTGTGGCTCGAGTTGGATTGCATCTCGTCGATGCGCGACTGGAGCTGCGCGATCTGCTGCTTGAGCGTATCGACCGACTCGGGCGCGGCGTTGCGCGTGAAGCGCGCCTCGACCGTGACCTGGAAATCGATCTGCGTCGTCGCGGGCCGCAGCACGAACGAGAGCAGCGTTCCGTCGGTGAGCGCCACGCTCAGCGGCACCGCCGCGCTCGCGGGCAGCTCGACCTTCGGCGTGACGATCGCCGTGTTCGCCTGCACGAGCAGCGGATAGAGAACGCCGTTCGCATCGGCGAGGCGCGTGCCGTTCTTGTCGACGTTCATCGAGAAGATGAGCGTCGTCGGCACACCCGGCGCGACGTGCAGCTCGGGGACGAAGTCGCGATTCTCGTCGGTGAGCGTGAGCGTTCGATTGGCCGGCTGCCGCTCTTTGCTCTCTGGGAGCGCAAGCTTTGACGAAGCCGGGGCGGCGCGCGCTGCGAAGGAGACGAGAAGAGCGGTGATCGCGATGCGAATCATGGAGTGCTCCTGGCAGGTGCAGCAGCACCGGTCTTGACGACAGAGACGTTGAGACCGACGACCTCGAGACCATCGGGACGACTCATCGACCGAGGCACGACGCGCTCGACCAGCTCAATGGCGAGGCGATCGTCGAAGAGCGCGGCCTCATCGGAAATGAGGCTCGCCTTGCTGCGCGCGACGACCGCGCGGACGTGCAAGAGCGTGCTGGTGCGATCGACGAGCTGCAGCTCCTCGACGGTGAGCGACGTCCTCACTCGCGCGAGCTTGTAGATTTCGACGAACTTCTGCCCTGCAGCTTCGGCGGCGTACCTTCCACGCAAATCGTCTCCCATCAGAGCGAGAGCGTCTGCCCAGGCCGCTTCAATCGTGCTGGAGTTGATCGCGAAGGCGAGTCGCAGGAATTCCTGCGTGAAGTGCACAACTGTAACGTCCGAGGGCTGCTGGCGCTGCTCAGAGAGGAATCTCTCGAGCGCGTCACCAGCGATCTGCCTCGGCACGAACGTGCTCTTCCCGTCAGCGGCGACGAGCACGATGTCGGGATCGCGACGCGCGATATGCACGCCCGCGATCACGAGGAGCACGTTGAGCGCGAAGAGCGCGACGATCACCCAATCCTTCCACGCGGCCTGCTTCGCGAACGCCGTCCAGATCGCCGGAGGGCCGAGCGCGCGAACGCTGGCGCTCTTCACGGCAGACCTCCCGCCGGAGCGGGCGCATTCGTTGGGCCCTGATTGCTCGACGGGCCTGCACCTCCGCCATGCGGCGAAGGAGAGTCGCCTCGATTCGACGTGGCCTTTTCAGCGAGGCTCTTCACGCCTCCAGCGAGACCAGACGCGGTGCTGAACCCGTGCGAGACCGCGTGCGCCATCCCACCGCCGACGAACTTCCCGGCGAGCACCGGCGTCGCGATCGCTGTGCAGAGCAGCACCAGCGACATCGCGAGCGAGTTGAGGCTCTGCCCTGCATCGCCGGACACCTGAACACCGAGCGCGCCGACGAGACAGACGAGAACGCCGCTGATGATCGGCCAGGTGCATATCGAGACGAAGTGCTCGAACCACTTCACGCCGACCGAGCTGACGCGCGGAATCGAGAAGACGAGCGCGAGCGGGCCGAGCACGTAGCAGAGCGCGATCAGCACTCCCGCGAGCCACATGATGATGCGATTGGCGATGAGGCCGAGGACAGTGACGAAGCCGATCAGCGCTTTGAAGAACATGTCGCCGACAAGTGACGACGTCGCGGCACTCGAGATCGACGTCGCAGTAGTCGCGCCCACGCCGGCCGAGGCCACGCTCCAGAAACTCTGCGCGCTCGAGACGAGGCTGCCGCCGAGCTGATTCGCGATCGGCGCTGGCGCGACATCAGCGGCGAGCTGCGCCGCGAAGTTCACCAGGCTGCCGAAGAGCTGCTGGTAGCTCGCGAGCAGCACCATCACGATCACCGCGCGCCATGTGCAGGCAGCGTAGTCGCGCGGCTCGGTCGGGCTCTTGCCGAAGGCCTCGACGATGAACGAGACGAGCGCGAGGAAGAAAAAGTATTTCCACGCCATCGAGAGCGTGATCGCGACGAGCTGCGCGGGTGCGCCGCTGCTTAGATCGACGAGCTGTGCTGGCAGATTTGTCGAGGTCATCGCGATTACTCCGTGAAGGTGAAGCCAGGGGCGCGCAGCTGGAGCGGCGCAGGCGCGACCTGGCCAGCGGCGTCGAGGAGGAGCTTTCGGCGGTCGTCGTCGCGCTGCTGCTGCGCCGACTGCTCGGAGACGTGCATCGCGAGCTGGACTGCTTCGATGCGGTTGAGATCGACCATTCGATCGATGAGCTCTGCGAGCTGCGCGGCAGTGAGCAGCTCGGCCGCCTTCGACGCCGCGTTGCACTTGTCGGGATCGGCGCTCGTCGTGCCGTCGCAGAGCGCAGTGAGCGACGCGATCTTCTGCTGCCGGATCGTGTCGCGGACCTCTTGCTGATCGGCGCGCGTCGATGCATCGACTGCCGGCTGCGCGAGCGCGGGAGCTGTGCCCGAGGGAAAGAGCACCTTGAGCGAGGCGGCCAACTGCTGGCCGCTCAGTCGGCTCTGCAGAACAGCGCACGGGTCGTAGGGAACGACCGGCGCGGTGACTGGCACTCCCTGTAGCGGCGGCGGCTGCGGAACCTGTCAACGATTATGAGACAGCGGTCGATCGCAATTAGAGAGCAGACACCTCCTGGGGAGCAAGAGCGCTATCGAGGGAAGGGCTCGTTTCGTCGATTAGCTTGGGCTTATTGATCCACGCCGCCGTCGGCA